>CAVVSK010000001.1:0-34610 GCA_963750965.1 uncultured Alphaproteobacteria bacterium
TGATGCTGTCGTTCACGTCGACGAGATCCTTGGCGTTCTCTTCCGGGATCAGCACGGTCTTGATGCCGCCGCGCTGCGCCGCCAGCAGCTTCTCCTTCAAGCCGCCGATCGGCAGCACGCGTCCGCGCAAGGTGATCTCGCCGGTCATGGCGACGTCCTTGTCAACCGGAATCCCGGTCATCACCGAGACGATGGCGGTCACCATCGCAACGCCGGCCGACGGACCATCCTTGGCGTCGCGCCTTCCGGCACGTGCACGTGGATATCACGCTTGTCGAACAGCGGCGGCTCGATGCCGAAATCCACCGCGCGCGAGCGGACGTAAGACGCCGCCGCGGAGATCAATTCCTTCATCACGTCCCGCAGGTTGCCGGTAACGGTCATCTTGCCCTTGCCGGGCATCATGGCCGCTTCGACCGTGAGCAACTCGCCGCCGACCTCGGTCCAGGCCAGGCCGGTGACCACGCCGATCTGGTCGTTCTCCTCGATTTCGCCGTAACGGAACTTCGGCACGCCGAGGTAATCGCCCAGATTTTTGTCCGTGACCTTGACCGACTTCTTCTTCGAAATCGTCAGTTCCTTCACCGCCTTGCGGATCAGGGTGGAGAGCTCGCGTTCGAGATTACGCACGCCCGGCTTCCCGCGTGTAACGGCGGATCAGCAGCAGCAGCGCTTCGTCTTCGATCGACCATTCCTTGGGATCGAGGCCGTGCTTGGCGACCGCATGCGGAATCAGGTGCTTGCGCGCAATCTCGACCTTCTCATCCTCGGTGTAACCGGCGATGCGGATGATCTCCATGCGGTCCATCAAGGGCGGCGGGATGTTGAGCGTGTTCGCCGTGGTGATGAACATCACGTTCGACAGGTCGTAATCGACCTCGAGATAGTGGTCGTTGAAGGTGTGGTTCTGCTCCGGATCGAGCACCTCGAGCAACGCCGAAGACGGATCGCCGCGGAAATCCGCGCCCATCTTGTCGACTTCGTCGAGCAGGAAGAGCGGATTCGACGACTTCGCCTTGCGCATCGACTGGATGATCTTGCCGGGCATCGAGCCGATATAAGTCCGCCGGTGTCCGCGGATCTCCGCCTCGTCGCGCACGCCACCGAGCGAGACGCGAACGAATTCGCGGCCCGTGGCCTTGGCGATCGACTTGCCGAGCGAGGTCTTGCCCACGCCGGGAGGCCCGACGAGGCAGAGGATCGGCCCGGTCAGCTTGTTGGCCCGCTGTTGCACGGCGAGATACTCAACGATGCGTTCCTTGACCTTCTCCAGGCCAAAGTGGTCCTGGTCGAGCACGTCCTGCGCCAGCTTGAGGTCCTTCTTGACCTTGGTCTTCTTGTTCCATGGAATGGACAAGAGCCAATCAAGATAGTTGCGCACGACGGTTGCTTCCGCGGACATCGGCGACATCTGCCTGAGCTTCTTCAGCTCATGCATCGCCTTCTCGCGGGCCTCCTTCGAGAGCTTGGTCTTCTTGATCTTGTCCTCAAGCTCGGTCAGCTCATCCTTGCCTTCCTCGTCGCCGAGTTCCTTCTGGATGGCCTTCATCTGCTCGTTGAGGTAGTACTCGCGCTGGGTCTTCTCCATCTGGCGCTTGACGCGCGTGCGGATGCGCTTCTCGACCTGCAGCACGGAGATTTCACTCTCCATCAGGCCAAGCACTTTTTCCAGCCGTTCGGTAACAACCGGCGTCTCCAGGATCGCCTGCTTGTCGGCAATCTTCACCGCCAGATGCGAAGCAACCGTGTCGGCGAGCTTGGCGTAATCCTCGATCTGCTGAACGACGCCGACAACTTCGGGCGACACTTTCTTGTTGAGCTTCACATAGCCTTCGAATTCGGTGATCACCGAGCGCGCCATGGCTTCGGCCTCAACCGGATCGCCGATGGTATCTCCGATCACGACGGCATCAGCCTCGTAATAGTCGCTGCGGTCGGTGTACTTCGCCACCTTCGCTCGCTCAGCGCCCTCGACCAGCACCTTCACGGTGCCGTCGGGCAGCTTGAGCAATTGCAGCACGCTCGCGAGCGTTCCGACCTCGAAGATCGAGTCCGGAGCCGGATCGTCATCGGAGGCGTTCTTCTGCGTTGCCAGCAAAATGAAAGTGTCGGAACGCATCACCTCTTCGAGCGCGCGGATGGACTTTTCGCGGCCGACGAAGAGCGGCACGATCATGTGCGGAAAAACGACGATGTCGCGCAAAGGCAATACCGGATAGGCTCGGGTCTCACCGGGAACGAGAGGTGGGCGCGGTTTTCCAGAAGGCGTAGTCATGTTGCCCGAAGTCCTGTTTGTTGTGCCCCTTAACCGTGGCCCGCAGGATGCGCGACCGCAGTCAAGTGCCGTTGTGCCGGGAGGGACACGGCAAGAAACCGTGCGCCGAGGGGGCGGGTACGAAACCCTGCCCGGAAGGGTCGATTACGCTGCTTCGTACGCTGACCATTAGGTGGAGACGGGGTAGCCCGGTGTCAAGCAACGCTGACTTTTCAAGTAAATAGCCCCCTGCTGCCGGGACTACTGTCACCCAAAGGTCGCCAATCGAGGCCCTCGGAGCGATTCTCGGGCAGCCGATCAGGCGCTTTGGCTACCCTCGCCGGTACGGTCCGCCCGGTCGGCGTAAATGTAGAGCGGTCGCGCGGTACCTTCGACCACTTCGCGGGAGATCACGACCTCCTCCACCCCTTCCAGGCTGGGCAGGTCGAACATGGTATCGAGCAAAATGCTCTCCATGATGGAGCGCAAGCCGCGAGCGCCGGTTTTGCGCTCGATCGCTTTGCGGGCGATGGCCCCCAACGCCTCTTCGGCAAGCGTCAGGTCCACACTCTCCATCTCAAACAGCCGCTGGTACTGTTTCACCAGCGCGTTCTTGGGCTGGGTGAGGATGAGCTTGAGCGACGGCTCGTCTAGGTCTTCCAATGTCGCCACAACCGGGAGACGGCCGACGAATTCGGGGATCAGACCGTATTTGAGCAGATCCTCCGGCTCGACCTCGCGGAAGATTTCACCCGCCTTCCGGTCCTCGGGAGCCAGCACCTTGGCGGAGAAGCCGATCGAGGTGGAACGGCCGCGCGCGGAGATGATCTTCTCCAGGCCGGCGAAAGCGCCGCCGCAGACGAAGAGAATGTTCGTGGTGTCGACCTGCAGGAATTCCTGCTGCGGATGCTTGCGCCCGCCCTGCGGCGGGACGGAGGCGATAGTGCCTTCCATGATCTTCAGCAGGGCCTGCTGCACGCCCTCGCCAGACACGTCACGGGTGATCGATGGATTGTCGGATTTGCGTGAGATCTTGTCGATCTCGTCGATATAGACGATGCCACGCTGCGCGCGCTCGACATTGTAGTCCGCGGCCTGCAGCAGCTTGAGGATGATGTTCTCGACGTCCTCGCCGACGTAGCCGGCTTCGGTCAGCGTCGTGGCATCGGCCATGGTGAAAGGCACGTCCAGGATGCGCGCCAACGTCTGCGCCAGCAGCGTCTTGCCGGAGCCGGTCGGACCGATCAGCAGGATATTGGATTTCGCCAACTCGACGTCGTTGTGCTTGGTCTGGTGGTTAAGTCGCTTGTAGTGATTGTGGACCGCGACCGAGAGCACCTTCTTGGCGTGGTCCTGCCCTATCACGTAATCGTCTAGAACTTTGCGTATTTCTTTCGGCGTCGGAATCCCATCACGCGACTTCACAAGCGAGGATTTGTTTTCCTCGCGGATGATGTCCATGCACAACTCGACGCATTCGTCGCAGATGAAGACAGTAGGACCGGCAATAAGCTTGCGCACCTCGTGCTGGCTCTTGCCGCAGAACGAGCAATAAAGCGTGTTCTTCGAATCCCCGCCGCCGACCTTGCTCATTCCGATCTCCGTCCTACCCGACCGGGGCTTGCGCCCCTTTGGCGCCGCGATCGGCCCCAAGCTAACGTACCGAAGCTAACGTATTCGTACCGAAACATGCTAAGGGTCCGATAATCAAGAATCTATTAACGATAATAGTCTCAGACTCTACGGACTTTTTCCCGCGTGGGGAACCCGCACGCCGCTCATCCCAGCCGCCGGACAATCAACCCGAATAAGACCGAATCAAGGTGAGGGTCTGCGGGCGGGGAGCGAAAACAGCTTACCGGACTAGCTCTTAGCCTGAAGTTCCTCCAGCCGCCTATCGATGACCTTGTCGACCAGGCCGAAATCGCGCGCCATTTCGGCTGTGAGGAAGTAGTCGCGTTCCAGGGCGTCCTCAATTTTTTTAAGGCTCTGGCCAGTATGTTTCACGTAAATTTCGTTCAGCCGCTTTTTCAGGTTCAGGATCTCCTGAGCGTGCAGCATGATATCAGTGGCCTGGCCTTGGAACCCGCCGGAAGGCTGGTGCACCATGATACGCGCATTGGGCAGCGCAAATCGCATGCCTGACCCGCCGGCAGTGAGCAGCAGCGAACCCATCGAGGCCGCCTGCCCGATGCACAGGGTGGAAATCCCCGGGCGGATGAATTGCATCGTGTCGTAGATCGCAAGACCGGACGTCACCAACCCACCCGGCGAATTGATGTAAATCGAAAGTTCCTTTTTGGGATTTTCGGCTTCCAGAAAGAGCAGCTGCGCTACGACGAGGGTCGCCATCCCGTCCTCGATCGGGCCGGTGATGAAAATGATGCGCTCCTTCAGGAGGCGCGAATAGATATCGTAAGCGCGCTCGCCACGGTTGGTCTGTTCAACCACCATCGGAACAAGATAGTTCATGTAGGTATCAACGGGATCGCGCATTTCTCACCTGATCTAGGATGCCGTCATATAGGGTGCCGTCGAAGGATTGCCACGGCGTCGGGGCATTCCGGCCGGCGGCCGGCACCACGTAAAATGGAATCACATTCATATACGCCGCCGCGGCGGCGACCAACCGCCGCTCAGGGGTGGTGGTGATGGTGGTCATGGTCATGGTCATGTCCGGCGTGGTCGTGGTGAGCATGGTCATGACCGCCCTCCTCCCCCGCCTCGTCCTTGTAGAGCTCCTCCCGTGACACCTTTTTCTCGGTGACACTGGCGAGCTCGATCAGAAAGTCGATGACCTTTTCTTCGAAAATCGGTGCGCGCAGCGTGGCGAGGGCCTGGGGATTGTCTCGGTAGTATTGCCAGACTTGCTGCTCGCGGCCGGGAAATTGCCGCGCGCTTTCCATCGCGGCCTTGGCGAGTTCTTCGTCGGTCACGTTGATTTTGTTTTTGTCGCCCACTTCCGCCAGCACGAGGCCGAGCCGCACGCGCCGCTCGGCGATGCCGCGGTAGTCGGCCTTTGCCGCTTCTTCGGTAGTGCCCTCATCGGCGAAAGTGCGGTTGCTGGCCTGCAGGTCCGACAGTACGGTTTTCCAAATCTGGTCGAATTCCTTGTCGATCAGCGTGGGAGGCGGCTCGAACTTGTGCATGGCGTCGAGCTGATCAAGCAACTCGCGCTTTATCCGACGCCGCGACACCGCAGCGTGTTCCTTGGAAAGACGGTCCCGTACGGCGTTCTTCAGGTCGTCCAAGGATTTCATGCCGAGCGAGATGGCGAAGGCCTCGTCCATGGTTACTTCCTTCGGCGTCTCGATTGCCTTCACTTCCACGTCGAATTCCGCGGGCTGGCCCGCGAGCTTCTCGTTGCCGTAGTCGGCCGGGAAAGTGACGTTGAGCGTACGCTTGTCGCCGACGGCCATTCCGACGAGTTGGGACTCAAAGCCGGGGATGAAGGTACCCGAGCCGATCTGCACGACGACGTCCTCGCCGGTGCCGCCCTGGAAGGGTTCGCCATTGACCTTGCCGACGAAGGAAATGGTTACGCGGTCGCCGTTGTCGGCCTTGCCGCCTTCCGGCTTCGCCGAATACGGGCGGTTGGCCTCAGCCACGCGTTTAAGTGCCTCCTCCACTTCGGCGTCGGTGATTTCAGCCGTCAGCCGCTCCAGCTTGAGCGTCTTGAAATCGCCGAGCTGGATCGGCGGCACCACCTCGAGCGCCACTTTATAGGAAAGGTCGGACTCGCCCTTGATGACCTTTTCGACCACGCCTTCGTCTTCTGACAGCGTCACCTTCGGCTCGGTGGCGAGTTTCAACCCGCGCTCCGTAATAAGCTGCGAGGTTGCCTCGTTTACCGCCGAATTAATCACCTCCAGCATGGTCCCCCGCCCATAAACCCGCTTGAGATGCTCGACCGGCACCTTGCCGGGACGAAAGCCGCGGATCTGCACGCGTTGCTTTAGCTCGCCGAGCCGGGCGTCAACCTTGGCGGCAAGATCGGCTTTCGGCAGCACGATCTGAAATTCGCGATGGAAATCTTCGGTCCTGGTTTCTGTTACTTGCATAGTCGAATCCACATCACTTTCTCATCGGGCCGAAGTCGCGGGGCATTCATCAGCAAAGCAGGCTTAAGCGGCCCGCTATCAGGTCGGCGTGGTGCGGGCGGAGGGACTCGAACCCCCACGACTTTCGCCACGGGAACCTAAATCCCGCGCGTCTACCAATTCCGCCACGCCCGCATTGGGCATCGCACACGCGACGCTTAGGCAGGATGGCTTTGAGACGTATCCTAAAAGGGTCTCGCCGAGCAATCCCACAAGCGGCGCGGCTTATACCACGCCCATCAGCCGGCGCACTATTAAAATGCCGCCAAAAACCAAGTTCGCCAGGCTGAACAGGGGCAAGGACGCGCCTGCTTGCGCCGCGCCTTCCGCGTGCCCAAGCACGGTGCTAGTTATCGGCGGCGGTGCCTTCCGGGGTACTTTGCAAGGATAAAGCATGGTTCAGATCCCGCCCCGCTGCCTGTTCGCCGTTGCGTGCCTCGCCGGCTTCGGCCTCCTGCCGGTCCTGCAACCCGCCTCGGCGCAGGAAAACTTTTTCGCCGGCAAAACGATCCGCATCATCGTGGGTACCGGTTCCGGTGGCGGTTACGACGGCGCCGCGCGGCTGACCGCGCGCTACCTCGGCAAGTATATCCCCGGCAATCCTTCTTTCGTGGTCGAGAATATGCCCGGCGCCTCTGGCATCAAGGCGACCAATTTCCTTTACGAAGCCGCTCCGAAAGACGGCACCGTACTCGCCACCGTCAACAATTCGATGCCGGTTTATCAGGCGATCAGCCAGCCCGGGGTCCGGTTCAAAGCGGAAGAGCTCAACTGGATCGGGAGCCTATTGCAGACCGCGACCACGATTTCGATCTGGCATACGGCGGGGGTCAAGACGATCGATGAGGCCAAGCGCAAAGAAGTCATCATGGGCGCGACTGGCGCCGCCGGCACCAAGGCGGCCTATCCGCAGCTGCTCAACAATACCCTCGGCACCAAGTTCAAGATCGTCACCGGCTACGAAGGCGGCAACACGTTGCGTCTGGCGATGGAACGCGGCGAGGTGCAAGGCGACGGCAGCGCGCGCTGGTCGTCGTGGAAATCGACTAAGCCGGATTGGGTGAGGGACAACAAAGTCATCGCGCTGGTGCAGATCGGCCTGAAGAAGGACGACGACCTTCCCAACGTGCCGCTGCTCACCGAGCTCGCGCAGAACGAGGAGCAGCGCAAGATGTTCGAGTTCATCAGCCAGCCGATCGCCATGCAGCAGCCCTTTGTTGGGCCTCCCGGAATACCGGCCGATCGCGTCATTCTGCTGCGCCGCGCCTTTGACGCCATGACCCGCGACCCCGCCTTCCGCAAGGAAGTGGAACAGCTCGATCTCGAGCTCGACCCGGTTTCCGGTGAAGAGGTGCAGAAAATCGTGCGCGCGATCGTCGAAACTCCAGCCGACATCGTGCAGAAGGTCCAGGCCGCAACCGCCGTGAACAAGGATGGTCCTAAGGCGCCTGAAGCCGGCAAGGCGGGCGGCGGAGCAGAATAATGGGCACGCCCGGGTCCGAGGGCGGCGTTCAAGAAGACTTTTTCAAGAAACGAAACGGCTTTTAATTTTTGCAAAGCGCGCGGGTTGGCGGTATGCCTGCCCAGGACGTCTAAAACACCGGGACAACGATGGCCTCCTATTGGCAGACATTGCGCGAATACATCGAAGCGCTGGACAAGGCCGGCAAGCTTCAGCGGGTAACAACGCCGATCAATAAAGACACTGAACTTCATCCGCTGGTCCGCCTGCAATTCCGTGGTCTGCCGGAGAGCCAGCGCAAAGCCTTCCTGTTCGAAAACATCGTCGATAGCCGCGGCCAGAAGCACGACATTCCGGTCATCGTCGGCGCGCTCGCGGGCTCGGCGGAAATCTATGCCATGGGCATGCGCTGCGATCTCAAAGACATCGAGAAGGTGTGGAAAAACGCGTTGACCAACCAGATCACGCCGAAGGTGGTCGAGAAGGCCGGCTGCCAGGAAGTCGTGATTACCGGCGATGAGCTGAAAAAGCCCGGCGGCGGCCTCGGCCGGTTACCGATCCCGATCTCCACGCCCGGTTTCGACAACGCCCCCTACACCACCGCCGGCCACTGGATCACGAAAGATCCGGACACCGGCATGCACAACATGGGCAATTACCGCGGCCAGGTGAAAGCTGAAGACCGCATCGGCGTGCTCCTGGGCCGCCTCAACTGGGGCATGCGTTACCACATCGACAAATGGCGCGAGAAAGGCGCCTCGCACACCCCCGCCGCCATCGTGATCGGCGCGCCGCCGCATGTTACCTACGCTGCGGTGACGCGCATCCCCAACGACCAGTGCGAATATGACGTCGCCGGAGGCCTCATCGGCCAGCCGATCGAACTTGTGAAATGCGTAACGCAGGATCTGCTGGTGCCCGCTGACGCGGAGATCGTGATCGAGGGCAGCGTGCCGAACGATGTCGTCGAGATGGAAGGCGCCTTCGGCGAATTCCCCGGCTACATGGCGCAGCGCGACTACAGCTTCTTCATGGACGTGACTGCCATCACCATGCGCAAGAAGCCGATCTATCTCTCAATTCTGAGCCAAATGCCGCCGAGCGAAAGCTCGAAAATGCGCAATATCGGCCGCGCCGCGGCAGGCGTGCGTCTCCTCCGCACCGCCGGCCTCGATAACGTGGTGCAGGTGGAATACCTGGAATGCGCCGGCTCCAACGCCGTTGCCGTGGTGAAGTTGAAAAAGCCGGGTCCGGAAGACGGCAAGAAAGCGCTCAGAATCCTCGCTGAGAAATTCATGGGCAAGATGCTGGTCGCGGTCGACGCGGACATCGACATCAAGGATGCCGAGAACATCCTCTGGGCCATCGCCTATCGCGCGCAGCCGTTCCGCGATGTGGAGGTTGTGGAGGCACCCACCTTCCCGCTCGATCCGGCGGCGGTGCCGCCGGACCAGACGCGCGGCCTAATGGGTGGCAAGCCGCCGCGCTCTACAGCGGTACTGATCGATGCCACCATGCCCTGGCCCTATCCGCCGCTCTCGTTGCCGAAGAAGCAATTCATGGATCGCGCCATCGAAATCTGGCGCGACTTGCAGCTGCCGCCGCTGAACCTGAAGCCGCCCTATTACGGCTATTCGCTGGGCCATTGGACCGAGGAAGAGGACCAGGAAGCGGAGCTGGCGACGCAGGGACGGCACTACGAAACCGGCGAGAAGCAAAAGGCCGCGCGCAAGCCCTTCGGCGCCGCCGACTAAATCGATCTCGAACAGCCGCCGATAGACCGCGGGCAGCTGTTCCGGCAGGTCCTCGGATATCAGGCCGGGGCCAAATTCCGCGGCCGCCTCGCCATGCAGCCAGACGGCGGCGGCGGCGGCTTCGAAGCCCGGCATGCCTTGCGCCAATAGCCCAGCGATCATCCCCGCCAGCACATCGCCGGCACCTGCGGTGGCCAGCCAAGGCGGTGCATTCGATGCGATCGCCAGGCGGCCGTCGGGGGCAGCAATCACCGTGTCCGGCCCCTTCAGAAGCAAGATCGCACCCGTGGCGTGAGCAGCTAGAACCGCTTTTTCAACTTTTACAGGAGCATGAGCTAGATCATCTAAATTGTTAAAAAGGCGCTGGAACTCGCCCTCATGGGGCGTGAGGACGGTGGCGCCGCCTTTTCGTCGGCCGATCGCTTTGGCGAGCGCTGAGGGATGTCCGGAGAAACTGGTAAGCGCGTCCGCGTCAAGGACAACCCCGCCGCTCACCGTTCAGCGCGGCGCGGACCTTGGCTTGCATGGCGGCACCGACGCCGCCGCCAGGCCCGAGCACCACCGCATTGAGACGCTGATCTTTCAAAAATGTTGCCAGCGCCGGCGCACCGTCCACCTGGCGAACCATCACGGCCAGGCTGGCCGCGGCATTGACCGCAAGCGCATTGCGCGGCGATGCGATGGTCACCAGTCCCGCCCCTGCCCGCAATGCCCCGCGCGCGGCCAATCGCGCCGCACCGGTATGCGAAAGGCCGCCAGAGACGATGACCGCATGGCCGCGGTCGTATTTGTGACCGTCTTCGCGCGGCCGCGGAAAATGCGGCGATCCAGAGTGGCGGCTCATTGGCGAAGGCCTGCGGCTTGATCTTATCCAGCACGGAGTGCGGGATCCCGATATCGGCGATCGTGAGCGCGCCCGCATGCAGCCGGCCCGGCAGCAGCAAATGTCCGCGCTTGCGGCGGAAAAATGTGACGGTCTCGCGCGCCTTTACCGCCGCGCCCATCGCTGCGCCGTTATCGCCGTTGATGCCGCTTGGCAGATCCACCGCCACCACTGGCAAACCGCCGGCGTTGATGGCCTCAATCATCGTCGCTGCCAGGCCGGAGACGGGCCGGTCGAGCCCGGCGCCGAACAGCGCATCCACAATGACGTCGGCGCCGGCGAGCCCATCGGGTCTGGCATCCTCGGTGGGCCCTTTCCAGTGCCCTGCTGCCCGGCCGGCATCGCCCTTGGCGGGGGTCCCGACCCGCAACAGCCGCACGTCGCAACCGCGGCTGTGCAAAAACCGCGCGGCAACATAGCCGTCCCCGCCGTTGTTGCCGTGTCCGGCGACGACCACAACGCGGGTTCCGGTCGGGTAATTCCGGCCGACATGATCGGCGACCGCCCGACCGGCATTTTCCATGAGGTCGGTGCTGGAAATGCCACCGGCAACCGCCAGGCGATCCGCCTGCCCCATCTCCGCATTGGTCAGAAGTTCGATCACGGCGCGACACTAGCGCGCTGATCCGGTGAGCGACAACGCAGCCCTGCAGGGTCGCGCGGCGTGGGAGGCGGCAGAGCGATTGAATATTTTTTGGGCAAACTGCCTACTGCGTTAGCAAATGGCGTCCGGTCAGCGCTCTGGGGAACCTATCGCGAGTGCCCGCCAATCGTTAGGTTCGCCCTCCAGGCCGGCGTGGCACGGACTCTGCTAACGCCAACAGGCCTGGGCGGCCGGTTTGGGGTGGGAGAAGGAATGCCAATGAAAAAGATCGAAGCCATCATCAAGCCATTCAAGCTGGATGAGGTGAAGGAGGCACTTCAGGAAGTTGGCCTGCAGGGCATCACCGTGACTGAGGCCAAGGGATTCGGCCGTCAGAAGGGGCATACCGAACTGTACCGGGGGGCCGAGTACGTCGTGGATTTCCTGCCCAAAGTGAAAATCGAGATTGTGCTGGGCGACGACATGGTTGAAAAAGCCGTCGAGGCAATTAGGCGGGCGGCGCAGACCGGTCGTATCGGGGACGGCAAGATTTTCGTTTCCACTATCGAAGAAGCAATCCGGATCAGAACGGGGGAATCCGGGCTGGACGCGATCTGAAACCCGGGTTGCCGGCAATTCGTTGCGCCAGAGTATTTCCAGAAAGGGTAGGTATTCAAATGAAGACGGCCAAAGACGTCCTGAAGTTGATCAAGGACAACGACGTAAAATACGTCGACTTTCGTTTCACCGATCCGCGCGGCAAGTGGCAGCACGTCACTTTTGACGTCACGTTGATGGAGGAAGAGACCTTCACCGAAGGCCAGATGTTCGACGGCTCATCGATCGCCGGCTGGAAGGCGATTAATGAATCCGACATGACTCTCGTGCCGGATCCCGCGACCGCGTGCATCGATCCCTTCTATGCGGAAACCACGCTGTCGATCGTCTGCGACGTGCTGGAGCCGACCACTGGTCAGCCCTATAACCGCGATCCGCGCGGCATCGCCAAAAAGGCCGAAGGCCTGGTGAAGGCGTCGGGCGTCGGCGATACCATTTATTTCGGTCCCGAGGCCGAGTTCTTCATCCTCGACGACGTGAAATACGCGGCAGAGCCCTACAACACCGGCTTCAAACTCGACTCCACTGAATTCCCGACCAATTCCGATACCGATTACGAGGGCGGCAATCTCGGCCACCACGTCGGGTTCAAGAAGGGCTACTTCCCGATCCCACCGCTGGATAGCGCACAAGACATGCGCTCGGAAATGCTTGGTGCGATGGCGCGCATGGGCTGCAAGGTGGAAAAGCATCACCATGAAGTGGCCTCCGCCCAGCACGAGCTCGGCCTAAAATTCGCGCCGCTCACGCTGATGGCGGATCAGATGCAGATTTACAAATACTGCATCCATCAGGTCGCCAACATCTACGGCAAGACGGCCACCTTCATGCCGAAGCCGATCTATGGCGACAACGGCTCGGGCATGCATTGCCATCAGTCGATCTGGAAGGACGGCAAGCCGGTATTCGCAGGCAATAAGTATTCCGACCTGTCGGAGACCTGCCTGTCCTATATCGCCGGCGTCATCAAACACGCCAAGGCGATCAATGCCTTCAGCAATCCCACGACCAACTCCTATAAGCGGCTGGTCCCAGGCTTCGAGGCGCCAGTGCTGCTCGCCTATTCGGCGCGCAACCGTTCCGCCTCCTGCCGCATTCCCTACACGACCAACCCGAAGGCCAAGCGCGTCGAGGTCCGCTTCCCCGATCCGCTCGCCAACCCGTATCTTGCCTTCGCGGCGATGCTGATGGCCGGTCTCGACGGCATCAAGAACAAGCTGCATCCCGGCGAAGCTATGGACAAGGATCTCTACGACCTGCCGAAGGCGGAGCTAAAGAACATCCCGACCGTCTGCGGCTCGCTTCGCCAGGCGCTCGAGGAGCTCGACAAGGACCGCGGCTTCCTCAAAAACGGCGGCGTGTTCGATGACGACTTCATCGACAGCTATATCGAGCTGAAGATGACCGAGGTGATCCGCTTTGAGCACACACCGCACCCGGTCGAGTTCGAGATGTATTACAGCGCGTAACTCCTCCTGAAAGAAGCAACAACTAAAGGGCGCCCACGGGCGCCCTTTTTTATTGGGCCCGGGAGTAACGCCTCCGGATTGCGTGCCCCGCACAACCAGCAAGGACCCTTAGATGCGCCGGGCATCGTCAGTGCTTCCGCCCCCGGACGAGATCGAATAGCCTGAGTACGAGCCAAACAAGCAAAGCCCGATGCGATGCCAAGGCCACGGGAGTTCAGGCTAGCCTGTCAAGTAAACGAGACCTTGCGGTCACCTGCCTGTCACACGCCGACCCTAGCGTCGGCGGCATTGCTCCAGTCGGATTCGGCCCCATTCGCGAGGTTTCCCTGTGACACCGATTCAACCCACACGTTCCCAAGCCTACGAAGCGTCGGAAGACACCGGCCGTAATCTCAGTGTCAATCCGACCCTCGGTGACGTGATCGCCGCCCGATTTCGACCGTCGCGACCTGCTCAAGGGCGCGCTCGGCGTGGCCGCCATCACCGCAACAATCGGACCGCTCGCACTGTCTCGCCCTGCGACAGGCTGAAGCTGCGGTGGGCGGGCGCTTCAAATTCAAAGAGGTTGCCGCCGGTGTAGATGAAAAGCACCACGTCGCAGAAGGCTATGACGTTAAGGTTCTGATGCGCTGGGGCGATCCGGTGTTGAAGGGAGCGCCAGCCTTCGATCCCGTCCGGCAGACGGCGGCCGCGCAGCAAATGCAATTCGGCTACAACAGCGATTACCTCGGTTATTTCCCGATGCCGGGAGCAGCAAATCCGTCGCAGCACGGTCTCCTCGTCGTGAATCATGAATACACCAACGAAGAGCTGATGTTCCAAGGCCTCGGTCTGCAGGACGCGAGAGACGGTTTTGCCAAGATGACCGCCGATCTTGTCGCGATCGAGAAAGCAGCGCATGGCGGCAGCGTGCTGGAGATCAAGCGCGAAGGCGATCGATGGATGATCGTTGCGGATTCGCAATACGCCCGCCGTATCGATGCCGATACCCGATGGAAATGACCGGCCCGGCGGCTGGCGACAGGCGCATGCAGACCAAGGCCGACCCCAGCGGCAGACGCGTACTCGGCATGCTCAACAATTGCGCCGGCGGTACGACGCCTTGGGGCACCTGGCTGACCTGCGAAGAAAATTTCCACGGCTATTTCTGGGGCAAGCTCGAGGCCAGTCACCCGGAAGCGAAAAACTACAAGCGCTACGGCGTGCCGGAAAATGCCTATGCCTGGGGAAGGTTCGATCAGCGCTTTGATATTGTCCAGGAGCCGAACGAGGCCAACCGCTTCGGCTGGATCGTAGAGATCGATCCCTTCGCGCCGGCGTCGGTACCCAAAAAGCGCACGGCGCTTGGCCGCTGCAAGCACGAAGGCGCAGCCGGTATCCTCAACAAGGATGGCCGCTACGTGATCTATTCCGGCGATGACGAACGCTTCGACTATGTCTATCGCTTCGTCACCCAGGCACGCGTCGATGTCGTTAACCGCGCCGCCAACCGCGACATCCTGGACGAAGGTGTTTTGTCAGTAGCCCGTTATAACGCCGACGGCTCTTTGGAATGGTTGCCGCTGGTGTACGGACAGGGTCCGCTGGTGCAAGCCAACGGCTTCGCCAGCCAGGCGGATGTCCTGATCGAGACGCGCCGGGCCGCCGACCTGCTCGGCGCAACGAAGATGGACCGGCCGGAAGATGTCGAAGCTAACAGCAAAACCAACAAGGTTTATCGTCCTGCTGACCAACAACAACCGACGCAAGCCCGAAGACGTCAATGCAGCCAACCCGCGCGCCGACAACAAGTTCGGCCACATTATTGAGATGACGCCGCCGGACGGCGATCACGCAGCGGACAAGTTCACCTGGGAAATTCTGGTCAAATGCGGCGATCCTTCTGTCGCCGCCGTCGGCGCCACTTTCTCCTCCGAAACCACCCGAGATGGCTGGTTCGGCATGCCGGACAACGTGACGCTGGACGCCGAAGGCCGGTTATGGGTCGCAACGGACGGCAACTCCGATAAGGCGACCGGCCGATCCGACGGACTTTGGGGCTTGGAGACAGACAGCGAAGGCGCGCGGCACCTCCCGCCTGTTCTTCCGCTGCCCGGCTGGTGCTGAACTTTGTGGCCCGGAATTCACGCCGGATACCGAGACTCTGTTCGTTGCGATTCAGCATCCGGGTGACGACGGCGACCAATGGAAGGCTTTCGGCCGCACATCGACCTTCGATGATCCTTCCACCCGCTGGCCGGACTTCAAGCCCGATATGCCGCCGCGTCCATCGGTGCTGGCGATTACCAAGCGCGGAGGCGGAAAGATAGGGACCTAAGCCGTCAGCGGCTTGGAGCGGGCGCGCTAGGCGGCGCAAGGAATGCCTGCTGGCGCGAAAGCGGCGACTGCAGGCTGTTCCGCAAGCGGTCGGGCTTCGGGTGCACAGAGGACGCGATTGCGCCCCGCTTGCTTGGCGGTATAGAGCGCCGCATCGGCACGCGACAACATCTGCTCGATGCTGCAGGCTCTCGCCAGGCCATCTGCAACACCGATGCTGACCGTGGCGCCGATCGGGTGACCGGCAATTACCGCACCGGCGGCTTCGAAGGCGGCGCGGACGCGTTCAGCGGCGATTGCGGCGTCGTTCGCCGACCCCAAAACCATGACTGCAAATTCCTCACCGCCGAGCCGCCCGATCACGTCACCCTCGCGCATCGTCCTTTGGATACTTTGGGCGAATACACACAGCGCCGCATCCCCGACAGCATGGCCAAAACGGTCGTTGATCCGCTTGAAATGATCGAGGTCGAACATCAGCACGCTCAGGCGGTCGTTCTTGCGCGTCCCCCGAGTGACCGTAAGTCGCGCCAGTTCCATAAAGCCGCGGCGATTGAGAAGACCAGTGAGCGGGTCGGTAGCCGCTGCCACTTTATACAGACTCTCGGCCCGCTCCTTAGCCATCATCAGCGCGATAAACGCCGTGCCGACGACGTACAAAAGGGTTTCAAGCGTGAAAACTGCCATCCATCCGCTCGATAGCAAAGTTGCCTCGCCTGTCCGCGCGACCGCTAACGGTATCGGCGGAAGAAAGACCAGACCGTGCAGGACGGGCATAAGTGTCGCCGCCCAGGGCGAACGCGTGCGCTTGCGACGGTCGCTCCAAATTTCACTTGCGGTGGCGAAGGTATAAAGGGAAACGATGAGGGAGCTGAGAACGATGCGATAAATGTCGGATTGTGCGAAGGATGGGATCTGACATGCGACGATCCACACGATCGCGCCGGCCGCGAGCGCGTAGGGCCGCACCCTGCGCCCGTAGAACAGGCGCGCGCCGTTCCAGATAGTGGCGCAAGCGACAAACAGCAGGGCATTGGACGAACCATAAAAAAGCGGCTCGGATATCCCCGCGGCTTCCGCGATCCATAAGCCGACGCCCACGCCACCCACGATGTAAGCCGTACCCCACCACGCGAGCGCATGGACGTTGCGATCCTGGTTCCAGGCAAAGAACAAAAGGAGCCCGAGCAGCCCCGCAATGCAGGTCGAAACGATAAAAAGCGTGGGCACGTCCAAGAACATCGTACTTCCCGGTATCTGCGTACTGAAACACCCATACCAGTTCACGGGTTCGTGTAGTAAAAGGCTTGTTCCTAGGCTTTGCGCCTTATTTCCCGGCTCGCGCGCGTTTCGTGCAAAAACCTCGCTAATTTAACTGAAATAAAAAGGGGCGCCGAAGCGCCCCTTGCCGACACGCTGATGGGCGTGCGCGTCAACGTTTGGAGAATTGGAAGGAGCGGCGCGCTTTGGCACGGCCGTACTTCTTGCGCTCCACCACGCGGGAGTCGCGGGTGAGAAAGCCGCCGCGCTTGAGGACGCCGCGCAGATCCGGCTCGTAATAGGTCAGCGCTTTTGAGATTCCGTGACGTACTGCACCCGCCTGGCCCGACAGACCGCCGCCCGACACAGTACAAAGCACGTCATATTGCGTCTGACGATTGGCCGCGACCAGCGGCTGCTGGATCAGCATGCGCAGCACCGGCCGCGCGAAGAAGACTTCAATGGCACGGGTGTTGACGGTGATCTTGCCGCTGCCCGGCTTTACCCAGACGCGAGCGACCGCGTTCTTGCGTTTGCCAGTGGCATAGGCGCGACCCTGCTTGTCGATTTTCTGCACATATTTCGGTGCTTCTGGCGCAGTCGGCTTTAGCGTGGACAAGCCTTCCAGCGTTTGCATGGATTCAGCCATAGTCACGCGCTCCTCAGGTTCTTGCGGTTCATCTTGGCTACGTCGAGTGTTTCCGGCTGTTGCGCCGTATGCGGGTGTTCGGGACCCGGATAGACGCGCAGATGGCCGAGTTGCTGGCGGCCCAGCGGGCCGCGCGGCAACATACGCTCGATCGCCTTTTCCACGATCCGCTCGGGGAAACGCCCCTCAAGGATCGACTTCGCGCTGCGCTCCTTGATACCGCCGATGTAATTGGTGTGGTGGTAATAGACCTTCTGCTGCACCTTGCGGCCGGTGAGCACAACTTTGGCGGCATTAATGATGATGATGTTGTCACCGTCATCGGCGTGCGGCGTATAAGTAGGCTTATGCTTGCCGCGCAGCCGCATCGCGACGATGCTGGCGAGGCGACCGACGACCAGACCGTTGGCGTCGATCAGCACCCATTTCTTCTCGATGTCGGCGGCTTTAGCCGAATAGGTTTTCATGGCTCGATCCCTGCTGCGTGGGCGTTTGCCTACAGGACAGCAGGATTTTCGTCAATGCATTTCATAATAACAAAGCACAGTTTGATCAATAGCTTAAGAGATAAGTATCATAATACCTGTATCTAGTGCGTGCATAGAACGTCCAAATCGAGGTGCATATTAGAACGGCAAAACTGCTTGCTGAGCTCGTCTTTCGCCGCCCGAGCGTCCTTCTCGTCCAGCCCAGAAAGCTGGTTGCCGCCCCTGATTGATACAGACGATTAGCATCCCTGCGGACCGATACCGGCCAAGCCTCCCACCGCCTGCCGCGCTTGGCCGAGCGCGTGAGCGCGCCGGCGATTTTCGTGAATTCGTTGCGCTTGAACACGCCCTGGCGGAGATCGAGCGCGTCGCTGCGCTCGGTAACTTTGTGCGACAGATTTACGCTGCGACGCGTGGCTCGCGCGTGAGTGAGCGCAGCCACTCATCTTGGCGCGGTCGCGCGTAACAATTTTTCTGCGTATGACTTTTCTCGCGCGCGAAAATTTCTTCGTGTGAGTGTTCGGCGAAAACGTTTTTCGAACTTAACGAGATGGTGAATCCAGCGGCCCCGCTATTAACCCTGATACCCGCAATTCGACGAAAACCCCCAACTTTCTGATATCGATTTCAGAAAGCATTAGCCGTTTCCGGCGCACTTTTCTCGCGCATTTCGCAAAACATTTTACGCGCACCATGGCGCGAGGGATCTGATGTCGATCGACGCAACTGCACTCCATTCCAGCTTCTTTAACCGACACGAGAAACTCGCCCTCGTGCTGGTCAATGTCGCGTTCCTTGCATTGCTGCTGGCCGTCGGCGAAATCGCGGCGCGCCTCTCCACCAAATACGAGATCGGCTATTACACTGAGGCCAAGGTCGGGCGCGACGGCTACCTGCGTTATCCCTGGGGCGTCGTACCGGTGAATAGCCACGGCTATCTTGACGAAAACTTCGAACTGTCGGGAACCAAGCCGCGTGTCGGCTGGTTCGGCGATTCCGTTGCCTTAGGCGTGGGCGCTGGTTACCCCTATCGCATCTCCGATATCGCGCGGGATCGACTGCGCGGTCTCGACACCTGGAATTTCAGCCGGCTAGGCACCGGCTTCGAAGGGCCGGTCGCGGAAGAAACCGCGCAAAAATTCAAGCTCAATCACGTCGTCTATCTTCTAAATCTGAACGACATTCTTCCCGACGCCCCGCCGCAAACCGGCAGCGGCTATCTGATTTACAACGGTCTTCTCTTGGTGAAGGACTATCTCGATTATCTGCGCGACCGCAGCTACCTCTACAATTACATCCGCACCGCCGCAAAGAATGCCATGCAGCGGATCGGCTTCGAGGCTTCAGGTTACTTCGCCTTCGAGCTCTGGCCGGGCCAGTCGGACGAGATATTCAAGTCTTTTGCCGAACGCGTGAACACCAGTGCGCGTAACCTGCGCGCCAAAGGTGTGCAGATGTGTGTGGTGATTGCGCCCTACGAGATGCAAGTCTCTGAGGACGCCGCGCGCACTTACGCCAGACTCGGTTTTCATTGGGAAGATGGATTCATCAAAGGATCCGCCCAGCGTAAACTGCGCCAGTATCTCGACAAGGACCTGCCGGTCTACGATGGGCTCGACGCCTTCCCTGACCGGAGCGCTCCGGTCGGCAATCTCTTTGTCTACAACGCCGGCGACAAGATCGACTGGAACCACCCGAACCGCGCCGGCCACGCCGCGCTCGCCAAGGGTTTCCTGCAATCCAATACCTGTCCCTTCCTCGCAACGAAGTGAGCGTCATGAAAAGCAACAGCCACGAAAGTTTCGAAAGCCATTTGCCCACCGAAATGGGATCCGAGCGTTCTTTCGGCTATGTCGTTGGCGGCGTGCTGCTCGCGATCGCGCTGTGGCCGCTGCATGCCGGAGAGGGTCCGCATCTCTGGGCGTTAATCCCGGCGCTGCCGCTGATTGCGCTGGCCGCTATTCGCCCCGCGCTGCTCGCGCCGCTCAATAAACTTTGGTTCAAGCTCGGCATTCTGCTCGGGCGCATCATCAGCCCGATCGTGCTCGGCATCGTCTATTACCTTTGGATCACACCCATCGCGCTCGTCATGCGGCTGGCCGGAAAGAAATTTCTTGCCCTCGGCTTCGAGCCGGAGGCGAGGAGCTACTGGATCAACCGCCAACCTGTAAAAATTGAAGCGGCCGCTCGCATGCGCCGCCCCTACTGAGGATCTGACCATGGCTTTTCTGATGGATTTCTGGGGTTTCCTGTCCGAACGCAAAAAGTTCTGGATGCTGCCCATTATGGTCGTGCTGCTTGGCATCGGCGGCCTGCTCGTTCTCGCCCAGGGCTCTGCTGTCGCGCCCTTCATCTACACCTTGTTCTGAGGCCATCATGCGTATTCTCGGAATTTCTGCCTATTACCACGACAGCGCGGCCGTTTTGCTCACGGACGGCGTCATCACCGCTGCTGCGCAGGAAGAGCGCTTCACGCGCAAGAAGCACGATCCGGGATTCCCGACAAACGCGATCCAGTATTGCCTGGAAGAAGGCGGAATCAGCCTGCGCGACGTCGATCTCGTCGCCTTCTACGACAAGCCGTTCCTCAAATTCGAACGGTTGCTGGAGACCTATCTCACCTTCGCACCGCGCGGCTTCACGTCATTCCGCAAGGCGCTTCCGATCTGGATCCGCGAAAAGCTGTTTCAAAAGGATTTGCTTTGTAAAGAGCTAACCCGCATGGCGCCCGGGCGTGCGCTGGGCGGACCGACTGCTGTTCTCCGAGCATCATGAAAGCCACGCGGCGAGCGCCTTCTACCCTTCGCCTTTCGACGAAGCGGTGGTGCTGACTATGGACGGCGTCGGCGAATGGACCACCACCTCCGTAGCGATCGGCCGCGGCAACAACATGGAGATGACCCGCGAGCTGCACTTCCCGCACTCGCTTGGTCTGCTTTATTCCGCGCTGACCTATTACACCGGCTTTCGCGTCAACTCCGGCGAATACAAGGTCATGGGCTTGGCGCCCTATGGCGAGCCGAAATACGCGGACCTCATCCTGCACAAGCTGATGGATGTGAAGGACGACGGCACCTTCCGGCTGGACCAGTCCTATTTTGACTATTGTACCGGTCTGACAATGACCAACCGTAAGTTCGATGACGCTGTTTGGCGGGCCGCCGCGCAATCCGGAAGTCGATCGCGTTACGCAGCGGCACATGGATCTTGCCGCCTCGGTGCAGGTAGCGACGGAGGAAGTCGTCCTACGGCTGACCCGTTCCCTCGCCCACGAGACCGGCATGAAGAACCTCTGCCTCGCCGGCGGCGTTGCGCTCAATTGCGTCGCCAACGGCAAGGTACTCCGCGACGGCGCGTTTGATCACGTTTGGGTGCAGCCTGCGGCGGGTGACGCCGGTGGTGCGCTCGGCGCCGCATTGCTTGCCTACCACGCTCATGGCGGCGAGCGTCGGCGCGGCGTCATGGGCGATGCGATGAACGGTTCCTATCTCGGCCCTGCCTATCGCCAGGACGATATCGAGCGGCGCCTCACCGAAGCCGGCGCGCGCTTCACGGTGCTTTCCGATAGCGAGCTGATCCGCACCACCGCGACTGCACTGACAGAAGGCAAGGCAGCCGGTTGGTTCCAGGGACGTATGGAATTCGGGCCCCGTGCGCTCGGCGGCCGCTCCATCCTGGGCGATCCACGTTCGCCGACGATGCAGAAGCTGCTCAACCTGAAGGTGAAGTATCGCGAATCCTTCCGCCCCTTTGCGCCCTCGGTCCTGCGCGAGGATCTGGAGGACTGGTTCGAAATCGACGTCGACTCGCCCTACATGCTGATGGTGGCCAATGTCGCTCAGAAGCATCGCCGCGCGGTAAGCAACACCGAGCACGAGCTGTTCGGCATTGATAAGCTCAACGTGGTGCGTTCCTCGATCCCGGCAGTGACGCACGTGGATTATTCCGCGCGCATCCAGACCGTTCACCAGGAGACCAATCCGCGCTACCACGCGCTGATCAGCGAATTCAAGAAAATGACCGGCTGCCCCATCGTGGTGAACACCAGCTTCAATGTGCGCGGCGAACCTATTGCTTGCACGCCGGAAGATGCCTTCCGCTGCCTCATGGGTACGGAAATTGAAGCCTTGGCAATCGGCAACTGCTATCTCGACAAGGGTGTCCAGGACCCGTCGAAGAAGCTCGATTACAGCAACGCTTTCGAGCTGGATTGACCCTACCCGATTGCGGTGAACTTAAAAGGGCGGCTGTTGGCCGCCCTTTTCTTTGTATCGACCGCAATGCCCGCAAGAAAATGGTCGAGAGCCGAAGAAGTAACGGCGGGTAACCCTTTCGCCCCGCTGTGGCAGTCCCTATGTTCGCGATTAACGGAAAGCGCAGCGCATGAACCACGACAGCTATCCCGACAACTACATTCGCGGCATTCTCAATACCGTGAAGACCATCGCAATGGTCGGCATCTCGCCGAAGGACAACCGGCCGAGCTATTTTGCGTTCAAGTATCTGCAGGAACGCGGTTACCGAATGATCGCGGTCAATCCCGGCCAGGCGGGGAAGGAAATTCTCGGCCAAAAGGTCTACGCCAGGCTCGCTGATATCCCCGAGCCGGTGGACATGGTGGATGTCTTCCGCGGATCCAAATATGCGCCCGGCATCGTGCAGGAGGCGCTGACGATGCACCCGCGCCCGCAGGTGATTTGGATGCAGTTGACCGTGCGCAACGACGAGGCCGCGGCTGCCGCCGAAGCGGCAGGCATGAAGGTCGTAATGAACCGCTGCCCGAAGATCGAGTACGGCCGGCTGTCGTCGGAATTATCCTGGCTGGGCGTCAATTCCCGCACCCTTACGTCCAGGCGCGCGCAGATCTTCGGCAAAGGCGTGCAGCGCATGTCACTCAATCGCATGACCACCCAGGGCGGCGTCACCGACGCCACCGATCGGGCGCAGAAAAGCAGCGAGTTAGGCGGCTCGGCCAAGGCGCAGCATGACTGAATTTGACCGGCGGGCGCATTGGCAGGACGTCTATTCCTCGAAGAATGAAACAGAGGTCAGCTGGTTCGAACAAAGCCCTGCCATTTCTCTCGATCTCATCCGGCGGTCGGGCGCTCATAGCGGCACATCTATTATCGATATCGGCGGCGGAGCGTCGCGTTTGGTGGATGCTCTTCTGGAGCACGGATACCAGTCGGTCAGCGTCCTGGATATTTCTGAGAAGGCATTGTCCGTTGCTCGGGCGCGCCTGAGAGCACGCGCTTCACAAGTCCGTTGGATTGAGGCGGACGTGACCCGATGGGAGCCCGAGCAAAAATATGATTTGTGGCACGATCGGGCCGCATTTCACTTTTTGACAGACCCGAACGACCGACGCGCGTATTTAGAACGCCTGATGCGAGGAACGTCGTCGGGGGCGCAGATTATTATCGGGACATTCGCACCAGATGGCCCGGATCGTTGCAGCGGCTTGCCCGTAACCCGGCATGATGTCAATTCATTGGAACAAGCCATCGGCGCATCGTTTGAGCTGGAAGAAACAAGGCCATCCGAACACCGAACGCCCGGGGGCAGTATTCAGCGATTTCAGTTCAGTCGTTTCCGCAAACTGCGCTAGCTAACTTGCGGCTCATAGCCGACAGTTATAACGATAGGTCGGCAACATTTCCGTAAGAGGGAGCTCATGACCGAACGCATTCCGGGTTTCAACACGCTCGCCATTCACGCGGGCGCGCAGCCGGACCCGACCACTGGGGCGCGGGTGACCCCGATTTATCAGACCACATCTTTCGTGTTCGACGACGTCGATCACGCAGCCTCGCTCTTTGCCCTGCAGACATTTGGCAATATTTACAGCCGCGTGGGCAATCCAACCAATGCGGTGCTGGAGGAACGTGTCGCCGCGCTCGAGGGCGGAACGGCGGGACTTGCTGTGGCTTCGGGCCACGCCGCGCAGGTCATTGTGATGCATTCACTGATGCGCCCAGGCGAAGAATTCGTGGCATCCAAGAAGCTGTACGGCGGATCAATCAACCAATTTAATCACGCATTCAAAAATTTCGACTGGAAAGTGGTCTGGGCCGACCCGGACGACATCTCCTCTTTCGAGCAAGCGGTGAGCCCGAAGACCAAAGCGATCTTCGTAGAATCGATCGCCAACCCCGGCGGCGTGATCACCGATCTCGAGGCGGTAGCGGGGGTCGCGAAGCGCGCAGGCGTTCCGCTGATCGTCGATAACACGCTGGCGACGCCCTATCTGTGCCGGCCGATCGATCACGGCGCCGACATCGTCGTGCATTCGCTGACAAAATTTTTGGGCGGGCACGGCAATTCCATCGGTGGCATGATTGTCGATGGCGGCACTTTCAACTGGTCGCGCGAGCCGGGCCGCTATCCCATGCTGTCGGAGCCGCGTCCGGAGTATAACGGATTGGTGCCGCATGAAACCTTCGGCAACTTCGCTTTCGCCATAGCATCCCGCATGCTCGGGTTGCGCGATATCGGACCCGCGCTTTCGCCGTTCAATGCATTTCTCATCCTCACCGGCATTGAGACACTACCGTTGCGGATGCAACGCCACTGCGAAAATACGCAGGCAGTGGCCGAGTGGCTGGTGACGCACAATAAGGTTGCCTGGGTCAGTTACGCCGGCTTGGCGGGCGACCGCTATAACAGCCTGGCGAAGAAATATTGCCCGAACGGCGCGGGCGCGGTGCTGACTTTTGGGCTGAAGGGCGGCTACGACGCGGGCGTGAAGCTCGTGTCCAATGTGAAATTATTCTCGCACTTGGCCAATATCGGCGACACGCGTTCCCTCATTATTCACCCGGCCTCTACCACCCACCGCCAATTGACCGATGCGCAAAGGGCGCAGGCCGGCGCCGGCTCGGACGTGGTGCGGTTATCGGTCGGTCTTGAGGATAAGGTCGACATCATTGCGGATCTGGAAGAGGGATTGGCGGCGGCCTGATCAGGCGAGCTTCGCCCCGCTCAAGCGCTGCGCGTGCAACACCGCCGTCGTGAGCAGGACAATCGCCATGGCTTGATGCAGCAGCGCGAGCGAGATCGGCGCTGCATGCATGAGCGTGTACATTCCGACCCCGACCTGCGTGAGCACCGCCAGCGCCACCCAGCGCGCCCCAGCATGCACTGATGAGCGCGGAGCGTTTCTTGCCGCGTCAAGCAGATGCACGAAAGCCAGCAGCACCAACCCATAGGCCAGCATGCGGTGCTGAAACTGTACCATCAGGGGATTCTCGAAAAAATTTCGCCACGGAGGTTGCTCGAAGAACAGCCTGTCGGTGGACGGAATAAAGGCGCCGTCGATGAGGGGCAGCGTGTTGTAGATGCGACCGGCATCGAGCCCGGCCACCAGCGCGCCAAGATAGATCTGCAGCAGAACCAGAAAGAGCAACGCCCGCGCTGTAAAGATGATGCGTGCGGGCACGGTAATAGCATCTCGAACGGCATTCTGCGGCCGCAGGCGCTGGGCGGTCCAGACCAGAGCCGCGTAGATCACGCAGGCCAGCGTGAGATGGAAAGCGAGCCGGTATTGCGAGACGCTGACACGGCCGGCAATCCCGGAGGCGACCATCCACCATCCCACTGCGCCTTGCATGGCGCCGAGCGCAAAGAGCGCCCAGAGCCGCCACTTCAGCCCGCGCTCGATCCAGCCGCGCCAAAGGAACCAGACGAAAGGCAATAGGAATGCTGCGCCGATCAGCCGGCCGAGCAGACGATGCGTCCATTCCCACCAATAGATGGTTTTGAACTCATTGAGCGTCATGCCGCGGTTGAGTTGCTGGTATTGCGTGGTCGCCTGGTATTTTTCGAATTCGGCGAGCCATGTGCTTTCGCTAACTGGCGGGATCGTTCCGGTTACCGGCCTCCATTCGACGATCGACAGTCCGGATTCCGTCAGCCGTGTCGCACCGCCGACCAGCAGCGTTGCGAAAACAAGCGCCGCGACCGCCCACAGCCACAACCGGACGGCGCGGCGGCGGAAGTCCCGCTCGGAGGAGGCCTGTTCGGTGTCGGGGATTGCCTGCACGCAGCGGACCATATAGTTCCCTTCCCTGCCCCCGCAACCGGAACGCACCGATGCCTGCAATGCCTATTCGCCTGCGCAAGCTGATTGGCGCTGTCGCGCTGCTCGCGCTTGTCATTGTCTGGACCTTGCTGGCGATGGCATTGGCGCAGACGGTCTTGACCTCCGTCTCCGGTTTTGTCGCAGCTATTTACTATCTGGTCGCGGGGCTTGGCTGGGTGCTGCCCGCCATGCCGCTCATTCGCTGGATGTCGCGTAAATAACGCGATCAGCTACAGCAAGCAGCGGTTTGTGGGATTATGCACTAAGTTGCACGGACGGGACGGAACCCGTTCCACACCAGGGTGGCGGCGCCCGACATCAGAACCCGCATATAGCGCATGCGTTGGAACTCTCCGTTCACCGAGATGCGCGGCAGTGCCATCAGATGATTGCGGTGCTGCCGGTAAAGGACGCCCGGACGCGTGGTTACGGCGGTTTTGAAGCCGAGTTCCTGGGCGATCTGGAATTCGCGCGGACCGGCGGAGGTCGGATCCCCGACCGGATAGGCTAAATGCTGCGGCCGCACCCCGAGCGAGGCGGCGATCACCGAGCGACTCATTTCCATCTCTGTGCGCGCAGCTTTCTCCGGCACTTTTTTCAGCATCACATGATTGACCGTGTGAGCACCGATAGTGACCAAAGGGTCGGATGCGAGCACCGCCAGCTCATCCCAGCTCATGCAAAGATCTTCGCAGAAGGCAGCGATGTCGACCTGGTAACGCCGGCTCAAGTCACGAATGACACGGCGGACTTCTTCTTCGGTTGGAAGGCGCCGCAGCCAAGCATAAATCAAAGCATACACCGCCCGCTTTTCGACTACCGTGCGGCAGTCGAAGTGCTGGTTCTTGCCGTCGAGCACAAGCCCAATGCGGTCGTTCCTGGCGATCACCGCCTCAAGCGCAAGCCACCACAATTCACCCAGCCGGTCGGGGAAGCTGGTCGGAATATAAAGCCCGAACGGGATCTGGTATTTCTTCAGGATTGGATAGGCGAATTGCAAATTGTCGCGGTAACCGTCGTCGAAGGTCACGCAGACGAAGCGGCGCTTGGAATAGCCTTCAATCAGCCGCTCGTGCATTTCATCAAGCGTGACGATATCAAGCCGGGAGCGGCGCAGCTTGCGGCACAGCCGGTCGAAAAAAAACGGGGTCACTTCCAAAAGACGATTAGGCTGGAATCGGTCTTGGCGCGGCGGCCGCACATGATGCAACATCAGGATCGCGCCGATGCCGCCGACAAAGGGGCGCATCACCATATGTGCGCCGGTGAAATACAGCGCCTCCAGACCTGTGCGGATCACGTTGTGCTTCAAACCGGCCAAGATCGTCCCCAAGAATGTTTTGCAGGCGCGATTCGTTGCGCTCGCCGTTCCGTCAGTTTAACGCGCCGCCCGAAGCTAATCGAAAGGATTGAAAGCACATTTAACTCGCAGGGGATTTGCCGACCCGGTCGCCAATCCAATATGAAGATTTTCTCCAAATCCGCCTTAACGCGCTGGCGCATGCTCCGGGTGCAACGCCGCAGACGGAGCTAGGCCGCGGCTTCCTCGCGCGGTTGCCCGAGCAGCATCGCCACATCGGTAAAACCAGCGGCTATCAGCCGCTCGCAGGCGGCAGCGGTCGCCGGATTTGTAACATTGGTGGCCACAAGCACGGCTCGCGGCGCAAGCCGCGCCAGACGCTCGATCGCTGCTTCCGGTAAGGCGCCCGCGTCAACCACGACATGGTCATAGGCGCGCGCCAGGGTATCGATCGTGGCCGCCAGCCGCTGCGACACCAGGATAGCCGGGCCATCTGATCCCACGCGACCGACAGCGACGAGGTGCAGGCGCGAGAAGCGGTCGCGCGTAATGATTTCTCCGAACGTCGCCTCCCCGCGCGCCAGTTCGGCGATCCCGGGCGCATTCGGATCGTGCGAGAAAACCGAAATATTAGGCGAATTGAGCGCGAGATCGACCAATACCGAGGGAGAATGTTTGGCGAGCGCCCGACCGAGGGAGATTGCGGCATGCGTCGTGCCCACATTGCGCGCGGCGCCGACGATAGTGACACGCCGGCCCGCCTCGCCTGCTTCGCGCAAGGTGCGCGCCATGTCGTCGATCGAGTTTACCGGCGGCTCGGCGGCCGCGCGCATTGGGGGCGCGGCAAGCGGCAAGATCTCCGGCTCCGCGCGCTTGGTCCAGAAACGGCCGAGGCCGCGCGTGGCGTGGACCATCGAAGCCCGTGGCGCGGGTTCTTCCAACACAGGGGGCATGGAACTCCCGCCCAGAAGTTCTCCGGTCGCCACCCAGCCGGCAGCGAGCAGCAGCGTGCCAAGACCGACCAGAAGAACGAAGGGCAATTTCTTCGGATAGGATGGCGTATTGGAGACCACTGCGCGTGAGATGATGCGCGCTTCCGCCGGCGCCGCTTCCAGACTGTCGCGCGCGGCGGCCTCGCGGTATTTCGCCAGATAAGATTCCAGCAGATCGCGCTGGGCCTTCGCTTCGCGCTCCAGGGCGCGCAACTCGACGTCCTGCTCGTTGCTGGAGGCGGCCTGCGTCTTAAGCTGGCCGAGGCTGACGTTGAGCGTATTCACCCGGGCGTCGGCAATTCTGGCGTTGCTTTCCAGCGAGCGGACGACCTTTTCGGTTTCGGCGCGGATCTGGTTTTCCAGATCTGCGATCTGCGCCCGCAATTCCTTGATACGCGGATGGAATTCGAGCAGCGTCGCCGATTGCTCCGCCAACTGGGCGCGTAGCGTAACGCGTTGTTCGCTAAGACGCCGGATTAGATCGGAATTGAGAATTTCCGAAGCTTCCAGCTGTCTGCCCGACTCTATCATGCTGCGGATCATCAGCGCCTTGGTTTCGGCGTCCGCCTTCTGTCCGCGTGCGATAGCAATTTGACTATTGATGTCGGCCAGCTGCTGGCTTGTCAGGCCCGCGCTGTTTGGGCCGGTGAAAAGGTTGGATCTGGAGCGGAAATCCTCCACCTTGGCTTCGGCTTCCGCCACCTTCTTGCGCATATTGTCGATTTCGCCGGAGAGATACTGGCCGGCGGTGCGCGCCTGTTCCTGTTTGCTGAATTGCTGCAGCTCGAGGTAACCGTCAGCGACAGCATTGGCGACGCGGGCGGCGAGCGCGGGATCACGCGATTCGAAATTGATGGAGATGACGCGCGAGCGCTCTATCGCAAACACATCGAGCCGGGCGTAATAGACCTCCAATACGCGTTCTTCCGGCGTCATGCGCAACGGGTCGCGCCCCCATCCGAAAAGGCTGAGCACTGTCGCGCCAATCGACACACCCCTGAGTACGGGATCGAATTCCGGCCGTTCGCCAAGCTTGAGCTGGCGGATAACGCGAAGCGCGAGATCGCGCGACAGAATTACCTGCACCTGGCTGGCCACGGCTTCCTGGTCGACAATGCTGCGGTCGAAACTCTTGTCAGCTTCCGGACGCAAATAGATGTTGTCGCGGCCCTCGATCAAAATACGCGCTTCGGAGCGGTAAAGCGGCGTGATTAAATTGACGATGATGAAAGCCAGCACCGAAAGGAGGGCGGCGGGACCGAGAATCGTCCGTCGGCGAGACCAGATGGCGCGGCCAACCGCGCGCAATTCCAACTCGTCGCCCAAGCGGCCGCTTACCTGTGACATGCGCGACTCCATACTTGCATTACGCATCAACGATGCCGGAATTATGGTTGCTACCTCGTTAATTCTCCCGGCGCGGCCCGGTCAAAGCCGCGGAATGGTTAGCATTTGTTAACCATGGAAGGCCTTAATCGGGCTTAACTCTTTTGGGCCCGGGATTCGCCTTTCATGCGAATGCGCCATCTTTCGGTTTTGCTTGTGGCCATGCTGACGCTGGCGCTCGGCGGCTGCCTCACGCGCGGGCAATCGGTGCAGCACCAACAATATGTCCCGGCAGCGCAGGCGGCACAGCCGATCGTCTCCGCGCCGGCTTATCAGCAGCTCCGGCGGCACTGGCAGCCCCTGTTCCGCCGGCCCGCGGCTTCTTCACCGCCAATCTCGGCGGACCCTATGCCCGCGCGCCCGGCCATGCTTCGCCGCCCTGTGGCGCGCAGGGTTGCGACGCTGTTTCCGCGTCGGTCTTTGTCGCGGCCAGCTTCGAGCAGCCTTATTTGCTCGATGCCGGAGATCGCCTGCGCATCACCGTCTTCGGCCAGGACGGCCTGACCAATTCCTATGCGGTGGACGCAGCCGGCAATATCACCATGCCGCTGGTCGGCAGCATTGCCGCCCGCGGGCGCACCCCCGCGCAGCTCTCGCGCGCGCTCACCGAGCGGCTGAAACAGGGCTATATCCGTGAGCCCAAGGTAGCCATCGAGGTGGAGGCCTATCGGCCCTTCTTCATCTATGGCGAGGTCCTCACGCCCGGCCAATACCCCTATGTCGCCAACATGACCGTGGAGAAGGCCATCGCCATTGCCGGCGGCTTTGGCCCGCGCGCCGACCGCAGCAAGGCGACGGTCTCACGCACCATCGGCGGGCAGACCACCCGCACCAGCGTGCCGCTCACTTATCCGCTGCGCCCCGGCGATACGCTGCGCATCGACGAGCGATGGTTTTGAGGCATGGAGGCAGCGTCCTCGAGTCCTTTGAACATTCTGCACGTCTTTCGCGCCCCGTTGGGCGGGCTGTTTCGCCATGTTATCGATCTTGCACGCGGACAAGCCGCTCGCGGCCATAACGTCGGTTTGATCGTGGACAGTACGACTGGCGGCGCGCGTGCCGATGAAGTGCTGACCCCGCTTGCTCATGACCTCACCCTCGGCATTTCCAAGCACCCTTTCCCCCGGCATCTCGGGTTGGGCGATTTGAGCGGCGCGCAGCATGTGGCGCGGCGGATCGCACAGACGAGTGCGCATGTCATTCATGGCCATGGCGCTAAAGGTGGCGCATACGCACGGCTCGCCGCCGCTCCGAAGGGAACCATTCGCGTTTACACGCCCCATGGCGGCAGTTTGCATTATCGGCCGAACACGCCACTCGGGGTCATCTATCTCGGGCTCGAGCGCCTATTGATGCCGCGCGGTGACTTGTACTTGTTTGAAAGCGTTTATAGTCGCGACGTTTTCCACGCCAAAGTCGCCAAACCAAACGGCACCGTACGCGTGGTGCATAACGGAATAGCCGAGGCCGATTTCAACCTCATAGAGCCGGCTGCGGATGCCACCGATATTCTCTTCGTGGGTGAATTGCGCGCAATCAAGGGCATCGACGTGCTGATCGACGCCGTCGCTTTGCTGCACCGGGAGGGCCGGCGCGTGAGCGCAACCATCGTCGGATCCGGGTCTGACGAAGGGGCCTTGCGCGCCATAGTCGAGATGCGCGGCCTGGCGGGAGATGTCCGCTTTCTTCCAGCCATGCCTGCGCGGCGCGCATTTTCTCTCGGCCGGATGATGGTGGTACCGTCGCGCTCGGAATCGCTGCCTTATGTCGTGCTGGAAGCGGCCGGCGCGGGCCTGCCTCTGGTTGCCACCCAGGTCGGCGGGATACCGGAAATTTTCGGGGCCGACAGCGAACGCTTGATACCACCCGAAAATGCGCCGGCCTTGGCCGCAGCTATCGCCACGACTCTGGAGGATCCACAAGAAAGCCGGCAATTTGCCCAAGCGTTGCGGCAGCGCGTTCGCGCGGCCTTTTCGGCCGAACTCATGATCGAGCAAGTTCTCGCTGCTTACCGGCAGGTTTCATGACCGGCCTAAGCATTTCTTGACTCTCTTTAACTAATATCCTTCGCCGATCGGGGGTGCTCCGGCACGCCTAAGGGCCGTGGCAATTGGGTTTAAAGGACGATGGGAACGATCGGCGCTCAAAGGATAATCAATATTGCGCCCCCGGCGGAGACCGCCGCCGGGCCGCGCACGCCCAGCAACCGAGCAGAGCTCTCCTCGGAAGCGGCAGCGATCGCTTCCGAATATGCGCCGCCATCCTATTCGCCGATCGTTGTTGCGGGCGTCGCGCGCTTTGTCGAATTCTGTCTGATCGCCACTATCGGCTTTGCGATATATGCCGCCTATGTGCTGCCGGCCAATCGTTTCACTTGGTATTATCCTATCGCGATTTTCGGGGTAGCCGCCTGTAGCATTCTGGCCTTTCAGACCGCCGGCATTTACCGCATGCGATCCTTTCGCAGCCGCAGCCGCCAATATGCACGGTTGGTCGCGGCGTGGCTGATAGTCTTTCTTCTGCTGAGCGCCGGTATTTTCTTCGGCAAATTGCAGGACGAGTTCTCCCGCGTCTGGACGCTTTCCTTTTTCTTGCTCGGCCTTGCGGCCCTGGCGGCATTCCGCATGGTGTTCTTCAACCTCATTCGTCATTGGGCGCGCCAAGGCCGTCTCACCCGCCGAACCGTGATCGTTGGCGGCGGCGAACTCGGCGAGGCATTGATCGAACAATTCAAAGAACTGCGCGGCTCCGACGTACGCCTCATAGGACTGTTCGATGACCGCAATGACGAACGATCGCCCAGCACCATGGGCGGACAGCGCAAGCTCGGCACGGTGGATGACCTGGTAGAGTTCGCGCGCCGCACCAGGATTGATCTCATTATCTTCTCGCTGCCGATCTCGGCAGAAGAGCGGATCCTTGAGATGCTGCAAAAATTATGGGTGCTGCCGGTCGACATTCGACTGGCAGCCCATACCAACAAACTGCAGTTCCGTCCTCGCTCCTATTCCTATCTCGGTAATGTTCCGGTGCTTGATGTCTTTGACCGGCCGATCGCCGATTGGGATATCGTGATGAGGTGGCTGTTCGATAAAATAGTCGGCGGCCTGATCCTCCTCGTCGCCGCGCCCGTCATGGCGCTGGTCGCGCTCGCTATCAAGCTCGATAGCCGCGGGCCCGTGCTGTTCAAGCAAAAGCGCTATGGCTTCAACAACGAGTTGATCGGAGTTTACAAATTCCGTTCGATGTACACCGAGCAGACCGACGCCATGGCGTCAAAGCTCGTCACCAAGGACGATCCGCGCGTGACGCGGGTCGGCCGCTTCATTCGCAAAACCAGTCTCGACGAGTTGCCGCAGCTCTTCAACGTGGTTCTCAAGGGCAACCTGTCGCTCGTCGGTCCCCGCCCGCACGCAGTGAATGCGCAAGCCGCTCAGCGGCGCTACGACGAAGCGGTCGACGGCTATTTCGCGCGCCATCGCGTGAAGCCCGGCATCACCGGATGGGCGCAGGTCAACGGCTGGCGGGGCGAAACCGACACCGCCGAGAAAATCCAGGCCCGCGTCGAGCATGATCTTTATTACATCGAGAACTGGTCGCTGCTGTTAGATCTATACATCCTCGCCCGCACACCGTTTGCGCTGCTCAGCACCGAGAATGCCTATTGATCAGATCGGCAGCCGATCTGTATGACGCCCCCCGCGTGGCCCGAACTGCGTCGCCGGCGTCGGCCACCCTGCTGCATGGTGCGCTGTTCCTCACGATTCTGGTCAGCCCCTTCGTCTCCGTTGAGCCATCACCCTATGAAGCCGCCTGCGCGCTGCTTGTGCTGGCCTGCTTCGTGGCAGGTGTCAGGTTCGACCGCAAATTGCTGCCGCTGGCGGCTTTGCTGCTGATCTTTAATCTGGGCGGTCTGCTGACCTTAATTCTGCCGCGCCACGACGCCAGCGGCCGCGACGCCGCGATCTACGTGGGTGTCTCCTTTTACCTTGCGATGACCACTGTCGTTTATGCCTGCCTCTTCAGCGAGGACAGCCTGCGGCGGCTGATCATCCTGCGGCGGGCTTATTTTATCGCCGCTTTCATCGCGTCGCTGATCGGTATTGGCGGCTATTTCGGTTACCTTCCTGACGCCACGCTGTATGACCGGGCGCGGTCCACCTTCAAAGATCCAAACGTGTTCGGCCCGTTTCTCGTGCTGCCGCTGGTCCTGCTGCTGCAGACGATCATCAGTCCCGCGATGCGGCTCCGACATCTGATTTTGTTCGGCGTGCTGGCATTTGCCCTGCTGCTCAGTTTCTCCCGCGGCGCCTGGGCGCATTTTTTGCTGTCCGCCGCTATCGTGTTGGTATTGACCTTTCTCACCGCACCCAACATCCGCACACGGCTGCGGCTGGTTGTGCTGAGCGCGGTCGGGGTGATCGGTTTGACCGCCTTGGTGGCGGGCGCCCTATCCGCCGGCTCGCTTGCGGAAATGTTCCAGCAGCGCGCCAAACTTACCCAAAGCTATGACGTCGGGAGCGGCGGCCGTTTCGGCCTGCAGGAAAAGGCGGTCGAGGCTGTGCTGGAAAACCCCGCCGGCATGGGTCCATTTGAATTTGCCCGCGTCTACGGCGGCCAGCAGCACAATGCGTACTTCCAGGCGTTTTTAGTCTATGGCTGGATCGGCGGCCTGGCCTATGTCCTGCTGGTGGTCCTCACGGTCGTGATCGGATTCCGCCAAAGCATCGTCGCGACGCCCTGGCAGCCTTATCTCATCGCGGCGCTCGGGACCTTTTGCGGCGAGGCCTTTGAAAGCTTCGTCGTCGATACTGACCACTGGCGGCATTACTTCCTGGCGCTCGGGTTGGTCTGGGGACTTGCGGTGGCTTCTATGAATGAAACCGCGCGCAAACTGCGCGCCAACGGCAGCCGTTTCCGCTAAGAAAACGGCGCAACACGCCCGTGTTGCATGGTCTTGCCCGCCTCCCTATAGTCCGCGCCGTTCGGAGCGTAGCGCAGCCCGGTTAGCGCACC
>CAVVSK010000002.1:0-84522 GCA_963750965.1 uncultured Alphaproteobacteria bacterium
CAACAGCGAACCGCTTAGAGGCCGCCCCAGCCCGATTGCCGGAGTTGGTCGATCGCCGCTTCTTTTACGTCCAGGGGCGCGTCGAGTACCTGACCCAGCGCCGCCTGCACCCGCTCCGGGCTGACATAGCGGATTTCCACTTGGCCCTTCTTGGCCTCGGCCAGGAATTCTGGGTCCTCCAGCGTTGCCTTGAAAGCGCTCTGCAGCGCCTTCAGGCGATCCGCCGGCACTTCCGGCGGGACGATGAACGGCCGCACGTAGACGAGGTAGCTGAACAGGAATTCCCATACCTTGCGGTCCTTCTCGGACTTAACGAGATCCAGCGCGAAGGGCACGCCGCGCTCCTTCAGGACAGGATGGCGCTCATTGGCGGTTTCGAGCCCGACCTGGATCACGCCGCGCTCGAAGAAGTCGCGGCCATTAACCTGGGCGCCGTCCCAGCCCCAGCCGCACAACCCGTCGACCTCGCCGCGCTCGATCGCCAGCAGCACGTTGGTCGTAGACTGGAACCCCCTGACAAGCTTGAACTTGGTGCCGAGTATGTTGTTGAGCAGGGTGGGAACCAATTCGGTCGATCCCGCGGAGGTGCCGATTATCACCTCGCGCTCAATTAGCTCCCTGCCTTCCTTGGGCAGCGCACGCTTCGAGAACACGCAGGCGTTGGACGTGTTGTTCGCGCTGCCCAGCCAACCGAACTTGCGCATGTCGAACTGTACGTTCGGCGAGTTGCCGGCCTGGGCATAGATCAGTGTGCCCTGAACGATGCCGAAGCTGGTGCCGTCGCGCGGCGCCTTCGCGTATAGGAAGTTGGTTGCAGTGAGGCCGCCCGCGCCGGGCATGTTCTGCACAATGACCGTGGGATTGCCCGGGATGTGGCGACCTATGTGGCGCGACAGATGGCGCGCATAGAGGTCGTAGCCGCCGCCGGGCGCCGAGCCAACCACGATGCGGACCGTTTTGCCTGTGTAGAAATCCGCAATCGGATCCGCTGCGGCCGTACCGGCCTGCAGTAACCCGGCCAGGCCAGCAAGCACTGCGGCTGACCGCAGAATATGGCGACGTGCGAAACGCATTTTTGTTCTCCTTGACGGGGCGGCGGGATGACCGCCCGCTTCAGACGAATTGCGGCTTTTCGGTTAGGTAGTGCTTCTGCATCAGCGGCCGATATCTTTCCATCAGCGTGCGGTTGAGGTCGACCGGCGGCTTCTGGCCCGGCGGCAGCATGGAAGTGTATTTGACGCCGCCGGTCTCCGTGAGGAAGGTCCGCTTCGCCTCCTCCACGATGGCCGGGTTCTTCAGGCATTCCACGACCGAGCTCGCGAGCACCTTGGCGCCGGCATAAGCGCCCTTGTGCGCGATCGAGGTCGCAAGCGCGGTGCCGCCGCCCCAGTGGTGGGCGGTCGAATGCGGAATGTTCGACGGATAGTAAAACTTCACCATCGGCACCTTCCACGACACGTCACCGGCATCGTTGGCCGACGGCTTCTGCACCGCCTCGCCCTTGAAATTCGGCAGTTCGACCGCGAGGCCCTCGGTCTTGACGCCGACCGCGGCCTGCAGCTTGCGCGCGAAGTCCTGCTCCTCGGCGGTCCATCTCGGCATGCCAACCAGCCTGATCTTGTCCTGCACCATCTCGGCCAGAGTGCGGTTGCCGCGCAGCGGCCAGACCGCCGCCATGACCTCGGTCTCGACCTCGGTATTGGTCATCATCGCGGCACCCTGCGCGATCTTCTTGGCCTGCTCGAACAGCCGGTTGGCGCCGTCCGCCGTGGTATCGCGGAAATACCACCACACCGTGGCCTTTGCCGGCGTCGCATTGGGCTGGTCGCCGCCGTCGGTGACGACGCGCTGCATGCGCGCCGTGGGCATCATATGCTCGCGGAACTGCGCCATGCCCATATCCATCAGCATGACGCCGTCGAGCGCGTCGCGGCCCTTCCAGGGCGCCGTGCCGGCATGGGCGGTCTCACCGCGGAAGGTGAAGGTTGCAGAGATCAGCGCGGCCTGGATGCTGCCGTAGCCGGCCTCGAATTTCTGGCTGATATGATTGTGGAAGGCGACGTCGACATCGTCGAACCAGCCGTCGCGCACCATATAGGGGCGGCTGATGAGCTGCTCCTCGGCCGGCGCGCCGATCACTTTCAGCCGACCCTTCAGGCCGAACCGGTCGATCGCCCGCGCCGCCGCCAGCGCGCCCGACACCAGCACCGCGGCATTGACGTTGTGGCCCTCGCAATGGCCGGGCGCGCCTTCAGTGATCGGCGTCGCTTCGAGCTTGCCGGCGGCCTGCGAGTTGTTGGGCACCGAGTCATATTCGGTATGCATCGCGATTACCGGCCCTTCCGCGCCAAAGGTCGCGCAGAACGCGGTCGGCATGTCGGCGATACCGCGCTCGACCGCGAAGCCGCCCTGTTCGAGCAGGTCTGTCATCAGCTTGGACGTCTCGAACTCCTGCATGCCGAGCTCGCCGAAGTAGAAGATGCTGTCGCCGAGCAGAGCGATCGCCTTCTCGTTCCGGTCCACGAAATCGCACACAAACTTGTGTTCGGCGCTCGGCTCGGCCATGCTTGGGACTCCCGCTTCGATGCTGCGCACAGGCCGTCCGTGATGCGCTCTCTCGCCTATTTCGCGTCGGAGATCTTCACGATGTTGCGGGCGCGTAAGACGAGCTGCGGCGGCGAGTTATAGATTTTGGCGATCAGCGCCTGCGCCTCTTCGCCGAAGATCGGATCGATGGCGAGACGCAACTTGGCGGCCTCCTCGAGCAAGGCGGGATCGGTCGCCGCCTTCTGGAAGGCATCGCGCAGCATCGCCACCCGGTCGGCCGGAATGCCGGGCGGCGATAGGAACGGCCGACCGAGCGCGAGTCGCGACAGGATCAGCTCGACGATTTGCCGGTCGTTGTCATCCTTGATCAACGATAGGACGGTCGGCGTATCGCTGTGCGCAGGATCGCCGGTGGCGGACATCTGCACCAGGAGCCTCATCTTGCCTTCCTTCATCTTCTCGCGGACATAGGCGCGGCCAGGGCCGGACCAGCCGCTCATGAACACTCCGTCGAGCTCGCCGCGCTCGATTGCCAGGAACATCTCGGGCTGGCCTGCGTAGCCGTAAACGACCTTGAACTTGGTGCCCAGCAAGTCGTTCAGCAGCCGCGGAAACATCGCTGGATCCTGCTCTGGCGCGGTCGCCCCGACGATCACCTCGCGGGTCTTAACATCCTCGATCGACTGCACCGACGCCGTGGTAGAGATCGTGCCCATGCCGTTCTCGCGCATTGCGCTGCCGAGCCAGTTGAACTTCACGGCCTCGAACTGCGCCTGCAATTCCTCGCCATAGAGCAGCGGCGCGGTCGCGATGCCGCGGTCGAGCAGAGCGATGGTGGAACCGTCCTTCGGCGCGACGTTGTAGAGGAAATTGGCGGCACGGATGCCGCCGCCGCCCGGCATATTGTTGACGAGGATATTGGGATTGCCCGGCAGGTGCTTGCTCATATAGCGCGCGAACAGGCGCGAATAGGCGTCGTAACCGCCGCCCGGCGGGCTGCTGGTGATGAAGTTCATCTCCTTGCGGCTGCGGAAGAATTCCTCCGCGGACTGCTGCGCGAAGGCGGCGCCGACGGAGGCGGCGAGCACGAGCGCGGCGGCGCCGGCCGCGATGCCGAGGGTGAGGTATGAGCGAGGTAGGCGCATGGTCGTGTCTCCCGTCGTACCGGCCGCGGTGTTCGCCGGACACCGCACGGCGGGTGTCACGCGGGTCCCTTCCGCCGCCGGCGACGACATGGCCGGGTCGGCCTCACTGCATGTCGTATGCCATCATAGGCCGAGATTTCGCCGACTGTGAAGCAGCCACGGCGCGCAGATTCTACGCTGGCAGAGCGGGTGCGTGTTTTCTATGCTTGCTAGAGCCGCATTCCCCGCCGCAGGACCCCGCATGACCGTTCATCAGACCGCCGCCCAATGGGAACCGCCGTCGCAGGTCTCTCGCGACGAGATCGTTGCGATCTCCGACAGGATCCTGGCGCAAGCTGATCTGCCGCTGAAGCAGACCGAGGACATCTTCCGCATCGAGACGCTCGGCCTCGAATGGGACATGGGTGTGATGGTCTACGAGCCGGCAGACCCGGCGCAGGTGGCGCGCGGCGCCGACGGCAAGAAGATCGGCATCTTCCTGCTGCACGGCGGCTCCGGCGATTTCAAGTCGATGGAGCCGATGGCCAAGACCTATGCCGGCAAGTTCGGGCACAAGGCGGTCTCCATGACCTTCCCGGGCCGGCTCTATTTCGACGATCCGAGCCGGGACTGGCCGGGCGACACTATCCATCCGGACGGCACCGTCAGAACGCCGATGTGGAAGCAAGGCGAGCACATCACGCCGGACCAGTACGAGGTGATGCGCGACACCTCGATGCGGCTGCGCTACGGCACGCGTACCGTCGCGCGCGCCAAGCCTGGCTCGACCTTCTACGACCGCATGGCGGGCTGGCCGCTCGCCTTCGAGGCCGGCATGAAGGAGGCGATGCGCCGCCATTTCCCGGAGGCCGACTATTCGATCTACGTCACCGGGCATTCCACCGGCGGGCCGCATGTGTTCATGATGTGCCAGCGGGTGCCGAACATCGCCGGCGTCATCGCGGTCGAGAACTCGCCGTTTGGCTTCATCCAGGAACAGCAGCACAACTGGTCCGGTGCGCTCGGCAAGATCGAGGGCTTCGAGCGCGTCGCAACGAAGCCAGCGCCGCGCGCCGACCCGTTCAACGAGCTCTATATCCGCACCTGGCGCGACCGTGCCCGCTATGCGGGGCCGGAGGCACTCGGCCAGGAGGGTCCGAACGCGTTGATGCGGCTGCCCTCGCTGATGGAGGATATCCTCGACTGGTGGGATCGCACCAAGGCGCGCCCGCAGTTCAAGGCCGAATATATCATCACCCACAACATCGCGACATCGCTGGAAGCCGCGGCGCGGGCGAGCGCGAAGCGGCTCGATCTGTCCGGCGACGACACCGAGAGGCTGGTGAAGCACTACAAGGGTTTCCCGTTCCCGCTGACGGGCGAGGGCGTGAAGCCTGTGCCGCCGGTGCATTTCTGCATCACGAAGGACAGCCGCGACCACAGCCCCGACGTTTATCGTGAAGTCGTGCTGCCGATGTTCGCGAAATATGATCCGGCGCTGCGGGTGCGACTCACGCAATTCCGCGCCGGCGTCCACACCTACAACAAGGCCGAGGCGGGGCTGCCGCTCGGCGTTGTGCCAGCCGTGGCAGAGCTGTACCACCGGGGCATCACCGGCGGCTATTTCCTGACCGGATAACCGGCCGGGCGTTTGATCGCAGCGACGACAGAGGAGCGGAAGCCATGGCGGTAACGCAGTCGTGTACGCACCCTGCTCTGCCCTTTCTCCCTGCAAACAGGGAATATTACAGGGAAATTCCCCAAATCCTGGGTTTTGCCGCTCCAGAGACTGCAAGTAGTGGCCCCAACACGGCGGTTTGGACGCGAATTCCCTACTCAGTAAAACAGGGAATTATTCCTGCGGAGCAGGAAACGTTCATGTGAGAACAGGGAATTTTGCTAGCCAGATGAGACCCGCGGCTAGGGTCGGTCGGCTCGAAATTTTCATTCTCAATTCTCCGATAGCGACCTCCTGCAAAGGCTCATTTTCATTACGCCCTCGCCCGCATAACCTTGGTTGCGAGTAAGACTAACGCGCAACGATCGGAAGAATCGAAAGGATTAGGACATTTGGCATGACGCTCACGGAAGAGGTCGATTTCCTTCTCCGAGAATCCGGCGTTGCGCGGGGCCGCTACAGGCATGGTTCGCACACGGTGCGCTCACCATTGACAGGCGAAACCATTGCCGGCGTTGAGGACGCAAGTCCCGACAGCATCGCCGAAGCCATCAACCGGGCGGAACACGCCTTCCATAAGTGGCGATCAACTCCTGCGCCGCGTCGGGGTGAACTCGTTCGAGTCCTTGGCGAAGAATTGCGCAGCGCCAAAAACGCGCTTGGCCGTCTCGTCACCATCGAGACGGGAAAGATCCTGTCGGAGGGACACGGGGAGGTCCAGGAGATGATTGACGTCTGCGACTTCGCGGTCGGTCTCTCTCGCCAACTCTACGGCCTCACCATCGCCAGCGAACGGCCCAATCACCGCATGATGGAGCAGTGGCATCCGCTTGGTCCGATAGGAATCATCACCGCCTTCAACTTTCCGGTTGCGGTCTGGTCGTGGAATGCCGCCCTCGCGCTCGTGTGCGGCGACTCGGTGATCTGGAAGCCGTCGGAAAAGACGCCACTGACGGCGCTCGCAGTGCAGGCTTTGTTCGAGCGTGTGGCGGCTAGGATGGAAGGCATACCGGCCGATCTCTCAACACTGCTGATTGGTGGCCGGGAAATCGGCGGGATACTGGTCGACGATCCACGCGTGCCGCTAATTTCGGCCACCGGTTCCACGGCCATGGGGAGGGTGATCGGGCCGCGGTTGGCCCAGCGCTTTGCGCGTGCCATTCTGGAACTTGGCGGCAACAACGGAACGATCATGTGCCCGTCGGCGGATCTTGACCTCGCGGCTCGCGCCATCGCCTTCGCCGCCATCGGCACGGCTGGTCAGCGTTGTACCTCCCTCCGCAGGTTGTTCATTCATCGCGCCGTTTATGATCAATTCGTTTCCAGGCTGAAGCAAATCTATGCGTCGGTTCGGATCGGTAATCCGCTCGCAAAAGAGGACGTTCTCGTCGGTCCTCTGATCGACCACGCTGCCTTCCGGAAAATGCAAGAAACGCTGGCTGAGGTGCGGACGCTGGGTGGCGAGGTGTTTGGCGGCGAGCGCTTCGACGAAACGCAGTATCCGGAGGCATACTATGTGAAACCGGCCCTGGTCGAGATGCCCGCGCAGATCGGCCCGGTGCTGCGTGAGACCTTCGCGCCAATCCTCTACATTATGAGATACTCTAATTTTGACGAGGCGATCGCGCTGCATAACGGGGTGTCGCAAGGCCTCTCGTCCTCGATCTTCTCGAGCGATATCCGCGAGGTCGAAAAGTTCCTTTCGGTGGAAGGCTCCGATTGTGGCATCGCCAATGCGAACATCGGACCGTCCGGTGCGGAGATCGGCGGCGCATTCGGTGGCGAAAAAGCAACCGGTGGCGGGCGCGAGGCAGGTTCGGATGCATGGAAGGCGTATATGCGCCGCATCACCAGCACCACCAATTTCGGCAGCGAGCTTCCGCTAGCACAAGGTGTCAGGTTTGAGATCGGCTGAAACCAGACGTGTGTATTTTCTAGACAGGGACAGTCGCTTAGATCTCGTTCAACACTTCGATCGTATCTTTCTTCGATCTTATTGCCCACCTCAACTGGTGGCATCTTGGGGCTCGGATTGGGAGCTGGGTTCACCGCCGCAGAATTACAAGAGCTTTACGTTGGGCGAGGAAATGAAGTCTTCCCTCCCTTCAGCCAGTCTCCGATCGGCAGCGTGAAATCGTTGCTTCGCGCGCACACGTGAGACCGTATTCGATCTTGTTGACCTCGCGCAGCATCTCCGCCTGATCGGACCAGCGCAGGATCGACAAGACCGACTTCGTCTTTGGCGATGAATGCAACAATCGCGGTGCGCTTTCGGTGACGTCAATCGCGGTGTAGTTGGTGTGCTTCTCAACCGGCGCACCCGGATCGCGGCCTGGATTGTATGGGCCTAACCAAGCGGATGACACGCTGCTTCCCTCCGGCGCGGATCCCGCCGTAGCGCGCAGCACAGCGACCTCATTTTTTCGCCCGCGTTCGGGCGACAACTCGGTCTCGGATGTACGGATAAATCTCCATCGTGTCGGCTCCTGGGAACTCGGCCGCGAATCAACTCCACACGTCGATCGTCCGGTCACCGACGAATCGCGGCTCGCCGTCCGCTGCTGCTGCCTCGCGGAACAACTCCATGTCCTTCGCGACGATCCGGTTATCCGAGCCGAAGTGATATGTCTCGGTCACGACCGTCTGCGGAAACTTCACTTCGCTCGTCTGTGTGCGACCGCTGGACGAATTCAACACGTCCAAGACCTGCACTAGGTCGAGACCACGGCTTACGGCATATGAAACCGCCTCTGAGGTGATCGCGATCGACGTCGAATTAATGACGTTGTTGACTATTTTGACGACCTGTCCATGGCCCACCGTCTCGCCCATCTCGACGATGCGCGAGCAAGCTGCCTCCAGGACATGTCGAACGCGATCCCGGACTTGGGATGGCCCCGCGATCATCGCCGTCAGCCGACCTTCACGCGATCCAGCTGGACCGCCGCTGATCGGCGCGTCGAGGTAGCCGACGCCGGCATCGGTAGCGATCTGCGCGCACGCGGTGACGACCCGCTCACCGAGGGTCGACATCTCCACCACCGCCTGTACCCTGCGCGGCGTCGCGCCGACAAGTTCCTTGACGACCTGTAGGCTGGCATCGGCGGATGGCAGGGATAGGCATACGATATCCGCGAGGCTCGCGAGCGCCGTCACGGACTCAACGGCGCGCACCCCCGCTTCCGTCAGGCCCGGCGCGACACGCGGGTCGAAATCCCACGACCTCGAAGGATTTCGACAGATTGTCCGCGAGCCCCTTGCCGATATTGCCCATACCGACAACACCGACTGTGTCGCTACTTCTCGGCATTTCATATCCTCTCACTAGTTCAGCACTGGCCGACACGGCGGGTTGTCACTTGACGACCTCCCGCAGAATGGTCTTTTGCCGCACAGCCTCGTCGTCGAGCGTGATGCCCAACCCCGGGCCCGTCGGCACGGGTACGATCCCGTCTTTGACCTGGAAGCTCTTGTCGGGCACGAGCGGATCCCATCCTCCGACCCCTACGCCGAAGATGAATTCCGCACCGCCGAAGGTGAGCCCGACTGAACGGCTCGCGAAAAAGTGGGCCGAGGCCGCAGCCTCCAGCTGGGACTGGATCGCGGTACCTCCGAGAGACACCCTCAAGCCCGCGGCCTGTGCGATCGTCGACACGCGGTCTGCCTCACGCAATCCACCGACCTTGTAGAGCTTGAGGCAGAAGACATCGACGGCACTCGCCGCAGCCAGTCCGAAAGCGTCCTTGGCCGTGAAAAGGCTCTCGTCGGCCAGAATTGGAACGCCCTGCTGATTGCCACGGAGCTGCGCCAGGCCCAACCAGTTCGTGCGTTCGATGGGCTGCTCGAGGAACCCGAGGTCGTGGTCCGCGAGCGCCTCGATGACGCGGAATGTCTCCGGCACTGACCACGCGGTGTTCGAGTCCATTCCAATCAAGACGTCAGGACCGACCTGCTCGCGAACGGCCTGGAAGTTGCGCACGTCGCGCCGCCACCCTTCGAGCGAGCCGGACTTGAGAGATAGCCTCCGGATGCCGAGCTCCGAGATCGCCTGCTGAGCGTCATCAAGCATCTCGGCCACGTCGTCGGCCATGCTGACCGACCACTCCATCGGTATTTCGCTCCGCACGCGGCCGCCGAGAAGGTCGTGCACAGGAACTCGGAGCGCCTTGCCCATGGCGTCGTGGAGCGCGAGATCTATGGCCGCACGGGCACACGGGTTGCCGGGAAGCACGAGGTCGAAACGATCCCAGATGGCCGTGAGATCGAAGATGTCGCGTCCGATCAACGCCGGCCCGAAGATGTCCCGGATCGCGGCGACGGAGGAGGCCGTGGTCTCGGGCAGGAAGTGTCCCGGGCTAGGAACCCTGATCTGTCCGTTGCCGACGACCCCATCGGCGTGGATTCTCACCAGCACCGGCTTACCGAGGACATCGCCTTCGGGACCGGTGTCTGAAGCGCCGCTCGAGATGTTGCGTGAGACCCTCGACGCGAAGTCGGTGACGATGATCTCGATCTGATCGATCTTGCTCATGGGGCCGTCTCCGACGCGCGCATCGCCGCGATTAAGGTGGACATGTCCGAGGCTTTGTCTACGCCCCACAGTTCACCGAGGAGTGCCGCTGTCCGCAACTCGCTGAGGACCGGCAGTGCGAGATCCCGAAACTTTCCCTCCACCGCCTCGCGGCTCATCGGATTTTTAAAGTGCCCCTGGTGGTAGCTGACATCCTTCTGCAGTCGGCGGCCGTCTTTGAGGACGGCGGTGATCCTGGCGACTGTCGCCTCAGGATAGCGGGCCTGGCACTCCGGATCCTCGGCGACACTGACCCGTTGCATCAGTGATTTGACCGCAGGGTCCTCGTGGCTGCGAGCGCCGAGGACCGCGACCGTCGGCGCGCCCTTGACGAAAGTCACGGCCACCACATAGGGAAGACTGTGATCGGCCAATTCCCGCGTCTTGGGCGCCCACTTCTCGGGGTCGCCGGCCATGACGCGAACCGCTTCATGGTTGGTCAGGACTTTGATTAACTCGACCGCATCGAGATCGTCGATGAGAGAACGTAGCTCGACCGCCGCCGTCGCCGCACTCTGCGACAGCGAACCGATTGGGTAGCGCTTGAAAACCGCGCGCTCGATGGCATACGGCGGGCCGCCGATGTTCAGGTCGAAGGAGATACCGTGCTCCTCGAAGAAGCCGCCGCGACCCTCGAAAGCATTCGAGGGTCCGGTCAGGCCGCGCGCTGCCAGATCCGTGACGAAGAGACCGTTGCGTGAGGCATAGGCCGCCGCACACCCCTTCCACATCGAGACCTCGCCGAATCGAACCGCCTCAAGCGCCACGTTCGACACGATGCTCAGGCGGAGCGCATTCTCGAGCTTGGTCCCGCTCAGCCCGCGCACATAAGCGGTCGCACCCGCGGCGGCGATCACCCCCGCAACCACCTGATCGAATACGATACCGCCTTTGGTGAAGCCGTCCATCCACGCCCCGAAAATCTCATAGGCGACGACGGTGGCAGTCAGGACCGTCCGTCCGTCCGCGCCAAACGCCTCGGCCGCGGCGACAATGGGAGCGATGTAGTCGCTCGGGTGGCCGCCGTTGTTGCCGGCGTGGAAGTAGTCGTTGTAATCGAGCGCGCGGATCGCCGCACCATTCGCGAACGCCGCTAGGTCCGGCGACGTTTGAGATCCGCCGACCCAGATCGTCGCCGCCGGCGCCCCGGCCGATGGCATCACCGCCTCCGCAGCACTCCGTGCGATTGTCGCCGAGGTGCTGGCGTAGCCGCCGAGAGCGCATCCGACGGTGTCCACGAGCAGTTTCCTTCCGATCTCAACAATTTCGGGAGGCAGGTTCTCGTAACGTGCAGAGCCGATGAAGCTCGCCATCTGACCAACAACGTCCGTCACTTTTTTCATTCTCCTTGTATGGGTTTGTATGGGTGGGCGGTGGGCGAGAAGACGGACGTCGGTCCTTCCGTCGGCCGACGTTGGCCACGGAAGGACCTGGAGAGTGAGGCACCGCGCGCCAGCCTTTTCGGGAGACCCTCGGCGCCACGCCGCGCCTGGGGCGGCCTACCTCTTCCCGCCGCTCGCTTCGAGATTCGTCTTCGTCGCCACGATCTGCGAGCTAAGGAATTCACCGAACTTGTCGCCCACGATCACGTTGGTGATGTAGCCGTTCTTTTCAACATAGTCCTTCCACCCGTCGGTCTTGATGAGCTTGCTGAAGAGATCCTTGTAGTAGTCCACCGCCTCCTTTGGCATGTTCGGCGGAGCCACGACACCCCGGAATTTGAGCACGAAGTCGACGTTGATCCCCTCCTCACGCACCGTGGGAACGTTGGGGTACAATGCGGATCGCTGGTCACCGACTACGGCAAGGACGCGAATTTGGCCCGACTTCACGAACTCTTCGAAGTACCCGGTCGGCGCCTCCAACAGCTGGGCGTCGCCATTGAGAATCGCCGTGATCCGTTGGCACGAAGTGTCGTCGTCTTCCCGCAGCCCGAGGGGTGCTTAGCAGAGACCACACTGGCTGGCTGGCATCGCAGTGGTTGACACACCCTGCTCTGCCCTTTTCCCTGCAAACAGGGAACATTACAGGGAATTTTCGTAAATCCGAGGTTGTGCCATCCCAGAGACTGCAGGTTGTAGCGGCAACACAGTGCTTCAGAGACTAATTCCCTGCTTAACGAAACAGGGAATTACTTTTGCCGAGCAGGGAATCGGTCCTAAGAACAAGGATTCCTGCGGACTCGCGAATGGCACCCTACCTGGGCGAGACCTGGGGGAGCACCTGGGCTGCAGGGCTGCTCCGCGCCCTTTAAGAGCCCGTGGAGCGGCGCCAGGCCACCGCCTGGCTTGTGCGGCTACGCGCCGTCACTGAGCCGACCATCGTGACCCCAATCGGATTTCTTAACATCAACGAAAATGATCTGTGTACCAGCTGACGTTGTCCCAAGGGTCCGCGACATGGCTTCTGTGATTGCCAGCGTAGCAGCGGCCTTTTGTTCACGGCTGCGACCGGCGAACAATTCAATTCTGACGATTGCCATTTTTGCTCACCTTTGAGGTGGTTGAAAAAAGCGCGCCATCCATTCAGCGCCCGCTGAACGGATAAGGATATTCAGGGTTTAGATCGAGCCATATGCTTTTTGTCTGCGTGTAACTCTTGAGCATTTCTGCGCCACCTTCACGGCCGATCCCTGATCTTTTGTAGCCTCCAAAAGGCGAAAGCTGAGACGTCATGCGATAGGTGTTGATCCAAACTGACCCGGCTTGAATGCGCGCTGCGACGCGATGCGCGCGCTTCAAATCACTGGTCCAGATTCCAGAGCCGAGCCCATAGCGAGTATCGTTCGCGATACGTAAGGCGTCTTCTTCGTCCTCAAAATCAATTACAGACAGCACCGGGCCGAAAACTTCCTCCTGTGCAATGCGCATCTTGTTGTCCACTTCGGCAAAAATCGTGGGTTCAATGAAAAGGCCCTCGCCGCATTCCGGACGTTTTGCGGGCTGCCCGCCGAGTACAAGCTTTGCGCCCTCCGTTTTTGCAACATTGATATGTTGAAGAATTCGATCATATTGCTGGCGATTTGCGATGGGGCCCATTTCGGTTTTCTCATCCATCGGATCTCCCATTTTGATCTGGCGCGCCAATGCGATAACGCGAGATAGCACCGCATCGCGTATGCTCCGCTGGACGACCAGTCGAGATCCCGCGACGCAGCTTTGCCCACACGAACTGAAAATTCCGCCTGCAACTCCCCTCGCTGCATTCTCAAGGTCGGCATCTTCAAAAACGATGTTCGGCGATTTGCCCCCGAGCTCGAGCGAAACGGGCTTTCAGCTTGGACGCCGCAGCGCTATAGACCGCGATACCGCCCGCCTCCCCTCCGGTGAATGCTACCTTTGCAACGTCCGGGTGTTCGACGAGGCGAGCGCCGACCTCGTTTCCGAAGCCGGTGACGAGATTCACCACTCCTGCGGGAAAGCCAGCCTCTTCGATCAGCTTCATGAAGATGATGGCCGAGGTTGAAGTGAATTCTGACGGCTTCACCACGACCGTATTTCCTGCCGCCAACGGCCGGCGCCAGTTTCCAGGCAAGAAGCCGGAGCGGCGAATTCCATGGAATGATCAACGCGCACACGCCAAGAGGTTCGTACCGCGTGTAATTAAGATGGTTGCGTCGCTCCGTCGGGATCACTTCGCCATTGAGCTTGTCGGCCAATCCTGCGTAATACTGGTACCATTCCGCCAAATTTCGGACCTGGCCGCGCGTTTCCGTGATCGTCTTTCCATTGTCGCGCGATTCCGCGGTTGCCAACATATCAACATTGGCTTTTACCAGTGCTGCGAGCTTTGCCAGGAGCGCGCCACGTTCAGAAGCTGTACGATCGGTCCAATCTCCCCCTTCAAAAGCGGATTTCGCTGCAGCTACGGCACGATCGGCGTCTTCCGCGTTGCTACGCGCGACCAGCGCCCACGGCTTTGCTGTGAACGGATTTTCGGTATCAAAATACTTGCCGGACGCAGGCGGTGTCGGCTTTCCGCCAATATAATTTTCGAACTTCTCCATCACTTTCCTCCAGCACGCGGAAACGCGCGACCCCACTAGTGAGACAATATTTTTGATAGAAACGCCTGAGCGCGAACGCCGGGCGCGGTGAAGAATTTTTCCTTGGGCGAATCTTCGAGAATGCATCCTTGATCCATGAAGACAACGCGATTGGCTACCTTGCGGGCAAAACCCATTTCGTGCGTAACGACCATCATAGTCATGCCTTCCAATGCGAGCTCAATCATGACGTCGAGCACCTCGCTGATCATTTCCGGATCAAGGGCCGATGTTGGTTCGTCAAACAGCATCGCCATAGGGCCCATGCCAAGCGCTCTGGCAATTGCTACCCGTTGCGCCTGCCCACCAGATAGTTGAGCTGGGTATCTATTGGCGTGGTGCGTAAGCCCGACGCGCTCCAGTAGTTTCAATGCAGTTGCCACACTTTCTTTTTTGCTGCGCTTGAGGACCATGACTTGGCCAAGGCAGATATTCTCCAGAGCGGTCATATGCGGAAACAGCTCAAAATTCTGAAACACCATCCCAATTTTGGATCTGAGGGCAGGAAGATCGGTAGACCTATCTCCGACGGAAACGCCGCCGACGGTGATTTTTCCTTCACTGAACTTTTCCAACCCATTCACACACTTCAGAAGAGTGCTCTTGCCGGAGCCTGAAGGGCCGCAAACAACCACGACTTCTCCCTTCTGAACTGAAAGCGAGCATCTGTTGAGAACCTGATTAGTGCCATACCACTTACTGACGCACTGGATCTCGATCATATGGCGTATTTCCTTTGCAGCGATCGCGCCCACATCGATCCCGCAAGACAAATAGCCAAGTAAACCGCGGCGGCGAATAGGTACATTTCTATAATTCGGTTCTCTCGCGTTGCCGCTATATCCGCGGCAGTCATGAAATCGCGAAGTCCAACGACATAGACCAGGGAGGTGTCCTGAAACATGATGATGGAACGTGTGACCAGAACTGGGATCATATTCCGCATGGCTTGAGGCAAAATGACACGCAGCGCGCTTTGTAGCGGGGTCAAACCAATCGCCTGAGCAGCAAAGCGCTGCCCCGGGGCCACGCTCATAATCCCGGCTCTGATAATTTCGCAGTAATATGCGGCCTCAAAGATCGTGAAAGCCACCAGCACCGAATAAAAGCTGCCGACGGGTCGCCCAATGATGATGGGCACGCTGAAATAGAACCAGAAGATTACCAGGATCAGCGGGATCGACCGCAAGAAGTTCACATAGAAACCGCTGGGGATATAAAACAGCGGATTCGATGAAAGGCGCATCATTGCCAGCACGGCGCCAATTACGATACCACCGATGATCGCAAGTCCTGTCAGCAACAAGCTCAGTCCCATGCCTTCGGCTAGCAAGGGTGCCCATCGGACAATCACATCGAGGTCGAAGTTCCTGAGCATGTTATTTCTGTGCCAGCGATAACATGCCGGGCACCCGCACTCGCTTCTCAACTAGCTGCATCATTAAGATCACAACGACGGTGATCGCCTGGTACAGCACCGTAGCCGCGAAGAAAGCTTCAAACCCGTGAAAAGTATACGTTTCGATTTGCCGACTTTGGGCTGTGATTTCGAGAACGCCGATTGTCAATGCGAGCGACGAGTCCTTCACAATAGAGAGGAACGTGCTGGCCAGTGGCGGAATGATGGTGCGAAAAGCAACCGGCAGGAGAATGCGTCGGTATACCTGGAAAGGCGAGAGTCCAATCGCCAGCCCAGCAAACGTCTGAGCCCGACCTATCGACTGGATGCCGGCGCGTACCGTCTCCGCGACGCCAGCACTGTGGTACAACCCCAGGGCGACGATTGCCGTCACGACTTCAGGATGCGGGAGATCACGCTTGAGGTAACGCCCCCATTCCGGCGGAAGCAGCTCTGGCACGACAAAAAACCAGATGAAAAGTTGTACCAGTAACGGGATGTTGCGGAAGAATTCCACATAAATAGTCGCAACGCGTCGAAGAAGCGGGTTCTCCGTCGTGCGCAGTATGCCGATTATCGTTCCAATGCAAAAAGCGATCACGGCTGCAAAACAAGCGATCAGCAGAGTGAGCTTCAGCCCCATAATAAGCCAACCGGCATAAGGCTGGATGAATATAACTTCCCAATCCCAGTTGTAATTCATCGCCTTATGCCGACCGACATTCGCGTTCAGTGGAGCCGGTGACAGCCGGCCAGATCGTTATGGGTTCAAGCCTTGCAAGGTATAAGCCCACTTGTTTGCGTCGCTTAAAGGCATGTTGACCGTGCCTTTTCCGACGAACCACTTGTCGTAAAGTTTGCGTATCTCGCCGGTTCGCATCATGTCGGCAAGCACCGTCCGGCCGAGATGTAGGTAGGTATCGTCGTTGCGCGGCACCATGATGGCGTACGGATTCGGGTAGAGGTCGCGCCCGACAACAGCGAACATCTCCGGTGTCTTGGATGCGCTGATGAGGCCGTACAGCAAGACGTCATCGGTCGTGTAGGCGTCAATCCGGTCCGTCTCTAGCGCAAGCCCGCCCTGCGTATGCTCCTTCACCGGCACGATCTTGATGTCGAGCTTTCCGGAATCCGATATCTCGCGAATGATTTTTTCTTCGGTCGTGCCCAGGGTCACGCCGATGTTCTTGCCCTTCAGGTCCTCGATTTCCTTGATCCCGGAGTTCTTTTTGACCATGAGCTTAACATTGGTCACGAACATCACCGGAAGGAAGTTGACTTGCTGCAGACGAGCTAGCGTTACAGCCGTGGTTCCGCATTCGAGATCGATCGTTCCATTGGCCATCAACGGGATGCGATTGGCGCTCGTGACCGGCACAAGGTTGATCTTGAGATCCGGCTTCTTGGTCGTCTCCTTGATCTTGTCGACGATCTTCATGCAGAGATCGATGGAAAAGCCCATCGGCTTGCCATCAGGACCGATATAGGAGAAGGGCACGGCGCCTTCTCGATGACCCATGTTAATGACGCCCTTTTCTTGAATGCGTTTGAGGATCGGAGAATCTTGAGCGGCTGCGAACTGAGTGAAGCCGATGACGAGCCCCAACGTAACTGCAGTTACTTTCCAGTGCATGATATCCTCCTGGTTATCGCAAATCAGAGATTCTTATGCGCCAGATCTCATGTGTTCGCGTCGTCGCCTTTATGCGTTGGTCCGCATAATTGTCTCTCCCTCAAACCATCAGCGTTCGGCGGTGGTGCCCATGCATGAGCACGTCGCGGATAATCTCCAAACCGCGCTCGAGGCTGCTCGACGCGCGAAAGCCGCCCAGGCAAATGCGTAATGCTGCGGGCGCGCGCGACTTCCCGATAACAAAGCTATCGCTGGAATTGATAGCGACATTCCGCTTTAGGCATTCGGAAATAAATTCGTCCTGACGCCACTGTTCGGGAAGCGACAACCATATGTGGAAGGCTGATTCGTGGGATTGGTACACAAACTGCCCAAGAATTTCGCGAACCAAGTTCTGGCGCTGCTTAGCCACCCTACGGTGATCTTCGATAACGCGTACCGCCGTTCCGTCGGTCATCCACATCGACGCCACTTCCGCCATGAACGGCGCAGGGATCCAGGTGGTCGCTTGCACCGTCGTATAAAGCTGATGGACCACGCCTGGCGGCGCGACGATGTAACCGACCCGAATGCCGGTACCGATCGTTTTTGATGTACCGGTCAGATAAAAACTACGTTCGGGAATCAGCGCAGAGATCGGAGTCGTGGGTTTATTTGGAAGGAACGCGTAAATGTCGTCCTCGATTAACGTGACGCCGTATCGTTCAACGATTTCCGCAATCTTGTTGCGCCGCGCGACTGGCATGACAGCGGCGGTGGGATTATGAACCGTAGGCTGACAAAATAGAAATTTTGGTTTTTCCCGTCGGCATGTCTCTTCGAGAGAGTCTGGCAAAAGGCCGTGCTTGTCTATTGGGAGGCCTTTCAGGCGTAAGTGATACGTTTTCTCCAGGAGTCTGATGCCTGGATAGTTCAATTCCTCGCATAGAACGAGATCGCCTGGCGTGGATAACGCGCCAAGGATCACCGAAAGACCATGCTGCACGCCATTGCAGACCACTACCTGATCCGGGGACGCTGATAGTCCGGTTCGCCTAATCCAGTTCGCTCCGATCGTCCGAAACCGCAGGTCGCTAGCATTCGGAGGATAATCGAGCATTGCTGCAACGTTTGGTCGCTTCGACAGATACTCAAGCGTCTTGCAGAATTCCCCCACATAGCCATCGATAGGGAGCCGGTTATGGGTGAAATCCAGAAGCTCCTGGCCCTTGCTGTCACTCGCATGCCGATAGGGCATCGCAATTCCGGCAACGAATGTGCCGCGCCCAACCTCGGCCATGACAAGCCCGCGCCGTTCCGCCTCTGCGTAGGCACGGGTTACAGTCCCGACCGCAACATTCAATTTGTCAGCGAGACTCCGCTGCGGGGGCAGCCGGTCTCCCGGCAGAAGCGAGCCCTCTTCAACCGCGCTGATGAGATTGTTGAGAATGTCCATGTACCGCACGCGGGAAGCCCCGACGCTCGGTATGAACTTGCGGACCCTATCCGCCTCGTCCGTGAACTGACCTTTAGTGCTCATGGCGGATCAGCTCTGCCGTCGGCCGCTCGGGCAGGCGGCTGCTCGCCGAGTGCGACACCGATCATCGGAACATAGGAATAAAGTTAGGTCAATTTAAAAAGTGTATCAGTACACTTTGGCAAGAAATTCTAGTGGGATAATTCGTCTAACGAACATACACGTGTCCATCCAAGATGCGGCGGGCCGTGCGTACAACGGAAACCTTTCGTACAACCGGTTTTTCAGTAGCTGTATCAACTTCTACCTGTGCTTCGATAACACCACTCGGATGTCCCAGCCGCACGGTACCGTTCTCACCAGTCCCCCGACGTGCGATTTCATGCACCACACTGCCTTGAATCAAGGCAGCAACGGTCGCGCAGACCGTTTCGGAAACACCGATCGCCTTATGGACGGAGCCCATGAAAATTTCTCGGCACCAAAAATCCATGCTGTCTGATGATATCGATTTGCCTGATCCATAAGCCTTGTAGTCGGAGGGCGCGGCTACCAGGGCCACTGATGGGACGCTCGCACTTATGGCCTTCCCGTTCTTCACCAGTCCCAGGTATTCAGCGCCTTGAACACGAATGCGGTCCAACAGTTCAAGGAGATCTCCGCGCGCGTTGATTTCGTCAACGCTATCGCTCGTGGAAACTCCAAAATCTTCGGCGCGCACGAAAAGCAGCGGATTTCCCACGTCTAGAATGGTGGCGGTGACCGGCCCCGCACCCTGCAGCTGGACAGTTCTACCTGCGGGTAGCAATCTGCCGCTGATACTGCCAGCGGTGTCGGCAAAGTCGAGATGAATGGGAGCTGCAGTGCCTGGAACACCGGCAAGCTCGACGTTTCCATCATCGGCCGCACGCCCATCTTTGACCATCACTTCCGCTTTGATGATACGCTTGGTGTTCGTATTGTGGATACGAACGACGGTTCGCGGTTCCGTTGCGGTGACAAAACCCTCGTCGACCGCATAAGCAGCAACGGCAGAAGTGACGTTGCCGCAATAACCGCTGTAGTCAACGATCGGTTGTTCAATCAGCACATCAGCAAAGGTATAGTCGATATCCGCATCCGGGCGGCTCGGAGGCCCGATGAGCGCAAGCTTGCTCGTCAATGGGTCTGCCCCCGCAAGGCCATCGATCTGCCGGCGGTCAGGACTGCCGAAAATCTTCAGGATAATGCTGTCCCGGGTTGCAGGGTCGGCTGGAAGAGTATCGGCCCTCAGAATTATGCCCTTGCTAGTACCGCCCCTCATGATCGTGCACGGTACTTTCACGATACACCTCTCGTTTTGAGTATCGAGTGCAATCTCGGAAGGGGATCGGCCTGCTCTTCCAGATCCTCCACCCAGTGCATCAGATCATCAACGGTGCGTTCGGGAAACTCGCCGTATCTGATGCACGCCCGCGCTTTCTCGTAGAGTTCGCCATCACTGAGAGGGTTTCCCGGCTCCCCTTTCATGACTTTAACCGTCTGCTCCAGCGTCGCGCCGGACTGGAGCTTCAACCGCAAGGTGACTGCCCCATAACGAGTACCCTCGACCGGCTTGACCGCTATCCGACGTGCAAGTTCGTAGATCCGCTCTTCTCGCACGGCAGACAAGGAGAATTCAGCGAGACCTACTTTACCCCTTAACAGTGCAGAGGCGACCGTGTACGGCACGCTGAACTGAGCGCTCACGGACGGATTGGGACTGTCCGCCGAATAGGGCCGCCCGACATAGTCGTATGTTTCAGCCGGCAGGGTCACTTCGGCTTCCTGAATATACTCAGGTTTTTGCATGCTGCCGCGCTCGCCGACGATGAGGAGCGCAGCATCGATTGCGGCGTGGCAAAATCGGCAGCAGGGATATGGCTTCATGCTTCCAAAGTCGCCAAGGAAGCGAGCGCCCAGTTGCTCGGTCAAGATAGCCGCGTCGTATTCTCCGGCTTCATAGAGCGGAAAGAATCCGAAGGTCCCTTCCAAAATTTCCCGAGCGCCGGTAATTCCTGCACGCGCAAGTAGAACGGCCTCGATGGCGGCCCGAGCGGCAAAACCCGGTTGCAGGCGCTTTGTAAGACTTGCATCGACCACGGCTTGGAAGTTTCCGGCTACCAAGCTGTAGGCAATCCCCGCCGCATTGTGCAGCTCCACGCCGGTACATCCTGCAAGGCGGCCGGCAGCCAACGTACCCGCCAAATTGCCGCAGGTCGAAGTCGGCTGCCACCCTCGATAGACTTTGATCGCAGAGCTAAGCCGGTAGCTGATATCGACACCAATTGCTGTGGCGGCAATGATGTCGAGGCCTGAAACCGGCTTATTTATTTCGGCGGCTACAAGCACTGCGGGAAACACCACCGCATAGGCATGAACGTCTGCCGGTTCGTAGGTGTCATCGAATTCGACCGCGTGCGCCATCATGCTGTTCACCATCGCCGCATAGGGCGCTGGTGCCCTTTGGCCTCCGGTTACAAGAGCGTCAGGTTCGCCATTCCAGTTTCTGACATATTTCTGAACGGCAGCGCACCCCTCTGCGCGGCTTCCCGCAATCATCACCGCGAGCGTATCAAAGATGAATCGTTTGGTGATCGCGAGCGTTGTTGCTGGTAGCGATTCAGATCGAAAAGAGTGGGCATGCCCAACGATCGGATAAATTGCGTCCATATCGGACCTAGGGCGTCAATAAGGCTGTGAGCTTACTTAACTGGGGTAAATTGTTCAGACTTTTTCCATAGGCGATGATGCTATCGGCGCGGCCGCTGTAGTGGGAAGCGGAATTCAGGAGCGCCCTAATTTTCGAGATGACTTCCCGCTCGTATAGATCCGGATTTTGCTGATATCGCGGATTTTCCGGGTCACCTGAAGGCAGATCGGCATACTCGGAATATTCCTTGCCATCATTCATCCTGAACGTCACGGTCGTTGGATATCGGAGTGGGTACTGCTTTTCGTATTCATCGTCCGGTGTGCCTTTGATACGTAAAGCCATGGCTAGCGTGTCCGAATCGTGGATGGTTTCGTCCGTGAAATGCTGTGGCATTGGACTGCCGTGAAAAATCGAAGTTGCAATGATGTAAGGGATACTGAACTGGGCATCGACAATGGTCTGCGGCCGATAGCGTCGTGCTTCCGGCTGAAACAGCTTTTCATAAGCCGTCGTATGAATCCTGACGACGACTTCGGAAACGTTCTGAGGCCGAATGTCGTGCTTTGTGATTGCGGCTAGAGCCGCATCAACGACCTGATGGGAAAATCGGCAACACGCATAGGGCTTGAAGCTCGTCCCGTGTCCTCGATACGTCTTTCCCAACCCTTCAAGAATAGTGCCTGCATCCCACTTGCGGTCGTAGGAGAATGCTTTGAGAAATCCCTGCTGGCCTTCGATGATAGTGCTCGGCCCTGTAAAGCCGCCATCTGCAAGGAGCACGGCGAGAATTCCGGCCTCTGCTGATTTTCCAGGATGTAGACGCTTGATCCATGAACCATCGGTGGCCCACTCGCCCAGACCGGCCGCCTGGGTGCCGGCGATACCGAATGCGGTAACGAGCTTCTTCTCGTTCAGGCCTAAAATGCGCCCGGCGGCAGCTGCCGCTCCGAATACACCGCAGGTACCGGTCGAATGGAAACCTTCATAATATTGCTGGCCGAGAAAGGCGTCGCCGATCCGAGTCATCACCTCGTATCCGGCGATCACTCCTTCCAGGAAGACTTTTCCGCTCGTTCCCAAATACTCGGCCATCGCAAGTGCAGCGGGGACGACGACGGTACCGGGATGCAAAACCGACGTGCGATGGTCGTCATCGAGTTCCACTGCGTGCGAAATCGTGCCATTCGCAAGCGCTGCCAAAGCCGGCGATGTACGGATGGGCCAGCCAATTACCGAGCACGACGGATTGCCACCTAGCTTGTCAACTACGTCGGCAATGATTTGGCTTGACCGCATATTGGCGCCGGCCAAGGCAACCACAAGTGTGTCAAGCGCATAAAGTTTTGCGCGATGAACGACCTCTTGCGGAACGTTATCCAGGTCACACCTTGCCACAAAGTGTGCGAGCGATTGAGTTATGGTCTCTCCGGCGTTGCCAGCTACATTGGGTTGTGATTGCTTCATGACGGAGCCGCGCCAGAGAGACGCACCGCCATCCGGCGCGCGCCAATATTGAAGCGCCGCAAACGTAAGCACGCGAGCTCGAAAACATGCGGCGGCATCTCGACGCGACGTGCGCTGCTGACAGAGTCGCTCAGGATGCGGGTTTGTGCCGACATATGTCTCTGAAGCTGTTAATTTGGTTTCAGCACTAGGAGCGGGAGCAAATCCCGAAAATGCTCAAGTTGTTCGAGGCGGTCGCACGCTTCGATTATCCGGTCGACTTGCGCCGGCTCCATTATCCCTTCCGTGCAAATCAGGAATTTCTCGCGGATATCATTTTCGTTCATCGGCTTTTCTGCTGAGCCCTTAAGTTCCTCCGGCCAGATGCGCTTGCGATAGACAGCTCCCCCCTTCGTCCGGATCTCCACTTCAGCGGCGCCAATCTTAAGATCGAATTGGGGGTCGTGCAGCAGCTGCACGCGATTGATCATGTTGTGGACGGCAGGATCTGCATATTTTTCCGGGCGGTAGCTCTTTGGCGATACACCGCCATCCAGAATGGTCACCGCCGCAAGAAAATAGGAGCTGTGATCGGCGCTTTCCTTGTTGCGCGGAAACTTCTTGATCGGATCTCCGGTATGAAACACCGTTCGCTTGTTGGTTCTAATTATCACTTGATCGACGTCGCCGGACTTTAATCCATTTTCGCGCATTATCGCTTGAGTAGCCGTCAAATGTCCGTGCGTCGTCGCTTCGGCACAAATGTATTTCGTAACGGTTTCAAGAATAAAGGGTCGATTGCGCTCACCCTTGAGCGCGAACTTGTCGGGGCTTCCCAACACGACTTGTGCGAAGCCCTTATTCCCTTCAACGATCCGTTCGGGCCCGGTGAGGCCGCGGCGGGCCAGCATCACGGCAACCAAACCCCGTTCGGCGCACATGCCGTCGACGATGTTCTTCGTCATGACATATTCTTCGCCCTCAGCATCGAGTATGCCGAGCGACAAAGACACCGACCCACCGATACCCATGGCGTGTACGAGTTGCTCGCGGGAAAGGCCGAATAGCCTTCCTGCCATAGCCGCCCCGGCATAGGCGAGAATGGCGGCGTGATGGAAACCGCGCACCTCGAGCGAGGTCTTGAAAGATTCGAGCATCCGCCCGATCACTTCATATCCGGCGATCATTGACTCGAGGAATTGCTTGCCAGAGGCGTCCGTCATTTCCGCCGCCGCCATCGCGACCGGAAGCGATCCACTTGGATGGGCGGACACAACATCGCCGGTACCAACGGCTATCTCGATGTCGTCGTTGTAATCCAGGAACCGCAACATGCCCTGATTGGCGATGACGGCAGAGCGCGCGGAAACGCGTGCAGTTTCTCCGATCAATGTGGCTTCGGGTGGCCCCCCCATATCATGTGCCGCCTGGCGGCAGGATATCCCCGTCGGGCTGTGAAACCCCCCCAGAATGCAGGCAAGGCTGTCTATGAAGACCCGCTTGGCATGCTTCACAGCCTCTTCAGGCAATTGATCGTATTCGATACGGAGAGCGACATCGGCGAGATTTCCCGTCACTGACATAGCAAAACCATCCTTATTCTATGCAGTATGCAATCTTTGTCCTTGATACTCAGGTTTCCCGATCGATGCGCAGGCTATCAAACTCGTCACGTCGGAACGTCCATCCTGGCGGTACGACTGTTGTCGCGCTGGATTCCTCGATGACCGCCGGTCCGAACATTTTTTCGTCTGGTCTTAGCAGGTCCCGGTCATAGATCGGGACGTGCTCTATTGGCTTATCGAAAAAGACCATGCGTCGATTGATGAGCGCGTCGCCGGGTTTGGTGGGGTTCCTGATCGCCGGCTTCACCGTCTGAGCTGCACCGACAAGGCGCAGGTTCACGATCTCGGCTTCCTGGTCGGTATTCGCATGACCGTATAAGCTCGCATAGATTCGATGAAAACAGTCCATTAACTTCGCGGCATCCGGCTTGTCGTCCTGCGTATCCTCTGATGTCAGAGGAACACTGACCTCGAAGGCTTGGCCCCGATAGCGCATATCGACCGATGCCGAATAAGCAATAACATTGTCGCTGAACCCCTCGGCGACGAGACGCGAGCGCGCTTCTTTCCGCATCTTGCCTATCGCGCTCGCAATTCGTGGCATGGCTTCCGGGCGATTATGCTCGAGCATCGTCTCAACTAGATCGTGTCGTATGTCGCTGGTCAGAAGCCCGAGAGCCGAAAAATTCCCGGCGAACGGCGGCACCAGAACGGACGGAATGTGCAATTCCTCCGCCACCTCCACGGCGTGCATGGGACCAGCTCCGCCAAACGCAACAAGCACGCATTCTCTCGGATCGTGACCGCGTGAAATAGAAATCTCGCGGATCGAAGCGACCATTTTGGTGATTGCAATTTTGACGATACCGGCCGCCATCTGAAATTCATTGCGCATGCCAAGCTGCTTGGCGAGCGAACGAATAGCGGAACGTACGGATTCGATAGAAGGGGTGATCTTCCCTCCCAACGGTTTGCTGAGCGCGAGCCGCTGAAGCATCAGATTGGCATCCGTAACTGTCACTTCGGAGCCGCCGCGCCCATAACATATGGGCCCGGGGTTCGATCCCGCGCTTCGCGGCCCAACGCGCAACTGCCCGTGCGGATCAACCTCCGCAATGCTGCCTCCACCGGCGCCCACTGTGTTGATGTCGACCTGGGGAATCTTCAAGGGCAAGCCACCAACGACGTTGTCGACCCCGACGCGCGGTCGCAGTTCACGGATCATCGCGACGTCCGTGCTAGTGCCTCCCATGTCACACGTTATGAGATTTGAAAGTCCTGACGCGCGACCGATCAAAACCGAAGCGCTCACGCCGCCGGCAGGGCCCGACAACACAGTCTGCACTGGGAATTGTTTAGCACGTGTCGCCGACATAATGCCGCCGCTGGAAGCCATCACAAACAGGCGGCGCTGCGCATCGCGAGCGGTGAGATTTTCCTCTAACTCTGACAGATAACTTTCCATCAGCGGACTGATATAGGCATTAAGAACTGTCGTAGAGAGGCGTTCGAATTCTCGATATTCGGATACGACTTCATGCGACAGGGAGATACTGACCCGTGGAAATCGTTTACGTAGGATGTCACGGGTCTTTTTTTCGTGCTCCGGATTCACATAACTGTGGAGATAACAAACGGCGACGGCCGCCACGTCGGCGTTCTTAAGCTGCTTAATCGACGCGCCAAGCTTCTTTTCGTCCAGCGGGATGAGAACTTCGCCCGAGGCGAGCATTCGCTCCACAACATCATGTCTAAACGGTCGCGGGACGAGCGAAGGGGGCCGTCTGAACCGCAAGCTAAACATGGTATCCGGCGCCATACGACGTGTTCTTCCGATCTCAAGAAGATCGCGGAAGCCCTGGGTCACTAGCAACGCCGTCTTGGCTCCACGCCGCTCCAGAATTGCATTGGTACCGATGGTGGTCCCGTGCACGAGGCGTCCGATGCTGTCGTGGCTGATGCCTAGTTCTGCGAGACAGGCGAGAACACTCTCGCTCTCGTCGCCGCGAATTGTGAACGCCTTAGCCGCTCGCAGGACCCCCGTGTTTGCATCCAGCGCGACAACATCGGTAAACGTGCCGCCAATATCGATCCCTATAACGTTCATCGTCATTGTATTGATCGATCAAATAGGAGAATTGTCAGTGGATGAGTAAACCTGTCGTCATGCGTGCGGTTGCGCCGTTGCACGCAGCCGTCTTACGGATACGCGTTCACCAGGACGCACCCGCAGGACTTCAGCCCCAATATTTCCGAGGCGAATAATGTTGGCGGAAAGACCGCGCTTGGTCCGCGCCCATACCCTCAGCACTGGGCCATGAGGCGTTTCAATCTCCAGCGCCGCTCCTTCCTTGACACGCAACTGCTTCATGACGCTGGGGGCCAGCTCGCAGTAACGCCTTTCATCTGTGTGGGTCTCGGGAAATGTTTGCAGCACCAGGCGCGGGCGAGCCTTTCGGATCCTCTTGCGGAGCGCGGCCGTCTTGGCAACCGACAGCTTGCTGTTCTCAATAACAACGCCAAATTCTTCCTTCGCCGCCTTGATCGTTAGATAACCGTCCTCCACATCCGCGAGTACCTTGCGCGGATCCCGATCGAGTGCCTCACCCCAACCGCCACCGCCGGATGTCCGGATGCTAACGACATCGTCGCGGCGCAAGGCAAACCCCGAGACCTTGCCAGGATTCTCTGAGGGGGCGATCTCCTTTCCATTGCGAATAACAAAGAAATCGTTAGAAGCACCAGGAAGACCAGCGTTCACACCAAACGGTGGCAACACGTTTTTGTTGGAGGAAATGGAAAGCGTACCGCGGTCGGACATTAGCCGAATGTCGCGGCGCATACCGTAACCGCCGCGCGAAACACCACCGCCGCAGGAATCGGTTCGTACCTCGCAGCGCTCTATGAGGAGAGGCGTTTCCTGTTCAACCGCTTCCGCCGGCTGTATGGAACTGAAGTCACCTTCTGAGAAATTCCGAAGAGCGTTGCTCCCATCCGCATCGGGCGAACCGCCGGTCCCTGCTGCTGGATACTCGTAGAAAATAAACGGCTCCCCACTTCGTTTGGTACCGCCAATATAGACATGGTTTGCGGTACCCTTGATATCTCCCGCCATCATCTCAGGCATAACTTGATCCATGACACCGAGCATGGCGGAAGTAGCGGCATTGCGAACTTCCGAAGCGCCGGCGCAGGACGCTGGATATTTCGCGTTCAAAAAGCACCCTTCCGGCACCCTCATCTCAATTGCACGGAAATTCCCGTGATTGATTGGTTCGCCAGGATCAAGAAATGCCTTCAAGACAATGAAGGCGCCCGTCGTCGCAACGGCGGCTCCGCTATTGAACGAAGTTGACGTCTGAGGAGAAGACCCGGCAAAATCCACAACCATCTGATCGTTTTCGATCTTAAGGCGGACACGCGTGCGAACCGGTTCCGAATTTACACGCGCGGGGTCGAGGTAATGCTCATAAATATACTCGCCATCCGGCAAAGACTTGATCCGCTGACGCATCCTTCGATCAGCGCGGTCGAGCAGACGCTTCATCGCCTCTTGTAGTGTCTGTAGCCCGTATCGTGCACTAAGTTCTTGGATGCGGCGTTCTGCGACTTGGCAGGTACCCCATGTCGACAAAAAATCTCCGCGTCGTTCGCGGGGCAACCGCATGTTTGCAACCAACAAATCCAACACGGAGTCGTTTAGCTTGCCGCGGTTTGCCACCTTCAAGATCGGTATGCGTACGCCATCGTGCAAAATCTCCGTATTCTTGCCGGAGATGCTCCCCGGCGTCGTACCGCCCACGTCGCTCCAGTGGGCCCGAACTACCGGAAATAACGCCGGAATTCCGTCCGTGAATACCGGATAGATCATCGCAATGTCATTCAGATGCGTGCCGCCGGTATACGGGTCGTTGTGCAGGAAAACATCGCCGGGATTGATATCGCCGGCGAAATGCTCATTCATCGCACGCACTGACCAAGGCACGGGAAAAATGTGCGACGGATTATCTTCGGCCATCGCGATAATCTGGCCTTGTCCATCAACGAGTACGCAGGAGAAATCATGCGCCTCGTGAATTACGGAAGAATACGCCGTAGCAATTAAATTCGCTCGCATTTCACGAACGATCGAAATCATCGACTCTTGGATGACTTCCAATGTGACAGGATCGAGTTTTTCGCTTGGCATCGTCAGCAAATTTCCCCAACGTTTGCGCGAGCTATTGCATTATCGGACCATGTAGGCTGAGATAGGTCAATTAAAACATTGTACCAATACAGTGCCTTAGCGGCTCGCTACACATTCAAGGATGAGGGGCCACTCGCTCCTGACTTGCCCGCATGAGCTACGGTCAATCTCATCGCTGTGACATCGTGATCATCGGCGGCAGCGTCATCGGATCCGCCGTCGCTTACTTTCTTTTGCGGGAGGGTAAGGGTGGGCGCGTCGTCGTCGTCGAACCTGATCCCAGCTACGAATTCGCGGCCGCCCCGCGTGCCTCCGGAAATATCCGCCAGCTTTGGGGGCTTCCGGAAAATATCTTGATGTCGAAGTTCAGCCGGGACTTTTACATCCGCTTCGGCGAATTGATGGCCGTAGACGAGGACAAGCCGTCAGTAGGCTGGAACCAGCGCGGCTATCTTTGGCTGGCCCCGCCTGAAGGCCGCCCACTCCTTGAGCGCAATTACAGAAACCAGAAGGAATACGGGATCGACAGCGAAATCCTCGAACCGCCCGAAATTGGCAGCATGTTTCCATCGTTAAGCCTGGGAGGAGTTGGCGCGGCTGCGTGGGCTCCCACCGATGGCTGGCTCGACGGTTATCTTGTTGTCCAAGGCTTCCGTAAGAAAGCGCGCAGCTTGGGAGCGACGTATCTTAAGGATCGCGTGACCGGTGTCAAAACCCAAAAAAACCTGGCAACAGGTGTCGCGTTGGAATTCGGGGGCACTATAGAGGCGGACATCGTTATCGATGCCGCCGGGGCTTGGGGGCCTGCTATCGCTGAAACAATTGGAATGAAGCTGCCGGTCGTGCCGCTGCGCAGGATGAAGTTCTATTTCGAAACTCCGAACAAGATCGAACCGCTTCCGATGATCCGCGACTTTCCGAGGCTCACGATGCGCCCGGAAGGCAATGGCTACTTCGCCGGCGTGTCCAGTCTGGCCGACAAGCCTGGTTTCAATTTCAATGTTGATCACGAATTTTTTGAAGAGGCGGTTTGGCCGGCTCTGGCGGCGCGCGTAAGCGCTTTCGAAACGCTGAAGGTACGCAATTCATGGGCCGGCCACTACGAGCAGAACACCCTGGACACTTGTCTCATTCTCGGAAACTGGCCCGGACACTTCGAGAACTTTCATGTCATCACGGGCTTTTCCGGCAACGGCTTGATGCACGGTCCGGCGGCCGCCCGGGCCCTAAGCGAATTTATTCTTCACGGCCGTTTCATCACGCTGGACCTTTCGCGCATGGGATATCAGCGCGTACTCGACAACAAGCCATTGCACGAGAACATCGTGATCTGACAACAGCAACCCACCCGAATGTATATGGTACAATTATTGAATTGACCCATCACAACGTGTGTGTTGTTGTCGAAATCGCGTCGCAAAATGCCCATCGCACGCGCTCCTCGGAGAAAACATGTTCCCCCCAAAAACTTCGCAGATGGTCGACCGCGCACGGCGGGCTTTGCCAGGTGGCTGGCTGGGCGATCTGATTTTGCCCGACGCGATGATGCTGGTCGCAGCACGCGGCAAAGGTAGTCATTTGTTTGACGTAGATGGCCGGGATTTTCTTGATCTGACCTGCGGTGGCGGGTCTCTAATTCTTGGGCACGCACACCCCGCGGTCGTCGAAGCCGCGACCAAACAGCTGGAACTTGGATCGACATTCTATACCCTGAACGAGCGTTCCATTCAGCTTGCGGAGGCCGTCGTGGATGCGGTGCCGTGTGCCGAAGAGGTGCGCTTTGCTTCAGCCGGCGCCGAGGCGACCTTTTACATGCTGCGTTTGGCGCGGGCGTTCACCGGCAAGAAAAAAATTCTGAAATTCGAAGGCAGCTACGTCGGCCATCACGACTACGGTATGATTAGCGTTTCGCCGCCGAACTCAAACGAGCCATTGAATCCTCACTTCGATTCCGCTGGTATTCCGGACGAACTGAAGGATCTTGTGATCGTCGCGCCTTTCAACGACGCGGAAACCACTTGCGCGCTGATCGAACGGCATGCTGACGAGTTGGCCGTTGTGCTTGTCGAAGCGATCCAGCGAGCGATCCCGCCTGATCCTGGGTTCCTGGAGGCGTTACGCGAGACGACGAAGCGCTGTGGCGTGTTGCTTGCCTTCGACGAGGTGGTGACGGGCTTCCGGCTCGCCTATGGCGGCGCTCAGGAATACTATGGTGTTCATCCGGACCTTGCAGCATATGGCAAAGCGCTAGCCTGCGGCTATCCTTTGTCGGCAGTGGCCGGCAGAGCCGATGTGATGGAACTCGCGGATCCGGCGCGGAAAGGCGCACCGAATTACGTTTATTTCAGCGGTACATTATCGGGAAATCCGCTTTGCTGCGCCGCTTCCCTCGCCACGCTTGAAGAGTTGAGGAAGCCCGGAACCTACGAGAGGCTCTCAGGGATGGGCGAACGTTTCCGTGATGGATTAGCCGAAGTGTTCGCAAGGCACGGAATTGAATCTCAAGTCATTGGTGTCGGGTCACTATTCCAAATATTCTTTATCCGCAGTCCCGTGAAGAATTATCGCACGCAGTTGCGCGCGGACCGCGCACTGTTCGAGACGTTCGCGCGCGATATGTTTGCGAAAGGTATATTTCTAAGTCGCCGTGCAAAGAACTACATATCGACGGCGCATACGGAAAAGGATCTGGATCAGTTCCTTACCGCAGCCGACGCCGTCTGTGGTGCGGGGCTTCGCGCTGCATGAGGTGACCGGCGCGAATCCGGCCCGAGGTCGACGATGAAAAAAGCCATCGGTGAGTCGATCGTTCGCAGTGAAGACTTTCGGTTCGTTACCGGTCAAGGCTCCTACATCGACGACCTTAATTTTCCGGGCCAAGCATACGCATACATTGTGCGGTCGCCGCATGCCCACGCCACTATTCGCGGCATCGATAGTACAGAGGCGCAGGCTTTGCCCGGCGTGCTTGGTGTATTCACCGGTGCAGACCTGGCACAGGAAGGCCTTGGTGCACTTCGATATCCCGTCGCGATAAAGAATGCCGATGGAACACAAGTTATCAGCCCCGCCCGCCCATCACTTGTGAAGGATCGGGTCCGCTTTGTCGGAGACAATGTGGCGTTGATCGTCGCGGAAACAGTGACGCAAGCGAGGTCAGCCGCCGAATTGCTTGTGATTGATTATGACCCACTGACACCTATCCTCGATCCGACTGCCGCAGTGCAGGATGATGCGCCACGTGTCTGGGACGATGCAGCGTTTAACACCAGTTTCCTCTGGGAGACGGGGGATGCCGCCAGTGTCGACAAGTTGTTTTCGGAAGCTGCCCATATATGTCGGTTGAAACTTGACCACAATGCTCTTGCCGCCGCCCCAGTGGAACCACGAGGCGCCATTGGCGTGTATGAAAAATGGCAACGTCGCTACACGCTTTATGCATGCATTCAAGATCCTCAGAATACCCACAGCGTCCTGACACAGCACGGACTGAAGATCGAAGGATCACGGCTGAGAGTCATCGTCCCGGACGTTGGCGGCGGCTTTGGAATGAAAAATTTTGCCTATCCGGAGCACCTGCTCGTGTTGTGGGCCGCTGAGAAACTGGACCGACCAGTAAAGTGGTTTGCGGACAGGTCTGAAAGTTTCCTAGCCGACGAACAAGGCCGCCGGCATACCAGCGAAGTCGAGCTCGCGCTCAACACAGAGGGCGAATTTTTAGCTATCCGCGCCCGTTTTGTATCCAATGTCGGCGCGTATTTGACAACTTCGGGGTCGCGCGTTGCAACGATCGTCGGAAGCCGGTGCTTGACCGGCGCCTATACGATCGGTGCGGCGCACGTCCAAACTCGTGGAGTATTCACGAACGTCGCGCCAACCGGGTCATATCGTGGCGCTGGCAAGCCTGAATTCATTTATGTCGTCGAAAGGCTAGTGGATGCCGCCGCGCAGGAGCTGGGCATCGATCGCATCCAACTGAGGATTAAGAACCTCGTACGGCCTTCTGATCTGCCTTATCGGAATGCGATGGGCGACACCGTCGATGCCGGTGACTTTGGAAAAAATCTCAACGATGCACTGGCGGTGGCGGACCGTGATGGATTTGCGGAGCGTCGCCGGAAAGCGGCAGCGAATGGCCGGCTGCGTGGGCTCGGCATAAGCATTTACATGGAGCCTGATGGGCTCCGCGACGGCCGAGCCCGGATTACATTTGACACCACCGGAGCGGTGACCGTTGCTGTGTCCGCGCAAAGCAACGGGCAGGGTCACGAAACGACCTTTGCGCAGATCGCGGCGGACCGGCTTGGTGTTCCTTATGAACACGTCAAGGTACTGCAAGGGGATACGGATCGCACAGGATTCGGCGGAGGTACCGGAGGATCACGCTCGGTGACTGTATGCGGCGGAGCGATCGTGTTGGCTGCCGACAAGATAATTGCACGCGGCAAACAGCTCACTGCGAGCATGTTTGAGGCAACAGAAGACAACATAGATTTTGCGAATGGCGTGTTTGTCGTGCGCGGCACCAACAAATCGATCGATATTACCTCCCTGGCCCGGGCATCATATTCCGTTCAATCAGTCCCCCGAGGGGAAGAGCTTGGTCTCGAGGCATCGGGTCATTATGGCGGCCATGTACCGAATTTTTCCAACGGCTGTCACGTGTGCGAGGTTGAAATTGAACCGGAGACGGGGAGCTTAGAAATCGTAAGTTACGTGGCCGTGGACGATTTCGGCCAATTGATAAACCCGATGCTGGTTGAAGGCCAAGTTCACGGCGGCATCGCCCAAGGTCTCGGACAGGCGCTTTACGAGCAATGCGTGTACGATCAGGAAAGCGGCCAATTGCTTACCGGTTCCTTGATGGACTACGGCTTGCCGCGCGCAACGGACCTGCCTCACTTCAGCTGCAGCGTAAACAACACGCTGTCCAAGACAAATCCCTTAGGGGTTAAGGGTGCTGGAGAGGCCGGCACCACCGCAGCTTCACCGGCGGTGATGAACGCGATTATCGATGCTCTGAGCAATTACGGCGTTCGAGAACTCGACATGCCGGCCACGCCCGAGAAGATATGGCGGGCGTGCCAAAGCGCGCGGAACACGTCAGTGGGATTTTCGCACAGCGAATTTGCGTCCCCTCACCCCGGAGTCAACTTATGAGCCCATTAGCCCCGCGTACTCTATTCGATAAGATTTGGGATAGTCGTGTTGTTGATCATCAGCCGGATGGCACTACCCTGCTCTACATCGACCGGCATTTCGTGCACGAAGTTACGAGTCCCCAGGCGTTCGAGGGTCTGCGTCTCGAGGGCTACAGAGTGCGCCGACCGGAGGCTACCATTGCGGTGGCTGACCATAACGTGCCCACTATCAACCGGCGGGCGGGCGTGTCTGATCCGGAGGCGCGGCTGCAAATTGAGCAGCTCGAAAAGAATTGCCGCGAATTTGGCATCGAATGCTTCTCGATCGACAATGCGAGACAAGGAATCGTGCATGTAATCGGTCCAGAACAGGGCTTAACCCTTCCTGGAATGACGATTGTTTGCGGAGACAGCCATACCGCCACACATGGGGCTCTGGGCGCTCTTGCCTTCGGGATCGGCACCACGGAGGTAGAACACGTTCTGGCGACACAGACGCTCGGATTGAAAAAATCGAAGAATATGCGCGTAAACGTGCATGGAAGCCTAGGACCATTTTGCACAGCCAAAGATCTCATTCTTGCGATTATTGGCAAAATGGGAATGGCTGGAGGAACGGGTCACGTGATCGAATACGCTGGCCCAGCGATTACCGCCTTGTCCATGGAAGCGCGGATGACCGTCTGCAACATGACGATCGAGGGTGGCGCGCGGGCCGGTCTGATCGCGCCTGACCAGATTACCTTCGACTATGTGAAGGGCCGGCTGATGGCTCCCAAAGGTGACCAATGGGAAAAGGCCTTGGCTCATTGGAGGACACTGCGGTCCGACGCCGACGCCGTGTACAATAAAGAGATAACGCTCGATGCTGGCAACATCGGCCCGCATGTCACCTGGGGCACTTCTCCCGAACATGTACTGCCAATCACGGAACGAGTTCCGGATCCCGCCGATGCCGGCGATGAAAGGACGCGAGCGGCGTGGGAACGCGCCATAAGTTACATGTCGCTCTCGCCAGGCACTCCCTTGACCGAAGTGTTGATCGACGTCGTTTTCATAGGGTCCTGTACCAACGCACGGATCGAGGATTTACGGCAGGCCGCAGAGGTGGCGAAAGGTCGCCGCGTGGCTCCTAAAGTTCAGGCGATTGTAGTGCCGGGTTCGACGGCGGTCAAAAGCGCAGCCGAAGCTGAAGGTCTCGATCGGATTTTTAAAGAAGCCGGCTTCGAGTGGCGCGATTCCGGTTGCTCGATGTGTCTTGGTATGAATGCAGACGCGCTGTCTCCCGGACAGCGCTGCGCCTCCACATCAAACAGGAATTTTGAAGGCCGTCAGGGCAGAGGCGGACGGACCCATTTGATGAGCCCGGTCATGGCCGTCGCCGCCGCCGTCACCGGACGCTTAGCTGACGTCCGCCGTCTCGATTCATAAGGATTTGATCATGCAAAAATTCATACGGCTAACAGGCACGGCGGCGCCGCTGCCGCTAATCAATGTCGACACTGACAAGATCATTCCTGGACGTTATTTGAAAACGATAACACGCACCGGCCTTGGACGTGTGTTATTTGAGGAGTTGCGTTTCCGCGAGGACGGCGGTGTAAACCCAGACTTCGTTCTGAACAACCCTTCTTATAGAAACGCAGTTATACTAATTGCGGGAGAAAATTTCGGCTGCGGCTCTAGTCGCGAACATGCGCCTTGGGCGCTGCTCGACTTCGGGATCCGTTGCATTATCGCACCGTCATTTGCAGATATTTTTTTCAACAACTGCTTCAAGAACGGCATGCTACCGATCATCCTCCCGCAAGCAATTGTTGACGACCTGATGGAGAGCGCGGAAAAGGCAAAAGGCACCTTTTCAATAGACCTTGAGACCCAGACAATCGCGGTGCCCGACAACCGCGTTGTTTCATTTGAAATAGAGCCGTTCCGCAAGGAATGTTTATTGAGCGGATTAAGCGATGTCGGCCTAACACTGAAAAAGGCAGCGCTGATCGGCGGCTTCGAACAGCGGCACCGAAAAGCTGAGCCATGGCTCTGATAAGGTAGCTGGCTCCTGAGCGATTAAAGCGTTTCCTGAAATCCTCAGCTCGTGAAAACGATCCTCACGCCTGAGAAATAAATTTCTTATTCGTGTAAGCCTCCAAGCCTTCGATGCCACTCTCGTGGCCATATCCCGACTCCTTCACACCGCCGAATGGCGTTTCAGATGTTGAGATAGCAACCGAATTTATGCCGACCATCCCAGCTTCCAAGGCATCGCCGATCGCGGTCGCGGTCTGTGCCGAGCTGGTAAACGCATAGGCTGCGAGGCCAAACGGCAGCGAATTCGCGCGTTCGACTACCTCGTCGAAGGTTTGGAAGGGCACGATTGGGGCTATTGGGCCGAACGGCTCCTGCGTCATGAGCTTCGAGTCATCGGACAAATCGGTGATGACTGTAGGTTCGAAAAAGAAACCTTGGTTTCCATGCCTATTTCCGCCGGTCACGATCTTGCCGCCGCGGCCTCGAAAGTCTTGGACGATTTCCTCCATCGCAGCAAGACGGCGTAAGTTGGCGAGCGGGCCCATCGTCGTTCCCGGCTCGAGGCCATCGCCAACCTTAATTGCTTTGGCGAAGTCAACAAATCGGTCAACAAATTTCTTGTATATCCCCTCCTGTACATAAAAGCGGGTCGGTGCAATGCAGACTTGGCCAGCATTACGATATTTAAAGGCAGCCATCGTATCCGCTGCCCTTTGCGGATCTGCGTCTGCGAATACTACTACCGGCGCATGACCTCCGAGTTCCATTGTTGTTCGCTTCATGCCCTTTGCAGCGAGTTCCGCAAGGTGCTTTCCGACCGGAACGGACCCTGTAAAGGAAATCTTCCGTATCGGGTCAGCCGCAATCAGATGTTCGGAGACTGTGGTCGGTACGCCGAAAACGAGATTTAAAACGCCTGCGGGTAGCCCTGCCTCGACGAAGCAGCGCACAAGCTCGACGCAGCTGCCAGGAGTTTCCTCTGAGGGTTTGATGATGATCGAACAACCTGCAGCGAGAGCGGCGCCGATCTTGCGCGCTGAAGTCAATATCGGAAAGTTCCAAGGCGTGAAAGCCGCAACAACTCCTACCGGCTCTTGCACAACCATCTGCCGCGTGCCCTTTCTCCTAGCCGGCACGATCCGGCCATAAGCACGTCGCCCTTCTTCAGCAAACCACTCGAGGATTTCTGCTGAAAACAAGATTTCAGCTTTAGCCTCTGCAATTGTTTTCCCCTGTTCCTGCACCAACACTCTTGCGATATGATCAACTCGCTGCCTCACAAGGTCGGCTGCCGTACGCAAAACCTTGCCCCGTTCGTATGGATTGGTACTCCGCCAAACCGAGAATCCCCTTTGCGCGGCCTCAATAGCAGCATCAAGATCGCTGCTCCTGGAATGAGGCAATCTAGCAAACGCCTTGCCGGTGGCCGGGTTGATGACGTCCTCGCATTCCCGATCGGTGGCCAAGTGCCAGTTACCGTCGATAAAAAGAGCAAGGTCGGAATACATAGAGCCCTCTTCCTACAATATAGCCGTCAGATCCAGGGTTGCGCGGCGTTGAGCTTCAACTCATAGGAGTCGATCGCCGGCTTCTTCTGCAATGTGAGTCCGATATCGTCCAGCCCGTTGAGCAGGCAATGCTTGCGGAACTCCGCGACGCGGCCGAGACAGCCGCTGCGTGGTCCGAAATCGGGCAATGCTTACTTGTAATAATCCGGCCACACCTTCATCGTGAAGCCAATAGGCGTCCCTACATATTTTTCCTGCAACTTGGCGATGGTGCCGTCCTGCCAAGCATCCATGATGGCTTCTTCGAGAAACAGGCGCCACTTTAAGTCGTTGTGCCGCACAGCGAAAGCGAGAGGATCAGGTTTGAATGGCTTGTCCAATACGACCATGCCGGTCTCGCCCTTCGACATCTGCTCAAGAAGAATATTCGATGTGCTCATGGCGTCGATACGGCGCTGCTTGAGCGCCTGATAAGCCTGCGCCTGCTCCTGGAAGAATACGAGCTCTGCCTTAGGCTGGAAAGCGAGCAGGCTTGGGCCATCCGCTGAGCCCTGCACCGTTCCCACCTTGCGACCCGCGAGGTCAGCAACACCTTTTATGCCGCTATCCTTATAGACAAGAAGCGTTTGGCCACCTTCGTAATAAGGAATGGTAAAATCCACGGTCTGTGCACGCTCGCGGGTTGGATTGATCTGGACGATAAAATCGACATTGCCGTTGACCAGCAACGGAATGCGAGTCCGCGATGTAATCGCCTCAAGCTTTAACTCGACACCCAGCTTCTTGGCTACGTAACGTGCCATCTCGACGTCGATCCCGACCCAGTTGTTTTGCTGATCGAGATATCCAAATGGAGGAAAGTCGTTTTTTACCCCCGCAACTACGACGCCTTTAGCCTTGGCAGCGTCGAGCGTGGACTGTTGGGCGGTCGAAACCCCGGGAGCAAGCAGAATGCTCATGACTGCTACAAGTTTAAGAAGGCTGTGCTTCATCGCGCTCTCCTTTACCTGCGAAGATCACTACTCAGCGGCTAGTTGCTTCGAGACGTGGCCTCGCTTGAAACGAAGCAACGCCATGACCGAGTGAATATCCGGTGCTTCTTTAATGTCGTCCACAAGACGTAGAACCTTTGCTGCGTTCCCCGCCGGCAAAATCGGGTCTGCCAGTCGCATAAACTTCTCTTCGATGTCGGCCTTACACATCGGTTTATGTATGGAGCCGGTAGCGCCGCGATTTGTGGCAACCAGCTTTTTTCCGTTTTGAAGCGTGATGGTCACGCGCGCGGCGATCGTGCGTGGATAAAGTGCGTCGAACTCGGGGGTGGCTCGCATCTCGACCTTGTCCTGGAGAGCTTGCAACACGGCTTCCTGGAGAATGCCTTCGTCGTAGATGGCCGGGTCTTTGATGTCCCGGGTCAGCACCAAAGCCGCGGTGAATGGAACGCTGTATTGAGCCGCCATCATCGACGTATGGCCGGGAATATAGTTGAGTTCGAAAAGCTTCGTCGTGCTCTCAACCAGGATGTGCTCCACATCGGCCGCTAAGACTTTGTTCTCCCGCTTGATATCGAGCAGGGCGTCAATCACCGGATGAATATCGCTACAGCAAAAATACGGCTTCACAGTAATCTGCCGAATCTTGTATTCGCTTCCGAGATTTTCGAGCAGGCGCGGGAGGTCCGGGGCACGGGAGAAGGTGCGGCAATAGCCGAACTTTCCTTCCAGCACGGTTGTCGGGCCGGTGAAGCCATTCCTTGCAAGGTAAGCGGCGGTTACCCCGCCCTCGGCGGCGCGGCCAGCATGCAGTCGTTTCACCATGCCGCCGGATACCGAATATTCCACGATACCGCTGGCGAAGGATCCTGCAGTTCCCATCGCATGCGTGAGCTGTTCAGCTGTTAGTTTCAGCAATCTGCCGGCGGCCGCGGCGGCACCGAAGACGCCATTCGTCCCTGTCGGATAGAATCCGCCTAACATGTGAGACACGGAACCAACTCCGAGTCCTACACGGCTGATGAGTTCATAGCCCATCACGATTGAGAGCAACAGTTCCTCGCCGGAAGACTGCGCTTCCTCGGCAACTGCCAAGGCCGCCGGTACAACTGCCACGCCGGGATGCGTGAGGAACTCATCATGGACATCATCAATCTCGAAGCCGTGTCCCATGTTGCCATTTGCGAAGGCAGCCATCTGCGGCAATGTTTTTGTAGGGAAAGCGACGATTGTACTGGGACCACTGGTGGTTCCCCCGACGCCGGCCGAAAAACCGCTCACGATCTCTGCCCAGGGCTTCCCAGATCCGATGACCATCGCGCCGATCGTATCCAGAAGATACTGCTTGGACAGCACCCATAGATCGTCGGGCAATTCGTTCGCGGAACAATCTGTTACGAATTCGCTCAGGATACGCGTGGCCGGTTCCATCGTGCCCGCCTCAGGATTCATATCCGTCCATTTGGTATGTTGTCGACAATCTCCACGAGGGTCAAGCCGTTTCGTTGACAGAAATCATTCCAGGTGGACAAAACCGTCGAGAATTCTGCGCGCGGTGCGTGCGACAATAATTGCTTTGAAAACAGGCTCGGTTTCGGAGGTATCAGCCTCGATCTCTACCTGCAAGGCACCCGAGGGATGACCGAAGCTTACATGGTGAGCGGAGATCCGTGGCTCCCGGGCCACTTGATGCACAAGAGTACCCTGAGTGAGGGCGGCTGCGACAGTGCAAACGGTTTCTCCGATGCCATAGGCTTTATGCAAACGGCCAGCAAAAAACTCACGGCTGATGAAATCCACTTCCGATGCGCCAACCGTTGTGTTCGACCCGTAGGCGACATACTCCTCGGGCGGACCAACTAGCGCCACCAGCGGTATGTTCTCACTGATCGAACCATCTGGCATCGTTATCTTGAATTGGCGCGCAACCTGACGGCGGATAAGTTCAATCCGCTCGATAAGATCGCGGCGCGGATCGATTTGGTCGGGTCCGAGCGCTGCGGCGATGCCAAAGTCAGACATCCTCGCAAAGATCATGGGATTGGCGACATCGACCAGCGATATTTCAACCCGCCCCATGCCTTCAATTTCGATGGTGTCGACCGGCCGGCCGGTTGGCAATACCCGTCCGGAGACCGATCCGACGGTCTTGGCGAAATTAAGCAGGATTGGTGCCCCGGTGCCTGGCACGCCTGCTATCATAAGTTCACCTTCGGGCTGGAAACGGCCATCGTGTGCCGGCACGCGTGCGTAGACAATGCGGTCTGTGTTCGTGACGTTAACCCGCACCTCAACGGTGTCGGCAGTCGCTTTGACAAATCCCTCATCCACTGCATAGGCGGCCACGCCGGCAAGGATATTGCCGCAATAGCCGCCATAATCGACATAGCCCGTTTCGATACCGACCTGGCCGAACGTGTAGTCGATATCAGCATCCTTACGGCTTGGTTCTCCAAGGATTGCGACCTTGCTCGTTAGGGGATCCGCGCCTCCGAGCCCATCAATCTGGCGGCGATCCGGGCTGCCGAAGATGCGCAGCAGCTTCTGGTCGCGCGCGAGCCCCGGCGGAGGCAAATCCGTCGCGCGCAGGAACACGCCCTTGCTGGTACCGCCGCGCATGATCGTGCAAGGGATTTTCATGCAGGGAATTTCCGCACGTCGGTGAGCTTGCCGGTGACTGCTGCCGCGGCTGCCATCGGTGGGCCAATAAGATGCTCGTCCCATATCTTCTGCAAAATGTTGCGTGGCTTGTTCATGGAATACCCTCAGAAGCAACGGTTGCGACCAGCCTGCGGCTGGTTCTGTCCTGCTGAATGCGGATCAAAAGCCAGACGGCGATGGCCCCGATGGCAAGAGAGCCGCCGACGATGGTCAGCGCACGCGGGACCTCACCGACGAATAGCCATGCCCATGTGGGCCCGCAGACTGACTCGAAAAGAACCATCAACGATATTTCGCCGGCGGATATATAGCGTGCACTCGTCATGACGAGTGCGACGCCCATTGTCTGCACGGCAGCCCCCCAAGTCAGGCAGACAATCAAATCGTGCATTCCGATATGGAACGAAGGCAGTGCAACCAAGCTCACACATCCCGCGACGACCGCTCCAACCAGCACAGCAGGCAACATATCCACGTCACCATTGCGGCTGCCTCGCCGGAGCATGACGATGTACATCGCAAAGGAAAGAACGGTGGCGATCGCGAAGATGCTACCAAGTCCCGTGCCGATTGTTACGCCATCAATCGTCATAAGCGTGATACCGATACCCGCAACAATCATCGCAGCTAGCGTTAGGCGCGTAACCTGTTCATGCAACACAAGCCACCCAAGCGCAGCAACAACGAGTGGCGTGGCACTGAGCGTCATCATCGCATTGGCGATAGTGGTATGTGTCAATGAAAGAATGAAGAAGATCGAGGCAAGCGCCTGAAATGGTCCCGCGGCAACTGCCCGCGTAAAACTGGCCGAAAACGAAGCGTGTATGTGACCCCGGTTACGGATCGCGAACAACAGAAAGAGCCCGGCAAACAGTCCAATGGACCGATAAAAAATGATCTGCCAGCTGGTCGCTGTTTCGATCTGGCGGATCATTACTGCGCCGAAGCTCATCAGGATCGAACCGCAGGCAGCGATTGCAATCCCAATTAACTGATTCCTATCGGCTACGTGCGTAGCGCTCTGCTTCGGCATGGCCCTAATGCGCCGTGACGCGCAAGAGCTGCATGATCGCCCCAACATCTTTGGCGGTTTCGAGTTTTAGGCAGCGCTCGATGATCTCATCTATACGCGTGTCCGGCAGCAACCCTTCCGCACATTCGAGGAATTTGGCGCGCAATGCCACGTCCGTCATGCGCTTGCTCGGCTCGCCTACGAGTTCATGCTTCTCGACCCGTTTAGTTAATACGCGTCCGTCTTTGAGATGCATCGTTACTTGTCCGGCGGGAATGATTGCGTCGAATTCCGGGCCGTACTCGAGCTCGATTTTCCCGATAATTTCCTTGACCCTCGGGTCGGAGTAATTGGTCTCTTTATATATGCGCGGGGTGATCGCGCCTTCCAGCAGCGCCATGGCGGTGAGGAAGTAGGAGCTGTGATCGGCAGTCTCCTTGTTGCGCGGGAACTTTTTGACTGGGTCGCCGGTGTGGTACTGCGTGCGCTTATTGGTACGCACAACGATGCGGTCGACCATGTCGGGCTTGATCTTGTGCTCGCGCACCAGCCAGCAGCTCGCCGTCAAGTGGCCATGAGTAGTTGCCTCAGCCGGTAGCGCCTTAATGACAGTATTAAGTATCCACTCGCCGCCTTCTTTGCGTTGCCCGTCGCCAGTCCAACCGAACATCTTCTGGCCGCCAAGGGCGCTATGGGCGAAGCCCTTATTTCCCTCGATGATACGCAACGGACCAGTAAATCCCTCTCGCGCAAGCAATGCCGCCGTATATCCGCGCTCGCAGATCATCCCGTCGGCGAGGTTCTTGGTCATTGTGTATTCCTCGCCCTCGGCATCGAGAATATCGAGACCAACCGTAAGGCTTCCCGCGATGCCCATGCCGTGCGCCATTTGATCGGCTGTCAAACCCAACAGCCGTCCGGCCATTGCCACGGCCGCATAGGTCAAAGTCGATCCGTGATGCAGGCCACGCACTTCAAGCGACACCTTGAAACCGGCCAACAGCCGCCCGGTTACTTCGTAACCAGCCACCATCGATTCAATCATCGCCGCGCCCGAGGCACTGGTGTGTTCCGCCACCGCAAGCGCGACCGGCAGAGCGCCGCTCGGATGCGCAGCCACGAGATCGCCGGGCCCGATTGGAATAGGCAGGTCGTCGTTATAGTCGAGGTAGCGGATCATGGCTTGGTTCGCGATGATTGCAGCAGAAGTGGACACCCGGTCGCCCGAACCGATCAGCGTCGCTTCGGGACCTTGCGAAACTCTTGTTGCATATCTGAGCGCAGCTCCTCCGGTTGGGCTCTGGTACCCGCCGACGCCGCAGGCGAGCGCATCGATGATCAGGCGTTTTGCGATTTCGCGGCTTTCCTGCGAGATCGTGTCGTAATTCATCGATTCTGTGATTGCGCCTAGCGTTTGGGACACCGACATGGCCGACATTGCAACTCCTCTGCTTTCTACATCTGACCGATAGTGAGAGGACGGATTGGCGGGCGCGGACTACCGGGGCCGAGTTCATGGAGCGTGCGCTCCGTTTCCTGCGCCAGCAAACGAAGTGCAGTGGTTGTGCAATAGCGGCCTTGGCACGGTCCCATGCCGACGCGAAGCAATATTCTCAGCTCGTGAAGTGAGCGTACGCCGTCGCGGATCGCGCTCCGTATGGCGCCGACACGAACCTCTTCGCAGCGGCAAAGCAACGTGTCCGATGGCAGCATCGCAATAAGTTCAGACCGCAGGCGGAACGTCCGGCGCAAAAAAGCGCTTACTCCCGCGAGCCGCCTTATATTCCGGTGCACACGCCGCTCTCGCGCGGCAGCGTCACTTTGCGGAGCGCGACCGAGATCACGCGCAGCGGCAAAACCAGCAATGGCTCCCTCCAGCACGGCATAACGGGCACCGCCGATATTCGCGCCGTCTCCCACAGCAAAGACGTCGTGGTCGGTTGTTCGCATCGAATGGTCGCGGACCACGTGCCAATGGCCAGCCTCAGGCACATAGCGCAATTCGCATCCACGCATGGCCGCTAACTCTGTCGAGGGAACAAGACCGTAGCTTAGGCAAATGGCGTCAGCCTGCACGTGAATGCGCTTTTCGTGGCGTCGGCCTAGACGAATGACATCGAGACCGCTGACCTGCGCTTCCCCGTGGATGCGCGCGGGCGTATAGCCAAACTTCATACTAGTTCCGTGCCGGACAAGCGTGGCAAGCAGCGAAACGCCTTGCAGTGCGAGAGGAGGATAAAATAGTGTCCGCGCGATTGTTGCCACCCACTGCCTAAATGATGCTGCTTCGAAGATGCCGGCATATCGAAGCGCCGGCAGCGACCAATTGCGATGCAAGTTGCAACAGCAATGGCCCAGTCCCTGCGATCGCCACGTTGCGGCCGACCACCACTCCCGAAGATTTCAGCAACGCTTGTGCGCCGCCCGCAGTGGTGACACCGGGCAGCGTCCAGCCGGGCACCGGCAGAACCCATTCGCTTGCGCCGGTAGCGATGATCGTGCGTTGTGCGCGCAGCCGGTAATTTCCGTCTGGCCCGCAAACATGCAGCGCGTCGGCATCGAAAGCCCAGACGGCGTGCTGAGGACGATAATCGATCTTGAGCGCCGAAGGGTCCGTATAAACTTCAGAGATGCTGGTGGCAAAGCGCGGGAGACGCAAAGGCTTGGGTCCACGGCGGAATACCTGACCGCCAGGCCGCGGCTGATCGTCGAGCATCACAACCTGAAGACCGGATGCGCGAGCGGCGACAGCGGCCGACATTCCGGCCGGTCCCGCACCGACGATCGCAAGTTCCGTGGTTTCCAGCCGTTCGCTCACTCCTAGGCCTCCAGCGTCACGGTCATACCCCTCACGACTGGCGTTAGGCAGCTCCGTATGTTGCGCTCCGCACCGAGCGAGACCACGCATTCCTGGCACATGCCGATGAAGCAGAACGGACCACGCTCTTCTCCACTGCGCGTCTTGCGTGTCGACCATCGCCCGCCCGCCACCAGCGCAGCAGCTAGCGGTTCACCTTCGTTTGCCAGCATTGGAGCGCCATCGACGACAATCTCCACCGGCATGTCAGGGGCAGAACAACGCCAGGCGGTCATGGCAACACGCCTTCGCGCAGCACACGTAATTCTACCTTTTCGTTTGGCGAAACCATCAGGATGTTGCGCCCCTTTGGACCCAGGGAAAGCATGCCGGCTTTTGCTTCGGGATCGGACTTGATCCATGCACGCAGAGGCGCGCCCGTCGCGCTGATCATCTCGATCAGCGCGCCGTCACCGCCAAGTCTATGGGTATCAGTGGGTGAGAAAGCACAGACCCTGCGTCCATCCTGGAAGACGTCCTTGCCTTCTGTTACCGTCGCCATGGTACGCTTCTGCGCGAGGGCGGCGCGCCTTTGTTTTGTCGCCGCCTCATCGACCTTGCCGTCGCGAGTTACCACACCATAGCGCTCGGCCACTTTCGTGTCGGTGATGAAGCCTTCGCGCAGATCGGTGAGCACCTCTTCCGGGTCGCGCTCGAGCGCCGGGCCGTAGCCACCGCCCCCGCCGGATTCGAGCACCGCGATATCGCCCTTTTTCATCGGGAAGCCAGAGATTTTTCCAGGCACCGGCGAGGGCGCGATCGTTTCGCCGTTTCGCAACACGTAGAAGTGGTTTGGCGCAGCCGAATGTCCCCCGCATACGCCGTAGGGAGGAATGATGTTACGGTCCGACAGCTCAGAAAACTTTCCGGATTCAGCAAGCAGCCGTACCTCGCGATGCATCCCGAGGCCTCCGCGGCGGCGCCCGTCACCGCAAGAATCCTGGCGCAGGCTGCAATCCTCGATTAGCAGCGCATGCTCGATCTCGACGGCTTCCGCCGGTTGGATCGAGGCGAAGTCGCCCTCATCATAGGCTCGCAGCGCGTGGTTGCCGTCGTGTTCAAGGAATCCGCCGGTCCCGCCGGCTGGATATTCGTAGAATATCGTCTCACGCTGACGCGTGGGATTGTAGCTGCCGATATAGGTGTGATTAGAAGCGCCCTTGATGTCGCCGGCAACGTATTTCGGCACCGCGCGCGCCAGCGCTCCCATGACAACGGATTCCACGCGGCGGCGGATTTCAGTGTAGCCACCGACCGGAGCGGGCGGCCGCACATTGACAATGCTGCCTTCCGGCGCCTTCACCGTAACCGGCCGGAAAGCGCCGTGGTTGATCGCGCCCTCGGGATCGAGTAGCGCCTTCAGCGCGACAAAGCTTCCCATTGCGGTGACGGCAAGGCTGCCGTTGGTCGGTCCCGCAACTTGCGGTGAGGATCCTTCGAAATCGAGTTCAAGGCTATCGCCGTTCACATGCACGGCGACCGTTAACAGCACCGGGTTTCCCGTGCGGTTGTCGCTGTCAAGATAATCCTCGTAGTGGTAGGTGCCGTCCGGGATAGCGGTGATAGCCTGGCGCATGCGCCGTTCGGCGCGGTCGATCAAGGCGCTAACCGAAGCGCGGATATCCTCAAGCCCGAAGCGGGAGATAAGCTCGTCGAGCCGGCGCGCCGCCGTGTTGCAGCAGGCTAGCATCGCGTGGAAATCGCCTTCCCGCTCTTCCGGCACTCGGACATTGGCGAAGATGACGCGCAACAGCGCGTCCACCGGCTTTCCGCGTTCGTGCACCTTGATGAACGGCAGGCGCAGACCTTCCTGGAAGATCTCGGTCGCCTGCCCGGAGATGCTTCCCGGTGTCATTCCGCCGACATCGCCCCAATGCGCCCGCGTCACGATGAAGGCGACCATTTCGTTGCCGTGGAAATGCGGCACGATCATCGCCACGTCGTTCATATGCGTGCCGGACGCGTAGGGGTCGTTGACCAGGATCACATCGCCGGGATGCAAGTCGTCGCCGAAAAACTGCTTAGCTTCCCGCACCTGCCAGGGAAGCGGCAAGGATATGGGCAGGACTGTCCTCGGACTGCGCGACCAAATGGCCGTCGGCATTCAGCAAGGCGCAGGAGAAGTCGTGACCTTCGTAAATGATCGAGGAATGCGCGGTGCGGATCATCGTCACGCGCATCTCACGCACGGTCGAAACCAGATATTCCTGAACAATCTCCAGCGTAATAAAATCGATGGACTTGCTCATCTCAACGCCGCTCCAACCGCAGATTGCCTAGATCGTCGATAGCGCAGCGCCAGCCTGGCGGTACGAATGTCGTGCTGCCGTATTCCTCGATCACCGCTGGACCGTCGATGTTCAATGATGGCTGCAATTGTTCGCGCTGGAATACCGCACTCGGTTTCCAATCGCCGTCCCAGAAGATCGAGCGGTGACCCGTCGGTTCTGAGGTAAGTTTGCTGTCCGCCTGCCAGGAAGGCGCCGGAACTACGCCGGTCGCGGTGACGCGCACGGTCACGAGTTCGACCTGCTTGCCGGCGCGGCTGAAGCCATAGCGTTGGCCGTAAAGTTGTTCGAACCGCGAGCTCACCGCCGCGATATTGTCATCTTTGCCGGTGAGCGGAATGGTCAACTCAAAGGCTTGTCCGCGATAACGCAAATCGAGGAAGCGTTCGATCCGGATCGTACTTGATGCAAAGCCGTCATCGGAGAACTGCGTGCGCGCGCGTTTCTCGAGATCGGACAGAATTTGGTCCGCATGCTCGTGCGCGTCGGCATTGTACGGCGACACGAGGGTCGCCGAGTAATCGTATCGAAGATTGGCTCCCGTCAGCCCAAAGGCGGACAGGTTACCGGGATAAAGGGGAACAAGGATGCGGTCGATCCCCAATTCAGCGGCGATCTCCGCAGCATGCAGGGGTCCCGCGCCGCCAAGCGGTACCAGGGTGAAATCGCGCGGATCGTGACCGCGCTCGATCGAGATTTCACGGATGGCACTCACCATCCGTGCGACAGCAAGACGGATCACACCCTCGGCAAGGCGATGCTGCGCGCTGTATCCAGCGCGCTCCGACAAATTCGCCAGCGCGTTCTGTGCCGCTTGAAGGTCCATGCGCATGTTGCCCCCAAGCAGCGTCGTTTCGCCAAGCCGGCCGAGCAGAAAATCCGCGTCGGTGACGGTGAAATCCACGCCCCCCGCGGCCATAGCAGGCTGGGCCCGGAAAGGCCCCGGCGCTCCGCGGTCCAACCCGCAACGCGCCGTCTACATCTATCCAAGCAATGCTCCCGCCACCGGCGCCGACAGTATTGATGTCGAGTTGCTGAATCTTCAGTGGCATGCCAGCGATCATACTTTCCGAGACCATTGTCGGATTGAGATCGCGCACCAGCGACACGTCGGTGCTGGTCCCGCCCATATCACAGGTGATGAAGTCTTTCACGCTTGCCTGCTTGCACATCAGCAGCGCGCCGTTCACGCCGCCGGCAGGTCCGGACAGGATGGTGCGGTAAGGCTGCTGCGCGGCGGTCTCGGCGGTCATGATGCCGCCGTTGGACCCCATCACGTAGAATGTGCCGTTGCGCTTGTTGACGAATTCGCCAAGCCGGCCGAGATATCCTTCCATCTTTGGCAGAACGAAACCGTTGATGACGGCGCTGCTCAGGCGTTCGTATTCCCGATATTCCGGGACGATGCTCGCCGATGTCACGATCTTCGCGCGATTGAGACGGGTGCGAAGCGTAGTGCCCACTTCCTCTTCATGCTTGGGGTTGCGGTAGGAGTGCAGAAAGCAGACCACCACCACGTCAGGATCAACCCCACCGAGTTCCGTTGCGACCGCTTCAACTTCGGCACCGTCGAGCTTGCGTAAGACGTTGCCGTCGGCCTGCACGCGTTCATTGACTTCGAAACGGCGCGAACGCGGTACCAGCGGCTGCGCCTTGAGAAATTTGGTATTGAACAGCCCCGGTCCAGCGCGCCGGGTGCGACCGATCTCGATCAAGTCGCGGAAGCCTTTGGTTGTCACGATGGCGAGCTTAGCGCCCTTGGACTCGAGCAGAGCGTTGGTGGCGACGGTTGTTCCATGAACGATGCGTGTGCCGTCCGGCGGGTTTTCACCTTCGATCTGGTTGACGATCTGTTCGACAGCGATCGCGGGATCTTGCGGCGTTGAGGGAATCTTTGCGATCCGGATACCGCCGGTTTTTGGGTCGTGAAGGGCGAGATCGGTAAAGGTGCCGCCCGTATCGATACCGATAACCTTCATATTCCTCTACCTTGCGGCTTTACGGGATGCGTCGAGCCACTGCGAGAAATGGCGCAGGCCCTCCCTCAATTTGAATTTCGGCTCGTACGCAAACACCCGCTGCGCCAGCTTGTAATCGAGCGGTCCCAGCTTCTGTTCGAGTACGCCGGGGCGTACGACGATGGGCCCTCCACCGAGTTCGAGCTTGGCATGCGGATATAAGTCGCGGATCGCGTCCGCTATCTGCCGCCAGGTGAAGACCTCTCCGACACCGATATTGTAGGCGCGGCCGATCAGCGACGATTGCGGCACATCGAGCGCGGCAAGCGTCGCGGTTACGATGTCCTCGACATAGACCGGTTCCTTGGTCTGGTCGCCGCCGGCCGCCATGCTGAAGGGCTTGCCGGTTTGCGCCGCTTCCAGCATGTCCTGGATGACGTTCCCCCGCAGACCAGTCGGTCGTCCGGGGCCGTAGATATGCGGCATCCGCAGCGCGACGAAGTCGACACCGAAAGCCGACGCGTAAACATTACCCCACTTCTCGCCCGACAGCTTGGTCACGCCATAGGGGGAGTCCGGATCGGTAGGATGCTTTTCGTCGACCGGCTCATATTGCCCAGGGCCGTAAACGCTTTGCGAACTGATTTGTATAATCCGTCCGAGGCTCAGACTGCGCGATATTTCAAGGACGTTGGTCAACCCCATCATATTGACTTGCAGGGTGCGCACCGGATTGTCGATCGACAAACCGGCGCCCACGATGGAGGCCGTATGCAGGAAGCGTTTGACCTTATGCTTTTCCACGGCGCGAAGAAGCGCGAAGGGATCGAGAATATCTCCAACAACCACCGCAGCAGATTGTACAGGGTCGTCGGCCGATAGCGGCATCGGCGGACGCTGATCGAAGATCACAACCGGGATTGACTTGCGGATGAGAGCCCGGGCGACGGCGGCTCCGATAAAGCCGCCGCCGCCTGTGATGAGGACTGCATCAGAAGACATCGAAGGGACTTCTCACTTTGCGTAGTAATCGGGCCAGACCGGCAAGGTGAAGTTGATCTTGCCGCCCATATGTTTCTCGTAAAGTTTCGCGATCGTGCCGTCCTGCCAGGCGTCCATGATCGCCTCTTCAAGGAAGAGCCGCCATTTCAAGTCGTTGTGACGCACACCAAGAACCCACGGATCCGGCTTGAACGGAGGCTGGATCACGATGAAATTCGGGTCGTCCTTGGAGAGAGCATTGAGCGTAAGATCGGTCGTGCTCATCGCATCGATCCGGCCCTGCTTAAGCGCCAGGAAGGCTTGTGGGTATTCCTGAAAATAGACGAGTTCCGCCTTGGGCTGAAAAGCCTGGACTCCCAAGGCATCTTGGGAACCCTGGGTGGTACCTACTTTCTTCCCACCCATATCGGCGATGCTCTTGACCCCGCTGTCCTTGCGCACAAGTAAGGCTTGGCCGCCGAGGAAATATGGCTGAGTAAAGTCGATGACCTGGCCCCGCTCGCGCGTCGGGTTCATCACTGCCATGACGACGTCAACGTTGTTGTTGACAAGCATGGGAATGCGGGTACGTGAGGTGACCTGTTCCCGTTGGACCTTTACGCCGAGCTTTTTGGCGATGTAGTCCATCAAGTCGATCTCGAAACCGACCCATTGACCCTGTTGGTTAATATACCCCGCGGGCGGAAAATCGTTTCGCATCCCGGCAATCAGCGTGCCGCGCTTCTTGACAACGTCGAGAGTGGATTCTTGTGCCACTGCGGCGGATGCGCCGAGTGCGATTGCGGCGATAGCTGCCGTAAACAACAACAATTTACGCATGTTCGTCCTCCTGTCGTGGTTCGCAGTTCATTTCTGGTAGTAGTCCGGCCACACGGGCAGAGTGAAATTCACAGGTGTCCCGATGTGTTCTTGGTGGAGCTTCGCGATAGTGCCGTCAGCCCATGCGTCCATCACGGCTTCCTCGATCGCGAGGCGCCATTTTGAATCATTGTGACGCACGCCAATTGCCCAAGGATCCGGCTTAAACGGCGGCATGACCACAACAAGATCCGGATCACCTTTCGACAGCTGTGCCAGCGTCACGCTGGCCGTCAGCATGGCGTCGACACGCTTTTGCTTCAGTGCAAGGAACACCTGGGGAAATTCCTGGAAATACTGGATATCGGCCTTCGGCACCTGCACAAGCAGGCCCGGCCCATCGGCGGAGCCCTGTACGCCGCCTACCTTGCGTGGCGGCAAGAGATCTTCGATGCCTCGGATGCCACTGTCCTTGCGAACCAGGATTGTGGTTCCAGCGAGAAAGTATGGTGACGTGAAATCGATGGTCTGGGCGCGCTCGCGGGTGGGATTGATGTTGATGATAAGGTCAACATTGTTGTTCACCAGCATTGGTATGCGGGTGCGTGAGATACAGCTTCCATCTGCAGCTTCACGCCCAGTTTTTTTGCGATGTATTTCGCCATGTCGACGTCCAAACCAACCCAGTCACCATTGGAATTCAGATAACCGGCCGGCGGATAATCGTTCTTGACGCCCGCGATTAGCGTGCCGCGCTTCTTGACGACGTCGAGCGTGGATTCCTGCGCGGATACCACGTTGGACCAGAGCAAAAAGGCGGCGATGGAGGCAGCAAAAAAGTTCAACTTGTTCAACATAGCCCACCTCCAAGTTACACGCGATCTGCGATCGTCACGCGATTAGTCTTGCGCCCTTCCATGCTCCTGCTCCATCGAGAAACGATGGTGCAGGGAACGAAGTAAACGAGCGCAACAAAGGCGAAGATTTCAAAGGATTTGAATTCGCGGTTATTCACAATCGTCGCGGCGCGGAAGAAATCAACGACGCCGATGACGAAGATGAGCGACGTCGTTTTGTAAACCATCACCGCCTGGCTCATCAACGCAGGCTTCATGTTGGAAAATGCCTGCGGCAAGACAATATGGCGAACAATCTGTAGCCAGCTCAGCCCGGACGAACGGCCTGCCTCGATGTTGCCCCGATCAACCGACTGGATGCCGGCTCGGATGATCTCCGCAGAATAGGCCGAGTTGAAGGTCACCAGCGCGATAAGTCCTGCTGCGTAGGCGCCGACAGGCATACCGATCACACGAGGTAGCAGGAAATAGACCCAGAAAATCAGCATCAAGATCGGACTGCCGCGGACGACCTCGATAATTGCGATGCTGATGTAGCGCGGAATTCTGGATTGCGCGGAGCGGCCGAGCGCAAGCGGCGTTCCAAGGATCAGTCCGCCAATCAGAGTCAACACCGTCAATTCAAGTGTGACGCGAAGTCCTTTCATGAAGAATGGAAGGTTATCGACGATGACTGAAAAATCCATCATCCGGACCCTATGTCGCCGCTACGATGATCTGGCTTGAGCGGTTGGATTCGGAAACGGCGCGCGCCAAGTCGGGATTCCAGCCAGACAGACAGGCCGGCAACCAAGAAACCCAACGCCAAGATACATCCCCGTGGCTGCCGTCGCGGCTTCGAAGCCGCGGAACGAATAGGCCTCGATCTGTTGCGTCTGGAAGGTGAGCTCGGGGATGGCAATGGTCATCGCTATCGAGCTGTTCTTCAGCGTTTCCAGGACCTGTGTGGTCATCGGCGGGATGACGATAACCAGACCCTGCGGCAGGATAATCCGCCGCATCACCTGGATGCGCGTCAGGCCGCTGGAAAGCCCGGCCTCCATCTGCCCGACCGGGAATCGAATCAATACCGGCACGCACGGCTTCGGCCATGTACGCGCTCTGATGGATCGCAAGGCCGATAATGGCGGCGTGATAGGCTTCAAGCCCGAAGCCGAAGTAGAGGAAGAATAGTTTCACCACGAGAGGCGTGTTGCGGTTCACCTCGACATAAGCTTCGCTGAGAATCCGCAGGATGCGGGAACGTGAGGTACCCATCGTCCCGAAAATGATGCCGAGCACAAGCGCGCAAGTGGCGCCGACAATGAACAGAAATAGCGTGATCCAAAGGCCTTCCAGCAGAAGATCCCGATACTTCCAGAGGACGGGCCAGTAGAATTCGTATTTCATGACGTCACGAGGCTCGGGCCGGATTGCAATTCCAGAAGTTCGCGAACTGGGTCGCGATTGTGCTCAAGGTTGTCGATCCAGCTAACCAGTTTATCGACCGAAGCCGCGGGCGCACCGCCGACGGCAGAAGCACTCCTTCACCTTGGCGAGTTGTTCGACACGGCTCATCGGATTTTCGGGATGGCCTTTCATCACCTCGACGTGACGGGTCACCGTCTTGCCGTTACGCAGCTTGAGCGTGATGTCCTGCGGTCCGAAGCAATAATGCTCATCGGTGGGGACCGTCGCGATCCGGTCCGCAAGGTCACGGATCTTCGGATCGAGCACCGTGGCGCGGTCGAATTCCGAAAGGCCGACGCGGCCTCGCACCAGCGCGACAGCGACATTATACGCAGTATTGAACTGGGCGCTGACCTGGGGAGAGTCGCCGGGGCGATACGGGCCTCCGACATAGTCGTGGGCTTCCGCGGGCATCTTTACCTCGCCGCTCTCGACGTCCTCCGCCTTGATCTTTTCCTTCGTCATCATGTCGAGGATGGCGTCGATCGCAGCCGTGGCAGAAGCGGCAGCTCGGATAGGGCTTCAGCGAGGATGCTTCGCCCTCAAACCAGGTCCCCAGACGGTCGCCAAGCGGCTTCTTGTTGTACTCGCCCGCTTCGTAAAGCGGATAGAGGCCGAACTTGCCTTCCAGCACGTTCTTCGCGCCGGTGATGCCCCGCTCCGCAAATACCGCCGCTTCCACGCCGGCGCGCGCGGCAAAAGCCGGCTGCATGCGTTTGGTAAGGCTGCCATCGAGGATGCACTGGAAGTTACCGGACGAAAGGCTGTAGGCGATGCCCATCGCATTATGCGTCTGCTCGCGGTCGAGACCCATGACGCGCGATGCGGCGATCGCCGCGCCGAACACGCCGCACATCGACGTCGGATGCCAGCCGCGATACCGCTGGATGCCGAGCCCAGCCGATAGGCGACATCGACCCCGACGGTGAGCGCGGTCAGGAGTTGCTCGCCGCTCACGCCGCCCGCGCGTTCTGCGGCGGCGAGCGCCGCCGGAAACACGACGGCATAGGCATGCATATCGCCGCGCTCATGCGTGTCGTCAAAGTCGAATGCATGCGCAACGAGAGCGTTGCCCAGTGCCGCATAAGGCGCGGGAATTTTCGACGTTGCGGCCAAGGAACGTCGCCTCCCCCCGCCCGCCCCAATCCGCCAATTGATCAAGGATCTGGTCGCAGCCGGGCGCCTTGCCGCCGGCCACCATCAGACCGACGGTATCGAGCAGGAACGCCTTGGTGATCTCGTGTCACGCGCGCCGGGATCGCCGACGGCTTGATGTTCACCGCGTAATCGAGGATCGGAACGATAGCGTCGGTCATGATTTAGGCCTGCCCTTTCGGAGTGAACAGGGCCATGAACTTCGACACGTCGGTCTGCTTCTCCAGCGTGCTTATCGCTGCGATCATCTTGTCCGTGCGCGCCTTGTAGTCGGGCTGGTAGTTCAGCAGCGCCTTGAACTTTTCGACGATCTCCTGCTCGAAACGCCCGGCCTTTTCGTAGATCGGATTTTCCGGATCGCCCGAAGGCAGATCGAGGAAGTGCTTCACCGACTTGCCGCTCTTGTAGCTTGATCGTCACCTCGGTCGGGAAGCGCGCCGGGTAGCCCTTTTCATACTCGGCATCGGGAATGCCCTTCACTTTTTTGCACAGCGCCAGAATTTTCGGATCGCGGATTGACTTCTTCGGTGAAAATGCGCGGGCATCGGTGCGCCATGCATCAGGCGAGACGGCAACGGCATAAGGAATGCTGAACTGCGCATCCACAATGGTGCCGGGCTGCATAGCGCCGCGCCGCCGGCTCGAACAGCGTAAGATAGGCCGTGCGGTAGACGCGAACTGTGACCTCCTCGACATCATCGGCCTTGATGTTGTGTTCGCGAACCAGCGCAAGCGTCGCGTCGATTACCTGATGATAGAAACGGCAGCCGGAGTAAGGCTTGAAGCTCGTGCCATAGCCGCGATACTCGGTGCCGAGCCCGCGCAGCATGATGTCGACGTCCCATTGACGTTTAAAGGAGAAGGCTTTCAGGAAGCCATAGACGCCTTCCACAATCGTGGCCGGTCCGGTATAGCCGCCCTTGGCGAGGTAGGCAGAAAGCACACCTGCCTCGGCGGACTTGCCGGGGTGCAGACGCTTGATCCAGGAGCCGTCGGTCTTCCATTCCTCAAGGCCGGCAGCCTGCGTGCCCGCAATGCCGAGCGCACGCACGACCGCTTCATGCGGGAGGTCGAGGATGCGGGCGGCGGCGGCCGCTGCGCCGAACACGCCGCAACTTCCGGTCGGGTGAAAGCCTTCGTAATATTGCGTGCCCAGGAAGGCGTCGCCGATACGCGTCATCACCTCGTAACCTGCAACGACGCCTTCCAAAAGCTTGGCGCCACTGGCCCCGCTCCACTCTGCGACCGCGATGGCCGCAGGAATGACGGCAACGGCCGGATGCAACACGGACGTGCGGTGATCGTCGTCCATTTCGACTGCGTGACCAGTGGTGCCGTTGACCAGAGCCGCCATCATCGGGCTTGGAGCGATACTCCCTGCCGATGACGGTGCATTTTTCTTTGCCGCCCATGGTTTCGACAACGTCACCGATGATGCGGCTCGACTTGATGAAGGATCCGGTCAGGGCCACGCCCAGATAGTCGAGCACGAACATGCGGGCACGCTCAACGACCTCTTTCGGCATTTTGTTGATGTCGCAGTCCACCACGAAACGGGCGAGCTGCTCGGTAACGGTCCCCTCGCCGGGCACTTCGATGCGGCCGGAATCTTCGCTGACGGTATTCAGGTGGCGGGCAGGTTCAAGCATGGACTTGGGCTTTCTGTTTGTTCGTCGTTTTGAGGGATGGGTTGAGAGAGCAATTCGCTGAGCCGGGCGGTGGTCGACGCAGCATCGAGAGTCATGATGGTGTCGTAGGCCTGTGTGGCCCACGCCTCGCCGCATACCGGCGTGACGATGCGATGGAATTTCGCGACTGACCTCGTCATCGGTCAGTGGGTCCTTGTCGCTGCCTTTTGCGTAATCGACGGTTTCCTCAAGCTTGCTGCCGTCGCGCAGAGTCACGGACACGCTCACCTTGTGGCGGCCGCGACGGGCCGAGCGCATCGAATCCGGATCCTGTTCGACGTGCACGCGGCGGGCGAAAGCGCAATGACATCCTGCGCCGACGATGCGCTCGAGGCGTGAACTGCTCGACAAAGGCGTCGCCGTCGATAAGCGTGACGGACAGGCAGTAAGGCAAGTTCATCTGCGCCGTCGTGATGCTGCGCGGCTCATAGGGCCAGCCGACGTGAAGCAGGGTGGCCTTGGTGGTGCGCACATCGATCCGCTCGATGGCGTCGGGGTCGATGCGCTTCTTTTTCAGCATCCGCTTCGCTGCTTCCACCGATGTGTGGCAGCTGCCGCAGCAGGAATAGATCTTGAACCCCATCTTCTCGGTCTCGAATACAGTTCCGAGGCCTTGGGTGAGCACGCCGGGTTTCGGCTCGTCGCTCAGGGTCGTGCAGTATCCGCCGTACTCCACCTCGAAGACATTCTCGATGCCGGTGAATCCGACGCGCGGCAAGCTCGGCGCCGTAGACGCCCGATTGGGACGCCCGTCCCGCATGCATGCGTTTCACCATCGATTCGAATTGTGCGGCCATGAGGCCTGCAGCCTGGGTCGCGCCGATGCTGATGGCATGCTCCATTTGCTCGGCATTGAGACCGAGCACACGGCCTGCCGCGGCGGCGGCTGTGACGGCGCCGTTCGTCCCAGTGGGATGAAAGCCACGAACGAGATGGCTGGTGCCGACGCTCATGCCTACGCGTGCACCGACCTCAATGCCGGCGATGCATGCCGTGAGAAATTCCTTTCCGCTGATACCGCCCCGTCGATTCCGCGATCGCGAGCGCGGCGGGCAACCCCGCGCTGCTCGGATGCAGGATCGAGGTTTTATGCAGGTCGTCGAGCTCAAAACTATGAATCAGCGTCCCGTTGACCAGCGCGGCCAAGCGATGCCGGGACGCGGTCGCCGCGGCCCCAGATATGCGCCTGCGGCTTGCCGCCCTGCTCGGCTACATAATCACCCAGGATTTTTCCCCACGGCAACGTCGTCGCAAACATGGCGCAGCCGACCGCGTCCAGCACGCAAAGCTTGATCCGTGCCATCGCGGCTGCCGGTACGGCCGCCGCAGACAGTCCGCTCGCAAAGGCGGCGAGTTGCGTGGAGGGCCCATTGCCTTTTTTCGGATGCGCACTCATTGGCCGCCCTCCGCGCTTGCAGCGTCGAATCCCGCGGGCTCGACGAGCTTTGCGGAAATCGGATCAACAATCCGGGGGCGCGGATGAGGCGATCCGATCTGATCAGATCGCGGAATTTTTTGCGCGTTGCATTGACCGCAATACTTTGGATCACTGACATTACATCAACCCTCAGCCTGAAGTGTGTTGAGGATGTTTTCTGCCGATGACTTCAAGTGCTTCCGCATTTTGTCCTCCGCCGCCTGTGGATTACGGCTACTAAGGGCTTCGAAGATTGCCACGTGCTCGCGATAGGCCGCCGGTGCGCGATGGGCGCGCGCGCCCGACATCAGACGTACAAGCCTGAGCTGGCGATACATACCGGTCATCACCTGCAGCACTTTGCCGTTGCCAGAGGCATGAATAACGGTCTGATGGAAGTCGATATCGTGATGCGGATAACCGGCGTTACGGTTTCGGGCGAGTAAGCTTGCCGATCCTTTCGAGGCCGTCGGAAAGGTGTTTGAGCTCGCGTTCAGAGATGAACTCCGCCGCGAGTCGGGCTGCGAGACATTCAAGCTCTTCGCGAACTTGGAGAAGATCGATGATATCTTGCCGCGACGGCTTGATGACGTAGGTACCGCGTCTTGGGATCGTCTCAGCCAACCCTTCGAAATGCAGCCGGCGGAGCGCCTCGCGGAGTGGCGCGCGGCTGACCGAGAGCTTTTCGGCAATATCGTTCTCAAGTAGCCGCCCACCCAATTTTATCTGTCCCGATAGGATCGCGTCTTCCAACGCGAGGTATACGCGGTCGGCCAGTGATGAATCGTTTTCAAGCCTAATGTCCATTTCTTGGTTTTCTCGTCCCTAATGGACTAGGATCTTGCTGAGGAATTGTTTGGTTCGGCGTCGCGCGGATTCTTGAAGAAGACCGCCGGTTCTCCTTCTTCGACGATACGGCCCGCATCCATGAACACGACGCGGTTCGCCACCCCGCGCGCAAAGCCCATTTCGTGAGTGACGACGACCATCGTCATGCCTTCGCGTGCCAGGCCGATCATGACGTCAAGTACTTCCTGGATCATCTCAGGATCGAGCGCCGAGGTCGGCTCATCGAACAGAATCATTTTTGGCTGCATCGCTAGCGCACGCGCAATGGCGACACGCTGCTGCTGACCGCCAGAAAGCTGTGCGGGATAGAACAGCTCCTTCTCGAGAATGCCGACCTTCTTCAACAGCGTGCGGGCAAGCTCCCTTGCCTGCTGCTTGGGCATGCCACGTACCAGAACCGGCGCCAGCGTGATGTTCTGCGAGACAGTGAGATGCGGATAAAGATTGAATTGCTGGAACACCATCCCGATTTCGGCGCGCAAGCGCGTTATCGCACGCTGATCTGTGTTCAGATTGACGCCGTCCACAACGATCTCGCCACCGGAGATCGGCTCCAGCTTGTTGATGCAACGTAGAAGCGTGCTTTTGCCTGAGCCGCTGGGGCCGCAAATGACCACGACCTCGCCGCGGGCGATATCGAGGTTGACATCCTTCAGCACCTGCAATGTGCCGAAGAACTTGTTTACGGCGCGAAATGTCACCATCGATGAGCTTTCTTGCGGCCTCACGTCGACCTCGCTGTCGGCTTCCGGGAGCTTCTGAAACGTCGAATGCATGAACGATCCCATTATTGACATACGCGCATCGCCGTTCCGTCGACGCCGCTATCTCCGACTGGAAAATAGTGTCGGATAACCATCTGTCCGGTGAACGGCGACATCATCACGCCGGCATTGCCGTGACCGGCGGCGATGAACGAAATTCGAGAGCTCCGGCGCAAAACCGATGGCCGGCAGGTTGCTGGGCGTGCAGGGTTCAAGACCTGCCCATCCTCGCAGGATGCGCAGCGACGAAAACGACGGAATGATTTCCGCGATGTTGCGCATCATCGTCGCGATGGTGACCGGATCTGACATTGCGCGTCGGGCCGACGAAACCGAACCCACCGCAGAAGAGGACGTTGCCGTTAGCCGTCTGCGTGAATGACGACAGCTGCCACGGGTTTTCAAGTTCGGCGTGCTGCCGCGTTTCGTCGGCAGGCATATCCTCGAATTCGAGGGAAACGGGATCGAGCCCGGCGACAACATTCGCCCCTGCATAGATCGTGTTGCGCAGGGTTCCCGAGGGCAAAGCTTCGCTGACGATCATTTGCGCACGTTTGGGCATGATTTCGAGTCGCGTGCCGCAAAGGGCAGCCACCTGCTCCGCTGCGGCGCCGGCAGCATTGATCACAAGCCCGGCGGTATACGATCCGGCGGTCGTAACCACTTCGATAATCGTGTCTTCCGCGGCGCTTCAGTTCAGTCACGCGTGCGGGAATGGTGATTTCGGCGCCATTTTTGCGTGCCGCACGGAGATATCCAAACGCAAGTTGGATCGGATTGACCGCTCCCTGGTCAGGGGTGATCAAGGCCCGAGCGATGCGCGGCGAAAGCAGGGGCTCGGCTTCAAGTGCATCATTACGATCAAGCCATTCGATGCGAAGCCCCTCCCCGCGCCGCTTTTCAGCGAAGCGCTTGAGCAGATCCACATGGCTTTCGTCCATGAACCACCATGAGCCCAGGCCGCCGGCAGAATTCGATCGAGCCGCCAAGTTCTTCCACAAGATCCGGGAAACATCGCGAAACTTTTCACCACGATGTCCGTAACCGGGCCGGATTTGCGCTTGGCGACGCTACCAACCAAGCCTTCGGCCGCTCCGGTGGCGCCCGAAGCAACGCCGTGCAGCCTCTACGACTTGGACCGAGAGCCCGCGCTTGGCCAATGATGTGCGACCGAGGCGCCTATCGCGCCAGCGCCTATAACAATGGCATCAGGCCGCAGCATGACGCCCTCTTGCCGACCGCTACCTCAACCCGCAGTGCTTCCATCAGCGATGCGATGGATGTGGCTCGCGGTCGAGCCGGATACCGCTTCGAAAACCCGATCGATCTGTCCGGCAGACAAGAGATGCCTTGACGTCAGCTTGCGGAATTTGGCTTCGATTTCCGACGCGCTCATAGGGTTTTCGAAATGCCCTTTGGCGCCGAAAATCTCCGCCTGGTGTTTTTCGCCTGTGACCGTTTCGATTTCGACCCGGGTCGGCATCTTGCTCGGATAAAGCGCTTGGAATTTCGGGTCCCTGACCAGTTCGACCTTTTCCGCCATCGCGGCCACTCGCGGATCCCCGATCGTCTCCATGTCGTAACTGCGCGGATCGCCGAGATCGTGGAACCAGGTCGCATGCCGCCGTGAAAACCACGCTGTATTGCGCCGACATCACCGCTGGCCATTGCCGCGCGCTGTTCTGCTTGATGACCTTGTCGTAGGTGTGGATCACGATCCGCTTGATCTGCTCTGGCTTCAGCCCGGTTTTCGTGCGGAGCGACGCTAATGCAATCGATTGTACCGTGCTGATCGCTGCAGCAGGCGTAGGGTTTGACGGTGATTTCCTCAATTGCGAAGCGCTTGCCGAGATCGACACGAGCCGTCCAGCTCCGGTGCCGACGAGAACGTCTTGCAATAGCCATACATCCCCTCAAGCACAGTGTGCGGTCCGGTAAATCCTTCGGCGGCAAGTGACGCCGCCAGCACCCCGCCTTCCGCGGCGCGGCCGGCATGCAGACGCTTCACCATTCCGCCACTCTGGCTGAATTCCATGATGCCGCTGGCAAGCGAGCCGGCGACGCCAAAAGCATCGGCGGTGCTCACCGTGTCGAGTTTCAGAAGGCTCGCCGCGGAGGCGGCGGCCCCAAAAACACCATTGGTGCCGGTAGAATGAAACCCGCCCATCATATGGGCGAGCGCGCCAACTCCAAGTCCCGACGCGCGCGATCAACTCATAGCCGACGATAATGGACGTCAGCAGATCAGCGCCTGAACGCATTGACGTCTTCACAAACAGCAAGTGCAGCCGGCACGACCACGGTGCCGGGATGAAGCAAGCGACTCATCGTGAACATCGTCTAGCTCAAATGCGTGTCCCGCGGTCCCATTGACCAATGCGGCAAGGCCAGCGGAAGCGCGCCAGCGAGCGCCAAGGATGGATGACTTGTTATTTGTCGGCGCCGCTGGCCGTCTTTTCGGCATAGCTGCGCGGCCATTTGAGACCACGGCCGAGTGGAGCCGAAAATCGTCACGCCAATGGTATCAAGAAGATAGTTTTGGCGAGTGGATAAAGCGATGCGGGAAGCGTGCCGGGCTCGGCCTTACTCGCGAATTCCGCCAAGCTGCATCGTCGAACCCGGCATCATCACCGCCCCCTGTCTTTTGTCGACAATATCCGCCATGGGGGTGATGTCAATAGGGGCAAGCGCGTAAATTCGACTGACGCAAAGTAGGCATGCGCACGCGGATTCGCGCCCGGGCGCGACTTCGCGCTTAACGCGCTGTGGCCAGGTAATAAGTGGCGATGCTAAACAACGTGGCGGCCGCGCTTATAACGTCGCGCGTGAGGCTGCATCAGTCCTTAAGCCGGACCAGAGATGCTCTTCGCGATTGCACGCAAATGCTTGCGCATTGCTTTTTCCGCTGCGTCCGGGTTGCCCGCTTCAGGGCCGCGATAATTGTCACATGCTCGGCGTGAGTCTGCGATGCCTTTCCGACGCCGGATATCAGACGCACTATCCTCAGGCTTCTATGTACGGAAGACATAATCTGGACGAGCTTGGCATTGCCGGAGGCTTGCACCATCAACTGGTGGAAATCGATGTCGTGAGCCGGATAGCCCGCTTTGGGGTTTTTCGCGATGAAGTTTCCGATGCGCGTCACACCTGTGGAAAGGTGCTCGAGCTCATCCGGCTTCATATTTTTTGCCGCCAACCGCGTTGCCAGGCATTCGAGTTGCTCGCGGATTTGAAGCAGATCGATCACATCCTTGCGCGAGGGTTTGATTACGTAAGTGCCCTCGCCTCGGCAGGGTCTCGGCCAGTCCCTCGAAATGCAGTCGGCGCAACGCTTCTCGCAACGGGGCTCGGCTGACTGAAAGTGCTCCGAAAGGTCGTTCTCAAGCAGCCGCTCGCCGAGCGCGATCTGACCCGACAGGATCGCATTCTCAATGGCGAGATAGACCCGATCCGTGAGCGATAGGTCGTCTTTGAGTTTGAGTTCGACTGCTAAGTCCATCGCCACTGACGATTACCATCCTCAAAATGACACAGCTATGAGATTCAGGACTGCCGCTACGGAGACGACCGCCGGCACCTTTTAAGCGCGTCTACAAAGATAGCAAACGGTCGCAACGTTTTTCATTATAATCCTAACATTTCAACGGCTTACAACAAGGCACGCTATCGGTCGTGAGTTTACTGATCTAGCAGCGACAATTTGCCTTCGAAGGAGGCGAATAATTTTTATGGAACGCTAGACGACACCACCGAATCGTAGGTCGCCACTTCCGCAATTCCGTAATGTGTCATTATGCGAATCTAGCCGTCGTACCTCACCGCAGCGCCTTGCGCCAGCCGGCGGCACGCGCGGCTTCCTCCGAGCAAAACCATCGCTCCCCTTTGAACAAGTTGATGCGGGTTGCCCAGTAATATTCCTGGCCATGGACGTGGTAGATCTGCTCGCCCGTGTTGTAACTTATGTTGCCCTTTATGCCGCAGCCGACCAGCAAAGGCCCGATCTCAAAAGCAGCAACCAAAACGGCAATAACGACCAAGCCTCGAAGCATCAAGCCGGAGGAGCTTGGTGGCCGGTGGTAGTTACGAGACGAAGGCGGCCGATGCCGGTATTTAACGTCTCTCCGCATAGCGCTCCCCCTACGTGGCACCTTAACGCATCGGAATCACCGGTCCTAGTATTCTCTGGGATTGGTTAAACGGCTGACCGCCGGCGAAGAGCTTCGGCAAGACCGTTGGTTGCTGCTTCGAGCAATTTCACTGCGGAGCTATGCAACTCACTTCATAGCAGGCATCTTGAATTTTCAGATCTCTGACGAGGGGAGCAAAGATATACTAAGCAAAATTGTCGCCGCCGGAGAAAATTCACCGCGAGTTGACATTGCGTTGCTCCGACAGAGGAATATTGGGATGAGCGGCAAGCGAATTGGTCCGACCTCAAAAGAAAATATTGCGATCAACCTGATATTCGACTGGTTGGATGAGTATCGTTTCAATCGCACACCCCAGGAATATGCGGACATTGCAAAGCGTCTGCCGAAGCTTGAGGCGCTTCATGCTTATGTGAACCAACGCCTAAGAGAGTATGCCGACGTGGGATAAAGCATCTGCATAGTTTTGGGGAGAAATTTCGGAGTAGGAACGCACCACGGCCGCACCGAAAGCCGCAACGGGAGCGATTTATCCAGATCACCGAATCGCAAGCAGAGCGATTGATCAGGCTCGAGTCTGCATGCTGGCCGCTATTCACGATCCTGCTTTTCGAAAGCTTCCGACACCATGGGCGGGCGTTTATCCTCCCGGTCACCAAACTCGCCACCGTCAAAGGATTGAGCGGTAGAAACCTGCGTCGGTTGGTGGGCCGGTTGGAAGAGTCCGGCCTGATTTCAACGTGCCGAAAGGCGCATGCACCACCCACGATCACCGTCGTCCTGAGCCGGCCAAATTTGGCCGGCTAGGCGGACATTTTTGGCCGGCTGGTATTTTTACAACACCCAACTTAGCCAATAACGGCAGGCACAACTTTGATTTTTGAAAAACCAAAAAGCCTTCTTGTCTTACTTCTTATCTTACTTCTTATCTTACTTCTGTTACTTACTTGTCTTTCAATAATAGATTCATTGGATATGGGAGGATGGAATCGGAATGGTGCACGCTGATGCGGATCGCCGGACGTCGGCGCCTCAACCAACAATCGGCCAGCGACACACCTGACGGTAAAGATCGGCGGTAAAACTGGTGGCGTCCGCTTCATTGGTAAAATTAGGTAGCTACTGACATCGTCGCCATGGCAACGACGCTCAGACTTATCCTAGATCATCCCGTAGGCCGTGCCCGCACCAAAACCACCACCACCAACACCAAGACTGTTGTGCCCTAGTTAGCGGGACTGTCGGCGGTTCGGAAAAACCCAAGTCGCCGATCGAGCCGGCGATCGATGCCAAGCGTCAGCGCAAGCGCGAACTGCATCGTATGCGCGACACCTTAATCGCTGGCTGGTCACCTAAAAGCGCGCGCTACTCGCAACCAAAGGCGATCCGTGATATCTTGGGCGAGTTGCTGGCAGGCAAGCTATGGCTCGACACATGACCAACAAGCATGGCACTGACCTCCTCGATCGGTGGCGCGCGAGTCGCGACCAAGCCCTAAACACGTTGCGACGGCTTGATGCTGCGAAATGCGAGCGCAACCGCGCGATAATTCAGCAGGCGCGCGACACCCTGCGACGAACCGATCTCGCCGAACGCGCGCGTCGCCGCGCGATCATCGCCGAAGCACGAGAGAAGTTGCGACGCGGGCAACCTATGCCCCCGCAGAACCACATCCAACGCGAGCGCCGTCTCGTCATCGAGAAAGCGCGCGAAGCTCTGCGATTCTGGCAACGCAAGGCGCCGCGAGCGCCAAGCGCCGCAGAAACGAAGTCTATCGACGATCGCATCGCCGCCGCGTTCGAGGCTCGCGCATGGCTCGACGCGGCCCGCACCGAAGCGGTGGGACAGGCGCTCGGCGAGGTGCGCAAACAGTTGCGCGGCGAACTCGCCAAGCTGAAATCGGAAACCGACATGCGCATCAGCGCTCTACTGGCGGAAATGGACAAGCTCAAGCACGTCAGCGGCGATGTTCGAGGCGAGGTAATCGACATGCCAAAGGTTTTGGATCGCCGTAATGCCGCATGATCAGGCCGCCCGCCCGGACGCGACTGCCATTGCGACAATAGGTACAGCGCAACACCAGCCGCGACGATGATCCAAAGCCATTCCATCGCGTCCCGCCGAAGCTTTTAAGTAGGATTGAAATTATGGTTTATTTTCAATCGGGAAAGTTAAGTTAGCCAACAGATTTCGATTTGATGCATTCTCCGTCATGAGATATATAAATTCGATGCTGACCGGCATATCGAAACCAGTGCGGTATTGGGTGGCGATGGGATTCATCACCCTTTACGCCGTCTGCATTCTTGTTCCCACGGCTGCGCTCGCATTCAATGGCGCTTCCTGCCTCACAGAGCACCTGTTGGCGCAAGCTCACAGTCATGCCGGTGACGCCACTCATGAGCACGGCGACGAGCACGATCACATCGGCACGACCAACAATCCCGATAATGACAACTCGGCAAACAGCAAGTGTTGCGGGATGATCTTCTGCTCTGCGCTTACTCCGGAGCTGGCCTCGTCCTTGGCTCCTGCCGTTCTGTCCGGACGCACGACCCTTGCGGCCATGCAGGACTTCAGCGGCCTTCCGCCCGACAAACTCATTCGCCCACCGAAATCCCAATCCTGATTGAGCTGACGCCCGCCGCTAGCGGCGCCAAGCGTTCTTTGTAATCCGGATTTGGGAGTTTTCATGCCCGTGCTTTGCACGCGTGCTGCCGCAACAGGCGGCAAAGGTAGGCGTCATCGCAAGCCAAGGTTTGGCTTGATCACTGCGGCGCTCGCGGCGCTGATGGCCGGCGGCTGCGCCGCCGTACCTCCGGCGGCGGTTCTCGCCCCGGCTGATCCCAGTACGCCCGTTCCCGCGGCACGCTACAGCTCGGTCACCGCACCCTATACGCGGCAGCGACCGGTGGAACCGCTGCCATGGCGGGAACGCAACGAAGGAGTTGCCCCGCAGGCCCGCCCATGAACAACACCGTGCAACAAATGCTTGAGCGGACGCGTTGCCTGCTGCTGGCCTCGCCGCTCGTGCTTTCTGGTTGCGCCGGGTTTTCCTCGGACGGCGGAATGGACTTTGTGATGGCGAGCGCGCGTTCCGATATCGACAAGCAAGTCGTCGTCGTGCGCACCGACGAAGACGCCGCCGCGGCGCGCGCAGCCACGGATAGGTTATTGAAGCGCCCACTCACGGCCGACAGCGCCGTGCAGATCGCCTTGCTCAACAACAAGGGTCTGCAGGCCGCCTACAACGAACTAGGCATCGCCGAGGCCGCCAAGGTACAGGCATCGCTGCTGCCTAATCCCACGTTTTCGATTGAGAGAATATCGGGATCGGTGGAGATCGAGATCGAGAAGCGGATTGTCGGAAATATTCTGGCGCTGGCGACGTTGCCGGTACGAGCGGAGGTAGCAGCCGACCGTTTTCGACAAGCGCAGCTGCGCGCCGCCGAGGAGACGCTTCGCGTCGCGGCCGAAACCCGGCGTGCCTATTATCGCGCCGTGGCGGCGCGGCAGGCGATCTTTGTGCTGGCACAGGCGAGGGATTCGGCCGAGACGGCGACGCAACTCTCCCGCAGGCTGGGTGAGAGCGGCGCCATCGGCAAGCTTAATCAAGCACAAGACCAGGTCTTCTATGCCGAAATTACCGCCCAGCTCGCCACCGCGCGCCAGCGCATGCTGACGGACCGCGAGCGCCTGGTGCGTGCAATGGGACTTTGGGGCGACGATCTCGCCTTCAAGCTACCGGATAACTTGCCGTCGATCCCGCGCAGGCCGCAGGTGCTGCCGGCGGTGGAAGTCGAGGCGGTGCGCCGGCGCATCGACATCCAGATCGCGCGCATTGAGCTCGACGCGCTGGCGAAGTCCTACGGACTCACGCAGGCGACGCGCTTCGTGAACCTGCTGGAAGTGGTCGCCATCGCCCGCGACACCAAGGAACGCGCTACTCGCGAGACAACGCGCGACCGCGGTTTTGAAGTCGAGTTCCAGATCCCGTTATTCGACTTTGGCGAGGTGCGCGCACGACAGGCGGAGCAGACCTATCTGCAGGCGATAAATCGGCTGGCCGAAAAGGCCGTCAACGCGCGCTCCCAAGCGCGCGAGGCCTATCGAAGCTATCGCGCAACGTATGAAATCGCGGCGCACTACCGCCGCGAAGTGCTGCCGCTACGTAAGATCATCACGGAAGAGACGCTGCTTCGCTACAACGCGATGCAGATAGACGTTTTCGGGCTGCTGACGGAAGTGCGGCAGCGCACCGCTTCGATCAACGCCAGCGTCGAGGCGCAGCGGGACTTCTGGCTTGCGACCGTCGATCTTGGGGTCGCCGTGATGGGCGGCGGCGTCGCGGCGGGGACCGAAGCCCCGGCCATGACGAGCACCCCGGCCGAGGGCGGAGGTGGTCACTAATGAGAGAACAAGTGCAGGAACGGATGAAGGAGCGCAGACCATGATTTCGCGCAGGAACTTGTTGGGTTCGGCGGCCGTGCTCGCCGGTGCTACAGCCGTCAGCGGCCGGGTGCAGGCCGCAGCCATACCCGAGGCGGCCACAATGGAAGCCGCAACCATGCAGCCGCCACTCGCGCCGCCGCAGGGCCAGGACTATCAGCCCGTCGTGACACTCAATGGCTGGACCTTGCCCTGGCGCATGAACGGCGACTGGAAGGAATTTCACCTCGTCGCGGAGCCGGTGGTGCGGGAAATCGCACCCGGCATGAAGGCGCATCTCTGGGGCTACAACGGCCAATCGCCCGGACCGACGATCGAATGCGTCGAAGGCGACAAGGTCCGCATCTTCGTGACCAACAAATTGCCCGAACATACGACGATCCATTGGCACGGCATGCTCGTGCCGAACGGCATGGATGGCGTCGGCGGCCTGACCCAGCCCCACATCAAGCCGGGCAAAACCTTCGTCTATGAGTTTGCGATGAAGAAGAGCGGGACCTTCATGTACCACCCGCACGCCGACGAAATGGTGCAGATGGCAATGGGCATGATGGGATTTTTTGTCGTGCATCCGCGCGACCCGAAACTTTACCGCGTCGACCGCGACTTTGTTTTCCTGCTCGCCTCTTACGACATCGATCCCGGCAGTTACGTGCCGAAAATCATGACCATGACCGACTTCAACCTGTGGGCGATGAATAGTCGCGTTTTCCCTGGCATCGACCCACTGCCGGTGCGACGCGGCGACCGTGTGCGCGTGCGCGTCGGCAATCTGACGATGACCAACCATCCCATCCACATGCACGGCTACGATTTCGCCGTGACTTGCACGGACGGCGGCTGGATTCCGGAAACCGCCCGCATTCCCGAAGTGACCACCGATGTGCCGGTCGGAGCCATGCGTGCCTATGAGTTCGTCGCCGACGAGCCCGGCGACTGGGCGCTGCATTGCCACAAGTCACATCACACCATGAATGCCATGGGCCACGAGGTGAAAACCTTTATCGGCGTGCAAACCAAGGATTTGGTGAAGTCGGTTCGCAAGGTGGTTCCCGACTACATGGCGATGGGGAATGCCGGCATGGCGGACATGGGCGAGATGGAAATGCCGGCGCCCGACAACACGCTGCCGATGATGACCGGTTTTGGGCAGTTCGGGCCGATGGAAATGGGCGGCATGTTCACGGTCGTCAAAGTGCGTGAAGGCCTTGAACCCGGCGATTACCGCGATCCCGGCCCTTACAAAAATCCCGAAGGGACCGTGGCTTACGAGTTTAAAGGCTCGCCCACAGAGCCTCCGCGCCAGCAAAGCAAGGCCGGCAAATCCAAGGTCGAAATGACCGTCGTCAAACCCGGAAGCAAGGGCAGCCACGGCAGTCGCCATTAACTCACGCAATCACGAAGGAGAACGAAGGACATGAAACGTATTGCCTTAGCAGCTCTGCTCGCATCGCTCGCGCCAATCGTGGCGGTAAGCGCTCCCGGCGCGCCCGGACATAGCCATGAAACGTTCACTGCCGGCGAACCGGGCGATCCGAAAAAGCCGGCACGGGTCGTCCAGATCACCATGAAGGAAGAGGACGGCAAGATGCTGTTCATCCCGGACCGCGTCGAGGTCCGCAAGGGAGAACAGATCAAATTCGTTCTGCGCAACAATGGCGAGCTTGCGCACGAGTTCATGCTCGCCAGCAAGGCGGAAAACGACAAGCATGCCGAGTTGATGAAAAAATATCCCGACATGGAGCACGACGATCCAAACGGTAAAACGCTTCAAACCAAGAAATCCACCGACCTGGTCTGGAAATTCACCAAGGCTGGGGAATTCGAGTTTGCCTGTCTCATTCCCGGCCATCGCGAGGCGGGCATGCACGGCAAAGTCATCGTCAAGTGATACAGAGTAAGGAGCCCACCATGAAACTTCGTATTTTCTTGATTGGGCCCTGCTGGCAGTTGCCATGAGCCATTCGGCGGCACGCGCGCAATCGTCTGAGCTGATCGATGGCGTGGTCACCAAAGTGGACGCCTCGGCGCAGAAGATCACCATCAAGCATGGTCCATTGAAGAAATTCGACATGGACGATGGCATGACCATGGTGTTCCGCGCGCAGGACGCGGCGATGCTGAAAACGGTGAAGGCCGGGGACAAAGTGAAGTTCGTGCCCGACCGCATCAACGGGCAGTTCACCGTCACTAAGATCGAGAAAGCAAAATAGCATGGCCCGGTTAGAGGTTTTCGCGCCCATTGAACCCGCGCTGGCAACGGCATAACTTCCTTTTATCAGAACGGCCCTCGGGCCCCTTATCTGGCTTCAGACCTGCGGGTCAATTCTGGAAGGGAGGCCGCCATGCGAGCCATTCCGTTTATTCTCGCAGCCGCCATTTTCACGCCTACCGGCGATCTGCCGGCGCAGAATGCGCCCTTTGAGGCTTCCGCCGCAGCCATTCACGAAGTGATCTCGGGCAAAACATGCGTGGGAGGCGACCTTCTTATCTTCGGGAAACGCGACCCAAAAACAAGCGGGAGGTACGAACGCGTTGGCCGACCGCCCGGCGAGTATCAGATCGGTTATGGCACGATCATGATCTTGCGCGGCAAGGAATTGCACAGCCATGTAGTCACCGTCTCACCACCTGAGCACATGCTCTACATGAGCGCCGACAAGTACCGGTGCGATTAAAAGCCTCGCCGTATCGGTTCCCATGGGCCAGTAACAAGGAGAGACGAGCGTGATCAAACTTCCTTATTTGCGGACGATGTTCGCCACCTGCATGCTGTTTCAGGTTGTTTACTTGCTTTGCGTTTTGCTCTGGCTTGGTTTCCCGGACCTGAAAGGCCACGCATTGCTGCCAGCGATCTTTCCGAACTTCACGCTGCTGACATGGAGCAGCTTAATCTACGGTTTGATCGCCAGCATGATCTACGGCTGGATCGCGGCGATTATCTTCGTGTTCTTCTATAATCTCTGGCCGAGCCTGGCTGTTGTCGTGTTCGGGCGGACGGCAGCCGAAGTTTGACCGTCACTGGCTCCCTGGTCCGAGGCGTCACATGGGTCGACCATGCGCGGCATCGGTGAATGACATAATAATCGGACAGGGTTTGCCGGCAGGCGCGGCTTCGCAATGATGCACGAGGCGCGACAAGCTGCCTTGTACGTCTCGCAAAGCTTTAATCCGCTTGTCCAATTGAGAGAGTTTGGCAGTAGCGAGCGAGCGTATTCTCTGCCGCTGGTTGGTGCGGTCCAAGCTCAGCAATTCCTTGATCTCGGCTAATGTAAATCCGGCTACCTGCGCTTTGCGGATGAAAAGGACGCGTCGCAAGAGCTCGCTATCATATTCTCGGTAGCTGCCGCGGCTACTCCGCGGCACTGGCAGCAGGCCCCGGCGCTGATAAAAGCGCACAGTTTCCACTCCGACGTCTGCTGCCTCCGCAAAACGCCCAATGGTCATTTTCATGCTTAACTCCGTACCATGGTACAGAGGGTATATGGCAGGCATCGGTTAATTCAAAGAGGAGAGAGCCTATGCCCACGACCCATCCCGGACACCCTGCGCACCAGCACGCCCACCATCACAGTGTCGACGCACCCAAGGGTGGCGAGTCGCTCAACCGCCTTGCGTTCAGTGCCACCGTCCACTGCCTGACCGGCTGCGCGATCGGCGAAGTTCTCGGCATGATCGTGGGTACCGCATTCGGCTGGGGCAACTTCGAGACAATTGCCCTAGCGGTGGTTCTCGCCTTCTTGTTCGGCTATGGCCTCACGATGATCCCACTGGTCCGGGCGTTACCTCTAAAGACCGCAGCATACCTTGCGTTCCTGTCAGATACGGCCTCGATAACTTTGATGGAGTTCGTCGATAACGCCATCATGCTGGTCATACCAGGTGCGATGGACGCCAGCCTAACTGAGCCTCTGTTCTGGGGCAGCCTGGCGTTCGCGCTGGCTGTTGCTGGCCTGGCTGCATTTCCGCTGAACCGTTGGCTGATTGCACGCGGCCGCGGACATGCAGTTGTTCACGCCTATCACGATCACTAAAGGCCGTCATTAAAACTAAGCACTCGATCGCTTCGGTTCCATCTCAGCGACCACGCGCTGAACATAGCTTGCCCCGATCTGAAGGCTACGAGCAACCTTGCCGATGCCGATGCCCTGCTTCCGCATCCTGCGGACAGACGCCAGGCGCCTTGACCCTCAGAAGCGGACATCCGGGCTAGCTTTCGGCACGTCTGCTTAGGGCCAATAGCCGACATCAGGAGCTCGCACCGACGTCTGCACTCGGCATTAACCGCAACCTAAATGACGGGCAATCAATGACCCGCGACTGGGTTCAGCGGGACAAGCAGCGTGAAATTCGTGCCTGTGGCAGACAATGGCCGTGCCAGTTCAGCACCCAATTGTATTGAAAGTGCGTTGACCAGTCGTGTGCCAAGCCGCTTGTTGGTAGTTGGGTCAAATTGCGGAGGCAGACCAACACCCTCGTCCCGTACCGACACTAAAACTGCATTGTTTTCCATTCGAACGAGTCGCACCTCGATCAAGCCGCCAGGACAGTGCGGATATGCATACTTGCCTGCATTCGACACGAGTTCATTGATGATAAGAGCTAAAAGAATGGCACGATCCGCATTAAACTCAATTTTTTCTGGCGCGTCGAATTGAACTTTGCACGGAGCGACGGTAGTCTCCAAGTCCCCTATAACCTCACGCAGATACTCGACCAATTCGATATTCTCATAGTCAGCGTTGTAAGCGAGCCGCTCATAAGCACGACCTACGGCGTTGACACGGCTGGAAGCTTCGTTGAGTTGTTCACTTAAGTTCGGATCCCCGACGGTGTTCGCTTGAAGTTGAAGCATGCTGGAGACCACTTGTAGGCTGTTCTTGACGCGGTGGTTGACCTCCTTGAGCAGGATTTGATGACGGCTAAGAGCCGCTTGCAATTTACGTTGGTATTGCTGTTGCTCAATTGCCATTCCAAGGATGTTTGCGGCACCCTGTAAAAAGGCGACATCGTGCTCGCCAAACTCACCTTCTGACTTGCTGTCAACTTCCAGTACACCGAACGGTGAGCCGTCGCCCTGCAGAATGACGTTCATCGCGCGGCGGATGCCGTGCTCAACGAGCAATTCGGGGGTTCTAAAACGTTGCTCATTTTCAAGATGGTTGGAAATAACAGGCTTGCCGGTCCGCAAAGCATAGCCAGCGGGAGATGCCAAATCCGCCCCGACACTTGCCGAGCCGACAACCCCGTCATCCCAGCCAACGCCAGCACGGACCAGGAGGCGGTTCTCGGCAGGGATGTATTCCAATATCTTGCAGTATTCGGCAGCTAATCCTTCGGCCGTGATCCGGGCGGTGTGGTCCAGCATGTTGATAAAACCCGTGCCTTGCAGGGCGAGAACGCCAAGTTCGGCGAGCAACTCCTGCTGTCGGATGCGCTGACGGAGAGCGCGGCTGGTGAGATCATCAGGTTGACTATCACCGGGCGTCTGCTCGACGACGGGCTCTTTTTGGTCAGATGAAGGGCTCATGCCCACCGAATAGCATATCTATCGCCCTTGGGAACGTTTTGGGCATGGCGGGGAAACAGAGTAGGCGCTGATTGAGGCGACGTCCGCTTGGGGTCAAAAGGCGAAATTCCAGGCTGACCAGCGCACGTCTGCTTTAGCCCTAAAAAGCGGACATCCCTCGTTTTATGAGTACACGCCCTAGAACCGAAGGAGGTAACAGTGCCGAAGCTCACGATTTGCACTTATCTTTGCATCTCTTTCGACCACTTTTGTCCATGCAGAAATCTACAACTATTCATGCGGACGGAAATGAAGTCGAATGCAATCTAAAAGGCGATAGGGTGCGCCTCCCCTAGCAACGCACCAGGGACCGCCTGCTGGCCAGCGCGATGCTTCGGGGGGGGATGGTCGGAAAACAATCGAAGGCGGCAAGGTCGAGCGCGGCGGCGCTCCGAGGTTGCTACCTGTCGTGACAGGCGTCCTGCCACTAGGGCTAGGGGGTCGCCGGGAACCCGTGTAGGATCGCCGTTAACCATCCCGCGACCACTACAACCTGCCCGGGAGCCCGCCTAAATGCCGCGTCAGTCCGCCGTCGCCGCCGCGTTCAGCGTGAAGGGCTCGACGAGGGCGCACTTGACGCCGCCGAGCGATCTCACCGAACCGGAGCGGGCCGCATTTATCAACCTCGTGCTCGGCGCGAAGGCGGATCACTTCGTGCCCAGCGATTTGCCGCTGCTGAGCGCCTACGCGCGGGCCATCGTGCAGGAAAGATCGCGGCCGACATGTTGGCCGCCAAGCCTGTCATCGGCGACCGGCCGAGCGCTTGGTTGAGCATCTGGCAAGGCAAGACTAGAGCGATGACGACGCTGGCGAGAATGCTGGCGCTGTCGCCTGCAGGTCGCGTGCCGTCAGCCACACCGAAGGAGCCGGAGGAAGTTTCCTACTACACGCGAATGGCGTTAGAGGCGAAGGCGAAGCGCGATGACGATCCAGCGAATTGATGATGACGAGGCCGTTGAGCTACCGCTGATCGACGAACACGCGTTGCTGATGGCGGTCGAAACCATGCGCGGACTCGGCGGGCTGCAGCGCGGGCAGATAGATCGCAAATTGGTGTGCGAGCCATTTTTCGAGGCCGCGAGATTCGCGGCGTATTACTGCCAAGGCGACTCGTTGAATTTGATGCCTTGGGAAGCTGTACCGTCGCAAATAGACGACATCGAAGCCGCGTTGCGCTCGCGCGATGACGAAGGAAAGAAAATCCGCGAGGCAGCGATGTTGCTGAAGCAGATGTTGGCGCTGGGCGTCAGCCGCTATCATCCAAACCCGCTGCACGCGATTACCGAGGCCGAGTCAAAGCTGACGGCAAGCGAACTGATCGCGGCCGCCGCCGATCCATCGTCTCGCCGGAATACGTCCTCCTAACATATGGCCGATGGCCCATAAGTCATAGACCGCAACACGGCGCATTTACTGCGGCTGAGCGGCCATATGTCATCCTGACATGTTGGGGCGGCTCATAAGTCATGCTATGATTGCGCAGCAATGAGGCTCTGCCAATGACAACACGACCGGCAGAGAAAAAGCGGCGGGCCGCTCTTCGTGCAAAAGAGCAAACCCGCCTTCACGACGAACGACGGAAAGGGTCGGTCGCCATGCAAATCGAATCTATCAAACAAACCGAACTCACGCAAAGCGAGCGTGATGTTTTGACGGCCGACACCGAGCGCTGGAAGCGCATGGGTGACGGCGCACATCTGGATGACTGGTTGGCGTGTCTGTCGGGCCTGCAGATTCGGCGCACGCTGGCGATGAAGCTGGCGCACACCAACCGGCCGGAGGGCAAGGGCTATGCGCTCCACTTCGCGGAGCTAATGAAGGCCGACAACCTCGACACGATGGACAAGACTAGCATCTCCTGCCTGCTCTGGCTGGGCGATGACGCAAACCGGCTGCAGGCCTTGCGCGTCTTGCGCAACGGCATGACGCCCGGGCAGCGCTCGCGACTCAATTCGCCGATCAGCGCGCGGCAGCGAGTTGAGAAGGTTCTGAAGGCGCGCGAAGAAGGCAGCGACGCGAAAGACGACAAGCGCGCAGCGTCGAAAGCCCGGATCGCCGAACTGGAACGTGAGGTCGCCCGGCTCAAGCAGGAACTGGCGAAGTCGGACGGCTCGCTATTCGACCTGAAAACCACACCCGCCGACCAAATCGCTGCCGTCATCGCCGACATCCGCAACTGCGGCCCGCACAAAGCGAAGAGCATCGCGGCCGCCATCAACAGGCGCCTCAAGAGCACGCCGCAGAAGCCTGCCGGCTAAGGGAGACCAATGTGATGATCGATAAGCCGACCGACTGGGAGGAGCTAGAGGCAGCGCACAAGCGCCTCATGGAAATGAGGCGCACCATCCCGCTATTTATGCGAGAGCCCGGTGAATTCGTCGAGGCCATCGACAAAGCCATGGCTGCCATCGACAGGCGGTTACGGCGCATGACGCAGTAATGCGGGAAGCCTTCGTCCGGAAAAACTTTCAGGCCAAGACGCTCGCCGTGATCGAGCAGGCCATCAACATCCTTGCAGAGTACACGGCGCAGGGCTTTGTCATGACGCTGCGGCAACTCTACTACCAGTTCGTGGCCCGCGATCTGCTGCCCAACAAACTGCAGTCCTACAAGCGACTGGGTTCGATCTTATGTAACGCGCGCGATGCCGGGTTGATCGATTGGGAACTCGATTGAGGACCGCACCCGCTCGCTGGTCACGCACAATGCATGGGACAATCCCGAGCACATCATCGGGGCCGTCGCCCGCCAGTACCGCGAGGACATCTGGAAAGGTCAAATCTGGCGATCCGAAGTGTGGATCGAGAAGACCGCGCTGCTCGGAGTCGTGGCCCCGGTCTGCGACGAATATCGCGTCCCGTATTTCGCCCACATCGGCAACAACTCCCAGAGCGATCAGTACCGGGCCGGCAAACGATTCGCCAAGCTTTTCGACCAAGGATTAAAACCTGTCGTGCTGCAATTCGCCGACCACGATCCAAACGGAATCGACATGACGCGGGACAACAGAGAGCGCCTTGCGCTCTATGCACGGCGCGAGGTTGAGGTGCGCCGCGTCGCGCTCACCATCGATCAGGTTCAACTCTACGCGCCGCCGCCGAACTTCGCCAAGGAAGCCGACACCCGATATCCGGCCTATGTCGCGCAGTACGGCGAAGAGTGCTGGGAATTGGACGCGCTGAGCCCGACCGTGATCGCTGATCTGATCCGCACCGAGATCGAAGCCATGATCGACGCGGCGAAGTGGCGAAAACGTGAGACCGCCGAGCAGCGCAATCGCGCGCTGCTGGATCGAAGTCTCGAAGAACTGGGCCAAGGTCAAAAAGGCGGTGGCGCGATGAACCGTAAGAAGCACAGGCATGTTGCGTCAATGTTGCGCACAGATTGCATGGTGAAGAAACGGCTCAGGACATAAACCAGAAAGCATTAAAAACCGTATTGCTTAGCGCCGCTGGGGTTTGATGCTCATTGGGCGTTGATCGATTTAAATGCTGCAACGTTCGCCTTGTGCTTCACCAGCAAATCCGTGACGCTCTCACTTCCTCGATACGAGGCGTAGCCCTGATAAGTTATGAGCTTTCCCTTCACTAGAACATTTGCAATGATCCCCACTGCCACCTGCGGATCGCTTGCTCCAGTATCGTCGGCAATTTCCGCAATTGTACCCACGTAGCAAGCACCCGGTTCTTGTGCCAGCACACCCAAGAACTTTGGTTGGCCTAGCTTGATTTTTTCACGGCCCAACTCCGAGGCCGCCTCTCGCGCAATGCTGTCGAGTTTTTCAGCCTTCATTGTTCTGTATGAAGCGCATACTTGAGCAACCGTAGATTCGGAATGAACCGAGTTAACAAGTTGGTTCAAAACGACGTATTGAGCAAAGTCTGTGAAATTGGACCCTTCCAAGGACGCGCTCGCCCGAAATTTCGCGAGCTGAGCACAGTCGGCATAAAACGAGAGGAGCTGCTGACCAATTTTGGAAAATAACTCGCGCATTTTGTTATTCCCAAAGGCCTCTGCCGGGGTGGCGCCAGTGACTTCGCATTGCCCTGCGGGCGCGGAGAACCGGATAAGGGTAGATCCCACCGTTCGCTCAGATGCAAAAAGCGGCGAAGCCATCACCGAAATGATACAAAGCGCTGCTCCAGTCGCGTAAGGTGAACGGACCATTCTTACTCCTAGGCGGGGCCGAAATATTCGACAAATTGTCGAAATCAGCGCTGCGGTGTTTCGCGGCCGATGATCCTGCCGCTCTTCGCATCGTAAATTGTTTTCGTGCCGGCGCTGTCGACCGACTCGCGCGTGACGATTTTGCCTTGCGCATCGTAATGCGTCACCGCGCCGCTGCTATCGGTCGCCGAGCGCCCGGCGACACGGCCTTGCGCGTCGTACAGCGTGCGCTGTTGCGCTTGTGCGGCGGTCGTGAGCGCGGCGAAGGCTAGCGCGGCGATGGTGGTCTTGATCATGGGTTATCCACCTGTTCCCATTCTTTCAGCACGCCGAGTTGGCGCGCCATTGCTTCCACGTCGACGTGCATTTGCATGACGGCATTCCTTTGGAAGTCCACGACGTAGTAATCGCCAAGATCGAGTTGCGCGCGTTCGCCGCGCGCCGCGCATAGCTGTTCCATGTCAGGCTTTAGTTTGCGGTTGATCCGCTGGATCGCCGCCCGTCTCGTAACTTTCACCTTCTGCAGCTTCGCCATTGCCTGCCCTTCCTGTGTCCAAATTCACCGAGTGAGCTTATGGGCATCTGAGCGAATGTGCAAATGAGCGCCGCCGATCTGGGTACATGGCGGGTACATGGCTTTTTTCTTGGACCGCCAAAAGCTCAGAAATCCGTGAAAACCGTGGCTGGCGACGCAGTGGTGTACCACCCTGCTCTGCCCCTATTTCCCTGCAAACAGGGAATTTAACAGGGAATTTCGCACATTCTGGGTTCGGCCGTCTGAGAGACACCCAAATAGTAGCGGTACGACAGAGCTTTGTGACAAATTCCCTACTCAATAAACAGGGAATTATTTGGGGCCGAGCAGGGAATTCTGATCTTGGAACAGGGAATTATAAGAAGCTTAACCCGCAGTCAAAGAGCGCCGGGACGCCATAGCCGATTGGCGTGAAGCACGCGACGGCAAGGACAATCGCCGAAGAGCCTTAGCAAGACTAGTGAAGCGCGCTCGCGCCCTCATTCGCCGGACGAATTGGAGTGCGGAGGAGAGCGCCTGTCTCTCGGGCTTCTGACGCGCAAGGAGGGCTGCGAGGCGATCAAGATCGGCGACAACATTGCGATCAGGCGGCTCATCCAACGCGAACAGCCCAGCTTGAGGCGCGAGCTTGGCGGACCGTGATGGTGCCTTTGCCGTTCTGCGCAAACTTCGGCCAATAGGTGCAAACGCGCTCATCGTAATCGAGCAAGCCCCGCGAATGGGCGAGCGCCAGCGTCATTGCGGCGAGGTCCTTTGTCGCGGAGAGGTGTCTGCTGACTGGTTCATCGTATTGGCTTCATAGCTTTGCGTTAGATCAAAGTACCACTTTCTTGATCGATCTATCGTCTACTTCTGTCTCGCATTTCGAGCCCAACATGATAATTTTCTGGTCCCAATCTAGACGATTATATTTGCGCGCAATTTGGTTCATTGCGATTTGCGTCTGGCTTGCTGTTGCTTTTCTCCCAGTGCTCGCCGCACCGGTTAATGCTCCTTTTTCAGCTATGCAGGGTTCATGGTCAGGAACCGGCACTATTATTCTTTCAAACGGAGCAAAAGAGCGGATTCGCTGCCGCGCGAATGATCGGCTTGGTTCCAGCACAACGGAACTTCGGCTCGAATTGAACTGCGACAGCGACAGCTATAATTTCAATCTGCAGAGCCACATCATTTATCACGACGGTACGCTTTCCGGAAACTGGTATGAGTCTGACCCGCGCAACCGGAGGCAGCCTCAGCGGGCGCATGGTCGGCAATCAAATTCAGGTCAGGGCGGAGGGACAAACGTTTGCGGCAATTCTATCGCTGACAATCCGTGGTGATCGGCAATCGATCTCAATCCAGTCACCCGGAAGCGAAATGTCAGACGTTGCTATCACGCTCATACGCAAATCGAGATGATGCCCGTCACACCACCTTAAACCAAACGAGAATTGGCCAGGGGCGCCGAGCCAACGCTGAACTCTACGTCCACCGGTGAGCGGTTGGAACTAAAGCCACTCGGCGCCTGGACGACTGCGCAGTCCGAGGTGCTTGAAGAGTGCCTGACGGCAATGACGCCGCAAGCTTTGAACGCTCGCACACTTTCAATCAATATGTCAGGAATAGGCGAGCTCGACACTCTCGGAGCATGGCGGTGGGCCGCGGGCACACCAATACCCGCAGACACGCATGTTGGCCTGGAATTCCAAGGCTTGACCGGGGCGCCGGTGATCACGCTGGAAGGTCGTAGCAAAATGCCGCCGCCTGCGCCGTCCAACGGGTTACCGGTGCTTAGGGCCGATCCTGCCGCAGGCGTGAGCATGACGCAGGCCGCGCGCGACGCGCTGATCCGATTGCAAGCACTGCTGGCCGAAAATTCGGAACCACTGCACAACACACTCGCAAACTTGAGCACCTTTTCGGCAGCGCTAGCTCGCAATTCCGATCGCGTGGAGGGAATCATAACCGGTGTGGAAAGATTAACCGGTGCCGGGCCCGCAGCCGCAATGCCGATCGTCTACGACCTGACCCCGCCGCAGGAATTCCCTGGGATCAGAAAATCGCCGACGGGCCAACTCAGCATTCCGGAGCCGTCGGCAGTGCTGATGTTAGACACACAAAAGATTCTGGTACGACCGAGTGGCGTCGAGGGACCCACATTTTCAAATGCAAAATGGAGCGACAATGTCCCGAAGCTTCTACAGGCTCGGCTAATGCAAAGCTTCGAAGATGCCGATCTGCTGCGTTCCGTCTTGCGCCCCATGGATGGCTTGACCGCCAACCATCAGCTTCTCATCGACATAAGAAGCTTCCAGCTCTCGCTGTCCGCCGATCCGCAGGCCGAGGTAGAATTCTCAGCCAAGATTTCTAGGTGACGACGGAAAGATCGTCGACGCTCGGATCTTTCGCGCAACTGTTCCCTCTACAACGACTGAAGCATCTGCAGCTGCCGCAGCGTTGAACGAGGCCTTTCGAAAGACTGCAGTTGAGCTGGTCGTCTGGACTGCCGGGATCATTTGACCGTTGTGTAAAGAAAACAGAAGGATGTATGTGGCGATGAACTGCTAAGATTGACGGTGACACTTGATGTTATGCTTCTCGGTCTGCAGAGAACCTTTACAAGATTTGTATGTAGCTGAGTAACTCTTACTCATTCAAATAATTTCTTCTCAATCTCGTCCAATGGCAGCTTGATCAGATCCTTACCCAGCTCTGACTTGATAGCCTTACGCACTGCCGATGAATATGATTGCCGGATCATGCCGAGTCCCGCGGCGACGCGACGATATTCAACCTGGCCGTTTCACCTGTTGCGATAGCGGTATCAAGTCGGTTGGCCAGCGAAACCAGAAAGGCGCGTTCGGCTTCGTCGTGCCAATCCGTTTGCTCAACGGCGCTCGTCCGTCGTCCAACAAATTATGCGTGCGGCCCGGAGCGTCGGCACCTAACGCCCGTGTCGAGAGGTCCGCGTGCTCAAATACTTCTTTTGTCTTCAGGTTCGGACGCCGTTTATCACCGGTGTTCTCGAGAATAAGCGCCTTGCGACCGTCGCAGACGACAATCCATTCGCCGAAATCAACCTTCATGTCTAACTTGTCCGTGGTCACGGTTAAATCCTTAGCGTGGGTGTCCATTCAACTGAGGATCGTGTTGAAAAGTTCACTAGATAACTCTGGGTGAGGCTCTCTCAGAGTTGCCTCTTTCTCTTTATACTTAGCTCATCGCAGGACGGGTAATTTGATATCGGTCAATTCCTACGCCGAGCTATCTTGGCATATCAGCGTTTAGCTACCCTTCCGCCATCTTCGAACTCAATTGATCAAACAAACGCAATCCCGGAAGCCGGGTGGGCGGCCGAAATTGACGTAACGGAGAGCCACGATTTGAGATTGATCAATCGCGGAAACATCGGCGGATGCTTTACTGAAAGTATGCACTGAAGGTCGCCCCGATGAAGGTTCACACTCTTTTTCTAAGCTTAGCGATGATTATTCTCGCCGCTGGCGGTTGGTGGCGCTACGGCCGCGGCCCGGAAGTGAATGTGCGTTACGCCGGAGCGCGGCACCGCGGTCGAGATCGTCTATGCGACCGGCGGGGTTGAGCCGGTGCGCTGGGCCAAGGTGGCCAGCGTTATCCGCGACCGCATTATCGACATCTGTTACTGCGAGGGAGGTCCGTCGCCAAGGGCGATGTACTCGTGCGGCTCGATGATCGAGAGGTTCAGGCGGGTCTTAAGGAACTGCGCGCCCGGGAAGAGTTTCTCAAGCGAGAAATGACGCGGGTCAGCGACTTGATCACACGCGGCGCTGCGACCATCCAAGGGTATGAACGCGCCGGTATGGATCTTCAGCAGATTCAGGGGCTGATCTCCGTACAAACGGAAAAGATCTCCGATTATACAATCACTGCTCCGATGGATGGCGTCGTCCTCCGCCGCGACGGCGAAGTCGGCGAGATCGCGGAGGTCGGACAGATTCTGTTTCGCGTTGGCGTGCTGAGGCCTTTGCAGGTGGTCGCCGAGGTCAATGAAGAAGACATCCCGCGCGTTAACGTCGGGCAGAAGGTGCTGTTCCGTACCGATGCCTTTCCAGCTCAACAGCTCGAGGGCAAGGTCAACGAGATCACCCCAATGGGAGATGCCGTAGCCAAGACATTCCGCGTCAAGATTGCGCTACCGAACGACACTCCGCTGAAACCGGGAATGAGCCTGGAGGCCAATATCGTCACCCGAGAAAAGCCGGATGCATTGCTTGTTCCCGCGGATTCGCTGCGCGACAACGCGGTGTTCGTCATTGACGGCAATAGAGTGCGCCGGCGAGCGGTCACGGTTGGCATTCGCGGCACCCGAGCCGTCGAAATCCTGGCTGGCCTGCAGGAAGGTGACCGTGTCGCGTCACCCGCGGCGACCGACCTCAGAGACGGGGCCTATGTGCGCGTCTCCGGTCCATGAATCTGATTTTCGACATCGCCTGGACCCATGTGCGCTCGCGAGTGCGCCAGACCGGTTTTGCCGTTGCCGGAGTGGCCACCGGGGTCGGCTTTTCCATCATGATGGCGTCTCTGATGCAGGGGTCACAGGACGACTTTACCAACCGCCTGGTGAACACGCTCGCTCACATCAGTGTCACAGACGAAAGGCGCGCACCGCCGCGCCAGCCTGCTGAGAATACCTACAGCGCCGCCGAAATTCGCGGCCTGACGCCGGAAGCGCGCCGGCCCGGCGTCAGAAAATCCGCTCGCCACCATGGCCGCGCTGGAGGCCTGGCTACCCGGCACGGTCGGCCCGTCCGTCAAGGTGCCCGCGATCATCCGCTATGCCGGCAAAGATGTGGGCGTAAGCGTCGATTGGCATCGATCCGCGCCGGGAAGCGATGATCTCCGATTTGCCGAAACAGTTGCGCGGCGGGGTGAGGTTGGCCGCGCTTTATACCGCCACCAACGCGGTCTTCATCGGTGACGGCCTCTCCACCAAGTTGGGCACGCGGATCGGCGCCACTGTCACCATGCAAACGAGCGAGGGGGTGCAGATCAACGCCCAAGTCGCCGGCTTCTTTCACTCCGGGGTGAAGATGGTGGACGACGGCACTGCCTATGTGCTGATCAAGACCGGACAGGTTCTCTCGCGCCAGACCGGTTTGGTCAACGAATTGCGGGTACGGCTGCGCGATCCAATGAATGCGCGCGGAGATTGCCGCCAGGATCGAAAATGAGACGAGCTACAAATCGGTTTCCTGGCAGGAATCGAATGAAGATCTGATCAGTACCTTCCTCATCCGCAACCTCATCATGTACACGGTGGTTGGCGCGATCCTCTTGGTCGCGAGCTTCGGCACCTACAACATCATTTCCACGATCACGCATGAGAAAGCACGCGACATCGCCATCATGAAGTCGCTCGGGTTGAGCGAGTTCACCGTACGCTCGATCTTCATCGTAGAGGCGCTGATCATCGGAGATCGCCGGTGCGCTCGTTGGGTTCGCGCTCGGCTATTTGCTCTGCGTGGCTCTCGGTCAAATCCGTATCACTAATCCATTCCTGGATTCGGACCGGCTGCCGCTCGCCTACACTTACGTACACTATCTGCTTGCGGGCGGTGTCGCGCTGGCTTCATCCATCGCTGCCGGATATCAGCCGGCGCGGAAAGCCGCGCAGGTCCATCCGGTCGAAATCATCCGGGGAGCCACATGAGCGAAACGCCGGCCATGCCGCTCATCGAAGCCCGCAAAGTCACTCGCATTCTCGAAGGCGTCGTGCCCACCACGCTGGTCAGCGAAGTCGACCTGGTTGTGGGGGAGAAGGAATTCGTCGCCATCACCGGGCCGTCTGGCTCCGGCAAGTCATCGCTACTCTATCTGCTGGGTCTGCTCGATCTCCCGACCTCCGGAGAGGTGCTGATCCACGGCCGCGCCACTGCGGCGATGGACGAGCGCGAGCGAGCCTTCACGCGGCTGTCGATGCTCGGTTTCGTCTTCCAATTTCATTTTTTGCTGCCCGAAATGACGATCCTCGAGAACGTCACGCTGCCGATGCGGGCTCTTGGCAGGCTCTCGTTACCGCAAATGAGGGACCGCGGGATCGCATCTGCTGGGTTTGCTGGGCCTAACTGATCACATCCACAAGCGGCCGGACCAGCTCTCCGGCGGACAGCGCCAGCGCGTTGCGGTAGCACGCGCTTTGGCGAATGAGCCGCCGGTGATCCTGGCCGACGAGCCGACCGGGTCGCTCAATTCGACGTCGAGCGAACAGGTTTTTCAGATCCTGCGGCAACTTGTCGATCGCGAGGGGAAAACAGTGGTCGCGGTCACTCACGATTTATCGTTGGCCAATCGGATGGATCGCAAAGTTGAACTGGTCGACGGAATGATATCGTCCTACCTAAACACTGCAGCGCCCGGGTGATACCTCATTGAAGTCCTTTACCTTTTACCTCAACGGTGTTTCACATAAGTTCCATTGATGCACATCAATGCTCCTTTCCCGAGATCCTTGAAAATGCGTTTTCCTTTGAGAGGAGAACAACCATGCAAGCCAAAGACGTGATGACGAAGAAGGTCATTTCGGTGAGGCCCGAGGACACGATTTTGCGTGCGATCAGGCTCATGTTGCAAAATAAGGTGAGCGGTCTTCCGGTAGTAGACGCGTCCGGACAGCTGGTTGGCATAGTAACAGAGGGGGATTTTTACGCCGTGTCGAGACTGGCACGGTGAATCGGCCTCGCCGCTGGATCGAATTCTCATGGGCGTTGGTCACCTCGCAGCCAAATACGCCGAGGCCAACGGACGTAAGGTGTACGAGGTCATGACGCGCGAGGTGCGCTCCGTTACCGAGGACACATCACTCGAGGACGTCGTCAACCTGATGGAGGAAGAGGCCCACGTCAAGCGTGTCCCCGCGTGCCGCGCGAGCAGACACTCGTCGGAATTA
>CAVVSK010000003.1:0-98576 GCA_963750965.1 uncultured Alphaproteobacteria bacterium
TATTCCCGTGAAGACGCCGGAGTGTCTTAGGCTTCTTTCTTACTAGGCCGCGGCGCCACAAAGCCTTCGACCATGACGGGCACGGCGTACACGACCCCGCAACTCACCGCGCCCACCGCTGCGATCGGATACCAGGCACCGGCAGCCCAGCTGGCGCAGTTGTTGAACCCGGCTGACCAATAGCCGGTCACCGGCGCTTGCTTGCTCACCGTCACTTTGGCCTTCGAACTTTTGCTCTTCTTCTTGGTGGCCGCCTCGGCCGGCGCGGCGGCAATGGCTAAAGCAATGGCGGAAACGATAGCAAAAACGCTGAATTTTTTCATCTGAGCGCCCCTTGGTTTTGATCAGTGACTCAAGACAGCCGGCGACGTTTGGTTCCCGGGATTTTTAAATGTAAACTAATTCAAGGGCTTGCACATCAAAATTCGGTAGATCCGCCGTGCAATGTCCCAGATCTCGCCGGTTAACGAATAGTGTCGTATATTCTTCTTATGTCCCGCGCTTTTGTCAAACAAGACGCCGAAGAGGCCTTTGAGGAGCTGCCGGAACGGCCGGTTTCGGAGCATCCGAACTACGTCACCCCCTTGGGCTTGGAACTGATCGAGGCAGAGCTGACGCGGCTTTCAAAGGAGCACGCAACGGCTGTCGCGGCCTCAGATCGCGAATTGCTCGCGAGGACAGCGCGTGACCTGCGCTATTGGACTGCCCGGCGCGCCAGCGCCCAACTAATTCCGCCGCCGACGGATTGCAGCCATGTGCGATTCGGCTGCACCGTAACGCTGGGCCGTGATGACGGGCGCCGGCAAACGTTCCGCATTGTAGGAGAGGACGAAGCCGATCCGGCCAAAGGCACGCTCTCCCATGTCTCGCCACTTGCCCGCGCCTTGATGGGCAGAAAAGTCGGCGATGTGGTGCCTGCCGGACGAGATGAGGCAGAGATCCTCGCAATCGGATAGTTCGTGTTGGGGGTGCGGAAGAGAAGAAATGATTTGGCGGCTGACGAAAAAAAGCCCGGCGGCAAGCCGGGCTTTTTCCTACGCGATCAGCTCTTCTAGTTGCTGGTGCAGACCTTGATGCCCTTCATGCCGGTCTCGGCTTCAGTCCTGGTCTTAAACACGCCGTTGCCGACAACCGTGGTGGTCGTAGTCGTGGGCTTCTTATCCACGATTGTGCATTTCTTTGTGGACGTGTCCTGCACCACATAAAATTCCGTGGTCTGCGCGACAGCGGTACCGCTCAGAGCGACCGCGAGAGCGCCTGCCAGGAGATAGGTTCTGTACATTTGAGATTTCCTCCGTTGTGAAGCTCGTATCAAACGCGGCTATCCTCCATCGGTTCCTGACGCCAAAGGAAAAGCCCGGCGCAAGGCCGGGCTTTCCCAAGAATAATTTGGAGCTTGTTATTTATTCGATAACTTGCACCACGCGGCGGGTGCGCGGCTCGACCAATACTGTACGATTGTTCACAACCGTGTAGCGATATTGCGTCGCGCCGTATTGCGCGGGCACTTCGTAATAAGTGACGCCCTGCTCCGGCAATTCTGCGCCGACTACCACAGGCTGTGCGTAGGTATAGGACGGCACATTCTGCTGAACGACATAGGTGCGGAACTGCGGACGAGTGGCCTCGGAAATGCCGCCGATAGCGGCGCCGCCGATACCCCCGACAACCGCACCGACCGGGCCGCCGACAATCGCGCCACCGACCGCGCCGGTGGTCGCGCCAGCCGCCACGCCGCTCTGGGCATGAGCGGTAACGGGAATCATCAAGGCGCCGAACACGGCCCCTGCCGTCAGGATTCTATTTTGCATGAAAGTTCCCAAGATCAGCCGGCGGCCCCATGGCCGCCGCGCGTCCCAAAAGAACGCCGGCAGCGCGACAAGGTTCCTATGAAAGATCGGTTATCGGCGGCGGGAACGTTCGGCCTCGATGTGGCGGCGCAGAAGGTAAAGATTGCGGCGGTTTGATTTCCAAACGAGGTCAAAAGCGTCGCCCAAAAGCGGCACGGCGCCGACCATACCGTCGATCGCGATGTTACCGAGCATGCGCCCGATCAGATGAACGGGTGCGCCGAGCGCGTGCGCTTCCTTCACCAGCCAGAGCGACAGCGCGGTGGTGAGCGCATCGCCGATGCCCGGGACGAGTCCGATCAGCGCGTCAAAACCAAAGCGCAAATTGGTGCCGGGAATGATGAAGGCGGTGTCGAGCAGCAACGCCAGCGCCTCAATGCGCGCAATGCGCTCTTCGCGCGTGCGTGGGCGCGACAGATCGAAGGAAAAATCGCGGGTGTCGTAGCTAGCCATGCCCGCTAGATGGGTTCGGAATTAGGCACTCGCAAGGTTTATCGCGCAAGATTTTCCCGGGTTGACTTCGCGGCGGAATCTCCGCTCATCACCATCATGCCGCAATTCTCACCGCATCAGGACGCAGCCCTGCGCGCCATCGCCGATTGGCTGAAGAAAAAGCCGGGCAAAGGCGGCACCCCGCCGATTTTCCGCCTGTTCGGTTATGCCGGCACCGGTAAGACGACGCTGGCGAAAACCATCGCCGAAGGAGTCGATGGCGAGGTGAAGTTCGCGGCCTTTACGGGCAAGGCCGCCATGGTGATGCGCAGCAAGGGCTGCGCCGGCGCCTCCACGATTTACAGCTTGATCTATCGCGCGCGTGAGAGCGGCGAAGAAGTTCCGGAATTCGTGCTTTGGGACGAGGCGCCCGCTTCAGAAGCCAAGCTCATCATCATCGATGAATGTTCGATGGTGGACGCCGAGCTCGGGCGCGACCTGATGTCTTTCGGCGTGCCGGTGCTGGTGCTGGGCGATCCCGCGCAGCTGCCGCCGATCCAGGGCGGCGGCTATTTCACCGAAGCCGAACCCGACGCCATGCTGACCGAAGTGCACCGGCAAGCTTTCGACAATCCGATCGTACGACTGTCGATGCAGGTGCGTGCGGGCGAACGGCCGAAGCCGGGCGACTATGGCGACACGCAAGTGGTGCGCCGCGACGGCCTCGATCCGCAGCGGGTGCTGGATGCCGAACAGGTGCTGGTCGGCCGCAATGCCACGCGCCGGGCCTATAATACCCGCATGCGCGAGCGCCGCGGTTTTGCAGGCGCCATGCCGACCGCGGGCGACAAGCTGGTTTGCCTGCGCAACAATCGCAAAAAGGGCCTGTTCAACGGCAGCCTCTGGACGGTGAAACAGGCGCCAACCACACGCAAGCAGATCCTGAAGCTGCGGCTTTTGCCGGAAGATTCCGCCAACCGCACGGTCGCTGTCTCGGTGCGGCCGGAATGTTTTACCGGCGCGATCGAGCAGCTGGATTGGCAGCTCCGCAAGCGCTACGACGAATTCGATTTCGGTTATGTGCTCACGGTGCACAAGGCGCAGGGCTCGCAGTGGGACGACGTGGTGCTGTTCGACGAAAGCTTTGCCTTTCCTGACAGCCGCGATCGCTGGCTCTATACCGGCATCACGCGCGCTGCGCGGAAGTTGACGCTGGTGGTGTGAGCTGTTCAGGAGCTTCCGCGCGCTTCAGGGGAAAGCACCGTCAAGGCGCGCGGCTCGATGGCAAAATCCAGCGGCATCCGCTCGCGGCGCAATTCGCCGTCGGTGGCTGTCCAGGTGCGGCGGCGTCTCACACTGCCGATCCGCACACGTTGGGCAGTGAAGCTGTGAATGCCCTTATTGTTGCGCCAGCCCCCGGCGAGCACGTCGGCGCCTGCCTTCAGGCGTCCCAGCGCGCCCTCTTCTTCCGCAATATGGATTTCCAGAATGCCGCCGTCGAGCGCATCCCTCCGCCAGTCGTCGCCGCCGAACCGATTGCAGGTGACGAGCGCAGCATAGGCCTGCATACGGCGGGCGCGTCCGTCGATGTCGAATTCGAGCGTGAAATGCCCGGTGCGGACGAAGGCCTGCAATGCGGCGGCGCTGAGCCGCAGCAGCCGGCTGGGCAGATCGCGCGCTTCCTCGCGGGCACGCGCCATCTGGCTGAAAAAGCCCAGGCCGGAAATGGAATGGAAGCGGCGGCCGTTGAGCGATGCGAGATCGATGGCGCGCGGACGCGCGGCGGACAACGCCGCGAGAGCCTGCGGTAATTCTGTCGGCATGCGCAGGTCGCGCGCCAGCAGATTAAGCGTGCCGAGCGGCAGCACGCCGAGCGCCACCGGCTTGCCGGCCAGGCGATCGGCCGCGCAGCTCACGCTGCCGTCGCCGCCGCCCACGATCAGCGTGTCATAGCCGCCGGCAGCACCGCGCTCGACCGCACGCACGATCCCCTGCCCGCGCTCCAATACGACCTCGATGCTCCGGCCGCCCACCCGCAACGCGGATTCGACCTCGCGCCGCACCTCCGCCGGATCGCGATCGAGCAGTGCGCCCGCGCGCTTGTTGAGAACGACGAGAACGTTATGCATGAAACCTCAACCGGAGCCGCACGCGAGCCAACGCGCGATGCCGGGATTGGTTCGGCCCTTGCGCCTTAGGTCCCACGGTCCCACGCGGACGGTCGGAGGGCGCGCCGCGTCAGCCCTGCAGCCGCGCCACCTCCGACTCCAGATAGGTCAGATTGGCAAACAGCCGCGCGGTGGTCAGCCGCAGGAAAAAGAATCCGAACTGCGGATTCTGGACGAAGAGATGCTTGAGCTGATCGTAGGAGATCGCAAGCAAACGGCTGTCCTCGAGGCATTCCAGCGTCTGCGTGCGCCGCTGCTCGGGCGCGAGCAGGCCGAGTTCGCCGACCAGCGCCCCCGCGCCGAGTTCGATGCCGGTCTCGCGCAGGCAGAACCGGCCACTGATGACATAGAACATCTCCGCGGCGGGATCGCCCTTGTGAAACAACACCTCTCCTGCGCGCGCCCGCCGCTCGTGCATGAAAGGTTTAAGCCACGTCATCGATGGGTCGTCCTGCGTCACCGCGCGCACGCGGTTGACGAGAACGACCATTTGCCTGAGCCGCAAGGCATTCAGCGGCAACAGCACAACATGCAGTAGGAGCGGCGGATAGACTCCGGCAAGCGCGCCATAAGCGATCCAGGTGACATTGGACGCGATGCCCAGGATGCGCAGCGGGATCATCAGCTTCATATAGAAGGTGCCGACGGTGATCAGCGCGGCCAGATAGCCGATGGCTTCGATCCAGTCCATGAGTTCTCCCAGCTACGTTTTTCTGCGGCTAACGCGGAGCCTGCGCCCACGCGCGCCCTGTATCAATCGTCAGTGCCAAGTTTCCGCCGCACGCCCCATTGCTCCAGCATCGCCTGCATCTCGTCCGCCACGAAGAAGCGCGCGCTATCGCGGTCATAGCCCTGCGTCAATAGCGCCTCATAGTCGGTGAAGGCGTGGCGCAAATAGGCCACGAGCGAGAGCCAGGCCGCATTTTCCGGCGATGCCGTCCGCAAGCCGGCGCTGTCGCGCGCATGATCGACCACCGCGGAAAATTCGTGCGGCGGGATTTTCGGCGCGAGGCGCCGGAGCGCGGCTTCGATCTCAGAACGCCTGGCCATGCACAACCATAATCTTCGTGCTGAGGAGCGCGCTGATGTCGGGTCTACCCGATATCAGCATTTTAACATGCCGCAAGTCGGCTAGAGCCGACGTGCGGTGTGCGTCTCGAAGCATGGGGCCACCGTGCCTGCTGCCCATCCTTCGAGACGCCACGCTGATGCGCGGCTCCTCAGGATGCTGATGCACGGCTCCTCAGGATGAGGGACATTGTGCTGCCGAGAGCCAGATTTGCAAAATCCGGCGCACAGGCCTACATCCCGCGCCAGCGTTTGGGAAGCCGCCCCGCTGTGGGCGTTTGGTGTTTGTGCATGCTGCCAAAAAGCATGCCCCGGCAATAAGGAGAAACCGCATGGCGAAGAAACCCGGCACCAATCCCAAAGGCGAATTCGTGTTCTTCGATGTGGTCTATGAGGATGGCAGCCAGCGCTCCAACCGGCGCGTGCCTTCCGACCTGCTCGGCGGATTGGAGAAGGACGAGCCGGCGCGCGGCTTCATCATGGAACAGGACCGCGAGATCGCGGAAAAATCCGGCCGCGCGCCGCTGAAGATCCAGAGCATTAATCGGAGCGGAGGGAAGAAGAAATAACCTCCTTGTCATCCCGGGCCGAGCACAGCGAGGAACCCGGGATCCATAGCCCCGGTCTGTGAGTATGGATTCCGGGCTCGCTCGCATTGCTCGCGCCCCGGAATGACAATCTCCTACCGCCCACTCGCCAGCCGCTCGGCGAAATAATGCATGACCCTGCGGTAAAGCTCAGAATTATTCCACTCGCGCATCGCCTGGAAATTCGGCGTGCCTTCGCTGAAAGGCTGGCCGCGCTGCCAACCGTTGCTCTTCAAGAGATTGGCGGTGGAGGCGAGCACATCCGGCACGCTGCGGCGCAGGTCCACATGGCCGTCGCCGTCATAATCAACGCCATATTTAATATAGTTCGAAGGCAGGAACTGGGTCTGACCAAGCTCGCCGGCATAGGCGCCGATCATGGTATTGAGCGTGAGGTCGCCACGCTGCAGGATCTTCAGCGAAGCGATCAGCTCGCCCTGGAACCGCTCGGTGCGGCGGCAGTCATGCGCCATGGTGGCGAGCACGCGCACCACCGGCAGCTTGCCGATGTCGCCGGCGCCGTAATCGCTTTCCAGCCCCCAGATCGCGACAAGCAATTCCTTCGGCACGCCGTATTGCGCCTCGACGCGCGCCAGCAGCTGGGCATGTTTCTGCAGCATCTGCCGGCCACGGGTGACGCGGCTCGGGTTGACGCGGGTTGCGGTATATTCCTCGAAACTCTTGCGGAAAGTGCCGCGCTGGCGGCGGTCGAAGGCCAGAACATTCTGATCGAGCGTGACGCCGGAAAAAGCCATTGCGATCACTTCCCGCGAAACGCCCGCAGCCTGCGCCTCGCGCGCCATCGCGGCCAGAAAGGCACTAAAGTCGCCGCCGCATTGCGCCGCGCGCGCGGGGCTGGCCGGAAGCAGCAGAGAGAACAAGGCAGCAAGGAAAGCAGCGAAGGAAAGCCTGATCATTCTAAATCCTCATTTTCCCCCGCGGACAGGGTTATGCCCCCACCCTACCCTCCAGCACAAGTCGGATATATCCGACTTGTGCCACTGAATAGTGCCGATCTTCGCGTGAACGCGTGATCGGCAAGCGGGGGTGGGATAAAGGAGGGGCCGCTCGTCCCCGCGAAAGCGGAGAGACCTCCTCATGGTGAGGAGCGTTGCGAACAACGCGTCTCGATTCCCGCATACGCGGGAATGAGCGAGAGCGAGCATGACGCCCGCTCGTCAGCATTAGGCGACAACGACCGATCGCTGCATCGCTCGGCCAATCCGGCGCCGTGCGCTCGAATCGCCGCCCGGCGGCATGGTCACCACATCCACAATTTCTCATCCGCGATCCAGGGGGCAGCGCCCGCCGCACGCGCGCGGATTGCCGGCCGGACGCTGATAGAATGGACTGCAGGGCATTGGGGGAAACATGACAGCGAAGCAAAAGCCAGCCGATCGCGCGGCCGCCGCTGGCCCGCTGGTGGTCGGCCTCGTCATTCTGCTGCTGGCCGGCCTTCCGGTCGCGGCCTGGCTGGACATGCGCAACCTGTCGGAGAATATTTTGCGGCGCCAGGCCGACGAGGTCGGGCGCATCATCAACGACATGCGAAATTTTTACGCCACCGACGTGGTCGGCCGCGTGCTGGCCAACCACCAGACGGTGCCGACCGCCAACTATCGCAACACGCCCGGCGGCATCCCGATCCCGGCCACGCTGTCGATCGAGCTCGGCAAGCTGATCACGTCGCGCAGCGAGGCCATCAGATACCGTTTCGTCTCGGACCTGCCGTTCAAGGGCCGCGAATCCCACGACCTCGATGCCTTCGAAACCGGCGCGATCCAGGCGTTGCGGGCCGATCCGAAGACGTCGGTGGTGGAAGTGTCCGGCTCGATCTTCGACAGCAATATCCGCATGGCGGGACCGGTGGTGATGGGCGCGCCTTGCGTCGGTTGTCACAACGCGCATCCCGACAGCCCGAAAAAGGACTGGAAGGTCGGCGACGTGCGCGGCATCCAGGAAATTTCCGTGGCGCAACCGATCGCCGCCAATGTGCTGTCGTTCAAATATCTGCTGCTGTATTTCCTGCTCGCCGCGCTGATCGGTATCACCTTCGTCATGCTGCAGCGCCGGCAACAGGCGGCCATCGCCGGCGCCAACCGCGAACTGACCGAGGCCAATGATTTCCTCGCCAGCATCTCGATGAAGATCGCGAAATATCTTGTCGCCGCAGATTTACAAGAGCATTTTCTCCGGCCAGCGCGACGTGGCGATCGTCACCGAGCGCAAGAAGCTCACCATCTTCTTCTCCGACATCAAGGATTTCACCGCCACCACCGAGCGGCTGCAGCCGGAGGACCTCACCGCGCTGTTGAATGAATATCTCACCGCGATGTCGACGGTCGCGATGGAATATGGCGCCACCGTCGACAAATTCATCGGCGACGCCGTGCTGGCTTTCTTCGGCGATCCGGAAACCAGAGGCGTGAGCGAGGACGCGCGGCAATGCCTGTTGATGGCGGTAGCCATGCAGCGGCGCATCACCCAGCTCAATGCCGAATGGCGCAACCGCGGCGTGGAAAATCCGTTCCGGGTGCGCATGGGCATCAACACCGGCTTCTGCAATGTCGGCAATTTCGGCAGCGACGACCGCATGGACTACACCATCATCGGCGCGGAGGCGAACCTCGCCGCGCGCCTGCAGTCGATCTGCGAGCCGGGCGGCATCGTCCTGTCCTACGAGACCTATGCGCTGGTGCGCGACGTCGTGCGCGCGACGCCGCAGGAGCCGATCACGATGAAAGGCATCCGCCGGCAGATCGTGCCCTATGTGGTGGAGGGGCTGGTCGAGGAGATGCAGCAGCGGGTGGGCGTGATCAGCGAGCATGGCACCGGCATCGATTTCTTCCTCGATCTCGATCTGCTCGACAAGACCGCGCGCGAACGCACGCGCCGGCTGTTGCAGGAGGCGCTCGCGGCGCTCGAGGTGAGGCCCCGCCCGGAGACGCCGTGAGGCCGGCGCGGGCCCTGCATTCGAGTTCGTGACAGGCGCCTCAATGCGAGGCCGGGGGGCTGTCAGGTGAAGGATTTCGACGCAACTCCGATGCGCGCGGCGCTATAATTCCTTCCTCAAACGGGGGAATCACATGCCGCGCGGCGCCGACAAATCACAGTGGTGGCAGAAGGCCGGCAACGCCTCGCAGATCGGCTCGGCGCTCGCCGCCATCGGCGCGCTCGCCTTCATTGCCTGGCAGGTCAGCCAGATCGAGGTGAACAGCCGCAAGGCCAATGCGCGGCAGGTCTATCTCGCCTACAGCAATGCCGGGCTGCAATATCCCGAATTGCTGCGGCCCACCGACTACGGCGCGATCCGGGCCGACCCGGTGAAGTTCGAGCGCTACAAGTGGTTCATCGCGACGATGATCTTCGCCTATGACGAGATGATCTCGGCCGCGGGCGACAAGAGCTGGGTCTCCTCCTTCGACTACGAGCTGTCCGACCACGTGGCGCTGCTCTGCGACCTGAAGAAGAACGAGCCGCGCTTCTTCACGCAATTCGAGGATGACACCAACGCGCTGATCGACAAGGCGCTCAGCGGGAAGTGTCCGGCATGACAGAAAGCGAAGCGACAACGAGGAGCTGGCAACAGAGCTACGACATCTTCCGCATCCGGTCGCTCGGCGCGCTGTGACTTGACTTACCTCCCCGCTCCCCGGCCCAATAACCGACCAAAATCATACGCCGCCGCTCGGCCATTGCACCGTCGGCGGCACGCAGGGGAGAACACGACCATGGCACCTCCACGCAGCCTCGCATACCTCCTGCTGGCGAACCACCGCCGCGCTGAGCCTCGCCGGCGCCATCGCGCAGGCGCAGACGCCCGCCGGCCCCACCACCGTCGAGACCCATCTCGCCGCGGCGAAGCAGGCGGCCGGCTTCGACTATACCGGCACGCTCGCGCGCATCTGCATCGCTCCGCAGACCGCGCCCGGGCCCGACCGCGCGCCGGCCCCGCCGCCGCCGCGCGAGGTCTGGGCCACCGAGCCGGCCAAAGTGTTCGACAATCTTTATTTCGTCGGCAGCAAGATCCATTCGGCCTGGGCGCTGACCTCGAGCGAGGGCATCATCCTGATCGACACGCTCTATGACTATGCGTCCGAGGAGCAGATCGCGGCGGGCTTGAGCAAGCTCGGGCTCGATCCGGCGAATGTGAAATACACCCTGATCAGCCACGGCCACGGCGACCATGTCGGCGGCGCGATGCTGATGCAGCAGAAATACAAATCCCGCATCGTGATGGGCGAGAAGGACTGGGCGCTGGTCGAGGAATCGGTCCACCGCTTTCCCAATGGCAAGCCCACGCGCGACATGATCGCCAAGGACGGTGAGACCATCACGCTCGGCGACGCCAGCGTGACGCTCGTCTCCACGCCCGGCCACACGCCGGACACCTATTCCTTCATTTTCCAGGTGAAGGACAAGGGCAAGCCGCTGACGGTGGCCTATAACGGCGGCACCGCCTTCAACTTCGTCAACGACGTGCCGCATTTCGACATCTACATCGCCTCGCAGCGCAAGATGGGCAAGGCTGCCGCCGACGCGGGCGCGACCGTGCTGCTTACCAACCACTCGGAATTCGACAACGCGGTGTCGAAGATCAAGATGATGGCCGCGCGCAAGGACGGCGAGCCCTCGCCGTTCGAACTCGGCGCCCGGGCGGTCACGCGCTATTTCAAGGTGACGGAAGAATGCGCGCAGGCCGCACGGCTGAAGCTGATCAACGCCGGCAAGAGCTAGCGCAACTTCCGCTCATTCCCGCGCCAGCGGGAATCCAGATCATCTGCGGCCCTGGGTCCCCGCTTGCGCGGGGACGAGCGGATCAATGCATTTTTGTCCGATGAATGCCGGTTCACGTTCTTGCCACGATGATGGCAGGAACGTCCCTGCTGCCGGGGCGTTCTCCTCTTGAGAACTCGCTATAACAGGAGAAATCTCATGCGCGCTGCATTTAAAGGTGGAATGATTGCTCTCATGCTGCTGGCTGCGCCTGCCGCGGTGCAGGCCGGACCGGTAGAAGGCGCCGCCATCGGGGCCGGCACGGGCGCCGTGGTCGCAGGACCGCCCGGCGCGATTGTCGGCGGCGTGATCGGCGCCACGGTCGGCGGCCCGAACATCGTGACGCGTCCCTATTATGCGCAAGCGAAACGGGTCTGCTGGCGCGATAGGGTCGGCAAACGCCACTGCCGCTGGCGCTAAGTAACAAAAGCTGAATACCGAAAAGGAGCCGTGCCAGCTGGGCTGGCGTGGCTCCTTTTTGCATTTGTTCGCACGACTTGGCCTGCAGAAACCAAGCGCGGCCTCGCCGGGCAACTCAGCCGCGCTTCACAGACACTTTAAAAAAGGAAATTGAGGTCACTGCCTTTGGCTATCCGCGCGAGCGCTCTTTTGAACGCGGGCCTTTCGGCCTTTGGCTATCCGCGACGGGCGCCGTTGTGACGGCGGGCAATGACCTCGCCATATTAAGACGCGGGCGCCGGAATCGTTCGCGGTCGGGTTGCGGTCCGGCGAAACCTGTTGCGCCACCGCAAGCTTCCCCGATGCGCCGGCGTGCTTGAGCGCCGTCTCCGGGTCAGACCCGCGGTCGCCCGTCAGCCCATCAGCTTGTCGAACTCGTCGATCGTGACCGCAGGCGAAGTGGTGAAGGCGATGCCGGTCAGTTTCGCCAGCGCCGCTGAGGTGGCGAGCGCCTTTGAGATATCCGGCAGATCGACGACCAGCAACAGATCGGTGCTGCCGAGCATCGCATAGGCCGCCTTCAGCTCGCCGCCGTTCTTCTTGATCAACGCCTTGGCCTCGTCGGAACGCTTGGCGCTGATACCCTTCATGCCTTCGGTCGAATATTTCCCGAACATCACATAAGTGGCCATGACGACATCTCCAATTCCGGAGGGAGTGTGGCCGCTCAATTATACGCCATGGCGGGCGATGAAAGAATATGCCTGCGGGAAGTGGAAAGACCGGTCGCGGCCTAGTTATCCAGGCTCGCCTCGCTGCTGGCGAGGCAGGGATCGAGCACCGCGTGGTTGCGGTCGATGCGGCGGTAAGCGCCTTTCATGAAAACGCGGTCGCCCACTTTCATGTCGTTCAATTCATACGTGACGCACATCACGCGCAGGTCCGAACACGTCACCAGATACCAAAGTGCGCCATCGGTGCGAACCAGGGTCAGCGCGCCAACAAGGGAAAGGTCGATGCGGAAGCCGGGATCGGGCGTGGCGTCGGCCATGGCGCGAAGCTCCTCGCAGCGCGCATGGGACTTCGCCGGCAGGTCGCCGGGCGAGAAGGCGGGACGGCTGGCGAAGAAGTCGTCCTGCGCGCGGCTGGGAACGAGCAGCGCGCAGACGGTGAACAGAAGGGTAAGAACACGCAGCATCGCAGGCCGCCACAATACCTCGTTATCCAGGAGAAGGATTATAGGCCACTGCGGCGGAAGTATATGGCGGGGCAGCGCGCGCTTCAGGGCATCGCCGGGGCGGACGGCGATACCACAATCTCCACACGGCAGCGGCGGCAGCGGGCGCTCGTTCCCACAATCTCGCCATCGGGCGCGGCTGCGGGAATATCCCGCCGGCATTTCGGACAGACGTAACCGCCGGCGGCAACTAGGAAGTCATAGGCGGGGCCGACATAGGCGCAGGGAAGGTGATGCAGCACGGCAAAGAATTCCAGCGCCTCGGCCCCGCAGCCGGGACACAGACGCTCAGTCAGATCGATCTGCATTGCAGCTTGCCCTTCAATCCAGCCCGAGCAGATACGCCAGGGTGGCGGCGACGCGCGCGGCTGCTTCGGTGTAATACATCTTAACGTACACGGTGGAGTTCAGCGCCGGCCGTACCGCGTGCAGATCGAAGCGGATGCGCGCGATCTGTGTGGCCTGATGCTCGCGGGTCAGGGTCGGCTGCCCACCGGCGTAAATGTCGGAGACCGGCAGGATTTCCGTGATCTTGCCAGCGAAGCGGCGCTTGCCGAAGACGACGAAAACGCCATTGCCGACCTCGGGATCGATCAGCCGCGTATTGGGAATATGCCAGTCGACGAAAACGTCGCTCGAGTCAAGAATCTCGGCGATGGCGTTTCCTGCCACCAGCGACTGGCCGACGCGCGCGAGCTTGGTCGAAACGATGCCGCCGATCGGCGCGAAAATCCGACCCTCGGCGAAGTCCAGTTCCACCTGGTCAAGCCGGGCACGCAGCTGCTGGTCCAGCCGGTCGAGGACGGCCAGTTGCACGGTCGCCTCGGCGACTTCCGCCTCCTGCGCGACCACGGTCTTGCGCGCGAGCGCGCGCTCGCGAAAGATTTCGACCCGGTAGGACATGCTGATGTTCGACGAAGCCAGCGCCTCGATGCGTTGCACCGTCTCCTCGGTGAGCCCGAGATAGGAGCGCGCCGCCTCCAGCGAGTCACCGGCGACCCGCGCCTTGATGCGCAGCTCAGCCTGGCGGCCGGCAAGCTCCGCCTGCGCGCGCATATAGGTGGCCACGATCCCGTCCTTCTGCGGCGAACTTACCCGCCCAATCTCTTCGCCAGCGCGGACCTCGGCGCCCGGCGCCACGTCCATGCGGCTGACCTGCACGGTGTAAGGCAGCGAAATCACATGGCGCGGCGAGGAAACGGTTCCCGGCCCGCTGAGAACGACGAAAGGTGCGCCGAAATAGACGACAAAGAATCCGAGCACGCCGAACACAAGCATCCCGTAGCTGATGCGCACGAGCCGCCCGGCGGCGCGGCGGCGGCTCTCCACCGGATCGGGAACATGCGGGTCGAGACGTTTAATCATGACGTGCATGCCGCCGGCTCCTTACGAACTACGGCCAAGCAGCGCCTGACGCACACGCGGCGGCACGAAATCGTCATGCCGCGACGCGGCGAAGACGATCTCCGAGGAATAGGAGACGAAGCGCGCGCATTTGAGGTAGACGCCCTGGTAAAGCGGAAAGATCAGCGAGGCGGCAAGACCGGCGAGTCCCGGGGAGCGGTGGAACAAGGCAAACCCCAGAACCAGATTGAACAGTGAAATCCAGAGCAGCAGCAGATAGACCGCCGCGAGGAACAGCCCTGCGTCCGGACCGAGCAGCAAGAGGAGATAGACGATATAGAACGGGAAGCTCAGCGTCGGGATTAGATCGAAGACGATGAAGTCGAGCCGCTGCAGCGTGTCCGACAGATGCTCGAACGGATGCGATAGCCGCAGCTCCCCGTACATAATGAAGCGGATACGCAGCGCGTCGCGATCCCAGCGCGCGCGCTGGCGCAGCAGGCTCACGCCGGAGACCGGCACTGCCGTCTCCGCCCAGGCATCCGGCACGAAACGCACGGCATAGCCCAGCCGGCGCAGGCGAAGCGTAATCTCCAGATCCTCCCCCGGACCGACGTCGAGGCCACCCTGCTGCAGGAAGATATCGCGCCGATACATTGAATTGGCGCCGGACAAGCAGGCAATGGCATCGACCACGTCGAGGAAGGATCGTCCGGCACTGATCGACATCAGATATTCGACATTCTGCAGCGCCGCCCAAAACAATTCCTGGTCATTGCAAACTGCGATATTGCCGCTGGCGCCGGCGACGCACGGATCGCGAAAGGCCTCCGCAAGCTGCGCCAGCGCGGTCGGCTCGAAAACCGTGTCGGCATCGACGGTAAGGAGCAGGTCTCCGCCGGCGAAGCGCGCGGCCTCGTTGATCGCGGCGCTGCGGCCGCATCGTGTGCCATGGCAGATCACCACATCGATCAGGCCCTGCGCGCGGGCGCGCTGCGCTATCGCGCGTGTGTCGTCGGTCGAACCGTCGTCGACGACGATGATCTCCAGCGGCTTCAGCGTCTGCCGGTGCAGGGATGCAATGGTGGGTGCAAGGCCTACCCCGCCGTTGAAAGCGGGAATGATCACGCTAACGGCCCAGTTGTCCGCCGGCGGCTGATCGCGTTTGCCCAAACCGCGCGCGCCCAGAAGCGCAAGCGAAACAAGCGAGAATGTGTAGCGGGGGACATCGAACACCAGCGCCGAAAAGGCAAGCAGCAGCCCATTGGTCTCGGCGAGCAGCCGCACCATGTCCAGCAGCATCGCGGTCACCCTCGGCACAGGCAGAGTAAAAACCGGTGGTAGTTGCTGGTGAGTATGGTCAGAGATTTCAGGAGGTGCAATTGTCCTTGGGTCCGGCGCAAATGAACGAAATCGTTCACCGCTTGGAAACCATAGCGACCAGCCTGGAGCCTAACGCCGATGTATGAGGTCGCCAGGAGCCTTCAGCGCTGCTCGTCGGATAGAGACCGCCCCCCACAGCAAAATCGCCGGGGAAGCCCCCGGCGATGCAACCAATATCAGATGACACTCAGTGGTCGAGGAAGGAACGGAGTTTGCGACTACGCTCGGATGCTTGACCCCCGGATCGGCGCTCACGCACCGTCCGGGGGCTAAAGGCTTGCGCTTAGTTGTCCAGGAAGGACCTGAGTTTGCGGGAGCGCGAAGGATGCTTCAGTTTCCTGAGCGCCTTGGCCTCGATCTGCCGGATGCGTTCGCGGGTGACCGAGAACTGCTGGCCGACTTCCTCCAGCGTGTGATCGGTATTCATGCCGATGCCGAAGCGCATGCGCAGCACGCGTTCTTCGCGCGGGGTGAGCGAGGCCAGAACCCGCGTCGTGGTCTCGCGCAGATTGGACTGGATCGCCGCGTCGATCGGCAAGATGGCGTTCTTGTCCTCGATGAAATCGCCGAGATGCGAATCTTCCTCGTCGCCGATCGGGGTCTCGAGCGAGAGCGGCTCCTTGGCGATCTTCAAAACCTTGCGCACCTTCTCCAGCGGCATGCCGAGCTTTTCGGCCAGTTCCTCCGGGGTCGGCTCGCGGCCGATTTCGTTGAGCATCTGCCGCGACGTGCGCACGATCTTGTTGATCGTCTCGATCATGTGCACCGGGATGCGGATGGTTCTTGCCTGGTCGGCAATGCTGCGGGTGATCGCCTGCCGGATCCACCAGGTGGCATAGGTCGAGAACTTGTAGCCGCGGCGGTATTCGAACTTATCGACCGCCTTCATCAGGCCGATATTACCTTCCTGGATCAGGTCGAGGAATTGCAGACCGCGGTTGGTGTATTTCTTGGCGATGGAGATGACGAGGCGCAGGTTGGCCTCCACCATTTCCTTCTTGGCCTGGCGAGCCTCGCGCTCGCCCTTCTGCACCATATGCACGATCTTGCGGAACTCGCCGATCTCGAGCCCGGTAAGGCCGGCGAGCGCCTGGATCTCGTGGCGCAGCTCCTTGATCTTGTCCTTGTCCTTGGCGACGAGGTTCTTCCAGCCCTTGGCGGACAGTTTCGAAACGCGGTTGAGCCAGCGCGGATCGAGCTCGGAGCCCTGGTAATTCTTCAGGAAATCCTCGCGCGAGACGCCGTAGCTTTCCGACAGCCGCATCAGCCGGCCTTCGAAGCCGACGAGCTTTCTATTGATGTCGTAGAGCTGATCGACCAGCGCGTCGATGCGGTGCTGGTTCAGCCGCAGCGACTTCACCTCGGTGATGATATCTTCCTTGAGCTTCTTGTATTTGCGCTCCTGATGCGGGGTGAGCTTCTCGTTGCTGAGCCGCTTCTCGATGTCTTGGTCCTGCAGCCGACGCAGCCGTTTGAATTCGCTGGCAATCGTGTCGAAAGTCTCCAGCACCTTCGGCTTCAGCTCGGCTTCGATGGCTGCAAGCGACATCGAATTCTCGAACTCGTCGTCATCCATGTCGCCTTCGGCCGGCACATCGCCTTCGGCGGCGCCTGACGCCGGCTTGTATCCGTTGCCGGCGGGCGGTGCGGCCTGGGTCGCGGGCGCCTGCACGAAAGGCGTGGCGCCAACGGGCGCGCCGGGCACGGCTTCGGCGCCGGGCTCACCGGGCGCATTCGCCGCCATCTGATTCTTGGCGTCGGGCCCGGCATAGGTAGCTTCAAGGTCGATGATGTCGCGGAGGAAGACTTTTCCTTCGTTCAGCTCGTCGCGCCAGATGATGATGGCCTGGAAGGTGAGCGGACTTTCGCACAGGCCCGCGATCATTGCCTCGCGGCCAGCCTCGATGCGCTTGGCGATGGCGATTTCGCCCTCGCGCGACAGCAGCTCGACCGAGCCCATTTCGCGCAGATACATGCGCACGGGATCGTCGGTGCGCTCGGACGGCTCTTTCTTCTCGACGGTGGCAAGCGGCTTCGGCGTGGCTTCGACCAGATCGCCTTCGGTCTCCTCGTCGTCGGCCTCCTCGCCCTTCTCTTCTTCGTCGGTTTCCGCTTCCTCGGATTCCACCGTGTTGATGCCCATCTCATTGAGCATCGCGTAGATGTCCTCGATCTTATCCGAGGTCACCTCCTCCGACGGCAGGACGGCATTGAGCTGCTCATAGGTGACATAGCCGCGCTTTTTGGCGAGCTTGATCATCTTGCGGACGGCGGCATCCGTCAGATCAAGCAGCGGCGCGCCTTCTGGCGTATCCGGGGTTTCTTTTTCCGCGGCCTCTTTTTCGGTTTCTTTTGCTTTTGCCTTGGTCGCCATTCATTTCTCCTGGCCATCAGACCGGCTGTAGTCGCGGCCCGCGGAAATCAACGAAAATATGGCGGCGGCCCGCCCGAATCGGCATCACGACACTTATGGGCGATGCCCCGTTAAACTCCGATTAACCTTCTTATTCCGGTACTTCTGGCAATCGGCAAGAGCCTATTTCACCTCCCTGCCCTACGGGCAAGGCAAACCGGCGACGGGCTCAAAATGTCCGCGCCGGACGGCCCGATGATAGGCCGAACCCTTCGATTAGCGCCTCGGTTCCGTCGATGCCGGCCAACCGCGCCTTCACGTCCTGCAACCACGAATAATGGGCTTCGGAGGCTTCCCGGCCCAAGGCCAGCTCGGCTTCCTTCAACTCCTTAATTAGGGAATGCCACTGCCGATGCAAGGCAACAAGCTGTTTCCACGTCGATAAAACGTCCGCCGGACCGGTTTCCGGGGCCAGAGCCCAGACCGAATTGGTGGTGATGGCCTTATCCACCCGTTCCAGCAAGTCGCCGACGCCCCGGGCGACCGCTTCCGCCTGCAGGCGCGGGCCGTCGATTCCGCCGTCATGGGCATAAATATCGATCAATATGCCTTTCAGCCGCCCCGCCTCGGCGTGGCGGAATTCCAACTCGGCCAAGATCCTCCAGATGGTCATGCAGCAACCAGGGATGGTTGAGCACCGCCTGCAGAATCAAGGCTTCCCGCGGCGGGATCGCGGTGCGGTAGCCGCGGTGTATGGCGCTGGTCGCAAGCTGCGGGCTGGCGACGAGATAAGGCTGGCCGGGCCGGCTGGCCCCGCCTCGGCCTGAGAAGGACCCCCGCCCCGCCGGCCGCGGCTGCCACTGGTCCTGCCGCCAGCCATCCCCGGCGCCGCCGGCTGCGGCGCGGCGCGCGCGCGGGATCTCATTCTGGCCGAACAGCGCGCGCAGCCGCTCGGAAAAATCCTGCCGGTAGTATTTGCGCACGGTCTCGTTGCCGACCCCGGAAATGATTTGCGAGATGCGCGCTTCCAGCGCGGCTCTGCGCTCCGGCGTATCAAAGGCGCCGGCTTCGGTCTCGCGCATCCACAGCATCTGCGCCAGCGGGCGCGCCTGCTCGATCACTTCCGCTACTGCCTCGCGCCCGTCTGAACGCACCAGATCGTCGGGATCCTGCCCGTCCGGCAAAAGCGCAAATTTCAAACTCTTGCCGGGTTGCAATCGCGGCAGCGCGATATCGACCGCGCGGTAGGCGGCGTTGCGGCCGGCGCTGTCGCCATCGAAGCAAAGCACCGGCTCATCGCTCATCTTCCACAACAGCGACAGCTGCTCCTCCGTCAGCGCGGTGCCGAGCGGCGCGACGGCCGCCTCAAAACCCGCGCTCACCATGGCGATCACGTCGACATAGCCTTCGACCACCACGATCGCCGCGCCCTGATGCGCCGCGGCGCGGGCGGCCGGCAAATTGTAAAGATTGCTGCCTTTGTGGAAGAGCGAGGTCTCCGGCGAGTTGAGATATTTCGCCTGCACGTCCCTCTCCAGCGCACGCCCGCCGAAGGCGATCACGCGCCCGCGCAGATCGGTGATCGGAAACATCACACGGTCGCGGAAGCGGTCGAAAGGCACCGGGATGTCCTCGCCCGCGATCAAAAGACCCGCCTCGATCATGTCCGGCACCGAAATGCCGTGGCTGCCGAGATGCTCCTTCAGCGCGAAGCGTTCGCCCGGCGCATAGCCGATGCGGAAGCGCAATTGCGTGCCGGGATCCATGCCGCGGTCGGCGAGATAGCCGCGCGCCTTGGCGCCCGCGCGGGTGGAGAGCGTGGCCTGGAAGAATTTGGCCGCGATCTCCATCACGTCATGCAGCGTCTTGCGGCGCTCTTCGCGTATCTCCGCGTCCTTCGAGGTGACCGGCATCGGAAGCCCGGCCATGCCGGCGAGCCGCTCTACCGCTTCCGGAAAGCTCAGCCCTTCCGTTTCCATCACGAAGGTGAAGATGTCGCCGTGCTTGCCGGAGGAGAAATCCTTGTAGAAGCCCTTCTGGTCGTTGACTGTAAAGGAGGGTGTCTTCTCCTTGTTGAAGGGGGACAGGCCTTTCCACTCCCGGCCAGCCTTTTTCAGCTTCACGCGTTTACCCGCGACTTCCGATACCGGAAGCCGGGCGCGCAGTTCGTCCAAAAATTGCGACGGAAAGCCCATGCTGATTCGCACCCTAGAGGGGAATCGGTGTCATTATAGGGCAAGGCGCGGAAAGGCCGGGATTAGCGCGCTTTGTCCAAGTTATTCACAGGCAACTTCCCTCCCCCTTGGGGAGAGGTGGCGAGCGAAGCGAGCCGGGTAAGGGGTTATAGACTTTCCAGCGCCCGAACCCCACAAGTTGGGCAGCCCCGACCTGTGTAACGAGAGGTCGGGGTGCAATGGTGCACTCACGAGTGCCGATCTCGGGTAAACCCGAGATCGGTGGGGAGAGGGAGAAGAAATGCGTCATCGCGCGTTATTCCTGCTGCGCATTCGCGAACACTTGCCTCATCCGCCCGATCATCGTAGGCCGCAGGCATGGCGTTGCCTGAAAACCCTCCGCTGGACTCACGTCCCCCTCACGTTACGCCGCATGTCCCTCTCCTCCAGCTTTACCGCACATTTTTCTGGGTCGGCCTGTTCAGCTTCGGCGGCGGCGTAAGCGCCTGGCTGCACCGCGAGGTCGTCAATATCCGCGGCTGGATGACCGACGATCAGTTCTTCTCGGGCTACAGCCTCACCCACGTGCTTCCCGGAGTGAATTCCAGCAACCTTGCGGTCTATATCGGCCAGCACCTGCGCGGTGCGCCGGGCGCGGTTGTCGCGCTGCTGGCGTTGCTGAGCGGCCCATTCGTCGTGGTGATCGGCGCCGCCCTTGCCTACCAGTATTTGCTACAGGTGCCGGGTTTCCAGGCCGCGGTTGCCGGCATCGCTGCCGCCGCCATCGGCATGCTGGTGCGGCTCGGCTACCTTGCGGCGCGTAAAGCGGCAACCGGCGTGTTGTCGGCGCTGATCATGCTGGCAATTTTCGTTGCAATCGGCTTCCTGCGCTGGCCGCTCGTTCCGGTGGTGCTGGTGATGGCGCCAATCAGCATCGCGGTCTCCTGGCCGAGAAAGCCGAAAGCCGATGCGTGACGATCTTCTCGCGCTGATCGTCGTTATCGCCCCCCTCTCGCTGGTGGCGATCGGCGGCGCCTCCGGCATCTATGCCCCGCTGCAGCACCAGACCGTCGATGTCTATCAATGGCTCAGCGCGCGCGAATTTCTGGAGATGTTCGCCATCGCCCGCGTCACGCCCGGGCCCGGGTCGATGATCACCACCTTGATTGGCTGGAAGGTGGCCGGCCTTGCAGGCGCGCTGGTCGCTACCCTCGCGCTGTTCGTGCCGGCCTGCATCGGCTGCTTTTTCGCCGCGCGCGTCTGGAACAAGTATCGCGGTACCGAATGGCATACTGCAATCGAGACTGGGCTACGTCCGGTCGCCGCCGGCATCGTGGGCGGCGCGGTCGTCGTGCTGCTGCGGCTGGCGGAAACCGGGCTGGTATCGTGGATCGTGGTTGGCGTCGCCAGCGTGATTTTCGTGCTGGCGCCGAAGCTGCATCCCGGGGTCGTGTTGGTCGGCGGCGGCGTAGCCTATCTCGCTGCCTATTTTGCCGGCCTGACGGCGCTCTAGACTTCCGATCACCTGTCCAGCGCACGCGGCTCCGCTATACTCGGGCCACGTGAACGTGCGAGGTAACATGCACAAAGCCCTCTTCGTTTGCATCGCCTTCTGCGGTTCGTTACTGGCCGCGCCCGCCGCACTGGCGCAAAATTTTCCCAATCGTCCGATCGAATTGGTGGTGCCGCTAGCGCCCGGCTCGACAACCGACGTCGCCGCCCGGCTGTTGGCGCAACACGCGGGCGAAACTCTTGGCACCCAGATCATTGTGGTGAACAAAAGCGGCGCCGGCATCACGCTCGGCACCATGGCGGTCGCTAAAGCTCCCGCGGATGGCTACACCATTCTGATGGCGACAGTCGGCATCGCGGTCGACAAAATTCTCAAACCGGTCGATTACGATGCAGAGCGCGACTTCACGCCGATCACGCTCGTGGTAACCGCGCCGCTGGTGTTGCTCGCCAGCCCGAAACTTGGGGTCGGCGCACTGGGAGAATTTTTGACCAAATATAAGGACGCAAAGGATCTGACCTTTTCATCCGGCGGCGCCGGAACCCTGCCGCATATCGCCGGCGAACTGTTCAGTTCCAGGAGCGGAATTCCGATTCGTCATGTGCCCTATCGTGGCGGGGCGCCGGCTTTGCAGGACGTGATCGCTGGAAATGTCGGCCTGAATTTTGGCACGCCATTGACCAAGGGCAATATCGACAACGGCGACGTGCGCGCATTGGCGGTGGCGGCGCCGAAACGGATCGAGACCTTACCGAATGTGCCGACCTTCGCGGAGGCGGGCCTGCCGATTCCGGAGCTCGACGGCGGCGCCTGGTTCGGCCTCTTGGCGCCCACCGGCACGCCGAAAGACATCGTGCAGAAGCTCAGCCAGCACTTCAACACTGCGCTCAAACGCCCGGAGGTGGCCGCAGGCCTGGTGAAGATCGGACTGGCCCCGCGTGGAACGAGCCCGGAGGAATTCGCCAAATTCCTGCATGAGGAGATAGAGCGCTGGCCGCCGATCTTCCACCGCGCCGGGATTAAGGCGGCGAATTAGACCAAACACCCGCTCGTCCCCGCGGAGGGTGAAATTGATCACCCCGCGAGCTGCGCCTTCACCATCGCGCTGGCGCGGGCCATGTCCATCTGCCCGGCATATTTACCGCGAAGGATGCCGATCACCTTGCCCATGTCCTTCATGCCTGCGGCGCCGGTTTCCTTCACCGCCGCCTCGATGGCGGCCTTCATTTCTGGCTCAGACATCTGTTTCGGCAGGTAGGCCGAGATGATCCCGATTTCTTCCTCTTCCTGCCGCACCAGGTCGGCGCGGCCGCCCTGCTTGTAAAGCTCGACCAATTCCTGCCGCTGCTTGATCATTTTCTGCAGCAGCGACAGCACCTCGGGATCGCCAAGCGGCTGCTTGCCCGCGCCACGTGCCTCGATATCGGCATTCTTCAGCGTCGAATTGATCATCCGCAGCGTGGAGACCGCCCGCTCGTTCTTTGCTTTCATCGCCTCTTTCAAGGCGTCATTGATCTGGTCGCGCAGCACTATATGTCCTTCCAAAAATGGGCTGACCCCCTGCACGTTCCGCCCCGAGAAAGGGGTGGTTGGGGTGGGGCTCAAGCATGCAAAACACGTCCTTGCCATCGAATACATAATAAGCAACTAAGAGCGCCATGACCCAGACACAAGCGAATCCAGCCGACACTTGGACGGAGCCGAAAGCCACCGCCCTGCTCGTGCTCGCGGACGGCACGGTGCTGGAAGGTTTCGGGCTCGGCGCCACCGGACATGCCGTGGGTGAGGTCTGCTTCAATACCGCGATGACCGGCTATCAGGAGATCCTCACCGATCCGTCCTATGCCGGGCAGATCATCACCTTCACCTTCACCCATATCGGCAATGTCGGCACCAATATCGAGGACATCGAATCCGCCAACATGGCGGCGAGCGGCGCGCGCGGGGTGGTGCTGCATACCGCGATTACCGATCCATCGAATTACCGCAATACCCGCCACCTCGACGAATGGCTGCGCGCGCGCGGGATCATCGGACTCTCCGGCCTCGATACGCGTGCGCTGACGCGGCTGATCCGCGAAAAGGGCATGCCCAACGCCGTGATCGCGCATGAACCCAGCGGGAAATTCGATCTCGACACGCTGAAGAAAGAAGCGCGCGAATGGCCCGGGCTCGTCGGCATGGACCTGGTGCCGATGGTCACCAGCGGACAGCGTTTCTCCTGGGACGAGACGCCGTGGGAATGGGGCAAGGGCTATGGCCGTCAGGAAAACCCCGAATTTCATGTCGTCGCGATCGATTACGGCATCAAGCGCAACATCCTGCGCCTTCTCGCAAGCGTCGGCTGCAAAGTGACGGTGGTGCCGGCCAAGACCTCGGCCGAAGAGATCATGGCGCTCAAGCCGGATGGCGTGTTCCTCTCCAACGGTCCGGGCGATCCGGCCGAAACCGGCAAATACGCCGTGCCGGTCATCCGCGAAGTGATCAAGCAGAGCGTGCCAACCTTCGGCATCTGCCTCGGTCACCAGATGCTGGGCATCGCACTTGGCGGGCGCACCATGAAGATGCATCAGGGGCATCACGGCGCGAATCATCCGGTAAAGGATCTCACCACCGGCAAGGTCGAGATTACCTCGATGAATCACGGTTTCGCGGTGGACCGGGATTCACTACCGAAGAATGTCGAGCAAACGCATATCTCGCTGTTTGACGGCTCCAACTGCGGGCTCGCGCTGAAAGACAAGCCGGTATTCTCGGTGCAATATCATCCCGAAGCCTCGCCCGGCCCGCGCGACAGCCATTATCTCTTCACCCGCTTTGTCGAACTGATGCGAAAGCGCAAACAGGCAGCCTGATGACTGCGCGCGCGACCAAGCGCTGTCCGGCCAAGCCCGTCGAGCCGCTGGCTTTCATGTTCCATGATGATGGCGTCGTGCCCAACAACACACGGCTGCCGCTGCTCTATTACCGCGGCGCCCTCGACCTTGGCGGCACGCGCGACCCGGCGGGCGCGATCGAAACATTATTCAACCGCAATGGCTGGGGCGGCATGTGGCGCAACGGCATCTATCCTTTCGTGCATTATCACTCGCAGACCCATGAAGCGCTCGGGATCGCGCGCGGCCGCGCGACAGTGCGCTTCGGCGGCGATCAGGGGCAGGAGCTCGAGATCGGCGCGGGCGACGTGGCGCTGCTGCCCGCCGGCACCGGACATCACGGCTTGTGGGTGAGCCCGGACCTGGTGGTGATCGGGGCCTATCCGCCCGACGGCCGCTACGATCTCTGCCGCGGCAGCAGGGCCGAGCACGCCAAGGCGCTGCAATCGATTCCGAAAGTGCCGCTGCCAAAGTCCGATCCGGTCCACGGCGAGAATGGTCCGCTGCTGGAGCTGTGGCGGAAGTAACTTCTTTTTCACCGCTTCCCCCGCGGGAGAGGTTCGGCAACAGAGGTTTGTTGATGGCCGATTGGATCTCCTTCTGGAATTCTGACCATCCGATCTATGTGAATGCGCGCCATCGCGACGTGCATTATCGCGGCATTGCCGACGACGTCAGCGGCTATGTGACCCCCGGCACGGCCGTGCTCGACTATGGCTGCGGCGAGGCCGTGCATGCCGATCGCGTCGCCGCCAAAGCTGGACGGCTGATCCTATGCGAAGCGGCCCCGAATGTGCGCGAGCATCTCGCTGCACGATTTTCCTCCGCAAACAACATCGAGGTGAAGTCGCCGGAACAAGTCGCCGCCCTGCCGGACGGCTCGCTCGATCTCATCGTCATGCATTCGGTCGCGCAATATCTCAGCCAGAAGGAAACCGATGCGCTGTTCGCGCAGTTCAAGCGGTTGCTGAAACCAGGCGGCCTGTTCGTGCTGGGCGACGTGATCCCGCCATATGTCTCGCCGGTCACTGACGCCATGGCACTGCTGCGCTTCGCGGCGGCAAACGGATTCCTGATCGCGGCCTTCACGGGACTCGTGCGCACGACCTTTTCGGATTATCCCAAGCTACGCGCCCAGCTGGGTCTGACGCTGTACGACGAAGTAGCGATGGGAAAGAAGCTCGAAGCCGCGGGCTTTCGCGTCGACCGCGCGCAGAAAAATATCGGCCACAGCCAAGCGCGCATGACCTTTCTCGCCCGCCCGCGCTAATGTCGGCGCGTGTCGGCCGGTCGCCGCAAGTCAGACCGGCCGGGGCTGTTTCGATTCCTCTTGCATGGGCTGGTCGGGCTTGTCCTTCCAGTTATCGAGCGTGTCATTGAGCTGCGCGCCGAGCAGGATCACGACGGACGACATCCACATCCACATCATGAACCCGATCGCGGCGCCGAGCGAGCCGTAGGTGGCGTCGTAATTCCCGAAATTCGCCAGGTAATAGGACAGCGCCGCGGAGCCGATGATCCAAAGCGTTGTCGCCAGCGCTGAGCCGGGCGTGATCCAGCGCCAGCGCGCGCCATGCGGGCTCGGACCGAAGCGATAGAGCACCGCGAGCGCGAGCAGCACACCGGAGAACAGGATCGGCCAGCGCAACAGCGGTGTGAAGCTGTCGCTCAAGCCGCCTAGGCCGAACAGCGACAGCAGCAAGGGGAATAGCACCACGCAGCCGATCGCGAGCAGCAGTATGGCGATACCGCCGACGGTGAGCGCCAAAGATACCGCGTTGAGCTGGATGAAATTGCGCTGCTCCGGGACGTTATAGATGACGTTGAGGGCGTCGATCATCGCTTTCATGCCTGCATTGGCGCTCCAGATCGCCAGCGAGATGCCGAACACGAAAGCAAAGCTTAATTGTCCACCGCCCTTGGCGAGAATGCGATCCACCTGCTCACGCATGATGTCAAAACCGCCGGCGGGCAAAATGCCTGAAGCAAGCGACATGTGCTCGCGAATGGTCGATGGATCGGCCATCAGGCCATAGATCGATACCAGCGCGGTGATGGCGGGGAAGAAGGCGAGCAGGCCATAGAAGACGATGCCCGCGGCGACCGCGATGAGCCGGTCATCGCCCAGCGCCTTGAAGACACGCTTGGCGATTTCCTTCCAGTCTCGCCAGGTCGGCTGTTTGTCCAGCGTCCCGGCCACGGCCTTCGATTTCGCTGCCGGCTGGACGGATTTGCGCTTGGACTCATGCGGATGCTCGCGGCGCGAAGTTTTTTTGACGCCCAAGGCAGCCGCCGCGAGCTTCGCCAAGATCAGGCTCAAGGCCAATCTCGGAATGTCACGGCGGGCGGATTTTGGCATAGTCGGCATGGGAATCCCGGGCTGCACAGCAGGCATAACGACTTTCCCCCGGCAAAGTTGCGCACCCTCCTGGCAAACTCGGAATTCGACGATCGGGCCGGGAGCCCCTACAGGGCGTTGCTTGTTGGCGCGCCCGGTTGCATGGCGTCGATTACGGGTATATACCCGTAATATGAGCGACCTCGGCCCTTGCTCCTGCACAACATTGCGGCGCGCTACACGCGCTATAACATCGCTTTACGATGCGGCACTTTCGCCGACGGGTCTTAGGGTCACCCAATTCTCGGTGCTTCGCGTTCTCGATCGAAACGGGCCGCTGACGATCACAGCCTTGGCGGCGGCCGCAGCTCTCGACCGGTCGACAATGGGGCGCAATCTCAATCCACTGCAGCGTCGTCGGCTAGTAAATATTGTGGGTGGCAAGGATCAGCGCGAACGCCTCGTGCGTGTGACTCGTGCAGGTCGAGCCGCGATCAAGCGGGCATTGCCTCGGTGGGACGCTGTTCAAAGCCAAGTCGAATCCGTTACCGACGTCCGCTCTATTCACCGCCTCGTAGAGCGGATTGAAGGTCTGAAAACAACCTGACCATTTGCCAATCGTGGGTATCAACCCGAAAGGAAAGCTCATGCCACTCGTCAAAATCGACTTCGCGCAGGGAAAGCCTGCTGGTTACAGTAAGATGATCGGAGACACCGTCTACGATGCTATGGTCAAGGTCATCAACGTTCCCAAGGACGATCGTTTTATGGTCATCACGGAGCATGCTGCCGACGAAGTCGTTTTCGATCCCAACTATCTCGGCATAGAGCGGTCTAAGGATTGCGTCCTTATCCAAGTCTTTCTCAACCAGGGACGTAGCGTAGAAATGAAAAAGGCGTTTTACCAAGAAGTGGCGCAAGAGCTGAACGCTCGCCTTGGCCTTCGGAAAGAAGACGTCTTCATCACCTTGGTGGAAGTAGCAAAGGAGAATTGGTCCTTTGGCAACGGCGTCGCACAATACGCAGCCTGAGAAAAACGAAGCCGCCCCTTGAGCCGGTTACTCGACGGCTGGGAGGGCCCGGCACGGCAGCCGGTTTCCCAAGCCCTCCCTTCCACCGACCGATTCTGGTTTAAACAGCCCTCGCGCGGGCGGGGCGAACCCGGTCGGCGCGGACCGAAAGACGCGCGGGAGCGCGCCCTTTTTTTGTGTGCATTGCGTGCTCGTCAGTCCCGGACGGCGGTAGCCGTACCCGGTATCCAGAACAAAGCTCGGTGCGCGCATCTGGATTCCTGGTTCGCCGCGCAGCTCCGGCATGACGGGATTAGATTGCGGAGCCAATGCCTAAACGGACCGACATCAAATCGATCCTGATCATCGGCGCCGGCCCTATCGTCATCGGGCAGGCCTGCGAATTCGATTATTCCGGCACCCAGGCCTGCAAGGCGCTGAAGGACGAGGGCTACCGGATCATCCTGGTGAACTCGAATCCGGCGACAATCATGACCGACCCGGATCTCGCGCACGCGACCTATATCGAGCCGATCACACCGGAGATCGTCGCAAAGATCATTGAGAAGGAACGGCCCGACGCGCTCCTGCCCACCATGGGCGGGCAGACCGCCCTCAACTGCGCGCTGTCGCTGAAGAAGCAGGGCACGCTGGAGCAGTTCAACGTCAAGATGATCGGCGCCACCGCGGAAGCCATCGACAAGGCGGAAGACCGCAAGCTGTTCCGCGAGGCGATGACGCGCATCGGCCTGGAAACGCCGCGCTCGCACCAGATCAAGACCATTCCGCAGGCCCTGGAAGCGCTCGAGGACATCGGGCTGCCCGCCATCATTCGCCCGTCCTTCACGCTCGGCGGCACCGGCGGCGGCATCGCCTACAACAAGGCGGAGTTCCTCGAGATCGTCGAGCGCGGCATCGACGCTTCACCCACCAGCGAGGTGCTGATCGAGGAATCAGTAATCGGCTGGAAAGAATTCGAGATGGAGGTTGTCCGCGACAAAAACGACAACTGCATCATCATCTGCTCGATCGAGAATATCGATCCGATGGGCGTGCATACCGGCGACTCGATTACGGTGGCGCCCGCGCTGACGCTGACGGACAAAGAATATCAGATCATGCGCGACGCCTCGATTGCGGTGTTGCGCGAGATCGGGGTGGAGACCGGCGGCTCCAACGTGCAGTTCGCGGTGAATCCCGCAGACGGCCGCCTGGTCGTCATCGAAATGAATCCCCGCGTCTCGCGCTCCTCCGCGCTGGCGTCGAAGGCCACGGGCTTTCCGATCGCCAAGGTCGCCGCCAAGCTCGCGGTCGGTTACACGCTGGACGAAATTGCCAATGATATAACTGGGGGCGCTACCCCGGCCTCGTTCGAGCCGACCATCGACTATGTGGTCACAAAAATTCCGCGCTTCGCCTTCGAGAAATTTCCCGGCGCCGATCCGGTGCTGACCACCTCGATGAAGTCGGTCGGCGAAGCCATGGCGATCGGCCGCACCTTTCAGGAGTTTTTGCAGAAGGCGCTGCGCTCGCTGGAAACCGGTCTCAGCGGCTTCGACGAGGTGGTCATCCCAGGGCTGGACCCGGATGTGCCGCTGCGCCGCGGCGAGGACAAGAACGCCATCCGCGCTGCGCTCGGCACGCCGACGCCGGACCGTCTGCTCAATGTCGCGCAGGCGATACGGCAAGGCGCCGATGACGAGCTGATCCACACCGCCTGCAAGATCGATCCGTGGTTCATCAGCGAGATCCGCGGCATTATCGAAATGGAAGCACAGATCAAGCAGAAGGGCCTGCCTGCAACCCCGGGCGCCTTCCGCAAGCTCAAGTCCATGGGTTTTTCCGACGCGCGGCTAGCCAAACTGACCGGGGTCCCCGCTGCTGAGGTGAAGAAGCAGCGCCAGAAGCTCGGCGTTCGGCCGGTATTCAAGCGCATCGACACCTGCGCCGCCGAATTCGCCTCGCCCACGGCTTACATGTATTCCACCTACGAGTCGCCGTTTGCCGGAGTCGCGGCTGACGAGGCCGCGCCCTCGGACCGCAAGAAGGTCGTCATCCTCGGCGGCGGTCCCAACCGCATCGGCCAGGGCATCGAGTTCGATTATTGCTGCTGCCACGCCGCCTTCGCGCTGAAGGAAGCTGGCTATGAAGCCATCATGATCAACTGCAATCCCGAAACAGTGTCGACCGACTACGACACCTCGGATCGCCTCTATTTCGAGCCGCTCACCGCCGAAGACGTGCTGGAGATCCTCAATACCGAGCGCAGCAAAGGAACGCTACATGGTGTGATCGTGCAGTTCGGCGGACAGACGCCGCTGAAGCTCGCGGAAGCGTTGGAGCAAGCCAAGGTGCCGATCCTCGGCACCTCGCCGGACGCCATCGACCTGGCGGAGGACCGCGACCGCTTCAAGCAATTGCTCAACAAGCTGAAGCTCCGGCAGCCGCAGAACGCCATCGCCACCAGCGGCAAAGCCGCACGCGCCAGCGCTGAAGCAATCGGCTATCCGATCGTGATCAGGCCATCCTATGTATTAGGCGGCCGCGCGATGGAAATTGTCTATGACGGGCCGCAGCTCGACCGCTATCTGCAGCGGCTTGCCGTCACCTTGCACGGGCCGTCGGAACTGGTTGTCTCCGACAAGCGCCCGCTGCTGCTCGACCGCTACCTGTCCGACGCCATCGAGGTCGACGTCGATTGCCTGTGCGACGGCAAGGATACCTATGTCGTCGGCATCATGGAGCATATCGAGGAGGCGGGCATTCATTCCGGCGACAGCGCCTGCTCGCTGCCACCGCATTCCTTGTCCGCCGACACCATCGCCGAGCTGGAGCGGCAGACCCGCGCGCTGGCGCTGGCGCTCAACGTCGGCGGCCTGATGAACGTGCAATACGCCATCAAGAACGGTGACATCTATGTACTGGAGGTCAATCCGCGCGCCTCGCGCACGGTGCCTTTCGTCGCCAAGGTCACCGGCCTTCCGGTGGCGAAGATTGCCGCGCGCGTGATGGCGGGCGAGACATTGGCGAGCTTTAAGCTAAAGCCGGCGCATTACGACCATATCGGCGTGAAGGAAGCGGTATTTCCCTTCGCGCGCTTCCCCGGCGTCGACACCGTGCTCGGCCCGGAAATGAAATCCACCGGCGAGGTGATGGGGCTCGACAGTTCCTTCGAGATCGCTTTCGCCAAGAGCCAGATCGGCGGCGGCTCGCGGCTGCCGCGCTCGGGTACCGTCTTTGTTTCGGTGCGCGACACCGACAAGCCGCGCATCCTGGATACGATCCGGCTGCTGGCCAAGCTCGGTTTTAGGGTGATCGCCACCTCTGGAACCCAGCGTTTCCTGGTGGACAGCGGCATCGAGGCGGAAAAGGTCAACAAGGTAGCGGAAGGCCGCCCGCATATCGTCGACGCCATCACCAACGGCCAGGTCCAGCTTGTTTTCAATACTACCGAGGGGGCGACGTCGCTGGCGGATTCCAAGTCCCTGCGGCGGGCGGCCCTCTTGCATAAAGTGCCGTACTACACCACTCTTTCCGGTGCCGTAGCCGCGGCGCGGGGCCTCAAAGCCTATCTCGGGGGCGACCTCGAGGTACGCGCGCTGCAAAGTTATTTTACCGACCTGAATTGAGGGCGGATTTAACCGCTCCGCAAAGCCACGGCGTGAGTTGGCAGAGAGTTCCACGATCGCGGCCCGGAGCGTTTTCCGCGCGGCGGTCGGAACTTTTTGCTTTGCCGCTTGTATACGACTCCAACGAATACCGTGGAGTCGTGGAATGCAGAGACTAGAAGCAATATGGCCGACTTCGTCTGCGCCCGTGCGACGCGGGTCGGGTCGTCCGGAGGACCGAAAGTTGATCGAAAAAATTCCAATGACCGATGCGGGCTATGCCGCGCTGGAACGAGAACTCAAGCACCGCCAGCAGGTGGAACGGCCGCGTATCATTCAACAGATTACCGATGCGCGCACGCACGGCGATCTGTCGGAGAACGCCGAATATCACGCCGCCAAGGAGCAGCAGTCGCATAACGAAGGCCGCATCGCCGAGCTTGAGGACAAGCTTGCGCGCGCCGATGTGATCGATGTCAGCAAGCTCTCCGGGGATACCATCAAGTTTGGCGCCACCGTGACACTGGTAGACGAGGACACCGAAAAAAAGCAGGTCTGGCAGATCGTGGGCGAGCCGGAAGCTGACGCGAAGGAGGGTAAGATCTCCATCACCTCTCCGCTCGCGCGGGCGCTGATCGGCAAGGCCAAGGGCGCGCAGGTCGAGGTGGTCACGCCTGGCGGCGCCAAGGCCTATGAGGTGAAGAAGATCGAGTGGCGGTAAGGCGCGGCGCTTCGCCGCGCCGCCTCGCAAGAAGGCAATCATGAACCCGCAATTCTTTTCCCCCTACCTTCTCAGCGTATTGCGCGTGATGACCGGTCTGCTGTTGCTGCAGCACCCGACTGCGAAGTTTTTCAAGATTCCGCACGTCGCGATGTTCGATAATCTGCAGCTGTTCTCGCTGAGCGGCGTTGCGGGGATGATCGAACTGGTCGGCGGGATCCTGCTGGTGCTGGGGCTGTTCACGCGGCCGGTGGCTTTCATCCTCTCCGGTGAATTGGCCTTTGCCTATTTCATCGGACACGCGCCGCGCGGTTTCTTCCCGCTGACAAACGGAGGCGAGCCCGCGGTACTATTCTGCTTCATCTTCCTCTATCTGGCGGCAGCCGGCGGCGGCGCCTGGAGCATCGATGCGTGGCGCCGGAAATCGGCCGACGATTGATCGCAGCACTGCGCTTTCATTGGAAATGTCAGTTTGATGGATTGCCGGGCCAGACCCGGCGATGACGGCTTGCGGCTGCCCTGAAAAGCGAATTGAATTGAAGCCTTCGCCCCGCGGTAGGAGAGCTTCATGTATACTGACTCCCTGACGCGTTTTGCGCCGCAGGTGCTGAGCGTCCTGCGAATCATCGCGGCGCTGCTGCTGATGCAATACGGCGCCGCCAAAATTCTCGGCTTTCCCCATGTGCAGATGTTCCAGGGGGTTCAAATCTTCTCGCTCTATGGTCTGTCCGGTCTGCTCGAGCTGATCGGCGGCTTGCTGTTGTTGATCGGGCTGTTCACCCGGCCGGTTGCCTTTATCCTCTCGGGCGAAATGGCGGCGGCCTATTTCATCGCGCATTTGCCGAAAGGCTTCATCCCGCTGCTCAACGGCGGTAATGAAGCGGTGATCTACTGCTTTCGTCTTCCTCTATTTCTTCTTCGCCGGGCCGGGGCCGTGGAGCGTCGATGCGGTGCGCGAGACGCCGCTCAGCCATGAGATGACCTGAAGGTTAGGCCTTCGCTTGCTGCCGGTGGTAGCGGCCCTGGTATCCCGGCGCGTCGACGTCCCCGACGCCCTGGAAATCAATGAACTCGATGGCATTACCGTCGGGATCGTGGAAATACAGATGCCGCCCGGTGAAGCTGCGGTGGCCCTTGTCCTCGTATAGCAGCACCTCAACGCCGTTGGCCTCCAGATGCGCCACCGCCGCATCGAAATCCTCTCCCTGCACGAAGAAGGCGTGGTGCAGCAGGATCTCCCTCCCCTTGTTGGGCGGAACATGATCGTTGGTGCGGGGTTTCGACAGCACAAAATACTGCTCGCCGCAGCGCATGAAAACGGTGCTCTCGTTTTGCCGCCAATAGGTGGCGCCCACGATATCCTCGTAGAAACGCCGCGAACGCTCCAGGTCCGTCACGCTGAGCGTGAAATGCAGGATGCCGCTCGGCTGCACGCGCCGCGGCTTGACCGGCTTGATGCCCGTCACCCCTTTCAGCGCCGGACTTTTGAATCCGCTCATCGTTTCAGTTCCAGCGGTACCATCGCCGCGTCTTTCGAGTTGCGCAGCGTCAGCGAGGTCTTCACGTTGCGCACATTCGCCGCGGAGGTAAGCTCGGCGACGAAAGCCTGAAAAGTTTTCAGGTCGGGCGCCACACATTTGAGGATAAAATCAATCTCACCCGACAGCATCCAGCATTCGCGGACCAGCGGCTGCGCCTGCACGAAACGCTCGAAGGCAACGAGGTCCGCTTCAGCCTGACTTGACAGATGCACCATGGCGAAGACCGCGACTTCGAAGCCGAGCAGCCTTTCGTCCAGCAGTCCGCGATAGCCCTTGATGTAACCGGCTTCTTCCAGCACGCGCACACGGCGCAGGCAGGGAGGCGCGGAGATGCCGACTCGGCGCGCCAGCTCCACATTCGTCATGCGGCCGTCCGCCTGCAGCTCAGCAAGGATCTGCCAGTCGATGGCATCGAGACGACGGGTCACGGGCGCTCCCCCAGAGAAATCCGTCTCATCCATATCGCGAAATCCAGCGCCACGAAACATTATTGCGCGAGGTGGATCCAAAGCCCGCCCCACCGGGTTGCGTATCTTGCATAGCTCGGAAGATGGATTAGATTCCCGTCCAACGAACGGGACGCCGGCGGCACGATTTGGGCGCCCCGCGCTCCCCCAGGAACCCCATTTCATGGCCAGCATTCACGGCAAGCTTGTCATTATCGGCTCCGGCCCAGCGGGTTATACCGCCGCGATCTATGCCGCCCGCGCCATGCTGCAACCGATCCTGATCCAGGGCTTCCAGCCCGGAGGACAGCTCACCATCACCACGGACGTGGAGAATTATCCCGGCTTCGCCGACGTCATCCAGGGCCCCTGGCTGATGGAGCAGATGCAGAAGCAGGCGGAGCATGTAGGCACCCGGATCGTCACCGACCACGTCAACAAGGCGGATCTGTCCAAACGCCCCTTCCGGCTCGAAACCGATTCCGGCGATGTCTACATGGCCGACACGCTGATCCTCGCTACCGGGGCGCAGGCGCGCTGGCTCGATTTGCCCTCGGAGCAGAAATTCAAGGGCTATGGCGTCTCCGCCTGCGCTACCTGCGACGGCTTTTTCTACCGCGACAAGGAAGTGGTGGTAATCGGCGGCGGCAACACGGCCGTGGAGGAAGCGCTGTTCCTCACCAACTTTGCCTCCAAAGTCACGATCGTGCACCGGCGCGACAGTTTCCGCGCGGAGAAAATCTTACAGGAGCGGCTGAAGAAGAATCCCAAGATCAGCGTGGTTTGGGACAGCGTGTTGGAAGACGTGCGCGGCGACGACAATCCACTCAAGGTGCGCAGCATCACGCTGCGCAACATCAAGACCGGTGCCCTCACCGAAAAAAACGTCGACGGCGTGTTCATCGCGATTGGGCATTCGCCCGCCACCGAATTGGTGGTCGGGCAGCTCAAACTGAAGCCATCCGGCTATGTGGAAACGGCGCCGAACTCGACTGCGACCTCCGTGCCTGGCGTCTATGCCGCCGGCGACATCACCGACGATATTTTCCGCCAAGCGGTCACTGCCGCCGGCATGGGCTGCATTGCCGCGCTGGAAGCGGAAAAATTCTTGGCCGCGCATGGTGAAGCCGAGCCGGCCGTGGCCGCGGAATGACCGCTTTCCAAGCCCTCACCGCAACGAGCGGGGGGCACAAATCAACCGGCAGAAGCGCGCACTAGATGGATTGGGACAAGCTCAAAGTTTTCCACGCCGCGGCTGAGGCCGGCAGCTTCACCCACGCCGGTGAGCATCTCGGCCTGTCGCAATCGGCTGTATCGCGCCAGGTGAGCGCGCTTGAAACCGAGCTTGGGGTTTCGCTCTTCCATCGCCACGCGCGCGGGCTGATCCTGACCGAGCAAGGCGACATGTTGTTCCGCACCGCGCACGATGTATTCATGAAGCTGGAAGCGGCGCGCGCCAAGCTCACTGACAGCAAGGAGCGGCCGAACGGCGAGCTGAAGGTGACGACCACCGCCGGTATCGGCCTGAACTGGCTGACGCCGCGGCTCGGCGAATTCCTCGATCTCTATCCGGATATCCGCATTACACTGATCGTCACCGACGAAGAGCTCGATCTCTCCATGCGCGAGGCCGATGTGGCGATCCGGCTGCGCCAGCCGCAGCAGCCGGATCTGATCCAGCGCAAGCTGTTTTCGGTGAAATTTCACGCGTATGCGTCGCCGGAATATCTCAAGCGCAAGGGAACGCCGCGCTCAGTCGAAGACATCGACAACCATCCCATCATCATGCTGGGCGGCACGGTTCCGCAGCATCTGCAGAACCGCAACTGGCTGATCCAGGTCGGGCGCGAGGGCAAACCGCCGAGGGTGCCGTGCCTCACCATCAACAACGTGCTCGGCGTGCAGCGCGCTTGCCAGGAAGGTTTCGGCATCGCCATGCTGCCGGACTACCTGATCGAGGACAGCGGCCTGGTGCAGCTGTTCGACGAGTGCGGCGCCATCCAGATCGACGCCTTCTTCCTCTATCCGGAAGAATTGAAGTCAGTCGCCCGCGTGCAGGTATTTCGCGACTTTTTGGTCTCCAAGGCGCAGCGCTGGCGCTACTGACTCAGTGTCACGAAGCGCCGCGAAAGAGCGAGGCCCGCACCTCGCCGAGCAAGAGCCGCAGCTCGAGTTCGCGAAATTCGACAAAAGCGCGCCGCACCCAGCGCAGCAGCTCCATATAAGCGTCGAGCGGGATGTCGCGCGGCGGCGTGCCACGGAATTCGGCAAAGGAGAACGGCGGATTTTCCAGATAGCGGTAGAAATGCGGCACCAGCGCGGGGATTTGAATCGGTACCGAGACTAAGCGCCCGGGCGGAAAGTTCTGCCGCGCGCGTTTGCCCTGCGCAATCGCCTCGTTATAGACCGGCACCAGTAACAATTCGGGCAGACCCCGTTGCAGCTCGGCATAGGCACGTTGCGAGACGGCGTCAGGCGCTGCCATGAACAGAGCAACCGGCTCGATACCGCGCCGCCGGGCCTGATCGACAAAATCGATTTGGGCCATCACCGAGAAGAACTGTTGGAAGGAGGCGGGCGCGAGATCCACCACTTTCGCCATACCGTCGGGCACGATCAGCCGATCGAACAGCGCCATCTGGCCTTCGATATCTGCGACGTTGGCCTGCACGGTGTGGTCAGGCAGGAAATCGATGAACGAAGGGGGCTCCACAACAAAATCGAAACCCGTGGCCAGCCGATCCTCCATCAAGAAGAAATCGAGCAACAGCCGCGAAACCAGCGTGCGGCCCACCCGCGTTTGCGGCGAGCACACGATCAAGAGCGGTGTTCGTCTGCTAAGCCCAGCACCCATGGCGCGAGGGCCTCGTTATTTTGAGGTAGCGATTTCCGTCAGCTTCACCCGGTCGTATTCACCCCAGACCTTGCCAAGCCAGTGTCGGACATAACCGCGCAGCACGAAGGAATTGGATGCGGCGTCGCCGCCCGCAGTCTTGTTGGCAACAAATGTGAGGAACGGCACCGAGGAGAGCTCGACCTGCTCGCAGGCCATTTCGTTGAGGTGCGGAATGCTGACCTCCACCGCATCCTTCACACGGTGGAAATAGGAATCATAGGTCGCCGGGTCCCACTCGAAGAAAGTGGTGTTGTTGATGTGGTTCTTAACCAGGAAATACTTGGCGTCGCCGACGAACTCTGCAGTCTCCGCGATCTCATCGAGTGAAGCGATCGACGGCCCGAGGATGTGAAAAATGGCGAAGGTGACTTGGCCCTTTTTCACCATGTCGAGGAAACCAATGTCGCGCAAGGCGTTCAACGTGGTTGACAACAGGCCGGCACGCACGTCGATGACCGTGACCTTCGCATCGGCTTCCGATAGCGTGTCGAAAATCTTCATCTGATCGGGGATCGTGGTGACGTCGACAACTTCGGTGACGTCGGGATGAAAGCGTTTGAGCGTGCCGCGCGGAGATTCGGTGTCGAAGGCGCGCGTCGGCACGTTATGCGCGACGAAATAATCGAGCAGCGTGCGGGTGACCGTGGTCTTCCCTACACCGCCTTTGTCCGCTCCGACCAGAATAACTGCTGGCTTCATGATATCCCCCAAAGACGCAACCCAACGCTAACTTGTCGACCATGACAGAACGCCCAAAGACTTCAACCGCCGTGGCTGCCCTGTCTTCGAGCGTTGCAAAGCAATTATGAAAGCAGCGCTTTCATTTTTTCCTGGTTGATCGACTTCACCAATTGATCGACCAGGCCGCTGAGCGGCATCGGCATCTTGGCGTCCTGCGCCATCTCCATGGCCACGTCCATATCCTTCTCGGCCCATTTTCCGGTGCTCTTGCCCCAACGCGAAAGCGACCAGTTGGCGCCGCTGCCTTCGCCGAGGGCGGCAATCAGTTTCGGAATGTCAGCGCCGATTTTCTTGGCGAAAGTCAACGCCTCGTAATTCGCGCACATGCAGGACCAGAGCAGAAGGTTGTTGATGGTCTTGGCGATCTGGCCGGTGCCGACCCCGCCGAGATGCATCACGCGGCCAAAGGATTCGAGCGCCGGCCTGGCGCGTTCCACCCATTTCTCATCCCCGCCGGTGTAGATCACCAGCTGGCCGTTATCGGCCGCTTCCTGCCCGAGCACCACCGGCGTATCGAGCACGCCGCAGCCCTTTTCAGCCGCGAGCTTGTCCATGCGCTGGCACAATTCCGGCGACACCGAACTGGCGATGCAGATCACCGAGCCGGCCGCAAGCTTGCCGAGCAGGCTGCCGGTGATGACTTCCTCCACCTGCTCGCCGGTCGCGACCATGATCACGACAACTTCGGACTTCTGACCGACTTCCGCCGAGGATCCAAGCGTGGCGATGTCATTGGCCTTCGCTTTGCTCATCACTTCGGCGCTGACGTCAAAGCCGGAGACCTCGAAACCTTTCTTGGCCATATGGCGAGCCATCTGGAGACCCATGGCGCCAAGCCCGATCATGCCCGTGCGCTTTACCGGCGTCGTCATTCGGTTCATCTCCCGTTCATACTTGTGGCTGGATTGTTCATGGTCGCCTTTTCGCAACTCAACGCCGCGCCGTCTAGGGGCAGCGACGAGCAGATGATAGGCTGCGGCCACTCGGGTCAGTTACCATGATCCGGCCGACAGGGGGTCCATCATGATGCGGCACTGCCTTGGCGTTGTCCTCGTACTTCTAGGGCTGGTCTCCTTCGGTGAGCAGGCCTCGGCGCGGAAAGCGGACCCGAGTTCAAGATCAACGCGACGCAAGCGTATTACAATCTGTACTCGTCCGTTGCCGTGCTCAAGGACGGCAGCTTCGTCGTCGGATGGATGAATGTTTATTACGGTGACGCCGATTTTTTCCAGGCCGCCTATGGCCGGCGCTTCGGCGCCGACGGAAGGCCTATAGCCAACGAGTTCAGGTTCGGAATTCACGACGACGACTATCAGGGAAAGCCGGTCCTGACGGCCCTCGATGGTGGGGGATTTGCCGCCGTCTGGTCCTACTACGACGCCGGTTTCCCTCATTTGCATGGACTTTACGGCCAGCGCTACAACGCGGCGGGCAAACGCATTGGCCCGGAGTTTCAGGTCGTTGGTCCCGACGAATTCAACGTGTCGACCTACTCGGTCGCAGGATTGGGCAACGGCGGCTTCGTCGTTGTCTGGAGTATATTTAATTGGCCGGAACAATGGTCGGCCTACGGTCAAAGATACGACAGCGCGGGCCAACGCAGCGGCAGCTACCTTCACGATTGCGACCGGTTTGTCTGATGGCGCGGTTAGACGTTGCGGCGCTGGGTATCGGCAGCTTCGTCGTGGTGTGGGATGGCAGGGACGGCTCAAGAAGCGGCGTCTATGGCCAGCGCTATAACGCGGTGGGCACGGCGGTAGGCGGCAACTTCCGCGTCAACAGCTTTACAACAGACGAGCAGACCGCCCCTTCAGTGGCTGCACTCGCTCGCGGCGGCTTCGTGGTTGTCTGGGCGTCCCGGGGGCAGGATGGCTCTCGGTATGGTATCTATGGCCAGCGCTACAGCGCCCAAGGCACGCCGGTAGGCGGCGAGTTTCAGATCAATACATATACGAATAATGATCAATACGCCCTGCACGTCAGCGGACTCAAGGACGGCGGCTTTGTTGTTGCGTGGACGTCCGTTGACCAGGAAGGAACCAGCTCGGAAGTCTACGGCCAACGCTATAGCGCAGCAGGTGCCAAAGCCAGCGGTGAGTTTCGCATCAACAGCTTCACGAATGGGCGCCAGAAGAACCCGTCCGTTGCCAGCCTGGGCGATGGATTTGTCGTGGCATGGACTAGCTACAAACCCAACGCCATTGCCCCCTGGGATGGCCTCTATGGCCAGCGCTTTTTGCCGGAGTGATGTGGCGATCATGAATGGTACAGGTGGGTGGGCTCGAACCACCGACCTCCGGTTCCACAGACCGGCGCTCTAACCAACTGAGCTACACCTGCACGGCCGCAGCCATGGCCTCAAGGACGCTCCGTCTGCGGGCCTCTATATGGCAAAAGCCACCCCCTGCTCGCAAGGGAAGCTTTTGCCACGAAAAAGCCCGGGCCAGAGGCCCGGGCTTAGAACGCTTACGCGTACACGTACACAGTCTATCCAACCAAGATCAGCCGACCTTGCTAAACGCCTTGGTCACGCCGGTCTTGAGCGGCTCGGCAGTATCAGTGGCGACCTTCTGGGCGATCGAGGTCAGTTCCTTGGTCTGCTCGGTGACCGTCTCGAACTGCTTGCGCGCATGCGCGGTCGAGAGCTCGAGGGCTTCCGAAAGCGACTTCACGGTGATGAACTCGCTGAAGAAGTCGAAGGCGGCATTGGTGTTCAAGCGGGCCGCATCGATGACCTTGAGACCATATTCCGTGCTGCCCTTGGTGGCAGTGGCATAGGTCTCTTCCATCACGTCTGTCGCCTCTTCCGCGACAGCCTTCAGCTTCTCGTAGTTTTCCTTGGCCTGCGAGACGCTCTTTTCCGCGATTTCGCGGAAGGCCGCCGGGACTTCCATCTTCGGCAGCTCGAACTTCGGCATCTCAAACTTGGTATCGAACTTTGCGCTCTCGAAGCCCGACACGGGCTTGGACGGCTTGGTCTTGGTATTCACGTTGACGTTGGCTTCCATGGCAATACCTCTGCTGGGTTTCTGGTTCGCGGTCCCGCCCGGCGCCCTCGCCGGTCTGACCACGATGGGCCCAGCGCGTCTGGCCGGGTCCTTCATCGCTAAGGTGTATATAACACTGGCAATGGTGCATTGCAACATAAATATTGCGACGCACAATCAGACACTTAGCGAGGCCGCTTTTATCGCCGGAATTAACCTTTCTTGGCTGGCCCGCCTTCGGACCCCATTTTGCTGGCGCTTTGGCTCAATTCCTCAGCCTGGCGAGCCAGTACATCCATCTGCTTGCGTACATAGTCCGCATGCAGTTGCACTACCTCGTTGATATCCTTGGCGGTTACCAGCTTTTGCGCCAGATCGAAGGAGTTGGCAACGTTCTGCTCGGCGAATGACATGGCTTTCTGCGCCACATCTTTTGCCCCAGCCCGCGCGACTTGGGCCTTTTGCTCAAATCCTGCGGTCGCCTTCTCCGCGGCGCTTACGAAACCGTCAAAGGCCTTGCGGGCCTGCTCCACGCTCTTTTCCGCGATCGCCCGCATCTCCGGTGGCACTGCAAAATCGAACGGCTGATTGGCCATAGCTGTCTCCTCTGGGCTAGCTGCTCTATTCCGGCATTTGATGGTTAACCTGCCGCGACGAAAGTTGTGCCCAACTTTCGTTTCTGCTGTCGCGGCCGAGGCCAAAAAAACCCGTCTGGATTAAGGTTATCCTTTGCTTAGCGGGGACTGCGGGCGCTCCGTCATGGACGGCACGGGGCACCCGGTTTAAGAAATATTTAAGCCTGTTCGGGCGCCCGATCACCTTCGGTACGAGGATTCATGAGCGATTCCGCGACCCAGCTGGGCTATTTCCGTGATTCCCGGATCTCAGCCCATGCTGTCGCGTCGGCGCCGGCGTGGCTCTGGTCGGTGGACGGAACGCAAGTCCTGTGGGCCAACGCCGTAGGCGCTGCGATGTTCGACGACGAGGCGCCCGCGGCGCTCGCCGGCCGCCGTTTCGACGCCGAGGATTCCGCCGCGCAACAGATCGCCCGCATTGCCGCGGCATTGCCGGGCGACGGCATCCCGCGGCTTGAACGCCTGACGGGTTTTGGCGCAGAAGCCTCGCGCGGCCTCACCTGCGGCTGTTCGCGGATTTCGCTGCCGGACGGCACCGCCGCCATTCTTGTTGTCGCGGCAGAAACCGCCGGGCCTCCACTGCCGCTTGAAGAGCGCGTGCAGCGCCTCGTCAACGGCCTCGACGCGCCGATCGCGGTATTCGCCGCCGACGGAAGATTGTTTCATGCCAATCCTGTTGCGGCCGAGCAGCTCCCTGCCGCCGCGACGTTCGAAATGCTTGGCGTCGATGCGCTAGCAACCCATGCCTTGCGCGCAGGCTATGCCTCCGGCGCCAGCAAAATCGGCGCACTCTCCTTCGACCGCATCGGCGACGACGCCGCGACCTTTCTAATCGTCACGCTTCCTGCACTGCATACGGCAGCACAGCCCGCGCCAACTCCGACGCCTGCGATTTCTGCGCCGCCGTCAGAGGAAGCCGATGTATTTACATCCGAAGCCGCCCTGGATGAGCCGTCCGACGACGTCGCCACGACGCGCGTCGCCCCGCCGGTGCCGCCGCCCGAGGTCGTAGCCGCAGCTCCCGCCATTCTCGAACGCAGGCAGCCGCTACGCTTTGTCTGGCAGATGGATGCCCAAGGGCGTTTCACCATCGACTCTGAAGACTTCATCCGTCTGGCCGGCCAGCGCACGGCGGAAGCACTCGGCCAGCCGTGGAGCGAGATCGCCGGTCGCCTCGACATCGATCCGAACGGCCAGATCACAGAGGCCGTCGCCTCGCGCGATACCTGGAGCGGCATCACCATCGAATGGCCGGTCGACGGCGCCGACGAACGGCTGGCGGTCGAACTTTCCGGCCTGCCGGTCTTCGACCGCGAGCGCCATTTCGGCGGCTACCGCGGCTTCGGCGTTTGCCGCGACACACGGCGCATTTCGCTCGCGGCCTCGCTGCGACAGCCGCCGCCGGCCAGTCGTCCGAGCCGTCAAAGCCCTCTTCTGAAAGGCAGGCCGAAGAACGTCCGCTGCTCACCGTCGTGCCGCAGGCGGAGAACGTCGTGCCGTTCCGTGCCGCCAACGATAAGCCGCCGAGTTCTGAGTCCCGGCGAGCGCAGCGCCTTCCATGAACTGGCCAAGGAGCTCACCACGCGCCTGCAGCAGAACAATGAGGTGCCGGAAGCGCCGTTGGAAAACGACAACTTCGAAGAGGAACCCGCGCTCGAGCCGCCGGTGCCCGACGACGAAGCCAGCGGCACCGCTAAAGCCGGCATGATGGGTTTCATTCCAACCCGCGAAGCGGCAGAACCGCAGCGACCGCCGGCTGGGGACTTTCCAGAAGTTTTTCGCGACGAACGCACTATTCTCGACCGGGTGTCGACCGGTGTGCTGGTCTATCGTCTCGATATGCCGATCTATGGCAACCCCGCCTTCCTGGAATGGAGCGGCTATGAATCGGTCAGCGCCCTCGCCGCTGCCGGTGGGCTCGATGTGCTGTTCGTCGAGTTGGGTGATACGTCCGCGGATGCCGACATCAGCGGCCGGCCGCTGCACGTCACCAGCAATCGCGGTAAGCGGCAGCCAGCGGAAGGCCGGCTGTTCAACGCGCCTTGGGAAGGCGAAACCGCCCATGTGCTGATGCTACTGCCCGCGCCTCCGGCCGCCGCAACTGCAAAAAGCCCCGCTTACTCCGACGCAGCTCTACACACTGCCGAGGCAGAGGCGCGCGAGCTCAAAACCATTTTGGATACCGCGAGTGACGGCGTGCTGGTGCTCGATGACGATGGCGGCATTGTTACCGCTAATGCGGGCGCCGAGGCGTTATTCGGCCGTGATGCTTTTGCGCTTGCCGCCAGCAACATTGACGATCTAATCGCGCCGGAAAGCCAACGCGCCGCGCTGGAATATTTAGCCGAGATGAAGCGCGAGGGCGCGACGCCGAAGAAAGGCTGCGAGGTGATCGGCCGCGGGCGCGAAGGCAGCCTGCTGCCGCTGTTCATGACCTTGGGCAAACTGGGCGATGCCAAACGCTTCTGTGCGGTGTTCCGCGACCTTACGTCGTGGAAGAAGACAGAAATGGAATTGGTCGCTGCGCGTCGGCAGGCCGAAAAGGCATCCTCCGCCAAATCCGAATTCCTTGCGAAGGTCAGCCACGAGATCCGCACGCCGCTGAATTCCATCATCGGCTTTTCCGAAGTGATGATGGATGAACGTTTCGGCCCGATCGGCAACGAACGCTACAAGCAATATCTTAAGGACATCCACCAGTCGGGAGGCCATCTGGTGTCGCTGCTGAATGATCTGCTTGACCTGTCGAAGATCGAAGCCGGCAGGCTGGATCTGGCCTTTGGCCGCGTCAGCCTGAACGAACTGACGCAGCAATGCGTGTCGCTGATGCAGCCGCAGGCCAACCAGGAGCGCGTCATCATTCGCACGTCGCTGCCGAACGTGCTGCCGCCAATCATGGCGGATGCGCGCTCCGTGCGGCAGATCGTGCTCAATCTGCTTTCCAACTCGATCAAGTTCACCGGGGCGGGCGGACAGGTGATCGTCTCCACCACCCATACCGACGACGGCGAGGTGGTCCTGCGGGTGCGCGACACCGGAAACGGCATGACCGAAAAAGAAATCCAGATGGCGCTAGAGCCGTTCCGCCAGCTCGCCACTTCGTCGCGCTGGGGTTCGGGTGGAACGGGATTGGGCCTGCCGCTGACCAAGGCGCTGGCAGAAGCCAACCGCGCGAATTTCTCCATCAAGAGCGCAGTGAATGCCGGCACGCTGGTGGAAATCTCCTTCCCGCCCGGCCGCGTGCTGGTGGCTTGACCTTCGCCGCCTAACGTTTCGCGTTGCCGGATCAATGGCGACAGAACTGATTTGGAGCCATTCCAATCGCGCGCTTCCTAGAACTGTTCTAACCTATTGATCCTGAATAATAAATTACTTGACCAAACGCTCAATCGTCCTCATTCATTCGTCCGAAATCCCGGAAATGAAGAGGACCTGATGAACATTCTCTGCACCAAGCTGCTGGCCGGCGCCACCCTCGCTTTGCTGGCGACAGCGACGGCCCAAGCCAACGAGGTCAACGTCTACACCTATCGTGAGACACAACTCATCCAGCCCCTGCTTGATGCCTTCACCAAGGACACCGGCATCAAGACCAATGTCGTCGCCGCAAGCTCCGGCCTAGAGCAGCGCATCAGGGCCGAGGGCGCCAACAGCCCGGCCGACGTCTTACTGACCGTTGACATCGGCCGTTTGCAGGAAGCGACCGACCTCGGGATCACCCAGCCGGTGAAATCCGTCGTGCTCGAAAAGGCGATCCCCGCACAATATCGCGATCCGAACGGGCACTGGTTTGGCATCTCGATGCGCGCGCGCGTGGTCTATGCCTCCAAGGAACGCGTGAAGCAGGACGCAATCACCTACGAAGAACTGGCCGATCCAAAATGGAAGGGCAAAATCTGCATCCGCTCGGGCCAGCACATCTACAACAACGCCTTGTTTGCGGCCTACATCGCCAAGCACGGCGAGGCCAAGGCGGAAGAATGGCTGCGCGGTTTGAAGGCCAACTTGGCGCAGAAGCCGTCCGGCGGCGACCGCGAAACCGCGCGCGATGTCGCGGCCGGCAAATGCGACCTCGGGATCGGCAACACCTATTACTGGGCGCTGATGAATGACAAGGAAGCCGACAAGAAAGCGTGGGCCGACGCGACGCGCGTCATTCTGCCAACCTTCCAGGGCGGCGGTACCCATGTTAATTTGTCCGGAGTTGTTCTGGCCAAGAACGCGCCCAATAAAGCCAATGCAATCAAGTTGATGGAATGGCTGGTCAATGATAAGGCGCAGCACCTCTATGCCGACGTCAATTACGAATATCCGGTGCTGAGCGGCATTGCCATCAACAAGACAATCGCCGGTTACGGCAACCTCAAACCTGACGCCATGCCTATCTCCAAGATCGCCGAGAACAAGAAAGCTGCGGCGACCCTGGTCGATAAGGTCGGCTTCGACAATTGACGATCTTGTCCGGCCCTTCGCTTGACGGCCCCGCCCTACGCGGGGCCGTTCGTCTGTGGCCGGCACGCAAGCTCACTGCCTTCGCCGTCGTATTCCTCATCGCCGGGCTGGTCGCCGCACCGCTTATCAGCCTTATCAGGATCGCACTGATTGGCGACGCGGAGATTGCCGGCCATCTCGTCGCCTATGTGCTGCCGGTGGCGCTGACGCAAACGGCGCTGTTGCTGAGCGGCGTAGCCTTGGTCAGTTCGTTGCTGGGCGCCGGCACGGCATGGATCGTGACGACCTTCCAGTTTCCCGGACGCAACACTCTACTCTGGTTGCTGCCGCTGCCGCTTGCGATTCCGACATATATCGGCGCCTACATCTATGCCGATATTCTCGACACCGCAGGCCCGGTGCAGAGCGCATTGCGGGCGATATTCGGCTGGTCGCCTGCCGACTATTGGTTTCCGCCCATCCGCTCAATCGGCGGCGCCATCTTCATCATGGGCGTCGTGCTCTATCCCTATACTTACCTTGCCGCGCGCGCGATGTTTCAAACTCAGCACCGCGCCTTCGTGGACGCCGCGCGCACGCTTGGCGCCAGACCCTGGGCAGTCGCGCGTCAGATCACGGTCCCGTTGGCGCGACCGGCATTGGCGGTCGGCATCGCGCTCACCTTGTTGGAGACGTTGAACGATATCGGCGCGAGCGAATATCTCGGCGTGCAGACCTTGACGCTCACCGTATTCACCACATGGCTCAACCGCGGCAGCCTGCCGGGTGCGGCGCAGATATCACTGATCATGCTTGCAGCAGTCGTCGCGTTGATCGCGCTCGAACGCTACGGCCGCCGGGGTCAGGCTTATGACACGCCGGTACACGGGCGGGGACCTGCACCGCGCATTCCGCTGCACGGCCGTGGCGCCCGCATCGCGGTTTTCCTTTGCTGCATTCCTGTTGCGCTCGGTTTCGTCATTCCAGCGGGCTTCCTTCTCCAAGAGGTCGTGATGCGCGGACTGCTGGTCGGATTCGATCCGGCGCTCTTTCGTCACACCCTCACGACCGTGGCGTTCGCGGCAACCGCGACCGTGGCGGTGATTGTGCTGGGCTTGGCGGCGACGGTGGCGCTGCGGCTGGCGCGGCATCCCGCCTTCTCCGGCTGCGTCAACTTCGCCGCGATCGGTTATGCCGTGCCCGGCACCGTGCTGGCGCTCGGATTGCTGGCGCCGCTGGTCGGTGTCGATGACATCATCAACTGGTTCACGGCTACTTTTGCCGGAAAGACCGTCGGCCTGGTGGTGGCTGGCTCCGGCATGGCGGTGGTGACGGCTTACACCATACGCTTTCTCGCGATCGCCATTGGATTCCTGCAGGCGGGCTATGCGCGCATCTCGACCGATTTTGACGATATGGCCCGCATCCTCGGCGCGCGACCGGTGGCGCTGGTGCGGACCATCCATCTGCCGCTGGTGCGCCCCGCCATCTGGGGAGCCGCGCTGCTGGTGTTCATCGACTGCCTGAAAGAGCTGCCAGCGACTCTGCTGCTGCGTCCCATGAATGTGGAGACGCTATCGACCTATATCTACCAATACGCGACCCGCGGAAACTTCGAGGAGGGCGCGCTGGCCGCCCTGATGATCGTCGCGGTCGGTATCCTGCCGATCATCCGCATTGTCCGCTATGCCGACTTCGCGCAGGTGCCCCGCGACCGATTGCGTTAACCTCGCGATAGACCTGTTGCAGCGGCCTCCGAGGCCACGAAAGGGTCATGAAGCTCCTGCAGGTTGCGTGCCTGCGACCCGCAAAGGTATAGTCGCGGAGGGTTCAGCAATACATGCCGGAATGTATCTCGTGACCGCGGCCAGCGGCTTCAAACGCCTTGGATTAGCTCTTGCGGCGGTGCTGGTCATCGGCGCCGGGTTGCTCATCGTCTTGTCGTTGTTGATCTCGGCCGAGACCGCGCGCGAGGCGGTGAAGGCGGAAATCCGCGCCGTGGCAGGGCTCGAACCGGTATTGCGCGGCCCGGTGTCGGTATCGCTCTTCCCCTTCGGCACGGTAAGCTTCGACGAGGTAATTGTCGGCGAGGACCAGGCCGGCAATAAGGCGCTGACCGCCGATCGCCTTACGGCGCGGCTGCGTTTCTTCCCCCTGCTCGCCGGGCGGATCCAGGTTTCCGACCTTACGCTGGTAAAACCCACCGTGAGCGTTGTGCTGGAGCCGGGCGGCAAGTCGAACTGGACGCCGCTGGCCAGTACCCTGAGCGCGGCGCTTCGCCCGAGCGCGGATCGCACCGCCTCTTTCTCCGAGATCCGCATCGACAACGGCACGGTAGTGATCCGCGATGACGCGCGCGCGGTCTCTGAGACCATCACCAATGTCGAAGGCTCTCTTGCCTGGCCTTCCCTGTTCCGCAGCTTCGCCGCCACTGGCCGCTTCGACTGGCGCGGCGAGCAGGTGGACGCCAGCTTAAGCTTCAGCGATTTCGTGGCCGCGCTTGACGGCAGTCCCTCGGGCGTCAAGCTGCGGCTGGCCGCCACGCCGCTGAAGCTTGTCTTCGATGGCAAGCTGAGCAGCCGCCCCACGATGAAGATCGAAGGCACGGTCGCTGCCGATTCTACCTCCTTGCGCGAGGCCGTGCGCTGGGCCGGAGGCAAGCCGCTCCCGAGCGGCGGCTTCGGCCGATTCTCGCTAAAGGCAAAGACCAATCTGGTCGGGAGCAGCATCGCGCTTTCATCCGTCAACATCGAGCTCGACGGCAACGCGGCAGAAGGCGTGCTCACCTTCGCGTCCGACGGACGCCAGACCGTACAGGGCACGCTCGCGGCTGAGGCCGTCGACCTTACGCCTTACGTCTCGGCGGTGCGCCTGCTCGCCGGCGACGAGCGCGAATGGGACGCGATGCCGATCACGCTCGACAACCTCGCTGGTTTTGACCTCGATCTCCGACTGTCGGCGGCGCAGGTCAAACTTTCCGGAACCAAGCTTGGACGCACGGCGATTGCCACCAATCTGCGTGGCGGACAACTCACGGTAACGGTGGGCGAGTCGCAGTCTTTCGGAGGCGTCGTCAAGGGCTCCTTCGATCTCGCAAAATCGCGGCCCGGCGCCGATGTCAAAGCCCAATTGCAGTTTACCAATGTCGATCTGCAGAGCTGCCTCGGCGCGTTATTCGGCATGCAGCGCCTCGAAGGCAAGGGCAATCTTGCCTTCAACATCGAGGGCTCCGGCAGCAGCGTCATGGCGGTCACCGAGACCCTCAACGGCTCTGCGACGCTCACCGGCCAAAAAGGCGCGGTTACCGGCGTAAACCTGGAACAATTGCTTCGCCGACTGGAGCGCAGGCCGCTATCAGGCGGCGGCGACTACCGCAGTGGGCGCACACCCTATGACAAGCTTACAGTTGTCTTGAGCATCGCGCAGGGAACCGTCAGCGCCGATGAAGTGCGGATGGACGGCCCGGCGGTGCGGCTGGTCCTGGCGGGCAAGGCCACGGTTCCCGCGCGCGACCTGGATTTCACCGGCACCGCGAGCCTAGTTTCCGCCGCTTCGGAAAGCCCCAGCTTCGAGCTCCCTTTCATGCTGCGCGGCGTCTGGGATGAACCGCTGATGCTGCTCGATACCCAGAGTCTGATCCGCCGGGCGCCCGCGGCCGCCCCGCTTCTCGATGCGCTCCGCAAGCGCTCGACCATCGACCGTTTGGTCGGCACTAATCCGGCCGCCCCCGCGGCGGCCAGGACCGACGATAACTAGCCACATGGCTTAGCGCTCGCCCGGGCAATCCATTATCATTCTGCTTGGACGAATCAGTCGTCGGTGAGACCGGCGGCGATGAGGCGCGATGCACGCTTTCCTTTGGACTCTGGTCAAGGTCCTGGTCGCTTCGCTGGTTGCGGGGATCATCCTCAACCACTTCGGCATCACGCCGGATGAGCTGATCCGCTATTCCGGCATGACACGCGAGCGCCTGCAGGAATTGGCGCGGCAGGGCATCGACTGGGCATTGCCGAATGTGATGCTCGGTGCGTTGGTGATCGTGCCGGTGTGGTTCCTTATCTACCTGTTCCGCCCGCCCGGCCCCAGCAGGGAATAGCGATCCAACATTACCCCGCACCCGGCACGGGCATCGCCATTTTCGCTTCCCGCAGCTTCGACAGCAGTGACGCCGCGACGACGGTGACGGCGACCACGGCGATCATGATCGTGCAGATGGCATTGATCTCCGGCTTCACCCCGAGCCGCACCTCGGAATAGATGCGGATCGGCAGCGTGGTAGCCCCGGGTCCGGTGGTGAAGCTGGCGATTACCAAGTCGTCAAGCGACAGCGTGAAGGCGAGCATCCAGCCGGCAGCTACGGCGGGCGCAATCATAGGCAGGGTAACGGCAAAAAAGGTTTTCACCGGCGGCGCGCCAAGATCCATCGCCGCTTCCTCGATGCTGCGGTCGAAGCCGAGCAGCCGTGCTTGCACAACGACGGTGACAAAACCCATGGTCAAAGTGGTATGCGCGATCACGATCGTCCAGAAACCGCGGTCGATCGCCGCGGCCACGAACAGCAGCAGCAGCGACAAACCGGTGATCACCTCCGGCAGGATCAGCGGCGCGTAAATCATAGCCGAGAAGAGAAGGCGTCCGCGGAAGCGGCCCATGCGCACCAGCGAAAGCGCCGCAAGCGTGCCCAGCACCGTTGCCACCGTGGCCGAAAGCAGCGCGACCCGCAGGCTGGTCCAGGCCGCCTCCAGCATGGCCTGGTCCTGCAGCAATTCGGCATACCAGCGTGTGGACCAACCAGCCCAAACCGTGACGAGGCGTGAGGCATTGAACGAATAAATCACCAGGATGGCGATAGGCAAATAGAGGAAGGCAAGACCGAGTCCGATCGAGGCAATGTTGAACCAGCTTGGTCCCTTGCGCATCAGCGGTCCTCCTCCAGCGCGCGCAGCTGCATCTGCTGATAGATCACGACCGGCACGATTAGGAGACTGAGCAAAACGACCGCCACGGCCGAGGCTACCGGCCAGTCGCGGTTGGAAAAAAATTCCGTCCACAAAACCTGCCCGATCATCAGCTGTTCCGAGCCGCCAAGCAGGTCCGGGATGACGAATTCACCCACGATCGGGATGAAGCAAAGCAGCGCGCCGGCGGCAATACCGGGCAGCGACAACGGCACGGTAACGAGCCAAAACGCCTTCCAGGGGCGGCAGCCGAGATCGGCGGCGGCTTCCAGCAGGCTCCCGTCCAGCTTCTCAAGCGTGGCGTAGATCGGCAGCACCATGAAAGGCAAGTAGGAATAGACAATGCCGATATAGATCGCGGTGTCGCTGGCGAGCCAGGCGAGCGGTTCGTCGATGATGCCAAACGCGAGCAGCGCTTGGTTCAGGAGGCCCTCGCGCTGCAGGATGTTCATCCAGGCATAGACGCGGATAAGGAACGAAGTCCAGAACGGCAGGATCACCAGCACCACCAGCACTGGCTGCCAACGACGCGGCATCCGCGCGAGTGCATAGGCAAGGGGAAAGCCCGCGATCAGCAACATCAATGTCGAGAATGCCGCGATCGTCAGGCTGCGCAGATACGAACCGAGATAGAGGCTGTCGGAGATCAGCAGCCGGTAATTGTCGGGCGACAGGGCGGTGAAAAAATCCTTCAGCCCCTGCCAGCCGGCGGCGAGATCGACTACCGGTAAATAGGGCGGCTGTGCCAGCGCGGTCTGCGACAGGCTGATCTTCAGCACGATCAAAAACGGCGCAAGGAAGAAAGCGGCGAGCCAGGCATAAGGCAAGATGACGACGAGCCGCGCAGTCCAGCTGCGGCGTGATTCACTCATTGCGGCCCATCCTTCGAGACGCCGCGCTAAACGCGTGCGGCTCCTCAGGATGAGGGCGTAAAACTTCGCTCCTCATGGTGAGGGGCCGGGCGTCAGCCCGGCGTCTCGAACCATGCGCCCAGGCTGTCATCTTGTGAGCACCACGCCGGCGTCCGGCGCGAAAGAGAGCCAAACGCGATCGTCCCAGGTAATCGGCCGCTCGATAAGGCGCGTCATATTGGCGACCGAGGCCTTCAGCATCGGGCCGCTGTCGGTCTTCACCTGGTACACCGAAATATCGCCGAGATAGCCGATATCCCAGACCTGGCCCGCGATACGGTTTTCATCGCCGGGTGGCGGCTCGCAGGAGATGCGCAGCTTCTCCGGCCGCAAGGCAACACAGACCGCATCGTGCGGCTTGGCTTCGCAGACCTGTCTCACCCGGATGCGACCCGCCGCGCTGTCAATGAGCACGCCGCCCGCATCGATCGAGGCCACCTTGCCCTCGAGCAGGTTTACCTCGCCGACGAATTGCGCCACCCAGCGGGAATTCGGCTGCTCGTAGATTTCCGGCGGCGGCGCCACCTGCACCAGGCGGCCATGATCCATCACCCCGATGCGGTCGGCGAGGCTCATGGCTTCTTCCTGGTCGTGGGTGACAATCACGAAGGTAAGCCCGAGCTTTGATTGCAGATCCATCAGCTCGAAACGGGTGTCTTCGCGCAGACGGCGGTCGAGCGCCGCGAGCGGCTCGTCCAGCAGCAATACGCGGGGGCGTTTCACGAGACAACGGGCGAGCGCGACGCGCTGCCGTTGCCCACCGGAAAGTTGATGCGGCTTGCGCTGCTGCAGCCCTTCGAGCCGCACCAGCGCGAGCGCTTCTTTTGTTCGCGCCGCGATCTCCGCCTTCGGAAGTTTCTCCTGCCGCAAGCCGAAGGCGATGTTGTGCTCCACATTGAGATGCGGGAAGAGCGCGTAGCTCTGGAACATCATATTGACCGACCGGCGATAGGGCGGCACGCCGGTGACGTCCTCACCATCGAGCAAAATGCAACCTTCGTCCGGCGTTTCGAAGCCGGCGAGCATGCGCAAGAGCGTGGTCTTGCCGCAGCCGGACGGACCAAGCAGCGCGAAGAATTCACCTTCAAATATATCGAGTGAGAGCCGGTCGACCGCGGTGAAGCCGGAAAAACGTTTGGTAACCGCCTCGAAACGCACAAGGACGCGTCCCGCACCGCCCGCGGCAGCCGAGCCGCCTGCCCCGCCGGTTCTTGCGCGCTTGCCTGGAATCGCCTCCGTCGCCGTCATCGCGGCGCGATGCTAGCGGCAGCGAACCGGCGGCTCAACAAGCTTAGAGATCGGCCGATACCGGACGGCCCGGGACGGACTAGCTGGCTGTTTTTGACGATAGCTGAGGGTTGGTGAGGATGGAGACCAGGCGGTCGCACAGCAGTTTGCCGGATATTGGCTTCAGCAGATAGTCGTTCACGCCGAGCCGCAGGGCTTCTTCCACGCGCCAGCGCTCGCTATGGCCGGTCAGCATGATGATTGGGACATTTGGATAGGGAAAAATACCGGGGTTACGCACCACCTTGGAAAAGGCGGCGCCATCCATAAAAGGCATTTCCCAATCGACCAGGACCACGTCTGGCCCGACGGTGCGCAACACTTCCAGGCCTTTGACGCCGCTATCCGCATCGTAAATATTTGTTACCCCCATCGCCATCAGCAGCGTGCGGGCGACCTTGCGGGAGTAGAATTCATCGTCCACCACCAGGACCTTGATGCCCTGAAAGAGGCTCGAATTCTCCTGCGGGATCAACTGGTTCATGCCTTCCGCCCCGGCTTGCGGCATACCAACCGCATAGCATTTGATTTTTCTTATAAGAGCATTCTCGGATTAACGCCGCGTGCAGCCGACCGCTAAAATTGTAACAATTGCCCAGTGGCGGAGCGCGGCCGCCCCGCCATGAAACGCCCGAGCGCTTCCTTCTGTTCGTCCGAGAACAGCAGGCCAAGCTTGCTGCGGCGCCACAGCACGTCGTCGGCGCTCTCCGCCCATTCATGCTGCATTAGGTAACGAACCTCCGCCTCGGTGAGATCGGCCCCGAAGCGCGTTCCCAGTTCTTCGGCGCTCTTGGCCGTACCGAGCACGCGGTCAACGCGTGTGCCATAGGCCTGCACCAGCCGGAGCGCGTGATCCTCTTCCAGAAACGGCCAGGTCTGCCGTGCCTTTGCGACCTGGCCATCAAGCGCGTCCCAGGCGAAATCGCCGCCTGGCAGCGGTGCCTCTCGGGTCCAGGCCGGGAGCGGGTGAAAGAAATGCCGCAGCCGCTCCATCACCGCCTCGGCTAGGCGGCGGTAGGTGGTGATCTTACCGCCATAGACCGTGAGCACTGGGGCCTCGCGGAAGCGTTCGTCGAACGCGAGATGATAATCACGCGTGACGTCCTCAGGTTTTTTTGAGCCGTCGTCATAGAGCGAGCGCACCCCGGCGAAAGCCCATTTCACATCGATGCCCTCGATGCCATGGCGGAAATAATTATTCACGCTATTGCAGAGGTATGTGATTTCCTCGCCGGTAGGTGCGACCGCAGCCAGGTCGCCGGTAAAATCCAAATCGGTGGTCCCGATCAGGGTGAATTCGCGCTCGAAGGGCAGGACGAAAACCACGCGACGGTCGGACGATTGCAGGAGATAGCCGCGGTCATGCGGAAACAAGCGCGGCACCACAATATGACTGCCCTTGACCAGGCGGAGCCGGCTTGGCTCCTGCCCACGCAGGACATTTTCTGCGACCGAGCCGGCCCAGGGGCCCGCGGCGTTGACCAGCACGCGCGCAGTGACCACTTCGCGCCGGCCGTGGTTGGTCAGGATCAGCCGCCAGATATCACCACGCTCCGCCCGAGTGCACCGCGTACGCGGACGAATGGAAGCCCCGCGTTCGGCGGCATCGACCGCGTTGAGCACCACCAAGCGCGAATCGTCCACGCTGCAATCGGAATATTCAAAACCGAAGCGATAGCGGCGTTTGAGCGGATGGCCCACGACATGATGAGTGAGGTCGAGAGTACGTGTCGTGGGCAGGATGTTCTTGCCGCCGAGGTGATCGTAGAGGAACAGACCGATACGCAGCAGCAGCGCGGAACGTGGTCCGGGATAGGCCGGCAGCACAAAGCGCATCGGCCGAATGAGATGCGGAGCAAGGCGCAGCAATACTTCCCGCTCGGCCAGCGCCTCGCGCACGAGCCGGAAGGCGCGATGCTCCAGGTAGCGCAGCCCGCCATGGATCAGCTTGGATGAGGCGGACGATGTGCCGGAGGCAAGGTCGTTCTGCTCCACCATTAACACGCGCAGGCCGCGGCCGGCAGCATCGCGCGCGATGCCGGCGCCATTGATGCCACCGCCGATAATGGCAAGATCGTAATCGGCCATGTTTGTTGATTCCCCTAGGATCGTCGTTCAGAAATTCGCTTCATTCTTGCCGCCAACAAGATGGCGCGGAGGCGGCTGAGCGCAAAGCGGTTTCTGCGGGAGGCGGGATGGCGCACAAATTACACTGGATCATTGTCAAATCGGCTGGGCTTCGCCATACCTGACGGACTCAAACGGTCAACAACCTGCAGCACGCTATAGCCCGATGTCCCCACCTCGCCTGCTTGTGATCGAAGGAAACACCGCCGAAGGCCGCGCCCAGCAGATTGCGGCCGGTGGCTGCATCGCGAGCGAAGGCTACGCGAAGCTGTTGCGCGGATTGCTCCCCGGCGCCGAGATCGACATTGTGTTTGCCGCTGATCGGGGGGCGGAGCTGCCCCGCGGCGCGGCATTGGAGGGATATGACGGCGCGGCGATCACCGGCTCCGCGTTGCACATTTACGAAGCCGGGCCACAGGTCACGCAACAAATCGAGCTGACACGAGGGCTGTTGACGGCGGGTACGCCGTTCTTCGGCAGCTGCTGGGGGCTGCAGGTGCTCACCGCGGCGACCGGCGGCAGCGTGCGGCGCAACCCCAAGGGACGCGAGCTCGGCTTCGGCCGTGGCATCCGGCTGACCGAGGCAGGCCGCAAGCATCCGATGTATATCGGCAAGCCCGACGTCTTCAATGCACCGACGGTGCATCTCGACGAAATCGAGGCGCTGCCGCCTGGCTCCGTCGTACTCGCGACCAATGCGGTGTCCGACGTGCAGAGCGCGGAAATCCATTACAACGGCGCGGTGGCCTGGGGTGTGCAATATCACCCGGAATATCCGCTGCGGGAAATTGCCGCGATCGTGCGCCGCATCGGCAGCCGGTTGATCGAGGAAGGCTTCTTCCTCGACGAGGACGATATCAAGGCCTTCGCCGGCGACCTCGACGCGCTCGATCAGAACCCCGCCGACAAGCGGCTGGCCTGGCGGCATGGCATCAGCAAGAATGTGCTCGACACCCGCCTGCGGGTGAGCGAGGTGGCCAACTGGATCGAGTATCATGTGCTGCCGAAACGAGCGAAGCGCGGACGGGGCTGAGGCTTTCCTCCGCAAGCGGCACAATCTGACGGGAGGCCGCAATGGATTTTTCCGATCGGCATGTGGTGGTGACCGGCGGCACCGGAGCGCTCGGCGTCGCGGTGGTCGCGTGCGCTGATCGAAGCGGGCGCGGTGTGTCATGTCCCGTGGCATGCCGAAGCAGAAGCAGAGCATTTTCCGCATCGCGGCCACCGCCAGGTCGTGCTGGTGGGCAATACCGATCTCTCAGATGAAGCGGGTGTCGCGCGGCTGTTCGACGGCGTGGACCGGCTCTGGGCCTCGATCCATCTGGCCGGCGGCTTCGCCATGAGCCCGGTGGCGAAAACCGATAAGGCTGCGCTCATGCAGCAGATCGATATGAATTTCGTCACCTGCTTTCTCTGCTGCCGGGCGGCGGTCAACCGCATGGCGGGAAACACAGACGGCGGGCGCATCGTCAATGTCGCGGCGCGGCCGGGACTGGAATGGCGCAGCGGCGCCGGAATGGCGGCCTATACCGCGAGCAAGGCCGGCGTTGCCGCGCTGACCGCGGCTCTGGCGGAGGAAGTGGCGAAAGACGGCATTCTGGTCAACGCGGTTGCGCCCTCGACTATGGACACGCCAGCCAACCGAGCGGCCATGCCGAAGGCGGATTACGCGCTTTGGCCGAAAGTCGAGGAAGTCGCGAAAACCATTCTCTTCCTGGCTTCGCCGGAGAACCGCGTCAGCCGCGGCGGTATCGTGCCGGTGTATGGGAAATCCTGAGCCGTCGTCGCGCGCGAAGGCGGAGGCTCATACCCGTCGCTATCGGTAGACTGAGGAGTGTGGATTTACGCCGCTAGCGCGGCCGCGCAGCAGAAATCAATTCCCGCTGGGAACCAGTTCAAGCGGCGCAGGCCGGGCGAGGCGCGATACCGCGGTGGCGGCGACCACGGTGCGATGCTCGGCATAGGCTTCGTGGTTCTTCTCGATGTCGTCGAGATCGTACTGGTAATTGACCATCAGCCCGTGCGACTGGCGCAGCGCTTTGATCGAGGTGTCGGCCAAGAAATTGATCCTCTCCAGCCTTGCGCCATTGCCGAGATGGAAACGCGCCACGGAATCGAGCGGCAGTCCACGCGGCGTGCGCGCATGCATGAAATAAAACGCCGCCGCCCGCATCAGCGGGTCCCGCACCTTTTCCACCATCTGAGGATGCTGCCACCAATCCTCGCGGTCGAGGATGACCAGTAAGGCCTTGTCTTCCGGGCGCAGCGCAACGGACGAATCTGCCAGCCGCTCCCGGCGCAGCCATTCGGCAAAGCTCGAAACCGGCGACAGCGTGACGAAATTCGAGAGCGCTGGCAGTTCGCGCGAAATCTCCTCCACCACCTGCTTGATCAAGAAATTACCGAAGGACACTCCGGCCAATCCGCGTTGGCAGTTGGAGATCGAGTAGAATGTCGCGGTCGTGGCCTTGCCCGGGTCCACAGTCTCGCGCTTTGCCGCCAGGATCGGCTCAATCGAGCCTGGGATCTGGCGCGTGAGCGCGACCTCGACGAAGATCAGCGGCTCATCCACGAGCGCCGGATGGAAAAAGGCGTAGCAGCGCCGGTCCGGCGAATCGATGCGGCGGCGCAGATCATCCCAATCGCTGATGGCGTGAACGGCCTCATAGCGGATGATCTTTTCCAGGATGCTCGCGGGAGTCGACCAGTCGATGCGCTGCAGGACGAGAAAGCCGCGGTTGAACCAGGACGAGAAGAGGTGGATAAAATCCGCATCCACCACGCTGAGATCATCGCGGTGGTCCATCGCGTCGATGATCTGCTCGCGCATGCGCACAAGTGCAGCGGTTCCGTTGGGCGCAAGATTGAGCCGGCGGAACAGTTCCTGCCGCAGCGGTTCGGCCGCGAGATGAATCTCGGCAGCGGCCTCCTCGGACGGCGCCGCCTGCCAGGCGGCCACCGCGGCATCGAGACGCTTGCGGTCTACGCCGTAGCGACTAGCTAGTGCCTCGAAGAAGGCGATGCGCGGGCCAATGGTCAGTTCGTTATAGCGGCCGAGGATTTCTCGGGCGAGCGCAACCCCGGAGGCCTCGCCGCGGCCGGACAACAGCTCTTCGCAAAGCTCCACAAAGCTGGCGGAGCGTTCCGGGGAGTCGCCGCGCCGCTCACGGGTGCGGTCGAGCAGCGCCCTGCCCCGGTCCGATATGCTTTGTAAGAGCTCGCCGAAAAACGACGTATTCATCATTTGCCCGAAACAGCCTGGCCCCATGAGATAGTCAGGAAGCCATGTGGCTATTCCGGGGAAGATACACAAGATCACGATCGCCAGCATCATGCAGAGAACATAGGGCAGCGACCCCCAAAGCACCTTGCTGGTTGGCACGTCCGGCGCGATCGCGTTCACCACGAAGAGATTGAGCCCGACCGGGGGCGTGATCAGCCCGATTTCCATGTTGATGGTGACGATCACGCCGAACCACACCGGATCGAAACCGGCATTGGTGATAATCGGCAAAAGGATCGGCGCGGTCATCAGGATGATGCCGGCCGGTGGTATGAAGCAGCCGCAGACCAACAGGAAAATATTGATGATGCCCATCAGAACCCAGCGGTTGAGATCCGCATCCGCAATGGATTGCGCCAGCGTCTGGGTGATGTAAAGCGACGTCAGCATGTAGCTGAACAGCACCGCCGTCGCGATGATCATCAGGATCATGCACGGATTCGCGCGTGGTGGAGCGCAGGATTTCCCACCAGGCCTCGGGCTCCACATGCGGTAGATCAGGATGGCAAGGATGACGCAGAGCGCCGCGCCGACGCCGGCGGCTTCCGACGGCGTCGCGATACCGCCATAGAGCACGTACATGACGCCGATAATGATCAACAGAAACGGCGCAACCTTGGGGATCGACTGGAATTTTTCCTTCCAGCTGTAGCGAAAGCCCACTTCGTAAGCGCGAAACCCGCTCCGCCAGATGTAGAACAGCGTCCACAGCATGAACAAGGCGGTCAGCATCAGGCCCGGCATGACGCCTGCGAGAAACAGCCGGCCGATCGAAGTTTCGGTGGCGATGCCGTAGAGGATGAAGGTGATCGAGGGCGGAATCAGAATGCCGAGCGTTCCGCCGGCGCAGATCGAGCCGGTCGCCACCTCATCCGGATAGCCGCGCTTGCGCATTTCCGGAATGCCCATCTTGCCGATGGCCGCGCAGGTGGCGGGCGATGAGCCGGTGAGCGCGGCGAACAGCGCGCAGGCGCCAAGATTGGAAATCACCAGCCCGCCGGGCACGCGATAGAGCCAGCGGTCGAGCGCGATGTAGAGATCCCGCCCGGCGGGCGAGGAGCCGATGGCGGCGCCCATCATCACGAACATCGGAATGGAGACGAGCGTAAAATCGTGCAGGCCGGAATAGAGCGTCTCCGCCGCCACGCCGAGCGACGAAACGCCCTGGAAAATCACCAGGAAGGCGATGCCGATGGCGCCAAGTGCGAAGGCGACCGGCGCACCGGTCATGAAGACCAGGACCGTTACGACCAGCACGATGGCGCCCTGTGTCGTCGGGCTCATACGCCGGCCTCCGTGATCTGCTCGATTGTCGGGGATTGCGCCTCTCGGCTTCATGCCAAAGGGCGGCTCGCGGCCGGTGACGAGGCAGATCAGATCCGAGACGTATTGCAGCGTCAGCACGCCGAGACCAAACGGCATGGCCGCATAGGGAATCCACAACCGGGCTCGCCACATGGATTCCGAGCGCCAGTTGTTGCTCCAGGCTTCATGCCAGAACTGGAAGGTCAGCACCGTCATGACCAGGACGAAGGCGAGCGAAATCGAGATGGCAAAGAGGGCCAGCCACCAGCGCGCCCGCAACCCGACATAGAGCGGCAGCACGTCGACATTCACATGTCCCTTCGTCAGCAACACATAAGGGCCGCCGATGAAGGTTGCCGCGACCAGACTGAAGGTGACGAAATCGGTTTGCCAGATGGTGTTGTCGTTCGAGCACATAGCGGATGAAGACCATCTGACAGACGATAACGACCGCAGCCGCCGTCAGCGCGGCGGCAAAAATACCGCAGGCCTGCGAGATCAGTTTGACGGCACGGATGAAATAATCCACGGCCGCCCCCAAACATACGATCGGCCGGCGTCGCGCCGGCCGATCGTGAGATCAGCGTTATTTCACCGCCAACGCGGCGTCGATCAGCTTCTTGCCGTCAGATACTTCGCTGGCGAAGGTCTTATAGGAGCTCTTCTCCGCGATCTTCAGCCAGGCGTCGTATTCCTCCGAAGTGAGCGTGACGACCTCGACATTGTTCTTCTTGAAGGTGGCGACCATGTCGTCGTCGAGCTTCTTCGATTCCTTGTCGAAATATTCCTGCGACTTCTTGCCCGCCGCCACCAGCGCGTCCTGCTGCGGTTTGGTGAGCCGCGAGAAACTTCGTTTGGAGATCAACACCGGCTCGTACATGAACCAGAGCGCGTTGTCGCCGGGCGCGGTGACGCATTTCACCTGCTCGTAGATCCGGAACGAAACGAAGCTGCCGGTGCTGGTGTCAGTCCCTTCAATGACGCCGGTCTGCAGCGCGTTATAGACCTCGTTGCTGGGGATATTCACGATCGACGCGCCAGCTTCCTGCCACATGGCGGCGAAGGTCGGGCCGGCCGAGCGGAGCTTCTGGCCTTTGATATCGTCCGGTTTGCGAATGCAGCCCTTTTTCGAAGCGATAGCGCCGGCGAGCCAGGCGTCGGCCAAGACCACGGCGCCGGCCTTGTCGATCTTGGCCTTGATCTCCTGCATGAAAGGCGAGTTGTTCAACCGCGCCGCGCGGTCGTGGTTGCGCACGAGACCGGGCATCAGCGTGGCGCTGAAGGCGCCGACCTTGCCGCTGGCGTAATCAAGCGGCAGCGAGGTCATGTCGAGCTGGCCACCGACGATCGCATTCCACTGATCGTTCGGCTTGAACAGCGACGCGCCGGGATAAACCTGGATCTCCAGACCAACATTGGCGGCTTTTACCTCCTTGGCGATGATCTGCACCATCTCATCGCGGGGGTCCCCCTTACCGCCGGGAAATTGATGCGAGGCCTTCAGCACGGTTTGTGCCTGGGCGGCAGCCGCAAACAGGGCGGCGGCGGCGACCCCTGTCAGCAATATCGATACTTTCCGCATGAGCTTCCTCCTTGAGTTTCTTCATTTAACGTCAGGATATCGCAGCGTAGCCGTTCTTCCTATTGGTCCGGGTATAGACAAAAGGGCGGATGCGGGCCACAGAAAACGCCCCTTTCCTGCGCGGCCCGGTGCCGCGCCATTTGGAGATTTGTGCAATGCCGCGACCCCTGGCTGGCGTTCGTGTGCTTGAACTGGCCCGCATTCTCGCAGGCCCCTGGGCGGGGCAAATACTGGCCGATCTCGGCGCCGACGTGATCAAGGTGGAACGCAAGGGCGCGGGCGACGACACCCGCGGCTGGGGCCCGCCCTTCGTCGAAGGCAAAAACGGCGGCCATGCTAGCGCGGCCTATTTTCATTCGACCAACCGCGGCAAGCGCTCGATCGAGTTGGATTTCGAAAACGACGAAGGCCGCCGCATCGTGCGCAAGCTCGCCGCGCGTTCCGACGTGTTGCTGGAGAATTTCAAGGTCGGGGGACTCGCCAAGTTCGGCCTCGATTACAAGAGCCTTGCGCCGGAAAATCCGCGGCTGATTTATTGCTCGGTCACCGGCTTCGGCCAGGATGGGCCTTATGCCAAGCGCGCCGGCTATGATCTCATGGCGCAAGGCATGGCCGGCATGATGGACTTGACCGGCTATGCCGACGGGCCGCCCACGCGGGTCGGCGTACCGATCTCCGATCTTCTGACCGGTTGCTATTCGGTCATCGGCATTCTCGCCGCATTGACGCAGCGGGAGAGCACCGGCCGAGGTTGTCATGTCGATACCGCGCTGGTCGAATTCGACCGTTGGCACACTCGCCAATCAGGCGCTGAATTTTCTCGTCTCGGGCAAAATCCCTGCGCGTATTGGCAACACGCATCCCAACATCGTCCCGTACCAGGAATTTCCCGTGGCCGACGGCCACGTCATCGTTGCAACCGGAAACGACGGTCAGTACATCAAATTTTGCAACGTCCTCGGCGCACCGGAACTCGCGGAAAATCCCGACTACAAAAACAATGCCGGCCGCCTGGCGCATCGCGATGAATTGTCAGGCAAACTATCGACGCTGACGGCGCGTCTGACGCGTGACGAGCTGTTGGCGAAACTCGAGGCGGAGGGGGTACCCGCAGGCCCGATCAACAATCTGGCGCAGGTTTTCGCCGACCCCCAGGTCGTGGCGCGCGGCATGCAGATCGAGCGGCCGAATGCCGCGGCCAAATCCGGCAAGGTTCCAGGCGTGCGCACGCCGATCAGCTTCGACGGCTGGGGCGCCGCCGCAGAGCATGGCGCGCCGCGGCTCGGGCAGCATACCGCCGAGATATTGAGGGAAATCGGCGAAGCCTGACGAGTGCTCCGCTTCCGAAAGTTCGTGGACCTTCGCGGCATTCCATTGACTCGAACTTCGAAACCAAAGGGGCACTCGCAAAGCTCACAATGCTAGTGCCGCTTTTCGATTTCCCGATCCCAGTTGAGGCAAATGTTGTAGGAACTTCAAATCGGCCGCACTAGTGCCCGCTTCCGAATTTCGTGAGTCCGTCGCGGCATTCTCTGACACGATCTTCGGAAGCAAAGTGGCACTAGCAAGCTGAATGGTTCTAGTGCCGCTTTTCGATTTGAAGTTCCTAATCGCTCTTGCGGCAAATGTTGTAGGATCTTCAAATCATCGGCACTAGCCCGTTTCCGTTTCGTTTCAATTTTTAGCTGCGCTTAACCGCGTGGAACGCGCCACCAGAGCGCGCGTTGAGTCCTGTCCGTTCCACGGATAAGATCATTCCATAGTTTGCGTATTGTGGAGAGTTCTCATGGCCCCGCGTCCTTACTGGAAGGGCTACCTCAAATTATCGCTGGTCTCTTGCCCGGTGGCGCTCTACCCGGCGTCGTCGCGCTCCGAGCGCATCGCATTGCATCAGATCAACAAACGGACCGGCAACCGCCTGCGCCAGCAGATGGTGGACGAACAGACCGGGGACGTGGTCGAGAAAGAGGATAAAGGGCGCGGTTATGAAGTAAGCCGCGACCAGCATGTGCCGATTGAAGATGAAGAGATCGACAAGATTTCGATCGAGAGCACGCATACCATCGACATCGAAAGCTTCGTGCCGCGCGCGGAGATCGATGAGCGTTATATGGACAGCCCCTATTACATTGCGCCCACCGATGAAGTCGGCCAGGAAGCCTTCATCGTCATCCGCGAGGCTATGCGCGAGAAGAAGATGGTGGGATTGGGCCGCGTCGTGCTCTACCGGCGCGAGCGCATTTTGATGCTCGAGCCCTTCGACAAGGGTCTGCTGGCAACCGCGCTGCGCTACAGTTATGAAGTTCGCGACGCGGCGCCCTATTTCGAGGACATTCCAGACGTGGAGCTGCCGAAGGAAATGCGGCAGCTCGCCTCGCACATTCTCGAGACCAAAGCCGGCCATTTCGATCCCTCCACCTTCGAGGATCGCTACGAGAATGCCTTGGTCGAATTGCTGAAGACCAAGCAGGCCGGCCTACCGATGCCGAAGGAAACGGCCAAGCGGCCTGCCGCGCGGGTGATCAACCTGATGGACGCCTTGCGCCGCAGCGTGGCGACGGAGTCCACCGGTACCAAAGCTGTCGCCAAGCGCGGCGCGGCCCGTCCGGCGGCAGCGCGGCGCAATGCGCGCGCAGCGACGCGACGCACCGGCACCCGCCGCGCGGGATGAACGCGCGTTAATTCTCAGCCGGTCAGGTCTGGATTTCGCTGGAAGGCTCTTGCACCGCTTTTGCGGAAGTGCCGTGGGCTTCCGGCGTCGGGCCGGAGACAAATCGCGCAAAAACAAAAAACAGAAAAATGATTTTCAGCGCATAATCGAAAAGGTGTCTCATATTCCAAGAACGCGCGGACGCGGTTTCGGTTCATCTCCGCGCCCTGTCATTTCGTTTTGCGCTGCGGTAACCGGGACTTAACGCCGACGCGAATTCCGGTTCTTGGCATATTGCAACGAGTATTGGCGCTTGGCCGCCATGATCGCGACGATCAGCATCGAAAGGACCAGATAGCGCAGGATCGTATCCCAGGAATGGAATTGATTAAGCAGACCGACGATCCAGCATGCGACCAGGATCGACAGCAAGGCGGTCTTGGATATCGACATACTGGTCTCCAGAGCGCCGGTGGCGTGAGTGAGGGAGAAGGCGGCAAAAACAATATGGCAACACGGGGCAAAGCCGGTGGTTCCGCGGCAAGCGCGTGCTGAGCCGCAGGAGGCGTTCTCGTACCGAAGGTTGCGAAAGAGTGCCTGGAACTCAGGCGGCGCGGCGGGGGTGCTGCTCGGAGGGGAACGGGTTCCGCATGAGCCCATCCGCCTTTTCGCGAATCTCGTTCATTTCTTGCTCGCTCAGGACCCCGGCACGGAATAGGCAGAAAGCCTTCAGCTTCATCAGCCGGGCGGAGGAGACGTCATTCATCGGAAAAAGGCGGTCGAAATCCAGCGGCATGGCGTCCTCGCAGGCCAGTGAACGGCAGAAAAAGGCAGGGCCGTTCGTCGACGGAGATCAACGCGAGGAGGCGCCGGCCGGTTCCGGCCGGATCGCCCGATCGGCGGGTATTTTCGCCATTCTGGACAGCCCAAAATCGAGCCTCTATAACCCCCGCGCGCCCCTTTTGGTGATCCGCACGGGCGCAAAAGCCCAGGTAGCTCAGTTGGTAGAGCACGTGACTGAAAATCACGGTGTCGGTGGTTCGATCCCGCCCCTGGGCACCAAAATCCCCTTATAAATAGCGTGTATGTTGCATAGGACCTAGATGTTGGGACCCCGCCCTAGGCTGGGGACGCGCCGGGGACGCAAATTTAATGCCCGCTCGGGCCTCTAGGAAGCCCACCCATGCGTCCGCGCTCAGCCCGCGCAATTAGACGGGCCAGCGCCTTTTGACGCGCCCAGCGATTCCCTAGCGCGTTTTCTTGCGCGATCTCACCGCCGCTAGCCCCTGCTGTGCCAAGTAAAGCAGGGCTTGTGGTCTGCTTGGCGGCACCGGCTGAGCCGTGCGCCACGAATCAATTTCCGCCAGCAGTTCCGGGTGGCACCGCACCCCCAGCAAAACACCCCTACCGGTCCGCGGTCGCCCCGGCGGTCGCTTGGCTGCCGTCGCCTTATTGCCCGCTCTAGCCATTCTTGTTAGTCCCAAAATGTTTATGTCATTTTGCTATCAGAACAGTGGACCTCCTGACAGTTTTTGCTATCACAAAACAACGGAAACGGCAACGCATCGGAAAAGAGATTGCGAGCCTCCGCCGCCTAGCGCGGTTCGCCTCTGTCCGCCGCATCCGCGACGGGTTTAACAAGCGGGCCACCCGTTAAGGGTCTTGCGGGCTGCGTAGTAGATAAAACGCGACGCACATGGCCAGGACAGCAACGGTGATCGCCACGTACACGACCAATTCTTCGATGGTCATGGAGAGACTTACTGTTTGCTGAGAGAAAGTTGGCTGGCGGCGTCTCCTACTGCAGCGTCGGTTTTGCTATTTTGCTCGGCTAGATCGGCCAACCGCAAATAGCTTTGCGCCATTATTTCATAGTCAGCTTGCACGCGCGGGTCTGTTGCCCGTGCCGCCCTGATCAACAATTGCGCTGCCTTTAATCGGTACTGATCTGCAGAGGTTTGCTGCAAACTCGCGTTCCTTTAGGACCGAATTTCGAAACGACGCAGAATTCTTACAATTAGTCCCAAATCGTTAAGCAAATCTTGGATTGCGATTCTTTCCCGTCCAACTGTAAAATTCTTTGTTGGCGGGCCAAATGTTGCCCGCGATAGCGCGCCAAGCTTTCCCAGGTCTCAGCCATTCCCAACAGCTGACTTCGGGTTTCATGATTCGCGGACATACATGCCAGCTGCCGACATTCTGCGGCATGACGGTGGTACTCTTCCGCTTTTCGCATATCGCCGTGAGGCTCAATTCGGATCGATGAGAGCGCCGCGGTAGCCGAGCTGCGCGGGCCGGCCGCTTGTGTAGGCGAGGTCCGCGCCGTCCGCTTGTGCTTTCGCGACGATGTCTTGCGATTTTATGCCACAATCGCCATTGAGCGGCATAGGCGTCGATTTCGTTGTAATAGGCTCCCCCGTTCATTGTTTGGAAGCGCCCAGATCAAGGTCGAACATGGTGTGGACGGCGCAGACAATGTGAATAACGCCCGGTTCGATCTGCTTCATGACGGGCTTTTCGTATTTGTAATCCACCCCCGGCACCGAGAAGCCGTTGAGCTTAAGCAGGCGGGTAAATTCTCGCTCCACCACCATGCAGGCCGACTTGATTTCGTCCTCGCCCAAATGCGCAACGCTCGCGGTATAGATAAAATCGCAGGAAAACAGGCCGCTTTCGCAAACCGGGGTTCCGACTTGCAGCCTGCCGACAGAACTTGGGAGCGGAGCGTCCTGCATTATGCCCTCGCCTGGGGATGATCGGGTCCGGAGAGTCGTTCCGACTCTGTCTTTAGCATTTTCGCCACCATCGCATTGAACCTCGGCAACACGATGATTTCGGCCTTGTCGTTTTCGATGCCCGCGCCTTGAAGCTGCCGGTAATACTTGACGACCTCGCGGCAGGAATAGGGGTAGGGCGCAAACCGGATTGCCTCACGCAGCTTTGCCGGCAGGAGCGCACAAGAGCGGCAAGGAAATAGACATTCGCGCCGCTCGGCAATCGACGGCCCTTAAAAAGTGCCGTCCTCAATCCGCGTATAGGCTGGCGCCTTCTCGTTTCGCAACAGCTGGTGCCCGCCTTCAATCGGATTGGCTTTTGTCCCGCGCTTGCCGTGCCATCTCGTCCAGATGCCTGCAAAGAATGGGCGGCTGTCACAAACGCAAACCATGTTGGCGTCTTCCTTGGCTTCGGAGCGCCTGAGCCCGCTGCCCCGCCGTGCATCCGGCAGCGTTTCTTGCCGGTTACTGTTGGCGACTGGCAGGGCTTCCCGCTCCGGATTTTGGCATAGCATCGGGGCGAGTTCTGAAACTGCATAGGTTGTCGCGTGTTCGATTGCATGGGGTTGGTTTCCATTTTGAAAAGGTGCCCCCGTACCCTGGGGGTGTTTGTCACGTTGCCGACGATTGCCTGCCCGCCGGAGTAAACAACTACCCTTCGTTTTCCCCCGCCCGCGGTGGCGTTGTGAACAATCGTTAATCCGCTTCTGAGCTGCCTCGGCCAGCCGGGTGCATTCAGCCGGCCAACCGTAAGTTACCGGACAGATTTACGAGATGCTGATTTGAAGCGCAGGACCCATGCAGGGACCCATGCCGTTTGTTTGTTGTAGGCGCGTTTCAGGGACGAGCCATGCCACTGTCGCCACAATACTACCTGAGTGACGCTGCCGAACTTGAGTTGTTGGCATACAGAACCACAGACCGTCGATTGCGGAAGCGATACTTGGCGCTAGCGGGATGCTTTCGAGAGACCGCCTTGCGGATCGGTGCGCCGTCTGGCCACAGAGCCGAACACAGCGGCCAACATACTGACGGGGAGCGCCCTATCCCGTAGCTCCATCAAAGCAGATGATCGATCTTTGGGCTTTCGGCCCGAGCAGGTTTATTTTGCGAACTGAGCCGCCATCAGGGAAACTTCGCCCACCCTCCTATTCTCGCGGTCTCTGACCACGATGCGTAAGTGGCCCGGGATACCTTTGTTACGAGCCAGATCGGCCGCGATTTTTCGGGCCGCTGCGAGTGCAGTCTTCTCATCCGGAAGGTCTTCACCGAGTGGGTCGCCTATAGGGTGGCCGTCCTCTAAGCTGAAGTAGTAGCGTGCCATAGGGGCTTAACGCTCGGCGCCGGGCTGAAGATCATTCAAAAGAAAAGGAGCCCCATGGCTCCGGCTCAGGGGCTCCTTTGCAGCCCACGATGCGAGAGGGGGCGACTTCTGGAGGGGGGCTGCCTGGATTCAAACCCAGAGCCACGCCGGTGGTTCCTCTAGACCTTTTTTGGAGTGAACTATTTAGCTCGGTTTGATTTGTCAGGAGGTAATTGGTCGTGGCATCGCACCGCAGCAGCCGGAGGCTTCAATGGCATTCCCCTCGAGCCGAAAGCAGCAACCTGTAGATTTCTTGTCGGTTGCGTTTTCTATTTTCGTTGTGATCGTGATTGTAGGCTGGATCGGGTACCTGGTCTTTATGAGCTAGGCCTCTGGGGGTACTTGCCTTCCATGCGGTGCCCGCAGGTCGGAGGGATGGTGCTAATGTTTCTTGGGGCGTCTTGCACCAGAGCGAGGCTGATCGCTGCTTTGATGTAACGCTGACAAGGAGACGAGCGCGATGCCACCAAGCTCTAGTACCCAGTTGCGCCCGGATCCAAGAAGAACATCCACCCAGTGCCAGGAACTGGTTCTCGCCAGCACCAACGTGACCAGAAAGCCTAATCCCGCAACTGCCTCCAACACCCGCCATATGATCGGCCGTATCATCAAGGCAGCGCTTAGCGAGATGACGAAACCCGCCAGACTGACGATAGCGACAAATACTGCTTGAAACACGACTTGTCGTTCATACCAACCTCCAGCCTCCGCCAAGTGGCGAACCACCTCGGTCAACTAGGACTCCAGGTCGAGTGCCTTGTTCACTCCAAGCAGCGTCATGACGCAAAGCACGACGACCCAGAACCTCAGGAGCAAGCGGCGCTCATCTGAGGGAGGCGTATTCGCATGCAGACGAATTGCCCGGTAAGAAGAAAGTGCGGCACTTAAATAGGCGAATGCGGTAACCCAGCGGACCACTCGCCTTATCCCGCGATGAAATCGAGAAGCGTCACGACGCCGTAACCGAGCAGCGTGAACCACGCTACGGTTAAGGCAATCGCCGAAACTGCGGTCAGCAATCCTACGCTCAGAACAATCAGACGGACTTTGCGGGCCTGTTGAGGATCAGCGGAGCCTTTGTCCATTTGGCTTTTTTCCCTGCTTTTTATTGCCAAACCAAGACACAAAGCTTGCAGATCGCGCCATATTGAAAGCTAAAGAACGTTAATCCTAATGCTTAACGCGAGGATGGCTGTGGTAGATCAGAGAGGCGAGAACGGGGGGCGGTGCCTGGCGGATGCGAGTTTGGGGGTATGTTTACGTGACCGATGATCGAGCTGCTTCGACGCAGAGTCCCATCTTTCGTTTTTTCATCACCCCCCAAACCAGGACAGATCACAAAGTGGACCGTGCTGTGCAGCACGATCTCGCCGTATGGAGGAATAAATGACCGCAAACGCCGAACGATGGACTACTGACCTACTCGGCAGGCCGACCCCGAACTGCACGTGCGGGGCGAGAATGAACCTCGCGCGGATCGTGCCTTATCTCATTATTCGGCACGCTGAACTTCGCACTTACGGCAGAATGCGGCGACACTCTCGTCAAGACATTCGGCGACGATAGGTAATACTGGACGCAACCCCGCACTCGCCAAGGCCGCGAAGCATGGCACCGCCGCAACGAAATCTGCCGCGAAACGATTTGCCGCCAACCTGCTGCCAGTGATCCGCGACATTCAGGCCAGCGGAGCAAAAAGCAACGCAGCGATTGCAGCCAAGCTAAACGAAAGACGTGTGCCCACTGCGCGGGGTGGCAAGTGGGCGCATGTTCAAGTCGCGGCGGTGATTGCTCGGGCCGGCTAGGCTTGGATTTTGTTGTGAGGCTTCGCGTCAGCGAAGCTAACCGCCGACGGGCTTCGTCATTGTGAGTAGTGGAGACCCACTCCCTCCGCCAAATCCCTTTGAATTCACTGTGAGTTTTCGGGATTTCGTGACGATTTTCCGAGCTGTCCCCCGACCAAGCCACCCGAAACCCGCCCGGTTCTCTGGTGAGAAGTGCGCAGGCGTCTGCTACGACATCCGGATTCTTTGCCAGTTTGCTCGGAGGCCGTTCAAACTCGGCGGCTGACTAACCTACAATTAGAAAATAATGAAATTTTGCGAGTGGGGCGCTAAAAGCGGGACGGCTGGCTGTGAGCAATGCGCTGAACTACACAGCTACTTCTTCTCTCCCTCGCGACGCTCTTCGGCCGCATAGGCACTCTGCCATAAAACGCCAACGACCCACCCAGCTAGACCTCCAAGCACTGTGAGAGCTATGAAGACGTAAGCGTTGTCAAGTCCCATCACTAGGAGAACGAGTGACAATAAAAAGCCACATAAGGCCCCAAGTTGAGCGGCTTCGAACCAACCGAAACGCGGTAGCGCAATCATTGAAATGTTTGCATCCAATGAAATCGTGGGTAGTCTGCCTTACGCTAGCTCGGTTTGTCGCGCAACCTTACGTGCGGGAAAAAGTTCACTGGTGATCACCTTCACGCTGGGTGCGCCTGACAACGCGAATGGTGCGCGAGCAAAAAATGCCCTTACTAAAACGACAGAACGGCCCCGCATCCGCGAAAGGGATTCCGCTGGGTAAGCTGTTGGAGCAAAGCTCTCTAAGAAGTAAGCGTATAGCGGCGAGCTATTTCTTCCGTTTCCGTCGACGCCCTTGGGCCGCCGCATAGGCGTTCGCGTATAAAACCCCAACAACCCACCCAGCCAGCCCTCCAAGCACAACGAGAGCTAGGGGGCCGTAAGGGCTGGAAAGAACTCCTATCCACAAGCCACCAAGAGCCAACAGAAAGCCACAGAGGGCCCCTAGTTGAGCGGTTTGCAAGGGATTGAAGCGCGGCGGGCGCACTGGGGAATCTCCATCCAAAAACGCTAGTTTGAAAGCCTGCATATGCCTCAGGCTGTAATTTAATCTGTACAAAACGGTTTGAAAGTGAGGGCAGCTTCAAGACTGCGCGCTTTGGGGGCAAGATCGCGCGGGACTAGACTGAAACGCCAGACGACCGATTGTAACAATGCATACTTCCGAAATACGACCACCCGGCCCTTCAGCCCTTCACGCAGGCATTCCTTGTGGAGGCCATCGGCGCAGGCACTATCGCCGACTAACTCATCGATCATCCTAACCTGGCTTTACAGGTTATTTCCGAAGCCGGAGCCTCGAACATTTTCATGTTGCTCGATACATTTCATACTGCAAATCCAGTGATCGATCCGGCCGCCGCCCGCTATTGGCGGGCACTTCTCGCATATTCCTCGACGCGATTAGCGGAGACCACACTGGCTGGCTGAGGCTAAACCAGTTCACTGTGAGTATTGTTTCATAACTTGGTCCGCATCAAACGCACCCTGCGCGCCCCCGGCTCGCTGGCGCGGAACTAACAACTGTGACAGCGGCACTCGCTGTCGGCGCGCGGACAACGGTGGTACTCCCGAAACTGTTAGCATTTGCGTTCACAAAGCCCCCGCCGTAGGTGCCGCTAACATTGGTGTTGCCGCCTCCTACCGCTCCCGTGACAACCGAGCCCTGAGCTAGTGTGGCGTCCTGAACTCTGAAATGTGTATAGCCCCTGTCCAGCGTGGCCTTCGCCGCCATCCGCATAGTTGTCGGGCCAGTTTGGCCCGTAAAGAGAAGACCCCGGGCATTGGTGTCTATCCGCACCACGTTAGGTGCCAAAGGCATTTCTTGGGTGGATACACACCGCTTAATGCAACGCCGACTGCAGGCGCCGATAACCGTATAAATAGGAATACTCAATGTGACCCAGAGCCTGATGCAGAAAGTGCAGAAAGTCAGAAAGCACCCCCCTGTCCGCTCGGCGGGAAGTGGGCGCCCCAATGGGGGATAAATGACTGACGGTTATTCCAAGAATGGGCAAGACAGAGAGTATGAACGTCCCGTTTGAGCGGGCGCGCCCTTGCCGTTGGCCGGTTTCCAGCGCAGCACTAGCGCCTGCTGCAATGGCTCGGACACGACCTTAAGGAACGCAGCCAAGTGCTGGTCCTCCCAGCGCTGTGGCGGTTCCTTTTAGCTTGGGATCAGGCCGGTGGCGCTGCAGACGGCCTTGGCCGTAAGTGAGCTCGTCTCGGTGCCGCCCATGCCAATAACGTGGAAACCTTTTTTCGGGCCAGAACCTGTGATGACGCCGACGAACAGTTGCTCGCCGATATAACCGCCGACACTGTTCTTGGCGTTGACATACCCACACACCGTGACAGCAGCAGTCGTACCATCATCCGATACTGCTTTGATCGCACCGAACCTTGTCGACTCTGGGTCTTTGAGCGATTTACGGACACCATCCTTGATCGCCGTGATGTCGGCTTCAGTCAGCTTAAATGGTTTTTGCGCTTTGAGAGAGGAAGAAGCGGCCGCGGCGGCTGCCGCGGTCGGCCTGGGCGCCACCGCGGTCGGCGTGGGCGCCACCACGGTCGGCGTGGGCGCCACCGCGGCCGGCGTGGCCGCGACGCTGCCCGTGGTGGAGGAACTCATTAGTCACGCAGCCGGCCAAAGTTGCCGCCGTGATCACAACAAGCACGATCCGCATGATGCAGCTCTCCGGTATTCACTAAAGGGCAATGCAAAAACGATCAATAATATCTATTTATAGGGGATGGTGCCAGCCCGCACGTTGTTACTGCGGTCTTTGATCCCGTTATCGCACTCGCCTGTCGCGCCCGCGGCTCTCGCCGTTGGTAGCGGGAGCTGTGGCAACACCTGCCGAACCCTCGTCACAGCCATCATTCTCGGCAGCATCTATTGCGAGCGTGGCGCGGCTTACAAATTTAGCCATGCGGCCTTTAAGTTCCTCAGGATACTCGAACGCAATGTGGTGCCAGCTCCTACCGGCACAGGCGAGCACCACCTTTCGGTAGAATATGCGATTATCTTTCACTCCATAGACGGCGAGCCAGTCCTGTTCGCCCCGAATGTATGTAACTTCCTCTCCATCCAAGAAGGCTACCGACTTCAGGTGATCTGCTATGCGTTTGGGATCGGCTTGAGTTGCATAGATGGCGAACCACGCCGCGCCGTCGGGAGACGTAAAGCGCTGACCTTTCCAATTTGATTCCGAGGGCTGTAGCTGCCAATCCGCGGGGACTAGATCGGCCGCGCTCTCGTAACCAGTAGCGCCTCGTCGTTGCTGGTATTTTCTGAGCGCGTCGCGATTTTGCATTGCGAGGGCAGAGGGCCCAACCAGCGTCGAATAAATTGTTACGTGATGAGCGTGGAGACGGTGCTTTTTCTTCCGTGCCTCCGCAGAGGATGTTGCGAACGCGAGCATAACTGCGATGAGAATTGCCATGCGCATAAAGACTTAACCCGCCGGGCCGGGTTTTGATCCATCGACCGGCCCAATCAAGTCTTAGCCACGGCTCCGGACGGGTGTTCTTATTTCACTTGGCGTTCTGACTCAGCACTTGTACCCACCGGCCTGCAAAGGCAGGGTTGGCTGCAAATCGCAAAGGAGTGGTCGAACCTTGCAGAAGCGAGCGACAAAGCAGAGCGCGCGACCCGATGAATCTGTAATGCCCGACAATTACACGCTCCGGCAGACAGATCTTGGCAGCCCGAAAGTCGATTTCGTATTCCGATTTAATGGGCGCGATGTTGGGCGAACCTATGCCGATGGAACGCCGCAAGGCCCGCGTTGGTTTTGGAGCATATATGGCATCAATTTGCGCGGCCTATTACCGGAAGGCGTAGTGGTCCAGGGTCTTGCCGATGATCTCGCTGCGGCAGGGGCGGCATTCAAAGAGAATTGGGAAAAGCTGTTAGGCGCCCGGTCAGTGAAGCCGGATAAGTGATGGCAAGAAAAAATGCCAAGCCTACCGGTTGGAATCGAGCGCTGGCCTATCCGATCACGCTGCGCGACGGCTACACAATCGAAACAATGAAGCAGGCTGCTGGGCATGCGGCGGGCAGCGGGTGCCAGCGCAGATACTATGCGCTCAAACTGGCTGCAGAAGTCTCTCGCCTCGTTTGCGGAACGATCGCCGCCGACCTATAGCTAGCTCGCTAGTAGCGTCGGCAGTAAATGCCACCCCCAAACCGTCCTTTGAACGTCGAACGACGCGGCATCTCTTAGCGCGGCCGCGAGGTGACATGCGGAGAATGAACTCGTCCGGAACTGTGCTAGGTTCCAGGCCAATAATCTTGGCACCATCATTTGAAAAGTTACTCACGATACATCGCCCGGTGAAACGGCCGTGGCTATCATAGATTTGGGCTGGCGAGTTCCATTCGACACGAAAGTTCTTTCGGCGTTCGCGCATGTTCGCGGTCTCGAATAAGGTGGAAGTTACGACATTAAAGTCGGCAAACGTGAGAAGCGCTTTAATCGATATGTGAAAAAGCTACATAGTTTTCGATTCAATCATTCATCAAACCGCGGTGGCGCGTCCGCGCCATCGTTCAAGGGGCTTAGCTAAATGATGACAGCCATTTTCACTTCACTCATCCCACCTTTCTAGGGCGCCTGCATTGCGGAAATGAACGTAAGGTTGTGCTTTACGCGCCCACTTTATCTCGACCACTTGAGGCAATCGCTTTGCGAAGGCCGATACGGAAATTGGGCCCTTGCAACGTCTAAAATGGTAGAGAGCTGCTTAGGAGGCCTTGGCGCGAGCGGGTCATCCGCGGAGCTCCGCGTGGTTTTTGTGGTTTGGGATCGGGAAGAGAATCGAGCAAGTGCAAGATCTCCGCGCGGGAATACCTGCGGCGCAGTCGCACCAAAGTTTTCCTGTCGCGGGCACTTAACGGTGGCACCAACCGCGGGGTCATAGGCTGCATGGCTGCTGATTTTCGGCAACGGAGTGGTTCGACAGGAGCTTCGGGACGACAATCGACCGGCTGCCCGAGGCGGGAGCCGTGGTGCTAGGCGCGCCCCGCTGTTGTTCTAGTAACGGGGATATGGACGCAGCGTGTTTGGATCGAGCCCCTAGACCGGTCGCGATCTAACGCCTGACCGCCGCCAGGACCGATGTATTGCCCTCCACCGGGGGCAATGGATTGACCGCCTCCAGGAGCGATTGAAAGACCACCTCCCGGTCCGATGGATTGGCCACCACCGGGCGCAATCGACAGTCCTCCTCCGGGAGCAATGGAATCGCACCCTCCGGGCCCAATAGAGTTAGGTATGCAGTTGCGCCAAGCTTGTGCATGCGCAGCACCAACCAGACAGATCATCTGAATCAACAGGCTTACGAGCATAGGACGCATTGCAGGGTGTCCTCCCAAAAACAATTCAGCGGTCGCCCCACCAGCCTAGGCTAAGTGGACAGACCGGGCGAGCCGCGAGATCATCGAGGCCATCTCCGGTCTCTAAGGAAGAATTTGCCGTTTAATTTGGTGACAAGGTATCAGTATTTCCTTGGCCCTTGGGGTACGACCAGCGCCTTAGTCAACTGGCGGATGTCCTTGAGCCCCTCGAGGTCTTCGACAATAGCGACAACTTCACGCGCGTGGGCAGGCGATAAGCCACCATGTCCGGCACATTCCTCGAACTTGTGAACCACTTCCGCCCAGCTCATTGGATTGGCAGGGCTGCCTTTGCCGAAATCGGCCTTTCCGCAAAGGACGCGGCCGTCGTTGAGTACAATCTCAACAATACTGGTCATCTTATCGAAGCCGGCGGCATCGGCCTCCTCGTTAACGTAGAACTCGACCTTGGCCATCTGCTCCTGAACCGGTTTCGATGTGACGGTCTCGTCGGTGTATTCCGCCAAGCCGGCACGACGACGCAACGACAGGATCGCCATTGAGAATTGCATGCTGAACTTTGCTTGCAGCTCTGTCTTCGGCTCGTGATGCAACAAGGTAGTCGGCATATGCCGGTTAGTACCGACGCGAATTTTGGTAACCTGATTTGGTTGGATATCGTTGTTAGTAACAAGCTCGAGCATCACCGCCATGGCCGGATGCGTCAGCGATCCGGATGGATGCGGCTTGATCGAAATGCCGGGATTGGCAAAGGTCCACGGGTTGCCGATCTTGCCAAAAATCGCATCGTTATCATAGCCGCCGGCTGCGGCGCGGTAGAAGCCTCGGGAGGCCTCGAGCACGTTGCGGGTGGCAGAAAAACCGCGACTGACGAGGTCGACCGCAACGATGCCACTCTCGGCGGAACGGCCTGGGTGGAACGGCTTGGTCATCGTCCCGAAATTTTCTCGGAAGCCAGCTGACTGGCTACCCGCCAGGCCGATCGCGGCAGCGGCGGCGTCCGGGTCCAGCCCTGCGATATGGCTTGCGGCCGCAACGGCGCCGAAAACCCCGCATGTTCCGGTTGTGTGAAACCCGTCCTGGTAGTGACGAGGGCTCGCGGCCTCAGCAATCTTGCAACAGACCTCGATGCCGACGTGATACGCACCGGTGAAATCGGAACCGGATGCCCCAGCCCGCTCAGCAGCGGCGAGCGCCGCTGGCAGTACGGGAGCCGTTGGGTGCATGAGCAGCCCATAGACGCGGTCCTTCGCAATCGCCAACTGGGTATCGTCATAGTCATCCGCGTGAATGGCGATTTCATTGGCGAAGGCCGCGAAACGAGCGGGCACGCGGAGCTCGGTCCCTAGAATGGTGCACTCACTTTTGCAGCCAGCGCAAAGGTCGCGAAGATAGGCGACAACGATATGACCGCTTTCAGCAACCGAGCCTGCAATAGCAAGGCCGAAGCCGTCGAGAATTGATTTGCGTCCGAGTTCGATTACATCGGCAGGAATATCCCTGGTCCGAGTCTGTGAAATGAATTCCGCGACATGCCAGGTGAGCCCCGGCGGCGTTGGTGTTGAAGTCACGTTCATTACTCCACGGAGGAATTCGCGATCGCCACATGCGGGCGATTTCGGCCACATTGACGGCGGAGAAGATTACTACGCCCGGCAATGGTCCACCGACGTCGGCAGCGCATTGCGCATTCGTGCTCTCTGGCGTGTCGAAGCCGACGAGGCGATAAGGTTTCGATTAAAGCGAACTGTGTCGGGTTGAACGCAGGGAAGTTGGCCGCAGGAGTCAAGGTCGACGCCAATTCGTCCTGTCGGTATCCGCTGGAATTGTAATCTGCATTCAGCCCCTCTTTACTCCGGCCGTGTCCCACGGGTTAGGGCCGCTGCGAGGACTCCCACCGAGGTTTCCCGGTGGCCCGCCCGATTCACGTTAGCCGCTTCCACACCCGCTTGGCTGCCACTCATTTGGGTCAGATTGGCTCCTTAAAGCCTGAGCACCATTTTGGTCTGTATCGTACTGCTACCTTCGAAGAGCAATTAATTTTGCACGATTCCGTAACGCAATCCATTAGTTCGCCTTTGCTAGCGTTCACATCGGTAGGTGCGGCCGCTCTTGCCGCGGGGGACAAATTGCTCGTGTTCGGAGCGGCCTGCTGGGGAGCAACATGGGGAATGACCTGGTTTGAAACAGGCTGGGGCTTGGGTTCCTCGCGATAAAACAAGCCACCAGATGATGAACATCCCGCAAGCGCGAGGAGGACCAGCATTTTGCCTAGGTTTCTCATATAACCTCACATAAGTAGTTTGAGACAGTCATTCAAAGAGCTTCATTGAAGCTTGGTCGGGACACCATCAATCGCTTCAAACAAAATCCACCTGATTGCCGAGTTCCTCCACACCAATCAATCGAGCCTCTAACGTCGCCAAATGTTGGCTGAAGGGACTCGGCATCCCGTTTGGGATAAATTAGAAAGTTGACGAACCTTCATCGATATCGAGATTTCCAGCAATGCCAAGCCCGACGACGATGCCGCTCTGGCTCTCTGCACTTTTCGTGGTTGGCGTTCCCACGGCGATAGCCATGTTCGGACCTTACTTTGTGCGCCGCCTCGTACCCTTGGAGACGCTCCGTACCAATAACGAGGTCGCTGGCTTCAAATTCGCGGTGGTAGGCGTCCTTTACGCCGTCCTGCTCGCATTCGCCGTGATCGTCGTCTGGGAGCGATTGAGCAGCTCGGAAGCTCAGGTTGCCGGAGAGGCTGGCGCCGCGGCAACGATCTACCGTCTTGCTGATGCCGTACACGGTGATGCGGGACCCGCGCTCCGCCAACAGTTAAGCGACTATCTGAAGGATGCGATCGCCAGCGATTGGCCTGCTATGGAAACAAAGGCTTTGGCAAGCGAGAGCACAACGGCACTTCTGAACGGTCTTTATAAGGAAACGCTCAAGTTCTCACCGACTGATGCTCGCGAGACCGCCGTATTGTCCGAGATGCTTCACCAGCTCGATCTTCTGACCCAGGCACGGCGCGCCAGATTGGTTGCGGCATCGGGCGCCGTCCCGGGTATTCTCTGGGCAGTGCTGGTGGGCGGTGGATTCCTGACGGTTGGATTTACTCTGTTCTTCGCCGCCGAAAACCTTCGTGCTCAGTCGGTTATGACAGGCATTCTGGCGTTTCTCATCTTCTCCGGGCTTCTCGTCATCATCGCCATTGACCGTCCCTTTGTGGGTCCGGTCAAGGTTGCGCCTGAAGCGCTCAGCGCGGTATTGAAAGACTTAGGCGGTTATTCAGATTAACTTCGGTTGAGCCGCCGCGGCCGAGTGCGCAATTAGCTGTTCATTCGACCTAGCTAGTAAAAGCCAAGTACCGGGTTACATCGTGGTTACAGTTTTTGGGGTGCATGCCAATTCACCCCACCCTTTCCAATTTCCAGGAAATTCAGCGCCCCGAGCGCGACGGCCCACCTATTCAGCGCGTCCCGCTTCTCGTCCTGGTAGTCGTACAAGTTATAATGCTTTGAACCTACATCGGTCGGGGTATGGTTTAGGCAGCGGTCGCGGATTTCTTTGGGAACTCGCAGCTCCGCTAACCTTGTACCTACTGTGCGGCGCAGATCATGCGGCGTCGGCGGGCTGGCCTTCCAAGATTTCACCGCAGCCGAATTGCCGTCTAGGCTTTCCGCAAATCGTGACATTGCCACCGCCAGGGAATGGCCACTTATAGGCCGCCCGCGCCGCGTCGGGGACGGGAAAAGGAATTGCGAATTGCCGCCCGCCAGCTCCAGCGCCGCGTTCACAGTATCAAGAGCAAGCGGCGAAAGCGGGACAAGGTGCGGGCGTCTATTCTTTGAGCGAGCGCCGGGCAGCACCCATGCCGCCTTAGCGGGCAGCTCTAGCTGGGCTAACTCTGCGTTGTCTAATTCCGCCGCCTCGCTGGGCCGCGCGCCCGTTAGCAGCGCCAGCCGGAGGGAAAGGCCAACGCGTCGCGTTACCGGGGGCAGCACAATGCGGGACCAAAACAGCCGCAGCTCGGCGTCGTTTAGAACGCGTTCGCCGGTTTTCTCTGCCCCCCGCTTCGGCGTGTTCGCCAGCGGGTTAGTTTCGATTTCGTCTGATTGAACGGCAAAGCTGTAGATGCCAACGCAGAGGCTATGCACCCGGTTCGCCAGCGTCGGCTTGCCCGCCTTAATGATCCCCTCGACTAGCGCGACAAGATCCCCGCGCCGGATTTCCCGATAATCCCGCTTTCCCCATTTTGGCCGAACGTGTTTTTTGAGATTGCGGCGGTCGGCTGACGCACTGCGCTTGTGCCGGTCGGCATGTTCGGAAAGGTATCTATCCGCGAGCGCATCAAATGTTCGCGACGGGGCCGCTTGCCGCTCGCGCCGGTCAGCCTCAACGGGGTTGTTGCCCGCAGCCACAGTCTTGCGGGCCTTGTCTGCGGCAGATCGGGCAGCAGTTAGCGTGACCGTGGGATAGGTGCCGAGCCCCTTGCGGGTGGTCTTGCCGGTCTTGGGATCGCGGAAGCGAAATGACCATGAACGGGCGTCTTTAGGGGTAACGCGGAAAGTCAGGCCAGCGCACCGCAGATCGGCAATCTCTGATCGCCCCTTGGCGGGAGCCTTCAAAGCCCTCAGTAGGGTGTCGGCTAGTACCTTTTTCATTCAGCCCTACAGCCGGGGACGCGGCAAACCCTGCCTGGGGACGCGCCGGGGACGCAAAAACGCCAGATTGAAGGGAACGCGACGGCACCCAACAGCACCAATTCCACCTATAAATCATGAGCGCCGGGCATTCAATATGATCCCGTTACGTTCCGTTGAATTGTGGAAAAGTGACTGAAAATCACGGTGTCGGTGGTTCGATCCCGCCCCTGGGCACCATTGCTTTATTCGCACAACCACGCATGCACCGGCATCCCCTCCCGCACCGCGCGGGGATGTGGGCAACATCGCCTCCTTAGCGCAGACGTCCGCCTGCCGCTTGCTCGCCGGCTGTCAGCCGTTCTGCTCGATGCGGCTTTCAGTTGGTCCCGCTTCGTTTTCGAGAAACCGGGTGCACCGCACGCAACCTGCCGCCTCCTTGCAGCGTGATACGCGCCTGAGTTTTAGCAACCTCCCTCCACACGCTGTTCGATTACGAGCAGGCCCCAAGTGGAAACGAAATCGGACAAGTGAAAGCGACACAAGTTTGCCATCGTGGCGGAGTTCGCTTTTGGCGGGAAGGACAACCGTCCTGGCTGTTCACAGAGAAGGAGACCTTCGATGTGCGATTACAGTCTTCACAACGTTGCAACCCGCCCCGCAAAGGTCGGAGATAAAATGGTAACGGCGCGCTTCAGCAATTCCTGCACGCGTGGCTTCGCTGCAATCGGAGAACCGAATGTTGCAGTCTGCCTGCGTCCCGGCACAGAGCTGGCGCTTGAGAGAGAGGTGGAATTTGACCATGCCTTTGGCCGGCTCTGGCCGAGTCTGCGGTTTGGACGGATCGAGGAGAAGGTAGCCCGATTCCGGCAGGTCAGCATGGACCACCCCAACGTTCACCATGACGCGCTGGAGTTCCCCAACGGGCAGATCGTGCTGATCACCCGGCTGTGCGAAGGTCAGCGCGCGACCGTGCTGCAGTTGCCAGCTTCTCCGCATGCAACCGAAGTGCAAGAGCAAGAGACAGCACAGGAGCAAACGCAAGCGCAGGAGCAAGCGCCAGCTCTCTGACTGCTTGAGCTGCTCGCCACCAGACTTGACCAGGTGGAAGAAAAAAAAGAGCCACCGGAGTGCCGATGGCTCTTCAACCTATCTGCTGACGCAGAACGAAGGCATTACCTGGAACAAGCTCCCTTGATTTCCGCCGGTTTACGGTGAAGTCGCGCTATAAACGAGCCCCATGCCGGGACTAGCCGCCCACAGCCGCGGTGTGGCGCTCCCAGTAAAGCGCATTCGTGTCACGAATGGCCAAGCCAAACCGGAATTTTCAAGGCTCCAGGTCGCGCCGCCGTTGCGGGATATCCAGGCCCCCATGCCACTATCCCCGACCTGCGGAATGCGGTAGCCGCCGCAGGTCGTCGCGGTTGAGGTGCCGACCGCGATGATGTTTGCATTAGCCGGCGAAACGGCCACCGTCCGGGTGAAATTACGTCCGAACGGTGCCGGGGCAAAACTGCTGACCGGCGTCCATGTGGCGCCGCCGTCAACAGTTTTGAACAGGCCGCCTTGAGTGGAGGATTCCCCGTAGATCGGCTCAACGACGGTGAGCCACGCGATCAGACTGTTGGTCGGATGGAAGGCGATGTCGCTGACGCCGACATGCTTGTCGTCACAGCTCCACAAGGTATCAACTCCGGGCCCATAAAAGAACTGGCCGTTGAGATTGGACCTCGTCCAGGTCGCGCCGCCATCACCGGAATAGCAGAGCCCGGCCGAGCCGCCCGCCAGGAAGACCGTTCCCTTCTTTGCAAATACCATCAAGCCGTCGTTGCAAGGGTTGATGACCAGCTCCCAGCTGTTGCTGCCCGCAGGCAGCTTGTAGAGGCGGTTGCCGCCGATGGCCCAGAGCACCCGCGTCGCCGATGTCGGCGCGTCTACGAGCAAATCGGTAATTGCACGACTTCCTGTCAAGGTCCCAAGATTGAAGGTCGAGTCCGTCCAGGTAACACCCGAATCCGTACTCTTCGCGACCTTATGCGGACCCGACCCGCCATTGCTTGGCGAATGAACGGCCCACAGAACACCCGCTGTGTTCGGATCTGGGGCAATGCCGGTGGTGTTCCCACCATATCCCTTCCAGGGGCCGTTCCAGGGCGAGGCAGAGGTCACCGATTTCGGACCGTTACAGTCGGTCCATGTTGGTTCGAATGCCCGCGGGTTTTCTGACACCCAGCAGCCCATGTCTAAATAACCCGCGTACATGGCAGGGCCGCTCCGCACGAGTATCGCCGGGACCGCGTTGTCGATGCCAGTCGAAGCATAGGGCGGGCTGGACGCCTTGGTGAACTTCTGCTCGAAGAGATTTCCGTTATCGGCGGTTTGATAGGCGAATTGCAGGTCCACCCACCACAGGTTCGTATTGTTCACCGGCGTGATCGTATGCAAGGAGCCGTTAAGGGACCCCCTGTAGGTGACCGCTGTTCCGCTCCATCCCCGAGTCCAACTGGAATATTCTGCGTCGTCCGTGACGCGGGTCCAGGTGGAGGTGGTGATGGACCACGCCCAAACACCGTTCTCGCCGTTGTCCCAAGGTCGCTGGCGGCGAAGGTCGATCACCCGGACATTACCGTTGGTCAGTGGCCATAGCTGCCCGGTATGCCCCGTCGATTGCTTCTGGAAGTTTTGTCCAACGCCGGCCGATCCCGAACTCATCCAAAGCTCGCCATCAATCGCCCAGTGGTTCGCGTTAGACGGGTTCGCCGTAACGGTTGCCCACAGCTTGCTGGTATTCGCTTTGTCAAACTTGACGTCCTCGATATAGGCCCAGCTGCCGCTCGACACCGCGTCCGCTTGTTCTAGTTGATTGTTGCTCGGTGGGATGACGAGTGGCGTGAAAGAGGTGCCGCCATTCGTGGATATGAAGGCCCGGTTTGGCGCCTGCGTCGTGAAGTTCGGCTCGCAGCCTGTGAAACGCGATGCAGCCGAGATCGCAATAATTACGCTCGCATTGCCTGGCTGAACGCGGATTGCCATGATGTTGGCGTTTGATGGAAGCCCCGTCGCCGTTCTTTCCGTCCAGGTCACGCCGTTGTCGGTCGAACGCCAAATATGCGGCCCGGCATTGCACCAGCCGTTGATCCCTGCGGCATAGACGGTCGTTGAGGAGGCCGTGCCCGAACTTACAATCCCTAGGGCAGTGACCAGGGCAGAGAGCGGCGTATGCGTGAATGTGCAGGGGCCTGGCGGCATTATGAAGTCGCTCGCTGCCAACCCAGCTTCGCAATCCGTGCTGCGATAGATGCCATTGTCGGTGCCGAGGAAAACCGTCCCGTCAAGCGAGGGGTGATGAACGACGGCATCAACGTGGGTCGAAAGCAATCCGTTGGCGACGCCAATCGGCGACCACACATACTCGCCGTAGAATATGGAGGCCCGGTAGGCCCCGGCGAGGTCGGAACCGATAATCACCGAACCGCCGGCACCGACTGAAGGCGAGGCGAAAGCGCCCCCTCCGCCGGGACCTGACGACGCCCATGACAACTGGGCGTGCCCCGTGCCTGGAAGCAGAACCGTAGCCAGAAGAATGAGCGCAGTCCGACCGATCTTCATTGAATCCCGCCGGACAACTCACGACCGCGGGAAATGCCGATGTCGCAGGTTAGTGTTCCGTGACGTCGACATAGACACCTTCGATGTCGGTCAAATGGAATTCGCCGATCGGACACTGCTTGAACACCTCCAGCCGGGCCTTGCCTTCCGATCCATAGCCGAGCGGCTTGGTTACCATCAGCGGATTGGAGCCGATGATTTCTTCCATGTCGCGCCTGACGGCATCTACGCTTTCGACCTTGAAGCCGAAATGCTCGAGCCGCGGTGGCTCCGGGTCGTGACCGATGAAGTTTTCCATCTTCCACGGCAGAATCAGCAGCGTCACCCGCCCATCGCTGAGGCGGTAATTGCCGTCGCTGCTTTCGTTGGAGACCGGAAGCTCGTAGACGGTGGAGTAAAATTCGGCGCTGCGCTCGGGATTGGTGGCGCGCAAGGCGATATGATTGATGTAGCGCGGCGGCAGCTCGCCGCCTTTGTTCTCCGCGAAGATATCCTGCGCCTTTCCAGAATCCCGTTCGGCCAGGTCGTAGATGATCATGTCGTGATCGGCGGCGCTCCAGGCGGCGTTGGGACGAACGGCGGGGCGCTGCACCAAGGGCAGATCGGGATCGAATTTCTTCATCCGTTCGATGGCGAGGGGGATGCTTTCGACTTCAAAACCGAAATGATCGAGGCCGCTCCGCCGTCCGTCCCGCAGGGGGATATTGTTAAGCCCAATCTGACCGTCGCCGACCGGCGCGGCGCGCGCAGGCCGCTGCACATTCGCCGCCTTCATTCCGAAAAGCGCCTGGTAAAAGCGGGCGTTAATGGCGTATTGCGTGGTGCAGATAGCCAAATGGTTGATTCTGGCGAACATCGGCGGGCCTCCCTCTGATCTGCTTATGATTGGGCGGCGTCCTGACGCCAGCCGGCAGCGAGCAATTTCCCGCGATGTTAGCAAATCGGATGCGCGGCACAATCGCGCTGCCCGCGATAGCCAGCCCACGGCCAGCGTTTGCGCCCGCTCGGCTGCCATGATGCGGTCGTGTCAGATGCGGGCGCGCTGAGAATTCAGGCCCATAAAACGCACGCTTAATAACCGAAGGCCCGCGCCGGCGCGGCAGCGGGCCTTCGTATTCACGACAGGTTGGCGCAGCAAACTACCGGGAAACGGTCCGCTGCCGCCTTCGCGCCTGCTTGCTCCCGCCTAATTCAGCGCCAGCGCGCAACCAAGGACCACGACACCCCCTATAGAAGCTTCCACAATAGAGCCCGCCTGGACCACCGGAAAATCCGGCGGGAAGGGTTTCTTATGGCCGCGTCCACGCGCTTTGGTATCCAGGCGAAGCTCGGCCTCCAGGTCTCCCGGGCCGACCGACCCTAATGGGACCGTGCCGACGACGACAGCGTCGACCGAAAAGACGACCTGCGATCCGGCAACAAAGCCGTCCGTCGTGCTTGTCTCAAATTCCGCGCGAAACTTATTGCGCGGCCCTTTCTTTTTGACACGCGCCTCGTATTTAACAGAAAGCTCGGTGTCGCCGGTTCCGACGGCGTCGCAGCTAAAGCGGCTTGCAGGATTCTTAGCATCACTGCTCGTTGCGCTGATGCTCACAGCAGCGAGCCCAAGCACTGTTGCAGCAGTCAACGCCGAAAGCGATTTCAACATGAACTTCCCCCGGGGTTATTGTTTACGCCTGCGCTTGTTTGACGCGGGATACGAGAATTGAAAAGCTAATCTGCTTAATTTGCTGAGGAAGGTGTGGAATGGAACGTCGCAATTTTAATAATTTGCGGATCGCATTTAAACGATAGGCGCGCAGATAAAGAGTAAATGCAGCGCCGAAATGTATCGCTACATCACATCCGGCACTTCCATCCCGTCCGGCGGCGGGCCGTCGTAAAGCACCGGCTCCATCCCTGACGCCGCGCCTTCGCGCCGCATCGTCTCCTCGAATTCCGCGCGGATGAACGGATCCTCCAGGTGATAGGGAATCGCGTTGCCGCCCTTGCTGACGTCGATCGCCCAGACGTCGCGCATGGCTTCGCCTGGGCGGCCGGCCTTCAGTGCCGGATGATTATTCGGGCCATGCCAAGCCGCGAGCCGTAACCCGCCGGGGCTGATGCCGAAATGCTGATGGTACCAGTCGCCGCTCATCGGCGCGGCGGAGACGATGCCGACCGGTTCATAATCCTGTCGCAGCACTTTTTCGCCGTGACCGTCTTTCCATGGAGTCATGCCCAGCGCTTCCGGCCAGGTATAAGTGTAGCCCTTGCCCTGGATCGCGATCAGCACCGCGGTCGAATGGTGCTTGTGCGCCTTTGAATAGCGGCCGGTCTCGTGCTGGCCGATGAAAGTGTAGAAGCGGTTGCCCCCCATGTGCGGCTCGACACGGCGATAGCCCGGCGAGCGGCGGTTATCGAGCGGCAGTTCCGTGGTGATGATATCGGGAATGATATTGGTGCGGCGCATGGCAAGCCCGCGCACCGGATCGGGCTCGATGTCCTCCTTGGGCTTGAAGAAGTCCTCTTCGCCCGAGAAACGGTCCTTGAAAACGTAGGGACAGTTAAAGACGAAATCGATGTTGTCGGTCAGATTGATCTGATTGGGCGCGGACGTGCCGCACAGCAAGAGCGCTGGGGAACTCGCCGCGTTGATGATGCGGTGATGGGCATTGAGCGGGATCGTAAAGAGCGAACCCTTCTGCCACTCAAAGCCGTGCGATTTGCTCTGGCCATCCTGCCAGACTTCCGTTGAGCCGCGGCCTTCGACCACAAGAACGATTTTCTCATAGAGATGCCGTTCAGGATTCAGCGCGCCGGCGCCGGGAACCTCCACCACATACATGCCCCACAAGCCTTCGGTGCCGTAGAGCTGGATATAGCTGCCGCGCCCTCCCAGCCGCTGCCAGGGCGCCATCGGCAAGTCCTGCACCCGGCGCACGCCGATGCCGCGAAATACCGGCACGCCTTCTGCCTCCATAAAGCGGTCATACGGCATCTGTGGCCGTCTGAAGTCGCCAAAGCCGGCATTCTCGCCGGCCTTGGGCTGGTGCCAGTGTTTTTGATCGGTGACTTCGTGCATGTCGTCCTTTTCAAAGCCAGCCGTTGCGGCGCAGGCGCCAAAATAGCGTGAGGCATATCGCGAGCGTGACGGCAAGCACAACAAAATAGCCATAGCCCCATTTGAGTTCGGGCATGTGCTCGAAATTCATGCCGTAGATGCCGGCAATGGCGGTCGGAACGGCAAGGATGGCCGCCCACGCCGCCAAGCGCCGCGTGATCTCGGTCTGCTGGCGCTGCCCCAGCATGACGCCTGCTTCGAAGGCGAAGGCCAGGACCTCGCGCATCGAGTTCGATCTCTTCCAGCACCCGGGTGACGTGATCGGAGACGTCGCGGAACAAAGGCTGCATGCCTGCGTCGATCGGCTTCACCTCCGCATGCTCAAGCCTGCGGCACACCTCAGCGAGCGGAGCGGCGGCTTTTCGCAGACGGAGCAAATCCCGACGCAGCCTGAACATTCTGCGCACATCCGCGCGCGGGTTAGTATCTTTGAAAACGCTTTCCTCAATACTGTCGACTTCTTTCGTGAGTGTCTCGGTAACTACCGCGTAGTTGTCGACGATAAAGTCGAGGATTGCGTAGAGAATGTGATCCTCACCGTGTGACAACAGCGCCGGACATGATTCGGATCGTTCGCGCACCGCCGTATAGGACGAGGAGGCGCCGTGCCGCACCGAAACCACATAGCCTTGTCCGACAAAGAGATGTGTTTCGCCGAACGCAACCTGCTTCTTGACCAGTTGAGCAGTGCGCGCCACGATAAAAAGAGAGTCTCCATACTGTTCAAGCTTGGGATGTTGGTGCGCCTTGCTGGCGTCCTCAATAGCCAGCGGATGCAAGCCGAACTGCGCCTGCACTTGCTGTAAAAGCGACAGGTCCGGTTCGAACAATCCGATCCAGACGACGTGGCCCGGTCGCTTGGCATAGTCGGCCGCTTCCTCGACCTTGATATCGGCAATCCTCTTGCCGCGAGCATAGACGCTCGCTGCCACGACGCCGCGATTGCTTGCCGGCGCTGTGCGCTTCGTCTGTTCGGCTGAACTCAGTGGCGCGTCCTGGATAACGTTACTCCCCTCTTGCCTGATGAAAAACGCTTCGCTTACCCGCCTTTCTTTTCGTCGCTGTGCAGCTTGCGAAGATAATCGAGCAGATCGGGCGGCGCGTTCGCGATCTTGTTGATGGCTTTCATCACCGCCTCGTGGTTGACCGGGCTCACCTCCACGCGGATCTTGGCGGCATCGGCGAGATATTCCGGATCCTTGTGAACGGCCATGAAGGCTTCCTGCAGCGCCTTGGCACGATCCTCCGGCACGCCGGGTGGCGCCGCGAAGGGACGCGACAGGATATAGGATTGCTCGGCCAATTCGATCAGCGTCTTGGCCTTCTCGTCTTTCGCCAATTCGCGCGCCGTGGGCACATCCGGAAACATCGGATGACGCGTCGCCCGCGCCAGCTGCACCAAGACGCGCATGTTGCTGTCGGGCTTGAGCCATTCCGGCTTCAGCGAGGTCACGGAGGAGAGATCGACTGTGCGCCCGTTCACCTCGTTGCGTTCCAGCGCCAGGAAAATGGCGCCGTTGTCTGGATAGCCGCTGACCAGCTTGAATTTGAAACCAAGCGTATCGCGCAGGAGGATCGGAATGTCGGTTCCGGTCGAACCCTCGCCGGTTACACCGAGGGTGATCGGTTGGCTGTCGGAGCGCCGAGCATCTTCGATGGACTGCACCGGGCCATCCTTGCGTACCAGCAGAATATAGGCGTCGTTGGAAAAGTCGGACGAGGAGCCGAGCCAGACGAATTTGCGCGGGTCGAACTGCACGCCGGGATTGGTGCCCAGGATCGCGATGAGTGGCATGTCGCGGCCGAACATGCCGATCGCGGTGCCGTCCTTCGGCGCTGTGTTGTAGAGCGCGTTCACCGCCCGCATGCTGCCGGCGCCGGGCATGTTCTGCACGACCACCGAGGGATTGCCGGGAATATACTTGCCCAGATGCCGCGCCAACAGGCGGGCAAAGACATCATAGCCGCCGCCGGTTCCATAACCGACGATCACGGTGACGGTCTTGCCTTTGTAAAAATCGGAAACCGCGTCGGCTTTCGCCGGCGATGCCATCAGCGCAAGCGCCATAAACAAGGCGGCGATACCTCGTGTCAGCATCATCACTCCTCCCAAACAGCCTACTTTTCGGCAGTTTGATGATCGCACGCTTATGCGGAAGTGGTCCAGAGTCTCCGTTTCACAGCGCCCCGCACCTTTCAAAATCAAAACATTGGCGATAAATATCGATTTTCCCGAGAAGGAATGCCTCGGATGTTTTTTGATCGTTGCCCGGCCTGCCTGCTCGCCGCCGTGATGCTCGCGCCGGCTCAGACCGGTGCGAGCGAGCCGGCGCACAATGCCGGCACGCGGTCCTTCGCCCAGGCGCAGGTCGTGCCATCATCGATGTTCGAGTACTACCGACTGCTTGCCGAATACCGGGCCGCCTGGCAAATTTTCGAGGAACAGCACACGAGATATTGGAGCAGCGTCAGCGAAAAGCGACGGGAGCGCAACGCCAAGCGGCGCACCAAGCAAGCAATCGCGCTCGACGATTACGTCCTGACCCAGCCGCCGGTCTATGCCGGCCCACCAATGCCGATCGATCCGTCGCAGCCGCAGCCGCAGCCGGTGCAAAGAAAATATGTGCCGGTGGTCGGGGACTTCCTGCAGTCGGCGGCGGAGCATTTCCAGTTCCGTCCGCAACGTCCGGCGACCGAGATGGAATACAAGCGCGAATATGCGCGCCTTGCGGCGGCGGCGGGTCTGACCAAGGACCAGGTCGTCCGCATCTACGCCTTTGAATTGAGCGGTAACGGCAATTACGACGTGCAGGCCGGGCTGGAATATACGCTCGACGCGCGCGCCGTCTCGACGGCGCTCGGCTACAACCAGCTGCTGAACGCCAACAGCGTCTCGCTGCTCGCCGAACAGGGCCACCAGATCCTCGCGGCGCTCCGGAACAAGGCTGCCAAGCTTACCGAAGAGCCGAAACGCGCGCTTGAACGAAAAATCACGGTGGTGGAACGCATGGCGGCTTTCACCCGCACGGTTCCGGTCAAATGGGATGAGCACGTCAAGCTTGCCGCCACGCCGCGCGGCCTCGCCGTCCATGCGCTCGTGCTGGATGTGGATGTAGGCCCGCTGCTGCAGGTGCAGAAACTCGTCAACTCGCTCAGATTCGCGCGCCTCAAGGGCTACACGAAACCTTTGACGGCAGCCGAGCTTGAGATGCTGAACCTGACCGGCGACGGCAACGGTTTCGACATGCTCTCGCTGCCGCCGGAGATGCGCCAGAAAGTGCCGACCGCCAATTTCTTCCAGCCGTCGGGTTATGCCAGGAACGCGGTGGCGCGGCGGAACAATACGGTGAGCGCCCTGATTGCGGCGACCGACAGCAAGATGGACGAGGAAGCCAGGCTCAAGGGGGCCTTGGATATGACGGCGGCGTTTGATGGCAGGTGACCATCGAGGGCCAAATTATCGGGGCAGATCGCGCGCTTTCTGTAGAATCTAGGCGCTTTTCGTCGATAGACAGGGGCCCCAACTCCTATAATGTGCGGGGCACAGGTGCTTGGCCGCCAACGAAACGGCGGCAATCAAGCCCTTATCCCGGCAACGCATGGAGGGGACAAAACGGGATGTTTGCGCGGCTTAAACTGACAGCCATCCTGTTCGGGCTGGCGCAGCTGCTGAAATTCGCCGCCTGGCGCTATCCGGCCTTCGCGGCCCGCGCGAAGGAGCAAAATCTCACCGGGCAGTTCGTGACCCGCGACGAGGAGATCGGGCGCTGGTTCAAATTCGATAACGGCAAAATCAGCTCCGGCCACGGCGTCCTGAAGGACGCGGACGTCACGGTCGCCTTCAAGAATGCCGCGACTGGCGCCTCGCTGCTGAGCCCGCCGATCAATTGGCTCGATCAGATCAACGCGCAGAAGGAATTCGCCCTCGGCGTGACAGGCGACGACGGGCTGGTGAACTGGTTCGCGCAGACCGTGCTGATGGCGCAAAGCGCGGGCACCAAATTCGGCACAAAAATGCCGGACGGCTTGATGCGCTATTGCAACATGGCGAACGGCGGCCCGCTTTTCGTCTATGTGAAGGATGGCAAGATCGTCCGCACCACGCCGATCGATCTCGATGACAGCGATGGGGCATCCTGGACCATCGAGGCGCGCGGGCTGAAGCTGACGCCGCCGCGCAAGACCACGCTCGCCCCGCACGGGCAGAACTGCAAGTCGATCGTCTACTCACCCGACCGGCTGCTCTATCCGCTGAAGCGGATGGACTTTGATCCGAACGGGGAACGCAATCCGCAGAACCGCGGCAAGTCCGGCTATGTGCGCATTTCCTGGGAGGAAGCGCTCGGCATCGTCTCCAGCGAAATCAAGCGTCAGAAGCTGACGTATGGACCCGGCTCCATTGCGGTGTCGCACGGCTCGCACCATACCTGGGGCAACATCGGCTACTACCTCTCCGCGCTGTTCCGCTTCACCAACGCTGTCGGCATGACGCGCGTCCACCACAATCCCGATTCCTGGGAGGGATGGTATTGGGGCGCGGTGCATCACTGGGGCCATACCCTGCGTGTGGGCCAGTCGGAAACCTACGGCACGGTCGAGGACTGTCTGCAGAACTGCGACATGATCGTGTTCTGGTCGGCCGATCCGGAAACCACCTCGGGATCGTACGGCGCGCAAGAAGGCACCATCCGCCGCCAATGGCTGAAGAATCCGAAGCTCGGCATCAAGGTCGTGCATGTCGATCCCTATTACAACGCCTCGGCGCAGTTCCTGCCGGGCAAATGGTTCGCGCCCAAGCCCACCACCTCGCCGGCAATGGCGATGGCGATCGCCTATGTCTGGATCAAGGAAGGCCTTTACGACAAAGACTATGTGAAGACCCACACGGTCGGCTTCGACGTCTGGAAATCCTATCTGCTTGGCGAGGAAGACGGCGTTCCGAAAACGCCGGAGTGGCAGGAGAAAGAGACCGGCGTTCCGGCCAAGGACGTGCGCGCGCTCGCGCGCGAATGGGGATGCAAGCGCGTCTATCTCGCGCCCGGCGGCTGGGGTAACGGCCACGGCGGCGCCTGTCGGAACCAGACCGGCATTCAATGGGCGCGCGTGATGGTCTGTCTCTCGGCCATGCAGGGACTCGGCAAGCCCGGCTGCAACATGGGCAATCTGCAATGGGGTTGCCCGGTCGATTTCAATTTCTATTTCCCCGGCTATTCCGAAGGCGGCATGTCGGGCGATCTGGAGAATACCGCGATGCCGGTGGCGCTCTATCAGCGCATGCCGCAGCTACCGACCATGAATTCGAACGGGCAGCAGATTCCGCGTATCTGGATGCCGGAGGCGATCATTGAAGGCAAAGCCGAGGGCTACCGCTGGATCGGCAAATCGATCGAGCACCAGTTCGGAAAATTCGTGTATCCGGCCGCCGGCCATTCCCCGGTGCGCATGCTCTACAAATACGGCGGCTCGATCCTTTCAACCATGAACAACTCCAACCGCCATGTGCGGATGTACCAGTCGGAGAACCTGGAATTCGTGGTCAATCAGTCGATCTGGTTCGAAGGCGAGGCGAAATTCGCCGACGTGATCCTGCCGGCCTGCACAAATTTCGAGCGTGTCGATATCAGCGAATGGGCGGCGCTCGGCGGCTATGGCCACCACGGCCAGCAGCAGCTCAACCACCGCGTCGTGATCTTCCAGTCGAAAGCCATCGAACCGCTGGGCGAATCCAAGTCTGACTTTTGGATCTTCACCGAAATCTGCAAGCGCCTTGGCCTTGCCAATTATTTCAATGAAGGCTGCAATGAGCTCGACTGGGTCAAGCGCGCCTATCTTTCCTCTGATCTGTCGAAGGTGATTTCCTGGCGGAAGCTCTTGAAGAAAGGCTATTACGTCATTCCGGCGGAAAAAGAAAAGCTGCGCGCGCCGGTGTCGTTCCGCTGGTTCTGGGAAAATCGCAAGAAGGACGTGCCCGAGGCGCATCCTTTGCCGTCGGATTACAGCGAGGAATTCCTCAAGGGCCTGCAGACGCAATCTGGCAAGCTGGAATTCGAGTGCAACAGCCTTAAGCGATTTAAGGATCCCGAGCGCCCACCTATCGTGAAATACGAGCCGTCCTGGGAAGGACCGCATTCGCAGGAATATGCCCGCTACCCGCTGCAGCTGCTCACGCCGCATTCGAAATACAGCTTCCACACCCAGGGCGACGGCAAGAGCTCCTTCCTGCTCAACATTCCCGACCATCGTGTGAAGATCGACGGCTATTACTATTGGACCCTTCGCCTCAATGCGGCGGACGCCGCCGAGCGCGGGATCAAGCAGCACGATCTGGTGAAAATCTACAACGACCGCGGCGCGGTGATCTGCGCGGCGGTGCTGACCGAGCGGCTGCCGCGCGGCGTATGCCATGGTTACGAGTCATCGGCGATCTATGATCCGATGGGCGAGCCCGGAAAATCCGTCGACCGCGGCGGCTGTCTTAACCTGCTCACGCCGCACAAGACGCAAACCAAGACAACCCATTCGCTGGCCGGCTCGCATGCGCTGGTGCAGGTGGAGCTTTGGGACCGCCGTGTCGAGCATATGTCGGAGGCCTTTGCCGCGGCGAAGAAGGACGCTGGGATTAAGCGCACGCTGCAGGAAGCCCAGCTCGTGCCGGCCGATGGGATCACAATGCCCGGAGTTGAGGCGTGACGATCAATAAATGGAACATGATCATCGACGTGGCCGAGTGCACGAATTGCAATTTGTGCACGCTGGCGGCCATGGACGAATATGTCAGTAACGAGTTCCCCGGCTACTCGGCCCCGATGCCACGCCACGGTCATAAGTGGATCGACATCCTGCAGAAAGAACGTGGGCAGGTGCCGATGATCGACGTCGCCTATGTGCCGACCATGTGTAATCACTGCGACAATGCGCCTTGCCTCGAGAAGGGCGGCGGCGCCGTTACAAAGCGCGATGACGGCATCGTGCTGATCGATCCGGTTAAGGCCAAGGGGCGCAAGGATCTGGTCGACGCCTGCCCTTACGGGCACATCTGGTGGAATGAAGAGCTGCAACTTCCGCAAGCCTGGACTTTCGACGCCCATCTGCTCGATCAGGGATGGAAACAGACGCGCGGTCAGCAATCCTGCCCGACCGGCGCCATGCGCGCGATCAAAGTGAGCGATGAGGAAATGGCGGACATCGCGCGGCAAGAGGCGCTCGAAGTCATGAAACCGGAAGCCGGCACCAAACCCCGCGTGTATTACAAGAATCTGTGGCGCTATTCCAAATGCTTCATCGGCGGTTCTGTCGCGGGGGAAGCAAATAGCATGGTTGACTGCATCGAGGGCGCGACCGTGCGCCTGCTCAAGGGCGGCGTAGCAGTCGCGGAAACCGTCAGCGATAATTACGGCGATTTCAAATTCGATCGCCTGGATGAAAACTCGGGCGACTATGCCGTCGAAGTCTCCGCCCCCGGGCGGGCGAGCAAGACGGTTGCCGCAAGGCTCGGCGCGAGCATCAATCTCGGCGAGATCAGGCTCTAACGCCGCAACGCCGCCAATCGTATTCATAAGAGGGGGATTCGCCGTGTCCGTCGCTGTTGCCGCTGGCGCCTATTTGCATCATCTCGAACTGGAAAGCGGCGATCCCGGCGCGCTTGCCGAATTTTATGGGCGGGCCATGGAGATGACCGTCGAGCGCATGGGAAGCGGCTGGATCTGCCGCGGCCCGGCGCGTCGCATGCTGTTCACCCAGGGGCGCGCCAACACATTGAGCTATGCCGCCTTCGCCTGCCGGGATGCCGAGGCGCTGGAAATGTTGCGGACGCATGTACAGAAGCAGAATGTCGCGATGATCCCCTCGCCTTCAGCGCTGTTCGACAAGCGGGCTTTCGCGGTGCAGGACCCCGAAGGCAACCGGATCGTCTTCGGCGTTGCGGACGAGCCGTTAAATCCGATCCGGCAGCGCGGCCCGATCCATGGCCCGCTGCAGCATGTCACGGTGACCAGCACCGACATGGCGGCGATCGAGGATTTTTACGCCAACAAGCTCGGCTTCGCGGTCTCCGACCGGGTGCGCAACGAGAAGGGCGCGGTGACCACCTGCTTCCTGCGCTGCAATCACGAGCATCACACCGTGGCGATCTTTCTCAAGAGCGAAGCCGGCCTTGACCACCACAGTTATGAAGCGGGCGAATGGACGACTATCAAGGATTGGGCGGACCATTTCGGCGGCATGCGTATTCCCATCGTCTGGGGACCGGGCCGGCACGGGCCGGGCAACAACCTCTTCATCTTCATCAAGGACACCGACGGCAACATGATGGAGATTTCTGCCGAGCTTGAAGTCGTGCACGACCGGCCGGTGAAGGAGTGGAAGCACGAGCCCTATACGCTGAACATGTGGGGCCCCGCGATCATGCGCAGCTGAGGGCCGGGAGCCGTTGCCAGCGCCCGGTAGCTCAGTTGGTAGAGCACGTAATCACACCGCGTCGCCCTAGCTCGCTCGCGTTATCGACGCCACGGCGGAAACGTCAGTGTTCGACCCTACGAGCCATCATCTCGCATTGGTAACCCGAAATAGTGTTGGCGTCGCATCAACTCGTGCGGGATCGGTGGGTGGACGCCTGCACTGCTATCGTCCTAAGAATAGGTATGCTCGATAGTTACGGCAAGTTCTGCAAATCACCGCTGATGTGGCAGGCAAACTGCGAAAAAGCGCCTAGCTTCAGCTCGGCATACGCCTGGAAGTGCTGGCCGGCGTTGGCAAATGCAAAGATGGAATGGCTTGCGGAATAGACCCGCTCGGATGGGGTCGTAATGCTGTCCACGAACTGCGGCGTGAGGGTCAGCGCCGAGATTAAGCCGCCTGCGCCGTTGACGATGAGCAGCTGCATCGCCAAGAGATCAGCACTATTGCTCACGCGCAGGTAGCAGGAAGCACTAGAGATTATTAGGCGCCTGTCTGCCGGAACCCTAGGGAAATCGATCCGGCAAATTAAGCCGGCGCATGCGCCATTCAGGTATCGCTGGTACGGCGCTGCCTGTGCCGATGACCCCTGCAGCCAGAAAAGGCATCCCAGTAGAATGGTGATAACGCCAGTGCGCTTGATCGCATCGGCCCGCGGGAAGCGAGCCTGTGATCTCTGGTACGTCACCGAGTATAGGGAAGCGTCGGTAGCTCGTATATGGCTGGCGGATGATTGACCCGTACCCGGAGCCGCTATGGAACGAGAAGTTAGGTGCCGTGCGGGTGTTCATCTTTGCGCGGCGGGAGGCTGCAGCCGCGCCTCAGGCGCAGGCATCGCTCGTTAGGGCCTGACTGCGTCACAACCGTGTGCAACAAGTGCCTTTGCTGAATGAAATTTAGTAATAACATCAACGAAATGCGTCGGGGCCCGCGCAATCCGTCCCTCGGCGCCACTCGCCTTATTGTCCCACAGTAAGTTCGCCCGCAGCAAAAAACGCCCGCAGTTCTTCATAAGTCTCGTTGGGCGCCTCCTCCGAGAGATAATGCCCGCAGGGCAGCGCCTTGCCGCCTCTGATGTCGGAGGCATAGAGCGGCCAGATGTCCATCGACTTGTGATTGCGGCCGACGCCACCGGTTGCGCCCCAGAGTAGGAGAACGGGACAGGTAATCTTGCGGCCGGCCTCAAAGTCTCTCGTGTCCATCTCCAGATCGATGCCGAACGTCGCGCGGTAATCCTCGCACATCGCATGCACGGTCTCCGGATTGCGGAAACAGCGCATGTATTCGGCAAGCGCCGCTTCATCAAAGAAGCTGAGACCTTGCTTGCTCTTCGCCAGTTTCTTCCGGATGTAAAAATCGGGATCGGCGCTCATCATCCGCTCGGGCAGGTCGTAGGGCTGGATCATGAAAAACCAGTGCCAAGAGAACGTGGCCCAGGAACGCGTGACATTGTTCAGAAGGTGGTGCTGCGGAATGATGTCGAGAATGGCGGCGCTCGCCACCTTGTCAGGATGATCCAGGCACATGCGGTGCAGCACGCGTGCGCCGCGGTCGTGGCCGGCTGCATAGAAGCGGGTGAAGCCGAGCGCGGCCATCACCTCGACCTGGTCCTGCGCCATGGCGCGAAACGAATAGCCGCTGTGGTCGTCGCCGCCCGGCGGCTTCTCGGAATCGCCGTAGCCGCGCAAATCCGGGCACACCACGGTGAATTCGCGCGCCAGCCGCGGCGCGATCTTGTGCCAGGACAGATGTGTGAAGGGATTGCCATGCATCAACAGGACCGGTGGTCCCTTGCCGCCATGCGCCGTGACGATGCGTGCGCCGCTGGTCTTGATTTCGGTGCGGGTGAAGCCCTCGAGCATTGTAATTCTCCGCCTGTCAGTTTGCCGGCCGGTCAGAACGATATTCCTCTCGTCCGGCCATTGATGCTACCCTTAATCGCCCCTTCCTGGTTCGATCCGCCACGTTGCCTAGGCCCGTTTGGGTCCGGTAGGATACGATCACATCATAAAAATCCTCGGGAGGAATCATGAGAAAACCGGCTGTCGCGTCTGCCTTGCTGCTCGGCGCAGCGCTCGGATTCCAGCTGTTGCCGGCAGCGGCGCAATCGGTGGCCGAATTCTACAAGGACAAGCAGATCAAGATCATCGTCGGCAATGCGGCCGGCGGCGATTACGACATCGGCGCCCGTATCCTGGCGCGACATATCGGCAATCACATTCCGGGCAATCCCGCGGTGATCGTGCAGAACATGCCGGGCGCTTCCACCGTCAATGCCACAAATTTTCTCTATAACAAGGCGCCGAAGGACGGCACCGTTTTCGGCTCTTTCTCGCGCAACATCGCCAGCCAGGCGGTGATCGGCAAAATGAATATCGAAGCCGACCCGCGCCAGTTCCACTGGATCGGCGGCTCCTCGCTGCCCAGCCGGGTCTGCATGGTCTCCGGCAAGAGCGGCGTGAAATCACCGGAAGACGTGTTCAAGCGCGAGGTGATCGTGGGCGGCTCCGGGGCCGGCTCCTCTCTCAGCATCGTGCCGACGGCACTCAACAACCTCCTCGGCACCAAGTTCAGGCTGGTGGAAGGCTATCAGGGCTCCGCAGATGCCATGCTCGCGCTCGAGCGCGGGGAGGTCGAAGGCATCTGCCACACCCACGGCGTGTTCCAAAGCCACCATGCGCAGATGGTGAAGGAAGGCAAGCTGAAGATCCTTTTCCATGTGGAGGAGGCTGACTTCCACGAGGACCCAAGCGTGCCCTCGATCTACAAATTCGCGCAGACCGAGAAGCAGAAACAGATGCTCCGCTTCCTCTTCTCCTCGACCGAATTCGGCCGGCCCTATGTCGCGCCGCCCGGCACGCCGCCGGAACGCGTCGCCGCTCTGCGCAACGCCTTCGCCGCCGCCCTGAAGGATCCGGCGCTGATCGAAGAAGCCAAGAAGAGCGCGGTCGACATGACCTTTCGACCGCCAGAAGAATTGGAGAAGCTGGTCGCGGCGCTCTATGCGACGCCAAAGGACGCCATCGCGGAACTGGAAAAGATCGTGCCCGCCTCCGGGCTGCAGTGAGGCAGCGCCACTTCGACTTCAAGCAAGAGGGAAAAATGCAGAAAGCCAAACGACAGAACTACCACGCGAGAAAAGACGACCTGCCGGTCCGCACCGCGGCGCCTTCCGCAGCCGCGCACAAAGGCGTCGTGATGTCCACCCAGCGCATCCACGGCATCGACAACAGCATCATGTTCGCCGAGCGTGGGCCGGGCTACCACACCAAGCCGCACCGGCATGAATGCGAGCAGATCAATTACATCGTCGAAGGCGAGATGTGGTTCTTCGTCGAGGGCCAAGGCTATCACTGCAAAAAGGGTGACCTGATGCGGATCCCAGCCAATCGCGTGCACTGGGCCTTCAACTGCTCCGACCAGCACACCACGATTGTCGAGTCGCACTCGCCCTGCCTGATCGGCAACAATGCCGAAGCGCGCAAGACGGCGGTCTCGCTGCTGGGCGACGACGAAAAGATGGAAGACGTCAAGTACGTCGTGAATATCGTCGTCGATCTCGACCCCGACTGGGTTGCGCAGTGCGAACGCGAGGCGATCGGCGACGCCGTGCTGAAATGGCCGGCAGCGGAGCGGAAGGCGAGCTAGGACGGACTGAAGACGAAACTCGACGATGCTTTTCCCTTTCCCCGTTCTTTACGGGGAGAGGGAAAGTGAGCGAGCCGCTAAAGACCACGGAGTGTGAGGCTCAGCGGTTGAAGTCCGGCGAGTTTTCGACCTGCTGCAAGTCGGACG
>CAVVSK010000004.1:0-93562 GCA_963750965.1 uncultured Alphaproteobacteria bacterium
CGGGTGTCAGTTGGCCAAGGTGCGCTATGCCTCTTCTGAGCAATAAGTATGATCCAGATGGCGAAAGCGTTGCGGTAAATCTTGATCCTACTGATCTGGTTGCGCGCCGAACGGCGCTATTTGGCGCATGTCTCGGACCGGCAAATCGAATACGACAAAAGTAATTGCATCGAGCGTGTTCCGGATCGAAGCAGTTATATTGTAGAAGGGAAGGATAGGACAGCTAATTTTCGATGTGAACGGAGAATACGCGAACGAGAACACGCAAGATGGCGGCGCGGAAAATCCGACTTGTTTGAAAAATGTTGGACAACACACCAAGAACGCAAAAGCTGACGATGTGGTGACGTCTGGACTCTGGCCGCATCCTAATGATCCCAATCGGAAGATCGTAAAACTCAACTTTTTTGGCGAAAATCTTTCCATCTGGTCGGACAAAGATCGTGTCGTTGCGGCTCTTGAGACACTGTACGTCGGAAAAAGTCTAGTTGATGCAGAACTCAGTGAGTATGGGGACAAGTACATCAAAAGCTTTAAGAACAACTCACTGAACCTGCGGAAGGGCGATGCAAGCGCTGCTTGTCGTTATGAGCGTCTAATTTTGGCCTACCGTTCTGCGCTTGCAGCCGCAAACTTTGCGCCTCCCCAAGGTCTTCTGAACCCGCGATTCAAAGGGCTTTTTGGAAAGCCGTTACGAGAGGCAATGCAAAATTCAGCAACTAGCGATGGGAATGATCTTGCTGCGTACCGAGAAACCGCCGCGATTTTGAGCAAGGAAAGTGGAACGTGGTCTGAAGCGATTCGAGCAATGCACGGCCTGCGGCGCTTTATGGAGGACAAAGGTTCTGGTTTTCAGGCCTTCAACACGAATTACATGAACACTCATGATGGCCGGAGCTGGGCCAATCCAAGCCTGATTAATATCCTCGAAATTTTTGCGTATCCTAATGGTGTTCGGGCCATAGTGCCTGTCGGCAAGCCATAGCCCGGACATAAGGGCAATTTCGCGCAAAACGTTGTCAACGATCTTCTTGCAGGCAGACTCGTGATATTTGACCAATCTCTAGGCGACCCTGATCAGAATAAACAAGCATCCGAACGAATAATGTGGTCTGTTTTCAATCGACAAAAAAAATTATTTATTTCGCCTGAAAGAGGTCCAGACGGCAACATCCTGCCGCCTCCGGATGTGTTGATTTACGCGGAGGAGGCGCACAATCTGTTACCGGCAAATTCCGCACTCGACATATCCAATATTTCGTCCCGACTCGCGAGGAAGGCTCGAAGTATCGGATCGGCCTGGTTTATGCCACGCAGGAACCCTCCTCTATTCAATCCAACATAATGAAAAACACAGATAATTGGTTTGTTGCGCATCTGAACAACGCCGACGAAACGAGGGAGCTCCGCAAATATTACGATTTTGAAGATTTCGTTCAGTCGATCCTTCAAGTACCAGATCCAGGCTTTTTAAGAATGCGCACACTTAGCAATCCCTATATTGTGCCCGTGCAAGTTTCGCAATTAGCATACGCTGATGCCTTTCGAGAACGAAATTGCCACCGGCGAAAGTCTTTTAGCTCTACAAAAGAGTGCTGCTCTGCGGGATTTTGAGGGAATAATTGCCGTAAGAGGCGACAACTACAAAAAAGACCCGCCACCCTTAATGAATGTACCACGAGACGATTGGCTACCGCAGCGCATTATCGCTATCGACGGCTCAAACATCACTCACAAAGTTCGGAACGGCTTCCCCGGCGCGGAAGCCAGCCTCGTTATGCTTTCAGTTGTTTTTATAGACGCGTCTAGGCTTGCTAAGATAATGCCTGAGGAGATTCCATCACCGCGGATTTTCAATGAGATGGACCGCGCACACACGCTGGATGCGGTACTACCAGGCGCAAACATCGTTCGTGATGGCATCGAGACTGATACGTCGGTGCGGTTCTTTCGAAAAATTGTTTTCGACACGCTTTCTGGTTTCCTCGATAACTCACACGAAAATTTGCTGGATACTCTTAGAGATAACTTTCGGACGCTCTGCAAAGATAAGATGTCCAATCGACGGCTGCCAAAAGGATTATCTGACTGGCCTTCGCGAGTACAAATGCCCTTGCGAGAAGGGCGAACAGCTTTTCGAGACTGACGCCTTTCGATTTCATGAACGTTTCAATGAGCTAGGCTCAAACGGCGAAGTTCACGGAGAGGTCCGGCATGTTCTCGAGGTGTTTCTCTCGTGAACTTCTTCGATTTTTCGAGCGTGACGACCGCATACATTATCTAAAAGATTGCACCTTCGTTTTCGACGGCCCCTTAGGAGTTTTTGGTCAACCAGCATGGATAGCTCCATATGTTCACGAGAAATTCAGAGAATTAGCGCAAAAGCGCGACAGCGCAATGGATGCGACGTCCTTGTAGTTGGAGTGGAGAAAACGGGCCAGTATGTTACGCATTTTACAGATATCGATTGGACAGACACAAAGGTCCGAGGTCAAAGTTCGAACCCGGTACCGTCATTGCTCCCGACGCGCGGTACGTAAACCGGAATATTGTATTTCGGCCGGAAGACGCTAAGCCTTCGGGCATCGACACTTATTTTGGACGAAAAATTTTTTACAAGACCAAAAATTCAGCTCACGCCGTATTGAATGCGGCTATTGTTAATGACGCAGGAGCCGATTTTCATAATGTCAGCTTAGAGGCATTTCCGCGACTATCAGATGCCCTCAATATTCTTGATCACCTGTCGACCTACCTCTACCAAGGGGCCCATGCCGTTGGTCCGGGCTCATGCACATGCTGCGATCCCTCTAAAGCGAGGAACAGAAATCCTCGCTGGCCTATTCCAGCAGAAGTGACCGAGAATGAGCAGGCTGGAGCAAACGGCTTGGACACCTTCAACGACAGAAGGCAGATGGTGTGGTTTCGGTCCTTATTACGCAATGTTTCCTGTCGAATTCGTTCGCCGCGTTGTGAGCGACTTTTGTCCAGCGAAAGGGCGCGTCCTTGATCCTTTCTGTGGGAGAGGTGCGACGCCATTCGTTGCTCTAGCGACGGGTCGAGAGGCCCTTGCAGCAGAAATAGATCCGGTCGGCTGGATTTATACCGCAGTTAAATTGGACCCTTGCAAGCGAGTTATGGCATTGATGGATCGGGTCCATGAAGTGTTGGAATTAGTGCGCGCGGAGGACTGGGTTGCGGAAAATGATTTCCAACGCGCGGCTTGGCACCCACAGGTGTTAGCGTTTCTAAAGGCAGCACGGCGCGGTTTGAACTGGCGTGTTAGCCGCACGGACCGCACTCTGATGGCCATTCTTTTAGTTCACTTGCACGCCAAAAAGGGTGAGGGCTCTCCAATCAACTCCGTCAGTCGAAGGCGATGTCGCCTGATACAGCGTCAGGTGGTGGAAGGCCCACAAGATGAGGCCGCCCAAGATTGATGTCCCGGTTTTCTTTGCCAAGAAGTTTCAATGGCGCTACGCAAAGGGTGTTCCTTCCAATACTGGACGTGCGCGAGCAAAATGAGGAGACGCCCGATATGTTCTGCCTCAAATTGAAGAGTTTGGCGCGGATTTGGTTCTGACGTCACCACCGTATTCCGGTGTCACGAACTACCAATATGACAATTGGATTCGTTTATGGATGCTAGGTGGCCCTCCGCTTCCTTCACGTGGGACCGCCCACAGGTTTCGTGACCCGGAAAACTATAGAAGTCTTCTAGAAGATGTATTTCGAGAAACCAGACGCTTATCCAAAGATAATGCGACAATTTGTGTTCGTACTGATGCGCGCGAGTTCACGCTCCAAACCACGTTGGACGTTTTAACAAAACTTTGGCCTGCCCATCGGATGTCGATTAGGTTCGATACGGCAGCTTCCCGCACCCAAACGTCACTGTTCCAAGACAAATGGCACCAGGCTGGGGAAGTAGATATCTTGCTTACTTCGCGAAGGAGGCCGGCTCCTTCAAAATTTTACAAACAAAGTCGTCGCAAAGCAGCGCGCGAATTACCTTAATCCCTGATCAGTTCCTTGGCGCGTTCCACCACCGCGGACGGGGAGGCGTAGATGGTGCTCACCACCTCCTGCACCTTGGCGCCGTCGAGCGCGTTGACCGCGAGCTTGGCCCTTTCCGCCACGTCTCGGCGCCTGTTATCCCGCGATATGCACAGGTTTTTCCAATAGAAACAAGCTCTTGCACTTATCCTGGTATATCGCGTGCATGAAGGCCTTTTTCCGAGAGGAGTTCTGTATCGTGTTCCTGCCTGCTCATCCGGGGGCGCCATCTAGAGGCGTCTTGATTGGCGGAGCGGGTGCGGCGCCTGCGGATGGTCTCGCAAGCCATCTCCGGGAGCCTCGGGGTGCTGCCTGGCCCTACTACGAGGGCTCGCCATAGTTGGTAGATCGCCCCCGGACGAACGCAGGCGAAAGCCCGCGGGATCAGGAGGCCGAAAGGTCGGTCCGGGTGGTCATCGGAGCAGTCCCGACGGCCAAAATCGCCGCGGTGGAGCGCCGAGAGGCGAGCGTGTCTCGTGGACGTTTGCGCAGACTGCGTAAACTTGTCTACGGCGCAAGACGCGCGCCGCGCCTCGCAAGCGTGGAATTGTTGATGCGCCTTCCGGCGCTCCGCTCCCTCGGACATTTTTCGGGGGACGACTCCCCCGGGGCCCATTTTTCGGGGGACGACTCCCCCGGGCCCCCTGGGGATACGACGACAGGCGGACCCGTCGCCTGACAAAACACGGGCCGATGACGCTTGGCTGTTTGACAACGTGAGCGCCGAAGAGCTTCTCTCCTCATGGTGAGGAGCGTTGCGCAGCAACGCGTCTCGAACCATGCAGGCCGCTGCCCATCCTTCGAGACGGCGCTTCGCGCCTCCTCAGGATGAGGAGTCTTTTTGGATTGCGTCGCCTAATCCCTGATCAGCTCCTTCGCGCGTTCCACCACCGCGGGCGGGGAGGCGTAGATGCTGCTCACCACCTCCTGCACCTTGGCGCCGTCGAGCGCGTTGACCGCGAGCTTGGCCTTTTCCGCCTCGGCCAAAAATTCCTTGTCCTGCATCGTGGCGATGAAGGCGTCGCGCAACAGCTTCACCGCCTCCGGCGGCGTGCCGGGCGGGGCGACATAGGGCCGGCCGAACACCTGCTGGCTGAGCACGAGCTCCACCGGCTTCCTGTCCTCTTCCTTCTTGATGAACTGCCAGATCTCCGGAACGCCGCGCTTGGTCAGCTCCGGATCGGGCTCGAGCGAGAATTGCGCCAGGATGTTCACCTTGTTGTCGCGGATCCAGTCGGGCTTTTGCGCTTTCAGGCTCGGCCAGTCCCAGCCGCACATGCCGTCGACCTCGCCGCGCTCGATCGCCAGCGCCATTTCGGCGGAGCCTTTGTAGCCGGAGACGAGATCGAATTGCGCGCCCGCCGCCTTGCGCACGAGGTTGACGTAATCGCGGCTGGAGCCGCCGGCCGCGCTCGCGCCCATCGCGCCCTTCTGCTGCTGCGCGTCCTCAAAGGTCTTGATCTTGGAGGTGATGAAGGAGGTGCAGACGCGGGTGACGCTGTCGGCGGTGGCGAGATAAATCAGCTTGGTCGGATCGTATTGCGGCTTCTCGCGGTCCTCCAGCAGCGGGCCGATCACCGCGCCCGGCATCAGCGCGCCGATGGCGGTGCCGTCCTTCGGCGCGGCGGTGGCGAGATAGGTCGCGGCCTTGCCGGAGCCGGCGCCCGGCATGTTCTTCACCACGATCGTCGGGTTGCCGGGCAGGTAGCGCGGCAGATGCTTGGCGATGGTGCGGGCATAGACGTCAAAACCGCCGCCGACATCGGCGCCGACGGTGAATTCGATGGTCTTGCCGGCGAAATAATCCGCAGCGGAAGCGGGGAGGGCGACGGTTGCGAACGCGAACGTCATGAGAAAGGAGAAAGACCGAAACATCGCAGCGTCTCCGCTTCTTCTTCTCCCTCTCCCCACCGAACTCGGGTTTACCCGAGTTCGGCACTGTTGAATACCGAGGTCGGATATATCCGACTTCGGCGGGGAGAGGGCGGGGTGAGGGGGTTCGGGCCAATGTTAGTTTGTAACCCCTCACCCGGCGCACTTCGTGCGCCAGCCTCTCCCTATGGGAGAGGGGCGGTGCGCAGGCCGAGAGGTAAAAGGAACCGGTTACTCCTTGATCAGTTCCTTCGCGCGCGCGACCACGGCGGCCGGCGAGGCATAGACCTTGGTCACCACGTCCTGCACCTTGGCGCCGTCGAGCGGATTGACGTCGATCTTCGCCTTCTCGGCGTCCGCGAGGAAGTCCTTGTCCTGCAGCGCCTTCATGAAGGCCTCGCGCAGGATTTTCACCGCTTCCGGCGCGGTGCCGGGCGGGGCGACGAAAGGCCGGCCGAACACCTGCTGGCTCACCACCAGCTCCACCGCTTTCTTGTCGTCCTCGCTCTTGATGAATTGCCAGGCCTGCGGCACGCCAAGCTTGGTCAGCTCCGCCTCCGGCTCGAGCGAGATCTGCACCAGGATGTTGACCTTCTTGTCGCGCAGCCAGTCGGATTTCTGCGCTTTCAGGCTCGACCAGTCCCAGCCGCAAAGCCCGTCGACTTCGCCGCGCTCGACCGCCAGCCCGATCTCGGCGGTGCCTTTGTAGCCGGTGACCAATTCGAACTGCGCGCCCGCCGCCTTGCGCAGCATGTTGACATAATCGCGGGTCGAGCCGCCGGCCGCGCTCGCGCCCATCACGGTCTTCTGCTTCTTCGCGTCCTCGAAACTCTTGCTCTTGGAGGTGGTGAAAGTAGCGCAGACCCGGGTGCCGGAATCGGCGGTGGCGAGATAGATCAGCTTGGTCGGGTCGTATTGCGGCTTCTCCTTATCCTCCAGCAGCGGGCCGATCACCCCGCCGGGCATCAGCGAGCCGATGGCGGTGCCGTCCTTCGGCGCCACCTGCGCCAGATAGGTCGCGGCCTTGGCGGAGCCGGCGCCGGGCAGGTTTTTCACCACGATGGTCGGATTGCCCGGGATGTATTTCGGCAGATGCTTGGCGATGCTGCGGGAATAGATGTCGTAACCCCCGCCCACGTCGGCGCCGACCGTCCATTCGATGGTCTTGCCGGCGAAATAATCGGCGGCGGAAGCGGGCAGGCTCACGCCCGTCAGCGCGGCGGCAAGCAGGGCAAACGGCAGGGTTTTCGACATCAAATCCTCCAAAGGCCCTTAACTCCGGGCTGTTGGGCAGGGATTGTGCCGAGACGCGCGGCTTTGGCAAGCCGGAACCGGCCAAGCGGGTCGCATCGCCGCAGTTTGCGCTGCAGCAAGGCATTGCCGGCGAATAGCTGCCTTGCCGTAGCCTTCCTTGTATTCGCCGCCGCATCGCGCGATGTAGGGCGCCGCATGAATTCCGCCAAATCCTCCTCCGCCAAAAAGCGAAAGCGCAAGCCTGCGGGCTCAGCCCATAGTCATTGGGCCGGCCACAAGCCGCTCTCGCACGCGGAAATCCGGCGCATCGTTTTCGGCATCATGCTGGCGATGTTTTTGGGCGCGCTCGACCAGACCATTGTGGCGACAGCGATGCCGACCATCGGGCGCAATTTCGGCGCGATCGAGCATCTGTCCTGGATCGTAACCGCTTACCTGCTCACCTCCACCGCGGTGACGCCGCTCTACGGCAAGCTCTCCGACATGTATGGCCGGCGGGCGATGATGCTGATCGCCATTACGGTATTCATGGCGGGCTCGCTCGCCTGTGCGCTCGCGCCCAACATGCTGATGCTGATTTTGGGGCGCGGCCTGCAGGGCCTCGGGGCCGGCGGGCTGCTGCCGCTGGCGCAGACGGTGGTCGGCGACATCGTGCTGCCGAAGGAGCGCGGGCGCTACCAGGCCTATCTCAGTTTCATGTGGATGACCGCGGCGATTTCCGGCCCGTTGCTCGGCGGTTTTATGTCGCAATATTTCCACTGGTCGCTGATTTTCTGGATCAACATTCCGCTCGGCCTGCTCGCTTTCTGGATGAGCAACGCCGCACTCAAGAACCTGCCGAGCGTGACACGCCCGCACAAGCTCGACGTGATCGGCAGCCTGCTGATGATGGCGGCTGCGGTGTCGCTGCTCCTGGCGCTGACTTCCGGGGGCGTGCGCTTTCCCTGGAACTCGGCGCCGATCATCGGGCTGCTGGCAGCCTCGGGGTTGCTCTGGTTTCTTTTCGTCATGCGGCTGCGCACCGCGCCGGAGCCTTTTCTGCCGCTCTCGATTTTATCGAACCAGGTGGTGCGGATGGGAACGCTGCTGTCGGCGTTCAACATCAGCTGCCTGATCGGGCTGACCATCTTCGTGCCGCTCTACTTCGACCTGGTGATGGGATTATCGTCGAGTCTTTCCGGCCTCGCGCTGATCCCGCTGATGGTCCTCTCGAACTTCGGCGCCTTGGTTGCCGGCCGCGGCTTGGGATATTTCCACCACTACAAGCGCGTGCCGCTGGTGGGGCTGAGCTTTTCGGTGCTGGCGCTGATCTCGCTCGCGATCAATCCGCAGCAATCTTTGACGCTGGTCTTGATCCATCTCGGCGTCGTGGGCGCGGGCATTGGCACGGTCTATCCGGTCGCTACCGTGGCGGTACAGAACGCCGTGCAGCGCCATCAGCTCGGGATCGCCACCGGCAGCATGAATTTCTTTCGCGCGTTGTTTTCCGCCATCATCGTCGCCGGTCTCGGCGCGATCATCCTCGGCGGCGTCAATCTGAAATCCGGCGGCGGCGCGCTGTTCGACGTCCTGCAAGGCGTGGGTAGTGGCGCCGAGGTCGCGCTGGTGTTTCGCTGGGTGTTTGCCGCCTCGGCGGCAACGCTTGGCGCCGCCTTGCTCTGCCTCATTCTGATGGAAGAGCGCCCGCTGCCGGGCCGCGCCGATATTCCGGTTGCCGCCGCCGCCCCGCCGACCGCTGCCGCGGAGTAGGTGTCTTCGCTCCCCGAACTGTTATTTCCTGCCCGCCCGCAAGCCCGTATAGTGAGCCCAACGCGACACAAGCTGCGGGAGGAAACGATGGCTGAAGCGGTACAAGAAAATCCCACGGAACTGCGTGGCGAGGCGAAAAAGGAAGCCTTCCACCAGGAAGCCGAGTCGAAGATCGAAAAATTCGTCTTCGCCCGGCCCGATGTCGATATTCCGGCCAATGACAAGATCCACGTCAAGCTCGCCGGCACCGACAGCTGCCGTGCCTCGGTGCAGATCCTTAACAAGGGTGGCGACAACAACCTGCATTATCATCCCAACATGGACCTGATTTACATGGTCCTGCAGGGCAGGGTTGAATTCTACGGGCCGGGCGACAAATCCCTCGGCGTTTTCAGCAGATATGAAGGCATCAAGCTGCCGGAGAATTCGCGCTATTGGTTCCGCAGCGTCGGTGACGAAGAAGCGCATCTGCTGCAAATCGCCGGCTATCCGCGCGGCGCTAAGGCTTCCAAGCGCATCCCGGTAGAGGCCGCCAAGCGCGGCGCTGGACACTGGATCGGCATGACGGAAGAAGAGTTACGCCTCCGTCGAGAGAACAATCAGCACGGATAAAGCGCGCTGCTGATGCGGGACAACAAAACGCCGCCCGGCAAAAACCGGGCGGCGTCATCGTTTTCGGGATTTGCCGGCAGCCTTACCGGATGATCTCGATCACCCGGCGCTGCACCGGATCCACGACGAACACGTCGTTGTCCTGCCGGAAGTAGCGATAGGTCCGAACCACCGGCACCTCCGTCACGATCTCGGCCGGAAATTCCTCCAGCTCGATGGTGGCGGGCACTTCCTCCTCCACGACGATGCGCGAGGCGCTTGAGCCGGTCGTCGCCGTGCTGCGCAGGCTCGATGCGCGGTTGCGAATGACCTCACGGTTTTGGTCGGTGAAGCTCGCGCGGCTGCCCACCGGGGCCTGGGCCCGGGCGGTACCGCCGGCCGGAAGCACGGCCACGACAGTCTTCCGCCTCGGCTCAACGATCACGATCTGCTCGCGGGTCACGAAGTAGTTGTAGCCGCGAAATTGCGGAACGATCTCCACAATGTTTGTCGGCAGCGTGTGCAGCACGACAGTTCTCGGGACGACCACGCCGGTCGCGATCCGGAAGTTCACGTTCACAGGCCGTACATTGACGCTGCTGATAGCCGACGCGATCCTGGTGCGTTGCGTCTCGTTGATGTCAACGTTGCGCGACGTCGAGGCGCGATCCCTTGAGGAAGTCTGCGCGTCCTGGCGCCGATCCTGGCGCTGCATATCCTGTTGCGACTGTCTTCGATCAGCCTGGCCTTGCGCCGGCTGGTTCCGGTCTGTGGCCGAACGCTGCTGTTGCTGATCGGCAGGCGCCTGCGCCTTGTTCCTGTCGGCAGCGGGATCCCGCTGGTTCTGCGCCTGTCCGCGCTGCTGGTCGGCGGCAGGGGATTGTGCCTGACCGGAAGGCGCCGGCGCCTGCGCGCTGGAAGCGGGTTGCTGTTGGTTTTGCGCCTGTCCGCGCTGGTCCTGGCTAGAAGGCGCCTGTGCGCTGGGCGAGGAAGAGCCCGTTGCAGGCCGCTGCTGGGCTTGGCCGCTCTGATCCATTGGCTGCTGGTTTGACCGTTGACGGTCCTGCGATTGGGCCGCTGGTGCTGAAGTGCTGGGTGGCGCAGCCTTTTGCTTGTTCAACTGATCTTGCTCGGTTGGGGCTTGCGCGAAGGCAGGTGCCGCAAGGCACAGCCCGACCGCGCTGGAAATCAACAATAATCGCTTCATGGTCCGTCTCCTGTGGGTGCAACCCCTCCAATGGAGGCAACGCCAAGCGGAGGCGGGCTGTTCCGGTTTGGTTGTGGGGGAAAGCAACGCCGAGGATGAACGGCTGGTCATCTGGCCCGCGGCCGCCATGCCGGCTCGTGTTGTATGGCACGTTGTATCGTGTTGTATAATGACGCGAAGCTGGAGGATGGAATGCTACGCGCGGGGGCAATGATCGCATTATTGGGACTGGCGGTGATTTGTGCCGGTTGCAGCAAATGCGCCTCTCCTTTTGGAAGCCCCGGCGCGTGCCACAGCGACGGGCCTTCCATCGGCTAGGCGATCGCTGCCGAGAGAGCGACAAGAAACCTATTGGCGGCGAGATCGAATGCGTGCGGGGACTTGACGCGCGATGCGCGCCGCAGGCAACGCGGTTTTCGAAAAATGGCGCCCGTTCGCAATCGAATCCGCTAATTATTTCAGATCAAACATCGTGCTGATGAAAAGCCGCTGCTGCTTTTCGTCATTGGGAGCGATACTGGGCGAGGCCACTTCCTGCAGCCTCATCCGCAGCTCGAACATCTCCATGTATTCCGAGAGCGGCATATAGCCTGATTCGACGAGAGCGCGAGCTGTCGTGCGATCCAGATACGGCATTACTTGCTCCCTTGCTTGGCCCTTCGTTCAACTAACGCCTTTACGCGTACACTGTTCCGGCTCGTCCTCTCTGTAATGTAAATGACGGGTTGTTCATGACTGCCCCCCGTGCGGGAGGAGGAACCGGTTTTGTAAGTTGTGCGTTGTCGCTTCAAACATGGAACAGGAGGACACCGTGCCAATTCTTTTATGGTTGTTAGGCGTTCCGCTCAGCCTCATCGTCGTGTTGATGTTGTTCGGTGCGTTCTGATCTGATTGGTCACTTTTAGTAGGTGCAAAAAAACCCGCCGCGTGGCGGGTTTTTTCATAAAGCATGTCCCCTGAATGGATGTGCCAGGTTAGCCGTCTGACCAAGCCGGAACCCGGCGGAAGGCGGAGCAGAGACGCCAAGACGTCGTCGGCGCCGAACGTGCGTAGATGTTCTCATCAGGGCGTAAGCGGGCTGCCCAGTTTTCGCGCAGTGTCGGCGATCCATTTCTGGTAAAGCTCCAGCGGTGTGACGCCGGTGAGCCCGCCGCAACCGTCGCTTAGTTTTGGGCCAGTGGTCCAGCTGATCACGCCATAGACCACACGCTTGCCGTCACGTTCTTCATAGACGGGGCCGCCGGAGTCGCCGGTGCAAGCGCCAAGCCCGGGCGTCTCACCTTTGGTGGCAGGATCGAACAGCCGGAGTTGCAGGTTGCCGGGCCGACCGGTGGCGATGAGGTCGGCGCGGCGCAGCACCGCGGCGCTGCGGTTGTCGCGCGGCGCGGTGACGCCATAGCCGATGACGTAAAAACTTTCGCCCACCGCGACGCGAGCGCGGGGAGCGGCCCGCACGGCGGGAATGAATTTCGCCGGCAGCGGCGCCGCGAGTTTCAGCAACGCGAGGTCGGCGGTGGCGCGATTGGCGTCGAAAGCGGCCTTGCTGAATTGCGGATGCACCACGGTCTTAGCCAAGTCGTGGAAAACCGGTTTGCGCTCGGCGTCGAGCTCGTAGAGCTTGTAGGTTAGACCGGGCTCGATGCAATGCGCCGCGGTGAGCACCAGGTCCTGCGCGAGAAGGATGCCGGTGCAGAGATTGCCGCGGCCGCTCAGGATCATCACCTCGCTACGGAAATCCGAGGCGTCTACCGCGGGCGCGCCGCCGACCATCGCTGCGGCGGGCAGTGCGAATATTAGTGAAGTGGCGAACGCGGCGAAGCAGCGAAGCATGGCGCCGATGAGCAGCACCGGAGCATGTTTGTCAATCACCACCACGCGTCCCCTTCCGTGAGCGGAGGTGATGAAGAAATGTTCAGGGTACGATGCGTTTTGTTTGCTTGCGGGGCGAAAACCGCGTGGCTATCTGCTGACTTCCGTTCCGTGGAATGGCAGAGTAGGGCAGGCGGCGGTGGGCCGCGGCAGACCGGAGCAACCCTTGCGCCTTCTTGTTATCGAGGATGATCCTGACCTCAATCGTCAGCTCACCACCGCCTTGGCCGATGCCGGTTACGTGGTAGACCGCGCCTTCGACGGCGAGGAGGGCCATTTCCTCGGCGATTCCGAGCCTTATGACGCCGTGATCCTCGACATCGGCTTGCCGAAGATGGACGGCATCTCGGTATTGGAATCCTGGCGGCGGGCCGGACGCTCGATGCCGGTGCTGATCCTCACCGCCCGCGACCGCTGGAGCGACAAAGTCCAGGGCTTCGATGCGGGCGCCGATGACTATGTTGCCAAGCCTTTTCATCTCGAAGAGGTACTTGCGCGCGTGCGCGCCCTGCTGCGGCGCTCCGCCGGCCACGCCAAAAGTGAATTCAACTGCGGTCCCGTGCGACTCGATACCCGCACCGGCCGTGTGGCGGTCGATGGCAACCCGGTCAAGCTCACCTCGCACGAATACCGTCTACTGTCCTATCTCATGCACCATGCCGGCCGCGTAGTTTCCCGCACCGAACTGGTCGAGCATCTGTACGATCAGGACTTCGACCGTGACTCCAATACCATTGAGGTCTTCGTCGGCCGCATCCGAAAGAAGTTGGGGGTCGATGTCATTCAGACCGTGCGCGGCCTTGGTTATCTCCTCCAGCCGCCGAACGATGCGCGTTGACGCGCATGCGCGCCAATTCTCTCGCGCTTCGGCTCTTCGTCACTGCGACTCTTTGGACCGTGGTGATCCTGGTCGGCACTGCGATCCTGCTCTCGTCGCTATACCAGCAGGCAGTGGAACGCTCCTTCGATCACCGCCTGAGCGTATATCTGCGCTCGCTGGTGGCCGACGTGGCTTCGCCCGACGTGCCGCCCGACAAATTCCCACAATCCCTGGGTGAGCCTCTGTTCGAGTTGCCGCTGTCCGGCTGGTATTGGCAGGTGACGCGGTTGGACGACAAAAAAGATGTGCGCGCTTCGCGCTCACTGGGGGATCGCCAGCTCACGCAATTGCCGAAGCCGCAACGCGGCGAGCCCGAGACAGAGACGCGCGAGGGCTATGTGCAGGGGCCCGAGGATCAGAAGCTGCGTCTGATCGAACGCACGGTGGATCTTGGCGCGGATGGACGCTTTCTCATTGCGGTGGCGGGCGATGCTGCCGAAATCGACGCCGAGACCGAAGCCTTTTATCAGGCGCTCGCCATCACTTTCGGCGCGCTTTCCATCGTGCTGATCCTTACAACGATGTTCCAGGTGCGGTTCGGTCTCGCGCCGCTTAAGCGTATTTCCGAAAGCTTGACAGCAATCCGCTCCGGCACCACCGAGCGGCTGGAAGGTAATTTCCCCGACGAGATCGCGCCGCTTGCACGCGAGACCAACGCGCTCATCGACGCCAACAGGCAGATTGTCGAGCGCGCCCGCACGCATGTCGGCAATCTCGCGCATGCACTGAAGACTCCGCTTTCAGTCATGGTCAATGAAGCAGTCTCGCGCGGCGACGATCCCTTTGCTGTCAAAGTACGCGAGCAGACCGACATCATGCGCGATCAGGTAGCGCGGCATCTTGAGCGCGCGCGGCTGGCAGCCCGACTTACCACGATCGCAACACTTACGGACGTGCCGGCGGTGGTGACCGCGCTCGCCCGCACCATGGAAAAAATCTACCGCGACAAAAATATAGCAATCGCGCTCGATGCGCCTGCAAACACCCGGTTTCTCGGTGAACGGCAGGACTTGGAGGAGATGGTCGGCAATCTACTCGACAATGCCTGCAAATGGGCCAAGGCGCGCGTGGCGGTGCAAGTGGTGCGCGAAAAATCCGCTCCGAACACGCAGATCATCCGCATCATCGTGGATGACGACGGTCGCGGCTTGTCTCCTTCCGAGCGCGAACAGGTTGCCCACCGCGGCAAGCGCCTGGATGAGACCAAGCCCGGTTCAGGGCTCGGCCTGTCCATCGTGGTGGAGCTCGCCGGCCTCTATGGCGGCAAACTGACGCTGGACACGGCGCCGATCGGCGGGTTGCGCGCCGAACTGGTGCTGCCGGCGGGTTGAAACTGTTCCGATAATCCGCCCGAACAGAGTTTCGCCCTAATCCAACTCTTTAGCTAAGTCCGCGGGCTCGTCGGCCACCGAATTGGGGGAGTTCCAATGCTTGCTGCCAGAATGATCGCCATGATCTTGCTCGGGCTGGTCGTCACGGGCTGCGCCGGGGATCCCGTAACGGGCACCGGTCCGAAGGAAAACACCGGCACGCTGGTCGGCGCGCTGGCGGGTGGCCTGATCGGCTCACAGATCGGCGGCGGCACCGGCGAGCGGATCGCCGCCGGCGTAGCGGGAGCCGCGATCGGCGGGGTCGTGGGCAATCGCATGGGAGCTGCGATGGATGATGAAGATAAGCGTCGTGCCTATGCGGCACAGATCCAGGCGTTGGAATCTGGCTCTGCGGGCGCGCCGGTGGCCTGGCGTAATCCGGCTTCCGGCCGCTACGGCTCGGTAGTTCCCGGGCCGGCCTATGATCAGGGCGCCCTGAAATGTCGGCAATATACCCACACTATTTATATCGACGGGCAACCACAGGCGGCGCGTGGCTCCGCCTGCCGCAATCCCGACGGTTCCTGGACGCCAGTGGGCTAGCCTTAAAATCAAAACACACCTCCGAGCATGCGCAGGCGCTGGTGAGCCGGCTCTCGATCTCCTTGGCAATTGCTCACTCGGTGCCGAATGCAGCGGAACGCGCAAACCTGCTACCACCAACCCATTCTAGCCCTGCCGATTGTCCCCATTGCAGCCGTGTTTGCGGCGTGATGTAACGCCGAGGGCACGCCGGTTTTGACGCATCCGCGTCGCTCTCGTTTCGTCCTGATCCGCGTCCGAATCTGGTCCTAACGCGCAATGACGCTGTGGTTCGTGCTGGCGATGATGACGGGCGCCGCGATCTTCGCGGTGTTGTGGCCGCTTGGCCGGCGTGCGGAAGGCCTGTCATCAGGGCATCACGTGCGCGTCTACCGTGACCAGCTCGAGGAGATTACCCGCGACGAGGCCGCTGGCCGGATCGGCGCGGCAGAGGCCGAAGCCGCGCGGATCGAGGTATCGCGCCGGCTGCTGGCCGCCGCCGATCAGGAATCCGCCGCGCCGGAGACCTCGCCGTCGCGCAAACGGGCGGTTGCAATTGTCGCGCTTGTGCTGCTGCCACTATTGAGCGGCGGGCTCTATCTGGCGCTCGGCTCTCCCTCGCTGCCCGGGCAGCCGCTCTCGGCGCGTGCCAATCCGCAAGCCGCACAGCCGATCGAGCAGCTTGTGGCGCAGGTCGAAGCACATCTGGAAAGCAACCCCCAGGACGGCCGCGGCTGGGAAGTATTGGCGCCGGTCTATATGCAGCTACGGCGCTACGACGCCGCCGCGCGCGCCAGGCGCAACGCGATCACCTACAACGGGGCAACAGCCAAACGCGAATCCGATCTCGGTGAGGCGCTGACGGCGAGCGCGCAGGGGATCGTCACTGCTGAGGCCAAGCTCGCTTTTGAGCGCGCCCTCGCGCTCGATGACAGAGAGGCCAAGGCGCGTTATTTCCTCGGCGTGGCGGCAAGGCAGGACGGCCGCACCACCGAAGCCGCTGCGATGTGGCGCGATCTGCTTGCTTCCGCCCCACCCGGCGTCTCATGGGCCGAATTCGTGCGCGGTGAACTGGCAGAGGTTGAACAGCGATCCGGGCAGATCGTCTCAGGACCGGGCGCCGAGGAGGTGGCTGCGGCGGCGGCGATGGATCCCAAGCAGCGCCAGCAGATGATCGTCGGCATGGTCGAAGGCCTGGCACAGCGGCTGAAAAAAGATGGCGGCGATTTCGAGGGATGGCTGCGACTTGTGCGCGCCTATACGGTGCTAGGCGAGCGCGACAAAGCGCGCGTCGCCGCTTCCGACGCCCGGCGCGCGGTGGAACGCGACGCCGACAAGCTGCGCCGGCTGGATGAGCTGGTGAAAGAATTGGGATTGGAAAGCTGACGATGGCGATGACCCGCCGGCAACGACGCATCAGTCTCATCGCCGTCAGTCTCGGCGTGCTCGCGCTCGCGCTCGGGCTCGTGCTGAGCGCAATGAGGGACTCCATTGTCTTCTTCAATTCTCCCACCGATGTGCTGCAGAAGCACGTGGCGGCAGGCACCCGCATCCGACTCGGCGGCCTGGTTTCGCCGGGCACCCTGGTGCGCAGCGAAAACATGCAAGTTCGATTTCAAGTTACCGACGGCAACCATGCGGTCACTGTCGCTTACCAGGGGCTGCTGCCCGATCTGTTCCGTGAAGGCCAGGGCGTGGTGACCGAAGGTGCGCTCGACACCGCAGGGATTTTTCGCGCCGATTCCGTGCTCGCGAAACACGACGAAAACTATATGCCAAAGGAAGTGGCCGACAGCCTGAAGAAGCAAGGCCACTGGAAAGACGACTACGAAAAGGCAGGCAAGACGGGGAAGCAGACACCGTGATCCCGGAGCTTGGCCATTACGCGTTGGTGCTGGCTTTTGCGCTGGCCTTGATCCAGTCCACCGTTCCGATCATTGGCGCGCGCATGAACGATCCGGCGCTAATGAGCGTCGCCGGGCCAACCGCGCTGGCGCAATTTATCTTCGTGGCGCTGTCTTTCGCGGCGCTGATCACCAGCTATGTCACCTCGGATTTCTCGGTCGCCACGACTTTCGAGAATTCCCATTCCGCGATGCCGCTGGTCTACAAATTCACGAGCGCCTGGGGCAATCACGAAGGCTCCATGCTGCTGTGGGTGCTCATTCTGGCGGCCTTTGGCGCGCTGGTGGCGTTGTTCGGCAACAATCTCCCGGTGACGCTGAAAGCCAATGTTCTTGCTGTGCAGTCATGGATCGCCGCCGCGTTCTTTCTCTTTATCCTGCTCACATCAAACCCGTTTGCGCGGCTGCCGGACCCGCCACTGGAAGGCCGCGATCTCAACCCGCTGTTGCAGGACCTCGGACTCGCGATCCATCCGCCGCTGCTTTATCTCGGCTATGTCGGCTTCTCGATCTCTTTCTCTTTTGCCATCGCCGCGCTGATCGAAGGCCGGATCGACGCCGCTTGGGCACGCTGGGTGCGCCCCTGGACGCTGCTTGCCTGGATGTTCCTGACCATTGGTATCGCAATGGGCTCCTACTGGGCCTATTACGAACTGGGCTGGGGCGGCTGGTGGTTCTGGGATCCGGTGGAGAACGCCTCCTTCATGCCCTGGCTTGCCGGCACCGCGCTGTTGCATTCCGCGCTGGTGATGGAAAAGCGCAACGCGCTGAAGGTATGGACGCTGCTTCTCGCGATCCTCGCTTTTTCGCTGTCACTGCTCGGCACCTTTTTGGTGCGCTCCGGCGTGCTGACCTCGGTGCATACTTTTGCCACCGATCCGCTGCGCGGCGTTTTCATCCTTGTTATTCTCGTTATCTTTATCGGCGGTGCCTTCGCGCTCTTTGCCTGGCGCGCGCCGATGCTTAAGCAGGGGGGCTTGTTCGCGCCGGTATCGCGCGAAGGCGCGCTGGTGCTTAATAATCTTTTCCTCACCACCGCCTGTGCGACGGTTTTCATCGGGACGCTCTATCCGCTGGCGCTGGAGGCGCTGACCGGCGAAAAGATTTCCGTCGGCGCACCGTTCTTCAACGCGACCTTCTGGCCGTTATTCGTGCCGCTCTTGATCGCGATGCCGTTCGGGCCACTGATGGCCTGGAAGCGCGGCGATCTACTTGGCGTCACGCAGCGGTTGTTCGGCGCCTTCGCGCTGGTATTGGTCGGCATCGCGACGACGTTTGCGATAGCCGGCGGTGGCCCGGTGCTCGCGCCTTTCGGCATCGGGCTTTCGCTGTTTGTCATTGGAGGCGCCATCAGCGACCTGGTCGAGCGCAGCGGATTGGGACGGCAATCCTTGTCGGTGGCATTCAAGCGCGCCGGCGGTCTGCCGCGCTCCGCCTGGGGCGGGGCGCTCGCGCATCTTGGCTTGGGCATCACCATTTTTGGAATCGTTTGCGAGAGCAACTGGGCGGCGGAGCGCATTGCGGCAGTGCGGCCGAATGAAACTATTTCGCTGCGCGGCTATGAGCTTACTTTCGAAGGACTGATTGCGCGGCGGGGGCCGAATTACTCCGAACAGGTCGGCTCTTTCGTGGTTCGCCGCGGCGGCAAGGACATCGGCCATTTGCAACCGTCCAAACGCAGTTTTGCCGCACGCGGCAGCGGCACCTCCGAAGCCGCGCTGCTGACGCGCGGCGCGAGCCAGCTCTATCTCTCGCTGGGCGATGCCGACACCGACGGTGCGGTAACAGTGCGGCTCTATCACAAGCCGCTGGTGCTGTTGATCTGGCTGGGCGCGGTGGTGATGTTTCTTGGCGGCGCGCTGTCATTGTCCGATCGCCGACTGCGCATCGGCGCGCCCAAGCCCGCGCAGCCGAAGGCGTCCGTGCTGCGGGTGGAGGCGGCGGAATAGCATGAACCGTCTGTGCGCCATCGTGCTGTGCCTGATAATGAACGCAAGCGCGCCTGCCTTCGCGGTGCAGCCGGACGAGGTGTTGCCGGACCCCGCATTGGAAGCGCGCGCCCGCGCTTTGTCGCAGGAGCTGCGCTGCCTGGTTTGCCAAAACCAGTCGATCGACGATTCCGATGCCTTGCTGGCGCGCGACCTGCGGCTTCTTCTGCGCGAGCGCCTGAAGAACGGAGACAGCGACAGGCAGGTGTTGGATTTTCTCGTGGCCCGCTACGGCGAATTCGTGTTGCTTCGTCCGCCGCTAGGATGGCACACGATCCTGCTCTGGGTCACCCCAGGTCTGCTGCTGGCCACCGGCGCCGTGGTGCTCTTTATGGCGGCCCGTCGGCGATCGCGGCCGACCCTATGGGAACCCACGCTCACGCCCAAGGAAACGGCTCGGCTGAAGCGACTTGAAGATCAATAATTGTTATAAGCTACTGATATCTAATAATGATTATTCCGACGCCACCTTAACAAGTTTTAATCCCACCGACAGTGCGCCGTAAGGCGACAGTCCCCATCTTTGTGGCACGGCGCGATGCGCCCTCAAATTTGAAGATGGAGAAAATACGATGATTGGCGGCGAACATCCGGCTCCTCGGTTCCGGGCGCTCACAGCGCGCCGCGTCGCCCTGCTTGCGACCGTGGCCGGCCTCGGGCTTGGCGTCTTTTTCGGATCTCCCGACCACTTCCCGCAGACAACGCTCCCCGGTCTGACCGCTGCGCAGGCGCAGAACGTCACGCAGGAAGCGCAGACCGTCTCGCGCCCGGTTGGATTTGCCGACGTGGTTGAGAAGGTGAAGCCCGCGGTTATTTCCGTGCGCGTGAAGGTGGAAAACAAAGCACAAATGAGCGGCCTTGAGGGCGAGGGTCTACCCCCGGGCCTGGAACGCTTCTTCAGGCAATTCGGCCAGCCTGACGGCGGCCAGAATGGGCAGCGCAGCCCGCGCGGCGGCAGCCCCCGTAACTTCTCGACTGGCCAGGGCTCCGGCTTCTTCATCTCTGCTGACGGCTATGCCGTGACCAACAACCACGTCGTGGAGAAGGCCAGCACCGTGCAGGTCAAGCTCGACGACGGCAAGACTTACGATGCAAAGGTTATTGGCACCGACCCGCGCAGCGATCTTGCCCTAATTAAGGTCGATGGCCGGAACGACTTCCCTTATGCCAAGCTGTCGGAGAAATCTCCGCGCATCGGCGACTGGGTGCTTGCGGTCGGCAATCCCTTCGGGCTCGGTGGCACAGTGACCGCCGGCATCGTCTCGGCGCGCAGCCGTGACATCGGCGCCGGCCCTTATGATGACTTCATCCAGATCGACGCACCGGTGAATAAGGGCAACTCCGGAGGCCCGACCTTCGATGTCGACGGCAATGTGATTGGCGTGAATACCGCGATCTTCTCGCCGTCGGGCGGCTCGGTGGGCATCGCCTTCGCGATTCCTTCCGACACGGTGAGGACCGTCGTCTCGCAGCTGAAGGAGCACGGCACCGTGACGCGCGGATGGATCGGCGTGCAGATTCAGCCGGTCACCAGCGAAATTGCCGAGAGCCTCGGCCTGAAGAAGGCAGAAGGCGCGCTGGTCGCGGAAGCACAGTCCAACGGTCCGGCTGCCAAGGCTGGCATTCAGTCTGGCGCCGTCATTACTTCGGTGAACGGCAATCCGGTCACTGATGCGCGCGATCTCGCCAAGAAGATCGGCGCGATGGCCCCTGGCGACAGCGTCAAGGTCGGCGTGATCGAAAAGGGCGCGGAGAAAACAGTGACGCTGACGCTCGGCGAATTGCCGGCACAGCGGGATGCCAAGGCCGATCCGCAGGAAGGCGAGCAGCCCGGCAGTGATGTCGGCAAGCTCGGGCTGACGCTAGCTCCAGCGAGCAGCGTCGCCGGAGCAGGATCGCAGGGCGTGGTCATTACGGGCGTGGATCCGAATGGCGCGGCCGCGGATGCCGGGTTCAAGAGCGGGGACGTGATCCTCGATGTCGCAGGCAAGGCCGTCTCCAACCCAGCCGACGTACGTAAGATGCTGGCCGACGCGCGTACCGACGGCAAGAAGAACGTTCTGATGCGGGTGAAGTCCGGGGAGGGCACGCGTTTCGTCGCCATTCCGCTTTCCCGCGGGTAACGAGTTGGGAACTGCTGCCGGCAACCGTCGCCCCCGCCGGCGGCGGAACCCTCGGGGGCGGGCTTCAAGCCCGTCCCCACCAACCCCCGAGCCGATCCGGCTTTAGCCCCCCAGCCGGTCGGCTCAATGAGGGAGTGGTGGATTCCCACCACTCCCTTTTTTTGTCCTTATGACGGCGCCGCCAGTCCCAAAAGCGGTACCCACTTTTGCAGATCGCGGGCTAGACTTGGACTTTGTGGACGGACTGAAAAAATGCGCCTGCTTATTGTCGAGGACGACCGCGAGGCGGCGGATTATCTGATCAAGGCGTTTCGCGAAGTTGGACACGTCGCGGAGCACGCGGCCGACGGCGAGGACGGCCTCGCCCTGGCGGAAGAAGGGCGCTATGACGTGCTGGTGGTCGACCGCATGCTGCCCAAACGCGACGGCCTTTCCCTGATCTCGACGCTGCGGACGCAGGGAGTGGAGACACCCGCGCTCATCCTCTCCGCGCTCGGCCAGGTCGATGACCGCATCAAAGGGCTCCGCGCCGGCGGCGACGATTATCTCCCTAAGCCCTATTCCTTTGCCGAATTGCTGGCCCGCGTCGAAGTGCTGGCGCGACGGCGCGGCGGCCGGGGCGAGGAAATGATTTATCGCGTCGCTGATCTCGAGCTGGACCGGATGTCGCGCGAAGTACGCCGCGGTAAGGAAAAGATTTTGCTGCAGCCGCGCGAGTTCCGGCTACTGGAATATTTGATGAAGCATGCCGGCCAGGTGGTCACCCGCACCATGCTGCTGGAAAATGTGTGGGATTACCATTTTGACCCGCAGACCAACGTGATCGACGTGCATATCTCGCGGCTGCGCTCGAAGATCGACAAGGGATTTTCCCAGCCGCTGCTGCACACCGTGCGCGGCGCGGGGTACATGATCCGTGACACCGCTCGGTAAGCTTATCCGAACCACGACGTTCAAGCTGACGATCGTCTATTTGACGGTGTTTTCGCTGTTCGCCGCTTTCCTGCTCGGCTATTTCGCCTGGAACACGCGGCGTCTCTTTACTGAGCAGATCAACGCCACTGTCGATGCCGAGGTCAACGGCCTCGCCGAGCAATACCACAGCGGCGGCATCCGCCGTCTTGTGCAGGTAATCGAAAGCCGCTCCGCGCAGCCGGGATCGAGCCTTTATCTGGTGACAACGGCCGCGGGCGAAGGGCTTGCCGGCAATGTCGGATATTTGCCCACCGGCACATTGGAAAAACCGGGCTGGTCGGAGACCGAATACCGCCGACATGATAATCCCGCGTCGTCGCATCACGCCCTAATTCGGGTGTTTCAGCTTCCCGGCGGCTTTCGCATGCTGGTGGGGCGCGATCTCGACGATCGCGAGAAGGTGCACAACATCGTTATCTCCGCTGGCCGCTGGTCGGTTGCGCTGGTGGTGATCCTCGGGCTGGGTGGCGGGTTCTTCGTAACGCGGCGCGTTCTGCGGCGCGTCGATGCCATGACCGAGACAACGCGCACAATCGTGGAAGGCGATCTCAGCGGGCGGCTGTTCGTAGCCGGCACGGGCGATGAGCTCGACCGGCTGGCGGAAAACCTCAACGCTATGCTGGAGCGCATCGAAGCCTTGATGCGTGGTCTGCAGGAGGTTTCCGACAACATCGCGCATGATCTCAAAACGCCGCTGACCCGGATGCGCAACCGCGCCGAGGAGGCCTTGCGCGCCGCAAAAAGCGAGGCCGACTACCGCGCGGCGTTGGAGCGAACGATCGAAGAATCTGATGCCTTGATGAGCACCTTCAACGCGCTTTTGATGATCGCGCGGGCGGAATCCGGCCATGCGCGAGAAGACATGGCGGATTTCGACGCCGCGGAGGTCGCGCGCGGTATCGTCGAGCTCTATGAACCACTGGCGGAGGAAAAGGGTTTGGATCTGAAAGTCGAAGCGCCGGGACCGATCACTGTGCGCGGCAATCGCGAGCTGGTCAGCCAGGCGCTTTCCAACTTGGTCGACAATGCGATCAAATACGCGGCGCGGGACGGCACCGAAGGCGGCATTGTCGTCACTGCCGAAACCGAGGGCAGCCGCGTCTTGCTCGCGGTGTCTGACAACGGGCCGGGCATTCCCGAAGTGGAACGCCCGCGCGTGGTGCAACGCTTCGTGCGGCTGGAGCGCAGCCGCTCCCAGCCTGGATCCGGGTTGGGCCTTAGCCTCGCGGCCGCAGTGGCGCGGCTGCATGGAGGCGAGCTCATTCTGGCCGACAATCATCCCGGTTTGAAGGCGGTCATTGCCTTGCCAAGGGCAGGGCCGGTACAGAGTTCGGGATGACCCCGAGGAAATCACCTGGCAAGAAAACCCCGGAGATCGGACACGCATCCGCACCATCGCTGGCGGAGCTTGTGGTTGCGGCTCCCAAAGTGACATCGCCGGAAGCGGCACGCGCGCTCCTGGAACGTGACCTTGGCGCCGCCGGCAAAGAACTAGAGCCGCTTTTCGCCAGTCATCCCAATGTCAGGGCACTGATCCAGGGAATTGCCGAAGGTTCTCCTTACCTTTGGGACTTGATTCGCGCCGATCCGGCGCGGCTGCTCAGACTGCTCAACGCGGATCCAGAGCGATATTTTGCGTCGGTGCTGGCCGGCAGCTTCGCCGCGGTTGACGCCGCGCAGGATGAAGCAGACGCCATGCGGCAGCTTCGCCTCATGAAAGCCGAGGCGGCGCTTTTGATTGCGCTGGCCGACATCGGCGGGCTTTGGCCGCTGCAAAAGGTCACCCGTGCGCTAACGGACCTCGCCGACGTGGCAGTGCGGGGAGCGGTGCGCTTTCTTCTGCGCGAAGCGGTCGGGCGCGGCAAGCTCCAGCCGCGCAACCCTGCACAGCCGGAGCAGGGCTCCGGCTATGTCGTTGTGGCCATGGGCAAGATGGGCGCCTTCGAGCTGAATTATTCCAGCGACGTCGATCTTATCGTTTTTTTTGATCCGGACGCGCCGTCAGTGAATCGGGATACCGAGGCCGGTCAGCTTTATGTGCGCGTCACCCGCGGGCTGGTAAAGCTTTTGCAGGAGCGCACGGCGGACGGTTACGTCTTTCGGGTCGATCTGCGGCTGCGGCCTGACCCTGCCTCCACGCAAGTGGCGGTCTCGGTGCGATCCGCGCTGAACTATTACGAGAGCGTCGGCCGCAACTGGGAGCGCGCGGCGATGATCAAGGCTCGCGCTTGCGCCGGAGATACGCCGACGGGAGAGTCGCTGCTGAACGACCTCGTGCCTTTCATCTGGCGTAAATACTTGGACTTCGCTGCCATTACCGATGTGCAGGCGATGAAACAGCAGATCCACGCTTATAAAGGTCACGGCGAGATCGCGATCGAGGGGCACAACCTGAAGCTTGGCCGCGGCGGCATCCGCGAGATCGAATTCTTCGTGCAAACGCAGCAGCTGATCGCGGGCGGGCGACATCCGCAATTACGCGGCCGCAGCACGTTGGCCATGTTGAACGTGCTGGCCGAAGGCGGCTGGATCAGCGCGGAAGCGCGCGACGATATGGCGGCGGCTTACGATTTCCTACGCAAGGCCGAGCATCGCCTGCAAATGGTTGCGGACGAGCAGACGCAGACCCTGCCGGCGGATCGCGAGGGCAACGAGCGTTTCGCGCGATTTTTGGGTTTCGATAGCCGCAATGATTTCGCGGCCGTATTGACCCTGCATTTGCGCAACGTGCAGCGCCACTATGAGCAGCTCTTTGCGGCGGCGCCCTCCGCAGGCGGAGAGGAGCGCGCTTTTGCCTTTCCGAAGGACAAGGATGACCCAGCGACACTCGACAATCTGTCAGCGATGGGTTTCCGCAATCCGCTGCGGGTCTCGGAGGGTGTACGGCACTGGCTTTCGGGCAATCACCGCACGCTGACAAGTGAGACGGCGCGGCAGCACTTGTCGGCGCTGTTGCCGTCGCTGCTGCGCTCCATCGCGAAGACGGAAAACCGCGAAACCGTGTTCGTTGCTTTCGACCATTTTCTTAGCGAGCTGCATGCCGGCAGCCGGCTATTCTCGCTGCTGCGGCAGAACCCCGACCTGGTGGGGTTCATGGTGCTCATTCTCGGCACGGCGCCGCGGCTCGCCGACATTCTTGCGCGCTATCCGCATGTGATCGATCCGCTGCTGGAACCGGGATTTTTCGGTTCGCTGCCCGATGAGGCCAAGCTGCGCGCTGAGTGGGAACGGGCGATCGGGCAAACCACCTCGTATGAAGATTTCCTCGATCGCATTCGTATGTTCGGCCAGGAGCAGATGTTCCTGATCGGCGCGCGCGTCCTGTCGGAGACGGTATCCGCCGGACAGGCCGGCCGCGCTTTCGCCCACCTGGCGGATGTAATGATCCGAGCCCTCGACCGTGCGGTGCAAGAGAATTTTGCGCAGACTCACGGTTGCGTACCGGGGCAGCAAACCGCGCTGCTGGCTTTGGGCAAGCTTGGCGGTCGCGAAATGACTGCGAGCTCCGACCTCGATCTTATCATGGTCTATGACTTTGACGCCGAGGCGCCGCTGTCCGATGGCGCGCGACCACTCTATGGCAGCCAATACTTCGCGCGGCTGACGCAGCGGCTGATCAGCGCGCTAACGGTGCAGACCAACTATGGCGTGCTTTATCCAGTGGACATGCGCTTGCGACCATCAGGCCGCTCCGGACCATTGGCGACGCAGCTCGCTGGATTCGAGAGCTACCAGGAAAAGGAAGCGTGGACGTGGGAGCATTTGGCGTTGACGCGAGCGCGCATCGTTTCGGCGTCGTCGCCGCAATTCGAAAGCCGCGTGGCCGAGGTCATCGGCATTGCGCTCAGCCGCAGGCGCGACGCCACGGCGGTAGCCGGTGACGTGGTCGAGATGCGGCGCGCCATTGCTACCGAAAAAGGCGATGACGACCGCTGGGATTTGAAATTCGCTGCCGGCGGTCTCGTCGATATCGAATTCACCGCGCAATATTTGCAACTCGTTCACGCCGCCGACCATCCGGACATTTTGCACACCTCGACCGCGCGGGTTTTGGACTATGCATGGCGGTTGGGTCTTTTACCGACGGCGGAAGCGGAAGTACTGCGCCCGGCGGTGCGGCTTTATCAGAACCTGACGCAGATCTTGCGGCTTTGCCTGCCAGGCGCCTTCGATCCGAAAACGGCAAGCGCTGGCTTGCTGCGTCTCCTGGTGCGCGCGGGCGATGTTCCGGATTTCGCCACGCTGGATGCGCATGTGGCGGAGACCGAAGACAAGGTGCGGGAGAGCTTTGTCCGGATCCTGGGCGAAGCGCCCTAACGCACAAGTGACGTGAAATCCGCTTCGCCGGACCAGAATGCGCTGGTCAGAACGCTTAACAAGCGTGTTTGGCCGACTGCTCCCAGCGCGCAAGCGGCTGCTCGGGCGAAACGCCGGTCTCGTCAGGCCTGGCAAAAGGAGTGGCGCGCGGCAGACGCACTACCACTAATGTGCCTTTGCCAGGCGCTGAGCGAATGCGCATGGCCCCACCATGCAGCTCGACCAGCGATTTGGCGATGGCCAGCCCAAGCCCGGAGCCCTGGTGGCTCTTGGTAAGTTGGCTTTCGACCTGCTCGAATGGCCGGCCGAGTTTCTTCAACGCCTCCTTTTCGATGCCGATGCCGGTGTCTTGGATGGCCACGGTAATGGCGCCGCCCGAGAGCCGGCCGCCAACCGTGACGCGCCCGCCTTCCGGCGTGAATTTCACCGCATTGGAGAGAAGATTGAGCGCGATCTGCTTCAGCGCGCGGCGGTCGGCCTTGAAGAAAAGAGAAGGGGCGATCTCAGCGGAAAGCTCGACCCGCTTGTCCTCGGCGCGGGAGGAAACCACCCGCATGGCTTCCGTCAAGATACGGTCCAGCTCGATATCCTCCAGGTCGAGCTTCATTCGGCCGGCTTCGATCTTCGACATGTCAAGAATGTCATTGATCACCTCCAGCAGGAATTGCCCGCTGTGGCGGATGTCGCGGCAATATTCGTGATATTTGTCGGCGCCGAGCGCGCCGAACATGCCGGATTCCATGATCTCGGAGAAGCCGATGATGGCGTTAAGGGGCGTGCGCAGCTCGTGACTCATATTGGCCAGGAATTTCGACTTGGCCTGATTGGCGTCCTCGGCCCGGGTTTTTTCCTCGGCGTATTTTTCCGCGAGATCGGCCAGCTGCTCGGTTTGATATTCCAGCGTCTGCTGCGATTGCCGCAGGTCGGATACCGTGGCCATCAGCCGCTTTTCGCTCTGCATCAGCTTTTCTTCGTGCAGCTTCAGCGCCGTGATATCGGTGCCGACCGAGACATAGCCGCCGTCCTTGGTGCGGCGTTCGCTGATATGCAACCAGCGGCCGTCTTCGAGCTGCGCTTCGAAGGTGCGCGCACCGGGCAGCGCCGGTCCCTGATTGGTGAGACGGTTGCGAACGATCGGCTTGCTGCCCGCCGCGATTACAATCTCATACGGCGTCCCGGCTTCCACCGATTCGTCGGGCAGATTGTGCAGCGCCTGGAAGTTGGAATTGCAGAGCACTAGGCGGTTATCGGCGTCCCACACCACGAAGGCTTCCGGGATGGTTTCCACCGCGTCACGCAGCCGCAGGTCGGCGGCGAGGGTGCGCTCCACCAGGTTCTTCTGCTCGGTGATGTCAACGGCGATGCCGATGAGGTGATCGCTGGGCTCGCCGCGCTGGCGCACGAGCTCGCAGCGCGCGCGCAGCCAGATCCAATGACCGTCAGCGTGGCGCATGCGAAAGGCATGATCGACGGAATGCGTCTTGGCGTCGGCGAGCTGCGTAGCGAGATCGTAGAGCTTGATATCGTCTGGGTGCACCAGCGTGCTGACCTCGCCGAAGGTGAGAAGGTCATCTTTCGGCGTCAGCCCCAGGATGGCGAACATCGAGTGCGACCAAAAAATGCGGCCGCGGGCCAAATCCCAGTCCCACAAGCCGCAGCGGCCCCGGTTGAGCGCGGTGTCGATGCGGCTTCGCACGGCTTCATACATGGTGTCGGCTTCGCGCGCCCGTGTGGCCTGCCAATGAAAGGCGAAGCCGAGGATAAGCACAACGAAGCCGGTGGTCGCCGAAAGCGTGATCGTCAGCGCCGTGTCGGAACGCCATACCGTGAGCGCATCGCTGCGCCTCTGAACGACGGCAAGATGGCCATAGGGGGCCCGCAGCGGGCGCACGGTGGCGAGCGCGGCGCTTCCATCGGCAAGCGTGACCTCTAACACGCCGGCGCTGAAGGTCGTGGGCGCCCGGTCCGGTCCAAGGATGTCGGGCAGCGCGCGGCCCAGGAGGCCTCTTGCGGGCAGTAGGCCGGCGATGATCCGGCCGTCGGAATTAGTGACGAAGACGTGCCGATTACCGGCCGTCGCCCAGGAGGGCAGGGCGCGCCGCAGCACGTCTTCGGCACGTTCATTGTCGGTCATCTTGTCGGGTGCGAGCCGGTCGGTGAGAATTTCCGCGACTGCCTCGAGGTCAATCGCGGCGGCGGCGAGTGCATGGCGGCGGTGGTCCATCACCTGCACGGCCGCGCCGATGCAGATGGTGATCAGGAAGGCAATGATGAGAGCGGGAACCGCGCGGCGCAGCGCGGGTTCAGCGGTGAGGAGGCGGCGATAGGCCGGCTTGGCAAGTGATTGCGCAAGGCCTTTGATGGAATCTGAACGTGCAGACGCATTCGCCGCCTCGGCGCGCGCCATCTCGGCCTCCGTTTTGATTGTCGACCCCTACCCCCCGAGACCCAGGAAGATGTACCGCACCTTTCCGAATCACGTCGATAAGAATCGAATCGTCATGATTTGTCGAGAGTCTGAAGAATCAATATTGCCCGACGCTTGAAAAAAATTTTGCCGCGGCATCGAAAAATTTCGCTTGATCGAATTCACGAGTCCGATCAGGTGCTTGCCGCAGGCTCGGCGGTATCGGCAAGCGCCCGCTGCACGATATCGCTCACATCGCGAGACAGTTCGGCGGCTGCCGCAACGCGTCGCAACGCCGCTTGCGCACGCGCGCGACGGCCGGATTCCAAAGAGCGCCAGCTCTTGAATGCAGAAAGCAGGCGCGCGGCGACCTGCGGATTCTTCTTGTCGAGTGCGAGCACGTTGTCGGCGACGAATTCGTAGCCGCCGCCGTCGGCGCGGTTGAACTGCGTCATGTTGCCCTGCGCGAAAGCGCCGATGAGCGACCGCACGCGGTTGGGATTGGAGTGCGAAAATGCGGGATGCATCGTAAGGCCGCGAACACGATCGAGCGTGCCGGCCTCTGGAATCCCCGCCTGCAGAGAGAACCATTTGTCGAGGATGAGCGGATCGCCGGCATAGCGCTGATAGAAATCCTCTATTGCATCTGCGCGCTGCGGCACGTCGTGCAGCGACAACGTCCCCAGCGCGGCAATGCGGTCGGTCATATTGCCAGCGGCGCGATACTGCTGGGCCGCGCGCTCGATCCCTTCAGGATTGGCGTCGGCCGCCAGCAGGTCAAGACAGGCATTCTTCAGGAAACGCCGGCCGGCGCTGGCGGCGTCGGGACTATAGAGGCTGTCGTCCTTCATGCGGTCGTAGGTTTCATCGAGAGTGCCGGTAAGCCGCCGACCGATAGTAGCGCGCAGGCCAGCGCGTGCGCCGAAGATAGCGTCGGGATTGATGTCGCTGCCGATCTCGCGCGCGATATCGGCTTCACCAGGAAGCGACAGCGCCTGCGCGATGAAAGCGGGTTCCAGCCGCGCGTCGGTCAGGATCTCGACCATCGCCGCAATCAGGTCCTCGCGCGTCGCCGCCGCGTGGGTCTGGCGCACTTCAGCAAGCATGATTCCCATCGCCAGCACCTGCACCGCCTGCCAGCGATTGAACGGATCGCTATCATAGGCCGCGAGAAAACTGAGCTCGGACGGCGAAATATTGGTAGTCAGCTTGATCGGTGCGGAGAAGCCGCGGTTGAGCGAAAGGACCGGCCGCTCGACAATATCGATGAATACAAACGTCTCCGCTGCGTTGGTCAACCTGAGCACGCCACGCTCGACGGTCTTTTCGCCCGCTAGCGTCAGCGGCAGGTCATGGCCGTCCTTGCCGACAAGGCCGATCACCAAGGGCATCAGCATCGGTTGCTTTACGGGCTGATTGGGCGTCGCCGGCAGCGCCTGCGCGAGCTCGAGCCGGTAGGTCTTGGCCTTCTCGTCCCAAGTGCCGTTTACCACCACTTCCGGCGTGCCGGCCTGTGAATACCAGCGCATGAAGGCCGGCATATCGAGGTCGCTGACGTCGGCGAAGCAGCCAATGAATTGCTCGACCGTGGCGGCCTGTCCGTCGTGACGGGAAAAATAAAGGTCCATGCCTTCGCGGAATTTTTCTGCGCCGATCAGCGTCTTCACCATCCGCACCACCTCGGCGCCTTTTTCGTAAACAGTGGCGGTGTAGAAGTTGTTGATCTCGCGATAAAGCTCCGGCCGTACCGGATGCGCGAGCGGACCGGCATCCTCGACGAATTGATGCCCGCGCAGCACCCGCACGTCGCTGATGCGCTTGACTGGGCGCGAGCGCTGGTCGGCGGTGAATTCCTGATCGCGGAAAACCGTCAGGCCTTCCTTCAGGCAGAGTTGAAACCAGTCGCGGCAGGTGATGCGGTTGCCGGTCCAGTTGTGGAAGTATTCATGCGCAATAATTGCTTCGATCGAGGCAAAATCGCCGTCGGTGGCGGTGTCCGGGGAGGCGAGCACGTATTTGTCATTGAAGACATTGAGGCCCTTATTCTCCATCGCCCCCATGTTGAAGTCGGAGACCGCCACGATCATGAAAATATCCAGATCATATTCCCGGCCGAAAACCTGCTCGTCCCATTCCATGGCGCGCTTGAGCGAATCCATGGCATAGCCGCAGCGGCTCTCCTTGCCGGGTTCGACATAAATTTTCAGCCCCACTTCGCGCCCAGACATGGTGCGGAACGTGTCTTCGACGCAGCCGAGTGTGCCGCCCACCAGCGCGAAGAGATAAGACGGTTTCGGGAACGGATCGTGCCATTGCGCAAAATGTCGGCCGCCCGGCAGGTCGCCCTGTGCGACGAGGTTGCCGTTGGCGAGCAGCACCGGCGCTTCGGCTTTGGCTGCCTCGATGCGGGTGGTGTAGATCGCCATCACGTCGGGACGGTCGGGAAAATAGGTGATGCGGCGAAAGCCTTCTGCTTCGCATTGGGTGCAGTAGGTTTCGCTCGAGCGGTAGAGGCCCGAGAGCTGCGTATTGGCGGAAGGATCGACGAGCGTTTCGAGCTCCAGGCGAAACGGTCCCGGGGGCGTCTGCGAAATAGTCAGCCGGTCGGGCGTGGCGACATAGGCATCCTGCGCAAGTGTGACGCCGTCGATCGCCACCGAGACAAGATTCAGGCCGTCGCCGTCGAGCACGAGGGGCGCGGGGACGCCGGTCGCGCTGTTCGGCCGCAGAGCCAGCCGCGCCCGCACGCGGGACGCAGTCGGATGCAGCGACACATCAAGATGCACGGTGTCGACCAGCCATTCGGGCGGGCGGTAGTCCTGCAGGCGGATCGGCGCAGCCTGTTCCGTACGCATCATCAAGCCTTCGGTTCCGTGTGACCGACCACGCGTTTGATCTCCGGCATCCGCTGCCGCAGCGCGCGTTCGACCGCGTCAACATTCTCATGCACCGCCTGCACGGTGAGTTCGGCATCAGCATGGCAATGGAAGTTCACGATCTCTCCGCTGTCGGTCTCGCGCACGCGAACCTCATGGATGTCGCGGATCGCGCCGGTTTCAGCTGCGATCTGCGCGAGGATGCTCTGCACGTCGTTGACGCGACTGCCACTGGCGTCGCGGCCAGCCAAACCGTCCATCTCCATGGGTTCGATATGGGTTTCCACCTCGACGTCCGGTCCAAGCTCACGGCAGATCGCATCTTCAAGACCGCTTGCGATCTCATGCGCATCGCCAAGCTTCAGCTGTCCTTCCACTTCGAGGTCGACGGCTATGGCAAGCCTGCCTGCGATGGAATGCACCGTGACGTGATGCACCGCCAGCGCCTGGTTGCGCGCGATCACCATGACACGCTCGATGATCGTTTCGCTGTCCAACGCGCGGGGGTCGGCGGTCAGCACCACTTCGGCGGAAGGTAATGCCTCCTGTACCGAATGGATTATGTTGTCCTTCAGCTCGGTGACACGATCGAGCGGCAAGGTGCGGCTGACGGTGACACCGAGGTCGACGAAGAGCTTGTTTCCCACCGGGCGCGCACGCACGCGTTCGACGGAGACAACGCCGGGGATGGCGCTCGCAGCCGCACTGATCGTTTCGGCGGCGCCCAGCGGTGCGGTATCGGTGAGAGTCTCGATGGTGCGGCGGCCTAGCCGCCATCCCGCAAGACAGACGAAAATCGCGACCACAACCGCCGCCGCGGCATCCGCCCAGGGCAGGCCGAGCGCCACGCCGCCGAGTCCGACGAGCACTGCCAGCGACGAATACATGTCGGAACTGAAATGCAGCGCGTCGGCTTCCAGCGCTTCGCTGGAAGTTTCTGCGGCTACCTTATAGAGCGCGCGAGCACGGAAGAAATCAACGAAGACCGACGCAATGATTACGGCGAAGGCGGCCAGCGTCGCTTCGACCGCGTGGTCTCCATTGAGAAGCAATCGCCGCACCGCCTCCCAGATCACCACGCCAGAAAGAACGAACAGCAAGGCCGTCTCTGCGAGCGCAGATACGCTCTCGACTTTGCCATGACCGTAATGATGCTCGGCATCGGCAGGCTTGCCGGAAATTCGCACCGCGAAGTAGGTCATCACGGTGGCAATGAAATCAATGAACGAGTGCCCCGCCTCCGACAGAATGGCCAGGGAACCCGACATCACGCCGACAATCGCCTTGGCGATGGTCAGAGCGCCAGAGGCCATCATCGATGTAAGCGCGACACGTTCCTTGACGTTCTGCATGCTGTGACGGGTAGCGACGCGCCTTAAGGGCGTCAATGGCGAACGAAGGCGAGAATGCGAAGCATTCCAAAGTAAAGATGATCGAGTGGTACCGCCCGGCGTTATGGGCAATGTGCGCCGGTATCGATCCAGGCTTGAATGAGCTCGCCGAGGCGCGCCTGCGTGCCGGGGGCGGGCGTGCGGCCTCGGCCGGGATCCCAACCCCAGGCGACCAGATCGTCCTTGGCGAAGTGCTCATGCAGCAGGGCCAGGTCGCGGCCGCCGTTACGCGCCCGATCCTTCAGCTGCGCGCAAATTTCGCCGAGCGATTTGCCTTCCCAGGCCATCTCAATCGGAGCCAGGCCCCAGCGGGCATGTCCCGGGATGCTTTGATAGCTCGCTCGTTCAGACAACGTGAAGTTACGTTCCGTGTGGCAGGCGCTGCACGTATTACCGGCTACGCCGAGCCCCCCGTCGCCCCGTGGGACGGGCGGCTGGTGAAGGTGCTGATCGTCGCCTTGCAGCGGACGGTTGCTCGCCGGGTGGCAATTCATGCAACGTGGATGCGTGATGACCTTGGCGCTTTCGGTGAACAACGCGCGCGACCGCGCCGCAGCATCTGCGATACCCGTGAAATCCGACGGAGGACGCAACTCGCTGGTTCTCTGGGCGAGAGCCGCGCCGCCTGTGAAAGCGAGAGCGCAAGCGGCTCCGGCAATCCACCCGATGCGAGTGATCACGCGCATAAGGAGCATCCTTTCCGGCCATCATGTCTCCGGTCTAACGCCCAGGCAGGCGGATGGGTTCACTGGGCGCCGCCGACGCAGCTACAATGCCGTCCGCGCGATGCCGCGGGGAGAAGAATGGCCGAACGCACGCAATTAACCGCGGTTGCAATCCGCTCCTGGCGCGACTGCGGCTATCTTCGGTAAAAGCCTACCTTATATGGATATGATGAAAGACAGCAGCCTGATCGGCGCACGCCGTTTCTCTGTGGCGCCGATGATGGAATGGACGGACCGGCACTGCCGTTTCTTCCATCGCCTGCTCACGCGCCGCGCGCTTCTTTACACCGAGATGCTGACCACCGGCGCGATCATCCATGGTGACCGCAAGCGGCTCTTGGCGTTCGCCGACGCCGAACATCCGGTTGCGGTCCAACTCGGCGGCTCGGACCCGCGGGCGCTGAGGGAATGTGCCAGGATCGCGGAAGATTTCGGTTACGACGAAGCAAATCTGAACGTGGGCTGCCCGTCGGACCGGGTACAGGAAGGCCGTTTCGGCGCCTGCCTGATGGCGGAACCGCAGCTTGTGGGCGACTGCGTCGCTGCGATGAAGGCCGCGGTCAGCATACCGGTCACGGTGAAAAGCCGCATCGGCATCGACGAGCAGGATCCCGAGGCGGCACTCGATGAGCTGGGACGCGCGGTGAAAGCGGCGCAAGCCGATGCACTGATCGTGCATGCGCGCAAAGCCTGGCTCGCCGGATTGTCGCCAAAAGAAAATCGCGAGGTGCCGCCGCTCGATTACGAGCGCGTCTATCGCCTGAAAGCGGCAAATCCCGATCTTCCGATCGTGCTCAACGGCGGCATCGCCACGGTGGAGCAGGCGGTGGCGCATATAGGCCGCGTCGACGGCGTGATGATGGGCCGCGCCGCCTATCAGGAGCCGTGGCGGCTTATGTCAGTGGATCCCGCCCTGTTCGGAGAGGATGCGGCGTTTTCTTCGCAGCGCGCGGCAGTCGAAGCCTTCATTCCTTATGTGGAGGCGGAGCTTGCGCGTGGTACGCGGTTGCATTCCATTACCCGCCACATGCTTGGACTCTTCCACGGCCTGCCCGGCGCACGCGCCTACCGCCGTCATCTCGCGACCGAAGCTGTAAAACCCGGCGCCGGAGCGAATGTTCTGCGCGAGGCGCTGGATCGGGTGCGCGACCGCGAGATTGAGGAAGCTGCTGCTTAGTTTTCTTGCGTGATCTTATCGGGCAACGGGTTTTATCCGAGCAAGTCCGGGACAGGTTTTTGCCGGATCGCGCTAAGGATAAGCGCGCAGCATCAGCTTGTCCTCGCGCACTTCCCAGCTTTCCAGCCGGTTGAGGAAGCTCATGCCCAGGAGATTAGTCCGGAGCGCGCCGGGTTGCGCGATGAAAGCCGGAACCGACCGTTCCACAATATTGCCGATCGTGATGCGATCGAGCGTCACCGGCGCGACGCGCGCACGACCGTTCGCTGTGTCCACATTGGTCGTGTATTGGAGCACTTCTAGCGGTAATCCCGCCGCCTTGGCGGCTTCCTGGGTAAGCACGACGACGCTAGCGCCGCTGTCCAGCGTCATCGACACGCGCGCGCCATTGACGTTTGCCCGCACCGAAAAATCCCCGCCGCGACTGCGGGCGATTTCGACAACGTTGCCTTTCTGCGCCGCCCAGCCTGGGACCAATTCAGCCATTACGCGGTCGCCTATTGCGCGCAAGTCCGACCGATACGTATAGCCAACCAGGAGGGCGCCTCCGATCACGGTCCATAACAGAACTGCTGTAAGCGCCGTCAAAAGCCGTTTGCGAAACATCACAATGACGGCGCCTCCAACGACAGCGGCCCAAATACCGCTCGTTGTCAGCGAGGCCACGTCATGCTCGGTAAGCTTGTTCCACAGTTCGTCCGCGCGGCTGACGGCCGCGATGCCAAGCGCCAGAATGATGGCAAGCCAGATAGTCCAGGATAGGTGGTTGCGCATGGGCCTTTTACGGTGGCGGCACCGATTGCGACGGTAGCGCTGCGGCGAGCCGCCGGGGCAGATCAGCCATCAAACGGGCCCGAACATCGCCACTCAAACTGCTCCAGGCTGAGATTTCGCTCAGGCTGCGGCCGCAGCCCATGCAAAAGCCTTTGGCTGGGTTGATAATGCAGACCTTGGTACAGGGGCTTTCGATGGCGGGCACGATCCCCTCCGGTGAATCGCCACCAAAGATAAAGACTGCCATTGGGAAGGCAATGCCCGGGCATGATCCGGCGAATCTGTCTTGGACTTGATCCGGGGGCGGGAGCCGGTTCGCCATAAGATTTGTGCGCTAAGTTAATTTCAGCGACCGAAGCCGAAGAGTTTACGCCTGTGCAAACCGTTATTTTCCTGCGCCTCAGTGGCCGGTTGAGTCGGCGGCGCCTCCGCCATCGGCGGCAGCGCCGAGACCACGCGCTCCGGCGGGAAGGTGACGATCACTTCGGTGCCGATGCGAAGCTTCGACTTCAGCTGGAAGGTGCCCCCGTGCAGATCAACCAGGCTTTTGGCTATCGGCAGCCCAAGCCCAGCGCCCTGTTCGGCGGATTTGATCGAGTTGGAGCCCTGACCGAAAGACGCCAGCACGATCGGAATTTCTTCTTCGGGAATGCCCGGACCGGTGTCCTTCACGCTCATGTATTGGCCGCCGGATGCGGTCCAACCGACTTTGAGCCAGATCTCGCCGCCTTGCGGTGTGAACTTGATCGCGTTGGACAGAAGGTTGAGGCAGATCTGCCGGATCGCGCGCTCATCTGCCCAGAGCCGCGGGAGCTCCGATTCGAACACCTCATGAATGATAATACCGCGGTTCTTAGCCCGCAGCGTCAGCAGATGGTTGCAGTCTTCTACGACGAGCAGCAGCGACACCGGCTCTTCATGCAGCTCAAGTCGGCCTGCCTCGATGCGCGAGAGATCAAGAATCTCGTTGATTAGGTTGAGCAGATGCACGCCGGAATTATGGATGTCGTTGCAATATTCCTTATAAGTTGGCACGGCATGTGGACCGAAGATCTCGTTGTTCATCACCTCTGAGAAGCCGAGTATGGCATTGAGCGGCGTGCGCAGCTCATGGCTCATCTGCGCTAGGAAGCGCGATTTTGCGATATTGGCGGCTTCGGCACGACCGCGGGCCTCATCAGAAATGGCCTTGGATTGCTCAAGCTCACCGAATAGCGCGTCCTTCTCAGCGCGGGCTTCCAGCGTTGCCAGCGTGGTGGTGTAGAGCCGATGGGCAAGCAGGAAGAAATAGCCCTGGGCCGTCACCGCCATGGCGGCGAGAATCCATTCGCGCATTGTACCGCCTAGCAGGAAGTTCAACGCGATCGCAGCCGTCACGGGGGTGGTCGCCGCGAACACCGCAATAGGCAGGCTGGAGGCAAGCATGCTCGATACCGCCACCACCAGCAGCATCACGAAGAGCATGAAGGTGCGCGAGGACTCATCGGGGCCGACATATCTCAGCAGCAGGAACATCCAGGCGATCCCGAAAAGCAGGTCGAGCGTGATGAAGCGCACGCGCCAGCGGCGGATGTGGACTTTGGCCGGCGCCTCCAGCAGGAACTGGCTGCATTTATTGATGAAGATGGCGTGGACGATAAGTATCCCGGCCGTCCAGAGGCCGGCCGCGAACGCGCCGATCCACAGGCTGGAAAGGAACCCAACCGTGCCCACCAGCAGCAGGATCACCAGCGACGCCGAAAGCCGGTTCTGTGCGTATTGCCGCAGCAGTTCGTAATCGAAAGCCGGCCGGGTTCCGGTCGTCGAGGTCAGTCTATCGCGCGCCTCGCGCACCCGCTGGGTGGCAACGCGCCGGCGTTGCTTCATTGAGGCATCCAGGACCGCGGTCAGGTCGCGCGCTTCGATCGACATGGCTGAACGCTACTGGTGAAAAGGAAGGGTCAAATCAGGCCGAAATTGGCCGAAATTCCTTAAGACTGAGCTTAAACCAACACGCAAACGCAAAGCTGACGTCCCGTGGCAAAGGCCGGAGCATGGTAGATGAAAGGTTAACGGGGCCGATTTCGCCAGCCATCATGTCGGTCCAGACGGAGCAAGCATGAAGCTTTATGACGGCGGCCGCGCGCCGAATCCCAGGCGGGTGCGAATTTTTTTGGCGGAAAAAAGCATTTCGCTGCCGCTTGAGCCGGTCGACCTCGGGAGCCTGCAGCACAGGTCGCCCGGCTATGCCGCCGTCAATCCGCTGCAGCGGTTGCCCGCGCTAGAGCTCGATGACGGCAGTGTGCTGACGGAATCCGTGGCCATTTGCCGCTATTTCGAGGAAGTGCAGCCGGAGCCTTGCTTGTTCGGGGAGACGGCGCTGGAGAAAGCGCGGATCGAGATGTGGAACAGGCGGATCGAGTTATACCTTTTCCAGCCGGTGTCCCATGTCTTCCGCCATACTCATCCTGCGATGAAGGAAATGGAGCAGCCTCAGGTCCCGGCCTGGGCAGAAGCCAACAAGCCGCGCATTGCGGAATTCCTCCGCTTTCTCGACCGCGAATTACAGGACCGCCGTTTTGTCGCCGGTGACAGCTACAGCGTGGCCGACATCACCGGCCTGGTGGCGGTGGACTTCATGAAGCCGGCGAAGCTGGCGATGCCGGACGATCTAACGAATGTGGGCCGCTGGCACGCGGAGATTTCCGCGCGCCCGAGCGCGAAGGCTTAGCCTTCGTCATGCCCGGGCATGGCGCTCATATCGCTTGGGAAGGCACTGCGTTTTGTTTCTCCCTCTCCCCGTTGGGGAGAGGGTCGGGGTGAGGGGGGATCCTGCCCTAAGAGAGTCCGACGCCCTCACCCGGCTCGCTTCGCTCGCCACCCTCTCCCCACGGGAGAGGGAAAAAGATCACCGTTCCAGCCGTGCAATCAGGCTCGACGTGTCCCAGCGCTTGCCGCCCATCTTCTGTATTTCTGAGTAAAACTGGTCGACCAAGGCCGTGACCGGCAGATTTGCGCCGTTGCGCCTGGCCTCCGCCAGGCAGATGCCGAGATCCTTGCGCATCCAGTCAACCGCGAAACCAAAATCGAATTTTCCCTCGGTCATGGTCTTGTAGCGGTTCTCCATCTGCCAGCTTTGGGCTGCACCCTTGGAGATGGTGGCGATCAGCTTTTCGATGTCGAGCCCCGCGCGCTTGGCAAAATGCAACCCTTCCGCGAGGCCTTCCACCAGCCCGGCGATGCAAATCTGGTTCACCATCTTGGCGAGCTGGCCGGAGCCAACGGGGCCGAGCAGGTTGCAGGCCTTTGCATAGGCGGCGATCACGGTCTCCGCCCGCTTGAAGGCGCCATCCTCGCCGCCGCACATCACAGTGAGCGCGCCGTTTTCCGCTCCAGCTTGTCCGCCCGACACGGGTGCATCGACGAACTCAAAGCCGCGGGTCTTGGCTTCGGCGAAAAGTTCGCGTGCGATCGCCGCCGAGGCGGTGGTGTGGTCGACGAAGACCGCACCTTTTTTCATTCCGGAGAAAGCGCCATCCTCGCCTGAGGCAACTTCCCTCAGATCTGCGTCATTTCCCACGCAGGCCATGACGAAGTCCTGGCCCTCGGCTGCCTCGCGTGGCGTTCCCGCACGCTTGCCGCCATGCTGTGCCACCCATTTGTCGGCCTTGGCCGTGGTGCGGTTATAGACGGTCACCTCATGCCCGCCTTTGTTCTTGAGATGGCCGGCCATCGGATAACCCATGACCCCCAGGCCGAGAAAAGCAACCTTCGCCATCATTTCCTCCTGCAGCTATGCCATTGCTGATTTCATTGCGACGGGAGCGCGGATGCCGTCAACCCATCCGTTTGGACGCAATGACAGACACCGACGCGCGTCGTATGGTGCGCAACCTATGTGCAAGGATGCATGATGCCCCTGAGTAAAGAACAGATTCTGGCGAGCCTGGACCGGATTCCGGCCCCTGACGGCCGCCCCTTGCCGCAGACCGGAACCCTGTCAGAGATCGTGGTCAGCGACGGCAAAGTGTTCTTTTCTATGACGGTCGATGCGGCCGCAGTGAAGGCTTGGGAGCCGGTGCGAAACCGCGCCGAAGAGGCGGTTCGGGCAGTGCCCGGCGTGCAGTCGGTACTGATCGCGCTGACGGCGGAGCGGGCAGGCGGCGCGGCGCCGAAAGCAGTGCCCAACGCACGCCCAAGCGGGCCGGCGGCGCCCCAAGCGGCGCAGGCACCTCCCGGGGTGAAGGCGATCATTGCCGTTGCGTCGGGCAAGGGTGGCGTCGGCAAATCGACCACCGCCGTCAACCTGGCGCTCGGCTTGCGCGATCTCGGGCTGAAGGTCGGCATTCTTGACGCCGACATTTACGGTCCTTCCATTCCAAAGCTGCTTTCCATTCGTGAGCGCCCGCAATCGCTGGGCGGCACGCGGCTGAAACCGATCTCGCGCTACGGCCTGACGGTCATGTCCATCGGCTTCCTAATCGAGGAGGAGACGCCGATGATCTGGCGCGGGCCGATGGTTATGTCGGCGCTGACGCAGATGTTGCGCGAGGTGGAATGGGGCGAGCTTGACGTCATGGTGGTCGACATGCCGCCGGGGACGGGCGACGCGCAGCTCACCATGGCCCAACAGGTGCCGCTTAAGGGCGCCGTGATCGTTTCCACGCCACAAGACCTCGCGTTGATCGATGCGCGGCGCGGCGTCGCCATGTTCCGCCGCGTCAATGTGCCGATTCTCGGCATTGTTGAGAATATGAGCTATTTCCTGTGCCCGAGCTGCGGCGAGCGCTCGGATATTTTCAGCCACGGCGGCGCGCGTCGGGAGGCCGAGCGCATGAATGTGCCCTTCCTCGGGGAGGTGCCGTTGCACATGACGATCCGCGAGAAGTCGGATGCCGGCCTGCCGGTGGTCGCGACTGAGCCCGATAGCTCGCATGCCAAAATCTATCGTGACATCGCGGCGAAAATTCGCGACCAGCTTGGTCAGTCCGGCGACAGCCGCGCCGCGCCGAAAATTGTGATCGAGGCATAAAACTTTCGTGCTGGCATCCTCGCCTTGCGGCAGCCGCGGCCTGAATTTAGCTTGGGCGCGGAGTGGAATTTAAGGGAGAGCGGTAGATGAAGCGTCGCGAGTTTTTGCAAGCAGCCGGCGTGGGCGTTGCCGCGGCAGCCATTGCCAAGCCGGCGATCGCACAGTCAGCGCCCACGATTAAATGGCGTCTGACATCGAGCTTTCCCAAATCGCTCGAGGTGCTCTATGGAGCCGCGGAAACTTTGGCGAAATACGTCGCCGAGGCAAGCGACAACAAATTTCAGATTCAGATTTTTGCCGGCGGAGAGGTTGTCCCCGCCTTGCAGGCTGTGGATGCGGTGCAGAGCGGCACGATCGAGATGTGCCACACCGCTGGATATTATTTTGTCGGCAAGGATCCGGCCTTTTGTCTCTATACCGCTGTGCCATTCGGCCTGAATACGCGCCAGCAGAATGCCTGGTTCTATGACGGCGACGGCATGAAGCTGCTCAACGAGTTTGGGCAGAAATTCAATCTCTATGGCCTCGTGGGCGGCAATACCGGTACGCAGATGGGCGGCTGGTTCCGCAAGGAAATTAGGGAGCCCTCGGATTTCCAAGGCCTGAAATTCCGCATCGGCGGCTGGGCGGGCAAGATCATCGAAAAATTAGGCGGCGTGCCGCAGCAGATCGCCGGCGGCGACATCTATCAGGCGCTGGAGAAAGGCACGATTGACGCCGCCGAATGGGTCGGCCCGCATGATGACGAGAAGCTCGGTCTCAACCGGGTGGCAAAATATTACTATTACCCGGGCTGGTGGGAGGGCGCCGCGGCGCTGCATTTCTTCATCAACACGGCGAAATGGAGTGCGTTGCCGAAGAGCTACCAGGCAATGCTGACGGCGGCAGCCGGCATCGCCAATGTTGAGATGACGGCGAGATATGATGCCCGCAATCCGGTGGCGTTGCGCAAGCTGCTCAACAGCGGCGTAGAGCTGCGGCCTTTCACCGAAGCGACCATGGACGCCTGCCTGCGAGCCTCCAACGAAGTGAACGCGGAAGCAGCAGCGGCCAATGCGGACTTCAAGAAGATTTACGAGTTGATGGTCAACTTCCGCAATGCAGAATACATTTGGTGGCAGGTGGGCGAATTCAGCTACGACAATTTCATGATCCGTTCGCGCCGCCGCGCCTGACGCGCCGCGCGATATTTTTGGAGCGCGTACATGAAACGGCGGCAATTCCTCACCGCAGCCGGCGCAGGCCTTGCTGCAACTGCGCTCGCCAAGCCAGCCATCGCCCAGTCCTCGCCGGCGCTGAAATGGCGATTGACCTCGAGCTATCCGAAATCGCTCGATACGCTTTACGGCGGTGCGGAGGTTTTCGCCAAGGCGGTGGCGGAAGCCACCGACAACAAATTCCAAATTCGGGTTTTTGCCGGCGGCGAGATCGTGCCGGGATTACAGGCGCTGGACGCCGTGCAAAGCGGCAATGTCGAAATGTGCCATACCGCTTCCTATTACTACGTCGGCAAGGATCCGACCTTTGCCTTCGGCACCGCCGTGCCCTTCGGGCTGAACGCCCGGATGCAGAACGCCTGGATGTTCTTCGGCGGCGGCATGGACCTGATGAATGCGCTTTACAAGGAATACAATGTCTACGGCATTCCCTGCGGCAACACCGGCTGTCAGATGGGCGGCTGGTTCCGCAAGGAGATCAAGGAACCCGCCGACCTCAATGGCTTGAAGATGCGGATCGGCGGTTATGCCGGTCTGGTGATGGCGAAGCTAGGCGTGGTGGCGCAGCAGGTCGCGGGCGGCGATCTCTATGCCGCGCTGGAGAAGGGCACCATCGACGCCGCGGAATGGGCCGGGCCATATGACGATGAACGACTGGGCTTGAGCAAGGTCGCGCCTTACTATTACTTTCCCGGCTGGTGGGAAGGCGGCGCGATGCTGCACAACTTCATCAACCTGAAAAGCTGGGAACAGCTGACGCCCGCCTATAAATCGATCTTGCGCACGGCAACGGAAATGACCAATGCCTGGATGCTGGCGAAGTACGATGCCGGCAATCCGCCGGCACTGAAACGCCTGCTCGCCCAGGGCACGCAGATGCGGCCTTTCCCGCCCGCGGTGATGGATGCTTCGCTGAAGGCGGCGCTGGAAGTGTATGACGAAGTGTCGAAGACCAATCCCGCGTTCAAAGCGGCTTGGGAGTCGACGCTCGCCTTTCGCAATGATCAATATCTGTGGTGGCAGGTCGCGGAATATTCCTACGACAATTACATGATCCGCACGCGGCCGCGGGGTTGATGCGGGCCTTTGTTTGATATGTTTTTTTGTGAAAAGCGGTTTTCCCTTTTCGGGATCATGCTCTATTCGCCGAAATAGAGCGGCGGCGGCAGGTCCGGCTGCTGCAATTCAAGTTCCTTGTTTGGATCATTCATCGTTGGCTTGCTGATCCAGTGTGTGACCGATTCCGGCCAGAAAATCAGGACCAGCACCAAGACCAGCTGCAGACAGACCCACGGCACCGCGCCCCAATAGATGTCTGACGTTTTGATCGAGGGCGGCGCAATCCCGCGCAAATAGAACAGCGCATAGCCGAAGGGCGGATGCATGAAGCTGGTCTGCATATTGGCGCAGATCAGCACGCCGAACCACACCAGATCGATCCCGAGCTTGGCCGCCACCGGCGCCAGCAGCGGAATGATGATGAAGGCGATCTCGAAGAAATCCAGAAAGAAGGCGATGAAGAAGATGAAGATGTTGACAAAAATCAGGAAGCCGATCTGGCCGCCGGGCAGTGCGGTCAGCCAGTTCTCGATCCATTCCTTTCCGCCGACACCCTGAAACACGAGGCTGAACACGCGCGCGCCGATCAGGATGAAAACCACCATGGCGGTGATGCGCATGGTGGTCGCCATGGCCTGATAGAGCAGCGCATAAGTGAAGGTGCGGTTGAACAGGGCGAGCGCGATCGCGCCAATCGCGCCCATAGCTCCGGCTTCGGTCGGCGTCGCGATCCCCCGAAAGATCGTGCCGAGGACAAGGAAGATGAGGCCGAGCGACGGCACGATGCCGCGCAGGCATTTCCCTGCCAGCGCCCAGCCCTGCAAGGTGCGAGCGTCGCGCGGTAAGGCTGGGACTGTTTGCGGCCGAAAAATACTGAGGACGAATACGAAGGCACAGAACAGGGCGATCTGGATCAAGCTTGGGCCGATAGCGCCTGCATACATGTCGCCGACCGAGCGGCCGAGCTGGTCCGCCAGCACAATGAGCACAAGCGATGGTGGAATGAGCTGCGTAATGGTGCCGGAAGCGGCGATCACGCCCATGGTATGGCGTACGGAATAGCCGTGCTTGAGCATCGGCTGCATGGCGATTACGCCCATCGCAATCACCGAGGCGGCCACGGTGCCGGTGATAGCGCCCAAGATCGCACCGACGATGATCACGGCATAAGACAATCCGCCGCGCACCCGGCCGAAAAGTTGGCCGATGGATTCCAGAAGGTCCTCCGCCAGCCCGCTGCGTTCAAGGACTGCGCCCATGAAGGTGAAGAAGGGAATGGCCAGCAACAATTCGTTCGAGAGCACGCCGAACAATTGATAGGTCAGGTTGCCAAGAAAATCGGGACGGATGAGCCCGACCTCGATCCCGATGAAACCGAAGAACAGCCCGGTAGCGGCGAGCGAAAAAGCTGCCGGATAGCCGATCAACATGAACAGGACCATTCCCCCAAACATCAGGGGCGCCATGTTGTCGCGAATGAAATTCATTGCAGCGGCTTTTCGTAAGTGAAATCGTCTTCGATCACATGCAGCAGCGCGGCGACGCGTTTGATGATCTCGGAGATACCTTGCAGAATCATCAGCCCGAAGCCGACCGGCAGCAGCAATTTCACCGGCCAGCGCACGAGGCCTCCCGCATTGGGAGAGATTTCGTGGATTTTCCAGGACTGCACGAACCACGGCCAGGTGAAATAGATCAGGATCGCGCAGATCGGGATGAGGAAGAGCAGCCCGCCGACGATATCGATCCAGAGGCGGGTGCGCTCGCCGGCGGAGCTGTAAATCAGGTCGACGCGCACATGTTCGTTCATGCGCAGCGTATAGGGCGCGCCAAGCAGCACGATGGCTGCGAACATATACCACTGCGCCTCCAGCCAGCCGTTCGAGCTCTCGCTGAAGAGATAGCGGCTGGCGGCATTTCCCGCGCTAACCAGGCAGGCGATCAGCACCAACCAGGTGGCGATAATGCCGAACTGGGCGTTCATCCAGTCGATGCCGCGGCTGAGCCTGAGAAGCCCCTTCAATCCATCCCCCAGATGGCCGGGCGCATAAGCGCGCGCGCTCTTCGGCACGTTATCGGATTTCGGCCGTGTTTGAGCAAGGCCAAGGGACGATGGACGGAGGAAATCAGCCGCCGGTCACGCTCATATGGCGGACAAGGGCAGGGCGCTTGTGGCGGCGGTCGATGACGAAGTCATGACCCTTGGGCTTGCGCAAAATCGCATCGTCGATGGCGCGATAAAGAAGTTCATTGCCTTCGGAGGCGCGCAAGGGCGCGCGCAGATCGGCGGCATCTTCCTGGCCCAGACACATGTAGAGCGTGCCGGTGCAGGTGATGCGAACGCGGTTGCAGCTTTCGCAGAAGTTATGCGTCATCGGCGTGATGAAGCCGAGCCGCCCGCCGGTTTCTTTCACCTGCGTGTAACGGGCCGGACCGCCCGTGCGGTAGTCGATGTCGTCGAGCGTGAAACGCTCGGCCAGCCGCGCGCGTACCATCGACAGCGGCAGATATTGCTCGAGCCGGCCTTCGCCGACGTCGCCGAGCGGCATCACCTCAATCAAGGTAAGGTCCATGCCGCGACCATGCGCCCATTCCATCAGCGCTGGCATCTCGTCTTCGTTCACGCCCTTCAACGCGACAGCGTTGATCTTCACCTGCAGGCCGGCGGCCTGTGCCGCGTCGATGCCGGCGATTACTTTGTCGAGCTCTCCCCAGCGGGTGATGGCACGGAATTTGTCGGGATCGAGCGTGTCGAGCGATACGTTGATGCGCTTGACACCGTAGTCTTTCAGCTCGGCCGCGTATTTCGGCAGCTGCGAGCCGTTGGTTGTCAGCGTCAGCTCATCGAGCATATCCGCGCGAAGGTGCCGCGAGAGCGAGGAAAACAGGGTCATGATCCCGCGCCGAACGAGCGGCTCGCCTCCGGTGAGGCGGACCTTGCGCACGCCTTTGACAATGAAGGCCGTGCAAAGGCGATCCAGCTCTTCCAACGTGAGCAAATCCGCCTTGGGCAGGAAGGACATGTTTTCCGACATGCAATAGACGCAGCGGAAGTCGCAGCGGTCGGTCACCGACACGCGCAGGTAGGAGATCGCTCGCCCGAAGGGGTCGATCATCGTGTGGGTCGCGGGGTTTCCGCGATCGTCCAAATCTGCGGGATGCACGCCTTCGGCCACGCTGATGCCTTCGCCTGTTTCGGAGAGCCTTCTATATGGGGACTCTGGCGGATTACCGCCATATCGTCCAGTAGCTTATACCTAGACCTTAGCCGCCTTGCGGCGGCCTGATTTTGAGATTTGACGGTCCTTGGAGCTTAGCGGACCGGTGGAAAGGGATCTGCGGCCGGCGCAGTCGGCGCAGGTGCGGGAGCAGCCGCGGCAGGGCGCGGCGCAGCGGCAGGTGCAGCCGCAGCAGGACGCGGTGCAGCAGTTCTCGCGGCGGCAGGCTTGGGCGTGGGCGTGGTGGCCGCGGATCTCCGGGTTGAACGTTTCGGAGGAGTCTTGGGGGCGGCGGCCAATTCCACCCCTACAGGATTGGGCTGGAGTGCAGTTTCGACCCCTTGCGGCTTGGTCAGCTGGACGGGAACGGTCTGCGGCTGATAGCCCGCAAGCGAGAAGGTCACCGAGAATTCCTTGTCCGCAGGCAAGCTGAGGGCGCAGGGGGTCTGGCAGCTTCCTCCCGTGGAGATCTTTGCCTCCGCGCCTGCGGGCTCTGACTGGAATTGGATACTGACCGGCGCCGGCTCGAATTTAGGAAGCCAGTCATTGCCGGAAGCGCAACCGGCGAGGGCTAGGCCAGAGGCCACGATCACGAAAACTCGGTTCATGTCAGTACCCCTCATTGAGCGGCAGGGCCGCTGTCGGAGCTCTCGAAAGGCGAGGGGAACGCGCCGGGGCCGTCCTCTAGCCTGGCCAGGATAGGGGCCAGTTCGCCAGCGTTTTAGCAGTAAAACACAGCTGAAGACTTTCCAAATCCGAAATACCCAATTTTAGTTTACTTTTTCCGAACAGGGTTACCCATCAGTTTCCGTCCCGATATTCGGCTAAATCAAGGCCGAGCTCAGCTATTGAAGCCAAACAGCCTGTCCACGGCTGCCGGCAATTTGCCGAAGTCGCCGATGACCACGTCTGGCTCGAGGGCCGAGACCGGTGTTTCCGTGTAGCCGAAATCCACCGCTATCACCGGCACCTTGGCCGCTCGCGCGACCTCAATGTCAGTGATGCTGTCGCCAACCATCACCGCGCGGCCCGAATTGCCCCCTGCCTTGCGAATGGTCTGCAGCAAAATCTCCGGGTGGGGTTTCTGCACGCCAAAGGTGTCCTGTCCGCAGATGGCGGCGAAATGCCCGGAGATGCCAAGCGCTTCCAACAAACGCACCGACAGCCATTCAAACTTATTGGTGCATACGGCGAAGCGGCAGCCGCGCGCGGCGAGCTGCTCAATTGCAGCGATGGCGCCTGGAAAGGGTTGCGAGCGGTCGGCCAGATGGTCTCCGTAATGAGAGACGAAATCTGTATAGAGACGATCGACCTCGGCGGCGATTCCAGGCCTACCGGCCGCCTGCAAGCCACGCTCGATCAGAGTTCTTGCCCCGCCCCCGATCATGCTGCGCGCCCTCTCGAAGGGTACTGGCGGCAGGCCTTCGCGCGCGAGGATGGTATTGAGGGTATCAACGAGATCGGGCGCGGTATCCACCAGCGTTCCGTCGAGATCGAAAACAATCGTAGGGGCAGAATTCGTGGCGGCCATAATGCTGATCGCTAGCCGCTGCCCGAAGCTAAGGCAAGGATGCGCACCTGGGTTCTCCCGCTATATCGGCGGATCGCTTGCCCTTTCGGCTATGACGCGGCCGCGAAGCCCGGTAAAACGAGGCACCCGCATGAGAGCTCCTCCGGACCGAGATGGACCCTGAAGTGCAGAAACGAGAAGCCGCGGCGCGCGCGGTGCAGTTCGTGGAGCCGCGCATGCGGCTTGGGTTGGGTACCGGCTCGACCGTGAAACACTTTTTGGAGTTGCTGGCGGATCGCATGCGAGAAGGCTGCCCGGTGGTCGGCGTGCCTACGTCGGAAACTACCCGCGGGCAGGCCGAGCGCCTGGGCATCCCGCTCACTACGTTGGATGAAACGCCGCAACTTGATCTGACCATCGATGGTGCCGATGAGATCGGCCCCGGCCTCACGCTAATAAAAGGCGGCGGCGGCGCACTGCTGCGGGAAAAGATTGTGGCTGCGGCGTCCGAGCGCATGATCGTCATCGCCGATGAGAGCAAGTGGGTGGCGACACTCGGGCGATTTCCCCTGCCAATCGAAGTTGTGCCATTCGGGCTCACCGCGACGCGAGGCAAGATCGAGGCGGCAGCCGCAGCCGCCGGCGCTCCCGGCCCGGCGCTGCTGCGGCGTGACAAAGAAGGCAAAACTTTCTGCACCGATAGCGGCAACTGGATTCTCGATGCTGCGCTCCAGCACATCCCGGATCCGCCGGCGCTGGCCGCGCGTCTTTCGGACATTCCAGGCGTTGTCGAGCACGGCCTGTTCATCGGGTTGGCGCAAACCGCTATCCTTGCCGGTTCCGGCGGCCTACGGGTCATCGAGCGTTAGCAGGCGACGATGGCTCAATACGACGTCGATCTCTTTATCATCGGTGCAGGCTCGGGCGGCGTGCGCGCAGCACGCATCGCCGGTGAATACGGCGCGCGGGTGATGATCGCGGAGGAAGACCGCGTCGGCGGCACATGCGTCATCCGCGGCTGCGTGCCCAAAAAGCTGCTGGTATATGCCTCGCGTTACGCTGATGATTTCATTGACGCGGCTGGCTACGGCTGGACGGTACCGCAGCCGACCTTCCAATGGCCGACTTTGATTGCCAATAAAGACGCGGAGATTGCGCGGCTGGAGCGCGCCTATGTCACGACGCTTGAGCGCGCAGGCGCGCAGCTGACGCGACAGCGCGCGCTGCTGGAAGACAGGCATACGGCCCGGCTGGCCGATGGCAGCAAGGTTAGCGCCAAATATATTCTGATTGCGACCGGTGGCGGCGCGACGCTGGGCCACAACATTCCCGGCCTGGAGCATGTCATTTCCTCGAAGGAGGCTTTCGATCTTCCGGAACTGCCGAAAAGCATCCTGATTCAGGGTGGCGGGTATATTGCCGTTGAATTCGCCGGAATTTTCGCGGGCCTTGGCTCGAAGGTGACGCTGATCTACCGCGGTGAAAATATCCTGCGCGGCTTTGACGACGATGTGCGCGAGCACCTGCGCATGGAATTGGGAAACCGGGGCATCACGGTCCTCACCGGCAAGACGGTGGAGGCCGTCGAGGCGAGCGCCGAGGGCTATTACTCCAAACTGTCGGATGGCGCGATGATCGAAACCGACCGCGTCATGTTCGCGGTCGGGCGAAGGCCGAATGTGGAAGGACTCGGCCTGGAAGCAGCAGGCGTGAAGCTAAATGCAAAGGCAGCGATCGCCGTCAACGAATTCTCTCAAACTTCCGTGTCGAATATCTATGCGGTTGGCGACGTTACCGACCGGATAAACCTGACGCCGGTGGCAGTCCGCGAAGGTCATTACTTCGCCGATACGGTATTCGGAAATAAGCCGATGGCGGTCGATCACGAAGATGTTCCGACCGCGGTTTTCTCGACACCGGAAGTCGGCGTTATTGGTATCACCGAAGCGAAGGCGCGCGATCAGTTTGCCAAAGTCGACATCTACAAGACCACGTTCCGGCCGATGAGGGCGACGGTGGCTGCGCGCGATACCCGCACTTTTATGAAGCTCGTGGTCGACGGCGACACGGATAGGGTGGTGGGCGTGCATATTGTGGGGCCTGACGCCGCGGAGATAATCCAGGCGGTGGGCATTGCAGTGAAGATGAAGGCAACCAAGGCGGACTTCGATGCGGTGATGGCCCTGCATCCGACCGCGGCGGAGGAACTGGTGACTATGCGGGACAAGGCGACGACGTTCGAAAAAGAGGCCAAATAACCCTGGAAATCCAGCGCCGGGCGCTACCTTCAAGCTTGATCCGCCCAACCAAGCTTCTGGCTTTTTACGGGTCGCAGCGTGTATAAGCTCGCAATCCCACTAGCGCGCGATCAGCAAAAGTGGGAACCGGTTTTGCCTCCGATCGCGCGCTAACTTATTAATTTGGCGCATGATCTTATCGGCGAACCGGATTCCACTTCGCCGGATCATACGCTGGAAAGGCGGCCATTAGGACGCCTTAGATGCATGGAGAATCGGCTCATGGCCGAGCGTTGGACGCCGGATAGCTGGCGCAAGAAACCTATCGTGCAGGTTCCGGAATACCCGGACGCGCGCGCCTTTGCTGACGTTGAAAGCAACTTACGCAACTTCCCGCCGCTGGTCTTCGTCAAGGAAGTCCGGGACCTGAAGGCGAAGCTCGCCGCCGTGGCAGAGGGCGAAGCCTTCCTGCTGCAGGGCGGCGACTGCGCCGAAAGCTTCAAGGAGCACAAGACCGACTATATCCGCGACTATTTCCAGCTGTTCCTGCAGATGGCGTTGATCCTGACGTTCGCCGGCAACACCAATGTCGTGAAGGTCGGACGCGTTGCCGGACAGTTCGCCAAGCCGCGCACGTCGCCGACCGAAAAACGGAATGGCACCGAGCTCGTGAGCTATCACGGCGACATCATCAACGGCCCGGATTTCACCCCGGAGTCGCGCACGCCGGACCCGCGCCGGCAGCTGCAGGCCTACCGGCAATCAGCGGCGACGTTGAATTTCCTGCGCGCGCTGCTCGACGGCGGCTATGCCTCCCTCGACAACGCGCATCGCTGGGAACTGAAATTCATGGAAGGCACCCAGATCGAGAGCCGCTACAAGGCGCTGGCGGACGAGATCAGGCGCACGGTCGATGTCAACAAACTCCTCGGCATCACGGCGGAGAATACGCTCGCTCTGCGTACCACGAGCTTCTACACCAGCCACGAGGCCTTGCTGCTGGCTTACGAGGAAGCATTGACCCGCCGGGATGAAGCGATGGGCTCTGGCGATCATGTGGCCACCTCCGCGCACTTCATCTGGATTGGCGACCGGACCCGCCAGGTCGATGGTGCGCATGTGGAATATTGCCGCGGCGTGGTCAATCCGCTCGGGCTCAAATGCGGCCCCACGCTGGAACGCGACGATCTGCTGCGGCTGATCGATACCCTGAACCCGAAGAACGAGGCTGGACGGCTCACTTTGATCTGCCGCTTCGGGGCCGGCAAAGTCGACACGCATCTGCCGAAGGTTATCCGCGCCGTGAAGGAATCCGGCCGCAAGGTCGTCTGGTCGTGCGATCCGATGCATGGCAACACGATCACCGCCGGCACTGGCCACAAGACCCGACCGTTCGACAGCATCGTCAAAGAGGTGGATAGCTTCTTCGCCATCCATCACGCGGAAGGGACAATTCCGGGCGGCGTACATATCGAGATGACCGGCCAGAACGTCACGGAGTGCACCGGCGGCGCCGCGCGGATCACCGAAGCTGATCTCTCGCGCCAGTATGACACCGGATGCGACCCGCGGCTCAACGCCACCCAGGCGCTGCACTTGGCTTTCTTGCTGGCCGAACTGCTGAAGAACGAGGCGACCAGGCCGATGCCAGTGGCGGCGGGACTCTGATCGCGCGCCTCCGGCATTGCCGGCAACGCGGGGGACGCGCTATGCCTGCGGCATGAGCGCGCCTCCTGCCAACCGCCTGGCGATTACCCTCGCACAGCTCAATCCGATCGTCGGCGACGTTTCCGGCAACGCGGAGAAGGTGCGCGCGGCGCGCAGGCGCGCGTCGGCCGACGGTGCCGATCTCGTCATTTTCCCCGAATTGTTCATCGCCGGCTATTCGCCGGAGGATCTCGTGCTGAAGCCGGCTTTCCAGGCGGCATGCCGGGCGGCGGTGGAGAGCCTGGCGCGTGAGACGGCGGATGGCGGCCCGGCGTTGATCCTCGGCACGCCCTGGGTCGAGGACGGCAAGCTGTATAATGCGCTCGCGTTACTCGATGGCGGTTTCATCGCCGCGCTGCGCTTTAAAGTCGATCTGCCGAATTACGGTGTGTTCGACGAAAAGCGTGTCTTCGCACCAGGGCCGATGCCAGGCCCGGTTAATTTTCGCGGCGTGCGGCTCGGCATCCCCATTTGCGAAGACATCTGGCGCGAGGAAGTTGTCGAGTGCCTAGCGGAGACAGGTTCCGAACTCCTGCTGGTGCCGAACGGCTCACCTTACTGGGGCGACAAGGACGATATTCGGCTCAACATTGCCGTGGCGCGCGTCACCGAGCACGGCCTGCCGCTGATCTATCTGAATGAGGTCGGCGGTCAGGACGAAGTGGTGTTCGACGGCGCGTCCTTCGGTTTGCATGCCGATCGTTCAATTGCATTCCAGCTTCCGCCTTTCCGTGAAGCGCTGGTCACTGTTCATTGGGAGCGCATGGGGAACACCTGGCGCTGCGTCGACGGGCCAGTGGAAAAGCTGGACGACCGCGACCAGTCGGACTACGCCGCCTGCGTGCTCGGACTGCGCGATTACGTCGACAAGAACGGCTTCAAAGGCGTTGTGTTCGGGCTATCCGGGGGAGTCGATTCGGCGCTTTGCGCCGCCATGGCGGTCGACGCGCTCGGTGCTGATCGCGTGCGCTGCGTGATGCTGCCTTACCGTTACACCTCCAAGCAGTCGCTCGAGGACGCTGCGTCGGCTGCGAAAGCCCTTGGTATCAGCTACGAGGTGGTGCCGATCGCTCCCGCCATCGAGGGTTTGGAAGCGGTGTTGAAGCCGCTATTCACCGATCTCCCGCGCGATGTCACGGAAGAGAACCTGCAAGCGCGGGCGCGCGGCGTCATCCTGATGGCGATTTCCAACAAATTCGGATTGATGGTGGTGACGACCGGGAACAAGTCGGAAATGTCGGTCGGCTATGCCACGCTCTATGGCGACATGAACGGCGGCTTCAATCCGATTAAGGATCTCTACAAAACCCAGGTCTATAGGCTCTCCCACCTGCGCAACCGCTGGAAGCCGGTCGGTGCGCTGGGGCCAAGCGGCAGGGTGATGCCGGAAAATATTCTGACGCGCGCGCCCTCGGCGGAGCTGCGCGAGGACCAGAAGGACCAGGACACGCTGCCGCCCTATGACATCCTTGATGGTATTCTTTATCGCCTCATCGAACTGGAGGAGCCGGTAGCTACCATCGCTGCCGCCGGCTTCGATATCGAAGCGGTGAAGAAGGTGGACCGCATGGTCAACCTTGCCGAATACAAACGCCGCCAGGCGGCGCCGGGCGTGAAAGTGACGCTAAAGAATTTCGGCCGCGACCGCCGCTATCCGATCACCAACCGTTTCCGCGATTTCGGAGCGCCGCTGCCCGAGCCCGACCTCACGCTTCTGAAACCAGGCGCCACCGCAAAAGGCGACGCGTTCGATTTTTGATGCGCAGCGGCAGAACTAACGGGCGGGAACGTAAGTGGGCCCAACTGTCCGCACCTGACGCTTTTCACCCGTAGCCGCGGTTGATTCGGTCGAGGGAGCCGTGGCGGGCGCCGTGGCGGGTGTTTGCGCCGGTTTGTTGGTGCGGGGGTCGATACGTTTGCCTGGGGCATCGAGTTTCGGCTGCGACAGCTGCTTGGCGCGTTCGTCGGTAACGATGATATCGCCTTGTTCGATGGTGCTATCGTCAAGCTGCTTGAGTGCATCCGCCCAGGTCTGACCGGCACGCTTGCAGCTGCAGGCCTTGTTGACTTCCTTGCGATAGGCGAAGGCGGTCGGCAGGTCGGAATAGGGGTGACCGTGCAGCGATACCGCTTGACTGATTTCCTCCCCAGGATTGCGGTAGGTGTACAATTGGACTTCCGCCGCCGGGCACATGCGCTGGCAGGCTTGCTCGTCCTCAGGGAAGCGGCTTGGCGACGTCGAATAGGAAACCGGAAAGAAATACCCGTCGCATGTGCGGACGCAGACCGTGCGGAACGTCGACGATTGATAGGGTTCAACGGGCGCCATGATGGACTCCGACCCGGTGCCCGGCCCGAATAGCGTATCGAAGAAACCGCGCTGCTGAGGCGCGGCCGCAGTCCGATACTGCGGCCCGCAATCGTTTTCGGCGAGCGCTACCAGGACCGAACGGCGCTGACCTTCGCGCCCGGCAGTGTTGCCTTGCAGCTGTTGCAGCGTGCCGAGGATCTGAGCGAGATTGGACCGCATCTGCTGGATTTGATTGTTGATCTGGCCGCATTGCGGCGGCTGGCCGCTGAACAGCGAGAAAAAGCCAACGCCCTGGCAGCCTACCCGGCGCGATTGCTCCACCAGCCTGTCAAGCTCGGCTTGTTGCTTGTTGGCGGAGTCTTCGTAACGCCTGATTTGCTCGGCACGGGCGGGGTCGGCGGTGCCGCGATCGAGCGCGGAAAGCTGGGTTTCCAGCCGTACGCAGATGGGGTTGCGGCCGCCCGTTCCCGGCGGAGCGGAAAAATTTTGCGCCCGCACAGGTAGCGCCGAGCCAATGAGAATCAGCGCCGCGCAGACGCTGAGATTGATTTTTTGCATCGCGATATTCATCAGCAAAGGTCGTCCGGCTATCGGTGCTCGTGAGCTAGTTTATAACGGATTCTGCGTCCATGCGAGCGGCCAAGAGGTTGAATGAAAGCCTTATTCAGCATCGGGCTGATTCTCCGGCCGCGCCTTGTCAAAGGCCGGCAGCTTGAGGCAGGCCTCGTTCACCGCGGCGATCTTCGGGAAAGCATCGAGCGGCACCTTCAAGAGGCGCGCATTGTTGACCTGCGGAACAAGGCAAATGTCGCCCAGTCCCGGCTGCGAACCAAAAGCGTAAGGACCGGGCTGGATCATTTTCTCGACCGCCTCGAACCCGGAAATCACCCAATGGTGATACCAGGCATCGATCGCGGCCTGGTTCTGGCCCATTTCATTTTTCAGGTATTGCAGCGTGCCGAGGTTGTTCAGCGGATGAATATCGCAGGCGATGATCTGCGACACCGCGCGCACGCGCGCGCGTGAAATTGGATCTGCCGGTAGCAGAGGCGGCTGCGGATAGATTTCATTCAGATAGCCGATGATGGCGAGCGACTGAACGATCACCTCGCCGTCCTGCAGCTTCAGCGATGGAACCCGCATCTGGGGGTTAACTGCCCGATATTCCTCGCTGCGATGGCGGCCACCGTCTTTTCGCAGGTGGATGGGGATGATCTCGTAGGCGACAGATTTGAGATTGAGCGCAATACGCACGCGATAAGCCGCGGACGAGCGGAAATAGGAATAAAGTTTCACCGGTGACCCCTCTGACACGGCAATTGCCTGCGCCCCTGCGTCAAAATCATGGCGCAGGAAGTAGAGGGGATGGTATTAAGATACTTAGGGCGTGACTAGGCCGGCATCCGCAGCGTCGAAAGCATTTCGGTGCAGCACTCTGCGCAACTCGCGCAGGCATCGGCACAGACTCGGCAATGTTTGTGCTTATCCGCATGGCGGCTGCATTCGCTGGCGCAGGCGCGGCAAAACGCGATGCACGTCGTGAGCTGGGCCTCCAGCGGCTGGCGGTTTCCCGCCTTATTCGCCCGCGCCATGACGCTGCCGGTGGCGGCGCACACAGCCGCGCAATCCAAGTTCAGACGGATGCACGAAATCAAGGTTTCAACGTGTTTTTCCGAGAGGCAGGCATCCGCGCAGGCCGTGCAGGTCTCGATGCAAAGCGAGCACGCATCGATGCAAGCCGAGATCGCGTCGGAGTGAGCCGGATGCTCGGGATGGGAGCGAAACATGGCGCGCACGACTGACATTGCGGATCTCTTTCAGTTGGCTCGACGGTGTAAGCCGTTGAGGAACGGCCATCACGCTGGTTGGTTCCGCGCTTTTTCCGGTTCCATGGAGTTCCATAAAGCTCCTGCTTCCGCGCCGATTGCGACGCGTGCCCAAGGAGGTGGGAACCGAGTGGCCGATGTAACATTCACCGACCTCACGAGTTAGCGCGCGCAGCGCAGGCGCGAAGAAATAGCAGCCGTTGCACCGCTTAGCAGATCGACCGTTTGTACCGCGAATGTGATGCGGTCAGCGCATGCACTCGATGGCGACGTAGTCGTCGCAGCTGTTGCCCTGGCAGCGGCCCGAGGCGGCCGCGGGGACCGCGCCGGTAATGTCGTCCTTGTCCACTTTACGGTAGGAAACCGCATGGCTGAATTCGCGCGAACGGCAATAGGCGGCCGCGATCGCAGCCCCGCAGGTCGCGCCGCTGGCAAGGCAGCGGTCGACGCCATAGCCATACGGATTATTTGCGATAATAAACATGCGTCGCTCCGCGCTCGCGGCGTTCGCACTCAAAAGGGCGGCGGCGAAAGCCAGAAGCGCATAAATGGATCGCATGGGAACGCGCTCTGCTAACGGACTGCTGCGTTTGCGAAGATTGGAAGGAAAGCCTTGAGAGATCGTTAACTGAGTCGCAGAGCGCAGACGGCCTTTGGGACAGGCTGAAATCCCAAATAAAGACACCCCTAGCGGTACTTGACGCCAACCCCTGGCTTGCTCATTCTCCCGGCCCATGAAGCGCGGTTGCCTCCAGAGCGGCATTTGCCGGGAAATTATTAGCTAGCTCACCGCTGGCTGAGGCCGCCTTTTCTCTCCGTTCCGAAGAAAATGGATGCCCGGCCAGCAGGCCAGGCGGTGATTTTTTGGCAATTTTTTCGTCCAAAGGCAGCGCCGAACGGGCACGACAAGGACAGGATGGAACTCAAACTCTACGATACCCTCACGCGCGAAAAGCGGGTTTTTCAGCCGATCGATGACGCGCGCGTGCGCATGTATGTCTGCGGGCCGACGGTCTACGACTTCGCCCATATCGGCAATGCGCGGCCGGTCATCGTATTCGACGTGCTCTATCGCCTGCTGCGGCATCTCTACGGCGCCGGGCATGTGGCTTATGTGCGCAACATCACCGACGTGGACGACAAGATCAACGCACGCGCTGCAGAGCGCGGGATTTCGATTCGCGAACTCACTGAGACCACCTACGAGGATTTCAAGGAAGACGTCGCGGCACTAGGCTGCCTGCCGCCGACACTGGAGCCGCGGGCGACCGAGCATATTGAGGAAATGAAGACATTGGTTGAGCGGCTCATTGCCTCCGGTCATGCCTATACGGCCGAGGAGCATGTGCTCTTCAGCGTGCCGTCGATGCCGGACTATGGCGAACTCTCGAAGCGTCCACTGAAAGACATGATCGCCGGCGCGCGTGTGGAGGTCGCACCGTACAAGCGCGACCCGATGGATTTCGTGCTGTGGAAGCCCTCAAAGGAAGACGAGCCGGCCTGGCCGTCACCGGCCGGCATCAAGACGCCAGGGCGACCGGGCTGGCATATCGAATGTTCCGCAATGTCATGGAAGCATCTCGGCGAGACTTTCGACATTCACGGCGGCGGCATTGACCTCGTGTTTCCGCATCACGAGAACGAGATCGCGCAATCACGCTGCGCCTTTCACACCGGCGTGATGGCAAATTTTTGGATGCACAACGGCTTCCTGCAGGTCGAAGGCGAGAAGATGGCAAAGTCGGCGGGAAATTTTGTTACTATCCGCGAATTGCTCGCCGATTGGCCGGGGGATGTGATCCGCGTCGCAATGCTCGGCACGCATTATCGCCAGCCGATCAACTGGACCCTGAAAAATCTCGAAAGCGCGGATAAGGCGCTCGCCAGCTGGCTCGATGCTGCCGCGGATGCGGCAGAAGACCGGCCGGCGCCCTCGATTGTCGAGGCATTGCTGGACGACCTGAATACGCCGCAGGTGATCGCCGAAATGCATGCCCTGCGAAATCGTGCCGGCCATAAATCGTTGGCTGGGACGCTGCGTTTTCTCGGCGTGCGCGGCGCAGCTTATGCCGTTTGGAAGGCCCAGCGTGCGCGCAAGCTGGAAATTTCCGAAGCGGAGATCGAACGGCTGGTTTCATCGCGTCTGGCCGCGCGCAAGGCCAAGAATTTCGCCGAATCCGACCGTATCCGCGACGAGCTGGCCGCCATGGGCGTTATGCTGAAGGATTCGAAGGATGGCACCACCTGGGAGATCGCCCCGTGATGGCCATGGCACATCCAAAAGCGGGCCTGCGGCCCTACCTGCCGGCCGACGCGCCGCTGCTCGCAGAAATCTTCCGCGCCAGCATAGAGGAACTGACCACCGAAGATTACAGCGAGGCACAGCAGGAAGCTTGGGCAGCTGCTGCGGACGATGAGAAAGCCTTCGCCGAGCGCCTCGGTGAGCAGCTGACGCTGGTCGGTACCCTGAACGGCTCTCCCGTCGGCTTTATCTCGCTTGAAGGGCGGGAGCAGATCGGCATGCTTTACGTGCATCCGGCCGCCGCGGGGCAGGGCGTCGGCACCATGCTTTACGATGCGGTGGAAAAGCTCGCCGCCGCGCGCGGCGCGTCCAAGCTAATCGTAGAAGCCAGCGACAGCGCCAGCGCTTTCTTCCAGCACCGCGGCTTTGTCGCCCAGCAGCGCAATACCGTGCTCCGCGGCGACGAATGGCTCGCCAACACGACCATGGAAAAGAAGCTGGGCGTCCAGGGGAGCAACCCATGAAACAGCCGGAAACACCGTTCCCGCGCCACTGGATCTATTACATCGCGCTCAAGGTCGTGATCCTGGTGATCGGCGCGGCTATCGCGCTTTATGTTTACGGAGTTTTGTGAAGAGCGATGCCGAAACAACGGATCTATCTGTTCGACACCACGCTGCGCGACGGCGCGCAGACAAACGGCGTCGACTTCACATTGGCCGACAAGATGGCGATCGCCGCCATGCTGGACGACCTTGGCATCGATTATATCGAGGGCGGCTATCCAGGGGCAAACCCGACCGACACCGAGTTCTTTTCCGAGCACCGATCTTTGCAAGGCACCTTTACCGCTTTTGGTATGACGCGGCGGCCCGGCCGCTCCACCTCGAACGACCCCGGCCTTGCGGCGCTGCTCGCGGCCAAGGCTGATGCGATCTGTTTCGTCGCGAAATCCTGGGACTATCACGTGCGCGTGGCGCTGCAGACCACGGAGGAAGAGAATCTCGCCTCCATCCGCGATAGCGTGAAGGCCGCAACAGCCAAAGGTCGGGAGGTGCTGCTCGACTGCGAGCATTTCTTCGACGGCTACAAGGCCAACCCAACATACGCGCTGGCCTGCGCCAAGGCCGCCTATGAGCAGGGCGCGCGCTGGGTGGTGCTATGCGACACCAACGGCGGCACACTGCCGCACGAGGTTGAATTGATCGTCGGCGAGGTTGTGAAGCACATTCCTGGCGATCACGTGGGTATCCACGCGCACAACGATACCGAGCAGGCGGTGGCGAATTCCTTTGCCGCGGTGCGCGCGGGCGCGCGCCAGATCCAGGGCACGCTTAACGGGTTGGGAGAACGCTGCGGCAATGCCAATCTCGTTTCCATTATTCCGACGCTGAAGCTGAAGCCGGATTATGCAAAGGAGTTCGAGATCGCGGTATCCGAGCAGAAGCTCAAGAGCCTCACCCAGGTTTCGCATGCACTCGATGAGCTGCTCAACCGTGGCCCCAATAGGCACGCGCCTTATGTGGGTGAAAGCGCCTTCGCCACAAAAGCGGGAATTCATGCTTCGGCGATCGTGAAAGAGCTTGAGGCTGATCTTGCCAGCGCCGAACATATTGAGAATGGCAGCCAGCGCGAGCCGACACGGGCAAAGAGCTATGAGCACGTGGCGCCGGAAAGCGTCGGCAACCGGCGCAAGCTCCTGGTGTCGGATCAGGCCGGCCGCGCCAATGTGCTGGCCGAATTGGAGCGCATCGGCATCAAGGTCGACAAGGACGATCCCCGAATCGGGCGGTTGCTCGAAGAAGTAAAGAGCCGCGAGTCCGCCGGTTACGCCTATGAATCGGCAGACGCCTCTTTCGACGTGCTGGCGCGGCGTATGATGGGGCAGGTGCCGGATTTCTTCACGGTCGAACGGTTCGACGTGAGTGTCGAACACCGCATCAATGCGATAGGCGAACGCATTGCCGTATCGAGCGCCCTTGTTAAGGTGAAGATCGGCGACGAGACGCTGATCTCGGCCGGGGAGGGGAATGGCCCCGTCAACGCGCTCGACGTCGCGCTGCGCAAGGATTTGGGAAAATACCAACGCTATATCGAAAATCTCGAGCTGACGGATTACCGCGTCCGTATCCTAAACTCCGGTACCGAAGCCGTGACGCGGGTTTTGATCGAAAGCAAGGATGAGAATGACGAGACCTGGACGACGGTGGGCGTCTCGCCCAACATTATTGACGCCTCCTTCCAGGCCTTGATGGATTCCATCGTCTACAAGCTGATCAAGAGCGGGGCGGCGGCCTAAAGGAAAACCTTTATGCATGGGCGACGCGGAACGGCCGGGCGGCTGCGCATCGAAGCCTGTGCTTGCACGCGGCGGGCCGTGCTGGCGATTGCGGCAGTAGCTTTGTTCGCACCGCGGGTCAAAGCCGCGCCGGCCGAGCATCAGGAATTCATCGAAGCTGCGTTCCGGATGAAAGACGAAGCCGTGCGCGCGGGCGACCAGGCTTTTGGCGCAGTCGTGGTCAAGGACCGCCGCATCATCGGTTTCGGGCCAAGCCGGGTGATTTTGCGCAAGGACTGGACGGCGCATGCTGAGCGGGAGGCAATACGCGCGGCGCAGGCGCGGCTGGGCAATTCGGATCTGCGCGGCTGCTTGCTCTATTCAACTTCGCGGCCTTGCTCGAATTGCGAGGCAGCTGCGGCGGAGGCCGGCATCGCTCGTATGTTCCACGGTAGCGAAGCGACGGACGCCGGCCGACCGCGAGCGTAGATCACATCCGTTCGGGCTCGACCGCCTTCATTTCCTTTTCTTCGGGCGGAACCGGTGCAAGCGCCGCGCGCAGGCGCGGCAGAATTTCATCAACAGAATTGGCGACCAGAAGCTTCACCGCTAAGCCGGGCCGGATGAATTCCAGCTTCTCCATGTGGTCGAACAACACACAGAGCGGATCCCAGAAATGCTCAATGTTGGCGGCGAGAATTGGTTTTTTATGCCGGCCGAGCTGGGACCAGGTGAGCTGCTCGACTGTTTCTTCGAGCGTGCCGACGCCGCCCGGCAACGCGACGAAGGCGTCAGAACGCTCGAACATGATCCGTTTGCGCTCGTGCATGTCCTTGGTGATGACTATTTCCTGCGCCTCCTCCAGCATGCGCTCACGTGCGATCAGAAATTCCGGGATCACGCCAGTGACTTTGCCGCCGTGCTTGAGCACCGATTTGGCGAGCTCACCCATGAGCCCGATGGAGCCGCCGCCATAAATCAGGCCGATGTCATTTTCCGCCAGGATTTTTCCGAATTTGCGCGCTGCTTTGACGAAGGCGGGGTTTTTGCCCGGGCCCGAGCCGCAATAGACACAGATAGTTCGAAGCATGCTCATGATTCGGATGTGGCATTCCCTTGCAGGGAGCGTCAAGCCGGGCTGCGGTAACGCCGAGGCCGGGAGTGCGGTTCCGTAAGGCCACGATGATGCCGCTTTGTCGCGTGACCTTCTCCCGAAATCCCTTATATGAATGGTCGGCGGTCTGCCCCATGCGCGGGCTGGCGCGCATTAGGCAGGGCATGAGCGATATCCAAGTTCGATCCATTCGTTCGCTAAAGCGCGACGTTTCCGGGGAAACCGCCAACGGCACCCTGCTTCAGACCATACGCAGGCTCTGGCCTTATATCTGGCCGCACGACCGTCCCGACCTGAAGAGCCGGGTCACGATCGCCATGGCGCTCTTGTTGATCGCCAAGCTGGCGACCATCGCCGTGCCGTTTACCTTCAAATGGGCGACCGATGCCTTGACCGGCCAAGGCAGCGCGCCCGTGGCTCCAGACTGGCTTGGCTGGGCGCTGGTAGGACCGATCACCCTCACCATCGCGTACGGCGGCATGCGTATCGTGATGGCGGTGGTTACCCAGGCGCGCGACGGCATGTTCGCCAAAGTGGCGATGAACGCGGTGCGCAATCTTGCGCTGATGACCTTCAAGCACATGCATGAGCTGTCGCTGCGCTTTCATCTTGAGCGCAAGACTGGCGGGCTGACCCGTGTGCTTGAGCGTGGCCGCAACGGGATAGAGACCATCGTGCGTATGGTGATCCTGCAGGCCGCGCCTACCATCATCGAACTGGTGATGATCGTTGCGGTGCTGCTCTACCAGTTCGACTGGCGATACGTCGCGGTGATCTTTGTCACTATTATCGCTTATACGTCGTACACCTATTTCGCGACGGAATGGCGCATCGGCATCCGCCGCAAGATGAACGAAAGCGACAGCGACGCCAATACAAAGGCCATCAACTCGCTGCTCAATTACGAGACAGTGAAATACTTCAGCGCCGAGCAGCGCGAGGCGCGGCGCTATGACAAATCCATGGAGCGCTACGAGGTCGCGAGCGTGAATTCCTACGTCTCGCTCGCTGTGCTGAACGCCGGGCAGGCCGCGATCTTTGCCATGGGTCTCACCGCGGTGATGGCGCTTTGTGTCAACGGTATCCGTAACGGCACCAACACGATCGGCGATTTCGTCATGATCAACGCCATGATGATCCAGCTCTACCAGCCGCTGAATTTCATGGGCATGATCTATCGCGAGATCAAGCAGGGCATCATCGACATCGAGATCATGTTCTCGATCCTAGGGCGTGAAGCCGAGATCAAGGACCGCCCGGGTGCGCCGCCGCTGAAAGTGACGAATGGTGTCATTCGCTTCGACAATGTTTCTTTTTCCTACGAGCCGGCACGTCCCATCTTGAAGGGCTTGAGTTTCGAAGTGCCGGCGGGCCGCACGATCGCCATCGTCGGTCCGTCCGGCGCGGGCAAATCGACCATCTCGCGGCTGCTCTTTCGCTTTTATGAGATAAGCGGCGGGCGCATCTTGATCGACGGCCAAGATATCCGCGAAGTAACGCAGGCCTCCTTGCGCCAGGCAATCGGCATGGTGCCGCAGGATACCGTGCTCTTCAACGACACCATCCGGTACAACATCCGCTATGGCCGATGGGAAGCAAGCGATGCCGAAGTTGAGGAAGCCGCGCGCCTGGCGCAGATCGACGGCTTCATCCAGATGGCACCCAAAGGCTACGAGACCGAAGTCGGCGAACGTGGATTGAAGCTGTCCGGCGGCGAGAAGCAGCGCGTCGCCATCGCGCGCACGATCCTGAAAGGCCCGCCGATCCTGGTGCTCGACGAAGCAACGTCGGCGCTGGACAGCCATACCGAGAAAGACATTCAGGATGCGCTCGACCGCGTGTCGCGGAACCGCACTACGCTGGTGATTGCCCATCGGCTCTCTACCATCGTCGCCGCCGACGAGATCATCGTGCTCGACAAGGGAGTGATCGTGGAGCGCGGCACGCATTACCAGCTCCTCGAGGCCAACGGCCTCTATGCCAGCATGTGGAATCGCCAGCGCGAGGCCGAGGAAGCGCGCGAGAAACTGGCGCGTGTCGAGGAAGAAGAGGGCGGCGAGAACCGCAACCCGCCGGAGGTTGAACGCGTTCCGCCTGAAGCGGATAAATTGTCCGCCGATGCGGCAGAGTACCATTAAAGGCATTTGAAATTCCCATGTCGATCGCCGCCTCCATCCGCTCCCAGCTCGTTCCTATCCGCCCGGAAGGCTATCCCTTCATCGGGATTTTTGCCCTCGCCACGCTGATACTGTTCTGGTTATGGGAGCCGTTGGGATGGATCGGGATCGCGCTCACCATATGGTGTGCGCTGTTCTTCCGTGATCCGCCGCGGGTGACACCCGCGCGCGAGGGCTTGCTGGTTGCTCCCGCGGATGGCCGCATCAGTATGGTGACGCAGGCCCCGCCGCCGCCAGAACTCGGCATGGGCGACGCGCCGCTGCCGCGCATCTCCATTTTCATGAGTGTGTTCGATTGTCACGTCAACCGAAGTCCGTTGGCGGGCCGGATCGAGCGCATCGCCTACCGGGCCGGCGTTTTCCTCAATGCCGATCTCGACAAGGCGAGCGAAGATAATGAGCGCAATTCCTTTCTCATTGCCGCACCCGGCGTGAGCATCGCGGTGGTGCAGATCGCGGGCCTGGTGGCGCGCCGCATCGTTTCCTTCACAACCGAAGGGCAAAGCATCGAAGCCGGGCAGCGCCTCGGCATGATCCGCTTCGGCTCGCGCGTCGACGTCTATTTGCCGGTCGGCGGAAGCTTTCTGGTTGCGCTGGGACAACGGGCCGTCGCAGGCGAAACCGTGATCGCCGACCTGCGCGTGACACAAGACGACAGGAACTTCCGGGTCGATTGATTGCTTAACTACATTACCGCATCCGGTGGCGGTCACCGCGTAAAAACAGCTATATTGAACAAAATGTCATTCACGCCTCTTGATCCAGAACGCTCCGAGAGCACGCGCCGCCGCTTCCGGCCCGTGCCGGTTCGAATGCTGTTGCCCAATCTTGTTACGTTGCTGGCACTTTGCGTCGGACTGACCGGCATCAGGCTCGCCTTCGAAGGCAAGCTGGAGCTCGCGCTCTATGCGATCGTCTTTGCCGCGGCGCTGGATGGCATCGATGGCCGACTTGCGCGCCTGATCAAGGGCCAGTCCAAGTTCGGCGCGGAACTCGACAGCCTTGCCGACTTCATGAATTTCGGCTGCGCGCCGGCGCTCTTTCTTTATCTGTGGGGGCTGAAAGATATCGGCAATGTCGGCTGGATCGGCGCGATGGTTTTTGCCATCTGCGCGGCGCTGCGGCTTGCGCGATTCAACGTGATGATCGACGACCCGAACAGGCCGGCATGGGCGGCCAACTATTTCACCGGCATGCCGGCCCCGGCGGGCGCACTGGTCGTGCTATTGCCGATCTACATCAGCCTGCTCGGCTTTTTCAAAGCGCCCGCGGCCCTGACGTTGCTCTATACGCTGGCGATAGCCGGCCTGATGGTTTCCCGCATTCCGGTGTTCTCCGGCAAACGCGTGGGCCAGCGCGTGCCGCCGGAGATGCTGCTGCCGGTTTTTGCGGCCATCGTTGTCTTCTTCGCCCTGCTGATTAGTTATCCGTGGGAAGTGCTTACCGTCGGCACGCTGATTTATCTGGCGTTGCTGCCGTTTGGATGGAGGTCGTATCAGCGCAGGGCGGCGGGCGACGTTTCCTCCGTTCTCCATGCGCAGGCGGAGGGGCCCGCGGTTGAGCCGCAATCGCCGACGATCGAAACGCCGGAACGTCCCGAAGAGGTTCGTCCTAACACGCGTCATTAATAACGAAAGCCAAACGTCGGCGTTCGAGCCAGACACGTCGCGATTGGGCAGCAAATACCCAAGTTGAGCCTCGCTTTAACGAGTTGTGGTCAGTCTTTTTCGACTCCGGAACGCATCAGAGTCGGTAAAAGAGCCCAGGGAAAGCCCTTGGTGCCCGCCAAAAGCCGGTGATATAAGGCCGTCCCGTTCCGCGGCGGCGAGACTCACTCGATCCATGACAAAGAGCCCAGAGACGCTGCCGCACAAGGCCGCGACGGAGCCTGTTCATCATCGGCCCGGCAAGTCGAACTTTTGGAAGCTTACGCTCGGCAGCATTGGCGTCGTTTACGGAGACATCGGAACCAGTCCGCTTTATGCGTTCCGCGAGGCGGCGAAGGCAGCCGCCGCCGGTGGCGCGTGTCGACCGGGAAATCGTGCTCGGCGTGCTGTCGCTCATTCTCTGGGCACTCATCCTCGTCGTTACCCTGAAATACGTGCTGATCCTCCTGCGCGCCGATAATAACGGGGAAGGCGGCACGCTCTCGCTGACAGCGCTCGCCTTCCGCGCGCTAGGGCGGAGGACGCCGGTGGTGTTGATGCTGGGTATTGTGGGCGCAGCCATGTTCTATGGCTCCTCGCTGATCACGCCCGCGCTTTCTGTGCTCTCGGCAGTAGAAGGTCTGCGTATCGTCACGCCGGCCTTCGAGCCCTTCGTGCTGCCGCTCACTTTTGTCATTCTGGCGGCCCTGTTCGCTGTGCAATCGTATGGCACCGGCAAGGTTTCGGCACTGTTCGGACCCATCACCGTGATTTGGTTTCTGGTCATGGCGGTGATCGGCGGGATGCATATCGCCGACGACCCGGAGGTGCTTCTGGCGATCAACCCGCTTTATGGCATCACCTTCCTCCTGGGGAACGGAGCTATCGGGATGGTGACCCTCGGAGCCGTGTTCCTTGCCGTCACCGGCAGCGAAGCGCTCTATGCCGATCTCGGCCACTTCGGGCGCCGGCCCATCCAAAGCGCGTGGTTTTTACTGGTGCTGCCAGCACTGGTGATCAATTATTTCGGGCAGGGCGCACTCGTGCTGTCGCATCCCGAAACGATCGAGAATCCCTTTTTTCGCCTGGTACCGGAATCGATGCTGCTGCCGCTCATAGCGATGGCGACTGCAGCGACCATCATCGCCAGCCAGGCAGTGATCACCGGCGCTTATTCCATAACCCAGCAGGCGATCCAGCTTGGGCTTTTGCCGCGTTTTGAAATCCGTCACACTTCGGCAGCGCATTACGGCCAGATCTATATTCCACGCATAAACGTGCTGCTATTTGTGGGCGTGATGTTGCTGGTCGGCGTCTTCCGCACCTCGAGCGATCTTGCCGCGGCTTACGTTCTCGCCGTAGCCGCCACCGAATGGGTTGCCGCTCCGCTTGGACTGATCGTGATATGGAAGCTTTGGCAGAAACCGCTTTGGTTGGCCGCGCTGCTCATGAGTCCGTTTATCGTGATCGACAGCGTGTTTGTGGCCGCTACTGCTTCCGAGTTTCTCAACGGGGCATGGGTGCCGGTCGCGTTTGGCGCACTTATTATTCTAGTGATGCTGACGTGGCTTCGCGGTATGAACTTTCTGGCACAGAAGACCCGCCGCACCGAGATCCCACTCGACACTCTCCTTCGCAGCTTTGAAAAAAAGCCGCCGCACAGCGTGCCGGGAACGGCTGTGTTCCTCACCAGCACGCCGGATTTCGCGCCGACCGCGCTCCTGCACAACCTGAAACACAACAAGGTCCTGCACCAGCACAACGTGGTCCTGACCGTCGTGATCGCCGACACGCCGCGCATCCCACCGCACGATCGGGTGACGATCACGCCGATTTCCTCCGGCTTCACTTTGGTGTCGCTGCGCTTCGGCTATGTGGAGGAGCCCAATGTGCCGAAGGCGCTGGCTATAGCGCGCAAGCACGGCTGGCAGTTTGACATCATGTCGACATCGTTTTTCCTTTCCCGCCGGGCACTGAAGCCCGCCGCCCATTCCGGCATGCCGCGCTGGCAAGACCGGCTATTCATCTGGCTGGCCCGATCGGCGAGCGACGCCACCGACTTCTTCCAGATACCGACCGGCAGGGTGGTGGAAGTCGGCACGCAAGTGACCATTTAGGTCTGTGCCTGGGACGAAACGTCAATATCCGCCGAACAGCACGCCGGGATAGAGCGGATAACGAAACAGCACCACAAATGTGAGCCAGATTGCGAGAGTGATCGCGGCTGCGGCCAGAGCGCTGTCGCGCAGGCTGCGGCCGCCATGGATGCGCATGTATAAGAGGATGTAGATTGGTGTGGCGATCATGAAGCCGATCAGAAAAAGCCCTGCGAGATACGCAGCTAGCCAAGCCACCGACAGAAGGATGCGGGTGAGGGCAGCGTCTTCATCGCCTTCCATTTTCCATTCGACGATCTTTTCCGCAGTGACCAGGCGCCGGACCCAGCGTCCGAACGGCGTTTCGAACTGCGAAACTGCGTCGACTATCGACAGGACTATCGTTGTCCAAGCTACCAAGACCGGCACTGCGCCCGCGGCGGGAGGATAGGTTTTCGCCCAAAGCAAATAGCTGACGCTCAGCGCGAGCACCAAAATCGCGGCCCAGAATTCCCGTTGGCGGACGGCGAAGGTCATGCGGGGCTTTTCGACAAGCGGGCGCGCCGGCGCAGCGATTGTACCGCCGGCCATAACAGGCAGGCGACGGTTAGCAGGAACAACACGAGCGAAGTCGTCCGCGTGAAAAAGACCGTCCAGTCCCCATCGGCCATGCGCAGCGACTGATGATAGCTGCGCTCCGCAAGCTCGCCCAGAACAAGCGCGATTACCAGCGTGATGCGGGGGAAGCCAAATCGCATCATCACATAGCCAAGAATGCCGAACAGCACGGCCATGACCACATCGCCAAAGCTGTTTTGCAAGGCATAGACCCCGACCAGCGAGACCGCGATCACCGCCGGCGCCACGATATGCACGTCCACCAGCGTGATCATCGCGAGCGGGCGCGTCACCAGCAAAGTGATCACCGTCGCGATAATGCAGGAGGCCGACAGCGCGATGATGAGGCTGAAGACAACACCTTCGTTTTGAATCAGCAGCATCGGTCCCGGCTCAACCCCGATCAACACCAGTACGCCGAGGAAAACCGCCATTTCCGCCGAGCCGGGAATGCCGAAAGCAAGTGTCGGGATCAACGAGCCGCCATCCTTGGAATTGTTGGCCGCCTCCGGGCCGATCACACCTTCGATATTGCCCCGGCCGAATGTTTCCGGGCTTTTAGAAATTTGCATTGCCGCCGTGTAGGCCAGGAAAGCGGCGACCGTGCCGCCGAGGCCCGGTATTGCGCCGATGACGGTTCCAATCGCCGAGCCTTGCAATAGGGTCTTCCAATATTTGAAGCAGGCCCATACGCCCTCCATAACGCCGGTAACGCGCGTGGTGGTGGCATCCTTCGATATGGTGCCGCCGGAGACCGAAAGCGCGATCATTTCGGTAATCGCAAACATTCCTGTGAGCGCGGGGATGAGCGAAATGCCATCCCATAGATATTCCGAGCCTCCGGTAAAGCGGACCGTGCCGGTTACGCCGCTATAGCCCACGAACGAGAGCATCAATCCGATTCCGCCGGCTATCAGCCCGCGCAGGAATTGCCCACCCGTGGACAGCGCAACGGCGGCGAGACCCATCAACGCCAGCATGAAGAACTCCGGCGGCCCAAACAGCAGGACGACCTGTTTCAGAACCGGAATAATCGCGACCAGCAGAATGATACCGAAAAGTCCGCCGAGCGTTGAGGCGGCGGCCGCCGCGCCGATGGCGGCTCCGGCCTTGCCCTGCTGGGCCATCGGGTAACCGTCGAAACAGGTAGCCGCATTGGGAGCCCCGCCCGGTGTGTTGATCAGGATCGAGGTGATGGATCCGCCGGCCGACACCGCGCCCATGATGCCGCCCATCAGCATCATCGCGTTGCGCGGGTCCATGCCCAAAGTCAGCGGCATAAGCAGCGCGATGGCAGTCGTCCCGCCGATACCGGGGACGACGCCGAAGATCAGGCCCACCACCACGCCGGCGAATAGGAAGAACGCGCCCGAAAGCGTGAACATCACCTGCAGGGCCGCAAACGTGCTCTCAAGCATGATGCGTCAGCTGCGGTAGCGGCCGCCCTTCTTTATTCGGTTGGCGCGGATTTATTTCTTGATGAGCGCCGACTTGTACTTTGAATAGAGCGCAAGGGTCTGGTCCGCGCTGACCTTTGCCTTTTCCGTAGGCTGCGGCGCGAAACCTTCCTTATCTGCATGCGCTTGGGCTTCCGGCGAGGCGATAGCCTTCATCAGGCTGTCGGAAAGGATCTTCACCGTCTCGGGCGGCATGCCCGGCGGCCCAACGACGAAGCGCTCCACGCCTAGGCCCACTAGCTCTTTGTAACCGAGTTCGCCGATGCTTTTCACGCCCTCGACGCTGCTTTTCTCTTCAGTGGAGAAGATGGCCCGCATGTCGCCGGACTGAATGAATTGCTTGAGTGTAGCCACCGGCGCCACGGCCGCCTCGCCGTCGCCGCGGATGACCGCGACAATGTAGTCATTGGTGCCCTTGTAGCCGACCAGATGCTGCATCGAGAACTTCAGCACCTGCCCGAAAATTTCGGAAGCGGCATAGGCCGTGGAGCCAAAATCGGTGCTGGGGACTTTAAGCGGCCGGCCGAGCTTCTGCAGGTCCTCGATGGTGCGGATGTTGGATTTCGCCGGCACCGCCAACATGTATTCCTCGGTCGCCAGCCGCGCGATCCAGGTGAATTTATTGACGTCATACTCCACCGGCTCGTTGGTAATAGCGGGAATGGCCGCGCCCGGCATGTTCGCGATGGCGAGCGTGTGGCCGTCCGGCTTGGCCCGGAAGACCGTCGCCAGTCCTTTCGCGCCACCCGCACCCGGTACGTTCTTCGGGACCACCTCAACCTTGTTGGGCAGCGTCTTTTCCAAGGCGGGTGAAATGATACGTACCGTGCGGTCGAATCCGCCGCCCGGACCAAAGGGAATGATGAAGTCGATATTTTTTTCGGGAAAGCCAGCGGCAGTCGCCGGCATTGCCGAAGCCGTTGTGATCCCGACCGCCGCGACCAGCGCAAGTTTGAACATGAATCTCTCCCTGACATGATATTGGTGTTTGATAGTAGGGTAACCTGCGCAACGCATCGCGCAAGTCTCATATAGGGGACATGCGACATTCCGCGCGACCCTCTGGTGGCACAAAGCGGTCTCAAGCCGACTTGAACAGCGCATGAAGGCTCTGGACGCCATTGGGGAGAGGTCTTAAGGGACTACCCGCGCGCTCACTTGGAGGAGGCTCGCCATGTCTAATGTAACGCAGCCAAAGGTGCGCGATTTGACGCCGGAGGAGGTCGCGCGCGGCACCCGCGAGGGTCGGATGTTGCTGGTGGATGTGCGCGAGCCGAGCGAAACCATGGTGGAGAGCTATCCGGACGCGGTCGTGGTGCCGCTCTCCAGCTTCGATCCCGCCAGCATTCCGGATCCCCAGGGGAAGGAAGTGGTTTTCGCCTGCCGCTCGGGCAAGCGGTCGGTAACTGCTTCGCTCGCGGCGCAGGAGAGGGGATACCGTTATGATGCTCATCTGGCCGGTGGCATCATCGCATGGAAAGCGGCCGGCTTTCCCACCAAAACCTGAATCAAGGAGACGATGCGTGACATTCATTCGCACCGCCGCCATTTTGGCAGCCGCGCTGATCGCAGGCACATTTCCCGCCGGCGCGCAGAGCAAGCGCGTCAATGTCTACAACTGGTCCGATTACATTGCACCTGATGTGCTGAAGGAGTTCACGCGCGATACCGGCATCGAGATAACCTACGACACCTTCGATTCCAACGACACGTTGGAAACCAAGCTCCTGGCTGGCAAATCCGGCTACGACGTCGTTGTGCCGACCGCCAACTTTATGCAGCAGCAGATCAAGGCCGGGGTGTTCCAGAAACTGGACAAGTCCAAACTGCCGAACCTCGCCAATTCCTGGCCGGAGGTGACCAAGCGGCTTGCGGTCTATGATCCCGACAACCAGTATGCCGTCGAACTACATGTGGGGCACCGTCGGCATCGGCTACAACGTAAAGAAAGCGCAGCAAATCCTTGGCCCCGACGCCAGGATCGACAGCTGGGACATCGTTTTCAAGCCGGAGAACATTGCCAAATTCAAATCTTGCGGCGTGCACATGCTGGATTCCGCCGACGACATCCTTCCCGCTGCGTTGAAATATCTCGGCCTTGACCCAAATTCATCCAAGCCGGAGGAGCTGGAAAAGGCAGCGGCGCTGGTGACGAAGATTCGTCCGAACGTGCGCAAATTTCACTCCTCGGAATATTTGAATGCGCTCGCCTCGGGCGAGATTTGCCTTGTCGTCGGGTTTTCCGGCGACATCAAGCAGGCGCAGAACCGCGCAGCGGAAGCCAAGCGTGGTGTCGAGATCGGTTATGCTATTCCGAAAGAAGGCGCGCAGCTTTGGTTCGACAATCTTGCTATTCCAAAAGATGCTCGCAACGTTGCCGAGGCGCATGCCTTCATCGACTACATGATGAAGCCGGAGGTGGCGGCGAAGAATTCCAACTTCATCGCCTATGCCAACGGCAATCTGCCCAGCCAACAATTGTTGGATAAAGCGGTGCTGGAAGATCCGGGCGTCTATCCGCCGCAGGATGTGATGGATCGTCTCTACACCAACCTCGCGCATGACGCGAAGACCAAGCGGCTGATGAATCGCTTATGGACCAAGGTCAAGACCGGCAAATAGGCGAGCGGGCGTTCACCGCCAACGCCGGTGCAGCCAAAGCCATTGTTCCGGGTGCTCCCTGACCCATCCTTCAATGACGGAGCTGATGACCTGCATGATCGCGGCGACGTCGATTTCACCTTGCGCGTCGCGCGGCTTTTCGATCGCCTCGGTCAGGTCGACGCGGAAACGGTCTCCGGGCAGCCGCACCACGCGCGTTCCATGGATCGGACAATCGACGTGGCGCGCGAGCCGTGCCACGAGCGGATTGGCCTTGGTGCGCCGACCGAAGAAAGTCACGTCGACGCCCCGGCTGTTGTACTGATCGACCAGCATGCCGGCGTGAGTGCCGCGGGCGAGTTCATCCGCGATCGCCGCCGGCGCGCCGAGATTGGTCGGCACCAGCAATCCCATCCGCGCTGATCGGGATTCCAAAACATAACGCCTGATTTGCGGAATTGCCGGCGGGCGATAAAGCGCCAGCGACTTTAGACCGAAGGCGTTTGCGGCCAGCGCAGGCAATTCCCAATTGGCCAGATGCGCGGCGAAGACCAGTGCCGGCTTGCCGTCCTCGCGCAGCCGAACGAATCGATCGATCGTTTCTGGCGTGAACTCGACCTGATCCATTTCGCCAGTACCAGCATTTATGACGTGCCACAGCCGGTCAAGATGCACGAACTCTGCGCCGATACGGCCAAGATTGTCCCAGACGCCGCCGAGTACACGCTCGATCTCACTCGGCGGCCATTCCGGGAAAGCGGCTTCCAGATTAGCGCGGCCAATGCGGTGTTCCGGCAGCCAGGGACCGACGCGCCGCAAAAGCCGAGCGGATTTTTCCCTCGCCCAGGTCGGGTTGGTCAGACGCAAGCCCTTGAGCACCAGCAGGGCCAATCCGCCAAGCAGCAGATTAAGAGCGGCCTTGGCTTGGCGCGCGGTTCGTCGAAAGGCTGACTGCATCGGCCTGCCTTTAGAAATGCACGATGACCTTGCCGAACACCTTGCGGCTTTCCATACGCTCAAGCCCGCGTTCCAAATCCGCCAGCGCGACTTCCATGTCGATCACCGGCAGCAGGCCGCCGGCCATTTTCGTCAGGCTGTCGCGGATATTGCGGATGGAAGCGCCGAACGAGCCGAAGATTTTATATTGCTGCTGGAACAGCTGCATCAGGTTGAGGGTCGTGCTCGGGCCCGAGGTGGAACCGCAGGTTACGAGCCGTCCGCCGCGCTTGAGGGAAAGCAGCGAGCCGGGGAAGGTTTCGGCGCCGACATGCTCGAACACGACGTCGACCCCTTTCTTTGCGGTGAGCTTGCGCACCACGCCCTCGAAGCGGTCGGTACGGTAATTGATCACGTGATCGGCGCCCAGCGCCCTGGCTTTCTCCGCCTTTTCATCATCGCCTACGGTGGTGATCACGGTGCAGCCCAGCGCCTTGGCCATCTTGATGGCCACGGTGCCGATGCCCGAGCCGCCCGCATGCACCAGGATGGTTTCGCCCGGCTGCAGCTTGGCATTGTCGAACAGCATGTGTTCGACCGTGGAGAAGGCGATGGGGGCACAGGCAGCGTCGCGCATGCTCACCCCTTTCGGCACCGGGATAACGAGACGTGCGGGGAGGTTGAGCAGATCGCGCGCGAAGCCGTCGACATGAAAACCCATAATGCCGCCGACGTTCTCGCACAGGTTATCGCGTCCATCACGGCAGGCCTGGCAGGTGCCGCAAGTCAGCGCGCCATACATGACGACTGGATCGCCGATCTTGAAGCCAGAAATATCCGGTCCCACGGCTACGATCTCGCCTGCCGCTTCCGCGCCGACGATCAGCGGAAGCTTGCGCTTGGCGAAAGCCATGCCACGGAAGCTCCAGATATCGAGATGGTTGAGCGCCACCGCCTTGACACTGATCTGCACTTCGCCGGCGCCTGGTGGCGGGGGCGGTGAAACATCGGCAAGCTCAAGCTTGCGATCGCCGGTCAGGGTGAGCGCGCGCATCCGTCAGGCGGGCTCGCGCGCCATCACGAGCGAGACATTCTGCCCGCCGAAGCCGAACGAATTTGAGATCACGTGGTTCACGCGGGCATCGCGCGCCACGTTGGGAACCACATCGAGCGGAATCGTTGGATCCGGCAGGTTGTAGTTGATAGTAGGCGGGATGCGCTGGTGCTCGAGCGTCAGTAGACTGAACACCGCTTCGACCGCCCCGGCAGCGGAGAGAGTGTGGCCCAGCATGGACTTGTTGGATGAAACCGGGATCTGCTTGGCGCGCTCTCCGAACACGCTCATCATCCCGACGCACTCCATCTTGTCATTTTCGGAGGTGCCGGTGCCGTGCGGGTTTACGTAGTCAATGTCTTCCGGCGTCAGCCCGGCGTCTGTCAATGCGTTGCGGATGCAGCCGACAATGGGTTTGCCATCCGGACTGGAACGGGTGCGATGGAAGGAGTCCGCCATCTCCCCGGCGCCTTCCATCACGCCCAAAATCTTGGCGCCGCGCGCCTGCGCCAACTCCAGGCTTTCCAGTACCAAAGCGCCGGCGCCCTCGGCCATGACGAAGCCGTCGCGGTTTTTGGAGAAAGGTTTGGCAGCAGCTTTTGGCGGATCATTCGAAGTCGACAGTGCCGACAGGAGTGAGAAGCGTACGAGCAATTCCGCATTGATCGAGCCGTCACTGGCGATGCACAGCGCCGCGTCGGTTTCCCCGCGGCGGATTGCTTCGATGCCAAGCTGAAGCGCACTTGCGCCGGAAGCGCAGGCAGTGGAAAGCGAGATTGGCGATCCTTTTGTGCCAAACCGGTCCGCCAGGTGATCAGCCACCGAGCCGAACAGGAAGCGTTCGTGATAGGGCGTAAATTGACTGCCGCCGCACACGCGCAGCAGCTCGTCATAACCGCATGCCTCCTGATTGAGCGTGGTGGCAATCTCAATGCGCTGTGTCCATTCCAGTTCCACCGGGGGCATGGCCAGGAACAATGGACCGGGGAAATCACCGCGCGAGCCGATGCTCGATTCCGCGATTGCTTCTTCCGCTGCCGTGGCAGCAAGCGCCTCAGTGAGGGAGGGCGCGCAAAAAGGCTCGACCGGCAGAAAATCGACCGAGCCGGCGATCTTAGTTTTCAGATTGTCGGTGGCGAAGCGGGTGATTGCGTGGATGCCGGATTCGCCAGCGGTGAGCCGCGCCCAATTGTCTGCTTTGCCCGTGCCGAGCGAGGTGACGACGCCGAACCCCGTGACGACGACGATCGGCCGGCCGGCTTTATCGGTTTTCGCTGACATTTCTTAGGTTCCCCTTCACGCCGCCGCTTCGACGAGGGCCAGGCCTTCGCCCCGCCAGTGCCCCACACCCGTGACTACCACCTGTGTAATAGCCGTATCCGCGGGCAATTCGACCCCCGATTTATCCGCCGGGGGGAATAGCTTACCACGGCTGACAACCGTCGCAGCGAGCGCGATATTCATGGGAAATTGCGGCTCCATTGCATGACCAAGATAAGTACCGGTGGCACGAATGGGAGCCTTGATTTGGTCAGCGAGGAAACTGCGCTCTTCGCCGGTGGCGGGCTCCGCGCCGCTTGCCCCGGAAAGGACGGCAAAATGCCCCGGCCGCAGGCGCTGTGCCACGCCTTCCCACAGCCGCTGAAGCGCCGAGGCGACAGTCCCCGGCTGGCGCTTCGAGCGGTCGGACACGACCGATGATAGCAGCGCCAAGGCTTTTGCGCCGCGCGCTTGCGCATGGGCGCGCGATTCCAGGACCAGAAAGGCGCCCATTGAGCCCAAAGCGAATCCGCCACCGAGCCCGCGCTCCCACACCGGCGCGAACTTGTCCTTCCAATTGCAGCGGCCGAACTCATAGAGCATCAACAGGTCCCGACGCTCACCGTTATGCGCGCCGCCGACCAGCACGATATCGCTTTGTCCGGCATTGATGCGCGAGACCGCGATGCGCATCGCGTCGATCCCGGAGGCTTCTTCGCCCATGAAGGTGCGCGAGGATCCGGTGACGCCATGCACGATCGAGATATTGCCGGCCAGAAGATTGGAGAGCTGCGCCAGGAACAGGGTGGGGCGCAGGTCATTCATCAGCCGCTCGTTGAGAAAGGAATCGGGCGAGGGCGCCTTTTGCCGGCCGCTCAGGATCGCGCTGTCCACTTGCAGATCGCGCTCTCCGCCGCCGGCAGCGACGATCATGTCCATTTTCGCTAGCAGGTCGGCATTGCCCTTGGCGCTTGCCGACTCCAGCGCCAAGCCAGCGGCATAGGTGCCGATGCGCTGCCACGGCTCCATCTGGCGCTGGTCGCCCTTTTTTGGAATCTGCTTGTCATAGTCGAGCGGCGCGATCGGATGGACGACGTAAGGAGCGAAGGTCGTCGTATCGGCGCGCGGTTGCGCGCTCGACAGCGCCTGCCAATGCGCCTCCGCTCCTTCACCCAGACAAGAGACGATGCCGATGCCGGTGATCAGCGCCTCGCGGCGATTGTCAGCCATCGGCAATCGCTCCCATGGGGAATTGCAGGCGCTCGGCTTCGGTCCGCATGTAGGTCTTCAGATCCGGCGCGGGAAAAGGCACGACACGGAACGTGATGTCGCAATCACAGGTGAGCTTGCCATCGACGCGGATCTCAGCCTGCGTCACCGCAAAACCCGAGCCTTCGTGCTCGAGCTTCGCTGAAGCAGAGAGCATCGTTCCCGGCGGGATGAAAGTGCGCAATTTCGCTTCCTTGAACGATGCTAGGAATGGCATGCGCTCGAATTTCGTCAGAGCGATGATAAGCCAACCCGAGGTCTGCGCCATCGTCTCCAGCAGCAGCACGCCTGGCATCAAGGGATAGCCGGGAAAATGACCCTGGAAGATGCTGCTTTCGAGCGGGATGGTCGCTTCGGTCCGGATGGTGCGGTTGGCAATATCCAGTTCGACGATGCGGTCGAGCAGCTGGAAATATTCGAGACGCATCCGATTGATTCACGCGCCTTTCGCAGCGACCAACTCATCGATGCGCGCGCAGAGATTTTTCATGACGAAGTATTGCTCAGTGGTGGCTTTGCCGTCGTTAACTTCCTGGGTCCATTGTTCGAGCGGGAGCTTAATGCCGAAGGCCTTGTCGATGGCAAAGGCGATGTCCAGAAAGTCCAGGCTGTCGATTCCCAAATCATTGATGGCGTGGCTCTCGGGGGTGATTGTCTCGATCGGTATATCGCAGGTCTCAGCGATAATCTTGGCCACGGTGTCAAAGGTCGAGGGCATGCTAAATCTCTGATGGAAAAGGAGTTTCGAAAAGCAGTGCGGACGGTTTCTCCGCCTAATGGCAGCACTTGTCCGGACCGGCTGATCCCCCGCGAGGTCGAGTGCCCGTATAGCGAAGACACCCAAAGAGTTCAATGGCGGGCGAAGCGTTGCCGATCTGCCCCACTGGACACGAAAAATCCCATCCCCGATCTGCCGTTGCCTTGATTACATCGCGCTCACCACGGAGGCCGTCGAAAGGGGAGAACCCATTCATTCGCGGACGTGTGATTGACCTGTCACCTGCAGCTGCGCGCGAGATTGGACTGGGCTGGGGGCTCGCCCCCGTCACACTCGCCGTGGTTGGCAACAGGGCCTGAGCGGCAAGCCGCTTCAGTGGAAGAGCGCATTGATGTGGGCGCAGTTCTTCCGGCCTGAGAAGGCGCAATCCTGATTCTTTTGCAAGAGAGCGAATTCCTCGGCGAGCCAGATTCCGGCGAGCGTCAACACCACGATGAATGCAAATGCCGCGACGTTGGTTATCATGCGGCGGCGATAGTCATCGGGCTCCGCACCTCGCTCATACTTTCGTAGGTCGTCGACCGCGGCCTTATGAACGTCAGCCTGGCCGGCTTCCCTTCGCCGTTTTGCCTTATCAGGGGAGGGCCGGCTCGGAAACAGCACGATCCGGCCGGTCTCTTGCTCCTGTGTTGCCTGCTGTGACGGCATGTGTCGATTCACGCTGTTCAGTAAGGCAGGATAGCACGACTGCCCGTCGCATGAACCCCACTTCCCACCCAAAATACCTCTCATCGCTGGGGGAATCTGTTCCGAGCCAAGCGGCGGGGCAAGTATCGGGGATCGCCGGTCTAGCTTTTCTTCTTCCGCCGGTTGAGGTGATCAAGCGTTGTTTCCGCCTGTTTCCTGCACTTGTCGTGGAGCGCCTCCAGCTCATCGTCCGAAAGGTCTTCGATCGTGGCAAACTGATCGGGCACGCCTTTCATGGCCAGGATCACCTCAGCCAGTTTTAATTGCACCGCCATGGTGTCGCGGTACTGGGTATTTTGAATCAAAAATACCATCAGAAAGGTGACGATCGTGGTGCTGGTATTGATGACAAGTTGCCATGTGTCGCTGAAACCGAAAATGGGGCCTGTAATCGCCCAGACGACGATGAACGAGATTGCAAGCAGGAAGGTCCCGGGGCGGCCAGTGACCCAGGCCATCGTCTGCGAAAACGCGCTAAACCAGTCCTGGATCTTCTTGCCCAAGGAAGGCGAGGCGTCGTCCGAATTGCGCGTACGCTTTTCGCTACCATTCTTTTTGCGGGCCATGAATAATCTCCGTCCAAAATCCCTTAATTAAAGTTCTCTGCCCAAAGGCTTATGCCCGCGCGCCCGCAGAGCAACGAGAAGACTCCCCGGCCTAACGCCTTTGAATATCTTGCGTTCCGCCTAGCACACCAACCGGAACCCGGCTAACGATTGAGCGTTGCTCTTGCGGTCGCAAAAGAAGCGCGCCTACCTGCCTGAATATTCCGCGCCAACCACCGGAGAAGAAATCATGAAATCCCTAGAAGACCTCTTATACGGCTTGCTACAGGACGTTTATTACGCCGAGAAGCAGCTGCTTAAGGCCCTGCCGAAAATGGCAAAACAGGCTTCCAACCAAGAACTCTCGCGAGCCTTCCTTACACACCGCGATCAGACCGAAGGGCAGATCGCACGGCTGGAGCAAGCCTTCGAGATGCTCGAAAAGAAGCCAAGGGGCAAAAAATGTGACGCCATCCTGGGTATCATCCAGGAAGGCAAGGAAGTCATGGAGGAGGTCGAAGACGAGGACACCATGGACGCCGGCCTGATCGGTGCCGCGCAGGCTGTCGAACATTATGAGATTGCCCGCTATGGTACGCTCTGCGCATGGGCGAAGCAGCTCGGCAAACCGCAGATCGCGCGCCTCTTGCACCAGAGTTTGGAAGAAGAAAAACAGACCGACGAACTTTTGACCACGATCGCCGAAAAGTCAGTCAACAAGGAAGCAATGACGGCCTAACCAGGCCGAGGGCTACTCCGGACCTATCTGCGAATGCGCGGGGCATTGGGTAGCGCTTGTTTGAGTTTCCCGATGCCCTTCCAGGGGTCGGCACGTAGGCGCGACAGTCGCTGGGGCAGGTTGAGCACCGTATATTGGCTTGCTGATTTAAGGGTCTTCAGCTCCTCCCAGGCGATTGGCACGGACACGGGCGCGCCCGCGCGCGCCCGTGTGGAATAAGGGGCGACGGCGGTCGCCTCGCGGCTGTTGCGCAGATAATCCACGAAAATGCGGTTCCCGCGCGCGGATTTCTTGATGGTCGCAGTGAATCGGCCGGGCGTATCGGCCGCCATTTGCTCTGCGACGCGGCGGCAGAAATCTTTTGCTTCGTCCCAGGGCGTGGGGCGGATCGGCAGCACCACATGCAAACCCTTACCGCCCGTCGTCTTGAGAAAGGCCTTTAGTTTCAACGTTTCGAGGCGCTCTCGCACTTCGCGCGCGGCAGCAACGATATCCTTCCAACCGATGCCTGGACCGGGATCGAGGTCAAAGACAAGCCGGTCCGCCTGCTCGAGATGATCGATGCTCGACCCGCGGGTGTGGATTTCCAGCACGCCGGCCTGCACCAGAGCGATGATGCCTTCCAGGTCGTCCACTGAGATAGCCTTGTCGCCGTCGGGCTCAGTCACAAGATGCAGCCGCTTCTGGTCGACCCCGGCGGATGCATGTTTCTGGAAAAAGCACTCGCCTGCGGCGCCTTCCGGACAGCGCACCAGTGCCAGCACGCGCCCGGTCACATGCGGCGCCATCCATTTCCATATGCGCGTGTAGAAATCGGCGAGGTCCTGCTTGGTCACCCCGGCGTCTTCCCAATAGATGCGGTCAGGATGACTCAAGGTGACGCCGGCCGCCGTGGTCTTCTTCGTCGTGGGCTTGGCCGCCGCCGCTCGCCGTGGGCCGTTGGCTGTCACCATGGCTTTGAACTCCCGCACGACTTCCTGGGCGGATTTGTCCTCGCGCAATCCCTGGAAGGAAGCTTGGCGCACGCGCTCGCCATGCGTCCAGCCCCGCAGGTCAACTTCGGCCACCAGCTTGGGCTCGACCCATTTTGCGTTGCGCGCGCGCGTCTCTTCCGCGGGCGCGGTAGCAAAGGGTGGCTTGTCCCGGCGCAAGGGCTGCAGCTTCGTCCAGAGCTCGCGGGCAGTTTTGTGGGTATAGCCAGTACCGACCCGGCCGGCGTAATGCAGCTTTCCGTCCCGGTTGTACGCAAGGATCAGGGCGCCGATGGCGCGCGGATCAACAGTCGACGGCGCGTAGCCTGCCACGACGAATTCCTGCCGGTCGGAACATTTGGCCTTGATCCAATCGCCACCGCGCCCAGAACGATAAGGCGCGTTGCGACGCTTGGAGATAATGCCTTCCAGGCCGATCTTGCAGGCATGCTTGAGTAGCGTCGTTCCAGTCTCAGTGAAATGCTCGCTCAGGCGTACTTGGCGAAGATCTAATCCCTCCAGGAAATCGGCCAGGGCCTGTTTGCGTGTTTCCAGCGGCACAGCCGTGAGGTCGTAACCATCGCGGTACAGCAGATCGAAGACATAGTAGACAAAGTTTTCGCTGCGGCCTTGCTTCAAGTCCTGTTGCAGTTGGGAGAAGGTTGCGACGCCCTCGTCATTTTCGGAAACGATTTCGCCGTCGAGGACCGCCTGTTCCACCGGCAACCCCTCCAGTGCCTCCGCGATCGGAGCAAATTTGTCGGTCCAGTCGAGCGCCTTGCGCGTCAGGAGTCGGACGTCGCCGTTGTCGATCCGCGCCTGCATGCGGTAGCCATCGAACTTTATTTCATGAAGCCAGTCGGCGCCGTCCGGCGCGGTGACGCCGAGAAGTGCCAAAGATGGCGGGATGAAATCGGGCAGGGGAGCGGGGCGCGCGCCCGGGACCGGATCTGCCTTTGCCTTCTTGGTCTTCGTCTTGCGTTTGCTCGCTTTGACTTTGCTGGGGCTTTTGCCGCGCGCGCGCGTAGCGGCTTTCGGTTTGGCCTTGGTTGTCCTCTTGGCGACCTTTTGTGTCGGTTTTGCGCTGCGCGCCCGCTTTAAACCGGCAGCATTCTCTTTCACCGAGCGATTGCTGTGCCACACAGCGTCTTCGGCTTCGGCAATCTCATCCAGGCTCCGGCCGGTCGCGGCCGAAAGGTTCTTTTCCTCAAGGATATCAGGATCTTTGGCGCTGCGGGCAAATTCGTCATCCGATTTGATCAAAAGCCAATTTTCGCGCTTTTCGCCCGGACGTTTATGCATACGCACGAGATGCCAGCTGCCGTGCAGCTTCGTGCCCTCGAGTCGAAAGTTGAGACGACCTTTCTTGTAGCCCTGCTGTGGATCACCTTCCGGTTCCCAGGTGCCGCGATCCCAGATCATTACGGTGCCGCCGCCGTATTGACCCTGTGGGATCGTGCCCTCGAATTTGTTGTATTCGATCGGATGGTCTTCGACATGAACCGCGAGCCGCTTTTCACTGGGAACGAGGCTCGGGCCGCGGGTCACCGCCCAACTCTTCATCACGCCGTCAAGTTCAAGCCGCAGATCGTAATGCAGCCGAGTCGCGGCATGCTTCTGGATGACGAAGGCATTTCCTCCGCGCTTTCCGGTTTTGCCGCGCGGCTCGGGCGTGATCCCGAAGCGACGTTTGGTCCAGTAGGTCTGAAGAGCCATCGGTCCGTGTCTGATTACAACGCAATTGCAACGTCATAGCCAACCTGAGGTTCCTCGCGGCTCGGTTGCCACCGGAACCATTCGCCAGCGCCCAGAGTTATTCTTGAGCCGTTACAACAATGAGGAGACGTCCCATGTTAGGCTGGGCTCTTGCCTTTCTTGTAGTTGCTCTAATCGCCGCCCTTCTCGGCTTCGGGGGCATCGCAGGTGTGGCGGTAGAAGCGGCCAAACTTGTGTTCTTCGTCGCGATCATCCTCTTCGCGATCTCCGCGGTCGTTGCGCTGTTGCGCGGCCGGTCGCCGACAGTCCCTTAGGACATCGAAGCGAAGTGCGGAAGGGCCCGTCGCGCAAGCCGGCGGGCCTTTTGCATTGAGAGGGGGAATTAGGCCCTTTCGGTGCGGGCGAGAATAGCGCGGGTGGTGCGGTCGGGGCCGAAATCATCGACACTTTCAACCGACATCAATTCGGACAGGCGGGTCCGGGCCCGATTGACGCGGCTCTTGATGGTGCCGACAGCGCATTCGCAGATCGTCGCCGCTTCTTCGTAAGAAAATCCTGAGGCTCCCACAAGCACCAGCGCTTCTCGCTGATCCGGCGGCAGCTTGGCCAACGCCGTGCGGAATTCTTCAAACTCAACCCGGCCATACTGCTCGGGATGCGATTTCAGGGTTTCGGCATAGCTGCCGTCGCCGTCCTCGACCTCACGCCGGCGCTTTCGATATTCCGAGCGAAAATGATTGCGCAGAATGGTGAACAGCCAAGCGGACATGTTCGTGCCGGGCTGAAACGAATTGATATTGGCCAAGGCGCGCAACAGCGTTTCCTGCACCAGATCGTCCGCGCGGTCGACATTGCCGCACAACGAAATGGCAAAGGCGCGCAGGCTAGGGACTGCTGCCAGCACAGCCTCTCGGACGGACGCGTCCAGAGCCATTAACGTGACTCCTTGTCATCCGGCTTATCAAGGCGGTTCAATAAATCCGCAAAGCGGTCCGGCACTCCCTGATTGAGCACCTCATCATAGAGAGCGCGGAGCTGTTGGCCGATCTTTGCTTGAATGTCGCGACCCAATTTCGCGTCAGTCTTGCCTGGGTTAGTTCCAGTTTCCATATGCGAACGGGGTCCGGTTGATTTGGCGTCTTTCATGTATCCCTCGCCGGCCCTTTTTGCTTTGAAGCGGGCCGGCCCCCCTTGCGTCATCGGAGTAAAAGTCTCACTTGCATGTTTCGTTCCATAGTTAGGGGAACTTTTTCGGCAATCAGCGGTTCCATTGCCTTAGAGCCGATTTGAATTATTGTGTCCCCCTGCGAGGGGTCGCCGGGGGTTTCCGGATACGAATTTGGAGGGTTTTCCGTGTCGACGTCTCAAGCCGTAGCGCAACATTTGCCCTATCTCCGCCGCTATGCCCGCGCCCTGACCGGGAGCCAGAGCTCCGGCGATGCCTATGTGGCCACGACCCTGGAGGCCCTGATCGAGGACCCGAGCGTGCTGGAGAAGGCGGCCTCCACCCGAGTCGCCCTCTATCGACTTTTCACCAAGATCTGGAATTCCGTACCCGTCAACGATGCCACCGAGCCCGCAAGCCGGGATATGCCGGTGGAGCAGCGGTTGTCGAATATCACCCCGAAGCCCCGCCAGGCCTTCCTGCTGGTCGCCTTGGAGGGGCTCTCGGAGGATGACGCAGCGAAGGTCCTTGACGTCGATGTGCCGACCCTGCGCCGGTTAGTGGAGGAATCGGGCCGCGAACTGGCTGCCGAGATCGCCACGGACGTATTGATCATCGAAGACGAGACTTTCATCGCGATGGATTTGGAGGGCTTGGTCGAAAGCCTGGGCCATCGGGTGCTCGGTGTCGCGCGCACTCATTCAGAAGCGATCGCGCTGGCCAAGGCCAAGCGCCCAGGTCTGATCCTGGCCGACATCCAGCTGGCAGACGGCAGTTCCGGTCTCGACGCGGTCAATGAACTGTTGCGCCTTTTCGAAGTGCCGGTGATCTTCATTACCGCCTATCCGGAAAGATTCCTCACCGGGCAACGGCCGGAGCCGGCCTTCCTGATCGCCAAGCCGTTCCAGCCGGCGACCGTTTCGGCCGTGCTCAGCCAGGCGCTGTTCTTCGAGCGCAAGGCCAAGCGACGCGAACACCGCGCCACGGCTTAGCCGCTACTTCCGCCGCGCCATCGAATATCCCAACAGCACCGCCTCAATGAGGGTGGCGACCTGTGCTTCTCCAGATAATTGCGCGAGGCTCTTGCGATACTTCTCGTCGAGCAAAGGGCGCCGCACGGTGACCCAGAGGAAGATTACGAAGCCTATCGCGACGAGCGCATAGAAACCCGCAATCATCAGGTGGGCATAGACGGCGCCGAACTTTAGCCTCAAGCGCAACCCCCGCTGCCACGGAGGCCTGATAAAGCGCGGCCAGCCCAAACAGGCCCACCAGCGCCCAACACACCGCGCGCCGGACCAGTCGGCCGACAATGCTGCCGATGGTGGCGCTAACAAAGTCTGTAAGCGCCATGCCTACTCCGCGTTATCCTGTTTGCTGATCAGTCCGAACAGATAGCCGGCGACCGCGGCCAGCGCGAGCGTCATCATTGGGCGGCGCTCCATCTCCTCCCAAATCTTCTTGACGATGTCGGTGCTCGCCTCCGTGGCTCGGTTCGCAAGCGCATCTGTCGCGGTGTCCGCCGTGTCGCGCACCTGCGCGGCAATGCGCGCTAGAGTATCCGAGACAAAATCCCCGATCTCGTCAGCACCGCCGTCTCCATCTGTCTTTGCTTTGGCATTAAGCCGACGCAGTCGCGACTCCAAATCTTGCATCAACTCTTCGACGGCAGCGAACTCGTCGCTTGGGGACTTGCTTTTTCTGGCCATGCGAAATTGCTTTCCTGCGGGACGGCAAGGCAACCGGAGGCGCTGGTAAAAGTTCCGACGCAAAGCAGCGCAGCCGGCAGATGGCCGGCTACGCCTAATTGACCGGCCGCGCGAAGGGGGAGGGGGATGCGGCCGATTATTCTGTTCAATGCGGACGCAGCAGTCAAGGTTCCGCCGAACCACAAGTGTTTATGCGTGTTGCACTACCGAAGACGCAAACATTCTCGATGGAAGGGTGACGCCCGCGCGTTGACATCTTGGTTCCATCCTGCGGAACGCCGTACTGGTTTCGCTGCAGTTGCGACACCACATCAGATACTTGAGCTATTTGGCTATTTGTTCTGTGAGACCGTTTGGTGCCGCAATATGGGAAACAATTGAAGACAGCATCCCCCAGCGAGGGCAGCGCGCCCGCACGCCATGGTCCACCAGAGCAGCTGGAAACTGCCCTGGCAGAAGCGAACATCTATGTCTTCCGCCAGGATGCGGATCTTCGCTACACCTGGGTTTACGGCCCCCATGGCGGCGGCGATGGCCTCACCGGCCGCACTGACGAGGAACTCCTGTCCTCGCGCGAGCGCGAGGCGGTGGTCGCCGTGAAGCAACGGGTTTTGCAGACCGGCGTGCCGGAGGATTGCGAGGTTTCTTATGCCTTACCGGAAGGCCGTAAGCTCTTCGCCCTGCATGTGCATCCAATCCGCGGGCCCAACGGCAAAGTCGTCGGCATCACCACCACAGCCACAGATATTTCCCGTGTACGCTCGCTGGAGAGCGAACACCGCGATCTGAGCGAGGAACTGGCGGGCACCCTGCAGCGCTATGAGACCGCGCTACGCGGCTCGAATGTCACCGTTTTTACGCAAGATCGCGACCTGCGCTACACCTCAATCAGCAATCCCATATTTGAGCGCAAGATCGATGAGATCATCGGTCATACCGACGACGATGTACTCCCCGCGGCAAGCCGCTCGGCGATCATCGCCTTGAAGCGTGCCGCGCTGGAAACCGGCAGCCCGCAGGATAGCGAGGTCTGCATCCAGACTGCTTCCGGCGAACGCTGGCATGATCTGCATATCGAACCCCTGCGCGACATTATGGGCGCCATCGTCGGCCTGAGCTGCGCAGCGGTCGACATCACTGAGCGCAAGGAGGGGGAGGCGCATCTGCGCCTGTTGATGCGCGAACTGACGCATCGCTCGAAGAATCTGCTGGCCGTGATCCAGGCCATGGCGCGCCAGACGGCACGGCATGTCGGCTCCATCGACGGCTTCCTCACGCAATTCGGTGCGCGCTTGCAGGCGCTGGCCACCTCGCACGACCTCCTGGTGCAGGAAAGCTGGTACGGTGTTTCGCTGTATGAATTGGTCCGGTCGCAGCTCGGGCATTACCTTGACCGGGTCGGCACCCAGGTTTCGCTCGACGGGCCGACCGTGGTGCTGAAGCCGGAAGCAGCGCAAAGCCTAGGGCTGGCACTGCATGAATTGGCGACCAATGCAGCAAAATACGGAGCGCTTTCGGTCTCGAAGGGGCATGTTTCTATCTGCTGGAAGCGGTTGCCTGCAACTGACGGTCACGGGGTTGAAATCTGCTGGGACGAGGCGTGCGGACCCAAAGTCAAGCCGCCCAAGCAGCGCGGCTTCGGCAGCATGGTAATTGAGCAAAATCTTACGCGTGCCCTCGACGCCGAGGTGACGATGGACTTCGTGCCCGCGGGGCTCCGTTGCCGGATCGTCATTCCGGTCATGCAATTGTCTGTTGGTCGCTAATTGTTGACTGCCTGCGACGGGAACCCTCCGTTGTCGTGCACGTTGACCCGCCAAATCTTCCTTGCCCATCTGCGCCTGGGGGCGCCGTTGCTGGCATATTGGAGAGATCCGATGTGCGCATTTTTGCGTTATTCCGCCGGCGGCCTGGCCGCCCTAGTGACGACCGCTTATGTCGCCGTTTCCGCCGAAAGCGGGCTCAGTGCCTTCCGGCCAACAGTCATCGAGTCCTCGGTGGCCGGGCAAACGGTAGTTAATCGGATGAACAAAGGCGACCGTGAGCGCACGCTTCGCGGCGATGTGCGCGTCCCAACGTCTGCGCAGCGCAAGCCTGCGGCGGCCAAGGAGCGGAAAATCCTTGAGGGTTGCGATCCTGCGTTCAGTCCGCTGATGGAGTCGGCGAAGAGCAATTTCGCCAGCCGGTGCGTGACTTAAGATCAGATCTTCTAGCCGGAAAACAAACGGTCATGCCGCAGCGCAAAGCTGCGGCATGACCGTTTTTGGCTGTGCTTCACTGAAGCTAGATTCGTCCAAGCAGGACCAGGATCAGCAGAATGACAAGTATTACCCCGACTATTCCCGAAGGACCATAACCCCAGCCAGTGCTGTGCGGCCAGGTCGGGATAACGCCCAGGAGGACCAGGATCAGGACAATGATAAGAATGGTACCGAGTGACATGACGTAATTCTCTCTAAATTAAAAAAACGCCGTTCATGGCACGGGTTAATACCTCACCACGATAGAAAGTTCCTCGCCCATAGTTCCACGCTATGAATTTGTGCTGATGCGGGAACAAACCTGGGCTGCCGGCGTTTTTTTGGGCCGCGCAGGGTGTGACATTTCTGGTGGGATCGGGATGATTGTTACCTCCCAGAAGACTATGACCTGCAACTTTGCCCACCAAGGGAGCAAAGAAGTTTATGTGGGGTCTATCAATAAGTTCGGTCTGGATATTGGTGCGACAACTCAAGGTCGCTTGGTCTGGGCGGTTTTTGCTCCCACCAGCCGCAAGGCCGGCGCCTTAGCCGGCAACTATACCGGCGCTTCTGCGGAAGCAACGGTCGGTGCCGGGCTTGGCGCCAACGTGCTGGTCGGCGGCTCGGATCGCACGGTCAGCTTGCAGCCGGTATCGGTGCAGGGGCAATCGGATTGAATCTCGCGGTGGGTGTGTCCGGTTTGCAATTACGCGCGGCGCGCTGAGTTTCTGGTGTGAGGTGCCAGAAATAACGGCCGCGCTGCGCGGCCGTTATTTTGATGCAGGCTGCGATTTCGGCGGCAGCCACCGGAACCATTAGATGAACGGATCGTTAGGTTTCTGGTGTGCGGAGAAACATGACAAATGACATTGGTCGTGGTTTCGAATCGCGTCGCCTGCCCAGCGGTGGACGAACCGATCGAAGGAGGATTGGCGGCTGCATTACTTCCTGCCGTGCAGACTTGCGGTGCTATCTGGGTCGGCGCCAGTCAGCGCCCGCGGGAAATGCCAGCGAAAGAGCCTTTCGCCACGATAAAATCTTATGGCGCCGGCAGCATAGCCACCGTCGATTTTCCTAAAAAGCAATATCGCGACTTTTATAATGGATTCTCCAATTCCGCCCTCTGGCCGGCTTTGCATTCCCGCCCGGATCTGATCCGCACCTCAGGGGAGGAGTATGCCTGCTATCGGGAAATCAACACTCTGATGGCGCGGGCCCTGATCCGCTTTGCCAAACCGGATACAGTCTTCTGGATTCACGATTATCACTACCTCGCGCTCGGCGCTGATATGCGCAAGCTCGGCCTCAGCCAACCGATCGGCTTCTTTTTGCACACGCCGTTCCCGACGCGCGGCGTGTTCTCCAGCGTGCCGCATCATCGCGAATTGATCCAGGCGATGCTGGCCTACGATCTGATCGGGGTGCAAACCGACGAAGATCACGCCAATTTGGCTGAATATCTCGAGAATGAGCTGGGCCTTAAGGGCAACGGCGATTTCTACAGGGCAGGCAGGCGCACCGTTCGCATTGGCACCTTCCCGATCGGTATCGACGCGGCCAGTTTCGCGGCGCGCGCTGCCAACACGGCGACGCGCCCGGAAGCCACCCGCATGCGCGACAGCTTGCAAGGTGCGCGGCTGGCAATCGGCGTGGACCGGGTCGACTATTCGAAGGGTCTAGCTAACCGCTTCGAAGCTTTCGACCAATTGCTGCAACAGCGTCCAGCGCTCAAGCGCACCGTTGCCCTATTGCAGATCGCCGTGCCCTCGCGCGTTCACGTTGACGCTTATCGAAAACTTCAAGCGCAACTCGCAGGCCAAGTGACCGAAATCAACGGGCGCCATGGTGAGATTGATTGGGCGCCCATTCGGTACCTTACCAAAGGCTTTTCCCAAGGCAGGCTCGCTTGCTTCTACCGCATGGCGCAGGTCGGCTTGGTAACATCGTTGCGTGACGGCATGAATCTCGTGGCGAAAGAATATGTGGCAGCCCAGGATCCCTCCAATCCAGGCGTGCTGGTGCTCTCCAAGTTCGCGGGTGCCGCCCGGCAGCTGGATGCCGCTCTCCTCGTCAACCCACACGATATCGAGGGCCTCTCCAGCGCCATTGCGGAGGCCTTCGGCATGCCGGCAGAGGAGCGGCGGGAACGCTGGGGTGCCATGATGAAGGTGCTGATGGCGGCGCCTTTGCAAGGCTGGTTCTCGGATTTCGTCACCGCCTTGCGCACACCTTGGCTGCAGCCGGCGGTCGTTCCAGAGAGCGCTACCTTGCTGCCGTTCCAGCTGCGCGGCCGCGAAATCGGCAACCGAACTCCGACGCCCGTCGGTCAAAATGTAGTGAACAGCGATTCCCGGCATTAATTTCGTCGAAAAACTCGCGCAAGCTGGCTTCCGCGCTCACCGGCTGCAGCAGGAGATTACGATGGCTCAGGCCCGGTATTTTGTCGTTCAAGACGACGGCAATTGGCTGATCAAGTTCGACGACGAGGAATATGGTCCGTACCGGACCCAGTCCGAGGCCCTGCTTTTCGCCATCGATGCAGCCCAGAAGCTGGGTGATCAGGGCGACCGAAAGGCTGAGGTCTGCATAATGGGCGAAAACGGTCATTTCCGGCCCGAGTGGACATACGGGCAGGGGCCTTATCTTCCTCGCGTGTAGTTTTTTCAAACCCCGGCGGCAACCACGGAACATTCGGAAGGCTCCACGTGTTTGCCTCTCAGACGCGGCTTCCCCCTCGGTCGCGTCAAATACGCCGGACGGCTTTCATACCCTCCCTCCCCCCGACGGAATGCCGTCCGGCGTCCCCCTTAGAGATTGAAGAAATTAATCCTGAGCGTAGGCGATGGTGCTGAGCAGCGAAATCTCCGCGCGCCGCGAATCAAGCCGCGTGTGCTGAACGGTAATGGGCACATCAGATTCAAATACCGAAGAAAAGTCGGTATCCAGAGGAACGGGTTCGGGATCCTTTAAGTCGTTGAAACGAAGATGCAGGGTCCGGCGGGCCGACACGGCGACTTGATACGTCACCGGCTCGCGATTGGTAAAGTAGACGGTCAGAGTGATATGCGCCTCGGCGTCGCCAGCATTCAGGATGCAGGCCGTTTCATGGGAAATCAGCGCGCGTTCGGTCGAGCAGCTTTCAGACGGGATGTAACCTTCGGGTATTGCCCATCGTTTTTTTCCAATGGCTTCCATGTGTGATCTCCTGCCTTTCGCGGTCGCACCCCAACGAAGTCATGTTCTTTAAAGGGCACCAACAACAATGCCCGAAAGCTTTGGTTTCCGGGAGCAGCAGGCATGCGCGCGCTGACGGTCTTGCCAGGCGTGGCGAATTCAGTGCGGCTTGACGAGGTGCCGGAGCCGCCGCTCGCGGAAGGCTCGATCCTGGCCCGCGCCATCACCCTGGGGGTCTGTGGTACCGACCGTGAGATCATGGCGGGAGAATATGGAGCTGCTCCCGCGGGGCAGGAAAGGCTTATCCTCGGCCACGAGTCTCTTGGGCGGGTGGAGGAGGCGCCGCCGGACAGCGGCTTCGCTCCCGGAGATTTGATCGTAGGCTTTGTGCGCCATCCTGACCCCGTCCCATGCCCAGCCTGCGCGGCGGGAGAATGGGACATGTGCCTCAACGGCGAATATACCGAGCACGGTATCAAGGCGCGAAATGGCTTCGGCGCCGAGATGTTTCGCATCGAACCGGAATTCGCCGTCAAGGTCGATCCCGGTCTGGACATGCTGGGCGTCTTGATAGAGCCGACCAGCGTGGTGGCAAAGGCATGGGATCACATCGATGCCGTCGGTCGGCGGTCACGCTCGTGGCTTCCGAAAACCGTTCTTATAACCGGTGCGGGTCCCATTGGGCTGCTGGCTGCGCTGATCGGAGTACAACGAGGGCTGGACGTTCATATTCTGGACCGCAACGCAACAGGGCCCAAGCCAGAGCTCGCGCACGGCCTCGGTGTTAAATATCACACCAGCGACATTAACGCGCTCGATTTGCAGCCGGATGTCCTTATCGAGTGCACGGGCGCTGTGCCAGTGATCACCGGAGCGCTGCAGCACGTTGCGCCAAGTGGTATCGTTTGCCTTGCGGGGGTTACGGCGGCCGGCCGTTTGGCTGAAATCGACGTGGGCGCGCTAAATCGGACACTGGTACTGAATAATCAGGTCGTCTTCGGGAGCGTCAACGGCAATCGCCTGCATTATGAAGAAGCCGCGCGGGCACTCGCCAAGGCCGATAAGGATTGGCTGCGCCGGCTCATCAGCCGGCGGGTGCCGATCGAGCGCTGGCCGGAAGCGCTCGAGCACCGCCGCGGTGATATCAAAGTAGTCATCGACATCGCAGCCTGACATGGCCGAACGCATCGAAGATTATGCCCTGATTGGCGACTGCGAAACCGCAGTGCTGGTGTCGCGCGGCGGCTCCATGGACTGGCTGTGCTGGCCGCGCTTCGACTCCGACGCCTGTTTCGCAGCGCTGCTCGGTACCCGCGACCATGGACGTTGGCTGATCAGCCCGCGCGAGGCGTCTGCGCGCATCACCAGGCGGTACCGCGGTGACACGCTCATCCTTGAAACGACGTTCGAAACCAAAGAGGGCGCGGTCAAGCTCACGGATTTCATGCCGCTGCGTGACGGCAGATCCGACATCGTGCGCATCGTCACGGGCGAACGCGGCAAGGTGGCGATGCACACCGAGCTGATCCTACGGTTCGGCTATGGCGCCATCGTGCCTTGGGTCACGCGACTCCCGGACGGCGGCATCCGCGCCATTGCCGGTCCTGACATGGTCCTGCTCTGCTCGGACGTGAATTTACATGGCGAGAACCTCACCACCGTCGGTGATTTCACCGTCAGCGCCGGGGAGAGTGTATCTTTCGTGCTCACCTACGCACCTTCCCATCTGCCGGCGCCGAAGCCGGTGGATCCGAAGCAGGCTTTGAACATAACGGAAAAATTCTGGACCGAATGGTCAGCGCGCTGCCGCGGCAGGGGCGCTTGTACCGAGCCGGTCGTGCGCTCGCTGGTTACGCTGAAAGCGCTCACCTACGCGCCGACCGGCGGCATCGTGGCGGCGCCGACCACGTCCTTGCCGGAGCATCTCGGTGGGAAGCGCAATTGGGACTACCGCTTCTGCTGGCTTCGCGACGCAACCCTGACGCTGCTGGCGCTGATGAACGCCGACTATTACCAGGAAGCCCATGACTGGCGAGCCTGGCTTGCCCGCGCGGTGGCGGGCAGTCCCGACCAGATTCAGATCATGTATGGCATCGCAGGCGAGCGGAGGCTGACCGAATGGGAGGTGCCCTGGTTGCCGGGTTACGAAAATTCCGCGCCTGTGCGCATCGGCAATGACGCGCATCGCCAGCTGCAACTGGATGTTTATGGTGAGGTGATGGACGCCTTTCACCAAGCCAGGCTTGGCGGATTGGCGGCATTGGAGTCAGGCTGGGATCTGCAGATTGCCATGCTGCGCAGGCTCGAGGACGCATGGCATGAGCCGGACGAAAGTATCTGGGAAGTGCGCGGCCCGCGCCGGCATTTCACATATTCCAAAGTCATGGCTTGGGTGGCGTTTGATCGCGCCATCAAGAGCGCGGAACAATTTAATCTGCCCGGACCCCTGGAACGCTGGCGCCAATTGCGCACGCAGATCCATGAGGAGGTCTGTCAACGCGGCTACAATGCAGAGCTGGGCAGCTTCGTGCAGGCCTATGACGGTGCCGAGCTTGACGCCAGCTTGCTTCTGCTTGCCGAAGTCGGCTTCCTGCCGCCGCAGGATCCTCGCATCCGCGGCACCGTCGAAGCCATCGAACGGCATCTCACCGTCGACGGTTTCGTCTTGCGTTATGCAACTGAAAGCACCGATGACGGCTTGCCGCCCGGCGAGGGCGCTTTCCTCGCATGCAGTTTCTGGATGGTAGATGCTTACATTCTGCTGGGACGCCATGACGACGCGCGCAAGTTATTCGAGCGGCTGCTCGGCTTATGCAATGATGTTGGGCTGCTGAGCGAAGAATATGATCCTCGCAGTGGCAGATTGGTTGGGAATTTCCCACAAGCCTTTTCGCATGTCGCGCTGGTCAACAGCGCCTTCAACCTGACTGCTGGGGCGAAGCCGTGCGAGCAGCGGGCGGAGCAGAC
>CAVVSK010000005.1:0-37413 GCA_963750965.1 uncultured Alphaproteobacteria bacterium
CCTAATTAATTAAAACGCACCCATCGTGTAAGCGCCGCCGCAGCACGATGAAACCATTGCGTCACGCCGCGCTCGCTGATGCTGTGCCGGTCGATTGTCGTGGTCATGGCCGGACGCCGGCGGTTCGGTTGTTGCTTGACGAGCGGGACAAGCTGTTGGTCGAAGCGGCGCGGTTCTTCCCCGGTGTTTCTGATCGCGAGGTCGCGCGGCAGCTCCGCATCAAGCTGCTTCGCTTCCAGAACGGCAGCTGGCGGCGCGAGCAAGCTGACCTCACCTGTCCCGCGAAACATGCAGGCAAGCTCACGGCGGTTCTCTGGTCGCTGCTCAAGGTCAGAGATTTCGTGCCGAGCGAGCGGCTGATCCGACTGGTGTTGTCGCGCCGATAGCGATGTTGCGGAAGGTGCTGCGCAGGCCACGCGGGCACAACTACATTTCAGGCCGAACCCTTGGCCATGTCGATCAGCAATTCGCCGTAGGGCGTGTACTCATAAATCCAGAACGCTCACAGACTTGGCGATGTCCGCGCTACCCTCAGAAGCGGACATCCGGGTTAGCTTTCGGCACGTCTGCTTTTGGACCAATGAGGAATGCCCCGGATAAAGGGCAGGGGGCCTTCTCTTCACCACGACCGGCGAAACGCCGATCGCCGGCGTCGTGACCCTTCACATGAATTCTTGCAACATCAGCAGTTGCGCCCGGTCAACCGGGTCATCCAGGCTGGCCGGTTCGAGGCTGAAGCCGTAGCTGCTGCGGCCCTCCGCCCACCACAACCCGCCTGCCCAGTAGGCGTGCGCAATCCACACATCGGAATTTGCGTACATATGATGCAGAAGAGCCCGCCCTTCATCGAGATAGGCCGGGTCCGCTGTCGTGCTGAATTCGCCCAAAAACAACTTTCTGCCCTGAGCGCGGGCCCATTTGGTGGCCTCCTCCAAGGCGGTCGTACCCAACCCCGGCACGGGGGCTACAGCCGGGTTGCCTCCCGCGTTGTCGAGGTACTGGTGCATCTCTATGATCAGTTTGTTCGAAGGATCGCGCAGCATGGCGCTGGCTGCCGCATTGCCAGAGAGAACCCAGCCGTCTGCCGTTCCCCATCGAGAGCCCATCACAGTGATGAAGTGCTGCGGCGCGCTATCACGAACGCCAGCGATACCGGCATTCGCTAACCTGAACCACAGCTCTGGTGTTTGCTTGTGCGGCTCGTTCATCAATCCAAACCAGACGTTTGGTGCAAGGCGGAATTGAGCCGCTATGATTCTCCACTTGCGGCGAAAGGCGCCAATGTCGACCTCACTTAAAGGCTGGCCATCGGGCCTGAGCCCGTATTCATGCAGGTCGATAACGACAATCATGTTCCGCGCTCCGGCCGCGGCGACGACCGATTGCAGGATCTTGATATCGACTGGATTAGCCGTGCCGTTCACGATCAAGCGGCTCGACTTGACCGGGACACGAAGAAGCCGAAAGCCGCGTGATGCGTAATAGGCGACCTGCTTTTCCGATGGATACACGTAATCCCAGTTCAATCGATCGCCTTTGCCGAATTCCCCCCCGGCAAGATTGACGCCGGGGTAACTCAGCGTGCCGTAGGCGCCCGCTGATTGGCCACCCAGAGCCGCATAGGCTACGGCACAAGATCCAAGTCCGAGGAAGCTTCGCCGATCAAACATGCTGACCTCATCGTCCGTGCCCATATTCACGCGATTACCAATCCGAGCACTTCCAACGTGGCCGCGCCGAGCCGCACCAGGGCGATGTGAATACCTTATACGAAGCCAAGGCTGCATGGCCGGCGCATCGTGCGCAATCCTTTACGTTCTGCTCTCGAAACTGATAGAGATATCGAACAATCCAGCGTGATCCTCACACAGCGGCTATGCGTCAAAAAGGCGAAATTCCGGGCTGACCAGCGCACGTCTGCTTTAGACGGAAAAGCGGAGGTCCCCCTTTTATGAGTACACGCCCTAGTTCACGGCTGGGCCGCGCGCTATTCAGCTGGTGACCGCCGCAGTGCCGTTTTCGGGCACTTCTGGCGAAAAGGTCAGGCCTCCGTGCGTTGTGAACCGCAGACAGCACGACGCATCCTCTTGCGTGTCAGCAAGAGGGTTTCCCCGGATGGCCGGGCTCGCAAAAGTATCTCTACCACCGGTTCCCGCCGGCGACCCTCGCTGATCGATCGACGCAGCGGCCGGCCAAAACGCATAACCGCAAAAGTCAAAAAGGCGGTTTCGTTGCTGCTCAACGGCGACGTGACTACGCTTAAGGCCGCCGCTGAGAGGGCGCGAATTCACCCCGACTACTTATCGAGGTCTTTCCGCAAGCCCCACGCCATGCTTTTCATCGATTCCGAAGCGCGGGCACGCCTGGCCGTCGGCAAGCTAGCCGCGTCGGCGCGGCTGCTCGACCTGCTCCACGCGGAAAGCGAGCACGTCTCGTTTGACGCGGCCAAACACACCCTGGGGAAAACAAGCCACCTCTTATTTCAAACTAGGCCATTAAGGGTCGAAACAGGCCAGCACCTCTGCTATATCTAAACCCAGCCCGCCTTGGTGGCGCGCCTGCTGGTCAGGTATGTGTAAGTTCCGGCGATCAGCAAGGCGGCAAAGATAGCGTTCCGCATGGCGGCAGGTAGGACAGCGCGTTTCAGTGTCCTATAACTTCCATGTCCTTCTTTCTCGATCACTCTTAGGTGTGCGGGCTGTCAATTCCAAGCTATTTGGTGACGAGCACCCAATATGAGTTGAATGCCTACCTATCCGCTTACATTCCATCAGACGCTTGAGCGCGTTTGGCGCCGTCGGATGGCAAGTGCTCTCCAATTTAGGAGAGAGCTCTACCCGGAGCCCAGTACAGTGAGTAAGGCACTCCCAAAGGCCTACTACTTTGACAACCAGATAGCCTTCGCCGGGAACAACACTTCAGCGATGGGCGGTTGATTTCTAAGGCTCGGGTCATAGGGGGCGGGCGTACCGCATTGGTCCGCTAGAACGTCCCATCCTCTACGCGCATATAGGCCGCTGCGTTCTTGTTCTTCGTCTTTATCCAGCACTTCGCCCGGCCTGAAGGTAAGGCGCGTTTACGCGCTTGGACACAATTCCCCCCAGCCCCAGCTTGCAGGCATGGGCAAAGACGGTCGCCATCGGCTTCGATACACTCACTCAACCGAATGCCAGGCTTGGCCTTGCGGAGCAACTTGCAGTCAGGGGCACGTTGCGGATGTCCTCGCCATCGACCAGCAGCAGATCGAAGGCATATGCGCAGCCGCAATGAGCGCCGGCACCAACTGCGATTAAAATAATTACCGGGTATCTGCCGCATTCCAGCCAAAGGCGCTGGGCCACGGCCTTCCAGCGCAAGCTGCGCGGACGGCGCTTAGCAATCGTTAAGCAGATTTTGGCTATCCCCAAAGTAGTAGGGATAAGGATAGGCCATGCTGCTGCAGGATTACGTCACGCCATTGCCACTGGCGCTGGTCGGCGCCGTGCATGTTGTCTGTGTAGTTGCGTTGGCCGCTGTGCTCCGCGCGGCCCCGTCACACTTCCCAGGCTGGCGCGTGGTCAGCCCGGGCGGAACGCATTGGTTTTGCTTCCTCGGCTCCTGGGCTTTCGCGACGCTGGTGAGCTGGGTCTGGCTCTTCGTCGGTTCAGCGCGTCGCGATGCTGAAGTACAGATGCGCTATGCGCTACTACTCATCTTCGCCTTTGGCATAAGTGCGGCGGTGAGCGGATTCTATATGGTCCGGCTACGCCGCATGGGCTTGCGCTGGCGTGGAACGGCAATCCGGTGGCGCGAACGAGGGCGCGATATCGTTCAAGACATGAGCGACTTCGATGTCTGGCGTCGCGCCTTAAGCGGATTGTTTCACCTGCGTTTCCGCGATGGCACGATCTTGAAGCTGGACCTTTACGCACGGAATGCCGAGGAATTTGCGGTTGCGATAAACGAACGCGTTGATTTCGACATCTTGTAAAAGCGCGTCGCTGTATTAACCCGCGGCAAAAAGCGCGGCGCGACGTGCGACGGGCCGTTATACCTAGGTTATGCTGTCCGGCGCCGAAACCCGACGCCTTCCAAGGTGTGAACTGTGACTATCGATCAATTGATGAAGGGGTCGGATTTTCATCGGGTGGAACGCATCAGCAATGATGCGTTCGAGATACGGGCCGCCAATGACACTGAGAAATGCCGGCAACAATTCCACGCCATCGTCCACGCTGCGATCGAGAGCGCCGCCGAAAAAGGTTACCAGGTTCGGCCGCATGCGAGCTCTACGGACCCGAAAGGCCGATGGGACATGGCCGTCATCACTCCGCTGATTGAGCGCGAACTACAACCCGCCGCAAAGGTGCGCAGCGGGCTCTATTTGCCCTGTGCTATGGCGCGGTCGGTTTCGGGGCGATAATATCGTCTGGACAGACGGCGCGGTGATCGCCGGCCTTTCGCGTTGCGCACACGCGCGCGAAAGAAGAACTCGCCCCGGCGCCCCGGAGGCAACCATGAAAGTCGAGCGCGTCAGTTCGGACGATTGCCGTTCTTGGGGCCGCGCCCTGCAATCTTATGAAGGCGCGTACGGGACCGGAACTCGTGAGCCGATTGACGATTTGAGTTCGGACGGCAGCGTCTGGGGGCGTATACCAATTGATCGATGGCAGGTTATCGCTATTTGGAATGCCGGCAGTATCGGCAAGGAAAGCCCACGGAGTGGGTGGCATCAAATACCGAAACATGAAACCTTCAGGCTGGATGTTAGGTCATACAAGGTCCGCGCGGGTTTTTTGAGACGCCACTGGTTCAGTCGTTTCGGGTTTTTGTTCGGTGGAATCGCAGCCAGCAGCCCCACCCTCGAGATAGCTGATTTTGGCTCATCTACAACGCGCACCATTGCAGACACCTTCCTGTGTATCGACGGCCTTTTACGAGGGGAGTGGCCGTTGGCCCCCAGGTAACCGCCTAGCTAGTCGTTCCTACAAAAAGCCCGCCGCGGGTGCGGCGGGCTGGTGGCGGTTGCGTTTCGGTTTTGATTTAGCTCGCTAACTGCGGATGAAAGGCGCACAGTTCGCCATCACCGGCCAAGAACTAACAACAACGGGCGTCGGTGACTGAGAGACGCGACTGCGCTCCCGCCTGAACACAGGGAGAATGTTATGTTGATCACTCAATCAAATCCTACCGGGCCAGAGCCTCCACTCGACCACCTGATCAAGTATACGGAGGGCGCGATTGCCAAGCAGGGAGTTACGATTGAGCGCCTTACGGCTGAGGGTCACGCGGTCACTGACGCAGCGAAGCATCTGACCGATATGATTGTTAATCTTGCAACTCTTAAGCACAAGAAAAGGAACGGTGGGTAGGTCGCCTCAGTTGGCGGCGGGCCGGTAGCTTTGCTGGCGCGCCGGGACGACCGGCCCCGCCTGTTTTGCCAAGCGAGTGCTGTTCTTGCTCAAGGCAGATTTAGGAATTTGCGGATGGCGGCGATGTTGTCATGGGCCTCCTGTAGGCCGCCATCGGAGGCTTCTATGGCATTCCGCTCGAGCCGAAAGCCGCAACCTGTAGATTTCTTGTCGGTTGCGTTTTCTATTTTCGTTGTGATCGTGATTGTGGGCTGGATTGGGTACCTGATCTTTGCGCACTAGCGCGCATAAAAAGTGCCGTCCTCAATTCGCGTATAGGCGGGCGCCCTTTTGTTTCCGCAGATTAATCCAACCCCTGGCGCCGCCCTGCTGCTTTAACAAGGCTAAGAACGCAGAGGATTATAACTCCCTTTAGTGCGTCCTTTGGTCACTGACCTGGGCAAAGTTGGAACTCACAATCCTTGCAGGGTTTATCGGCCCGGGTGTGCGCGACGCCCCGTGGGGGGCGCATCTGCCGCAGCCACAGCAAGGAATCATCGATCATGATCAGCTTCAAAACAGCGCCGGCGATTGGCCTCGCTGTCGTTGCATTGCTTACGTTGCCGATTGGAAGCGCAGAGGCCGAAGAGCGCGTTTGCAGAGGGACCATCGGAGCCATCACGTTGGACAATGTTCGGGTGCCACAGGACGCTACCTGCAAATTACTTGGAACCAGAGTGAAAGGAACCATTACAGTCCAGGCAAGGGCAACGCTTTTTGCCGAAGATGTGGTAGTGATAGGAAATGTGCAGGCAGAAAATGCGCGTAGGGTTGAGGTGCTGGATACCTCGCGGGTGGTCGGCTCGGTTCAAATTGTTCAAGGCGGTGCGGCAGTAGTCTCCGACAGCCGCATCAATTCCGACATCCTGTATGACTCCAACAACAGACCGCTTGCTGTTTTGCGAAACCGGGTTGGTGGCAACGTGCAGGTTTTCCAGAACACAGGCGGCGTTTCTATCCGCAGGAACCTGATTGACGGAAATCTACAGTGCAAGGAGAATGTTCCTGCGCCGACCGGCGGCAACAACACCGTTCAAGGGAACAAAGAAGACCAATGCCGTAGACTCTGACAGCCGGTGGTCCAGGGTCTTGCCGATGATCTCGCTGCGGCGGGGCGGCGTTCAAAGCGAACTGGGAAAAGCTGCTCGCCGCCGGTTCAGTAAAGCCGGAAAAGTGATGGCTAGAAAAACTGCCAAGCCTACCGACTGGAATCGCGCCTTGGCCCATCCAATCAAGCTGCGGGACGGCGATGTTATCAGCACGATGGCGCAAGCGGCGCGCTTGATGACCGAGCGGCTGCCGCCGCACCGGCAGGGCAAAGACATCTGGCTACATGCCGCCGAATTGCTGCTGAAGGCGCAGCGCACCGGGAAAAAGCTCGATCTGGAACACGCAACCGATCAGCTTTGCCGCGCGTTGGTAGTGGAAGGTTGGTTAGCGTGAGCGTTGCGTAAATGCATAAGATCATCGGCCGGCAGATCGACGACGGGCCGCGGGATCCCGCGCTACTCGATCGATTTCGTGTTGAGGTAACTCAACAGACCCAAAAGAAAAAATGCTGCCAACACGCCGAAGGCCAGGATGGTAGGCCAATCCGGACCTGTTCGCGGTTTCATTGCTTGGCCACTGTGACACCTCCGCCTTAATCCTAGTGACACCCGGCCCGGCCAGGCGCTAAGCGACCAATAGTCGCGTTCCAACGATGCGTGGGGCTTTTACTGTGGTCGCCTAGCCGGGATCGCACGGTTTGTGGAGTCGCGTGATTGGTTCGTTGGAAAAAGGCGGCCGATTGCCCCTCAGGCGCATCAAAGGCTTGGCGGGTTATTCAGAAGCGGCCATCCTTGGGCGTCCGATGGATTCCGTCATCGCGGAGATCCAAATTGTTCACATCAACTCCCGTTTACTCGGCACTGGAACTCCGCCAAGTTCGCGCACGACGTCTTGAGCTTTCTGTGTGAAAACAAAATCGATGAATTTGCGAGCTGCCTTGGTTACGGTCGCGTCCCGGTAAATCAGTGAAAGCGTGACGGCGCTGGGATAGTTCGGATCGGTCGGGGATATTCCATTAAGTCGCAGGACGGTGAACCGCTGATCCAAATCTCGGCTATAAGGCCCAAATCCAATTGCGCCTTCATTCTTCTGGACGGAATCAAAACCCTCCTGTGTCGTCACAGCTAGCTTGGACCGATTCTTGTCGAACTGAAGCTCTTTCCAACCTGGTAATGTGTCCCGTAACACGGCCAGTGAGCTGTCAACTGTCTCACGACGAACCACTCGCACACGAAGGTCAGCACCACCGACCTCATTCCAATTCCTGACGGTCCCGTTGAAGATGCCGACGAGCTGGTCAGCGGTTAAGCTTTTCACTTTCGCGGAAGGATGTGCGAAGAAAACTGTTGGCTGGCGAAAAATGGGTATGACGCGGATACCGAATCCCAGCTCGTCTGGCTTCAGGGGACGAGCGATCCGGCCAACAATCGCATCGCCCTGTGCAACTGCCCGGATACCTCCGGCAGAATGAATGCTGGGCGGAACGTCTATTGTGATTTCAGGATTTTCGGAGGTGAAGGCAGCGCCAACTGCCTTCAGAATCTCGGTGCCATCTCCGGTGCCGACGACAGCCAGCTTTTCGGCGGCGGAGCAAGGCACTGCTGCAAGCGCTGAGCATAACGCCAGCGAAAGGAGAACGCGTTTCATGGTCTATCCCACCTGTCGCGATTAAAGTGAGTCTACGGCAGGGCGGTTGCCAAGCGTGGACGAATGCATTCACAATTTGAGGTAAATGTTCATCGTCGGGCTGGCTGAACCGACCTGCTGTGTGGCCCACAAATAAACCGTTGCGCACCCGAAGCTGGACTAACCCCGATGAGGATTTCGGTTCTCGCCAGCGTCTTGCTCCTGATAGCGTCGAGCGCGACGGCTGACCCCATCCCATCCGGCGCTATCCAAGTCGTTGACGGCGACACCATCAGCGCGAGAGGCCGGACCGTTCGACTAGTCGGCTTCGACACGCCGGAAGGCGGATTGAATGCTGGTTGTGAGGCGGAGCGAAAATTGGCAGCCAGGGCGACGGGCAAGCTGCGTCAGCTTGTTGCCGGCGGTGGCCTCGACCTAGCGCTAGTCCCGTGTGCTTGCCCTCCAGGCACGGAAGGAACGCAAGCCTGCAACTTTGGGCGCGCCTGCGGTGTCCTAAAAGTGACCGGCAAAGACGTTGCGGGTTTGCTGATCGCTGACGGACTAGCCAAGCCGTTTCATTGCAGCCGCGTCCGATGCCCTAAGCGGGAGCCGTGGTGTTCAGCCGACAATAGCGGCCAAGATTGAACTCCCGAGAGCAGGGGTCAGTTTTTTATTCCGGATAGAGTTGCGTGCATGAGTTGAGGTTGCAGTGGTAAACCTTCCCCGTTCATCGGTCGGTCACAAGCGCAACAAACGTCCCCGCGCTAGTTGCGTCGAGCCGGTACATCCACGCGAATACAACGAGCGCGGCAGCGGCAAGACCGAACGCGATCTTGGCAGTTTGTGTCATTGTCCTCCCCCTTGCTTCCCGTGAGATCAGGGCTGAGAACCCAGAACCGGCGCGGTTGTCGTCAGCGAGATTTGCTCTTGGCTTTGCGCTTCATCTGAGTCGCAGGTTCATCGCCACTCGCGGGTAGATGCGTCGCACCCCCTCAGAACGCCGATTTGCGTAACGCACGTTGCCGTGTTGTGGAGGCCAAGCCTCTTTTGCGCAAAATCCTCGCTTTTAGGGTATCCGGCTTCCTTCTGATTTTTGAGCGCCCATTGAAGCCAGTTATTGTACGCGCGAGAGTACTCGTCACGCATCTGCTGCTCTGCTCTCAGACATTCATCAATCGTATTGAAGACGAGATCCGTTTTGACAGGCGCGGTGCCAAACACCATTACCACCAGAACCCATTTCATGCGAGGCTACACTCCTTGGAGCTTTAGTCAGCGCTGCGTACTCGTCGTGCACGCGCCCGGCGTTCGCCAAAGAGGAAATCGTGCACCACAATCGCGTATTCTACTAAATACAGACCACGGCTGAGCGACTTCCACGCAAAGCGCTGCGCACTCTTACCTGCCAGGGGTCGAAGTAGCGCGTCGTTGGCCAGCAATTCATGTGCAATGTAGTTGCGTTGTTCTTTTAGCTCTTCCATCAAGCCAACAAAATCTTGCCGCAAACCGCATTCGCGTAATTCTTTAATTACGCGCCCAAGCGCCCAGCGTTCGATCCTTTCTTCGTCGTAGCCATACTTGTCCATGAGAATATTCTTCAGTCCCATTTCAACGATTTGGGCCTTGCCCATGAACATGGCGAAGCTCTCCAGAAAACTGAACTTGTCATATTTCCGCAGTCGCCGCGCGAGAATCGCGTCAATTTGTTTGGGGCTAAGCGATTTCTCGCCTCGCGTAATCACCATGGGTTCATGTACCGGCTCGACGCGCTTCATTCGCTCTTTTAGGCGTCAGGCGATTGGCTCGCGCTGGCGTTCCCGGCACTGGCTTTGCGCTTCTCTTCTACATGTTTGGGCAGTTCGATGGCTACCAACTCTGCGCATTTAGTCAGGTCCACGATGATCTCGTGCATCTCAGCGAAGGTAAGCGTGCAATTGGGGCATTCTAAACCTTCGTTTGTCAGCCAAACTGGTACAGCGGGGGGCGGTCCTGGCTCCCCCACGCCCTGTTCGAAATGCCTGCTTCGATTGTAAATCTTGTTGAGGTGGTCCATGGGCGACCCGTCACCCTTTTTAAAAAGCTCCATCTTAGTTATTGGTCTGGTCAATTCCGCAGCTTGATACAGAGCAGCAGCACTCTGTTCAAAATGCGAGAGAGCCCGCATCGCGCGGAGAAAGTGGTTGTTCCGCCGAGGCACCTCTTGCACGTAGTCCATCAATAATAAACGGCCGAGCCTGTATTCGCTGACCGCTGTTTCCATTCTTCGAAGAAAATTCAAAACATACGGCTGGGCCGAGGGCGGAAACTCGATAGATAAAAAGATCGAATTTAAAATGGTATTGGCGAGGTGATTGGGAAATTCCGGCACCTCCGGCGCGTTACATTCCTTTAACTCGCCGAGTTTTGGTGCGCCGAACTCGGTGAGAATGCCGTTAAAAAAATGTACACCACCGGCGCCCCCGATGGCTGCGTCGATCGACTTGTCTGGTGGAGCCATAACACTTGCCTTCTGCACTTTCTGACAGTTAGCCAGCGAGTATTTTATTCATTGGCTCACGACAGGCCAATAATCCGGCCAATCCAATTTAACAGCCAGCCAAGGTGAACCCAGAGCACGGATCTACATTGATAGGACGGCATTTCGCAACTTTCGATGTAGTAGGCAAACACGACGTAAGTGATAATCAGCGTCAAGCTCCAAACTCGTACAGCCCTCAAAGCCTTCTTCCAACGAGGCAGATTTTTCTCTGGGTCGATCCATGCAGGTGCGTGCTTCTCGTCAGACATAGCCCCCGCTACCCTTGTCGTGTTTTGCCCAGTGTCATCGTTCACCCCTATCGTTCTGCACGGCGCGGCAGTCATGGTGCCACCGCCCGCCGCACATTCTCATTGGACGGGCCGCCGAGCTAGGAGCGCGTTCGGCGGTGAGCAAACACCACCAAAAATCCCTTATTTGAGGTCAGGGCCAAATAAGTAAAGTGAAAGAAACCCTTGATTTTACTGGTGAGCGCGGTGGGACTCGAACCCACGACCACCTGATTAAAAGGATGCAAGTCCAACTATCCCTAATTCAGCGACCGGGAGCAAACATGGGTTTTAGCTTGTGGGTAGAGACCCAAGGGGGCCGAAAAATCGTCTGAAATCAACTTGACTAGCGGAGAGGGCATCGGGTGGATGGACGCGGTGGCCTTATGGGTCGCCGGACTACCCGGCGCGGTGGGACGCATCAGCGCTTTCGGTATCGGTCCCTTGGTCCTCGGCACTGCCGGCCTGTTGCTCGTCTGCCTTCTGCGTACGCCCTTGCGCTGGAGCGGCGGTATTGCCGTCGTCGTTGCCAGTGTATGGGCGCTGGCGACACCGTCCCCCGACATATTCGTCGCTTCCGACGGCCGCGTCGTTGCTGCGCGTGCCAACGATGGCCGTTTGGCGGTGATCAAGACCGGAAGCGACAGTTTCGCAGTTCGTGAATGGCTCGCTGCGGATGGCGACGCGCGCGCGCCGGGTGACCCGAGCCTGCCGGAAGGAACAAAATGCGATGCTGCAGGGTGCGTGACGCGCCTGGCAGATGGCCGCTTCGTCGCCCTGGCGCTGTCGCCGGAAGCCTTTGAGGACGATTGTCGCCGCGCGGCAGTTTTGGTCACGGCCGGTAATGGTCCATCATCATGCGCATCGGTCGTAAGCGACCGGCAGTCGCGGCTGCGAACCGGCGCGGTGAGCTTGCGACGGGCGGGGGACGGCTTCGCCATCACGCCGACGCGGCCACCCGGCTACGACCGCCCCTGGGCGCCCGCGACGCCGCCGATCGCCGATGCAGAATCCGCGTCAGGCGGACGCCCGCCGCACGCGATGCCACGCCGCGCACGGAGGATCTGGAGCCGGGTGATTAAATTTCCCTCCCATCCTGAGGAAGGCATCGGCGCGTCGGTTCTCGGCCGCTGTAGCGAGGTCATCGCAAACCGACGAACGGCCCCGGCGCTCCCGAGGGGGGTGCCCTGTCGGGAGGCCAAGGCCGCCGGAGCCTCGGACGGGGTTGTGATGCCCGAGACCCGGCTGGGCTTAGCCCAAGGCGGTGCGGCTCGTTTGCGAACGCCGGACAGAGATTTGCGAATCTTGCCCTGCAATTTAGCGCGGGCGACCAGCACCGGGCATCGCTCTAGAATCGAAATGGCCGGGGAGACGCCCGGCCATCCCGAGGCTCTCAACGAGCGATCAGTACTTGCGGAACAGGCCGACCAGCTTGCCCTGAATACGGACCCGGTTCGGCGGAAGGATGCGGACTTCATAGGCGGTGTTGGCGGGCTCAAGCGCGATCGAAGCGCCGCGGCGGCGGAAGCGCTTCAGCGTCGCCTCCTCGTCGTCGATGAGCGCCACGACGATGTCGCCGGTCTCGGCAGCCTCGCTGCGTTTGATGAGCGCCGTGTCGCCATCGAGGATGCCGGCCTCGATCATGGAGTCGCCGCGCACCTCGAGGGCGAAATGCTCGCCGGACGTGAGCAGATCCGGCGGCATGTTGATGGTGTGGGTGCGGGTCTGGATCGCCTCGATCGGCGTGCCGGCGGCGATCCGGCCCATGACCGGCACGGAGATCGGGCGGCCACTGCCTTCGTCATCGGCGGCAAGTTGCCGTACGCGACCGAGATCGCCTTCGATGACGCTCGGAGTAAAGCCGCGCCGGCCGTTGCCGCCTCCGCTCATTCCGTGGGCGACGCTCTCGGGGAGCTTGATGACCTCGATGGCGCGCGCGCGGTTTGGCAGACGGCGAATGAAGCCGCGCTCCTCCAGCGCCGTGATCAGGCGGTGAATGCCGGACTTGGACCGCAGGTCCAGCGCGTCCTTCATCTCATCAAAGGACGGCGGCACGCCGGCCTCCTTGAGGCGCTCATGAATGAAGCGGAGGAGTTCGAATTGTTTGCGCGTCAGCATCGCTGGCTCTTCTCCCGGAAAAGGCTGGTAACCGCGGGACAGGGTCGGAAACAAAGCATGAACATACCCTATCTGTTCGATATGTGTTCCGCAACCTTTTAATTTCGGATGAAGAATGCGGCGGGCCGCTAAAACCGCAGCTTAACGATGGGACATTCTTTACCGGACGAAAGCGCCGGAGCATGCGCTTCCCGAATCAGCAGGCAGTCGGCCTTCGCCAGAGCCGCCATCATCGAGGAGTCTTGGATTGGCAGTGGCGTCGCCACCGGCACGCCGTTGGGCCCGAGGCTCAGGGTGGCCCGCAGGAAATCCATCCGCTCGTCATTCGCCGGCAAATCGCTGCCCAGCACCGCCGACTCGGACGCGGCAGATAAATCTGTGCGTCCCGACAGCCGCCGGATGAGCGGGACAAGAAACAGCAAAGCGCAAACATAGGAGGAGACCGGGTTGCCGGGCACGCCGAGCACATGCATGCCGCCGAGTCGTCCATGCATCACCGGCCGGCCGGGGCGGAGGGCGACTTTCCAGAAGGAGAGGGTGAGGCCTTCGTTTGCCATGCTTTGCTGCACCAGATCATGATCCCCGACCGATGCGCCGCCCGCCGTCACAAGAATGTCGGCGCCGACCTCGCGCGCGCGCCGCACGGCACCGGCGATGGCATCCATGCGGTCGGGCGCAATGCCGAGATCGACCGCTGTTGCGCCTTCCTGACGCGCCAGCGCGCAGAGCGCGAAGCCGTTGGAATAGACGACCTGGCCGGGCCTCAGTTCGGAGCCCGGCAGCTGCAGCTCATCGCCAGTACCCAGCACCGCGATTTTCGGGACGCGATGCAGCAGCACGGTCGGGTGGTTCATTGCCGCCGCCAGCATCAAGTCGCGGGCGGTCAGGCGGCGGCCTTTCGGCAACAGCACATCGCCTTGCTTGAAATCGAGTCCGCAGGCGCGAACATTTTTTCCGCGCGCTACCGATGCGCTGATCACCACCACATTGCCCTGACGTGCGGTGTTTTCCTGAATGACAACGGTATCGGTGCCGGCTGGCAGAACCCCGCCGGTAAAGATGCGCGCCGCTTCGCCTGCAGCAACCGGCACAGCGAACGGATGTCCGGCCGCGACTTCACCGATGACCTTCAATGTTGCGGGGACGCTCGCAACATCATCGGCGCGAACCGCATATCCGTCCATGGCGGATAGGTCGGCCGGCGGCTGTGTGGTACGCGCCGCAACATCGGCGGCGAGGACGCGCCCACCTGCTTCCGCGAGCGGAACGTGCTCCGCCGGCAGTGGCGCTGCATTTTCCAATATCCGCGAAAGCGCATCGCCCACCGGCAGCAAAGCCACGGCTTACTCCTTCGCGCGATAGTGCCCGGATTTCCCTCCGCGCTTCTCGATCAGGTGGATGCCTTCGATGGTCATGTCGCGCTCCACCGCCTTGACCATGTCATAGATCGTCAGGCAGGCGACCGATACCGCGGTCAGCGCTTCCATCTCCACGCCGGTCTGGCCGGTAACCTTGACCGTGGCGCGCACGATCAGGCCGGGCAGCGTGTGGTCGGGCATTATCTCCACCTCAACCTTGGTAATCGGCAGCGGATGACAAAGCGGAATAAGTTGATGCGTCTTTTTGGCCGCCATAATCCCTGCGATGCGGCCGGCGCCCAGCACGTCGCCTTTCTTGGAGTCACCGCTGAGCACAAGATCAAGCGTTTTGGCGGTCATGACCACACGGCCTTCGGCGGTCGCGACGCGTTCCGTGGCGTCTTTGTCCGAGACATCGACCATGCGCGCCTCCCCGCTACTGCCGAGATGAGTGAGCTTGCCCTCGCGCGCCATCGCTACCTCGCATCCGCTACGTCGCGGCGAAGCAGTGCCCTGGTCGCGGCTTCCACATCGGGCTGCCGCATCAGGCTCTCACCCACCAGAAACGCCGAGATGCCTACCCGCTGCAGCCTCGCCAGATCGGCGGGGCCAAACAGCCCGCTCTCGCCCACCGCCACACGGTCCTTAGGCAGCATTGGCGCAAGCCGCTCGCTCACCGCAAGTGTCGTCTCGAACGTTTTCAGGTCACGGTTATTGATCCCGATCAGGCGCGATTTCAGTTTCAGCGCGCGCGCGAGCTCATCCTCGTTGTGCACTTCCAGCAGCACGTCCATGCCGTGGGCGGAAGCAACGTCTTCCAGCTCTTCCGCTGTAGCGTCGTCCACCACCGCCATGATGATCAAGATGCAGTCGGCACCCCAGGCACGCGCCTCCACCACTTGATAGGGGTCGTACAGGAAATCCTTGCGCAGCACCGGCAGCGACGTAGCCGCCCGTGCGGCGCCGAGAAAATCGGGGTGGCCCTGAAACGAAGGCGCATCGGTGAGGACCGAGAGGCAGGCCGCGCCGCCCGCCGCATAGGCGCGCGCGAGCGATGGCGGATCGAAATCGGCACGGATCAGTCCCTTGGATGGGCTCGCCTTCTTGATCTCGGCGATCAGCGCGTAGTCGCCGGCCGCAAGCTTGCGCTCGATGGCGTGCAAAAAACCGCGCGGGGAGGAGACGGCGCGCGCTTCCGCCTCAATCGTGCCGAGCGGGCGGCGACGCTTGGCCGCGTCGATCTCTTTGCGCTTATAAGCTTCGATTTGGGTGAGAATGTCGGCCATGGATCACGCCTGCGATACAGCAGCGAGGCGGTCGAGTCTTTTCTTGGCCTCGCCGGAATCGATGGACTGCTGCGCCAGCGCCACCGCGTCCTTCAAATTGGCAGCTTTGCCCGCAACGACCAGTGCCGCGCCGGCATTTATCACCGACACATCGCGGTGCGGGCTCTTTGCGCCTTTCAGCACGTCGAGCAGCGCGGCCGCATTGGCTTCCGCATCGCCGCCGCGCAGGTCGTCCGGCTTGCAGCGAGCAAGACCCACGTCCTCGGGGGCGATATCGAAGACGCGCACCTTTCCATTCTCCAGGGCCGCGACGCTGGTGCGCCCACAAATGGTGATTTCGTCAAGCCCGTCGGAGCCGTGCACGACCCAGGCGCTTTCAGATCCGAGGTTTTTTAACGCTTCCGCCAGCGGCTCCACCCATTGTTTGGAGAACACGCCGACCATCTGCCGCTTCACGCCGGCCGGGTTAGACAGCGGGCCAAGCAGGTTGAAGATGGTGCGCGTGCCGAGTTCCACGCGAGTCGCCGCAACATTCTTCATCGCGGGATGATGCGCGGGCGCGAACATAAATCCGATGCCGGCCTCACGGATGCAGCGCGACACCTGTTCAGGCGTCAGCTCGATCTTGACCCCGAGCGCCACCAGCACGTCGGCCGCGCCGGAACGTGAGGAGAGGGCGCGGTTGCCATGCTTGGCGACCGGCACGCCGGCGCCCGCAACGATCAGCGCTGCGCAAGTAGAGATATTGTAGGTGCTGGAGGCATCGCCGCCGGTACCGACCACATCGATAGCGTCCGCTGGCGCTTCCACGCGCAGCATTTTCGCGCGCATCGTGCTCACCGCGCCGGTGATCTCGTCGATGGTTTCGCCGCGCACGCGCAGCGCCATTAACAGCCCGCCCATCTGCGATGGCGTCGCCGCGCCGGACATCATCAGGTCGAAAGCTTTGGCGGCTTCGTCACGGCTCAAGGTAGCGCCGGTCGCCACCTTGCCGATGAGCGCTTTGAAATCGTCGGTCACGTCCGCCCCCTCAATGTCCCGGCTTGCGCGTCGCGTTCTTGCCGCGTCCTTGCTTCGCATTCCAGTCGGCGGTGAGCTGCAGAAAATTCGCCAAAATCAGATGACCGTGTTCCGAAGCGATGCTCTCGGGATGAAACTGAACGCCGTGCACCGGAAGTTTGCTGTGTGCCAATCCCATAACCAGCCCGTCGTCGGTTTCGGCGGTGACGGAAAGCTCCCGCGGCATGCTTTTGCGGTCCACGACGAGCGAGTGATAGCGCGTCGCCTTGAACGGTCCGTTGATGCCGCGAAACACACTTTGGCCTTTGTGGTTCACCTCGGACAATTTGCCGTGCACCGGCACCGGCGCGCGCACCACCTCGCCGCCGAAAACCTGCCCGATGGCCTGGTGACCCAGGCAAACGCCGAAGATCGGAATACTGGCCGCCGCATGCTTGATCAGATCGAGGCAGATGCCGGCATCGTTGGGCGTGCAGGGTCCTGGCGACAATACGATCGCTTCCGGATCGGCAGTGAGGACATCTTTCACTGTAATCTTGTCGTTGCGATGCACGACCACATCCGCCCCCAGCCCGCCCAAGTAATGGAACAGGTTGAAGGTAAAGCTGTCGTAGTTGTCGATCAGCAGGATCATGGCGGCCGTTTTCTTGTGCGCTCAAGGTCTTAGACGGCCACCCCCAAGAGGGTCAAGGCGGCTGGGTACGCCGGGCCATCATGCCTTATGGATTGGATCGATCCACTTTACTTCGTCCGGCTGCTCGGCCGGCGCGATGTCGAGGTTCACCACGACCGCTTCGTTATCGCTGCGCACCACGACGCATTCGAGCGGCTCGCTCGTGCTCGCATTGATCTCCTGATGCGGCACATAAGGTGGCACGAAGATAAAATCGCCGGGGCCAGCTTCGGCGACGAATTCGAGGCGTTCGCCCCAACGCATTCGGGCCCTGCCGCGCACGACATAGATAATACTCTCAAGCTCGCCGTGGTGATGCGCTCCGGTTTTCGCATTAGGCTCAATCGCGACGGTGCCGGCCCACAGCTTTTGCGCACCCGCGCGCGCAAGATTGATTGCCGCCTTGCGGTGCATCCCAGGCGTCTGCGCGGTATTGGGGTCGAGCGAATGAGCTGGGATCACCCGGACGCCATCGTGCTTCCATCTGGCAGAGCGATCGTGCGACATGGCCGTCTCCCAATATCGTTTCGGCTTACTGCCCCCGTTTGGCGCTGCTGGCGAAACGCCGCGCTTCCTCCGCCGCGCGGAACAGCGCCTTGGCCTTGTTGACGCATTCCTGCTGCTCGGCCTCCGGATTGGAGTCGGCAACAATGCCGGCACCGGCCTGCACATACATTACGCCGTCCTTCACCAAGGCGGTACGCAGCACGATGCAGGTATCCATCTCCCCCGCGGCGGAGAAATAACCGACCGCGCCGGCGTAAAGCCCGCGTTTTTCCTTCTCCAATTCGTCGATGATTTCCATCGCGCGCACTTTTGGCGCGCCGGAGACCGTGCCGGCGGGAAATCCCCCGGCGAGTGCATCGATGGCGTCGTATTTGGCGCCAAGCCGGCCTTCCACATTGGAAACGATATGCATCACGTGGCTGTAGCGCTCGACGAAGAACTGGTCCGTGACCTTCACGGTGCCGATCTCAGCGACGCGGCCCACGTCATTTCGGCCGAGATCGAGCAGCATAAGATGTTCCGCGCGCTCTTTCGGATCGGCAAGGAGCTCATCCTCCATTGCCTTATCCTCGTGCGGGCTCGCGCCACGCGGCCGCGTGCCGGCGATCGGGCGGATGGTGACTTTCCCATTCTCCACCTTCACCAAGATTTCCGGGCTCGAACCGGTAAGCGCGAAATCACCAAGATCAATGAAATAGAGATAAGGCGACGGATTGACCCGGCGCAGCGCGCGGTAAAGCGAAAAAGGCGGAAGCGCGTAGGGCGCTTCGAAACGCTGCGCGAGGACGACCTGGAACACGTCGCCAGCGGCAATGTATTCCTTCGCCTTCAGGACCATTTGGCGGTAGTCGGCAGCAGGCGTGTTGGAAACGGGTGCCGATGTCAGCGGACCAGTGTCGGCTTGGGCGGCTTCCTTATCGAGCGGACGGTCAAGTGCGTCGACGATTTGCGCCAGACGCTCTTGTGCACCCGCCAGCGCCGCCTTGGCGGCGACACCCTGTTGAGGACGCACCGGCGTCACAACGGTGAGCGTGTCCTCCACCGCGTCGAAAATGATCACCAGCGTCGGACGAATGAGCACGGCATCCGGAATACCGATAGGGTCGGGATTGGGCGCCGGCAATTCCTCCATCAGCCGCACCATGTCATAGCCCAGATAGCCAAAGACGCCTGCCGCCATCGGCGGCAGCTTTTCCGGCAGGCTGATGCGGCTTTCCTTGAGCAATGCGCGCAAGGCCTGCAGCGGTGGCTGTGGGCAGGGCGAGAAGCCATCAGGCTTATTGCGCGCGGCACGATTGATCTCGGCTTTGGCGCCTTGCGTGCGCCACACGAGATCCGGTTCAAGTCCGATGATGGAATAGCGGCCGCGGGTGTCGCCGCCTTCCACCGATTCCAAGAGGAAGCTCATCGGCTTGCCGCTGGCGATTTTTATGAAGGCGGAAACCGGTGTTTCCAGGTCGGCGACCAACGTGGTCCAAACCACCTGCGCTTCGCCGCGCGCGTAGCGCTCGGCGAAATCCTCTGCCGATGGTTCGATCTGCATCGGAACGCTCAGTTCGTGCTGCCGCCGCCGGTGACTTGATTCAAGGCGCTCGGGTTGATCGTGACCCCGACGTCACGCTCCAGTCGCTCCGCGTAGCCGGCGAGCAATTCGTCGGCAAGGGCGCGGCGCAATTCGTCAGAAATGCGCTTGGCATCGGGTGAATCCATATCCAGTTCTGGCACTTTTATGTCCTGGACCCGGAACAGCACGCGCTGCGTTGCCTGCACGCCCTCGGCGGAGCCGGCCGCGCCCTTGGGCGTTCGGAAAATCGCGTTGATCGTCACAGCAGAAAGATTTTCCGTCGGATCGCCGCGCTTGACGCTGGCGGCGGTTTCCACCTTGAGCTCGTCTTGCGCGGCGATGTCCTTCAACGAGCCCCCTGTCTTCAGCTTCTCGATCATGGCGTCGGCCTTGGTCTTCAGCCGCTTGGCGATCTCGTCATTGGTGTGTCGTATCTCGATCTCGGTCTTCACCTCATCCAGGCCCCGCTCGCGCGCCGGCGTGATGCCGACGACGTCGTACCAGATATAGCCATTTTCATGCTGCACCGGATCGTTCTCGACACCGACATCCGTGGTGAAAATCGCCGGCCCGAGCTCGCCTGGCTTTGGCAGGTCGAGAACCGATACGCCTTCAGGCGTGCGGCCATTGCGGTCGATGGCCTCGATCGTGCGGCTGGCGAGTTTCAGCTTTTCGGCCGCCTCCGCCAGCGTCTCGCCGCCGGCGCGCGCGTCCTCCAGCTTGTCGCGCAGGCTGGAAACCTTTGCCTTGGCCTGTTCCAGCGCGATGTCGCGCTTGATCTCATCGGCGACTTGTTCGTAGGTCCGTGTGGTGCCCGGCTGGATCTTCAGCACGCGCACGAGCGTGGTGCCAAAGCGTCCCTTGATCGGAGCGCTGACTTCGCCTTCCTTGAGCGCGAAGGCGGCGTCGGCCACGGCCTGGTCAATCATGCCGGACTTCGGGATGGTGCCAAGGTCGATGTCGGATTCCTTTAGCTCGCGTTCCTTGGCCACGGCTTCAAACGCCGTGCCTTGCGCGATTTTTTCAGACGCTGCCTTTGCCTCGTCCTCATTCGGGAACACCATCTGCTGGACGTGACGCTGCTCCGGCGTACTGTAGCGCGCCTTCCGTTGCTCGAAGATTGGTCTGGCGTCGACGTCGCTGATCGTCTCCCACTTTGCGATCTCGGCGGGAGTGACGACTACGAAGACGACCTTGCGATATTCCGGTGCGCGGAATTGCCCTTTGCGCTCCTCGAAGTATTTCGCCAGTTCGTCAGGAGAGGGTGGCGGGACGGCCCCGGCATGCGAGCGGTCGAGCACAACGTATTCGATCGCGCGTTCTTCGTTGCCGTAGCGATAGGCGGCCTCCACCGCCGCCTTCGGCACCGTGAGCTCGCCGGCCACCGTATCGACAATCTGCCGGCGCAGCATCTGCTTGCGATGCTCCGCAACATAACGCGGCTCACTATAACCAGCTTGGCGGATGATCGCCTCGAACCGGGACCGATCGAAACCGCCGGTAAACCCGCGGAAGTTGGGATCGTTCATGATCGAATTGGCCACGTCGGCATCGGAAATGTTCAGCCCCATTTGCCGGGCGCGCTCGTCGAGCGCGGCTTCCGCGACCAATTGGCCGAGCACCTGGCGGTCGAAGCCGATGGCGCGCGCCTGATCCATGGAGACGGGTCGCCCGACCTCGCGGCTGAGCTGCTGCAGCCGGTCGTTGTAGATTGTGCGGAACTGCTCGATGCCGATTTCGACGTTCCCCACCTTGGCGAGCGCGGAGCGGCCGAAGCCGCGGAAAATATCGCCGATGCCCCAGATGGCGAAGCTGATTGCGAGTAAGCCTAGCACCACGGTCATGATGGCTTTGCCGATGCGACCGGTGGAGGCGTTCTTGATACCTCTAAGCATGGGACCTGTGCATGGTTGGGATTGCGCGGGCGCCGACGCCTTCAAGCGCCGCAGGTTACTATCATAAAGATCACCTTGCGGCGCCGCAACTTTTTGGCGCTGCCTAACATTACCGCGTGGCAAGGTTGGGCCTCTGGTACGGGCGGGTCGGGTCTGCTACCCGCACGAGGGAGCAAGGGAAATCCGAGGATAGACGATGGCGAATACGCCGCGTCCGCTGGTGGCGGGCAATTGGAAAATGAATGGCCTGCGCAGTTCGGTTGCGGAGCTCAAGGCCATTCTGCAGGGAGGCCGCGACCTCGCAGGCAAAGTTGACTTGATGGTGTGCCCGCCGGCACCGCTGTTAAGGGAATTTGCCGCGGCTGCCGCAGGTTCGACAGTGACCATCGGCGCGCAGGACTGCCATCCGGAGCCCTCCGGTGCCTTCACCGGCGACATTTCCGCTGAAATGCTGGCGGATGCAGGCGCCGCCGCCGTGATCGTCGGTCATTCCGAACGTCGCATGCTGCATGGCGAGGACGACAAACTGGTCAGGCTCAAGGCACTAGCCGCGCACCGTGCCGGCCTCACCGCCATCGTCTGCATCGGCGAAACCAAGGCGGAGCGCGAGGCGAAAGAAACGATCCCGGTGGTGCGCAAGCAGATCGATGGCTCCCTGCCGGAAAAGGCCACGGCGAACAACCTGATCCTCGCCTATGAGCCGGTCTGGGCCATTGGCACGGGGCTTACGCCCCGTCCGGCGGACGTCGCTGAAGTGCACAGTTTTCTACGCGAACGGCTGGCCCGCCGCTATGGGGCCGAGGGCCAGGGCATCCGCATCCTCTATGGCGGTTCCGTGAAGCCTTCGAACGCGCGCGAGCTGATGGGGGTCGACAATGTCAACGGTGCCCTGGTCGGCGGCGCCAGCCTGAAAGCCTCGGAATTCCTGGCTATAGCGACAGCCTGCGGCTGAGCATTGGCCCGCGATCGGGCCCACTTTGGAGTTCGCCGCCGGGGTGGAATTATCGGTCGGGATCGTGTAGAGACCGCCCCAACTTCTCATATGGCGATTGTCGCCCCGCGCGGCCCGAGGGCCAGCGCCGCCTTTCATTGGATCGGCTTATGCAGACCGTGATCATTGTCATTCATCTCATGGTGGTGCTCGCCATGATTGGCGTTGTCCTCCTGCAAAAATCCGAAGGGGGCGGACTAGGCATGGGCGGCGGAGGCGGTTTTCTGTCCAGCCGCGGCACCGCCAATGTGCTCACCCGCACGACCGCGATCCTGGCCGCGGTATTCTTTTCCACCAGCCTCATCCTTTCCATTCTGGCCGGCGCTGAGCGTAAACCCACCTCCATCTTCGGGGGCTCGGGCGCACCCGCGGGTCAGACCCAGCCGGGCAGTACCGGCCCGGCGGCGCCAGGGGGCAGCCTGCTCGACCAGTTCCAGGGGCAGCCGGCGCAACCCTCGACGCCGCAAGCGCCACGCTCCCAGTAAGCGGGCCGTTTGACAGCTTTGGATAAGTCGGGCGGCATGCTTTGCTCCACGCTTAATGTAATGCTTGAGGAGACGGGCGGACCATGAGGATCGGGCGGCAGCAATGGTCGGTTTGCAGCTCCCGCCGCCGAACCATTGCCGCCAATAAGCCCTCGTCGAATCGATTCGGCAGGGCTAAAGGTTGAGCCCCATGGCGCGGTACATCTTCATCACCGGCGGCGTGGTCTCATCCCTCGGAAAAGGTCTCGCTTCGGCGGCGCTCGGTGCCCTCCTGCAGGCGCGCGGCTACACCGTCCGGCTGCGCAAGCTCGATCCGTATCTCAATGTCGATCCAGGCACGATGTCGCCTTATCAGCACGGCGAGGTCTTCGTCACCGACGACGGGGCAGAAACGGATCTCGATCTCGGCCATTATGAACGCTTTACCGGCCGTCCGGCGACGCGCCAGGACAACATCACCACCGGCCGTATCTACCAGGACATCCTCGCCAAGGAGCGTCGCGGCGATTATCTCGGGGCCACCATCCAGGTCATCCCGCACGTCACGAATGCCATCAAGGAATTCATCCGCGAGGGCAATGAAGGCTTCGATTTCGTGCTGGTGGAGATCGGCGGCACGGTCGGTGACATCGAGAGCCTGCCGTTTCTGGAAGCGATCCGGCAACTCGGCAATGATCTGCCGCGCAACCACGCGATCTATATCCACCTCACGTTGCTGCCTTACATCCCGACCGCCGGCGAATTGAAAACCAAGCCGACGCAGCATTCGGTCAAGGAACTACTGTCAATCGGCATCCAGCCGGACATCCTGCTCTGCCGTACCGATCGTCCGATCCCGCAGGCGGAACGGCGCAAGCTCGGGCTGTTCTGCAACGTACCCGAAAGCGCAGTGATCGAGGCGCGCGACGTGGACAACATCTACGCGGTGCCCGAGGCCTATCATGCCGAAGGCTTGGACAATGAGGTGCTTGCGGCTTTCGGGATCGAGGGTGCCGCCTCACCCGACCTTTCCACCTGGCGCACGATCAATGAACGCGTGCGCAGCCCGGAAGGGCAGGTCACCATCGCGATCGTCGGCAAATATACCGGCATGAAAGACGCCTATAAATCGCTGATCGAGGCGCTTTCGCATGGCGGCATCGCCAACACGGTGAAGGTCAATCTCGATTGGATCGAGTCGGAAGTATTCGAGAACGAGGACGCCGCGCCTTTCCTCGAGCACGTCAACGGCATCCTGGTGCCCGGCGGCTTCGGCCAGCGCGGTGCGGAAGGAAAGATCCGGGCAGCGCAATTCGCACGCCAGCGCCACTTGCCCTATTTCGGCATCTGTTTTGGAATGCAGATGGCGGTGATCGAGGCGGCGCGCAATCTTTGCGGCATCTCCGAAGCCAATTCCACCGAATTCGCGCCCACGTCGGAGCCGGTGGTGGGCATGATGACCGAATGGTTGCGGGGCAACGAACTGGAGAGACGGCGCGCCGGGGGCGATCTCGGCGGGACCATGCGGCTCGGTGCTTATGCGGCGAAGCTTCAGCGCGGCAGCCGGGTCGCAGGCATTTACGGCTCGACCGAGATCTCCGAACGGCACCGGCACCGCTATGAGGTCAACACCGCCTATAAGGGGCGGCTGGAGCAGCATGGCATGCTCTTTTCTGGCATGTCGCCCGACGGCGTGCTGCCGGAAATCGTCGAATATCAGGACCACCCCTGGTTCATAGGCGTGCAGTTCCATCCCGAGCTGAAATCGCGCCCCTTCGCGCCGCACCCGCTATTCGCCTCCTTCGTCGAAGCCGCGGTGGAGCAGAGCCGGCTGGTCTAACGACCTTTAGACCGCCCATTCCGCCTCGGGTGTGCCCTAAATGCTTCCTGCAGCACGTTAAAACGTAATTGCAATCTTAACTTCATGAAAAGGTTGGGCTTCTAAGGTCACCGGAGCGACGTGGGCGCAAGAAATGTTCCGGGTCATCAACTGCATCGCCGAGGAACACGAATGGCGGCTCGTCGTCTTGGCGGTTCTCATCTGTTTTTTGGCTAGCCTCGGCGCCATCAACCTGTTCCATCGCGCGCGCGCGGCCAGTGGGCGCTCACGGCTTTCGTGGACGCTGACAGCCGGCGCCGCTACCGGCTGCGGTATCTGGGCCACGCATTTCATTGCAATGCTGGCTTACCACCCCGGTTTCAACACCTCCTACGACATCAACCTAACTGCTCTATCGCTGGTGATGGCTGTCGCCGTTACCGCCTGCGGGCTCGCCGTCGCGGTCTATGGTGGCTCGCGTTGGAGTGGGGCGCTCGGGGGCGGGCTCGTCGGCGGCGGCGTTGCCAGCATGCATTACATTGGTATTTGGGCGATGTATTTGCCCGGCTGGATCATGTGGCAACAAGATCTGGTCGTCGCCTCCATCTTGCTTGGAATCCTGCTCGGAGCTGCCGCGATTGCGGTCGCGGTGCATGGCAAAAAGCTCGCTTCAACGCTGACCGCTGCGCTGCTGCTCGCGCTCGCGATTATTTCGCATCATTTCACCGCCATCAGCGCGCTCTTGATCATACCTGATCCGACACGCACCGTCGCTCCGCTCTCTTTTTCATCGAGCGGGCTTGCGTTGAGCGTGGCAGCGACTGCCTTCGTGCTTCTCGCCATGGTCCTCGTCGGCGCTCTTGCCGATCGCGCAACGGAAAAAAAGGTGCGCAAGCAGAACCTGTTGTTCGAAGCGGCGCTAAACAACATGTCGCAAGGGCTGTTGATGTTCGACGCCGAGGACAGACTGATCCTGTTCAACCAGCGCTACTGCGACATCTATCGGCTGAACCCTACAGCGATGCAACTTGGCTCAAAATTCATTGAGCAGTTTCGGCTGCGCAAGGAGGCAGGAACTTTCGCTCCCGATCTCGACAAATACCTGGCGCGCGTGATGGACGATAGCGGCCGCTTCCGCGGCAATCCGCAGGCTGGCAGTTTTTTGACCGAAGGCCATGAAACCAGGCTGGTTCGACTGCCTGATGGCCGCTGCATATCGGTCACCAATCAGCGGACGCCGGGAGGCGGGTGGGTCTCGACCCATTCCGACGTCACCGAGCAGCGCAACGCCGAACGTGAACGCGATCGCACACGGGCCTTCCTTGACACGATCGTCGATAACGTTCCCGCGACGCTGGTGGTCAAAAACGTGGCCGACCGGCGTTACGTACTGATCAACCGCGCGGGCGAGAATTTCTTCGGCCTGCCGCGTGAAGAGATGGTCGGCAAGACCTCGCATGAAGTGTTCAGCAAGGCGCAGGCGGACATCATCACGCAACATGACGAAGAGCTGCTGGCGTCCAGTACAGAAGTATTTGTCTACGATCATTCACTTAAAACGCCGGGCAATGGAACCCGGCTGATCACGAATAAAAAGGTAACGATCCGAGATCGCGACGGCGCGCCGCAGTATTTCGTCAACGTCATCGAGGACGTGACCGACCGCAGGCGCGCTGAGGCGCGCATCGAATATCTCGCCAACCATGACGGGCTGACGGAGTTGCCTAACCGTGCCGCGTTTACGCGACAGCTCGAGCTTGCGGTCGAGCGCGCTGCAAAAGGCGGCGAGAATTTCGCCGTGATCTATGTCGATCTCGACCGCTTCAGGGAGGTCAACGACATCTTTGGCCATGCCGGCGGCGACCTGGCCTTATGTGAAATGGCTCGGCGGCTTCAAGTGGCGACAGAAGGCAGCTTTCTTGCGCGCATGGGGAGCGATGAATTCACGGTGATCGTCGATGGCCCGCAACCGGCAACTGCTGAAGCAATGGCCGACAGGCTGCTCGCCGCGGCCAATGAAGAAATCGAAATCGAGGGACAGGAATTTTGCATCGGCGCCACGATCGGCGTGGCGATCTATCCCACCGATGGCGTAGACGCCAAGACGCTTTTGGGAAATGCAGACTCCGCGCTCGATCAGGCCAAGGCCGATGAGCGCGGATCGATCCGTTTCTTCGAGGCGCAGATGGATCATTTGCTGCGCGCGCGTCGCGACTTGCAACTCGACTTGCGCTCCGCCGCCGCCTGTGGCGAGCTCAAATTATATTTTCAGCCGCAAGCACAGATCGACGGCGAGGTGATCGGCTTCGAAGCGTTGCTACGCTGGCGGCACCCGCATCGCGGCATGGTCCCGCCCAGCACCTTCATCCCCTTGGCAGAGGAAAGCGGACTGATCGTACCGATCGGCGAATGGGTATTACGCGAAGCCTGCCGGGAGGCGGCGGCCTGGCCGGCGTCGCTGCAGGTAGCGGTTAACCTGTCGCCGGCACAATTTCAGCACGGCGACCTCCCCACCCTGGTGCATTCGGTACTGCTGGAGACCGGGCTTAACCCGAACCGTCTCGAGCTTGAAATCACCGAAAATCTCCTGATGGAGGACTTCTCCAGCGCCGTCTCGGTCCTGCGGCGGCTGAAACTGCTCGGTGTTCGCATCGCGATGGATGATTTTGGCACCGGCTATTCGTCGCTGTCCTACCTGCAATCCTTCCCATTCGACAAGATCAAGATCGACAAGACGTTCATCTCCAATCTCGATCACAACCGACAGTCGGCTGCTATCGTCCGCGCCGTGATCGGCCTCGGCCGCGGTCTCGAGCTTCCGGTGGTGGCCGAGGGCGTGGAAACCAAGTCGCAGCTCGATTTCCTAAGGCGCGAAGCTTGCGATCAGGTGCAAGGCTATGTGGTGGGGCGCCCGCTGCCAATTGAAGACTATGCCGACCTGGTCGGTCGTCAGCCGGCCGAGCCGAAGCAGCGGCTCGTGCTGGTGAAATAGCTTTCCCGCAGGGTTGCGAAGGCCCGTTGACCGCGCCAGCGCCGCGCTTCATGGTCCGGCCTGTGCAAGCTGATACGATACCGAACCTGAACGTGGAAATTGGCGAAGCGCGCTTCGGCAACAATTTGCCGCTCGCGCTGATCGCCGGACCTTGCGTGCTGGAAAGTCGCGCGCATGCCCTGGAGATGGCGTCCGCTCTGAAAGAGATCGCGGCGAGACTGAAAATCGGGCTCGTCTACAAGACGTCGTTCGACAAGGCCAACCGCACAAGTCGTGACAGCGCACGCGGCATGGGGTTGGAGCAGGCGTTACCGATTTTCGCCGAGATCCGCGAGAAGCTGCAGCTTCCGGTGTTGACCGATGTGCATGAAGCGGCGCAGTGCGCACAAGCCGCTACCGCGGTGGACGTGTTGCAGATCCCGGCCTTCCTGTGTCGGCAGACGGATCTCCTGGTCGCGGCGGCGCAAACCGGCCGTGCCGTCAACGTGAAGAAGGGGCAATTTCTTGCGCCCTGGGACATGAAGAACGTGGTTGCCAAGATCACGGCTGAGGGAAACCGCAACGTGCTGGTGACCGAGCGTGGCGCTTCCTTTGGCTATAACACGCTGGTTTCCGACCTGCGGGCGCTGCCGATCCTGGCGCGCACGACCGGTGCGCCGGTGATTTTTGACGCCACCCATTCGGTGCAGCAGCCCGGCGGGCAGGGCAGTTCTTCCGGCGGAGAGCGGGAATTCGTGCCGGTGTTGGCGCGGGCCGCTGTGGCGGTCGGCGTAGCAGGAGTTTTCATCGAAACCCACCAGGACCCGGACCACGCCCCCTCAGACGGTCCGAACATGCTTCCCCTCAAGGACTTGGAAGCCTTGCTTCGTAAGTTGATGGAATTCGATTCCCTCGCTAAACACTAACGTCGTATGCAGCTAGCGGTCTTGTTCCGCGCGGGAAAAATGCCGATATTGCTGCCAACGGCCTGGGGTGCCGCGAACCTTCGCGGCTGAGATCAAACCCATCGAACCTGTCTGGGTCATGCCAGCGTAGGAAGCCGCCGATGAGTGCCCGTGGATCACGTTCGCCGTCACCGACCGTCGCCGTCATCGGCGCGGGCGTGATCGGTTTGGCTATTGCCTGGCGCCTGGCGCAGCGCGGGGCCAAGGTCAGCATCTTCGACAAGGGCGCGGCTGGGTCGGGTGCGAGCCATGCCGCCGCTGGCATGTTGGCGGCACATCTGGAAGCTGAGCCGCGCGAGGAAAATCTCGTTGCACTCAACCGCGCGAGTCAGAATTTGTGGCCGGCCTTCGCGGCCGAACTGGAAGCCGTCTCCGACATGGCAGTGGATTTGCGTACCGAAGGCACGCTGCTGCTCGCGCTGACTGGCGATGACCAGTCACGGCTCAAACATGTGTTGGCTTTCCAGCAATCGCTGGGCTTGCCGCTGGAATGGCTGACGACCGCGGAGGTGCGCCGGCGCGAGCCGCATCTCACGCCCACCATTTCCGGCGCGATTTTTAGCCCGCAGGACCATCAGGTGGATAACCGCGCTGTCGCGGCAGCGCTGCGCGCAGCCGTGCTGAAGGCGGGCGCTACGCTGCGGGAAAATGCGCCGGTCGAGCGGATTGTGACCTCCAATAATCACGTCACCGGCATCGGGATCGGCGGTGAAACCATTGCCGCTGACGTCGTCATCCTCGCGGCCGGCGCCTGGTCGCGCGCCATTGCCGGGCTGCCAACGGCATCGCTGCCGCCGGTGCGCCCGGTGAAAGGCCAGATGCTGGCGCTGCGCATGGACCGCCAGGCGCCGCTCCTCACGCATGTGGTTTGGGCGCCGGGCGCCTATCTCGTGCCGCGCAAGGATGGCCGGCTCTTGATCGGGGCCACCGTTGAAGAAAAAGGATTCGATCCTCATTTAACCGCAGGGGGCCAGCTCGCTTTGCTGGAGGCCACCTGGCGCGCGCTTCCCGGAATCGAGGAACTGCCGATCCATGAGATGTGGGTGGGATTTCGGCCTGGCAGCCGGGATGATGCACCGATCATCGGCGAGAGTGCGGTGCCGGGGCTCGTTTACGCCACCGGGCATTACCGCAACGGCATTCTGTTGGCGCCGATCACGGCGGAGGCTATCGCGTCGCTGGTGCTGGATGGGGAAGCCGATCCGCGCGTGGCGAATTTCGGCTTTGAGCGCTTCGCGCAGGCGGTGGCGGCGGAGTAGACCATGGGCATGATTCAGGGAATGATCCGCATTAACGGCGAAGGTGCGCCGCTTTCGGCGGCGACGCTGGCGGAGCTCCTTGCACAGAACGGGATCGACATTGACGGCAAGGGCATCGCGGTTGCGCTCAATGGTCAGGTAATACGCCGGCAGACCTGGATGCAGACAAGACTATCCCCGGGAGACGATGTGGAAATCGTGCGCGTGCGGCAAGGAGGATGAAGGCGGATGAAGGACACGCCATGAAACAGAACGATCCGCTCGTCATCGCTGGACGCGTATTCCATTCGCGGCTCTTCCTCGGTACCGCCGGTTATCCCAACCGGCAGGTCATGCTCGACGCCGTAGCGGCGAGTGGCACCGAGATGGCGACAGCCTCGATCCGCCGCATCAGTCTGGCGGGCGAGGAAGAAAGCCTGCTCGACCTATTGGCCGGCCGCGTGCATTTCCTGCCCAATACTGCAGGTTGCCAGACCGCCAAGGATGCCGTGCTCACCGCGGAGCTGGCGCGCGAGGCGCTGCAGACCAACTGGGTCAAGCTGGAGGTGATCGGCGACCGCGAATTGCTTTATCCAAATGTGGAAGAGCTGCTGCTCGCTGCGCAGGAATTGATCGCCAAAGGCTTTGTCGTGCTGCCCTATTGCAACGACGATCCGGTGACTTGCGCCAAACTGGCCGATCTCGGCTGCGCCACGGTGATGCCGCTCGGCTCGCCCATCGGCTCAGGACTCGGCATAACCAATCCGCATTTGATCGAATTGATTTGCGCGCGCAGCCCGGTGCCGGTCGTGCTCGATGCCGGTATCGGCACGGCCTCGGACGCCGCACTCGCCATGGAGCTCGGCTGCGCGGCCGTGCTGGTGAACACGGCGGTATCGAAAGCGAACGACCCGGTGCGCATGGCCTTCGCGATGCGCGCTGCGGTCGAGGGCGGACGGCTGGCGCATCTGGCGGGCCGGATCCCGAAGCGGACCAATGCCGAGCCTTCGAGCCCGCAATTCGGCCTTGTCGGCACGTGACCCTGCCTTCGCCGCCGCTATTGCTGATCACCGATCGGCACCAGGCGCGCGGCGATATTTGCGACATCGCAGAAGCCGCTTTTTCAGCAGGCTGCCGCTGGCTCAGCCTGCGTGAAAAAGATCTGCCGCAATCGCAGCAGGCCGCGTTGTTGCGCAAGCTTTTGGATCGCGCGCAACAATTTCAAGCCAAGGTGACATTGCACGGCGATCCCGCGCTCGCGCGGCAGGCGCGCGCCGATGGTGTGCACCTTTCCGCCGGCGGCGACGCTGCAGCGGCGCGCCATGTACTCGCTCAGGGCGCGCTGATAGGTTTATCGGTCCATAGCGTGCAAGAGGCGCGCTCCGTCGATTCGAAACGCGTGGACTATGTGATCGCCGGGCCGGTGTTCGAAACGCAGAGCAAGCCAGGTTACGGACCTGTGCTGGGACCGGAAGGACTGGCGCTGATCGTTGCGGCTTGCCCGGTGCCGGTCGTCGCTATCGGCGGGATCGATCCGCAAAATGCGGTGGAATGTCAGCTGGCCGGTGTCGCCGGTTTCGCGGTCATGGGTGGCGTCATGCGCTCTGAAAATCCGGCCGAGGTGGTGGCGCAGCTGATCGGTGCACTCACGGCGCCGATGCCTCAACCGCGCCCGCGATAGGGCGCCACGCCGCTGTCAGGCAGCCAAACGCCCGCCGGCAATTTTCCGGTTTGCCAAAACACGTCGATCGGCATGCCGCCGCGCGGATACCAGTAACCGCCAATGCGCAAAAACTTCGGTTTCAGCAGCCCGGCAAGTCTTTTTCCTATGGCCACCGTGCAGTCTTCGTGAAATGCGCCCGTGTTGCGGTAGCTCGTTAGATAGAGCTTTAAAGACTTTGACTCCACCAGCCAACGGTCGGGCACGTAGTCGATCACCAGATGCGCGAAATCCGGCTGACCGGTGATCGGGCAAAGCGTGGTGAATTCCGGCGCGGTGAAGCGCGCCACATAGGCAGTGTCTGGATGCGGGTTAGCGACCCGATCCAGCACCGCCTGGGCGGGCGAGGCGGGCAGGCGGCTTTCCTTGCCGAGCTGAAGTGTCTTTTTTGCCATTTTCCTTCATACACCAAAGAGATCGATTAGCGGGAGGCCCGCCTTTCGTCCGGCATGACAATGTGCTTAATCCGGCTCAGATTTTAATCAGGCCAGATACATGACCGCCATCGTTGACATCATCGGACGTGAAGTTCTCGACAGCCGCGGCAATCCGACCGTGGAGGTCGACGTCGTGCTGGAAGACGGCTCTCTTGGGCGCGCCGCGGTGCCGTCTGGCGCCTCTACCGGCGCGCATGAGGCGGTGGAGCTGCGCGACGGTGATACGCAACGCTATGGCGGCAAAGGCGTGCGCAAGGCGATCGACGCGGTGAACGGCGAGATTTTCGACGCGGTTGGCGGCATGGATGCGGAAGCCCAGACGAAGATTGACGAAACCCTGATCGCGCTCGATGGTACGCCCAACAAGAGCCGCCTTGGCGCTAACGCCTTGCTCGGCGTCTCACTCGCAGCGGCCAAAGCGGCAGCGATCGCGAAGAATCTCCCACTCTATCGTTATATCGGCGGCACCTCTGCCCGCATCTTGCCCGTGCCGATGATGAACATCATCAACGGCGGCGTGCATGCAGACAATCCGATCGACTTCCAGGAATTCATGGTGCTGCCAGTCGGCGCATCTACCTTTGCCGATGCGCTGCGCGCCGGCGCCGAAATCTTCCAGACCTTGAAATCGGCGTTGAAGCAGGCCGGCCACAATACCAATGTCGGCGACGAGGGCGGCTTTGCTCCGAACCTGCCGTCTGCCGACGCCGCGCTCGGATTTCGTGGTCAAGGCGGTGGAGAAGGCCGGCTATACGCTAGGCAAGGACGTCATGCTCGGACTCGACTGCGCCTCCACCGAATTTTTCAAGGGCGGCAAATACGTTTACGAAGGCGAGGGCAAGTCGCGCACGCATCAGGAGCAGGCCAAATATCTCGCCGATCTCGTGTCGCGCTATCCGATCATTTCCATCGAAGACGGGATGGCGGAAGACGACTTGAAAGGCTGGAAACTGCTGACCGATATGATCGGCGACAAATGCCAGCTTGTCGGCGACGATCTTTTTGTCACGAACGTCAAACGTCTGGCGCAAGGCATTGAGGACGGACTGGCCAATTCCATCCTGATAAAAGTCAACCAGATCGGCACGCTTACCGAGACGCTGGCCGCAGTCGAGATGGCGCACAAGGCCGGGTACACCGCGGTGATGTCGCATCGCTCCGGCGAAACCGAAGACGTCACGATCGCCGATCTCGCCGTTGCCACCAATTGCGGGCAGATCAAGACCGGATCACTCGCGCGTTCGGATCGCGTTGCCAAATACAACCAGCTTTTGCGCATCGAGGAAGAATTGGGGCCGCAGGGCAAATATGCCGGTCGCGCGGCGCTTAAGGCGCTCGGCTGAGTGAGGAGAGGGGCATGTCGCTGCAGCAGGAGATCAAGCGGCTGACGGCGCCTGATATCTGCGCCCGTAAGGGCGGCGCACCCCTCGTCTGCCTCACCTCATATCACGCGCATACCGCGCGTATCCTCGATCAGCATTGTGACGTGATCCTTGTTGGCGACTCGCTTGGCATGGTGATGCACGGGCTGGAGAACACCATTCCGGTGACGCTCGAGATGATGATCCTGCAAGGCCGCGCGGTGATGCGGGGGTCCAAACGTGCGCTGGTCGTGGTGGACATGCCCTTCGGATCCTACGAGACCTCGAAGGAACAGGCCTTCGATTCCGCTGCGCGCGTGCTGAAGGAAACCCATTGCGGCGCCATCAAGCTGGAAGGGGGACGCCGCATGGCGGAAACGATCGCTTTTCTGGTGGAACGTGGCGTGCCGGTGATGGCGCATATCGGCATGACGCCGCAGGCGGTGAATGTGCTCGGCTCGTTCCGCGCGCGCGGGCGCGAAGAGACGGAATGGGCAGAATTCGAGGAGGACGGTCGGGCGGTGGCGGAGGCCGGTGCCTTTTCCGTGGTGGTGGAGGCGGTCGCCGAGCCGCTGGCTCGCAAAATCACCGCGCAAATTCCGATCCCCACCATTGGAATTGGCGCGAGCCCGGCCTGCGACGGCCAGATCCTGGTGCTGGAGGATATGCTCGGCCTATCCCCCTGGGCGCCGAAATTCGTCAAGCGCTATAGCGATCTAGGGCCCTCTATTGGCAAGGCGGTGGAGACCTATGCGGCCGAGGTCCGGGCGAGGGCTTTCCCCGGTCCCGAGCACGTCTATCCCATGAAGCGCAAGGTATAGCTGAGCGGTAGAACGCGGTGAGCAAGAGTGGGCAGCGGTTTTTGCGTCCGAGCGGCTCTATTTGCACCGAAGCTTTTACGATTATGGCCTAATCCTTTGCCTTGCCTGCGCCATACCAGTAGGTTACCGGCCTTCCGGGAATTGATGTATTTGCAGAGGGTTGGAGAAGTTAGTGTCCGACATTTTCAATGAAGTCGACGAGGAAGTCCGGCGCGAGAAGCTGAAAAAGATCTGGGATCGCTATCAGGTCTTCATCATCGCCGGGGCAATTCTGATTGTCGGTCTGGTTGGCGGCTGGCGCCTGAATCAATGGTGGGAATCGAAACGGGCTGCCGAGGCGGGCGGCGCTTTCCAGAGCGCCATGACGCTGAGCGCTGAAGGCAAACACGCCGAAGCAGAAGCTGCCTTCGCCAAGGTAGCGGAGAAGGGTGCCGCCGGTTATCGCGACCTTGCCCGCCTGCAGGCAGCCGGTGAATTGGCACAACGCGATCCCAAAGCCGCGGTTGAAGCCTACGATGCACTCGCGGCGGATTCGCGCCTGAACCAGACAATGCGCGACCTCGCCGCCGTGCGCGGCGGCTTTCTGCTGGTCGATACCGCGTCCTACGAGGATTTGCGCCGACGTCTTGAGCCCGTGACGGGGCCGGAGCGCTCGTTCCGCAATTCTGCGCGCGAGATACTCGCGCTGTCAGCCTTGCGCGCCAATGATGCCGCGGCGGCGCGCAAGTGGTTCGACCAGATCGTTACCGATGTCGCGGCGCCGGCAGGGTTGCGTCAACGAATTGAAATGTTGATGGCGCTTGCGCCTGATACCGGCAACAGCTGAGCAGGAGACACTGTATGTTCCGCGTCCGCGCGATCCCGCTTGTGGCAGGGCTGATGACGGGGCTGTTGCTCTCCGCATGCAGCGGCACGAGCGGCAATTTTGATCCTACCGATTGGATCTCGGGCGATTTCTTCGACACAAAGACGAAGCTTCCCGGCGAACGCAAGCCGGTGTTTCCAACGGGCGTACCCGGCGTTCCGGAAGGGGTGCCGCCCGAAATGGTGAAGGGCAATCAACAGCCCGTGGTCGAAGCCGCTGCCCCGGCGCCGGCCGCGAAACCGGCTCAACCGGCTCGGCCTGCTGCGCCCAAGCCGCGAACCGCGAGCGCGCCCCCGCAACCTGCCCAGGTCCGTGCCGCGCCTGCCGCCAAGCCCGCGCAGCCCGCGACGACCAGTCAGCCGGCGGCCGCCTGGCCGGATCCAGGCACCGCCCCGGCACCGAGACCCGCCCCGAGCGCGCCGCCGGCCGCCAACTGGCCGGATCCAACCAACACTCAGGCCAATTGGCCGCCGCCCGACCCCAGCTCCTTTTCGCGCTGACAGTGGTTACGCGATAACCTGAAGCCCGTTTCCGGCCGGATCATCGCGTCATGAGCTTTACCGTCGCCATTGTCGGCCGGCCTAATGTCGGCAAGTCCACGCTGTTCAACCGACTGGTGGGGAGCAGGCTGGCATTAGTCGACGACCAGCCGGGCGTCACGCGCGACCGGCGCGAGGGCAAGGCGCGCCTGGGCGATATCGATTTCACCGTCGTCGACACCGCTGGCCTCGAAGACGCGGCGGCCCAGAGCCTATCCGGACGCATGCGCGCGCAAACCGAAGCCGCGCTCGCACATGCCGACGTCATCTTCTTCCTTATCGACGCCCGCAGCGGACCTTTGCCGGCCGACAAGGGCTTTGCGGAGCTGGTGCGCCGCGCCGGTAAGCCGGTGATCGTCGTGGCCAACAAAAGCGAAGGCAAAGCAGGCGAGGCGGGGGCAATAGAAGCCTATCGGCTCGGGCTGGGAGCGCCGGTCGCGATTTCGGCCGAACACGGCGAAGGCCTTGCCGATCTTTATGAGGCGTTGCGCTCCGCCCTGCCGGACGCGACGGAATTGCCTCCAGAGACGGACGAAGAAACCGGCATCGATCCGGCAGCAGCAGAAGTCATTCGTGTGGCGGTGGTGGGCCGTCCCAATGTCGGCAAATCGACCCTGATCAACTATTTGCTCGGAGAGGAGCGCCTGCTTACCGGACCGGAAGCCGGGATCACACGCGACTCCATCGCCGTGCCGCTGCAGTGGCAGGGGCGAGACTTTTTGATCTACGACACGGCGGGCATGCGCCGGCGCTCCAAGATCGACCAGAAACTGGAGAAGCTTTCGGTTGCGGACGCGCTCAATGCCATCCGTTTCGCGCATGTGGTCGTCGTGCTGATGGATTGCGAGCATGCGTTTGAGGAACAGGATCTGCGCATTGCCGATCTGGCGGAGCGGGAAGGCCGCGCGCTCGTGATCGCCATGAGCAAATCCGACCTGATGCCGAAACAGGCCGGCGCGATCAAAAAACTACGCGAGGAAACCGACCACTGGCTGCCGCAGGTGAAGGGCGTGCCCGTGGTCGCGATGTCGGGGATCACCGGAGAAGGCGTCGACCGCCTGTTGCAGGCTGTGACCGAAAGTCACGCGGTCTGGAACAAACGCGTGTCCACCGCTGCGCTCAATCGCTGGCTCGGTGACACACTGGCGCAACATCCGCCACCAGCGGTATCCGGGCGTCGGCTGAAGCTCAATTACATTACCCAGCCGAAGACCCGGCCGCCGAGCTTCATTCTGTCCTGCACCCGCGCCGATGCGCTGCCTGAGGCTTACCGGCGCTATCTCGTAAACGGATTGAGGGATCTTTCGATCTCCGGCACGCCGATCCGACTCACGCTACGTGAAAAAGAAAATCCCTTTGCCGGACGGAAGCGTCGCGCAGGCTGATCTTCCATCGCTCCGGCAAGAGATCTCTTCATCCATTTGATTGAAATTGCTTTGCCGCTTTGCCGAAGGTCCCGGGACGGCCGTTAAAGTTACATTAAGGGGGAACAGGCCAGGTTGGCACATGGTCACCCGCAGACGGTTGCGTTCGTTTTTCACCGCGCTCGGTCTTTACGCCATCGCGGCTTCTTCATCGGTTATTTCGCCGTCAATGCTTTCTCCGGCAACCACGGGCTGGTTGCCAAGCAGCAGCTTTTAAAGCAGTTCGCCGAATTGACCGCCGAATTTGGCCGCGCCGAAGTAGAGCGGCTGCAATGGGAAAGGCGCGTCTCCTTGCTGCGCTCAGACCGCCTCGATCCCGATCTTCTGGACGAGAGGGCACGCGCGGAACTGCACTACATGCATCCACGCGAAGTGACGTTCAATTTGAAGCGGCGGTAGAAGCTCGACCGAATATTGCGGTCTTTCTCCTGTTATTGCCCTAAAATTGCGCATGCCCTTCACCTTCGCGTAACGGGGTTGTCCCCCAGCGCGGCTGTGCTTTCGCC
>CAVVSK010000006.1:0-24700 GCA_963750965.1 uncultured Alphaproteobacteria bacterium
GTCATGCCAGCGTAGGAAGCCGCCGATGAGTGCCCGTGGATCACGTTCGCCGTCACCGACCGTCGCCGTCATCGGCGCGGGCGTGATCGGTTTGGCTATTGCCTGGCGCCTGGCGCAGCGCGGGGCCAAGGTCAGCATCTTCGACAAGGGCGCGGCTGGGTCGGGTGCGAGCCATGCTGCCGCTGGCATGTTGGCGGCACATCTGGAAGCTGAGCCGCGCGAGGAAAATCTCGTTGCACTCAACCGCGCGAGTCAGAATTTGTGGCCGGCCTTCGCGGCCGAACTGGAAGCCGTCTCCGACATGGCAGTGGATTTGCGTACCGAAGGCACGCTGCTGCTCGCGCTGACTGGCGATGACCAGTCACGGCTCAAACATGTGTTGGCTTTCCAGCAATCGCTCGGCTTGCCGCTGGAATGGCTGACGACCGCGGAGGTGCGCCGGCGGGAGCCGCATCTCACCCCCAGCATATCGGGCGCGATTTTTAGCCCGCAGGACCATCAGGTGGATAACCGCGCTGTCGCGGCAGCGCTGCGCGCAGCCGCGCTGAAGGCGGGCGCTACGCTGCGGGAAAATGCGCCGGTCGAGCGGATCGTGACCTCCGATAGTCGCGTCACCGGCATCGGGATCGGCGGTGAAACCATTGCCGCTGACGTCGTCATCCTCGCGGCCGGCGCCTGGTCGCGCGCCATTGCCGGGCTGCCAACGGCATCGCTGCCGCCGGTGCGCCCGGTGAAAGGGCAGATGCTGGCGCTGCGCATGGACCGCCAGGCGCCGCTCCTCACGCATGTGGTTTGGGCGCCGGGCGCCTATCTCGTGCCGCGCAAGGATGGCCGGCTCTTGATCGGGGCCACCGTTGAAGAAAAAGGATTCGATCCTCATTTAACCGCAGGGGGCCAGCTCGCTTTGCTGGAGGCCACCTGGCGCGCACTTCCCGGAATCGAGGAACTGCCGATCCATGAGATGTGGGTGGGATTTCGGCCGGGCAGCCGGGATGATGCACCGATCATCGGCGAGAGTGCGGTGCCGGGGCTCGTTTACGCCACCGGGCATTACCGCAACGGCATTCTGTTGGCGCCGATCACGGCGGAGGCTATCGCGTCGCTGGTGCTGGATGGGGAAGCCGATCCGCGCGTGGCGAATTTCGGCTTTGAGCGCTTCGCGCAGGCGGTGGCGGCGGAGTAGACCATGGGCATGATTCAGGGAATGATCCGCATTAACGGCGAAGGTGCGCCGCTTTCGGCGGCGACGCTGGCGGAGCTCCTCGCACAGAACGGGATCGACATTGACGGCAAGGGCATCGCGGTTGCGCTCAATGGTCAGGTAATACGCCGGCAGGCCTGGATGCAGACAAGACTATCCCCGGGAGACGATGTGGAAATCGTGCGCGTGCGGCAAGGAGGATGAAGGCGGATGAAGGACACGCCATGAAACAGAACGATCCGCTCGTCATCGCTGGACGCGTATTCCATTCGCGGCTCTTCCTCGGTACCGCCGGTTATCCCAACCGGCAGGTCATGCTCGACGCCGTAGCGGCGAGTGGCACCGAGATGGCGACAGCCTCGATCCGCCGCATCAGTCTGGCGGGCGAGGAAGAAAGCCTGCTCGACCTATTGGCCGGCCGCGTGCATTTCCTGCCCAATACTGCAGGTTGCCAGACCGCCAAGGATGCCGTGCTCACCGCAGAGCTGGCGCGCGAGGCGCTGCAGACCAACTGGGTCAAGCTGGAGGTGATCGGCGACCGCGAATTGCTTTATCCAAATGTGGAAGAGCTGCTGCTCGCTGCGCAGGAATTGATCGCCAAAGGCTTTGTCGTGCTGCCCTACTGCAACGACGATCCGGTGACTTGCGCCAAACTGGCCGATCTCGGCTGCGCCACGGTGATGCCGCTCGGCTCGCCCATCGGCTCAGGACTCGGCATAACCAATCCGCATTTGATCGAATTGATTTGCGCGCGCAGCCCGGTGCCGGTCGTGCTCGATGCCGGTATCGGCACGGCCTCGGACGCCGCACTCGCCATGGAGCTCGGCTGCGCGGCCGTGCTGGTGAACACGGCGGTATCGAAAGCGAACGACCCGGTGCGCATGGCCTTCGCGATGCGCGCTGCGGTCGAGGGCGGACGGCTGGCGCATCTGGCAGGCCGGATCCCGAAGCGGACCAATGCCGAGCCTTCGAGCCCGCAATTCGGCCTTGTCGGCACGTGACCCTGCCTTCGCCGCCGCTATTGCTGATCACCGATCGGCACCAGGCGCGCGGCGATATTTGCGACATCGCAGAAGCCGCTTTTTCAGCAGGCTGCCGCTGGCTCAGCCTGCGTGAAAAAGATCTGCCGCAATCGCAGCAGGCCGCGTTGTTGCGCAAGCTTTTGGATCGCGCGCAACAATTTCAAGCCAAGGTGACATTGCACGGCGATCCCGCGCTCGCGCGGCAGGCGCGCGCCGATGGTGTGCACCTTTCCGCCGGCGGCGACGCTGCAGCAGCGCGCCATGTACTCGCTCAGGGCGCGCTGATAGGTTTATCGGTCCATAGCGTGCAAGAGGCGCGCTCCGTCGATTCGAAACGCGTGGACTATGTGATCGCCGGGCCGGTGTTCGAAACGCAGAGCAAGCCAGGTTACGGACCTGTGCTGGGACCGGAAGGACTGGCGCTGATCGTTGCGGCTTGCCCGGTGCCGGTCGTCGCTATCGGCGGGATCGATCCGCAAAATGCGTCGGAATGTCAGCTGGCCGGTGTCGCCGGTTTCGCGGTCATGGGTGGCGTCATGCGCTCTGAAAATCCGGCCGAGGTGGTGGCGCAGCTGATCGGTGCACTCACGGCGCCGATGCCTCAACCGCGCCCGCGATAGGGCGCCACGCCGCTGTCAGGCAGCCAAACGCCCGCCGGCAATTTTCCGGTTTGCCAAAACACGTCGATCGGCATGCCGCCGCGCGGATACCAGTAACCGCCGATGCGCAAAAACTTCGGTTTCAGCAGCCCGGCAAGTCTTTTTCCTATGGCCACCGTGCAGTCTTCGTGAAATACGCCCGTGTTGCGGTAGCTCGTTAGATAGAGCTTTAAAGACTTTGACTCCACCAGCCAGCGGTCGGGCACGTAGTCGATCACCAGATGCGCGAAATCCGGCTGACCGGTGATCGGGCAAAGCGTGGTGAATTCCGGCGCGGTGAAGCGCGCCACATAGGCAGTGTCTGGATGCGGGTTAGCGACCCGATCCAGCACCGCCTGGGCGGGCGAGGCGGGCAGGCGGCTTTCCTTGCCGAGCTGAAGTGTCTTTTTTGCCATTTGCCTTCATACACCAAAGAGATCGATTAGCGGGAGGCCCGCCTTTCGTCCGGCATGACAATGTGCTTAATCCGGCTCAGATTTTAATCAGGCCAGATACATGACCGCCATCGTTGACATCATCGGACGTGAAGTTCTCGACAGCCGCGGCAATCCGACCGTGGAGGTCGACGTCGTGCTGGAAGACGGCTCTCTTGGGCGCGCCGCGGTGCCGTCTGGCGCCTCTACCGGCGCGCATGAGGCGGTGGAGCTGCGCGACGGTGATACGCAACGCTATGGCGGCAAAGGCGTGCGCAAGGCGATCGACGCGGTGAACGGCGAGATTTTCGACGCGGTTGGCGGCATGGATGCGGAAGCCCAGACGAAGATTGACGAAACCCTGATCGCGCTCGATGGTACGCCCAACAAGAGCCGCCTTGGCGCTAACGCCTTGCTCGGCGTCTCACTCGCAGCGGCCAAAGCGGCAGCGATCGCGAAGAATCTCCCGCTCTATCGTTATATCGGCGGCACCTCTGCCCGCATCTTGCCCGTGCCGATGATGAACATCATCAACGGCGGCGTGCATGCAGACAATCCGATCGACTTCCAGGAATTCATGGTGCTGCCGGTCGGTGCATCTACCTTTGCCGATGCGCTGCGCGCCGGCGCCGAAATCTTCCAGACCTTGAAATCGGCGTTGAAGCAGGCCGGCCAAAATACCAATGTCGGCGACGAGGGCGGCTTTGCTCCGAACCTGCCGTCTGCCGACGCCGCGCTCGGATTCGTGGTCAAGGCGGTGGAGAAGGCCGGCTATACGCTAGGCAAGGACGTCATGCTCGGACTCGACTGCGCCTCCACCGAATTCTTCAAGGGCGGCAAATACGTTTACGAAGGCGAGGGCAAGTCGCGCACGCATCAGGAGCAGGCCAAATATCTCGCCGATCTCGTGTCGCGCTATCCGATCATTTCCATCGAAGACGGGATGGCGGAAGACGACTTGAAAGGCTGGAAACTGCTGACCGATATGATCGGCGACAAATGCCAGCTTGTCGGCGACGATCTTTTTGTCACGAACGTCAAACGTCTGGCGCAAGGCATCGAGGACGGACTGGCCAATTCCATCCTGATAAAAGTCAACCAGATCGGCACGCTTACCGAGACGCTGGCCGCAGTCGAGATGGCGCACAAGGCCGGGTACACCGCGGTGATGTCGCATCGCTCCGGCGAAACCGAAGACGCCACGATCGCCGATCTCGCCGTTGCCACCAATTGCGGGCAGATCAAGACCGGATCACTCGCGCGTTCGGATCGCGTTGCCAAATACAACCAGCTTTTGCGCATCGAGGAAGAACTGGGGCCGCAGGGCAAATATGCCGGTCGCGCGGCGCTTAAGGCGCTCGGCTGAGTGAGGAGAGGGGCATGTCGCTGCAGCAGGAGATCAAGCGGCTGACGGCGCCTGATATCTGCGCCCGTAAGGGCGGCGCACCCCTCGTCTGCCTCACCTCCTATCACGCGCATACCGCGCGTATCCTCGATCAGCATTGTGACGTGATCCTTGTTGGCGACTCGCTTGGCATGGTGATGCACGGGCTGGAGAACACCATTCCGGTGACGCTCGAGATGATGATCCTGCAAGGCCGCGCGGTGATGCGGGGGTCCAAACGTGCGCTGGTCGTGGTGGACATGCCCTTCGGATCCTACGAGACCTCGAAGGAACAGGCCTTCCATTCCGCTGCGCGCGTGCTGAAGGAAACCCATTGCGGCGCCATCAAGCTCGAAGGGGGACGCCGCATGGCGGAAACGATCGCTTTTCTGGTGGAACGCGGCGTGCCGGTGATGGCGCATATCGGCATGACGCCGCAGGCGGTGAATGTGCTCGGCTCGTTCCGCGCGCGCGGGCGCGAAGAGACGGAATGGGCGGAATTCGAGGAGGACGGTCGGGCGGTGGCGGAGGCCGGCGCTTTTTCCGTGGTGATGGAGGCGGTCGCCGAGCCGCTGGCTCGCAAAATCACCGCGCAGATTCCGATCCCCACCATCGGAATCGGCGCGAGCCCGGCCTGCGACGGCCAGATCCTGGTGCTGGAGGATATGCTCGGCCTATCGCCCTGGGCGCCGAAATTCGTCAAGCGCTATAGCGATCTGGGCCGTCTATCGGCAAGGCGGTGGAGACCTATGCGGCCGAGGTGCGGGCGAGGGCTTTCCCCGGTCCCGAGCACGTCTATCCGATGAAGCGCAAGGTATCGCTGAGCGTTAGAACGCGGTGAGCAAGAGTGGGCAGCGGTTTTTGCGTCCGAGCGGCTCTATTTGCACCGAAGCTTTTACGATTATGGCCTAATCCTTTGCCTTGCCTGCGCCATACCGGTAGGTTACCGGCCTTCCGGGAATTGATGTATTTGCAGAGGGTTGGAGAAGTTAGTGTCCGACATTTTCAATGAAGTCGACGAGGAAGTCCGGCGCGAGAAGCTGAAAAAGCTCTGGGATCGCTATCAGGTCTTCATCATCGCCGGGGCAATTCTGATTGTCGGTCTGGTCGGCGGCTGGCGCCTTAACCAATGGTGGGAATCGAAACAGGCTGCCGAGGCGGGCGGCGCTTTCCAGAGCGCCATGGCGCTGAGCGCCGAAGGCAAACACGCCGAAGCAGAAGCGGCCTTCGCCAAGGTGGCGGAGAAGGGCGCCGCCGGCTATCGCGACCTTGCCCGCCTGCAGGCAGCCGGTGAATTGGCACAACGCGATCCCAAAGCCGCGGTTGAAGCCTACGATGCGCTCGCGGCGGATTCGCGCCTGAACCAGACAATGCGTGACCTCGCCGCCGTGCGCGGCGGCTTCCTGCTGGTCGATACCGCGTCCTACGAGGAATTGCGCCGGCGTCTTGAGCCCGTGACGGGGCCGGAGCGCTCCTTCCGCAATTCCGCGCGCGAGATACTCGCGCTGTCGGCCTTGCGCGCCAATGATGCCGCGGCGGCGCGCAAGTGGTTCGACCAGATCGTCACCGATGTCGCGGCGCCGGCAGGGTTGCGTCAGCGAATTGAAATGTTGATGGCGCTTGCGCCCGATACCGGCAACAGCTGAGCAGGAGACACTGTATGTTCCGCGTCCGCGCTATCCCGCTTGTGGCAGGGCTGATGACGGGGCTGTTGCTCTCCGCATGCAGCGGCACGAGCGGCAATTTTGATCCTACCGATTGGATCTCGGGCGATTTCTTCGACACAAAGACGAAGCTTCCCGGCGAACGCAAGCCGGTGTTTCCAGCGGGCGTGCCCGGCGTTCCGGAAGGGGTGCCGCCCGAATTGGTGAAAGGCAATCAACAGCCCGTGGTCGAAGCCGCTGCCCCGGCGCCGGCCGCGAAACCGGCTCAGCCGGCTCGGCCTGCTGCGCCCAAGCCGCGAACCGCGAGCGCGCCCCCGCAACCTGCCCAGGTCCGCGCCGCGCCTGCCGCCAAGCCCGCGCAGCCCGCGACGACCAGTCAGCCGGCGGCCGCCTGGCCGGATCCAGGCACCGCCCCGGCACCAAGACCCGCCCAGAGCACGCCGCCGGCCGCCAACTGGCCGGATCCACCAACACTCAGGCCAATTGGCCGCCGCCCGACCCCAGCTCCTTTTCGCGCTGACAGTCGTTACGCGATAACCTGAAGCCCGTTTCCGGCCGGATCATCGCGTCATGAGCTTTACCGTCGCCATTGTCGGCCGGCCTAATGTCGGCAAGTCCACGCTGTTCAACCGACTGGTGGGCAGCAGGCTGGCATTGGTCGACGACCAGCCGGGCGTGACGCGCGACCGGCGCGAGGGCAAGGCGCGCCTGGGCGATATCGATTTCACCGTCGTCGACACCGCTGGCCTCGAAGACGCGGCGGCCGAGAGCCTGTCCGGCCGCATGCGCGCGCAAACCGAAGCCGCGCTGGCAGATGCCGACGCCATCTTCTTCCTCATCGACGCCCGCAGCGGACCTTTGCCGGCCGACAAGGGCTTTGCGGAGCTGGTGCGCCGCGCCGGTAAGCCGGTGATCGTCGTGGCCAACAAGAGCGAGGGCAAAGCGGGCGAGGCGGGGGCAATGGAAGCCTATCGGCTCGGGCTGGGCGCGCCGGTCGCGATTTCCGCCGAACATGGCGAAGGGCTTGCCGATCTTTATGAGGCGTTGCGCTCCGCCTTGCCGGACGCGACGGAATTGCCTCCAGAGACGGACGAAGAAACCGGCATCGATCCGGCAGCAGCGGAAGTCATCCGCGTGGCGGTGGTGGGCCGTCCCAATGTCGGCAAATCGACCCTGATCAACTATTTGCTCGGAGAGGAGCGCCTGCTTACCGGACCGGAAGCCGGGATCACGCGCGACTCCATCGCCGTGCCGCTGCAGTGGCAGGGGCGAGACTTCTTGATCTACGACACCGCCGGCATGCGCCGGCGCTCCAAGATCGACCAGAAACTGGAGAAGCTTTCGGTTGCGGACGCGCTCAATGCCATCCGCTTCGCGCATGTGGTCGTCGTGCTGATGGATTGCGAGCATGCCTTCGAGGAACAGGATCTGCGCATTGCCGATCTGGCGGAGCGGGAAGGCCGCGCGCTCGTGATCGCCATGAGCAAATCCGACCTGATGCCGAAACAGGCCGGCGCGCTCAAAAAACTACGCGAGGAAACCGACCACTGGCTGCCGCAGGTGAAGGGCGTGCCCGTGGTCGCGGTGTCGGGGATCACCGGAGAAGGCGTCGACCGCCTGTTGCAGGCTGTGACCGAAAGTCACGCGGTCTGGAACAAACGCGTGTCCACCGCTGCGCTCAATCGCTGGCTCGGTGACACACTGGCGCAACATCCGCCACCAGCGGTATCCGGGCGTCGGCTGAAGCTCAATTACATTACCCAGCCGAAGACCCGGCCGCCGAGCTTCATTCTGTCCTGCACCCGCGCCGATGCGCTGCCTGATGCTTACCGGCGCTATCTCGTAAACGGATTGAGGGATTCTTTCGATCTGCCGGGCACGCCGATCCGACTCACGCTGCGCGAAAAAGAGAATCCCTTTGCCGGACGGAAGCGGCGCGCCGGCTGATCTTCCATCGCTCCGGCAAGAGATCTTTTCATCCATTTGATTTGAAATTGCTTTGCCGCTTTGCCGAAGGGTCCCGGGACGGCCGTTAAAGTCACATTAAGAGGGAACACGCCAGGTTGGCACATGGTCACCCGCAGACGGTTGCGTTCGTTTTTCACCGCGCTCGGTCTTTACGCCATCGCGGCTCTCTTCATCGGTTATTTCGCCGTCAATGCTTTCTCCGGCAACCACGGGCTGGTTGCCAAGCAGCAGCTTGAGGAGCAGATCGCCGAATTGACCGCCGAATTTGGCCGCGCCGAAGTAGAGCGGCTGCAATGGGAGAGGCGCGTCTCCTTGCTGCGCTCAGACCGCCTGGATCCCGATCTTCTGGACGAGAGGGCGCGCGCGGAACTGCACTACATGCATCCACGCGAACTGACGTTCAATTTGAAGCGGCGGTAGAAGCTCGACCGAATATTGCGGTCTTTCTCCTGTTATTGCCCTAAAATTGCGCATGCCCTTCACCTTCGCGTAACGGGGTTGTCCCCCAGCGCGGCTGCGCTTTCGCCTTTTGGCGAATTGGGCTATGGGGTTATGCGACCCTCGCAGTCCCGCCTCAGGAGCCCCATGGCCGCCGTCTCCTCTGCTAAATCCGCCGCACAAGATACCTCCAGCCGCGCCGGTCCCAACGGCGATGGCCGTACGGGTTCAGTGCCTGAGCTCAGCAAGGAGCAGGAACTCGTCGCCTATCGAGACATGCTCGCGATCCGGCGCTTCGAGGAGAAGGCGGGCCAGATGTATGGCATGGGCCTCATCGGTGGCTTCTGTCATCTCTATATCGGTCAGGAAGCGGTGGTCGTCGGGATGCAGATGTCGCTCAAACCGGGCGACCAGGTCATCACCGGGTACCGCGATCATGGCCACATGCTGGCTTGCGGGATGGATCCCAAAGGCGTGATGGCCGAATTGACGGGCCGCAGAAGCGGCTATTCCCGCGGCAAGGGCGGGTCGATGCATATGTTCTCGGTCGAGAAGGGTTTTTACGGCGGCCACGGCATTGTCGCGGCGCAGGTGCCGCTCGGCACCGGCCTGGCTTTCGCCAACCGCTATCGCGAAAATGACAACGTCTGTCTGACCTATTTCGGCGACGGCGCGGCCAATCAGGGGCAGGTGTATGAGAGCTTTAACATGGCCGAGCTCTGGAAGCTGCCGGTCGTCTATGTGATCGAGAACAACCGCTACGCCATGGGGACGGCAATCCACCGCTCTTCGTCCACTGTCGACCTGTCGCAACGCGGCATGTCATTCAGCATCGAAGGCGAGCAGGTCGACGGCATGGATGTGCGCGCGGTGAAGGCGGCCGGAGAGAAAGCGGTAAAATTGTGCCGCGAGGGCAACGGCCCGTATATTCTCGAAATGCTCACCTATCGCTATCGCGGCCATTCCATGTCCGACCCGGCGAAATACCGCACGCGCGAAGAAGTAGAGAAAGTACGCGGGGAGCAGGACCCGATCGAGCAGGTTCGTCTTCGCTTGCTTGAGAAAGGAATGAGCGAAGAGGCGCTGAAGAAGATCGACTCCGAAACGCGCGCCAAAGTGAATGAGGCGGCCGAATTCGCCACCCACGACCCAGAACCCGATCCCTCCGAGCTTTATACCGATGTGATGCGCTAAACGCGCAAGTAGCCACCGGCCTCAATTTCAAGAGTTCAGTAAGCCCATGCCGATCCAAGTGCTGATGCCCGCCCTCTCGCCCACCATGGAGAAGGGCAACCTTGCGAAATGGCTGAAGAAGGAGGGCGAAGCGATCCGCAGCGGCGATGTCATCGCCGAAATCGAAACCGACAAGGCGACCATGGAGGTCGAGGCGACCGACGAAGGCACGCTCGGGCAGATCCTGGTGCCGGAAGGCACGCAGGATGTGGCAGTGAACACGCCGATAGCGACGATCTTTTCCGAAGGCGAAGATGCTTCCGCGGCAAAATCCGCCAAGCCGGAGCGCCAGGCGAAAGCCGTGGAATCCGCGCCGCCGGCTGCCGGGGATAAGAAACAGGCCAAAGCACCGGCTCCGGCAAAATCCGCCGTCGCTACGCCGCCGCAACCGAAAGCCTTGCCGGAACCCGACGTGCCCGAAGGAACCGAGACCGTCACCATGACCGTGCGGGAAGCCTTGCGCGACGCCATGGCGGAAGAAATGCGCCGCGACAAGGACGTCTTCGTCATGGGCGAGGAGGTTGCGGAATATCAGGGCGCCTACAAGGTCACGCAGGGGTTGCTGCAGGAATTCGGCGTCAAGCGCGTGATCGACACCCCGATCACCGAGCAGGGTTTTGCCGGCCTCGGCATCGGTGCGGCACTCGCCGGACTAAAGCCGATCGTGGAGTTCATGACCTGGAACTTCGCCATGCAGGCGGTCGACCAGCTGATCAATTCCGCGGCCAAAACGCTCTACATGTCGGGCGGACAAATGGGCTGCCAGATTGTCTTTCGCGGTCCCAATGGGGCCGCGGCCCGCGTCGGTGCGCAACATAGCCAGGACTATTCCGCCTGGTATTCGCATATCCCCGGGCTGACGGTGATCGCGCCATATACCGCCGCCGATCACAAAGGTCTGCTGAAAGCTGCGATCCGTAACCCTAATCCGATCATCTTCCTGGAAAACGAAATCCTCTACGGCCAGTCCTTTCCCGTTCCCAAACTCGACGATTACGTGGTGCCGATCGGTCGCGCCAAAATCTCACGCGAGGGCAACGACGTCACGCTCGTCGCCTGGTCGATGGGCATGAGCTACGCACTGAAAGCGGCCGAGGAGCTGGCGAAGGAAAATATTTCGGCAGAAGTCATCGATCTGCGCACGCTGCGCCCGATGGATACCGAAACGATCATTGCATCCGTGAAGAAGACCGGCCGCGTGGTCACGGTCGAGGAGGGCTGGCAGCAGTCCGGTATCGGCGCGGAGATCGCTGCCCGCATCATGGAACAAGCCTTCGATTACCTCGACGCGCCGGTGGCGCGGGTGTCTGCGAAGGACACGCCGCTGCCTTACGCCGCCAATCTTGAGAAGCTGGCATTGCCATCGGTTGCCGAGGTAATCGCTGCCGCTAAAGCCGTCTGCTACCGGTAGGGCGCACCATGCCGACGAATATTCTCATGCCCGCTCTCTCGCCCACCATGGAGAAGGGAAACCTCGCCAAATGGGTGAAGAAAGAGGGGGACAAGGTCGTTGCCGGCGACGTGCTCGCGGAAATCGAAACCGACAAGGCGACGATGGAAGTCGAAGCGGTCGACGAAGGCACGCTGGCGAAGATTGTGGTGCCCGAGGGCACACAGGACGTTCCGGTCAATCAGGTGATCGCGGTGCTGGCCGGTGAAGGCGAGGACGTGAAAGCGACGGCTTCGGCCGCGGCAGGGGCGGGACAGAAAGCTGCGCCGTCCAAAGCGGAGGCCAAGCCGGCGGAAGCCAAGCCCGCGGAAGCCAGGCCCGCGGAAGCGCCTAAGCAAGCCACCCCGACCGCCGCTCCACGCAGCGCACCGACGCCCGCTCCGGCCGCAGCGCCGTCGCAAGGCGAGAGGCTGTTTGCCTCTCCGCTCGCCAAGCGACTTGCGAAGGAGGGCAATATCGACCTCTCGCGCGTGCAGGGCTCCGGTCCGCACGGCCGCGTGGTCGCGCGCGATGTCGAGGCGGCGAAATCCGGCGGCGCACAGAAAGCGCCGGCCGCTGCAGCCGCCGCGCCGCTTGCGCAGCAGCCGTCCGACGACAAGATTATGGCGCTGTTCGAACAGGGCAGCTACGAAGTCATTCCGCACGATAATATTCGGAAGATCATTGCTCGGCGTCTGGTCGAGGCCAAGACGACCATTCCGCATTTTTATCTGACCGTCGACTGCATCATCGACAATTTGTTGAAGGCGCGCGAAGAGATCAACAGCTCGGCGCCAAAGGACAAAGACGGCAAGCCGGCCTGGAAATTGTCGGTCAACGACTTCGTCATCAAGGCGCTGGCGCTCGCGCTGCAGCGGGTACCCGATGCCAATGTGACATGGACCGAAGCCGGCATGCTCAAGCACAAGCATTCCGACGTAGGCGTGGCGGTTTCCATCCCGGGCGGACTGATCACGCCGATCGTGCGCGGGGCCGAGCTGAAGTCGCTCTCCGTCATTTCCAACGAGATGAAGGACCTCGCCGCCCGCGCGCGCGCCAAGAAACTGCGGCCGGAAGAATTCCAGGGCGGCACCAGTGCGGTTTCCAATCTCGGCATGTATGGCATCCGTGAATTCGCCGCCGTGATCAATCCGCCGCACGCCACCATTTTGGCGGTCGGTGCCGGCGAACAGCGGGCAATCGTGCGCGACGGCAAGGTGGAAGCGGCGACGGTGATGACCACCACGCTCTCGACCGATCATCGCGCGGTGGATGGCGTGCTCGGCGCGCAACTCCTCGGCGCCATCAAGGCGATCATCGAAAACCCAGTGATGATGGTGGTGTGAGACCGCCATGAGGCCAATCCATGCCGCTCTTTCTGATGGTGCCTTTCGCTGCCGCTTTTTCGCTCGGCCTCGCGATTTCCGTCGTCTATGCTGCCACCGATTGGCTGCCGCGCTTCGATGAACCCGCATCCATCGGGATGGGCGAAGTCTTCGGCATCCTCGGCAGCATCTTCTATGCAGCGTAACGATGTTGGTCATGGCTATCACACTGTGGCGAGCGCGCAGCGAGCGCGCGATCAGGATCGCCATGCTTGTCCTCTTGGCGCCGATAGGCGCCATTCTCTTCATCGGCATCATTCAGGGCGGCACCAGTATCAACATTGCGCGCGAGGCGCAGGGATTGCTGCAATTTATCGTTCCGCTCTGCCTGACGGTCATGGTGCAGTGGTTTCTGCTGCGCCGCTACTTGCGGCAACGCCGCTGAGCATTAGGTGAGCGGGGAATCGATGCGAAAATGGCCGTGGATTACCTTGCTGCTGGCGGCGGCCGTTGCAATCAAGCCCTGTCGGGCAGGACTTCATCTATTCCGCGTTCTTCTCAGGCGAGCAGTTGTCCCGCAACATCGCGCAACCAATCTTTTTTATCGCCCTTGCCGTCGCCGCTGTAGTTGTGATGCTGGAATGGTGGATCAGGCGGATCATCAATAAGCGGCGGGTGGAGAATTAAGTGGCTGACACATCCTTCGACGTTCTCATCATCGGTTCGGGCCCGGGCGGCTATGTCACCGCCATCCGCTCGGCGCAACTCGGGTTCAAGACCGCGATCGTCGAGCGCGATCATCTCGGCGGCATCTGCCTGAACTGGGGCTGCATCCCGACCAAAGCTTTGCTGCGCTCGGCGGAAGTCTTTCACTATATGCAGCATGCGAAGGCCTACGGGCTGACTGCCGAGAAGGTCGGGTACGACGCCAAGGCCGTGGTGCAGCGCTCGCGCGGGGTGTCGAAGCGACTGAATGACGGCGTCGGCTTCCTGATGAAGAAGAACAAGGTCTCCGTGATCTGGGGCGAGGCGGCCATTGACGCACCCGGAAAAGTTACAGTGAAGACGTCGCGGACCGAAGCCCCAAAGGGCGTGCTCGGGCCCGGCAGCTATCAGGCCAAACACATCATCATCGCCACGGGTGCGCGTCCGCGTGTGCTGCCCGGTCTGGAGCCGGACAAGAAACTGGTCTGGACTTATTTTGAGGCCATGGTGCCGGAGAAGATGCCGAAGTCGCTGCTGGTCATCGGTTCCGGCGCGATCGGCGTGGAGTTCGCGTCTTTCTACCGATCCTTCGGCGCCGAGGTGACGGTCGTCGAGCTGCTGCCACAGATCCTGCCGGTGGAGGATGCCGAGATCGCCGCCTTCGCGCGCAAGGCCTTTGAGAAGCAGGGCATCAAGATTATCACCGGAGCCAAGGTGACCAAGCTCGACAAGAAGGGCGACAGCGTGACCGCCACCATCGAAGACGGCAAAGCCACGCAGTCGTTGACCGTTGAGCGGGTGATTTCCGCCGTCGGCGTGGTCGGTAATGTCGAAAATCTCGGACTGGAAAAAGTCGGCGTGAAAACCGACCGCGGCGTTGTCGTGGTCGATCCGCTCAGCCGCACCAATGTGCCTGGTATCTATGCCATCGGCGACGTCGCCGGCCCCCCGATGCTGGCGCACAAGGCCGAGCATGAGGGCGTCATCTGCGTCGAAGCGATCAAGGGGCTGAAGGTGCATCCGATGGACAAAAATCTCATCCCCGGCTGCACATATTGTTCGCCGCAGATCGCTTCGGTCGGGCTCACCGAGCAGGCGGCCAAGGAAAAGAAGCTTGAAGTGCGCGTCGGCCGCTTTCCTTTTGCGGCCAACGGCAAGGCTATCGCGCTCGGCGAGGACCAGGGCATGGTGAAGGTGATCTTCGACAAGAAGACAGGCCAGCTCCTTGGGGCGCATATGGTGGGTGCGGAAGTGACCGAGCTGATCCAGGGATATGTCGTCGCGATGAATCTCGAGACAACGGAAGAAGAGCTGATGCATACGGTCTTCCCGCATCCGACGTTGTCGGAGATGATGAAGGAATCCGTGCTTGATGCTTACGGGCGGGTGCTGAACGCGTAGGTCCCGGCCATTCCGCTCATTTCCCGCGCAAGCGGCAATCCAGCGATGTCCGCGAGACTGAGACGGTCTCCCTTCCGCGGGGCGGGCGGATTATTCTCCTCAAATCATCTCGAGCGGTATTTTCTTTGTCGGTGGCGGGAAGGCCGCATCGAGCGCGGCCAGGTCCGGCGGCATCAGATGGACTTTCAACGCGCGATGATTGTCCGTCACGTGCTCCGGCCGGCCGGCTTTAGGAATGGCGCAGATGCCCTGCTGCGCGAGCACCCAGGCGAGCGCGACCTGCGCCGGTGTCGCGCCCAAACTCGCTGCGATTTTCCGCAGCGCCTGATGGCGCAACAAATCACCCTGCTCGATGGGCGAATAGGCCATCAGCGGCAGCCGAAATTTTTGCGACCAGGGGATGAGGTCGTGTTCGATGCCGCGCCGTGTCAGGTTGTAGAGCACCTGATTGGCCGCCACCTTTTTTCCGCCCGGTAGGGCGACCAATTCTTCCATGTCATCGGTGTCGAAATTGCTGACGCCCCAATGGCGGATGCTTCCGGCCCGCAACAAAGCCTCGAACCCCTCGATCGTTTCCGTCAGCGGCACGCCCCCGCGCCAATGCAGCAGATAGAGATCGATACGGTCGGTTCGCAGCCGCTTCAGGCTGCGCTCGCAGGCTTTGACGGTGCCGTGGCGCGTCGCGTTTTGCGGCAGCACCTTGCTCACCAGGAAAACTTCGGCACGGCGCCCCACAATCGCTTCCGCAACCAATTCCTCGGCGGCACCGTCGCCATACATCTCGGCGGTATCGATCAGCGTCATGCCGAGATCCAGGCCGGCGCGCAGTGCCTTGATCTCCTCCGCCCGGCGGGCGGGCTTTTCCGCCATCTGCCAGGTGCCCTGACCAAGGACGGGAATTGTTTCGCCCCCGGGCAGGGGAATGGCAGGCATCGTCGCCGTCATGCTCGTCATCCCGTCCACGGCAGGGATATAGGCTACGCCGGATCAGTTGGTCTTGATGTTCGCCGCTTTGATGATGGGCGCCCACTTCTCCACCTCGGACTTGTGGAAGGCACGGAGCGCTTCGGGAGATTGCTGTGTCGGAGCAGGAATCTCTTGTCCCAACTCGATGTATCGTTTGCGGACGTTTGAATCCGCCAGTGCTGCCACGACCGCTGCGTTGATTTTATCGATGACCACTTTCGGAGTGCGCGGGGGAGCCCATAGGCCGGTCCAGTTAGAAATATAAAGTCCTGGCAACCCGGCTTCGTCGGCGGTTGGAATTTCCGGTGCTGCTTCCCAACGGCTTCTCGCCATGACCGCGTAAGCCCGCAACCGCCCGGCGCGGACCTGCGGCAGGCTGTTGGCGGCGAAATCGCACATGAAATCAATTTGCCCTGCCACCAAATCCTGTAGTGCCGGCGCCCCACCGCGATACGGAATGAACTCGAAGGTGGTTCCGCTGTTGCTCTGCAGATGCAGACCGCACAGGTGGGATCCTCCGCCGGCGCCGGTTGTTCCCGCCGAGGCTTTCCCAGGGTTGGCCTTGAGCCAGGCGATGAACTCTTTCATGTCCTTCGCGGGGATCTCTGTCTTCGAAACGATCCAGAACGGTGCATCGGCCACGAACGCGACCGGCTCTAAGTCTTTGAGCAGATCGAACGGAAGGGAAAACACCAGCGGCCGGAGCACATAGGGCGCCCAGCCGCCGATGCCGAGGGTGTGGCCGTCCGGCTCCGCCTGTATGACCTTGATTATTCCGCGATCTGCGCCGGGAATGTTTTCGACGATCACCGGCTGACCGAGGGTTGCGCGCATATGTTCGGCCAAGAGACGCGCCACCACGTCATAGGCTCCCCCGGCCGGCAACGGAACGACCAGCGTGACTGGCCGCGATGGAAAGTCTTGCGCTCTTGTAATTCGCGGCAGCAGCGGGAGTGCACCGGCCCCGGCGGCCAGATAGAGAAACCTTCGGCGAGGAAGTTTCATGTATCGCCTCCGGATGCGAGGGAGTGCCCCACCTCGCGTTAGCTTATCAGTTGACCAAAAGGTGGAGAAGATCGCGCGTTCTGCCGGCGATCTCCACTATTCCGCTGCGCGCGCGCGATCCTGACCACCGGTCGCGCAGCGCTCCAGCAGATCGAGCGCCGCCATCACCGTTTGATAAAGTACCTCGCCGCGGCCGATATCCCCGAAGCGATGTTCTTGGTGCAGCGTGGCGCCGGCCCGCCGCGCCGCGGCTATATGCACAAGCCCGACCGGATTGCCGTCTTCGTCGGATTCGGGTCCGGCCACCCCGGTGATGGACACCGAAACGTCCGCGATGGAACGCCCAAGCGCGCCTTCCGCCATGGCGCGGGCGACCGCTTCGCTGACCGCACTCTCCCGCTCGAGCAGGGCGCGCGGAATGCCGAGCGCAATCGTTTTCTGGTCCTTGGTATAAGTGACGAAGCCGCCTTGCAGCTGCGTGGCGGCGCCCGGCGCTTCCGCCAGCACAGCGGCCAGCAGACCACCGGTGCAGGATTCCGCCGTGACGATGCTGCAGCGGCACTCCTTCGCGCGTTTAACGACTTCGGCCGCACGCTTGATGAGCGCGGCATCGATACGGGGAAATTCAAGTTTTTCTTGCATGGGCGGCCGGATTGTGGAGTGGAGGGCAAACGCGGCAATCGTGCTGGCGTTCCTTGATAATAGATATCGGAGGACTACAGTCCGCCCGCTCGCCCGTCGTCAACAATACGGAGGAAGGCCGATCGGGCATTTTCGCCTGGATCAGCCTTGCGGCTAGGCCCTGCAATCCGTAGTTAAATGGGCACGTCAACGGAGATTCCATGGTTGTCGTCCTCGATAGCGTGACAGGCCGGCCGCGCCACCCGGAAAAGGCGCATCGTCCCGATACGCCCGTGCTTCACAAGCCGGACTGGATCCGCGTCAAGGCGCCGATTTCCCGGGGCTACGAAGAGACGCGGCGCATCATGCGCGACAATGGTCTTGTCACCGTGTGCGAGGAGGCGGGCTGCCCGAATATTGGCGAGTGCTGGGAGAAGAAACACGCGACCTTCATGATCATGGGCGATACCTGCACGCGCGCGTGTTCCTTCTGCAACGTGCGTACGGGATTGCCAGGACCCCTGGATCCGGCCGAGCCCGAGAAAGTGGCGGAGGCAACCGCCAAGCTCGGCCTGGCGCATATCGTCGTCACCTCGGTTGATCGCGACGATCTCGCCGACGGCGGGGCAGGGCATTTCGCGCAGACCATCCGGGCGATCCGGGCGCGGTGCCCGCAGACCACGATCGAAGTGCTGACTCCGGATTTCCTGCGCAAGGACGGCGCGCTTGAACTGGTGATCGAGGCGCGGCCCGACGTATTCAACCACAACCTCGAAACGGTGCCATCGAAATATGTGACCGTCCGTCCGGGCGCGCGGTATTTTGTGTCCTTGCGTCTGCTGCAGCGGGCGAAGGAACTTGATCCGACGATCTTCACCAAGTCGGGCATCATGGTCGGACTGGGCGAAGAGCGGAACGAGATTTTACAGGTGATGGACGATCTGCGCGCCGCGAATGTCGATTTCCTCACTATCGGCCAGTATCTGCAGCCCACGCGTAAGCACCACGAGGTCGTGCGTTTCGTGCCGCCGGATGAATTCGAGACGTTGAAAACAGTCGCCTATGCCAAAGGCTTTCTCATGGTGTCGTCGAGCCCGCTTACCCGCTCGTCGCACCACGCCGGGGAAGATTTCGCGCAGCTCAAGGCCGCGCGCGAATCCAGTCGGCGCTGAGCCTGAATGCCGCAATTCTCGACCAAACGCCGCGTGCCCCATGCCGCCGCGGAAATGTTCGATCTGGTGGCGGACGTCGATCGCTATCCGGAATTCGTGCCGCTCTGCCGCGCCCTCAAGGTGAAAAGCCGCACCGAGGACGAAGAGGGTGCAGAGGTTTTGGTGGCGGACATGACCGTCGCCTACAAGCTTGTCCGCGAGACCTTCACCAGCCGTGTCACACTCGACAGGCCGAAGCTGCAAATTCTGGTCGAATATCTCAGCGGGCCCTTCAGCCATTTGCAGAACCGTTGGAACTTTCGCCCGCTGGATGCGCATAGCTGCGAGGTGGAATTCTTCATCGCCTATGAATTTCGCAGCCGCGTGCTGGCGGCGTTGATGGGCACCATGTTCGACGCGGCCTTTCGCCGTTTTGCCGGCGCGTTTGAAAAGCGCGCGGATGAAATTTATGGCAGGCCGAAAGCCCAAGCCGGCGAAGTTTGAAGTAGTCCCCCGCAGGATGGCGCGATACCGAACTAATTAGTTTGTAAAATCCTCGCCCTCGGCCAGGTCCGTGAGCATGGCCAGGGCGCGCAGTACCGAAGCCCGCCGCACCTGCGTTCGCCCGATCGCTCCAAAGTGGTGCTCATGATGAATGAGCTTGCCGCTGCGCGAGGCCGCGACGGCGAAATGCACCAGCCCCACCGGCTTTTCCCGCGTGCCGCCATCCGGCCCGGCAATGCCGGTGATGGAAGCCGAAAGCGTCACCGGCGCATTTGCCAGCACGCCCTTCGCCATGGCCTCCGCGGTCTCGCGGCTGACCGCTCCGTAGCGCTCGATCGTGGCTGAGGCGACCCCAATCTGCTGCTTGGCCTCGTTGCTGTAGGCGACGTAGCCGCGGTCGAGTACCCGCGACGATCCGGAGATTTCGGTCAGGGCCGCCGCCAGCAATCCGCCAGTACAGGATTCCGCCAACCCAAGCGTGAGCTTCTTACGCACACAAAGATCGAGCAAGGCCGTGCCGCCTCCATCATCTCCCGATCAGCCATCAGCCGTTCCAGGGCAGGCGATGGTCGCTGTGGCTAGCGCCGGAATGCCTTCGCCATGGCCGATCAAGCCCAGTTTTCCGCTGGCGGTCGCCTTGACCGCCACACTCGATCCAAAGGCCGGCGAAGGCGGCATGCGCGCACGCACCGCGTCTGGGCGTGGCGAATGCGCGGGGTCTCGCAGATCACGGTTACGTCGAGATGCGCAATCATGCCGCCGCGCGCCTGCACACGCTCCCCAGCGAAGCGCAGAAACTGTTCCGAGGCCGCGCCGCGCCATTGCGGATCGCTGGGCGGAAAATGCACGCCGATATCGGCGCCGGCCAGCGCGCCGAGAATTGCGTCGACCAGCGCATGCAGTACTGCGTCTGCGTCGGAATGGCCAGCAAGGCCGCGCGTATGCGGGATTTTGACACCACCGAGCATCACGTGGTCGCCGTCGGAAAAGGCATGCACGTCATAGCCCGTGCCCGTCCGCATATCGGCAAGCATCGCGAGCCGCTCGCTTTCCACGCGCGCGAAATCCTCCGGCATCTCAGTTTCACGTTGCCGGCCTCTCCCGCGAACACCGCGACCACATGGCCGGCCCATTCCATTAAGGCGGCATCGGAAAAATCATCCCGGCCGGCTCAGCGGCATCGCGATGCGCCGCCAGCAGAGCGTCGAAATTAAAGGCCTGTGGTGTTTGGATTGCACGCAACGATACGCGGTCAAGCGTCTGCGTCACATGTTCGCGCGCGTCCACCGCTTTCACCGTGTCACTCAATGCCATGCCCGGCACCGCAGCGCCGAGTTTCGCCGCCGCCACCGCGCGTTCGATGAGCGCCCCCGATGAAAAGGGACGGGCCGCGTCGTGCACAAGCACGATCTCGGGTTGGTGGGCCACGAGCGCTTCAAGCCCGGCTCGCACCGAAGCCTGCCGTGTGGCGCCTCCGAAGACAGGGGACAGCACATCAAGTCCGCCCGCGGCAGCCTGATAAAGCGATGCATCATCTTCATGGATGACCGGCTGCACCACCCGGATCTGTTTGTCGGCGGAGAATAGGCTCAGACGGAAGCGGATCATCGGCCGACCGCCGAGCGGGCGGTAAGCCTTGGGTACCTCGCCGCCGGCCCGGCTCCCCCGCCCCGCCGCCACGACCACCGCTGCAACTCCGCCTGCCATTGCTGAAACCAGATATCCAGGGCCAATTGCTTCCAGTTTAAGGACTTTCCGGGCCTGCCCGCCGCTGTTTAATTTTGTTGCAGTGCAACACTTGCGCAACGCGTCAAATTGGCTAAACTCTAAGCATCCTGAGATTTCGCCTAAATCTTGAGCAGGGGGATGGCGCGGATCATGTCTTTGGTTTCAGCAAAGCCTCTGGCCGTCGGATCGGTGGCGATCTCGAACCGGGTGATCCTCGCGCCCATGTCGGGGGTGACCGACGCGCCTTTCCGCCGCCTCGTTTCCGGTCTCGGTGCCGGTCTCGTCGTTTCTGAAATGACCGCCTGTGAAGATCTGGTGCAGGGCAACCGCAACGCGGTCCTGCGCGCCGAGGGTCAGGGCGTGGGCGTGCATGTGGTGCAGCTTGCCGGCTGTGAGGCGCACTGGATGGGCGAGGGCGCGCGTATCGCGGAAGCCTCCGGCGCCGCCGTGATCGATATTAACATGGGTTGCCCGTCCAAACATGTGACCAACGGGCAGTCGGGATCGGCGCTGATGCGCGATCTCGGCCATGCCCTCACACTTATTGAAGCCACCATTACCGCCGTCTCGGTGCCGGTGACACTGAAGATGCGGCTTGGTTGGGACCATCAATCGGTCAACGCGCCGGGACTCGCTCGCCGCGCCGAACAGGCGGGCATTCGTCTGATTACTGTGCACGGCCGTACGCGGTGCCAATTCTACAAGGGCGAGGCCGATTGGGCGGCAGTGCGCGCGGTGAAGGACGCCGTTTCCATTCCCGTGGTCGTCAACGGCGATATTGGAAGCTTCGACGACGCCGATGCCGCCTTGCGCGCCTCCGGTGCCGATGCGGTCATGATCGGACGGGCCGCGCAGGGCCGTCCATGGTTTCCGGGCCAGATGGCGCGCTATCTCGAAACTGGCAAGCGCGAGCAAGCGCCGCCGCTCGGCCGCCAACTTGCGCTGATTATCGAGCTCTATCACGAGATGCTTTCGCATCATGGGTTGCGTATCGGCCTTCGCCATGCGCGGAAGCATCTCGGCTGGGCATTGGACGCCGCCGCTGCGACCGCCGGCATTCCCGCCGATCTTCTGAAGGCATGCCGCAACCAGGTCCTCACCGCAGAGATGCCGGACGAAGCGGTTCGCCGGCTTACCGATTCCTATGGCAGCTTCGGCTGGAGTGCCGCCGCATGAGCATCGACGTGACACCCTCCTTTCCCTCGGTCACCGCAGACGCCGTGCTCAATGCACTGCCGCACCCGGTGATCATGGTTTTAGCGGACGGCAAGATCGCAGACGCCAATGTGGCGGCGGAGAACTTTTTCGATGTGTCAGCGCCATTGCTCCGGCGCTATTTTTTGCACGACCTGGTACCCTTCGGAAGCCCCTTGCTGACATTAGTCGATCAGGTGCGCGCCAGTTCCGCCGCGGTCAACGAATACAAAGTGGATCTCGGCACGCCGCGCAATCCCGGCGACCGTCTCGTCGATCTGTATGTCGCTCCGATGCCGGAACGCCCGGATACCGTTGTGGTGATGCTGCAGGAGCGCACCATCGCCGACAAGATGGACCGCCAGCTCACCCATCGCGGCGCCGCGCGTTCAGTCAGCGCCATGGCCGCCATGCTGGCGCATGAGATCAAGAATCCCCTTTCAGGCATTCGCGGCGCGGCGCAGTTGTTGGAGCAATCCGCCAGCGACGACGACCGGACGCTGACCCGGCTGATTTGCGATGAGGCCGACCGCATCGTGAAGCTGGTCGGCCGCTTGGAAGTGTTCACCGATGAGCGCCCCGTCGAGCGCGAGCCGGTCAACATCCATGCCGTGCTGGAGCACGTGAAGCGCCTCGCCCAGTCCGGCTTCGCGCGCCACATAAAATTCGTCGAGGAATATGATCCCTCGCTGCCACCGGTCTATGCCAACCGAGACCAGCTCATTCAGGTGTTTCTTAACCTGGTGAAGAACGCAGCGGAATCCATCGGGAATTCCGACAACGGCGAAATCCAGATCACCACCGCTTTCCGGCCCGGCGTTCGGCTATCGCTGCCGGGAAGCAAGGCGCGTGTTTCGCTGCCGATGGAATTCTGCGTGCGCGACAACGGTCCGGGCGTGCCGGAGGAATTGGTGTCGCATTTGTTCGATCCCTTTGTGACCACCAAGCCCACCGGCTCTGGCCTGGGACTTGCATTGGTTGCGAAGATCGTCGGCGATCACGGCGGCATCGTGGAATGCAAATCGCAGCCGCGCCGCACGAATTTTCGCGTCCTGTTCCCGATCTATGCCGGGGAGGGCGCAGCACCTGAGGACGTGGACGACGTCGCTGTGACGGAAGGAAAGAATTCGGGCAACGGCGCGGGAGAGCGGGAACCGGCAGCCATCACTGATCGCGCGGATGCATCATTGCAGCCGCGGCAACGCACGATGAAAACTGGACGAGGCAAATGAACTCCGGAAGTATTTTGGTCGCCGACGACGACTCCGCGATCCGCACTGTTCTTAATCAGGCACTTTCACGCGCTGGTTACGAGGTGCGCTCGACAGGCAATGCCGCCACGCTATGGCGGTGGGTAAGTCAGGGCGACGGCGATCTCGTCATCACCGACGTCGTGATGCCGGATGAGAACGCTTTTGACCTGCTGCCGCGGATCAAGAAAGTGCGCCCGGACCTGCCGGTGATCGTCATGAGCGCGCAGAATACCTTCATGACGGCGATCCGCGCCTCCGAGCGGGGCGCCTACGAATATCTGCCCAAGCCATTCGACCTGAAGGAGCTGATAACGATTGTCGGGCGCGCGCTTTCGGAGCCGAAGGCGCGCCCCCCCGCCGCGGGCAAATCCGATGAATTTGATCCCCTCCCGCTGATCGGACGTTCACCGGCGATGCAGGAAATCTACCGGTTGCTCGCACGGCTGATGCAGACCGATCTGACTGTGATGATCTCGGGCAAATCCGGCACCGGCAAGGAACTGGTTGCGCGAGCGCTGCATGACTACGGCAAGCGCCGTAGCGGACCTTTCGTCGCCATCAACATGGCGGCAATTCCGCGCGAGCTGATCGAATCCGAGTTGTTCGGCCACGAGAAAGGCGCCTTCACCGGTGCCAACAACCGCAGCTCCGGTCGTTTCGAGCAGGCGGAGGGCGGCACGCTCTTCCTCGACGAAATCGGCGACATGCCGATGGAAGCGCAGACGCGGCTTTTGCGCGTCTTGCAGCAGGGCGAATATACGACGGTGGGCGGCCGCACGCCGATCAAAACCGACGTGCGCATTATCGCAGCGACCAACAAGGACCTGCGCCTCTTGATCCAGCAGGGCTTGTTCCGCGAGGACCTGTTCTTCCGGCTCAACGTGGTGCCGCTGCGCTTGCCGCCGCTGCGCGAGCGCGCCGAGGACGTGCCCGACCTCATCCGCCATTTCTTCGCCCAGGCCAAAAAGGAAGGGCTGCCGGCGAAACAGCTGGACCAGGCCGCGTCGGAACGGCTCAAGCACCACCGCTGGCCAGGCAATGTGCGCGAACTGGAAAATTTGGCGCGGCGGCTGGCCGCTCTCTATCCCAGGAAATTATTTCCGGCGCCGTGATCGAATCCGAGCTGGCGCAACCGGCAATACCGACCGGCCAGAGCGAGCCCGTTACTGACGATGGCTGGCTGTAGCGGTTGAGCGCCATCTGGGTGAGTATTTCTCCGGTTTTGCCAATGGGCTGCCGCCTCCCGGCCTTTATCACCGGATCTTGCGCGAGGTGGAGTATCCGCTGTTATCGGCAGCGCTGGCCGCAACGCGGGGCAATCAAATCCGCGCGGCCGATCTTCTGGGTGTTAATCGCAACACCCTGCGCAAGAAGATTTGGGGATCTGCATATCCAGGTTTACCGTAGCGGCAGCTAAGTCCTCGGACTCGCCGCGG
>CAVVSK010000007.1:0-68309 GCA_963750965.1 uncultured Alphaproteobacteria bacterium
AGGTAGTGCTCTTCCGCTGAGCTACGCGCCCGATAAAGGCTGTCTTATCGGCTCATATAGGGGGTGGCAAGCGCCGGGTCAGCCAGCGGCTTTAGGCCGCCAGCATCTTGTTCACTTCATTGACCAGGTCGCGCAGATGCACCGGCTTGGATAGCACCTTGGCATGCTTGGGCGCCGCCGAATCCGCGTTCAGCGCCACCGCCGCAAAGCCGGTGATGAACATGATCTTGATGTCGGGGTCGAGCTCGGCGGCCCGACGCGCCAGTTCGATGCCGTCCATTTCCGGCATCACGATATCGGTGAGCAGAAGCTCGAAGGGTTCTTCCCGCAGCCGCTGGTAGGCGGAAAGGCCGTTGTCATAGGAGGTGACGTCGAAACCGGCATTCTGCAGCGCCTTCACCAGGAAGCGGCGCATGTCGGTATCGTCTTCAGCGAGGAGTATCTTGGGCATTCATTCACTCGTACGGCCGGAACCGGCTTATGCCCACCCTCGCGGGCCTTAGGCCATCCATTAGCACTGCAGGGGGTAAATATCGCGTGAACCTTCAGGCTACGTGGCCCCCAACACCGGTCTGGCGGGTAGTATGATATACAGGAATCGGACGTTAGCACCGCGTAAAGCGCCCGACGGAGACCGGCCCCGGAATGCACCCCCCTAAAGACGAGTTCGATCCGCCCTTCGAAATTCTCGAGCCGGAAAAACGGGGCAGCCCGGTCGTTTTCAATTCTCCGCATAGCGGGCGGATCTATCCCTCCGACTTTCTGATCGCTACGCGACTCGATCTCGCGACGCTGCGGCGTTCCGAAGATTCTTTCGTCGACGACCTGTTTCTGGGCGTGACGAAACGCGGACATCCGCTGATGCGTGCGCATTTCCCGCGCTGCTATGTCGACGTCAACCGCGAGCCCTACGAGCTCGACCCGCGCATGTTCGATGGCCGCCTGCCCTCTTTTGCCAATACGCGCTCGATGCGGGTAGCGGGCGGGCTCGGCACCGTCGCGCGCGTTGTGGGTGACGCGCAGGAAATCTACGGCCAACGGCTCTCGGTTGATGAAGCCTTGCGGCGGATAGAAACGCTCTACAAGCCTTATCATCGCGCGCTGCGGCGGCTAATCACCCGCGTGCATCGCGACCTCGGGGCCGCCGTGCTGATCGATTGCCACTCCATGCCCTCGACCACAACGGCAAAGGAAGAACGGCCGCGCGCCGATATCGTGCTGGGCGACCGCTATGGGACGAGCTGCGCGCCGGCGGTTTCTGAAACCATCGAGGAGATGCTGCGCGCGCTCGGCTATTCGGTCAGCCGCAATAAGCCTTATGCCGGCGGCTTCATCACCGAGCATTACGGCAACCCGGCCGCCGGCCTGCATTCCCTCCAGCTGGAGCTTAATCGAGCACTTTATATGGACGAACGGCGCTACGAGCGCTCTGCGTCCTTTGCGCAGCTGCGGACCGATCTGGAAAGCCTGGCGGACCGGGTGGGCAGCATCCCGTTGGAGGAATTGCGGCCTTACCGCGCCGCGGCGGAATAACGCCTTCCGGGCGATCGCCAAAAAAGGGGCCGCTTGCAAGCAAGCGGCCCAAGTCTAGGGAGGAAACGCCCAAGGAGGGCGGCGGGTAAGCGATCAGGCGACCGCCTACCGCACTGCAACAACATGCCCCCGCGCCGCACAAAATTCAAGTCCAAACAGGCTTTTTCCCATGCGTCCAACGCATGGCTGCCGCACCGCCAATCCGGAGCCCAAGCCAGGTTGCCCGACCGCCGAGTCTTCTGTACCCGGAATGCACTTCACCCCGACGGCGAGCGATAAATGACGGCAATCGATTTCGCGGCCTTTGTCGACAAGCTGGCCACGGTGTCCGGCGAGACCATCCTGCCATTCTTTCGCACCGCTCTGACGGTGGAGATCAAGAAGCGCAAGGACGGCGCCTTCGATCCAGTCACCGCGGCGGACCGTTCAGCGGAAGCCGCCATGCGGACGTTGATCCGCAATTCCTTTCCGGAGCACGGCATCATCGGCGAGGAATATGGCTCGGAACAGCCGGACGCTGAATATGTCTGGGTGCTCGACCCGATCGACGGCACCAAAGCCTTCATTTCCGGCATGCCGTTATGGGGAACGCTGATCGGGCTGACGCGCTTCGGCGAGCCGGTATTCGGCATGATGCATCAGCCTTTCACCGGTGAGCGTTTCGCCGGCGATGGCGGCGCTGCGCATTACCGCGGGCCGGCCGGTAATCGCGATCTGCACGTACGCCCCTGCGCGTCGCTTTCGGAAGCCATCATCTACACGACCAGCCCGCTGTTGATGAATGACGCCGACCGCGAAGCTTTCCGGCGCGTCGAGAAGGCGGCGCGACTGTCGCGCTATGGCGGCGATTGCTACGGCTATTGCATGCTGGCGGCCGGGCTGATCGACATCATCATTGAAACCGAACTGAAGCCGCATGATGTGATGGCGCTGATCCCGATCGTCACCGGCGCGGGCGGAGTGATGACCACCTGGGAGAATGGGCCGCCGCAAAGCGGAGGCCGCATAATCGCGGCGGGGGATCGCCGCGTGCACGACGCCGCGCTTGAACTGCTCAACCGGGCGACCTAAGCGAAAAGCGGCGTGCCGGGCACGAAGGCGTCGAAGGCCGCCCAGAACTGACCACGATAGCGGTCGTGCTCCATCAGTATCTCGTGCTCGGCGCCTGGTACAATCAGGTGCGATCCCGCGCGCAATCTAATCGCGAAATTCTCGATCGCCTGGGTTGACACCACGGCATCATGGCCGGCGCCGATCAGCAGGATTGGCTGGCGGATGTTCGCGGCATAGGCGTGCTGTGAAAAGTCGTTCATCACCTTGAAGGCAGCATCCGCCCACGAATATGTCGGCGCCGCGACGCCGAGCGCAGGCTCCGCTTCCAGCACTGCAGCGTTGCGCGCGTAGCGCACAGGATCGGACGTGAGCACATTTCCGACGAAAGGCCGCGCATTCACCGGCATGCGGTCTCCGCCAGGCGCGTAAGAGCCCCCCATGCCCAGCAGCCTTCCCGCGCCGATGATAAAGCGCGCCGCGCCCATGCTGCGCGCGCCGCGGAGGGCAATCATGGGTGCAGAAAGCACGATGCGGTCGAACCAACGGTAACCCTGGCGTGCCGAACGGATCAGAATGGCGGCCGCCCATGGAATGCCCAAGGGCAAAGATGGGCGGGGGGCAATCCGGCAGCACCACTTCCTGCATGAAGGTCTGCAGGTCGATGTCGTATTCGGAGAAATTGCCGACATGGCCCCTGAGGGGATCGTTCAACAGCCGATCCGAAAGCCCCTGCCCGCGCCAGTCGAGCGTCGCCACCGCGAAGCCGCGCGCGCGCAGATCCGCTGCGGTCTCGTAATATTTTTCGATGAACTCGGCGCGGCCCTGGAATAGGCAAACGGTGCCCTTGCGGCCCGCGGGCGGTGCCCAGCGCGCATAGCGCAGGGAAACCCCGTCGCTGGTGCGAAAAGTCCCGGTATCCACACCGTAAGGGACCGGGTTGGCCGGGATCGATACGAGTTTCATAAGTGGATCCGGCCGGGTGCGCTTGCGGAGGGCCTTATAGCAGCCCTCCGGTACGGCTCAAGTTCCGGCTGCTTTCCGTAAACCATCGCAGCCCCCGAAGCCGCCGAGCCCCCTTGAAGCGGGCAACCGCGATTCCTACTTTTTGCATGCGCAGGCCTTCTGGCTGCGCACGGGTCGGGTTCGGCCATCCGGCGGACCACCCGCATGTCGCTCAAACTTGGAGGATATGCCTATGCGTACGTTTGATCTCACCCCCCTCTATCGTTCCACCGTCGGCTTTGACCGGCTGTTCTCGCTGCTCGACCAGACCAGCGGCTTCGAGGGCACTCCCGGTTATCCGCCCTACAACATCGAGCGGACCGGCGAAAATGACTACCGCATCAGCATCGCCGTGGCCGGCTTCGGCCAGGATGAGCTGTCGATCGAAGCGAAAGAAAACACGCTGACGGTCCGCGGTGAAAAACACGACAAGCAGGAAAAGAATGCCGAGGTGCTCTACCAGGGCATCGCCGCGCGCGCCTTTGAGCGCGTATTCCAGCTTGCCGACTACGTGCAGGTGAAGGGCGCCGCACTCGAGAACGGTCTGCTGCATGTGGACCTCGTTCGCGAAATTCCCGAGGCGAAGAAGCCGCGCAACGTTCCGATCGGCACGGGTGCCGGCAAGAAAGAGCAGCCTCAGGTGATCGACGCCAAGGCGGCGTAACGTCCTCGATTCACACCCTCTGCTAAGGATAGAGCGCCCCGGTTTTCCGGGGCGCTTTTTATGATCTGTTTCCGCATTGGCGCACAGCCGGCGGATACCGCCGCGCGCTATTCGAGGTTCTGCACCGGCGGAATCGCGAGGGCGGGATTTTCCGCCGGCGGTTGCGAAGCCGTGGCGCCCGTCGTGAGGTCGGACTGTTCTTTGGAGGCGGTGGATTCCGCGGCCACGGCCGGTTTGGCTGCCGGTTTCGCGGCAACTTTGGGCGCGGGTGGCTTCGCGGCAGATGGCGCCCGGGCAGGCGCTTGCGGCGCATTGGCGTTGTCGCGTGGCGCATAGATCACGGACGGCTCGGCCGGATTGCGGGGCGGCTGCCGCTCGTAATTTCCCTGCTGCTCGTAATTTCCTTGCTGCTCGTAGCCTCGTCGTTGCTCGTAGCCGTGCTGCCGTTCAATCCCCCGGCGCGGCGGGAGGAATTCTTCCGCATAGACTGGCGGATAGAAACGCCCCGCATAGACCGCACCGCCGCCATAGCCGCGGGGACGAACCAACAGAACGCGGCCGCTTAGGGCGTCGGCAGCGACAGTGACCTCGGCTCCGCGACCGTCAATCGCGCGCAGCACATAGCGGGCGCCCCGGCGTACCGGCGGACTGATCGGCTGAAGCCCCATCGAGCGGACGCTGGTGGTGATTTCGTAAGGCGGCAGCAGGGCCTGCGCGGAAGCCGATCCAGGCAGAACGGCGGTGCCGATAGCGGCGAAGGCGAGGCAAATCGCAAGTCTGGTTTTCACGGCGCGGTCTTCCCTCGAAAAATGACGTCCCCTCCGGCAACGATAACCCCGATTAGGGCGACGCTGGGGCGGCGCTCTGCTTTGCCTTTGGGTTACGAAAGCTAGCCACACGCAATTGAAGTCGGATGTGGCGCAATCGCCATTGCGCCAACCGGCCCGTCCGTGTTCCTCTTGCGGAAGCGGAACAGACTAAACAATCAGGCGTCGTCCTATTTTACAGGCGAAATTGACATCCGCATTTAGGACAGCAATACTGTCCTATTGCTTCCGTGGAAGCCCGTTAGCCTGGTGCTAGGGCCCCGCGAGCGGCAGCCGGTGATGCGAAAGCCTTGCCTGGCGCCCAAGATTAAGCGGCCTCGCGAAGCCCGGCGGCTTCTAGAAGGCCGCCTTCGCTGAATTGTTTCGCCTTCGGTCGTGGTTGCATGCCGCGAGCAAGGCGGGTGCGGCTTGAGGACTAAAATGAAGGAGAGCGGACACGGCAGGACGGAACGCGGCCGGGCGGCTACCAAGCCCGTGGTGCTGCGCGCCTCCGACTTTGCCGATTCCGCCGACCCCGGCGTGCCGGAGGCTCGGGGACTCTATGATCCGGCGCTCGACAAGGATTCCTGCGGTGTCGGCTTCATCGCCGACATCAAGGGCCGCAAGTCGCATAAGATTATCAAAGACGCGATCACCATCCTGCTCAATCTCGAGCACCGCGGCGCGGTGGGCGCAGACCCGCGCGCGGGTGATGGCGCCGGCATCCTGGTGCAGATCCCCCACAAATTCTTCGTCAGGAAAGCGGCGGAGATCGGCTTTCGCCTGCCCCCGCCGGGGGAATACGCCATCGGCTATCTGTTCATGCCGCGCGACGAGGCCTGGCGCGAGGTCATCCGCAAAATCTACGGCGACATGATCGTGCGCGATGGCATGGAGCTGCTCGGCTGGCGCGAAGTGCCAACCGACAATTCCAGTCTTGGCGCTTCGGTAAAACCGACCGAACCTGTGCATCTTCAGGTCTTCATCGGCCGCGGCAAGCACATCAAAGATGAGTCCGAATTCGAGCGGCGCTTGTACGTGCTGCGCAAGTCGATCTCCAATTCGATTTACCGGCGGCGCGAGCGGCGCCTGTCTGGCTATTATCCGGTGTCGATCTCCTGCCGCACGGTAATCTACAAAGGCATGTTCCTGGCCGATCAGCTCGGCAGCTACTATCCGGATCTGCACGAGCCGGATTTCGAGAGCGCGCTCGCGCTCGTGCACCAGCGCTTCTCCACGAATACTTTCCCGACCTGGTCGCTGGCGCATCCCTACCGCATGATCGCGCATAACGGCGAGATCAACACACTGCGCGGCAACGTGAACTGGATGGCAGCGCGGCAGGCTTCGGTTTCCTCCCCGCTGTTCGGCGACGATATCAACAAGCTGTGGCCGATCTCCTATGAAGGTCAGTCGGACACCGCCTGCTTCGATAACGCGCTCGAGTTCCTGGTGCAGGGCGGCTATCCGCTCGCGCATGCGATGATGATGATGATTCCCGAGGCCTGGGCGGGTAATCCGCTTATGGATGAGGAACGCCGCGCCTTCTATGAATACAATGCCGCGTTGATGGAGCCGTGGGACGGCCCGGCCGCCATCGCCTTCACCAACGGCCGACAGATCGGCGCCACGCTCGACCGCAACGGTCTGCGTCCCGCGCGCTATTTCCTTACCCGCGATGACCGCATCATCATGGCCTCGGAAATGGGCGTACTGCCGATTCCCGAGAAGGACATCATACGCAAGTGGCGCCTGCAACCGGGCAAGATGCTGCTGGTCGATCTCGACGAAGGCCGGCTCATTCCCGACGACGAATTGAAGGCAACGCTAGCGAAGAGCCACCCCTACCAGGAGTGGCTGACGCGCACGCAGCTCGTGCTGGAAGACCTGCCGACGGTTGCCACCAAGCCGACGGGCACCAATCTGTCACTGCTCGATCGTCAGCAGACCTTCGGTTACACCCAGGAAGACCTGAAGATCCTGATGACCCCGATGGCCGCGGCCGGGGAAGAGGCAGTCGGATCGATGGGCACCGACACGCCGATTTCGGCGCTGTCGCAGAAGCCAAAGCTGCTGTTCACCTATTTCAAACAGAACTTCGCGCAGGTGACCAACCCGCCGATCGACCCGATCCGCGAGGAACTGGTGATGAGCCTCGTCTCCATCATCGGGCCGCGGCCGAACCTGTTCGACCTGGAAGGCATGTCGCGCACCCAGCGTCTGGAAGTGCGTCAGCCGATTCTGACCAACGAGGACCTGGAGAAAATCCGCTCGATCTCCAAGCTCGACGGCGGGCATTTCAAATCCGCCACGCTTGACATGACCTTCCCGGCGGAGAACGGCGCCGCCGGCATGAAGGATGCGCTCGACAGCCTGTGCGCGCTGGCCGAGCTCAAGGTGCGCGACGGCACCAATATCCTGGTGCTGTCCGACCGTGCGGCTGGGCCCGAGCACATGCCAATTCCGTCGCTGCTCGCCTGCGCGGCCGTGCATCACCATCTCATCCGGGAAGGATTGCGCACCTCGGTGGGCCTCGTCGTGGAGTCGGGCGAGCCGCGCGAGGTGCATCATTTCGCATGCCTGGCCGGCTACGGCGCGGAGGCGATCAATCCCTATCTGGCATTCGAAAGCCTGCTGGAGCTGAAGAACACGCTGCCGCAGAAGGTCGACGACAAAGAAGTCCTCAAGCGCTACATCAAGGCGATCGGCAAGGGGCTACTGAAGGTGATGTCGAAGATGGGCATCTCCACCTACCAGTCCTATTGCGGCGCGCAGATTTTCGACGCGGTGGGGCTCAAGGCCGATTTCGTCGCCACTTATTTCACCGGCACCGCGACGCGCATCGAAGGCGTGGGTCTGGAAGAAGTGGCGGAAGAGACGATGCGCCGGCACCGCGACGCCTTCAGCGACTCACCGGTTTATCGCTTGTTGCTCGACGTCGGCGGCGAATATCAGCTCCGCGTGCGCGGCGAGGACCATGCCTGGAATGCCGCCACGGTGGCGGCGCTGCAGCATGCCGTGCGCGGCAATTCTTATGACCGCTATCGCGCCTTTGCGCAGGAGTTGAACGAGCAATCAGGAAAGCTGCTGACCATTCGCGGGTTGTTCCGGCTCAAGAAGGCGGAGGAAGAAGGCCGGCGGCCGATCCCGATCGAAGAAGTCGAACCGGCGAAGGAAATCGTCAAGCGCTTCTCCACCGGCGCCATGTCCTTCGGCTCGATTTCGCGCGAGGCGCATACCACGCTCGCGGTCGCCATGAACCGCATCGGCGGCAAGTCCAACACTGGCGAGGGCGGCGAGGAAGCCGATCGCTTCAAGCCGCTGCCGAACGGCGACAGCATGCGTTCGGCGATCAAGCAGGTGGCATCCGGCCGTTTCGGCGTCACCACCGAATATCTCGTCAATTCGGACATGATGCAGATCAAGATGGCGCAGGGCGCCAAGCCGGGCGAAGGCGGACAATTGCCCGGCCACAAGGTGGATAAGACCATCGCCGCAGTGCGCTATTCGACGCCGGGCGTAGGCCTGATCTCGCCGCCGCCGCATCACGATATTTATTCAATCGAAGACTTGGCGCAGCTCATCTTCGACCTGAAGAACGTTAATCCTGAGGGGCTCGTGTCCGTGAAGCTCGTCTCGGAAGTCGGCGTCGGCACGGTCGCCGCCGGCGTCTCCAAGGCGCGTGCCGACCACGTCACCATCGCCGGCTTCGAAGGCGGCACCGGTGCTTCTCCGCTCACCTCGATCAAGCATGCCGGATCGCCGTGGGAGATTGGTCTGGCCGAAACGCACCAGACGCTGGTCAGCAATCGTCTGCGCGGCCGCATCGCCGTGCAAGTCGATGGCGGCATCCGCACCGGCCGCGACGTAGTGGTGGGCGCCTTGCTCGGCGCCGATGAATTCGGATTCTCCACCGCACCGCTGATTGCCGCAGGCTGCATCATGATGCGCGTCTGTCATCTGAACACCTGCCCGGTGGGCGTGGCGACGCAGGACCCAGTGCTCCGAAAGCGCTTCCAGGGCCAGCCGGAGCATGTGATCAATTACTTCTTCTTCGTTGCGGAGGAAGTGCGCGAGATTATGGCCTCACTGGGCTATGCCCGCTTCGACGACATGATCGGGCAAATGCAGATGCTCGACCGGCATGAGCTGGTTGCGCATTGGAAGGCCAAAGGGCTGGATTTCTCCAAGCTGTTCCATAAGCCGGAAGCGCCCAAGGGCGTGTATATCTCCCATCGCGAGCAGCAGGATCACAAGATCTCCGACATCCTCGATCGCAAGCTGATTGCGCAGGCGAAAGACGCGCTGCAAAACGGCACGCCGGTGACGATCGAGGCCGCAATCAAGAATACCAACCGCACCGCGGGCGCCATGCTCTCGGGTGAGGTAGCCAAACGTTACGGCCATCAGGGTCTGCCGGACGATACTATCACCGTGAAGCTGAAGGGCACCGCCGGGCAAAGCTTCGGAGCCTGGCTGGCGCACGGCGTGACCTTCGAACTGGAAGGCGACGCCAATGACTATGTCGGCAAGGGCATTTCCGGCGGCAAGCTCATCATCCGACCGCCGGCCGATACCGGTGTCGTGCCGGAGGAATCGATCATTGTCGGCAACACCGTGCTCTATGGCGCCATCGGAGGGGAATGCTACTTCCGCGGGATCGCCGGCGAGCGCTTCGCCGTGCGCAATTCCGGCGCTATTGCGGTAGTCGAGGGCGCCGGCGATCACTGCTGTGAATACATGACCGGTGGCATCGTCGTCGTGCTCGGTCAGACCGGGCGCAATTTCGCGGCCGGAATGTCAGGTGGCATCGCTTATGTGCTGGATGAGGACGGCGCCTTCGACACGCGCTGCAACCGCGGCATGGTTGAATTACAGGACATGCCGGAATGGATCGAAGGCGAGATGCACGGCGACCTCACCGACATGACGCGCAATGACTGCGAGCGGCTGCAGGCGCTGATCAGTAACCATGCGCGTTATACCGGCTCGCAACGGGCCAAGGATATTCTCGCGGACTGGCGCAATTACGTTTCGAAATTCCGCAAGGTCATGCCTGTGGAATTCAGCCGCGCGCTGGCGGAGATGGAAAAGGCCCGCACCATGCAGGCGGCGGAGTAAGCTGCGCGTCCATGGGCAAGATCACCGGCTTTTTGGAATTCGAGCGTAGCGACCGTCACTATCAGCCGGTCGAGGAGCGCATCAAGCATTGGGGCGAATTCGTCCTGCCGTTGCCCGAGGAGGACAACAAGAAGCAGGCCGCGCGCTGCATGGACTGCGGCATCCCCTATTGTCACACCGGCTGCCCGGTGAACAACCAGATCCCGGACTGGAACGACCTCGTCTATCGGGACCAGTGGGAAGAGGCCGCACGCAACCTGCATTCGACCAACAATTTCCCGGAAGTGACCGGCCGAATCTGTCCGGCGCCCTGCGAAGCGTCCTGCACGCTGAACATCGACGACAACCCGGTCACCATCAAGACGATCGAATGCGCGATCGCCGACCGCGCGATCTCGAGCGGCTGGGTGAAACCGGAGCCGCCGACGCACAAGACCGGCAAGAAGGTCGCGGTGATCGGCTCCGGCCCGGCCGGCATGGCCTGCGCGCAGCAGCTCGCGCGGGTTGGACACGACGTGCATGTGTTCGAGAGGTTCGCCAAGGCGGGCGGGCTGCTCCGCTATGGCATCCCTGACTTCAAAATGGACAAGATCATCATCGACCGGCGCGTGGCGCAGATGCAGGCGGAAGGCGTCACCTTCCACTACAACGCGCATGTCGGCGTGAACCTGCCGGCGGAGCAACTGCTGAAGGAATATGACGCCATCGCGCTGACCACCGGCGCGGAAAAGCCGCGCGAGCTGCCAATCCCCGGCCGCGAGCTCGATGGCATCCACTTCGCCATGGATTTTCTGCCGCAGCAGAACCGGCGCGTCAGCGGCGAGGCTGTGCCGGCGGACGATGTGCCGCCCATCATCGCCAAGGACAAGCATGTGGTGGTGATCGGCGGCGGCGATACCGGCTCCGACTGCATCGGCACCTCGATCCGCCAGGGCGCGGCGTCGGTGACCAATTTCGAGATCATGCCGCAGCCGCCGGTTAAGGAGAACAAGCTGCTCACCTGGCCGGACTGGCCAATGAAGCTGCGCACATCCTCCAGCCACGAAGAAGGCGCCGAGCGCGACTTCGCCGTGATGACGCAGAAATTCTCCGGCAAGAACGGGCGCGTAGACACGCTGCATTGCGTGCGCGTGGACGCCAAGATGCAGGCGATCCAAGGCAGCGAATTCGAGATCAAAGCCGACCTTGTGCTGCTCGCCATGGGCTTCGTACACCCGGTGCACGAAGGGATGGTGCAATCGCTCGGGCTTGAGCTCGACCCGCGCGGCAATGTGCGCGCCAATACCGACGACTACCGCACTTCGCTCGACAAGGTATTCGCCGCCGGCGACATGCGGCGCGGCCAGTCGCTCGTGGTCTGGGCGATCCGCGAGGGCCGGCAAGCGGCCCACGCGATCGATAAATTCCTGATGGGTTCGACGCTGCTGCCGCGCTGATCAGCGGAAGAAGCTGAAGGGCGAAAAGAACGATCGCTGCTGCTGCGGGTACTGCTGGGGCTGTGGGGGCCGCGGGGAAGCTAGCGACGGTCGTGGCCTTCTCGGCTGGTTCACCGCTTGCACCTCGGTCTTTGGTTTCGGGCTGGTTTGCGCGCCGGTTGCAGCAACCGGGACTTCCGCCGGCTTGATCGTTCCCGGCTCTTGGATCGTATTCGCCACCGGCAGCGTTCCGCCGCCGCCCAGCGGCCAGACGAAGTCGTCAGCACGGCCTTTTAGCGCGGAAACCGGCTCGCCCTTTACTAACACGCGCGAGGCGATCGGGTCAGACGCCGAAGGGCGCATGTTCCCGCCGCCCAGCAATTCGTCGCCGCCGGAAGCCGTGCCTGAGGTCAACGGCAAGACGGCGCCCGCAATCGGCCGTGCGATGGGCCCGCCCGGACGCGGCGTCCCGGAAGGCTGCACCCCGCTGTCCGCCGGCAATGCCACAGGCACCACGCGCGTGGAAATCACGCGGCGGATTTCCCGCTCGACAAAGTGAGCAAGCTTGCGTGCGCCGTATTTGGTGAAATAAACGCCGTCTTGCGAGCGCAATCGGCGTGTCTGGCCGTCGACGTCCGGACCGAATGATGCGAATTTGCCAGCCTCGTCGACAAAGCCGTCCCACACGTCCACATAGATGACGCCCGCTTTTTCGGCCTGTGCGCTATAGAGATCGTTGAGATAAGCGGCGTCGCTGGTGGCTTTCGGTCCCCGGATAATCGGCAGACCGACCCAGATGACCGGAATGCCCCGGCCTTTCATCGCCGCGATCGTCTCGGCGATGCGCTTCGAATAAATTTCGCCCCATGCCTCGGTGCGGTATTCGTTGCTGCTTCCCCTGTCCCTCGAGACTTCCGGCGCGACGATCTGCGCCTCGGCGTTTTCGCCATCGGCAGTCTGCTGGTCTGGCGGCTTGGCGGAGGCATCCGGTTGCGCTGGTGCCGGACCTGGTTTGGCGCTCGGACGGTCGCGGATCGGGCCGCGGTCGCTCAAGCCGAGCATCATCACCACGACCGCGGGCCTTTCCTTCGTGACGATGTCGCGCGCGATGCTCGACCATTCGAGATCGCTCTTCGTCTCGTAACGAATGAGACCGGAATACGGTTTGTTTTTGCGGACGACGCCGATCTCCGGTGTGTCGGCAAAAGCCTCTTCAAGGCCGTAGGCGAGCCAATCGGCCATCGAGTCGCCCATCACCACCACACTGGAGGTGGGTGGCACTTCCGCCTTCTTGGCAGGCGGCGCCTTGGAATAGTCAGCGGGCGGAGGCTCGCGGTAGCGCTCCTGATAGGGCTGTTGCTGTTGCGGCGCCGTCCAGAAAGGAAAGAATTGCGCGGCCGCCGGCGAGCTAACAAGCAATGCCAACAGCAGTGCGAGCACGCTGATCGCAGCCAAGGCGACAACTCGGCGCTGGATCGTGTTTTTTTCAATCATTGCGGCACAAGGCCCACAAATTTCGACGGCCCGGCGAGCGCCCGGGGCTTCACCGTCATCCGCATATAGTAGGGGAAAAATGTCAACTTAGCGATGGTGCGCTGGTTACCGAAAAGGTTCAGCTTCCCCGGGCTTGGGACGTCTAGCGTCCGCGCAGACGGCCAAGCACGCCACTCGAGGCGAAGCCGTCGGGCGGATCCCCCACCGAAGCCTGAAATTGCCGGATCGCGAGCCGCGTTTTGCCGCCGAGCTTGCCATCCGGTTGCCCGATATCGAAGCCCCGCGCGGCGAGAAGTTGCTGCAACTCGTAGCGTTCCGCGCGGGACAAAACACGCTCCTCTCGCGGCCATGGCTGCACGAAGGGGTCGCCGCCGCGCATGCGGTCGGCAAGATGACCGATGGCGAGCGCATAGGCTTCCGACGGATTGTACTTCATGATGGCACGAAAATTTTCGAGCATGACAAAAGCCGGCCCGCGCGTGCCTGCCGGTACCAGCAGATAGGCCGTGTCTTCCGGTCGCGGATACGGTCTGCCGCCGATGCGGCGGACGCCGTGCTGCTCCCATTCGCGCAAGCTCATGCGGCGCGAGTGATCCGCCAGCATATAATTGAATCCGCTCGGCAATACGACCTCGTAACCCCAGGTCTGGCCTGCAACCCAACCGTCTTTCTTCAGATTGTTGGCGGTGGATGCGATCAGGTCCGGCACTGAGTCGACGACGTCGCGCCGTCCGTCGCCATCGAAATCGACGGCGAAGCGCTTGAACGACGTGGGCATGAATTGCGTCGGGCCGAAAGCTCCGGCCCAGGAGCCCTTCAGCTGCTCCGGCCGCACATCCCCACGATGCAGGATTTCCAACGCGGAGAGGAACTCATCCCGGAAGTAATTCTGCCGGCGGCCGATGCAGGCCAGCGTCGCGGTGGAACGCACCACCGGGCGCTCGCCGCCTGCGGTGCTGAAATTCGATTCGATGCCCCAGATAGCGGTGATGATATAGCGGTCGACGCCATAGGTCTTTTCAACGGCGTCAAAGATGCTTGCGTGTTGCGCCAGGATCTCGCGCCCGCGGGCGATGCGGGCGTCGGTAACCAGGAAGTCGAGATAGTCCCATAGCGCCCGGGTAAATTCCGGCTGCGAATCCATAAACTCCATGATCTTCAGGTCGGGCGTCAGCGTGAGCGCATAGGTCTCGTAGGTGGCGCGCGAAACGCCACGCTTGGCGGCCTGCGGCCACAGCCGCTCGAGGCAGACACCGAAATCCGCCGTTGCGGCGGCAATTGCCTGCGGCGTCATCAGGGGATGGGTGGAGCCCTCCGCCGCTGGGGGAGCCGCTGGCTCAGGGATCGAGCCGGTCGTCAGGTTGCGTAAAAAGGCCGAGAGCGGATCGCTCGCCTGCTGGGCCACAGCCGGCGCGCTGGTGCAAAACCAGACCGAGGACACCAGCAAAATTCCGATACAGGACTGCTTGGCCATTCCACACTCCGCCGCGCGGCATCGGGCCGTCTCACCCTAATAACATTGGGACCGGATATGGTTGAATGATTGTTAATGGCGACATGGGTTTCGCAACCCCGCCAATATTGCCCGCCGACTTAGCGCGTCGCGCGCAGGCGCTCGATCAGCTCCGGGCTGGGATAGGAATCCGCCGGCAAGCCGACCTTGAGCTGCGCCTTTTTCACCGCCGGCCGGGTCGCCGAGCCCACGCTGCCGTCGATCTCGCCGTCATACAGACGATGCACACGCAGGAGCTGCTGCAGCTCCTTCACCTGATCGCGGCTGAGCGGGGTCACCGGCGCGTTGCCCCGTCCCATGCGCGGCGCGCCGTCGAACAGCGTGGCGAAATAGGCCGCGGTGGTCGCGTAGACAAATGCCGCGTTCCACTGCAGATAGGCCTTGAAATTCGGATAGGCGAGGAAGGCAGGGCCATTGCGTCCCATCGGCAGCAACAGAGAGGCCGGCAGGTTGTCGGCGGGCAGCGAGCCGGAGGCGGCCGTGACACCCCACTTCACCCATTGCGAGCGCGGATGCTGGATCGCGAGATCGGCCTGGTCCCAAGGCAGTTGCGCCGGCACCTGAACCTCCTGCAGCCACGGCTGCCCGCGCTGCCAGCCGAATCCCTTCATCAGGTTGGCGGCGGAGGCGAGCGCATCGGGTACACTGCGAACCATGTCCACGCGGCCATCGCCGTCGAAATCAACGCCGTATTTGTAATAATCGGACGGCGTGAATTGGGTGGGCCCGAGTTCGCCCGCCCAGTTGCCGATCATCTCATCCGGCCGCAGATCGCCCCGCTGCACGATGCGCAGTGTGTCCATCAACTGCGTGCGGAAGAAATCGGAGCGCCGGCAGTCATAGGCGAGCGTCGCCACCGCGCGGATAATCGGCCAAACATTGCCCTTGTAAGCGCCGTAGTCGCTTTCCAGCCCCCAGAATGATACCACGACCGCCGGCGGCACGCCGAACTGTTGTTCGATGCGCGCGAAAAGGGCGGCATTCTTCTTCAATTGCGCCAGCCCGTTCTGAAAACGGTTTTTGTTGGTCATCCGATCGGAGAATTGCAGGAAGCTCTGCTGGAACACGCCCTGCCCGTGGTCGCGTTTGATCACGTTCGGATCGTAGGTCACGCCGTCCAGCGTCCGGGAAATAGTCGCCTGTGAAATGCCGGACGCCAGCGCTTCTTGCCTGACGCCTGCCATCCATTGCTCGAAGGTGCCGCTATTGCGGCAGGTATGATTGGCCGCAGCCTGCCCCGCCATCGCGGCGCTGAACAGCGCAACCGCACCCAGCTGTAGCAATCGGTTTCGCAAATTCATCTTCACCGCCCGAATCCGAGTTAAGCCTTGTCTATTATTGTTCGACTTTCCGCCCTTGTGCATATCCGGTATTTAGCCGCATTTAAGGAACAAAGCCCTATACCCTGGTTCCTCTCGTTTTCCTTGGTATCTCATGAAACCCATTCGTAAAGCTGTTTTCCCCGTGGCCGGCCTCGGCACGCGCTTCCTTCCTGCCACCAAGGCCATGCCCAAGGAAATGCTCACGGTCGTAGACCGGCCGCTGATCCAGCACGTGGTGGACGAGGCACGTGAGGCCGGCATTGAACACTTCATCTTTGTGACTGGTCGCAATAAAGGGGTGATCGAGGACCATTTCGACCGCCAATTCGAGCTCGAAGTAACCTTGAAGGAACGCCGCAAGACCGCCGACCTGAAGCTGCTTTCGCAGGACCAGCCCGGCGCGGGCACCGCGAGCTTTACCCGGCAGCAGTCGCCACTGGGCTTGGGCCATGCCGTGTGGTGCGCACGCGAATTGGTTGGCCCCGAGCCGTTCGCGCTTCTGCTGCCTGACGTGCTGGTCCAGCATGAGCGCGGCTGCCTGAGACAGATGATGGACGCCTACGCCGCGCTTCGAGCGCCCGCCAATATCATCGCGGTGGAGGAAGTGCCACCCGAACGTGTGCACATGTATGGTGTCGTGGGAGTCGGCAAGCCGCATGGCAAAGCCTTCTCGATCACGCAGATGGTGGAGAAGCCCAAACGCGAGGAAGCACCATCCAATCTGTCGATCACCGGCCGTTATATCCTGCAGCCGGAAATCTTCGATCAGCTTGCTACCCAGGGAACCGGCGCCGGCGGCGAAATCCAGATCACCGATGCGATGGTCGCGCTCGCCAAAAAACAAAACTTCTATGGGCTGAAATTCGAGGGGCGCAGCTTCGACTGCGGCTCGAAGATCGGCTTTCTCACCGCCAATGTCTGCTATGCGCTTGCGCGCAAGGATATCGCGCAGGAATTCCGCAAGGAAATCGAAGGCCTGCTGCGCGACAAATAGCGCTGCTATTGCTGCAGGCGCAGGCCCAACATGAAAATATTAGCCGAATAGTCCTCGCCAGCCTCGTTCGAGTCGCGCTGCTCGCGGCGGACCTCGCCCTTGATCTGAACGTTGCGATTCATCTTGTAGGTCAGGCCGGCCGCAGCAGACAGGCGGTGGTCAAGGCGCGACGAGCCGACATAATCGTCGAGGCCGTAGCCGAATTTTAGCGTGCCGATCAGCCAGTAGCGGAAGGCGTGATCCACCTGGACGCCGAAGTCGCGCGAAAGCACGCCGGAGACATCGGGGTCGGTACTTTCATAGACCTGAGTGCGTGCCGTGAAGGTGGCCTTGGTTAGAGCGGTCGCCGACCAGATCAGCGAAGCATCGGTGATGATGCCATTGAGATCCTGTAGCTGCGGATCTTCATACCTGCGGGTCATGTAACCGATGCTGACGTCGCCGGTCAGTTGCCGGCTCAACTCGAAACTCGTTCCGATGCGCGGTGTAAGGCCCTCTGAGTCGCGTTGGACGCCGAAGCTGTCGGTTGAAACGTCGTGCACCCGCTTGTCGACCGCGACCGCAACGAAGGGCTTGACGCCCGGCGTCATCTCGTAGCTGCCGCGCAATTCCAGCGCATAGGATGAAAAACTGCGGTCCTCGTTGCTGATGATCGTGCCGTCGGTCAACTCGGAATCTTCGTAGCGTGTGCGGTCGATGCTGGCCTTGCCGCCGATTTCCAGCCGGTTGAAACGATGGAACAGGCCGGCAGTGCCGCCAATGTTGGTGTAAAGCGTGGGCTCGGCAACATCGGCCACGAAATCCGGACTGCCAGGCGTATCGGTTGCAACCTTTAGACGGTTCTGCAGTTCGACCCGGGTCTGGCTCGTCACGTCGATGCGGCCATCCAATATCGATTCGAAATAGGGACGGTTGAGCGAGGGCTGTTCGGTATAGCCATCGTAGCTGCCGCGGATCTTGGCGCGGAATTCGTGCCGCTGCCAATCGGACGTGGCCTGCAATTCCGGCGCTACGATATAGAAGGGTGAGGCCTTCGGCGTGGAATCGCGCCCAGGATTGCTGTCATGGCCAATGCTGAGGTCGATCGCCGGACGCAGGATGAAAGAGCCGGCGCGAATGCCGAGTGGCTCGTACGGATCAATCTCCGGCTGCTTCGGCTTCGGCCGCGCCTGCGGAGGCGCATAAGGCGGCGCGATCGACGCCATCGTGTCCGGATCAGCGGGTCGCTCGGGCAACGGCGTCGGCCGCAACGGCTGGACCGACGTGACCGGTGTCGTCAGCGCGGGCGGCAACGGCTGCCTCGCTTTCTTCCTCTCAAGGGCGGTTCGGGTTTTGAGGCGGGCATTCGTGGAATCGAAGCCGGTTTGGCCCGCGCCTTGAGCGGCTAGATTTCCCAAAGCCGGGGCATTCCCGCGGGCCAACGATGGCGGCTCGTTGTCGCCCTCCGGGATCAGCACGCCTTGGCCGCCTGGCGGATCGAACATGCCGTATTCTGAGACGCCCGGCGACGCGGTCTGCGCCAGCGCGGCTGCCTCTAGCGCCACGGCGAGAAAGGCACCAAGGCCGAACGCTGCTGGGGCACGACCTGGGATAAACCGCGGCACCAAACCTCCTGGCTCCGAGGTCGCCCCGCATGCGCTTTGCGAGGACCGAAATCGGCGCGAAATCAGCAAGTTGGCGCCACCCACACGGCGCCCAAAAGGGATCGGGCCTGCTGGGCGGCAGGCCTTTGGTTAACGGAGTTAAAACGGTTATGGTTAATGAGACGTTGATGTTGCCCGTTCGCTCGCGAACCTTTCCCGTGGTAACTTGCGGCCGTCGAATCCCAACTGGAATCACATGGCGAAATCGAAAGCGCTCCGTCACAGCCGCGAACCGAATGAGCACGCCGGCGCCTTAATCGCCTCGGCGGTGCGCACGCTGGATGCGGAAGGCGGCGGCATCACCGCGCTTGCGGCCGCGCTCGGAGATGGACTGGGTGCGGCCTTCGTGGCTGCGGTGGAGCTGATCCGCGGGATCCGCGGGCGGCTGATCATCAGCGGGATGGGCAAGTCCGGCCATGTGGCGCACAAAATCGCGGCCACGCTCGCCTCCACTGGCACGCCTTCCTTCTTCGTGCACCCCGCGGAAGCCGGTCACGGCGATCTCGGCATGATCACCCGCGACGACGCCATCATGGCGCTGTCCTGGTCGGGCGAAACGGCCGAGCTGAAAAACCTGATCGACTATTCCCGCCGCTTCCGTATCGGGCTGATCGCGGTGACCGCCAATTCGGAATCGACACTCGGCCAGGCCGCCGATGTCGTACTCACGCTGCCGCAAGCACGCGAAGCCTGCCCACATAATCTGGCCCCTACCACCTCATCGCTGATGCAGCTTGTGCTCGGCGATGCGCTCGCGGTCGCGCTGCTGGAAAGCCGCGGCTTTACCGCCATCGATTTCGGCGTCCTGCATCCCGGCGGACAGCTCGGCGCGCAGCTCAGATTTGTGCGCGACATCATGCACAAGGGCGACGCCATTCCACTCGCGCCGCTCGGCTCGCGCATGAGCGAGGCGATGGTGGAGATTTCTGCCAAGGGTTTCGGCTGCGTGGGAATTGTGGACGGCGCGGGCAAGCTAGCCGGCATCATTACCGATGGCGACCTGCGCCGTCACATGCGGCCGGATCTGCTGGAAGCGCGCGTGGAAGATGTGATGACCCCGCACCCAAAGACCATCAGTCCCACCCAGCTTGCCGCCGAGGCGCTGGAAATCCTCAACTCCTCCAAGATCACCGCGCTGATGGTGGAGGAAGCCGGTACGCCGGTCGGCATCGTGCACTTCCACGACCTGCTGCGCGCCGGCGTGGCCTAAGCGCATGATCCCGAAAAGTGGGAACCGGTCTTCGGACAAGATCATGCGCCATTTTTAAAAATGAGCGCGCGCACCGCAGATAAGTATACGCAATCTGCGCAAGCTAGATTGCTTTCCGCAAAACCGGTATCCACTTTTGCTGGTCGCGCGCTAAACCCGCTCCACAAACAGATTGGGCCCTTCCGCGCGCATAATCCTGACCTGACTGCCCGCCGGGCTGTCCGGTCCGCTCACCCGCCAGATCGTATCGTCGATGCGAACACGGCCGATGCCATCGACGATCGGATTTTCCAGGGTGAAAGTCCGGCCGATATAACTTTCGGGGCGGCGATTGAGCAACGGCGCCTCGCTCGGTCGCTCAACTTTCGGCGCGTAGCGGCGCCAGACTGGAAGGAGCGCCAGCGACAACACCGCAAAGGCGAAGAGCTGGGCCTGCCAGGACCAGTCGACCGCGAAAGAGATTAATCCCACGGCTAGCGCGGCAAGGCCGAGCCAGAGCATGAAGGCGCCTGGAGCGGCCAGTTCGAGCGTCAGAAACACCGCGCCGAGAATAAGCCAGTTCCAGGCGCCGAGGGTGATGAGGTAGTCGATCATGCTGCGCTTCCGCCGCTCGCCGATCCGGCCGGCGGAACGGTGGGCCGTCTGACCGGCGCCGGAGCGCTTCCCCCGCCATCACCGCCGAACGTCGCCTTGGCGATCTCCCCGATGCCGGCGAGCGAGCCCAGCACTTGCATGGCCTCGATTGGAATCATCAAGACTTTCTGATTGGGCGATTCGGCTATCTGCGCGAAAGCCTTCAAATATTTCTCCGCGATAAAATAGTTGAGTGCCGCGATGTCACCACGCGCCACCGCATTGCTCACCATCTCGGTCGCCTTGGCCTCGGCCTCGGCCAGGCGCTCGCGGCCTTCGGCATCGCGGAAGGCCGCTTCGCGACGGCCTTCCGCCTCCAGGATCTGCGACTGCTTGTCGCCTTCTGCCCGAAGAATTTCCGATGCGCGCTGGCCTTCCGCCTGCAGGATGTCGGCGCGTTTGACGCGTTCGGCCTTCATCTGCCGGCCCATGGCTTCGACCAAGTCTCGCGGCGGCACGATATCCTTGATCTCAATGCGGTTGACCTTTACGCCCCAGGGTGCGACCGCGGCATCGACCACCCGCAGCAGGCGCTCGTTGATCTCATCGCGATGCGACAGCACCTGGTCGAGATCCATCGAGCCCATGACGGAACGGATGTTGGTCATGGTCAGCGTGACGATGGCCAGTTCGAGATTGTCTACCTCGTAGCTCGCCTTTGCCGCGTCGAACACCTGGAAGAAGGCGACGCCATCCACCGTCACGGTGGCGTTGTCCTTGGTGATCACCTCCTGCTGCGGAATGTTGATCACCTGCTCCATCATGTTGACCTTGCGTCCGATACGGTCGAAGAACGGCACAATCACGTTGAGGCCAGGCAGCAGCGTGCGGGTGTAGCGACCGAAGCGTTCGACGGTCCAGTGATAGCCTTGCCCCGTCATTTTGACGGCGCCGATAAGCGTCAAAATGGCGAGAACAACAACCACCAGCACAAAGACGTTGATGCCGAGAAATAAATCCATCGCTTCCCCCCGGATGAATGCCGAATGACAAGGCTGCCGGAGTTCAGCGCGTATCACAAGCAAAATTAGCCGTGTCGGAGCAACGATATCCGAGCTTAAAGCCAGCCTTGCAGCTCGCGCAGCACAAGCTGGCTGATCACGGTCATGCCCAGGTCGCTATCGTTCAAGCAGGGGATGGCGAAGAAATTGCTGCCGCCATGTTTTTTGAAGATGTGCGCGTTTTCGACCGCGATTTCTTCCAAGGTTTCCAAGCAATCCGCCGCGAAGCCCGGCGTGATCACGGCAAGATTCTTCACCCCATTCTCGGCCAGGGTTTTGACCGTCTCGTCGGTATAAGGCCTGATCCATTCGGTGCGGCCGAAACGCGACTGGAAGGTGAGCATGAATGATTTTTCGTCTAAGCCCAGGCTTTCACGCATCAGCCGCACCGTCTCAGCGCACTGCGCCTGATAGGGATCGCCCTTATCGACATATTCCTTCGGAATGCCGTGGAAGGACGCCAGGACGACGTCGGGCTGCCAGGGAAGTTTTGCAAGCTCTCGCGCCATCGAGGATACCAACGCGTCGATATAAACCAGGTCATTGTAATAGGGCGGCACGAAGCGGACCGCCGGTTGTTTTCGCATTGCCATCAGGGTGCGGAAGACCTCGTCGCCGACGGTCGCCGTGGTGGCCGCAGCATATTGCGGGTAGAGCGGCAGGATCAGGATGCGGTCGCAGCGCTGTTCAGCGAGCGCCGCCAGACGCGATGCGATGGACGGGTGGCCATACCGCATGGCCCAGTCCGTAACGATGCGCGCATCGATCCTCGCCAGCATGGCCGCAAGTTTTTCGCCCTGCGCGCGCGTGATGGTCTTTAGCGGCAACTCATTCTTCTCGCGGTTCCAGATCTTGTCGTAATCGCGGCCTTTTAGTTTCGGACGCAGCGTGAGAATGCCAACATTGAAGATGAGCTTCCACAGCAGTGAATTGTCTTCGATCACGCGCCGGTCGGACAGAAATTCCTTCAGATAGCGCCGCATCGACCAGAAATCGGTCCCCTCCGGCGTGCCGAGATTGACGATCAGTACGCCGATGCGGGCGGAGCTGACGCCGGGCTGTTCGGCCTCGACAGCCGGCGCAAGGGCGGGAGCTTGGATTTGGGTCATGTGGATTTCATATCGCAGCGATCATTGTTACCATGGACGGAACCTACCTTGGGGGGAGACAAATGAAATATCTAAAAATGGGTGGTTTGCTGCTCGTCGTGGCCCTCGCCGGCACGACGGCGGCCAGCGCGCAGGAGCCGACGACGGGCAATGTTTCGTGTGGCAAAAGCTGCTCCGCGACTTACAGAGCGTGCATAAAATCTTGCGTCGGGCGTGGTTCGCAGCCGACATGTACGGTGCCGTGCGCCCAAACAAGGAAGGGTTGCCTAACCACCGGCGAGTGGCAAACGGCCAGCCGCCTCTGCACCGGCCTCAGAAAAAGATAAAGGTCGCCGGCTATTCGGCGGCCTTGAGGAAGGACGACGCGCCGGCGCGGAACTGCTCCAGCAGCGCCGCTTCCTCGGCCTTGGCGGCCGTAAGGTGCCGCGTCTTAACGTGGCCGAAGCCGCGGATTTTTTCTGGGATCGCGGCGAGACCGGTGGCGAGATGGTGATTGTGGGGCGCGAGCCTTGGCATGATCTCGTTCAACATGGCCTCATAATCCGCGATCAGCCTGCGTTCGGTTTTGCGCTCGCGCGTATAGCCGAACGGGTCGAAGGCAGTTCCGCGCAGGAATTTCAGCTTCGCCAGCGCGCGGAATACCGGCAGGACCCAGCCGCCGAACGTGAGCTTGCGCGGCAGGCCGGTGGCACGGTCGCGCGGTGCGAACAGCGGCGGCGCCAGATGGAATTGAAGCCGAAGATCGCCCTCGAAGTCACCTTTCAGCTGCCGCATGAAGGAGGCGTCGGCGTAAAGTCGCGCCACTTCATACTCATCCTTGTAGGCCATCAGCTTGAAGAGATAGCGCGCGACCGCTTCGGCAAAGCCGCATTTGCCCGGCGCCTGCGCGGCTTCCGCAGCCCTGGCACGCTCGACCATGGTGTGGTAGCGCGCAGCATAGGCGGCGTTCTGATAGTCGCTGAGGAAAGCTACCCGCCTCCCGACCATTTCATCGAAAGATTGCGACAGGCGTTGATCCTCCGCGCTTTCTTCCGTCAGGGGGCGCAGCAGGCTCTCGATCTTGGCGGGGTCGGCAGCGGCCAGACGGCCCCAGCGGAACGCCGCATGATTCATCGCCACTGCTTCGCCGTTGAGCGCGATCGCCTGTTCGATCGCCGCGGCCGACAGCGGCAGCGTGCCGAGCTGATAGGCATAGCCAAGCAGGAAAATATTGGCGCCGATAGAATTTCCGAGAAGCCCGCTTGCGATCCGGGTGGCATCGACGAAATGGCAGCATTCGCGGCCGGCTGCCTCGGTGATGGCGCGTTCGATGCGCTTTGCGGGCAATGTGAAGTCGGCATCGCGGGTGAAATCACCCGGCAGGAATTCCGCAAGATTCACCACCACGCGCGTGCGGCCCTCGCTCACCGCCGCCAATACATTCTTGCTGCCCGCCACCACGATATCACCGCCGAGCACGAGATCGGCCCCTCCGGGCGGAACGCGGATGGCATGGATATCTTCGGGCCGTGCCGCAATGCGGATATGGCTGTGCACCGGACCGCCCTTCTGCGCCAGGCCTGACATGTCGATGACACCGGCGCCCAGGCCTTCCAGATGCGCCGCCATGCCCAGAATGCCGCCGATGGTGACGACCCCCGTGCCGCCGATGCCGGTGACGATGATGCGGTAAGGCACGTTCAGCGACGGCAGCGATGGCGGCGGCAGGTCAGGCAGCGTCAGGCCTTCGATCGCAGCACCGCGCCGCTTTGGCTTGCCGCCGTGCACGGTGACCAGCGACGGGCAGAAGCCTTTCAGGCAGGAGTAATCCTTGTTGCAACTCGACTGGTCGATCTTGCGCTTGCGGCCGAACTCGGTTTCCAGGGGCTGGATCGAAACGCAGTTCGACTGCACCCCGCAATCGCCGCAGCCTTCGCATATCAGCTCATTGATGATAACGCGTTTGTCGGGATCGGGATAAAGGCCGCGCTTCCTTCGGCGGCGTTTTTCGGCGGCGCAGGTCTGGTCGTAGATCAGCACCGTGACGCCCGGTATGGCGGCAAGCTCGGTCTGCACAGCCATCAGCTCGTCGCGGTGATGAATGCTGACGCCGCGCGGCCAATCCTCGCTCTTGGAGTATTTCTCCGGCGCATCGGTGACCACCACCACGCGCGCGGCGGCTTCACCCACCATCTGCTTGGCAATCAGCGGTACGGTCAGCTTGCCGTCGTTGGCCTGGCCGCCAGTCATGGCGACAGCGTCGTTGAACAGGATCTTGTAGGTGACGTTGATGTCGGCCGCGACCGCGGCGCGGATCGCGAGGCTACCGGAATGGTTATAGGTACCGTCGCCAATATTTTGGAAGACGTGGTTGCGCGTGGAGAACAGCGCTTCGCCCATCCAGTTGGCGCCCTCGCCGCCCATTTGGGTAAAGCCGAGCGTCGAGCGATCCATCCATTGCGCCATGTAGTGACAGCCGATGCCGGCATAGGCGCGCATGCCTTCCGGCACGACCGTGGACGTATTGTGCGGGCAGCCGGAGCAGAAATAGGCCCGGCGGCTGGCGACCTCCTCGCCTTCGCTCAGCCGCTGGCGCATTTGCCTGAGCGCGGTGACGCGGGCGGCGAGATCAGGCTGCGGCGCAAATTTCAAGACGCGATCGCCAATGCAGGTCGCGACGGCCGTTACATCGAGCGCACCTTTGGCGGAGAACAGCGCACGCTCTTCCTCGTCCTTCTTGCCGATGACGATTGGCTGATTGGCCGTGCCGTAAAGCAGTGCGCGCAGCTGCGTCTCGACCAGCGCCTCTTTTTCTTCGACGACGATGATGAGGTCGAGGCCGCGCGCGAAGGCGACCATCTCATCGCGAATGAGCGGCCAGGCGCAGCCTAGCTTCAGCAGACGCAGACCGAGGTTGTTGCACGCTACCTCGTCGAGACCGAGCTCGTCGAATGCCTGGCGCACATCGCTATAAGCTTTGCCGACGGTGATGATGCCGATTTTCGCCGTGCGGCCGCCGGACGTGACGGTGCGGGTCAGTGAATTGGCGCGCAGGAAAGCGGAAATGGCGTCGCGCTTGAAATCGTAGAGCCGCGCCTCCTGCACCGGCACCGGATCCCGCAGGCGGATATGCAGGCCGCCCTGCGGCATGGCGAAGTCCGTCGGCGTGACGAAATTCATGCGGCCGAGACTGCCGTCGACAATGCCGGTGGCCTCCACGGTGTCCTGCATCACTTTCATCGCCGCCCAACAGCCGGTGAAGCGGGACATCGCCCAGCCATAAAGACCGTAATCCAGGATTTCCTGCAGATTGGCCGGCACCAGCACCGGGATCAACACGTCGACAAAACGGAATTCCGATTGATGCGCGGTGGTGGAAGATGACGCGGTGTGATCGTCACCGGCTACGGCCAGCACGCCGCCATGCGGGGAGGTGCCGGCGAGATTGGCATGGCGGAAGACGTCTCCGGCGCGGTCGACGCCCGGGCCCTTGCCGTACCACATCCCGAACACGCCGTCGTATTTGCCCTCGCCGCGCAACTCCGCCTGCTGGGTTCCCCACAGCGCAGTCGCTGCGAGGTCTTCATTGATGCCGGGCTGAAAGCGGATATGTGCAGGGTCAAGGAATTTTTGCGCGCGCTCGAGCTGCTGGTCGAGGCCGCCGAGCGGGGAGCCACGATAGCCGGTGACCAGGCCCGCGGTATTCAGACCGGAGCGGCGGTCGTGCTCGCGCTGCATCAGGCACAGGCGGACCAGCGCCTGAAAGCCGGTGACGAACACCCGGCTTTGCGTCAAATCGTATTTATCGTCGAGCGTGACGTGCCTGAGCGCCATTTCGCGCCGGGACCTCCGGGAGCCAGTGTGCCCGCCTGCGGGAACCACTGCCAGGGGGTTGATACAGACCGATGATTGCGGCAGCAATAACGATATGAGCGACCACGAGCACGACCACGGGCATAGTTCCGAGCTGTCGGAAATGCAGCTGCGGGTGCGCGCGCTGGAAACCATCCTGGTCGAGAAGGGCTATGTTGACCCCGCCGCACTCGACGCCATTATCGAGACCTATGAGCACAAGATCGGCCCGCATAGCGGCGCCCGGGCGATCGCTAAGGCCTGGGTCGATCCCGATTTCCGCCGCCAGCTGTTCGACAATGCGAGCAAGGCATTCGCCGCGCTGGGCATACCGGGCGGAACCGAGCATCTGATCGCGCTGGAGAACACCCCGCAGCGGCACAACATGGTCGTCTGCACCTTGTGCTCCTGCTATCCCTCCGCCACGCTCGGGCTTCCGCCGGTCTGGTACAAATCCGCGGCCTATCGTTCACGTACGGTCGCCGACCCGCGCAGCGTGCTGGAGGAATTCGGCACCGAATTGCCTTCCGACATGGAGATCCGCGTCTGGGATTCCACCGCCGAGGTGCGATACATCGTGGTGCCGATGCGGCCGAAGGGTACCGAGGGGTGGAGCGAGCAACAGCTCGCCGCGATCGTCAGCCGCGACTGCATGATCGGCACGCGTTTGCCTGAACCCGGAGCCGCGCGATGAACGGCGCGCACGACATGGGCGGCATGGACGGCTTCGGACCGGTGCAGCCGGAAACGAATGAGCCGGTGTTCCATGAAGAATGGGAAGGCCGCGTTCTGGCGATGAATCGCGCCATGGGCTACACCGGCGCGTGGAACGGCGACATCTCCCGCTACGCCAAGGAAATATTGCCGCCGGATGTCTATCTCGGCAGTTCCTATTACCGGCGCTGGACGCTCGGTCTGGAATGGATGTTGATGGACAACGGTTTGGTCGGCGCCGATGAATTCGCCGCCGGCCATGCATTGCGTCCGGGCAAGTCGCTCAAACGCAAACTCACAATGGATCAGTTGGAAGCCGCGGTGACGCGCGGCTCGTATGAGCGGCCGGTCAGAGCGCCCGCGGTGTTCAGGCTTTCGGATCGCGTGCGTATGCGCAACATCCATCCCAAAGGGCATACCCGGCTGCCGCGTTATGTACGCGGCCATGTAGGCATCATCGAGCGCGTGCATGGCTGTCACGTATTTCCCGACAGCCACGCCTCCTTGAGCCGGGAGGAAGATCCGCAATGGCTCTACACCGTGCGCTTCGAGGGCCGCGAATTATGGGGCGAGGCCGCCGATCCGACATTGAAGGTGTCGATCGATGCCTGGGAGCCTTACCTGGAGCGGGCTTAATGAACGCGCCCGACGAGAGACGCCCGATCGCGGAGATTTCGCCGGGAATGCCGCGCGACGAGGATGGCCCGGTGTTTCGCGAGCCGTGGGAGGCGCAGGCCTTTGCCATGACCCTCGCCCTGCAGCAGCGCGGGCTATTCACTGCGGCGGAATGGTCAGAGGCGCTCGGCGCTGAGATCAAGCGCGCGCAGACGGCGGGCGACCCGGACACCGGAGAAACCTATTACCGGCATTGGTTGGCCGCGCTGGAACGGCTGATTGCGGAAAAAGGCGTGACGAGCCACGAGACCCTGCATCGTTATCGCGAGGCATGGGACCACGCCGCCGACCGCACACCGCACGGTCAGCCGATCGAATTGCGCCCGGACGATTTTGCTAAATGAGCATCCGCTCGCTCGCCATGTAGCCGGCGAGAAGGAGTGCGCCGAAAGCGATCACCGCCAGGGAAGCGAGGACTTCGACGCCACGCAACAGCAAGGCGCCCTTCCCGCCGCCTGAGCTGACGAGGCGGCCTGCCAAACCACGGGCGCCGACCGCGATGCTGGCGATCACTGCCACAGTGATGGCGGTGCCGAGCGCGATCAAAAGGGTTGCACCAATGCCAGCCCAAAAAATTCCCTGCGCCAGTGCAAAGATCAGCACCAGGACGGCGCCGGAGCAGGGCCGCAATCCGACAGCGACGATGGCTGCCAATCCGCGCCCCCAGCCGCCGGGGCCCGCAAGATCCTCCGGCGGCGGCGCATGCAGATGGTCACACGCGGCGACAAGGTGGGGGTGATCATGGTGATGATGGTGATGATGATCGTGATGGTCCGCCTGGCCGCGCAGCGCGGCCATGAAGGCGCCGCCCTTGCGCCACAGTAGCTGCAGGCCGATGAGGATGATCAGCGAATAGCTGACGATCTCGATGATGCGAACCGCGTCCCCCATCATGCGCGCGGTGGCGCCGAGGACGATGGAAGCAATGCCCACCAGCAGGATGGCGACCAGCGCCTGCAGCATGGCGGAAGCAAACGACAGCACGACGCCGCGCCGCCAGGTTTCATTATTGGCGAACAGATAAGACGAGATCACCGCCTTGCCGTGGCCCGGCCCGGCGGCGTGGAAGACGCCGTAGAGAAACGAGATGCCGAACAGGCCGGCCACCGCGGTGTAATCGGTTTTCACCGCGCGCAGGCTACCCGAGAGCATGCGATAGAATTCGGCCTGTTTGGCAAAGATCCAGCCCATCACGCCGTCCGCGGGGGGCGGTGGTGGCGGCGGGCGCGGGCCGACGCCGAAGGGGTTGCCTTGCGCAACGGCCGCGCCAACCAGCGTGAGAAAAAAACCGAGAAAGAAGAGAAAGGCGAGAACCGCAAACGTGCCGCGCCGGCCCGCAGTCTTCACGGGCACTTTACCGCGATCTTGCTCGCGAAATTCTGGCCCCAGTTGCCGGCCATGAACGAGGCTTCGCTAAGCTGCTTGCTGACCTCTTTCGGCGCCTCCACCGCGGCCTTGCATTGCGCAGGCGCGCCGACCAGCGCGACTGCGTCTTTTTCCGCAAAGGCGAAGGAGACAAAGTAGCTCGGGTCATAGACCTCGATGCTGAGATCCTTCTCCTTCAGCGGCGTCTTGAACGGCAGCATGAAATTCAGGGTGAGCACTTCATTCTTGTAATCGAGCCAATAATCGGAGGCGTCACCAAGGGCGACGTCCTTGCCGCCCGCCTTGGCAAAGGTGAAGAAGTCGGACTCCTTCAGCGAGGTGATATTCACCTCCGCCAGACCCGCCAGATCCTCGCGGGTGAAAATGCCTTTGGTTTTCTGCGGCAGGCCTTCGAGCGCAAAGGCCGAATACATGTCATCGAATTTCCAGGCATGCCGCACGCCGGTGGCGGCGCCCTTGGCGTCGTAGACGACTTCACTCGTCACCGTCACCCAGACATGCGGATGGGCCTGCACCGGGCTGGTGAAAGCGGCGACGACAAAAGCGGCGGCGAGAAGATAAGAGGAAATTTTCATGGCGGAATCATACCACAAAGTGAGGCGGAATTGGGTTTGTTATAATGTTCAGCGCGTTACAGAGTTACACCCCGGCTGCGCCGCCGTCGGCCCGCGGGTCATGCGCGCCTTCCAGCGTGCCGTCCGCGTGCAGCACCACCGCGCCGGCATGTCCCATGACATCGGAATAGCCCTCGCCCAGCATTTCGACATCGTGACCCGCTGCCAACAGGCGGTCCGCCAGATTGCCGTCGAAACGGCTTTCCAGCCGAAGGTTGTCGCGCGGATTGCCCCAGGTGCGGCCGAGCAGCCAGCGCGGACGGTCGATGGCTTCCGCCAAGTTCTGTTTGAAACTCACGTGACGGGTGAACAGCGCGGCTTGTGTCTGCGGCTGGCCATCGCCGCCCATGGTGCCATAGGCCATGACGCGCCCATCCTTGAGGACCGCGAGCGCGGGATTGAGCGTGTGCACCGGAAGCCGGCCGGGCCCGAGGCAGTTGTGGGATTTCCGATCGAGCGAGAAGCTGGCGCCGCGGTTTTGCATCAGGACGCCGGTGCGCGGCAGCACACAGCCGGAACCGAATTCCCAGTAGAGCGACTGGATGTAGGAGACGACGAGACCGTTCCCATCTGCTGCCCCCATCCAGACCGTGTCGCCTTCTTTGTAAGGCGCGGGCCACGGCGCGGCCTTGCGGGGGTCGATTCTCATGGCCTCGCTATCGAGGAAAGCTGGTTGCAAGAAGCGATCGGCCCGCTCGCTCATCTGCGCGGGATCGCCGAGGAAACGGTCGCGCAAACGGAAGGCGCGCTTGGTGGCTTCGATAAGACCGTGGATATGGTCAAAACCTTCCGGCTCGGCCACCCGCAGCCGCTCGAACAGCGCCAGGATCATCAGCGAGGCAAAACCCTGGGTGGGCGGCGGTGTGTTGTAGAGCGTGCCGGCGGCGGTCGTGACGCTCAATGGCTCCGCTACCGAGGCCCGGCAGTTCCTCAGGTCGTCGCGCGTGACCGGGCTGCCGATACGTTCCAGATCGGCGGCGAGCTCGCGCCCGACATCGCCGCGGTAGAAATCGTCCAGCCCGGCATGCGTCAGCTGCTCCAGGGTGTCTGCGAATGTCGGCTGGCGCAATTTGGCGTCCCGCTCCGGGGCTTTGCCGTCGACCAGAAATACGTCGGCAAAGCCGGGCGCGGATTTCAGCTCGGATAGCTTCTCCGCGGTCAGTCGCGCCTGGCTTTTCGAAATCACGTAACCATTGCGCGCATGCCCGATGGCGTCGGCCAGCAAGACGTCGAGAGGCAGCCGGCCGCGATAATGCTTGGCGGCTTCCAGCGCGGCGATCCAACCTCCGATCGTGCCGGGCGTGGTGAGCGCCGCGATCGGACCGCGCGGCGGGATGGCATCCTGGCCGCGATAGAAATCGAGCGTCGCCTTCGCACCTGCCCGCCCCGCCGCCATGATCGCCAGCACGCGGCCCTTCGGTTCGCGAATGAGCCAGAAGGCGTCGCCGCCCACTTGCGCCATATGCGGATAGACCGCGGCAATGCTCGCGCCCATCGCGACCATGGCTTCGAGCGCGTTGCCGCCTTCCGCCAGCACCTGGCGCCCCGCCTCCGCCGCGGCACTATGCGGAGCGGCCGCGACGCCGCGGCGATGGCCGGCGGTGTGCAGGTCCATGGCTTAGGCGTCCGCCGCGGGCGCTAGGTCTTCCAGACCGCGCTTTTTCAGCAGCGCGTCGACCGTCGGCAGACGGCCGCGGAAGGCGGTGTAGGCCTCCGCCGGATCGCGCAGGTTGCCGGCGGAGTAGATGTAATCACGCAGGCGCTGCGCGGTTTTCGGATCGAAGACATTGCCCTTCTCCTCGAAAGCGAGGAAGGCGTCGGCGTCGAGGACCTCCGACCAGAGATAAGAATAATAGGCCGCCGCGTAGCCGCCTCCCGAGAACAGGTGCTGAAAATGCGGCAGGCGGTGGCGCATGGCGATCTCATCCGGCATTCCGATGCGGGCCAATGCTTGCCGCTCAAAAGCCGTGACGTCGATCCCTTCGGCGTCACGCAAAGAATGCAGGTCGATGTCGACCAGTGCCGATGCCGTGTATTCCACCGTCGCGCAGCCCTGGTTGAAATTACGCGCCGCCAGCACGCGATCGAGCAGGGCCTGCGGCATCGGCTCGCCGGTGCGGCAATGGCGGGCAAATTTCTTCAGGATCTCAGGCGTCTCCAGCCAATGCTCGTAGAGCTGCGACGGCAATTCGACGAAGTCGCTCGACACCGAAGTGCCGGAAAGCAGCGGATAGGTGACATTGGAAAGAAGGCCGTGCAGCGCATGACCAAATTCGTGGAACAGCGTGCGCGCGTCGTCGAAACTCAGCAGCGCGGCGTGCCCCGGCTCCGGCTTGGAGAAATTCATCACATTGACGATGATGGGCCGAATCTCACCGGCGAGCTTTTCCTGATCGCGCAACGAGGTCATCCAGGCGCCACTATGCTTGGACTCGCGGGCGAAATAGTCGCCGAGGAATAGCCCGACATGCTTGCCGTCGCGATCCTTCACCTCCCACGCGCGGACGTCCGGATGGTAGAGCGGCATCGGAGCACGGTCAGCAAAAGTGGGAACCGGTTTTGCGTCCGACCGCGCTCCTACTTCTTTATTTGGCGGGCAATCCGGCCGGCTGACCGGTTCCCACTCAGCCTGATTGCCCGCTACGGGTGAGAATGTGAGTCCGAAAAGCCGCCGCGCGGTCTCGAAGGCCGCCTCGATCATGCGGTCCAGCTGGAAGAAAGGTTTGGTCTCCGCCTCATCGATGGCGTAGCGCGCCTTGCGCACCTTCTCCGCATAATAACGCCAGTCCCACGGCGCTACGGCGAAATTGCCGCCCTCCTCACGGATCTTGGCCTGCAACTCGTCGCGCTCGCGCTCCGCCCGGGCGCGACCGCGCTGCCAGACATTGTCCAGCAGCTCCCGCACCGCCTTCGGAGTCTTGGCCATCTGGTCGGCGAGCCGGTAGTCGGCGAAGCTGGCATAGCCGAGCAGCTTGGCCCGTTCGGCCCGCAAAGCCGCCATCTCGGCGATGATGTCGCGGTTGTCGCTCGCGCCGCCGTTCTCGCCCCGCTTGAGCCAGGCATGGTGTGCTTTTTCCCGCAGGTCGCGGCGGGAGGAGAATTGCAGGAAGGGCTCGATGGAGGAGCGTGAGAGCGTGATGACGTGTTTGCCGGGGAAGCCGCGCTCCTCGGCAGCAGCGCGCGCGGACGCCAACACGAAATCCGGCAGGCCGCCAAGGTCGCCCTCCTCCAGCACCAAGGCGAAGGCCCTTTCGTCGGCCAGAACGTTTTGGCCGAAGGCGGTGCCGAGACTCGCCAGCCGCTCGCCGATCTCGGCCAGCCGGCGTTTCTTCTCGGCGTCGAGCCCGGCTCCGGCGCGGACGAAATGGGTGTGGTAGCGCTCCAGCACGCGCTGCTGCTCCGCCGTCAGGCCGAGTTCATGCCGCCGCCGGTGCAGGTCATCGATCCGCTGGAACAGCGGCTCGTTGAGATAGATTTGATTGTCGTGGCGAGCCAGCAGCGGCGAGATCTCGCGCTCGATTGCCTGCAAGTCGTCGCTGGTGTCTGCTCCGGCAAGGACGAAAAAGGTGTTCGACACCCTGGTCAGCAGTGCCCCACTGCGTTCCATCGCGGCCACGGTGTTGTCGAAATTTGGCCGTGCCGGATTGGCAGCGATGGCATCGATCTCGGCGCGGTGGCTCGCGAGGCCCTGCTCGAAGGCGGGCGGGAAATGCTCGGGCTTAAGCGCCGCAAAGGGCGGCAGGGCGAAGGGGCCAGTCCATTCGGCGACCAATGGGTTGTTCGCGAGGCCGCCGGGAGAGGAATTGTCTGGATTCATACTGTGCCTTTTGCCTTGAACAGGCCGCGGATATCAGGGAAATTGCGGCCAGTTCAGGGTTAGGCCGCGCGCCGAGGAAATAACACCATGACGGGCAAAAGCAGCCGTATCAACTGGCTCAACGTGAGCACCGTGATCAGCGCGGCGATCCTAATCGGGGCCGAGGTCTTTGGCGCCGCCTTCGCCGCGAGCTGGGCGATCGCCACCTTGTTCGGACTCGATCAGGTCTTCCGCTACACGCTTGACGTCGTGCTGTTCGGCTGCGGGCTGGCGGTGATGGTGTCCTTCATGCGCAGCGCGAGTCGGGTTGAGCCTTTCACTGCTCGCGACTAGCCGCGCCCGCCGCCGAAGGGCGAAGAATTCCCGCAATACACATCGATAGAGTTTCTTTACCCGAAATGGGTAAAAAGCTTGCACCTCGCGCTTGAATCGATTATTTCGCGAGTTGCCCAATTTCGCACGTGCCTGTGGCCGTGTGTCGATCGGTGGGCATCCGGACAAGAGGCCGGACAGCCGCCTGGGAAGAGAACTGCTCTTCCTAACCATGCGATCGGCAGCCGGAGGCGAAACCGGCGCACCCCGCTCTCAACGGGGGACGCGGCTTAAAGCAACGACGGAGCGGGCTTTTTTGGTAGTGCCGGCGCAAATGCCGGATCACTGAAAAGGCTTGTCCTTCTTTGCCGGCAGTGCGGATGGAAATTCCCATTCGGACCAAGGCAGCAATCGGATGAAGTTCATCCGGGCCGGCGCGTTTTTTCGCCGTCCTTGAGGAACCGCATCCAAGCTCAACCTTGCGGCTTTGCCGCCTGAAATGGGAACAGCGCCGATGACTGCGCGCATCCAGGAGTTTCTGCGCCATCGCCGCGAAAGCGGGCTCGACCGCGAGGCCTGCCTCGTTGTCGACCTTGAGGTGGTGCGCGACAACTACAATGCCTTCGCCAAGGCCTTGCCCGACACGCGCGTGTTTTACGCGGTGAAGGCCAATCCGGCGCCGGAGGTGCTCTCGCTGTTGGCCGGGCTCGGCTCCTGCTTCGACACCGCCTCGGTCCCGGAGATCGAGATGGTGCTGGCGGCGGGCGCGGGGGCCGATCGGATCTCCTATGGCAACACCATCAAGAAAGAGCGCGACATCGCGCGCGCCTTTGAATTGGGGATTCGGCTGTTCGCGGTCGACAGCAAGGCCGAGGTGGAGAAGATCGCGCGTGCCGCTCCCGGCAGCCGCGTCTTCTGCCGCATCCTGTGCGATGGCGCGGGCGCGGAATGGCCGCTGTCGCGCAAATTCGGCTGCGAGCCGGCGATGGCGGTGGAGGTGCTGGAGCATGCGCTCCGGCTCGGGCTGGAGCCTTATGGGGTGTCGTTCCATGTCGGCTCGCAGCAGCGCAACCAGCATGCCTGGGACAAGGCCTTGGCCTCGGCGGCCTCGGTGTTCCGTGAATGCGGCGAGCGCGGCATGAACCTGTCGATGGTCAATCTGGGCGGCGGCTTTCCGACCAAATACCTGAAGAACGTGCCGACGGTGAAGACCTATGGCTCGGCGATCTTCAAGGCGCTGCGCAAGCACTTCGGCAACCGCATTCCGGAGACCATCATCGAGCCGGGCCGCGGCATGGTTGGCAATGCCGGGGTGATCGAGACCGAAGTTGTGCTGGTGTCGAAGAAGGCGGAGGAGGACGACGTGCGCTGGGTCTATCTCGACATCGGCAAGTTCGGCGGCCTGGCCGAGACCATGGACGAGTCGATCCGCTACCCGATCAAGACCCCGCGGGACGGCGGGGAGCTGGCGCCTTGCGTGCTGGCCGGGCCGACCTGCAACTCCGCGGACGTGCTCTACGAGAAGCAGCCTTATCCGCTGCCGGTCTCGCTCGAGATCGGCGACAAGCTGCTGATCGAGGGCACCGGCGCCTATACCGCGACCTATGCCTCGGTGGCCTTCAACGGCTTCGCGCCGCTAAAGACTTTCCACATCTGAGCGATCAACGGCTGTGAGGCAGCAAATAAAGGGCGGCACTCGCGCGCCGCCCTTTAATTCAGCTCGCCCAGAGCGCCTAGCGCACGCGCTCATCCTGCTGCCGGTTCTGACGGTTGCCACGCTGTTCTTGCGGCCGGCGCTGGTTGACGGCCGGCGAAGGCGGCGGCGATGCGCGCGTCACGGGCGGTGGCGGAGGCGGTGGCGGAGGCGGTGGCGAACGGTGAACCACTGGCGGGGGCGGCGGAGACTGAATTTGCATCCGCTGTTCATTGCCGCGTTCCACCGTCGCCGGCGGACGTAGAGGCGACGCCGAACGGCCGGTGTTGTCGGCACCTCCTCGGATCACAGTCACGGACGGTGGCGCAGATGACCGGCCGGTGTCATTGGCACCCCCGCGTATCACGTTGACAGAGGGTGGCGCAGATGACCGGCCCTGATCGCTGGACCGGTTGCTGCGAGAGCGGTCCTCGCCTGAGCGACTTCCGTTGTCCGAGCCATTGCCGGTCTGCGCCGCCTTCGGCGGGCGCTCACCAAGCCGGCCCTTTTCATCGGCGCCAAGTTCCTTCGGCGGCTGGACCCTATCCGTCGGCTTGATGACGGTGTCCGTTTCCTTAACCAAAGTACGGGCCCGCCTGCCCTCGCGGGCATCCACCTCACGGGCGCCGTCGACCTTCGTTCCTTTCAACACCGCCGGCTCGACCTTGGCGGCGCGGATCGGCTTGCCGGTGGCGCGGGCGATGATGCCAGGATCGATCCCGGCATTGACCGCAACACGCCCGCGAGGGCGGTCGCGATCTCGATCGCGGTCGCGGTCGCGGTCGCGTATCCCGGTCGCGGTCTCTATCCCGGTCGCGGTCGCGATCGACGATTACAGTGCGATTCACGATCTTGGTGCGGCGAATGATGACGATACGATCCCGCGGCGGCGCTAACACGAGAAAAACGCGCGGGGCCAACAGATAGCGCGGGCGCACGAAGCTCCAATAAATTGGATCGTCCCGGTACTCGACCAAGAGATCGTCCGGCGGCAACGGCGCCCAGCCGACATAATCATCGCCATAGCGCCAGTCGACCCAGGCTGGGCCCCACTCTTCGCCGGGAATCCATATCCAGCCGAGATCGTGGTCGTTCACCCAGCGGCCGTAATGATAGGCCACCCAGCCCCAAGCCGCCTCTTCGTCTGCTGCCTCCCAGTACCAGCCCCAGTCATCGGTGTAGATCCAGCGCCCGCGGGTATAAGGCCGCCAGCCGGCCGGCACCGGATCGGGCAGCCAGACCTCACCCCAACGCCCATGACGTTGCCAGCGGCCGTAAGGCGATAGCGCAATGCGAAACTCTGCGTCGACCACGTATTGCGCCTGAGCAGGCGTAACCAGCTCGACACCGAGCATGGGAGTCATTGTGAGAACGACAGCGCCGAGGGCAACGCTCGCCAGGAACCGTGTGCTGCGCGCAGGTATTGATTTGGTCATAAGCGTTCTCAATTGGTCAAATAAAATCAATCGATCAGCCGGATGCCCGTATTCACGCAAGACGGGTGAGCCTAGCAACCGGTAACACCCGGCAGGTGAACCCCGAATGAATGAGCTAGTCAGCTAATCAGCTGGTGAGCGCGGTAGCTAGTTGATGGATATTGTTCCGCATCATCTCGATATAGCTCGGCGCCGGACCTTTTTCGTCCGATAGCGCGTCGGAAAACAGCCGTCCGCCTATCTTTGCTCCGCTCTCCTTGGCGATCTGCTCCATCATGCGCGGATCGGTCACGTTTTCCATAAACACCGCAGGAATTTTTTGCTTCCTGATCTGTGCGATGATCTTGGCAACGTCCCTGGCGGAAACCGCCGCTTCGGTGGATACACCAGTTGGAGCGATGAATTCTATCCCATAGGCGGCGCCGAAATAGCCGAAGGCGTCATGGCTGGTAATGATCCGGCGACGGTCGGGAGGAATCTTGCCAATCACGGCTTGCACCTCGGCTTCCAGGGCGTCGAGCTTGGCGAGATAAGCACTGGCATTGGCCTCGTAAGTGTTTTTGCCGGCGGGATCGGCGGCGATAAGGCCATCGCGGATGGTAGCTACATAGATTTTGGCGTTGCTCACCGATTGCCAGGCGTGCGGGTCTGTCGCCGCGGGCCCGTGGCCGTGGTCATCCTCCATCTTCCGGGTTTTGATTCCCTTGCTGACCGTTATGGTCAGCGCCTTGGTGCCCGAGGCCTTCACCAGCCGCGTGATCCAGCCTTCGAAGCCGAGGCCATTGATGAACACCACCTTGGCGGCGCCCACTCTTTTCGCGTCGGCCGGCGTCGGTGCATAGACGTGCGCATCGGCATTCGAGCCGACGAGCGTGCCGACCTCAATGCGGTCGCCGCCGACGTTCTTCACCAGATCGCCAAGAATAGAGAAGGTCGCGATGACCGGCATCTTGTCCTGCGCTACGGCGACCGACAGGTTCGTTCCTGCTGCGAAAACTGCGACGAAAGCTGCGAAGACTTTTTGTTTCACGGTCATGCAGGTTTCCTCAAGCTTCAAGATGACGCAGCGGCACCAGCCGCCAGATCAATCCGCCGGCCGGCCCAAAAACAACCGACAACGCATAGAGGCCGCCTGCGACGAGGATCACCGCAGGGCCTGAGGGCAGGCTGGCATGGAAGGAAAGCAGCAGGCCGACATAGCCGGATATGGCGGCACAGCCGATAGCGATAACGATCATCCGGCTGATGTCGCGCGCCCAGAAGCGGCAGATCACGGCCGGCAGCATCATGATGCCCACCGCGAGCAGTGTTCCGAGCGCCTGAAAACCGCCGACCAAGTTCATCACCACCAGCAACAGGAAAGCGATATGCGTTGGCCCGCCCGCGCGGCTGACTGAACGCAGGAAGCCGGGATCGACACATTCCAGCACCAGCGGGCGCCAAATCAGTGCCAATAGGATGGTAGAAACGCTGCTGATCGAAACAATGAGCAGCAACGTCGGGTTGTCCACTGCGAGCACCGACCCGAACAGAAAATGCAGCAGGTCGACGTTGGTACCCTTAAGCGAGACGATGGTGACACCGAGCGCCAGCGAGATCAGGAAGAAAGCTGCGAGCGAGGCATCCTCTTTCAGTTCGGTTGCGCGTGCGATCAAGCCCGCGCCGACAGCGATGACGAAACCTGCGATCAAGCCGCCGCCGGCCATGGCAAACAGATTGAGGCCAGCGAGCATGAATCCGATCGCCGCCCCCGGAAGGATGGCATGCGCCATGGCATCGCCAATCAAACTCATCCGGCGCAGCATCAGGAAGACGCCGATGGGGGCCGCGCCGAATGAGAGCGCAAAAGTACCGACCAGCGCGCGTCGCATGAATTCAAATTCCAGAAACGGCGCGATCAGCAGTTCGTAAAGCATGCTTAAGCCGCCGTTGGCGGCGCAGCGCATGCGGCTGCGTCGTCATGGAAGGCCTCGCACATACGACGCGCGGTCAAGAGATTTTCGGGTGTCAGCACCTCCGCGGTATCGCCCCAAGCCACCGACTGGCGCGCCAGCAAAAGCGTCTGCGGAAAATTTGACTTCACCAGCTGCACGTCATGCAGGGCAGCAAGCACGGTGCGTTTCTCCTGGTGCCAGCGCCGCACCACGTCAAGAAGATCGGCCATCGTCTTGGCATCGATGGCATTGAACGGCTCGTCGAGCACGATCACCCGGGCGTCCTGCAGCAGCAGGCGCGCGAACAGCATGCGCTGGGTCTGCCCGCCAGAGAGGGTGGATATTGGACGGCCCTCGAAACCGTTGAGCCCGACGGCAGCGATGGCGTGTTCGGTCGCGTGCCGCTCCTCGCGGTCGATGCCGCCAAACAGGCCAGTACGATGCCAAAGGCCCATCGCCACCATGTCGTAAACGCTGATCGGAAAGGTGCGGTCGATTTCCGCCGCTTGCGGCAGATAAGCGATGTCGCGCGGCTGCAATCCGCCGAGTTCAATGTGACCCGACAGCGGCTTCAGCACACCGACGATGCCCTTGAACAAGGTCGACTTGCCTGCGCCATTCGGTCCGACGACGGCGACGAGTGCGCCGCTTTCGACAGTGCCATTCAAATGATGCACCGCCGGATGGCGGTCGTAACCCAGGGTCAAATTCTTAAATTGCAATGCGGCGCTCATATTCAGCTCATGGCCCAGAAAACCGCAGCCCAAATCAGCACGATGACGCCGCCGGCTACGGCGAGCCGCTCCAGCAGCGACATGCGCAGGATGGAAACGGACACAATGACGGGATGGGGGTGATGGTGAGGCTGGCTTGCCACCGGCATTCCTCGGGACGGTTGGTAATGTTATAATATAACAAAGCTATCGTCGTCCGTCCAGAGGCGCGCGCGCCGTCCAATTTGCCAAGCGCGGTCCTGAGCGCCATGTTGCCGCCATGGGTGAGCAGCCTCCGCGCGTCATTTCCGTGGGCGAAGTCATGGTCGAACTGGCACGTCAGAACGACGGCCGTTTTGGCATCGGCTGCGGCGGCGATACTTTCAACACGGCCGTTTATCTCGCCCGCGCCGGCATCGATGTCGCCTATGCGAGCGCGCTAGGGGACGATCGTTATTCCGACGACATCGTGGCCATGGCGAAGGCCGAAGGGATTGCGACCGATCTCGTGCTGCGCGCTCCGGGCCGCCTGCCCGGGCTTTATCTGATCGAGACTGACGCCAAGGGCGAGCGCAGCTTTTCCTATTGGCGCGATGCCTCGCCGGCGCGCGATCTGTTCGAGATGGCGGAATGGGGCAAGATTGCCGAAGCGATGATGGCGGCCCGCCTGATTTATTTTTCCGGAATTACATTGTCGCTTTATTCCAATATCGGGTTGGGCCGGTTCCTGGCGGTCGTGGAACTGGCGCGCAAGAACGGCGTGACGATCGCCTTTGACGGGAATTTTCGCCCGCGCGGATGGAAAGGCGATCTCCCCCGCACCCGTACGGTATTCGCGGAAGCACTCAAGCGCGTCGATCTCGCGCTGCCCACCTATGACGATGAAGCGGTGCTGTGGGGCGACCCCAGCCCCGAGGCCACGATTGAGCGCATGCACGCCTTTGGCATCAGCGAGATCGTGGTAAAGAACGGCCCGAGCAGCGCGCTGGTTTCCGCAGGCGGCCAGACCGAGCAGGTCCCGGTGCCGGAAGTGGTGGTCCCGGTGGATACCACGGCGGCGGGCGACAGTTTCAATGCCGGCTATCTCGCCGCCCGGCTTTCAGGCGACAATCCGGTGAAGGCAGTGACTGCCGCGCATCGTCTGGCCGCGGAAAAAGTGCGCCATCGCGGAGCCATCATGCCGCGTAATGATATGGCGATGCATTGACGTAGAATCGCTGCGCGAGACGCCAACAAGTTGCAGTCCATCGGCGTGCTTGCTGATACACCGGTGGATATGTTCAAGAAGGAAAAGAGGGCACACGTTTAATTATGCGGACGAAGTTCTATATTCACATCGGCGTGCATAAGACCGGCACGAAATCGATCCAACATACCTTGTCCGAAAATCGCCGCGTGCTTCGCCGGCACGGCATCAATTCTCTTTCGGGGGATCCAAATCACGGCCCGGTTTTCATTTCCTTGCTTGCTGACGAGCCTCACCGGGAAACCCGCAACATCCTGCGCCAAGTGGATACGCCGGACAAGGCGGCTGCCTACAACGCCTCTGCCCAATACAGAGTGATGAAGTCGCTGGCGCGCAATCGTTCTCCAAAATTTGTCATCTCCGGCGAAGGTTTGTCGCCGCGCAAGGCGCAGGAAATCGAACGGTTCAAGCAGATCCTGGCGCCCTATGCGGCGGACTACCGGATCATCGTTTATGTCCGCGATCCCTATGAATATGCCAACAGCGCCTCGCTGCAACGACTCAAGAACGGCGGTGTTCTCGATGTGCCGGACAAGAAATTCCCGCTGCCGAAGTATCGGCGCAACCTGTCCAGATGGATCGACGCTTTTGGACGTGAAAATGTCGACATCCGGGTTTTCGATCCGAAACGCTTCGTCGGCGGCGATCTCATATCGGATTTTCTGGTGGCGATCGGCGAATCCCCAGAATTGGCAAAGAAGCTGAATGTCGTGCGCGCCAATCAATCGATGTCGCACGAAGCCGCCTTGATCCTGAGCGAAGCGAACAAGACGATCCCCGTTCTTGTCGATGGACGCGCCAATCGCGGACGCGCCTCCAGTTTTCATGTGGAGGTGGTCAACATAAAGGGAGAAAAATTTTCAATCGATCCCGAAGAATATCTGAAGCATGAAGCGGAAGCGCTTGCCGAAGTCGAATGGCTCAATTCTATCCTCGGTGAGTCGGCGTTTGGCCGAACGCAGGTCCGGCCCGCTTCCACCCCGCGCTGGAGCGAAGAAACAGTAGCCTCAATCAAGCAAGAGCTGACGGAAGTGGTTTATGCGATGCGCCAAAAGGATCGCCGATTTTTTCTGCCTCGCATCGATGAGCCGCCACTGCCGCCCGGCCTTGAGTGGCTGCAGGACATCTACAACAGCAATGGTCCGAAGCAGCCGACAACAACAAAGCGCCCTGAATTCAACGAGACAACGATCCGTGCCCTCGGGCGCTTTTTCCACGATATCAATCTGACCCTGCAGCATCGCAAGGCCGAGAGGGACGCCTTACGGGGCAGCCTGCTGGTTTGGGTGAGTCCCCGCCTTGCCCACGATCTTTATCGAAAGGTCGTGCAGCTGCGCCCCGAATGTGCACGCGGCCAGTATCGCCTGAGCCAAGCTCTTCTGTTGCGCGGCCATTTCGCGCAGGCCCGGAAAGCTGCGGAAGCGGCTGTCGAGCTGGCCCCCCGCCGCATGTCATTCAAGCTCTGGCTGAAACTAGCCATGATGGCCGAGCGTCGGTGGCACAAGCCGCCCCATGCTTCGGCTGAAGGTGCGGCGCTTAAGCCGCGGCATGGCCGACGCACGCGAGCCGACAAGCGGGCCGACCGCCAAGCCACCCACAGCGAAACGAGGCCTACGGCCGCCCAAGCAGCATCGCGCCACCCGCCACAATGAACGGCAGCGGCAGCGATGCGATCAGCCGTGTCCAGGTTAGCCCGCGCGGCATGGTCGGCAATTCCCACAGAACGAAACGTTGCACGGCAAACAGCGCCCAGGCCGTCATGTAGGCGATGACCTGCGGACTGGCGGCGCCGCTCTTGAGGGCGGCGGCACTGATGGAAAAGCCGACGACCGGACCTCCCGGGGTCAAGGCGCCGCCGATGACGGCGATGAGCACGCCGAAAAAGCCGGAATCCGGTCCGAGCCAGCGGCCGATGATTTCCGGCGGCATGATCGCGGCGATATATCCGGAGCCGATGACGCCGATCATCACCTTCGGCAACAGCCGCAGGAAATCCATCGCGCCTTCGCGAAGGCCATCATTGAACAGGATGCGACCGCGCACCGCGCAGGCAAGGCCAAGCGCCGCCACCAGGATCCATAGCAGGGCCTCGACGATATAGACCATCACGGCTTCTGCTCCCAATGCGGCCTGAGATTGCGGATGATGTGGCGCGCCAATAATCCGGCGATGAGCGGCGCCGGCGTCGAGAGAAGAATACGCCAGCCGACGAATTCAGGACCGAAGAAAGGAATCTCCCACACCAGCGCCCGCGTATAACCCATCAGCGTCCAGCTCGTGAGGAATGCGACCGTCGCGCCGACGTCCGCTCCCATGACCAGCAGGGCGCTGGCGACCGGATAGATCGTCACCGGCCCCCCCGGAAGAATCGCGCCCAATACCGTCGCGACAAGAAGGCCGACGAATCCGGATTCCGCACCGATCCATTTCGCCACCAATTCGCGCGGCATCAGGCGTGCGAGAAAGGCGCCGAGCAGGCAGCCGGCGGCGACTTTCAACAGCACATCCGCGAACAGGCGAAGGTCGTGATAAAGAATTTCAAAAAACTTTTCCGAACCGTCGCGGAAATAGACCACGGCGGCCGCGGCGCTCATCATCACCAGGATCGCGGCAGTCGGCCAATCGAACGGCTTGCGCTTGCGGCGTTTGATGATCGGTTGCGGAGGCGGCACGGCTGGTGCGGGCGGTGGCGTTTCAATCGTCACGAGGTCACCGCCGCAACGAAGCCGCGGCACGGGCCAGCGCCGTGATCCGTGAAAAATCGCCGGCCTCCACCGCCTCACGCGGGACGACCCAGGTGCCGCTGACCGCGATCACGTTCGGCTGCGCCAGATAGTCGGCAGCGTTTCTTTCGTCCACGCCGCCGGAGGGAACGAATTTCAACCGCGGCAGCGGGCCGGCGATCTGCCGCAGGAATTCGATGCCGCCGCTGCTGGATGCAGGGAAGAATTTCAGCACCCGAAAGCCATGCTCGGAAAGCGCCATGGCCTCCGAGGGCGTGGCGCAGCCCGGCACCACGGGGAGCGGAGCCTTGGCCAAAGCGACCGCCAGCTCCGGCGGTGTGCCCGGTGTGACGAGAAATTGCGCACCGATCTCCAGAGCGAGCTGGATGTCCGCGAGGCGGGTGACGGTGCCGATACCGAGCACTGCGTCCGGCACCTCGCGCGCGATGGCGCGAGCGGCCTCGGCCGAGGCGTCGGTGCGAAGCGCGACCTCGATCAACGGTAGCCCGCCGGCGACGAGCGCCCGCGCCAGCGGTACCGCTTGTTCGACGCGCTCGATGGTGAGCACGGGCAGCATTGAGACGCGGGTGAGAAGCGGCGTGGGATCGGGCGGCATCCGTCCTATGTGCGGCTTGGCGTGGCGGGTGGCAAGCTGCTACCTAGCCGCAAGACGGGGATTCGCCATGGGCTATGCGATCGTTTTTCTCGGCGGCGGCATCGGAGCCGCGCTGCGCCATGGCGTCAATCTCGGCGCGGCACGCTGGCTCGGGGCCGGCTTTCCGTTCGGCACCTTGATCGTCAATGTCACCGGCTCGCTGATCATGGGCCTGATCGCCGGCTATTTTGCCTTCAAGGGCGATGCATCGCAGAACTGGCGGCTGTTCCTCACCACCGGCATCCTCGGCGGCTACACCACATTCTCCGCCTTTTCGCTGGACGCCGCCGTGCTCTATGAGCGCGGCGAGGTGGGGCTGGCGGCGATCTATGTCGTCGCCTCGGTCGTGCTGTCGATCGCCGGGCTGTTCGTAGGGATGTGGCTCGCGAAAGCCCTTTAACCGCTCGTTCCCGCGATCATTCCATCGGTATCATGCCCAACCGTTCCAACAGCTGCATGTCCTTGTCATGCGCGCGGTTGGGGGTGGTGAGCAGCTTCGGCCCGTAGAAGATTGAATTGGCGCCGGCGACGAAGCACAAGGCTTGCGCCTCATCGGTCATGTCCTCGCGCCCGGCGGAGAGCCGCACCATCGATTTCGGCATGGTGATGCGCGCCGCCGCAATGGTGCGCACGAAGTCGATGGCGTCGAGCTTCTCGCGGCCGGCGAGCGGCGTGCCTTCCACCTGCACCAGCATGTTGATCGGCACGCTTTCCGGATGCGACGGCAGGCTCGCCAGTGTCGCGATCATGCTGATGCGGTCCGCCTCCGCCTCCCCCAATCCGATGATGCCGCCGCAGCACACATTGATGCCGGCCTCGCGCACGGCGCTGAGCGTATCGAGCCGGTCCTGATAGGTGCGCGTGGTGATGATCTTGCCGTAGTGTTCCGGCGAGGTGTCGAGGTTGTGGTTGTAATAATCAAGGCCGGCGTGTTTCAGCCGCGCCGCCTGGGCAGCCGTCAGCATGCCGAGCGTCACGCAGGTTTCCATGCCAAGCGCTTTGACGCCTTCCACCATGGCGCAGACCTGCTCGAGATCGCGATCCTTGGGCGAGCGCCAGGCCGCGCCCATGCAGAAGCGGCTTGCGCCTGCGGCCTTCGCGGCGCGCGCGTCCGCCAGCACCGCCTCGAGCGCCATCAATTTTTGCGCTTTGACGCCGGTGTCGTAATGCACACTTTGCGCGCAATAACCGCAATCCTCCGGACAGCCGCCGGTCTTGATCGACAACAGCGTGGAAATCTGCACCTCGCGCGGATCGAAATTCTCGCGATGGATGCGCTGCGCTTCGAAGATCAGCTCGGGAAACGGCAGCGCGAACAGCGCGGCGACTTCCGTGCGTGTCCAGTCATGCCGGACGGCGCCGAGATTCAAGCGGGCGGCGGACGGCAGCGATTCGGCAAGGGACATTCGTTCTTTCAATTCGTTGGAGTTAATTCGCAATATCCGCTGGCACATTGCCTTTGCGGATCGCGGGAACCACCGGCGGCTGGCCGGTATCCTCCAGGATCTTCTGCCCTTCCGGGGACAGGATCAGCCGCACGAAATCCGCCGCCTCCTTGGCATTCTTCGCCGTGCCCGGGACGGTGGCGGCGTTGCGGATCGCCTCGCTCATGTTCACGCTGGCGGGAAAGCGCAGGATATCGACGTCGTTTTTGGCGGCGACCGCGGCCGAGAGATAGACGACGCCGGCATTGGCGGTGCCTTCCCGTACTGCCTTGACGGTGTCGGGCACGGAATTGGCGGCGATCGCGCCATCGATGATTTTCTGCGCAAGGTCCGGCTTGCCCTCGAGATTGGTCGCGCGCTTGACGAACTCGATGGTGCGGGCGGTGCCGAGATCTTTCTCACCGGTGATGCGCGCGAATTTCACCTCGGGCTTCGCCAGGTCGGAGACCTGGCGGATCGTCAGCGGATTTCCTTTTTTGGTGATGATGGCCATCTCGTTGGCGGAAAAAACGACGTACCAGGAGGCGGCGTCCTGGCCGCCGGTGGTCTTTTTGCCGATCAGGTCTTCGTCGATCACCGCGGTCGCGGATGGCGCGAAGACGTCGCAGGTCTCGCCCTTGATGATGCGCTCGGCCAGCGCCTTGGACGTGCCACCCGTGAGATTGATGGTGATGCCGGCGTTCTTGCCCTCGAAGGCCTTCTTCAGCGCGGCCATCGGGCCGGCGAGTGAATCCGGCGTGAAAGACTTCAACCGTGCCCGCCCCTGCCCTGCTGATGCCTGTCATTGCAACGGCGCTCCCGATGCAGATCAACGTGATGAGTTTGGCAATGGACGCAGAAAAACCCCTCATTAATTCCTCCCCCCGTTATCGAGTCAGCGCATCTGTTTTAGAACAGCGAGGGCTCTTTGTCCTATCCCTTTGGATCAAGGCCATCACCCCCGCTTCTTGTGATAGGCGTGGATTTCCACGCCGCCCGCTTCCCACACACCGTTTGTGTGATAGGGATCGCTCTCGACAAAGTCCTTTACGGCCGCGCGGTCCTTGGCCTCGATTATGAAGAGCGAGCCGATCGGCGTTTCGTTATCGTCCGCCACGAAGGGTCCCGCGGTGATAACGCCGACGCCGTATTTCTCGCTGGCGTCAAGATGCTGGCGGTGCGCCTTGTAATGCTTGGCCCGGGTGTTGATCGCGTCCTTCTTATCCATGGCATGAATGACGAAGAGCATGGCGGAACTCCTGCTGAAACCTACGCTATGCTAGCCTGCCGCACCGCCCCGTGTCAGGCCGAAAGAAGAAAGACGTATTGATGAGTGATACCCCGCCCGACCGTCTCTCCAACGATCCCAAAAGCCCCTATTACGACGCCGAAGCGCTGGCGCGCGACGTCGGCATCCGCTTCGCCGGCAAGGAGAAGACCAATGTGGAGGAATATTGCGTGAGCGAGGGCTGGATCCGCGTGGCGGCGGGCAGTGCCCGCGACCGCTTCGGCAATCCGCTGACAATAAAGTTGAAAGGCCCGGTGGAGCCATACTTTAGGAAGAAGGCCTAAGTCCCCTCGTCCCCGCGGAAGCGGGAACCCAGGCGAAACTGGATTGGAAGACCACTATTGCGGGCCGCCCATCAGCGGTTGCAGGCGATCGTAATTCTTCGTCACCAGTTCGGCATTGGCGGGATATTTCAGCTTCGGAACCGACGTCGATGCCTGCTGCAAATCCTTCAGGATCTGTTGCTTCTGTTTCGCCGGAATCTTGCTATTGCCTTGCACCGCCGCGATCTCCCGCCTGATCAGCTCTTCGGGATTGTATTGCTTGCTCTGCGGATCGATGCCGCCAAAGACCATCCCGATATTCGTCCCGACGTCGCCGAACTCATCGAAGTCCTTAAAGCCATTCTTCTTCGCAATGGTCTCCATCTGCGACATGATCTGCTTGCTCGGCTGCGCGTTGCCTTTGAGCTTGGAGGTGATCGGCGCGATTTCCTTCTCCGTCGCGATAAAGGCGTCGATCTGCGTCTGCGTCAGCTCGATCTCCTCGATCTCCATCTCCTCCGGCTCAGCCGGCTGCTGTTGCGCCGGCCGCTGCGCCTGCGGCCGATTGCCCTGTGCCGCGGCCGGAAGCATTTGCACGGCAAATATCGCCGCGACAAACACTGCCGCCGCGATCAACCGCCTGAAACACGTGAGATCGCACCCGCCGGAGCGGATCGTGTGATGCGTCATCATGCGCCTACTCCGCTGCTTCGCGCGGCATTTCCACCGCCGGCTCCACTCGCGCCGCGCAATATTTGAATTCAGGAATCTTTCCAAACGGATCGAGCGCGGGGTTGGTCAGCAGATTGGCCGCCGCCTCGACATAGGCGAAGGGGATAAACACCACGCCATCCGGAACGGAGTCATCCTGGCGGGCAGAAAGCTCAACCACGCCGCGGCGGGTGGAAACCCGCACCATGTCGCCCGGCCTGATGCCGAGTTTTGTGATGGTGCCGCGCGACAAGCCTGCGACAGGACCCGGCTCCAATGCATCCAGCACTGAGGCGCGGCGCGTCATCGCTCCGGTGTGCCAATGCTCGAGTTGGCGGCCGGTGGTGAGGATGAAAGGATAATCCGCGTCCGGCATCTCGTCCGGCGCGCTGTATTTGGTCGCCACCAGCTTAGCCAGGCCGTTCGGGCGTGGAATGCCCGTGTCGAACACGACGTCGCGGCCGGGAATATCCGGTCCGTCGGTCGGATAAGTGACGTGATATTCCCGCTCGACGCGCTCCCAGGTAATGTTGTCGAGCGCCGGCATCAGCCTCGCCATCTCGGTGAAGACCTCGCTGACATGCTGGTAGTTCCACTTGCAGCCGATGCGCTGTGCGAGATCCTGGATGATCCACAGATCCTGCCGCGCATCGCCCGGCATCGGCAGCGCCTTGCGGCCCATCTGCACCTGACGGTTGGTATTGGTCACCGTCCCATCCTTCTCCGGCCAGGCGGAGGCGGGCAGGATGACGTCGGCATAGGAGGCTGTTTCGGTCAGGAAAATGTCCTGCACCACGAGATGCTCGAGATGTGCCAGCGCAGTGCGCGCGTGGTTGAGGTCGGGATCCGACATCGCGGGGTTCTCGCCCATGATGTACATGCCCTTGATCTCGTCGTCATGCACGGCATCCATGATCTCCACCACGGTCTTGCCGCGCTTGGGGTCGAGCGTCACACCCCAGGCCGCTTCATATTTGGCGCGGATCTGCGGATCCTCCACCGACTTGTAGTCCGGGAAGAACATCGGGATCAGACCGGCGTCGGAAGCGCCCTGCACGTTGTTCTGGCCGCGCAGTGGATGCAGCCCGGTGCCGGGCCGTCCGATCTGGCCGCAAATTAGCGACAGCGCGATCAGGCAGCGCGCATTGTCGGTGCCGTGGGTGTGTTGTGAAACGCCCATGCCCCAGAAAATGATGGCGCTTTCGGCGCGCGCGAAGGTGCGCGCGACCTTGCGCAGCACGTCAGGCTCGATGCCGCAGATCGGCGACATTTCTTCCGGCGTGAAAGGCTTCACGCTCTCGCGCGAGCTGCTCGAAGCCCTCGGTGTTGCTCTGGACGTATTGCTGGTCATAGAGCTTCTCTTCGATGATGACGTTGAGGATGCCGTTGAGCATCGCCACGTCGGTGCCGTTCTTGAACTGCAGCATCTGCCAGGCGTGGCGCGCCAGCGCATGGCCGCGCGGATCCATCACGATCAGCTTGGCGCCGCGCTTGGCCGCCTGCTTAAAGAAGGTGGCGGCGACCGGGTGGTTCTCGGTCGGGTTGGCGCCGATGACGATGATGACGTCGGAATTCTTGCATTCGTTGAAGGTCGCGGTGACCGCCGCCGAGCCGACGCCTTCCAGCAGCGCGGCCACCGACGAGGCGTGGCACAGCCGCGTGCAGTGATCGACGTTGTTGGAGCCGAAGCCGGTGCGCACCAGCTTCTGGAACAGATAGGCCTCCTCATTCGAGCCCTTGGCCGAGCCGAAACCCGCTAATGCACGAGGCCCGTCGCGGTCGCGGATTTTTACCAGGCCCTTGGCGGCGCGCTCCATCGCCTCTTCCCAGGTGGCCTCGCGGAAATGCGTCCAGGGATTGGCCGGATCGACCAGATCGTCAGCATGCTTGGGAACGCCCTCCTTGCGGACCAGCGGCTTGGTCAGGCGCTGCGGGCTGGTGACATAGTCAAATCCAAAGCGTCCTTTCACGCAGAGCCGGTTTTCATTCGCGGGGCCTTCGCGCCCGGTCACCGCGATCAGCTTGTCGTCCTTGATCTGGTAAGTGAGCTGGCAGCCGACGCCGCAATAAGGGCAGACGCTGTCGACCTTGCGGTCGGGGTACTCGGTGCGGACGTTCTGCTCGTTGACCAGCGTGGCCGGCATCAACGCGCCGGTCGGGCAGGCCTGCACGCATTCGCCACAAGCGACGCAAGTGGAATTCCCCATCGGGTCGTCGAAGTCGAAGACGATCTTTTCGTTATGACCGCGGCCCGCCATGCCGATGACGTCATTGACCTGCACTTCGCGGCAGGCGCGGACGCAGAGATTGCAGTGAATGCAGGCATCGAGATTGACCGCCATCGCCACATGGCTGCGGTCGGACGCCGGCTGCTTCTCGCGCTCGGGAAAGCGGCCGGTCTCGATGCCCATCTTGTCGGCCCAGCTCCAGAATTTCGAAACGGGATCATGCGAGGTGGCGCGCTCGGGCTGATCGGAGACCAGGAGATCGAAGATCATCTTGCGTGCGGTCTTGGCGCGGTCATTGGAGGCATTGACCTTCATGCCGGCGGCGGGCTTGCGGATGCAGCTCGCGGCCAAGACGCGCTCGCCCTCGATCTCGACCATGCAGGCGCGGCAATTGCCGTCGGCGCGGTAACCCGGCTCCGGCGCATAGCACAGATGGGGAATCTCCACGCCTTCCCGCTTGGCGACCTGCCAGATGGTCTCGCCCGCGCGCGCGACGACCTCGCGCCCGTCAAGGGTGAAGGCGACGGTGGCCGGACCCTTGCCGGTGCCTTCGACGCTCTCCACCGGACCGGTATGCGTGGTGCCGGGCTTGCCGGCATGGATGTTGTCGCCGCCTGCCGCGCCCTGCTTGTCGTGGCCATAGCCGACAGGTTTTTGATCTTTGCCGTTGGTCGTCATGATGTCACCATTTCCCCATCGGCTTGCTCAGGTCCTCGGGAAAATATTTGAGTACGCAAAGGAGCGGGTTGGGCGCCGCCTGGCCGAGGCCGCAGATCGAGGCGTCGCGCATGGCGGTGGAAAGCTCGGTCAGCAGCGCCGCATCCCACGGCCCCTGCTCCATCAATTTCACCGCCTTCTCGGTGCCGACGCGACAGGGCGTGCACTGCCCGCAACTCTCGTCCTCAAAGAAACGCATGAGATTGATTGCGGTTGCCTTCATGTCGTCCTGCTCGGAAAGAACGACCACCGCATGCGAGCCGATGAAACAGCCGTGTTTTTCCAGCGTACCGAAATCGAGCGGAATATCCGCCATCGAGGCCGGCAGGATGCCGCCCGACGCGCCGCCCGGCAGATAAGCCTTGAAGCTGTGGCCATCTGCCATGCCGCCGCAAAATTCGTCGATCAATTCGCGTGCGGTGATGCCGGCGGGGGCAAGTTTCACACCGGGATTCTTCACCCGGCCGGAAACGGAGAAGCTGCGAAAACCCTTGCGCTCGTGCCGCCCCTGCGAGGTGAACCAGGCCGCGCCCTTCTCAAGGATATCGCGCAGCCAATACATCGTCTCGACATTCTGCTCGAGCGTCGGGCGGCCGAACAAGCCGACCTGCGCGAGATAGGGCGGGCGGTGGCGCGGCAACCCGCGCTTGCCTTCGATCGATTCGATCATCGCGGATTCTTCACCGCAGATGTAAGCGCCCGCCCCACGCCGCAGATGCAACTTGCTATGCGGCGAAAGGCCGGCCTGCTCGACCTTGGTCAGCTCTTCCAGCAGCATCAGCCGCAGTTCGGGATATTCATCGCGGATGTAGATATAGGTCTCGACCGCCTCGACCACCCAGGCGGCGATCAGCATGCCTTCGATGAAACGGTGGGGATCGAGGGCGAGATAATGCCGGTCCTTGAAGGTCCCGGGCTCGCCCTCGTCGGCATTCACAGCGAACAAGCGCGGGGCGGGCTCATTGCGCACCAGCGTCCATTTGCGGCCGGTGGGAAAGCCCGCGCCGCCAAGGCCGCGCAGTCCGGAATCGTCTACCGCCTTGATGATCTCTTCGCGCGTGCGGCTGCCATCGAGGCAGGATTTCAGCAGCGCATAGCCGCCCTCGGCGCGGTACTGCTCAAATGTCTTACCCGGATGCAACGCATGCGCATGCGGCTTATCCTTCACGGCAGCCGCGACCTTCCCTGCATTCGCTTCGAAAGTCTGCACGTGACCGACGGCACACACCGGCGCGTGGTCGCAGGCGCCCATGCAGGGCGCGCGCAGCACGCGCACGCCGGCACCGAGTTTCCCCGGCAGCTCGGCGAGCAGCTTTTCGGCGCCCGCCATCGCGCAAGACAGCGAGTCACAAACACGCACGGTGACTGCGGGCGGCGATAATTCGCCTTCCTTCACCAAATCGAAATGCGCGTAAAAGGTCGCGACTTCATAGACTTCGGCTAGTGCCAATTTCATCTCGGCGGCGAGCGCGGCGAGATGCGCGGCGGAAAGACAGCCATAGGCGTCCTGGATGAGATGCAAATGCTCGATCAACAGATCGCGCCGGCGCGGCTTGTCGCCGAGCAGCGCGCAGACCTCATCGAGCGCCTGCGGATCGACCTGCCGGCCTTTCGGCGTGCGGCGCGGCCTGCGGTTTGGCTGCGCGCCGCTGGCGCGTGGGGGAGGCGTTTGAATATTCATGGCGAGCTCCAGAGCTCAAAGTCGGTCTCCAGGGGCTTCCAGACAATCCCCCAAAGTCCATGGGTCAATAGATATCTCCTATCGACTTGAGGGGCATTGCTGATTATTATTGACGTAAATGCCAGAGATTTCTTTGGCGTAAGCGCTTGGCGTTGTTGGACAAACCATGATCGACCGGTTGGACTTCATCTTGGCGCTTGCCCGGGAGCGGCATTTTGGCCGGGCGGCCGAAGCCTGCGGCGTGACCCAGCCCACCCTGTCGGCCGGGGTGAAACAGCTCGAAGAGCAGATGGGCGTGCTCCTGGTAAACCGCGGCTCGCGCTTTCAGAGTTTTACGCCGGAAGGCGAGCGCGTGCTGGAATGGGCGCGGCGCATTGTCGGCGACACCCGCGCCATGCGCGAGGAGATCAATTCGCTGCGACACGGCCTCACCGGCCGGCTGCGGATCGCGGCGATCCCCACCGCGCTGGCGATGGTGGCCGCGCTCACAACGCCCTATCGCGAGCGGCATCCGAATGTGCAATTCACCATCTGGTCACGCACCTCGATCGAAATTCTGGAACTGCTCGACAATCTCGAAATCGATGCCGGCATCACTTATCTCGGCAACGAGCCGGTGGGGCGGGTGAACACCGTGCCGCTCTATCGCGAGCGCTACCGCCTGCTCACTTCCGCCGATGCGCCCCTTGGCAATCGCGAAACCGTCACCTGGGCAGAGGTGGGGCAGGTGCCGCTCTGTTTGCTCACTCCCGACATGCAGAACCGGCGCATCATTGACCGATTGCTCAAAAGCGCGGGCGGGGAATCGCGGCCGACACTGGAATCGGATTCGATGATCCTGCTGTTCTCCCACGTACGCACCGGACGCTGGGCGAGCGTGATGCCAGCGAAGCTGGCCGAAACGCTCGGGCTCACCGAGACGATCCGCGCGATCCCGATCCTGGAACCGGAAGCGGTGCAGACCATTGGGCTGGTTGTGCCCGCGCGCGAGCCGATGATGCCCGCCACCGCCGCATTGGTGACGGAAGCCAAACGCGTCGCTCCGAAGTTGGAGGCGGCGTGAGGCGGTGACGCTGTTGGCGTCATCCGTTAGACTTGGCGCACGTCCGCGGGACAACTACACTTTCAAAAAAGCGAGATCCGTCAGGTAGGACAGCCTTAGCGAGGGAGTAATGGAAAGGACGCGCACTGAAAGCGAACCAAAGCTCCTGTTTCCAAAACTGACCGCCTTTTACGATCATGTCATTCCGCTATCGTGGTTGATTATTCGCGGCGCTGTTGGTCTCAACCTTGCCATTCATGGCTGGGGCAAGATTGGTCGCAGCGGAGGACCCGGGCAATTAGTGCAAAAATTGCCCCAATCCGCTGCCATCGGCGATGAGATCACATTCGTTCTCATGCTGATCGAGTTCGTCGGTGGGCTTTGCATCACGGTCGGTCTGTTCACCCGTTTTTGGGCAGCTGCAGCTGCCGTCGAAATGGCGGTGCTGACTTTCTATATCTACTGGAGCAACGGCTACGGTTGGCTTAGCCGCGGTTACGAATACACGTTAATGTGGGGGCTTGTGCTATTCGCCGTGGCACTGCGCGGCGGCGGCCCATGGTCGATCGATCGACGGCTCGGCCGCGAATTGTAGCGGGTAAGCTTTTTCTTGCTTCACCGCAACCGGACAGCAACCGTTCAAGAAACTGGGATCGCAACCGCCTTACATGAAGTAGCGTCGCGGCGTGACGTTCGCGACTTTCTCAGCCGCTAGAACAGCCCAACGATCTTCCCATCGGCGCCGACGTCGATGCTGTCGGCTGACGGCACTTTGGGAAGACCCGGCATGGTCATGATCTCACCGCAGATCGCGACGACGAATTCCGCGCCGGCGGAAAGCCGCACTTCGCGCACATTCATGGTGTGATTGACCGGCGCGCCCTTGGCGTCGGGATTGGTCGAGAATGAATACTGCGTCTTGGCGATGCAGACCGGCAGCTTGCCGAAGCCCATTTCTTCCCATGTCTTGAGCTGATCCTTCACCGACTTGTCGGCGGTGACGTCGCCGGCGCGGTAGATCTCCCTGGCGATGGTGCAGATCTTTTCGAACAGCGACTGGTCATCCGCGTAGAGCAGCTTCAGCTTGCCCTTGTTCTCGTCGATCGTCTTCACCACCGCGCGCGCGACGTCGGCCGCGCCTTCCCCGCCCATCGCCCAGTGATCGGCCATCAGGGCCTCGACGCCGAGCTCCTTGCACTTGTCCTTCACCAGCTTGATCTCGGCATCGGTGTCGGCGGAGAAGCGGTTAATCGAGACGACCGCCGGCAGGCCGAATTTCTTCACGTTCTCGACATGGCGCGCGATATTGGCCATGCCGGTCTCCAGCGCCTTCAAGTCTTCCTTCTTCAAATCCTCTTTCTTCACCCCACCGTGCATCTTGAGCGCGCGGATGGTAGCGACGATCACCACGCAATCCGGAGCGATGCCGGCCTTGCGGCATTTGATGTCGATGAATTTCTCCGCGCCGAGATCGGCGCCGAAGCCAGCTTCGGTCACGACGTAATCGGCAAGCTTGAGCGCCGTGGTGGTGGCCACCACCGAGTTGCAGCCATGCGCGATATTGGCGAAGGGGCCGCCATGGATGAAGGCGGGTGTGCCTTCTAAAGTCTGTACCAGATTGGGTGCGATCGCTTCCTTCAGCAGCGCCGCCATGGCGCCATGCGCTTTCAGATCGCGCGCGCGCACCGGTTTGCGGTCGCGGGTATAGGCGACGATGATATTGCCGAGCCGCTCCTTCAGGTCATCCAGATCCTTGGCCAAGCAGAAGATCGCCATCACTTCCGAGGCCACGGTGATGTCGAAGCCGGCTTCGCGCGGATAGCCGTTGGCGACGCCGCCGAGCGAGCAGACGATCTCGCGCAGGGCGCGGTCGTTCATATCCATGACGCGGCGCCAGACCACGCGGCGGCTATCGATGCCGAGCGCATTGCCCCAGTAGATGTGATTGTCGACCAGCGCCGAGAGCAGGTTATGCGCCGAGGTGATGGCGTGGAAATCCCCGGTGAAGTGCAGATTGATGTCTTCCATCGGGATGACCTGGGCATATCCGCCGCCGGCCGCGCCCCCCTTCATGCCGAAGGACGGGCCGAGCGAAGGCTCGCGCAGGCAGAGCATCGCCTTCTTGCCGATGTGGTTGAGTGCGTCGGTGAGTCCCACGGTAGTGGTGGTCTTGCCCTCGCCCGCCGGCGTCGGCGTGATCGCGGTGACCAGGATCAGCTTGCCGTTCTTCTTGCTGGCCAGCGATTTGACGAAATCCATCGATACCTTGGCTTTGTAGTGCCCGTAGGGATCGAGATTCTCCGCCGCGATGCCGAGCTTTTCCTTCGCGATGTCTAGAATCGGCCGCTTGGTTGCGGCCTGCGAAATTTCAATGTCGGACTTCGGTGATTGGTGCTGCGAGGCGGGCATGTTGTGATCCTGCAATTTGGCGAAATTCAAGAAAGCGAAGCGGCGAAAAACAAAACGGCGGCGAGGACGCCGAGCGCACTGCGAACCGCGTGCAGACGCCCCCATTTTTCAATCAAGGCGCGGCTGTTCGGACCGGCCTGTTGCGGCTCGGTGGCGAGCAGCGTGTCGTTGGTGTGCTTGATGACAAAAAGCGTGAAAGGCCAGGGCGTGATAAGGCTCACCGAGCCGGCAAGCCACAGCCAGTTCCGGCTTTGCCACCACGCGACGAGACCGAGAATGGTGCCGATCAACGACAGCGAAGCCTGCATGGCGGCGCCACGTTTGTAGGCGGGCTTCCATTGCATCAGCATCGCCCGGTCGTCGAGCTTGAGCCGCGCCGGATGCTCGCAGGCGCTGACATAGACCGCAGCACCGGCAAACGCGGCGGCAACCAGCAAGGCGAGTTGTCCTGTGATCATTCCAGCGCTCACCCGTCAGGCAAACCTTGCGCCCTTGGCGAGGCCTGCGGTCGCGGCCCATTCGCCGGCTTCGATTTTCTTGCCCTCGGGCGGCTGCACGCGGGTGAGCTTGAAACGGCCGTCGGCGCAGACCACGGTGACGCCATCGGCTTCCACGGCGACTATCTCGCCGAGCTTGCCGGCGATGCCCTTGGGATTCTTCGCCGGCAGCGGCTGGGCCTCGAAAATCTTGATTGTCTTGCCGTCGAGCGTGGACCAGGCGCCGGGCGCCGGATTGCAGCCGCGGATCAACCGATCGATCTGTTCCCAGGGCTTGCCCCAGTCGATCTTGGCATTGTCGGCCTTGCACATGCCTTCGTAGGTCGCCTTCAATTCATCCTGCTTGATCCGCGGCGCCTTGCCGCCCTTCACCAGATCGACCAACTCCATCATGGCCTCGACACCCATCGGAAATAACCGGTCGAAATAGACCGTGCCGAGGGTGTCCGTGTTGCTGATCGGCGTCTTCTTCTGCAACAGCACGTCGCCGGTATCGAGGCCATTATCCGGCCAGAAAATCGACAGACCGGTTTCCTTTTCGCCCTTGATGATCGGCCAGTTGATGGCGCTGGCGCCGCGATAGGCCGGCAGCAGCGAAGGATGATACTGGATCGAGCCGTGGGTCGGGGTGTTGAGGAATTCCTCCGGCACAAACAGCGTGACGAAAGCCATCACTTGCAGGTCCGGCTTCAGCGCCTTGAAATCCTCCCAGACCTTCGGCTCTTTGTAGGAGGCGGGCTGATGGACCGGCAGGTTCGCGGCGAGCGCGGCCTCCTTCAGCGGATCGGCCTTGGCGCCCGGCTTTTCCGGCGCGACATACACGGCGACGACGTTTTCGCCGCGCTTGAGCAGCGCTTCCAGCACCGCCTTGCCGAAGGCCTGCTGGCCATGGACCACGATACGCATTCCTCGCCTCCCACACTCCGCTCACGCCCGCACAGGCGGGCATCCGGCGAAAAGATCCATTTTGCGCTGGGTCCCCGCTTGCGCGGGGACGAGCGGTTTAGCTACGCCGCCTCGGCCTTGGCCGGCTTTTCCGGCGGCGTGATCGCTCCCGACATCCTGATCTCGGCGATCTCCTTGTCCGAATAGCCGAGCTCTTTCTTCAACACCTCGTCGGTGTGCTCGCCCAGCAACGGCGAACGCATTACCTCGCAGGGCGAGTCCGACATCTTTACCGGATTGCCGACGGTGAGATATTTGCCGCGGGTCGGGATGATCGACCTCGACCACCGTGCCGGTCTGGCGCAGCGACGGTTCCTCAGCGATTTCCTTCATCGACAAGATCGGCCCGACCGGAATGTCGACCTCGTTGCAGATTTCCATGACCTCAAACTTAGTCTTGGTCGTGGTCCATTCCTCGATGCGTGGCGAAGATATGCCCCAGCCGCGGCAGCCGCGCCGGCGGCGTCGCGTAATCCGGATCGGTCTTCCATTCCGGCTTGCCGATCAGGTCGCAGATCACCTCCCAGACCGGAGCCTGGGTGATGAAATAGATGTAGGCGTCGGGATCGGTCTCCCAGCCCTTGCATTTGAGGATCCAGCCTGGCTGGCCGCCGCCGGAGTCGTTGCCGGATCGCGGCACTGCTTTGCCGAAGGGAATGCCCTCGCCGTACTGGCGGTACTCCGTGAGCGGGCCATGCGCCAAGCGCTGCTGGTCGCGCAGTTTGACGCGGGCGAGGTTGAGCACGCCGTCCTGCATGGCGCAGAGCACGCTCTGGCCGCGGCCGGTGCGCATGCGCTGGTAAAGCGCGCTGACAATACCGAAGGCGAGATGCAAACCGGTGCCGCTGTCGCCAATCTGCGCGCCGGTCACGAGCGGCGGGCCCTCGCGGAAGCCGGTGGTGGAAGCCGAGCCGCCCGCGCATTGCGCGACGTTTTCGTAGACCTTGCAGTCTTCATAGGGGCCGGGACCGAAACCTTTCACCGAAGCGACGATCATGCGCGGATTGAGCTTGTGGATATGCTCCCAGGTAAAGCCCATGCGGTCGAGCGCGCCGGGGGCGAAATTCTCCACCAGTACGTCGCAATGCTTGATCAGGCGCTCGATGATCTCCTTGCCCTTCGGATGCTTGGAATCGATGGTGATCGAGCGCTTGTTGCCGTTGAGCATCGTGAAATAGAGGCTGTCGGCCCCTTTAACGTCGCGCAATTGCCCGCGCGTGATGTCGCCGACGCCGGGCCGTTCGATCTTGATCACGTCGGCGCCCATGTAGCCCAGAAGTTGCGTGCAGGTTGGCCCTGACTGCACGTGGGTGAAGTCGAGAATACGCACGCCCTCGAGCGCCTTGCCGGCCTTGCCATAGGGCCTGCTGCTAGGACGCGGCAGGCCGTTGCCGTTTTTCTTCGCCGCGGTTTGTTTGGCCGCCTTCTTGACGGCGGGCCTTTTCGCGGCGCGCTGCGCCCTACCCTTCGCCTTCACTTGCTTCTGTTTCTTGCGCGTCGCCATCGTTCGTCTCCCAGTCTAGCTTTACATTTCAGGTCGGCGGCACCATCGGGCAGCGCCGTGCCCGATCATTTCTTTTTCAGCGCGCTCTGCGGGTTGAGATTGCCGATGCGGCCGCTCTCGCTACCGGCGGCCGGATCGATGACTGCATTGATCAGGGTCGGCTTGCCGCTGTCCATCGCCGCGTTCACCGCGCGCTTCAGTTCGTCCGGCGAGGTCGCATTGACGCCGACGCCGCCGAATGCCTCCATCATCTTGTCGTAGCGCGCGCCCTTGACGAAGACGGTCGGAGCAGGATCCGAACTCACGGAATTGACGTCGGTCCCGCGATAGATGCCGTCGTTGTTGAAGATAACGACGCAGACCGGCAGCTTGTAACGGCAGACGGTCTCGACCTCCATGCCGGAGAAGCCGAAGGCCGAGTCACCTTCGACCGCGAGCACCGGCTTGCCGGTCTCGATCGCCGCGGCGATGGAATAGCCCATGCCGATGCCCATGATGCCCCAGGTGCCGACGTCCAGGCGCTTGCGCGGCTTGTACATGTCGATGATGCCGCGCGCGAGATCGAGCGTGTTGGCGCCCTCGTTCACGAGGATGGCGTCCGGCCGCTCCTTGATGATGGTGCGCAGGACACCAAGCGCGCCGTGATAATCCATCGGCGAGTTGTTGTTCATCAGCCGCGGCGCCATCTTGGCAACGTTCTCGTCACGCTTCGAGGTGACGGTGCTGATCCAGTCGGCCGGCGGGGCAGGCCACTTTCCATCCATGCCGGCGAGAAGGGCGGAGACGCAGGAGCCGATATCGCCGACCACCGGAGCAGCGATCTCGACGTTCGAAATCCATCTCCTTCGGCTCGATGTCGATCTGGATGAATTTCTTGGGCGCTTCGCCCCAGGTCTTGCCCTTGCCGTGCGACAACAGCCAGTTGAGACGCGCGCCGATCAGCATGACGACGTCGGATTGCTGCAACACCGTCGAGCGGGCGGCACCCGCGCACTGCGGATGCGTGTCGGGCAGAAGTCCCTTGCCCATGCTCATCGGCAGGAACGGAATGCCGCTCTTTTCAACGAGCGTGCGGATATCGTCGTCGGCCTGCGCGTAAGCCGCGCCCTTCCCGAGGATGATCAGCGGGCGCTTCGCGCTCTTGAGCACATCGATCGCACGCTTGATCGATGCCGGCGCGGGAATCTGTGCCGGCGCCGGGTCGATGACCTTGACCAGCGACTTGGCCCCCTTCCCGGCGTCCATGACCTGCCCGAACAGCTTCGCCGGCAAATCGAGATAAACGCCACCCGGACGGCCGGAAACCGCGGCGCGGATCGCGCGCGCCACGCCGATGCCGATATCGGCGGCATGCAGTACACGGAACGCCGCCTTGCAGAGCGGCTTCGCAATGGCGAGCTGGTCCATCTCCTCGTAGTCGCCCTGCTGCAGGTCGACGATCTCACGTTCGGACGAGCCGGAGATCAGGATCATCGGGAAGCAGTTGGTCGTTGCGTGCGCGAGAGCGGTGAGGCCGTTGAGGAAGCCAGGCGCCGACACCGTCAGGCAGACGCCGGGCTTCTTGGTCAGAAAGCCGGCGATCGATGCCGCGTAACCGGCGTTCTGCTCGTGGCGGAATGAAATGACCCGGATGCCCTCGGCCTGTGCCATGCGGCCGAAGTCGGTGATCGGGATCCCCGGTACGCCGTAGATCGTGTTGAGACCGTTGAGCTTGAGCGCATCGATGACGAGATGAAAGCCATCCGTCAGTTCCAGCTCTGCTTCGGCTGCCGCGGTTTCGTTTTTCGTCTTCACTGCTGCTTCAGCCATGGGAAGCCTCCCGGTCTTTTTCGTTAGTCCAGATAATCGGCATAGCGCGCCACGTGATCGGCCAGGCCGAGCGCGTGCATGCGCACCAGTTCTTCGGCGCGTTCGGTGTCGCGCGCCTCGATCGCTTCGATAATGTGCATGTGGTCGCGGATCGAGCGGTCGGCGCGGTCTTTTTCCCCGATGGTTTTGCGCCGGATCATGCGCATATGGGTGAACAGATTTTCCGCCAGATGGACGAGCACGCCGTTGTGGCTCATCCGGATAATGGTCTGGTGGAACTCGATATTCACCTCGGAATATTCATCGAGATGCGCCGCCACCTGCCCGTCATGGAAGGTGGCGAACATCTTGCGCAGCACCGCGATCTCGTCGTCGGTGGCGCTCTTGGTGATCAGGCGGGCGGCCATGCTCTCAAGCGCGGCCCAGGCGGTGATCATTTCAATCACTTCGCGCTTGGTCTTGCGCACCACGTAAACCCCGCGGCGCGGCACCGATCGGATGAAGCCTTCGCGCTCGAGCTGCGCCATAGCTTCTCGCACCGGCGTGCGGCTGACGCCGAAATCCTGCGCAAGCTGGCGCTCGTCGAGCCGGATGTCCAGGCGGTTGCGATAGACGTCCATGCTGGCGATGACGTTTTTCAGCGCGGCATAGGCCTTGTTCTTGAAGCTGTCGGAAGCGAGCGGTTCGAGCGCCAGCCGTGCGGTCGGCGAGGCGGGTTCCACCGCGGTTTCACCGGGGCGGGGTTTTAGCGAGGCAAGGCTGACGGGGGCTGAAGTCATCTCTGGTATACAATATTCCAAGAACCGGCCTGAACGCAAATGCCGCCCTTACCGGCAACAACGGCATCAGTTTCCCCCCATGAGCGTGCCCTTTGGGCGGCTCAATAGGCGGGTCGTGAACGCAGCCAGGCCCAGCCGTTGGAGATCAGCGGCCAGAACAGGGCGATCAGCCCCAGCGCCATGATCGTGCCCACGAGGCCGTTGGAAAAGAACACTGTCGAGGCTGCCCTGCGAAGCAAGCAACGACTGGCGGAATGATTCCTCCGCCTTGCTGCCGAGCACGATCGCGAGCACCAGCGGAGCCAGCGGGTAATTGCACTTCTTCAGGATGTAACCGAGCACACCGAACACCAGCATCAGCATCACGTCGAAGGTTCTGTTGTTCACGGAATAGGCGCCGATGGCGCAGAACACCAAGATGACCGGGGCGATGATGCTGAAAGGGATGCGCAAGATCGCGGAGAACAGCGGCACGCAGGTCAGCACGATGATGAGGCCGGCGATGTTGCCGAGATACATGCTCGCGATCAGGCCCCAGACGAAGTCCTTGTTCTCGACAAACAGCATCGGCCCGGGCTGCAGGCCCCAGATCAGCAGGCCGCCGAGCAGCACCGCCGCGGTGGGCGAGCCGGGAACGCCGAGCGCCAGCATCGGCAGCAGTGCGGAAGTCCCGGCGGCATGCGCCGCGGTTTCCGGCGCCACCACGCCCTCGATCTCGCCGGTGCCGAATTTGCGGCCATTACGCGAGGTGCGTTTTGCGATGCCGTAGCTCATGAAGGAGGCAGGCGTGGCGCCGGCAGGCGTGATGCCCATCCAGCAGCCTATGACACAGGAGCGCAGCGAAGTTACCCAGAAGCGCGGCAATTTCTTCCAGGTGTCGAATACGACCTTGGAATTGATGGTGGCGGTGCGCCCCTTGAACGCGAGGCCCTCCTCCATGGTCAACAGGATCTCGCCGATGCCGAACAGGCCGATCACCGCGATCAGGAAGTCGAAGCCGCTGAGCAGATCGGTGAAGCCGAAGGTGAGCCGCAGCACGCCGGTCATCTGGTCAAGCCCGACGGAGGCGAGCGCGAAACCGATCATCATCGCCGCCAGCGTCTTGAACGGCGGTTCCTTGCTCATGCCGATGAAGCTGCAAAAGGCGAGGAAATAGACGCCAAATTTTTCCGCTGGGCCGAATTGTAGTGCGAAGGCGGCGACCAACGGCGCCACCAGCGTGATCATGATGACGGCAAACAAAGCGCCGACAAAGGATGAGGTGAACGCCGCGGTAAGGGCCTCGCCCGCCTGACCCTTCTGCGCCATGGGATAGCCGTCGAAGGTGGTCGCCACCGACCAGGGCTCACCTGGGATATTGAACAAGATCGAGGTGATGGCGCCGCCGAACAGCGCGCCCCAATAGATGCAGGACAGCATGATGATGGCGGAGGTCGGCGACATCGAGAAGGTCAGAGGCAAAAGGATTGCCACGCCGTTGGCGCCACCGAGGCCAGGCAGCACACCGATGATGACGCCGAGCAGAATCCCGATCACCATCACCAGGATGTTGAACGGCTGCAATACGACGGCAAAGCCGTGAAACAGATTGACGATTTCTTCCATGTTCGCTGAGCTTTCGTCCCCGCGCCGGTTTTCCCGGCTTCCCTGCTACGATCAAAACCCCAACATCGCCTCCACCGGCCCCTTCGGCAGGGGAACCAGGAACCACTTTTCGAAAACCAGAAAGGTCGCCACCGGCACGCCCACCGCAACCAGCGCGATGATCGACCAGCGATATTTTCCCAGCCACTTCATGAACAGGGCGATCAGCAACGCCGACGAGACATAGATGCCGAGCGTGGGAATGATTCCAACGTAGACCGCGGTCGGAATAATCACCGACAGCACGCGCAGCAATTGGCCCCATTGGGCGAACAGCTTTTCGCGCGGCATGTCCACAAAAGCGGAGAAAAGGTTCACGATGCTGGCGAGCAGAATGAAGCAGGCAATATAAAACGGAAAAAATCCGGCGCGCGGGCCTTCGGCGCCCCAGTTGATTCCAGCTTTAGGCTGCCGATGATAACCAGCACCGCAAAGCCAATCGAGGCCAGCGCAACAGCGATTTCCACTGCGCGATGACTCGGACCCGTCTCCGCGCTAGCCGCACCCCTTTTCATCTCGACTTGCTCCGCAAATGTCCGCAGAAAACCGCCGGCGGGTTGAACCCGCCGGCGCGTGTTATGTCAGATTGTCACTTGGCGGCCAAGAAGCCGGCGTCTTTCATCAGCTCCTCGTGGCGCTTTTCTTCCTTGGCGACCCAGTCGGTGTATTCCTTCCCGGTCATGAAGGTCTGGTTGAACGCGCCGTCAGCCATCAGCTTCTTCCATTCCTCCGTTTCGCGCACCTTTTTGAACAGTTCGACGTAATAATCGACCTGGTCCTTGGTGGCGCCCGGGCTCATGAAGATGCCGCGCAGCATCAGATACTCGATATCGAGCCCCGCCGACTTGCAGGTCGGAATGCTGCTCCAAGCCTCGTCGCCGGCGATCTTCTCTTTATAGTCAAGCTGCTTGGAGTCGAATACGCAGAGTGGGCGAAGCTTACCGCCGCGCCAATGCGAGAGCGCCTCGTTCGGGTTGTTGACAGTGGAGTCGACGTGGTTGCCGACGAGCTGCACGGCCACCGCACCGCCGCCGGCCTGCGGAATATAGATGAACTTGGCGCCCGTGCCCTTCTGAATGGCCTCGGTGATGATCTGGTCTTCCTGCTTGGAGCCGGTGCCGCCCATTTTGAAAGTGCCGTTCGCGGCCTTGGCGGCGTCGATATATTCCTTCGCGGTCTTGTAAGGCTTCTCCGCATTCACCCAGAGCACGAACTCGTCCAGAGCGAGCATGGCGACCGGGGTCAGATCCTTCCAGCTGAAGGGAATACCCGTGGCCAAAGGTGTGGTGAAGAGGTTGGACAGGGTGATGATGATCTTGTGCGGATTGCCCTGCGAACTCTTAACGTCGAGGAAACCCTCGCCGCCCGCGCCGCCGGCCTTGTTGACCACAACCATCGGCTGCTTGGACAGGCTGTGTTTGGTGACGATACCCTGGATGGTGCGGGCCATGATGTCGGCGCCGCCGCCGGTACCGGCAGGAACGATGAGCTCGATTGGCCGGTTCGGTTCCCAGGCAGAAAGAGCGGGCGCCGGCGCGAGGACCGAGCCGAGAACCAATGCGGCCGAAGCAAAAAGGCCGAATGAATACGTGGAGCGTTGCATAGTGACTTCCTCCGGTTATCTATGCCGTTCTAGGCCGGCTTGATGGCGCGGTATTCTCAGATGAGAGCCGCGCCGCTTAGCGCATCAAAGCGCATCTATGTTGGTATGCATAATACTATATTTTTTTCGGCGCGGACCAACTGACGCACCTAGACTTTGGTGGTGGATGTCGACGCACGCATGTTGCGCTGCAAAACGCGCACACAAGCAGTAATATAGAGAGTGATGGCCGGCGCACGGAAGACGATGATGCGCGGCGCGCCGGAGCCGCACGTTCATCATCATCTCCTATGCCGCCAAGTCATCTCCTATGCCGCCAAATTTCGGCTTCGGAGCCACTGGTTATTGGTAAATTGACGCGGTGACGCCAGGCGCGTTGTATGACAGCTGCATGATGCGCTGTGAATGTCCGGAGGGATGACCATGCCGATCGATCTTTTCCGCCGCGGCTTGCTTGGATTGTTTGTTCTCGGTCTCTGGATCGGGCCCGCGGTGGCGCAGTCGCCGGCCGATTTCTACAAAGGCCAGACCGTCACCATCATCCTCAGTTCCGCTCCGGGCGGCGGCTATGATGCGGTGGCGCGCACGCTCGCGGCGCATCTGCCCAAGCATATCCCCGGCAATCCCACGGTGGTGGTCAAGAACATGGCGGGGGCCGGTGGCATCGTCGCCGCCAATTTCCTCTACAACGTCGCCCCGAAAGACGGGCTGACCATTGGCGGCTTGCAGAACAACGTGCCGTTCGAGCCGCTGTTTGGCACCAAGGAAGCAAATTTCGATCCGACTAAATTCGTCTGGCTCGGCACGCCCAGCCAGGAAACCGCGATCCTCACCGTCTGGCACACCGCGCCAGTCGACAACTGGCAACAGGCCAGGACCACCGAGCTAACCATGGGATCGTCAGGCAACAATTCGACACCGAGTTTTTACGGGCGGCTGTTGAACGAGGTGCTGGGAACGAAGCTGAAGATCATTGTCGGCTATGAATCGCAGACCCATGCCTTCCTCGCCATGGAGCGCGGCGAGCTCAACGGCTATCCGAGCGTTTTTTACAATTCGCTGATGGCGACCAAGCCGACCTGGCTAAAGGAAGGCAAGGTGAAGCTGCTGGTGCAAATGGCGGGCGAGAAGCAGCCGGAGATCAAGGACGTTCCCTTCCTGGCCGACCTGATCACCAAGGAAGAAGACAAGGAGCTGGTGGCGGCCGCAGTGGCGCCGCTCACCGCCGGCCGGCCCTATCTGATGCCGCCTGGCGTTCCGGCCGACCGCGTGGCCGCCATGCGAAAGGCCTTTGCCGATACCTTTGCCGACAAGGAATTCCTCGCGGACGGCGAGAAGCGCGGGCTCGGCGTGAATGCGCCGCGCGACGGCAAGGCGCTGCAGGAATTGCTCGAGCACATCTACACGACCACGCCGCCGGCACAAGTGGAACGGCTGCGGAAGATTCAGTCTGGCAAGTAACCGCAAATAAGTGCTGGGAGTGAAGTTTATGATCAAGTCCCACGGCCTGCTGCACTTCACGATTCCGGTCAAGGACCTCGACCGCTCGGAAAAATTCTACAAGGAAATTTTCGGCTTCGACCGTATCCGGCGCAACGACCACATGGTGTTTATGGCGTGCGGTAATGACAATTTCGTGCTGACTTATTCGGAAAAGCCGATCGACCCGAACCCGGAGAACCGGCACGAAATTCATACTGCCTTCCGCGTAACCGCGGAGGAATACGACCGGGCGAAGAAATTCCTCGCGGAAAGAGGCATTCCGATCGTCAAGGAAGAGGACCGCAAGAAGGGCACCTTCCAGGGCCGCAGCGCCTATTTCCACGATCCCGACCGCAACGTGATTGAGATCATGGATTTGCAGCGCGGACCGGTGCCGGAAGGCGAGTGATTTAGTTCGGCATGGCTGGACCATGCGTCGCGGCTCGGGACTGCGCGCCGAGCACCCCAGGGTGACGGACCAAAATTCTTACGGCTTGGCTTGGCGCCGTGGGACCGCGCGCGTTGAGAAGTATCTTGTCGATCCGGCGCCCGTCCATATCCAGCACTTCGAATTGCCAGCCATACATGCGGACACTTTCGCCCACTTCTGGCAGCTTGCCGAAGCCCGATAAGGCTAACCCCGCGACGGTGTGATAGCTGCGATCCTCGGGCAGCGGGATGCCGAAGGCTTCTGCCAGATCGTCCGCCGACATCGCGCCGGAGACCAAATAGGATCCGTCAGGTCGGCGCACGACATTGGGCTCGATCATGCCCTCCTCGTGCCGAAACTCGCCGACGATCGCCTCCAGGATGTCGGCGGATGTGACGACCCCCTGGAAGTGGCCGTATTCGTCGTGCACCAAGCCGATATGCACCGGCGAGGATTTCAGCAGAGAAACCACGTCGAGCGTGTCCATGGTGTCAGGCACGACGGGCGCGCGCTGTACTGACTGGCGGATGTTTAACGCGCTGTTCTGCAGACAGCGATCGAGCAAATCCTTCGCCTGGACAACGCCGAGCACGGCATCGGCGTTGTCTTCGTAGACCGGCAGGCGCGAATGCGTCGTCTCGATGATGTGACCGCGGTTTATTTCGTCATTGTCGGCGAGATCGATCATGTCGACTTCGTGGCGCGGGGTCATCACCGAGCGGACAGGGCGGTCGGCAAGCCGCATCACGCGTGTGATCATCGCGCGCTCTTCCGGCTCCAGCACGCCGGCGCTTTCGGCCTCCGCCACCAGCGTCCTGATCTCCTCGTCGGTGACGCGGCTCGCCGGGACCGCGCGCTGGCCGAGCAGCATCAGCACCAACTTTCCCGAAAGATCCAGAAGCGAAACGAGCGGCGAGGCGACGCGGGAGAGGATCGTCATTGCCGGCGCAACCAGACACGCAATCTTCTCCGGATTGTGCAAGGCGATTTGTTTGGGCACGAGCTCGCCGATGATGAGCGACAAATAGGTGATGAGCGTGACCACCGAGCCGTAGGCCAGCGGCTCGGCCACGCGTTCCGTCAGGCCCTGGGTCAGCAGCCAATCGACAAGCCGGCCGGCGAGCGTGGCGCCGGAGAAAGCGCCGGCGATAATTCCGATGAGGGTGATGCCGATCTGCACCGTGGAGAGGAAACGCCCGGGATCGGCGGCCAGCGCCAGCGCGCGGCGGGAGCCATTCACTCCCTGCTGCATCAGAACCTTTAACCGCCCCGGCCGGGCCGAAACTACCGCCAGTTCGGATAAGGCCAGCAGGCCGTTGATCACGATGAGGATCAGGACCGTCGCAATTTCGATGAACAACATCGTGACTGAAATGCCTTTTCGCCGCCGCCGTTCCGGGCCGCGGCATGCATCATATAGGAACGGCTCGCGTAGGCGAGACGCCGCCCCCGTCCTGGTCACGCAACAGATCTGTAAGTTTGTCCGGCCGCAGCGTGGGCGGCGTGAAAACCCGTCAACGAGCCTAAACGTTTGCTTCGACGGGTTAATTTGGTTGCGGGGGTAGGATTTGAACCTACGACCTTCAGGTTA
>CAVVSK010000008.1:0-87865 GCA_963750965.1 uncultured Alphaproteobacteria bacterium
CGGGCCAGGTGATCCGCGTGCCGGTGGCGCACGGCGAGGGCAATTACATCGCCGACAGCGAAACCATCGCTAAGCTGGAAGGCGAGGGGCGCGTGCTGTTCCGCTATTCCGCGCCCGACGGGCTGATCGACCCGAACTGGAACCATAACGGCGCGATCAACGGCATCGCCGGCATTCTCAACAAGCGCGGCAATGTGCTCGGCATGATGCCGCATCCGGAGAACCACGTCGAAGCCTCAATCGGCTGCACGGAAGGCCGCGGGCTGTTCGCCGGGCTGGTGGAGCACCTGGCAAAGGTGGCCTAGCTTCGTGATCCCCAACGAGCCCCGCATCACCCCCGAACTCGTGGCCGAACACGGGCTCAAGCCCGACGAGTATCAGCGCATCCTCGACCTGATCGGACGCGAGCCGACGCTGACTGAGCTCGGCATCTTTTCGGCAATGTGGAACGAGCATTGTTCCTATAAATCCTCGAAAGTTCACCTGCGTGGGCTCCCGACGAAAGCGCCCTGGGTGATCCAGGGGCCGGGTGAGAATGCGGGCGTCATCGACATTGGCGATGGGCTGGCAGTGGTCTTCAAGATGGAGAGCCACAATCATCCGAGCTACATCGAGCCCTATCAGGGTGCGGCAACCGGCGTCGGTGGCATCTTGCGCGACGTCTTCACCATGGGCGCGCGGCCGATCGCCTGCCTCAACTCTTTGAGCTTCGGCGATCCAAAACATCCGAAGACGCGGCATCTGGTTTCCGGCGTGGTTGCCGGCATTGGCGGTTACGGCAATTCCTTCGGCGTGCCCACCGTGGGCGGCTCGGTGCGTTTCCATACCCGCTACGACGGCAACAATCTGGTCAATGCCATGGCGGTCGGTCTCGCGCGAGACCGACAAGATTTTCTATGCAGCGGCCTCGGGCGTCGGCATGCCCATCGTTTATCTCGGATCAAAAACCGGGCGCGACGGCATCCACGGCGCCAGCATGGCGTCGGCGGAATTCGACCAGGACTCGGAAGAGAAACGCCCGACGGTGCAAGTCGGCGATCCGTTTTCGGAAAAGCTGCTCCTGGAAGCCTGTCTTGAGATCATGGCCAAGGGTTGCGTCATCGCCATCCAGGACATGGGCGCGGCCGGCTTGACGTCGTCCGCCACCGAGATGGGCGCGAAGGGCGATCTTGGTGTCACGCTCGATCTCGACAAAGTACCGACGCGCGAAACCGGGATGACGGCCTATGAAATGATGCTGTCGGAGAGCCAGGAGCGCATGCTCATGGTGCTCAAGCCCGAGAAAGAAGCCGAAGCGGAGGCGATCTTCCGCAAATGGGGGCTCGATTTTGCCGTGGTCGGCGAAACCACCCCGACCAAGCGCTTCATCGTGCGCCATACCGAGAACGGCGAGAAAAAAGAGGTCGCCAATTTACCGATCAAGGAGCTCGGCAGCGAAGCGCCGGTTTATCATCGGCCCTTCGTCGAAACCCCGAAGCAGGCCGTTCTCGACGCTACATCGGTTAAGCCACCGGTCGGCCTTGCCGAAGCGCTGGAACAGCTGATCGGGACGCCGGATCTTTCTTCCAAGCGCTGGGTCTGGGAGCAATACGACCACATCATCGGCGGCAACACCTTCCAGCGCCCGGGCGGCGACGCAGCAGTGGTGCGCGTGCTGGACGGACCGAAAGGGCTCGCGCTCACCACCGACGTGACGCCGCGCTACTGCGAGGCCGATCCTTTCGAAGGCGGCAAGCAGGCGGTGGCGGAAGCCTGGCGCAATCTCACTGCCGTCGGGGCAAAGCCGCTCGCGCTCACGGACAATCTCAATTTCGGCAATCCGGAGAAGCCGGAGATTATGGGCCAATTCGTCGGCTGCGTGCGCGGTATCGCGGAGGCCTGCCAGGCACTGGATTTCCCGGTCGTCTCCGGCAACGTGTCGCTTTACAACGAGACCCAGGGCCGCGCGATCCTGCCCACGCCCACCATCGGTGGCGTCGGGCTGCTCGACGATTTTTCCAAATCCGCAACGCTCGCGTTCAAGAATGAAGGCGAGACGATCTTGCTGATCGGCGGCGCTCCCGGCTGGCTCGGCCAGTCGCTCTACCTGCGCGATGTCTGCGGGCGGGAGGAGGGTGCGCCGCCGCCGGTCGACCTCGCCGCCGAACGCCGCCACGGCGACTTCGTCCGGGGCTTGATCGCAGCAGGCCAGGCGACGGCTGTACATGATCTGTCCGACGGCGGCCTGCTGGTGGCTCTCGCGGAAATGGCCATGGCGTCCGGAATCGGCGCTGAACTGGAAGCGCTTTCGGGGCACCTTCCCGCATGCCTTCTGGTTCGGCGAGGACCAGGGCCGCTATCTGGTGACGGTCGCCGCGGCACAAGCCGCGGCTGTGCTGGGAAAGGCGGCTAAAGGCGCAATTCCGGCACAAAGGCTTGGCAGGACTGCTGGTAACGCATTGATTTTGCCGCCCGAGCGCCCCATTCTTATAGCGACTCTTGTGCGCCGCTTTGAAGGATGGCTGCCGAGCTATATGGCGGGAGGCGCGGCCTGACGGATTAATGCAATGCCGATGGACGCCAACGAAATCGAACGGCTGATTAAAAGCCGCATTCCTGACGCCAGCGTGACCATCCGCGATCTCGCCGGTGACGGTGACCACTATGCCGCCACCGTGATTGCCGAGTCATTCCGCGGCAAATCACGCGTGCAGCAGCACCAGTTGGTCTACGAGGCTTTGAAGGGACAGATGGGCGGCGCACTGCATGCGCTGGCGCTGCAAACCGGAATACCGAACAACTAGACGCGATGGCGTCTGCGAAGGAGAACCATGAGCATCCAGCAGTTCATCGATAATGAAGTGAAAAGCAACGACGTGGTGCTCTTCATGAAAGGCACGCCGCAATTTCCGCAGTGCGGCTTCTCCGGCCAAGTGGTGCAAATCCTCGACCACCTGGGCGTCGCCTATAAGGGCATCAATGTCCTGGAGTCCGACGAGATCCGCGAAGGCATCAAGGCCTATGCGCAATGGCCGACCATTCCGCAGCTCTACGTGAAGGGTGAATTCGTCGGCGGCTGCGACATCATACGCGAGATGTTCCAGGCGGGCGAATTGCAGGAAGTGCTGAAGGACGTCGCCGGAAAACCTGTTTCGGCGTAAAGTCGCGTGACAGCGCAAGAGACAGCGACGGCGGCGTGGGCGACCCCGATTTAATGTCGCAATTTTATCGGTCGTCGCGGCGTGCTCGGCTACTCTGCTGTCGGGGGAGTTCTTTTCGCTCGTGATTTCGTGCTAACGCCCTTTGGCGCTAGGCGCTGGCTGACCAAGTAGACGATCGCCAGAATGATTCCGATCCCGATCAGACTTGTGCTCGCCTCGCTGGCGAATTTGGAAACATTGCCGGCAACGGAGGTCACGTATTCACCCGAGCTCTGGCCCAGCAGCATGTAAATCAGAAGAATGGCCAGCAGCGCAACGAAGCCAAGTTCGACGAACGCCCACAGATAGCGCTTCACTGTTTCGATGCGTTCAATCATGACGGTACTCGAAGCTGTGCGAGGAAATATGGATGGGGAAGGGGCACCCCATCCATTTGGTTGCAACCCAAATGACTTTGCCGGCCTCATTCAGGCCGGCGCGTCACTCCGTCACGACACATTTCGATTCGAGAACAGCCACAGAATGATGCCGAGGGCGATCAGGCCGACGATCCCATTCTTGCCCAGTTCATTGACCATACCAACGATATTGGCGACTACGTTGCCAAGGAACGGCACTTGCGGGCCGGCCAACAGCGCCATTGCGATACCGAGAGCCAGCAACATCAGCGCTACTTCCGTCAGTGCGCCGACCCATGTCTTTACTGTTTGCAATCCATTCATGTGCGTTTCTCCCCTGGTGTAAGTCCCCTTAGATCTTTACGCGCAGCAAAAGCGCGTTCAGCAAAAGTGGACACCGGTTCTGTGAACGCCACCAAGCTTTGCGTAAATTCTCTACGGAACGCACGTTCACGATTGATTGGGCGCATGATCTAATCGGCGAACCGGTTTCCACTTCGCCCGGATCACGCGCTTGACGGCGCGGAACGTATCAAACAGAGGCAAGTCCGGCAATAAAAGCACGGGCGGACTGCGATTTCTCCCGTTGCGCCTGATTTCGTTGCGCCGCACAAATAACAAACCCCGGCCTTGCAGCCGGGGTTTTTGTGAAAAAAACGAATCAGCAGTGATTCGAAAAGAGCATCAGCGCGAGTAATATTCCACGACGAGATGCGGCTCCATCATCACCGCATAAGGCACATCGGTGATCAACGGGATGCGCGCGAGCTTTGCGGTCTTCTTGTTGTGGTCGGCCTCGATGTAATCGGGCACGTCGCGCTCGGCCAGCTGCGCAGCTTCCAGCACGATGGCGAGCTGCTTGGAAGATTCCTTCACCTCGATGGTATCGCCGACCTTTACCCGGTAGCTCGGGATGTTGACGCGGCGGCCGTTCACCTTGACATGGCCATGGTTGATGAACTGGCGTGCGGCGAAGACGGTCGGCACGAACTTTGCGCGGAAGATCATCGCGTCGAGCCGACGTTCCAGCAGGCCAATCATGTTAGCGCCGGAGTCGCCGCGCATGCGGATGGCTTCGTCGTAGATGCCGCGGAACTGTTTCTCAGAAATGTTGCCGTAATAGCCGCGCAGCTTCTGCTTGGCGCGCAGCTGCACGCCGTAATCGGAGAGTTTACCCTTACGGCGCTGTCCGTGCTGGCCGGGGCCATATTCGCGGCGGTTCACCGGGCTCTTCGGGCGGCCCCAGATGTTCTCGCCCATGCGGCGGTCGAGTTTGTACTTAGCTTCGCTACGCTTTGTCATCGCGTCCTCTTGGTTGTCGATGTCGTTATGTGAGGAACCGCGCCCTCCTACTGTCCCGGGACTGTCCCGGGACCGACAGGTTTGAGCCGAAAGCGTCGGCGCAAAACCACGGGTCGCAGAAACGCTGACTGGGCCCAAAGGCCCAGCCAACGCAGGTTTTTTAGGGGGAAAAGAGCCTCAAGTCAAACCGCAATCCGGCCAAACTCCTTGATTCCGAACGAAGACAAGGCTTTTTCCAGCTCCGGCGGCGGCTTTCGGCCCAGCGTCGTGACCATCTGGGCGGAGGCAACGTTTTCCGTCGACTTTGGCGGTCCAAGCAATTGACCGACGCGGCGGGCGATGGCTGGCGCCGGGTCGAGATAGCTGACCGGCCAGGGCTGGTTTTGCCGGAAGCGGTGCTGCAGCAAGGGATAATGCGTGCAGGCCAGTACGACCGTATCCGTGCGCCGGCCATCGCCATCGATGAAGCAGCCGGCGATCTCCTTCGCAATGGCGCTGTCCTCTACCGCATCGCCCCGCAGTTCGGCTTCAGCGTAACCGGCGAGCCGTGCCGAGCCGATTAGCGTCACGTCGACGCCATTGGCGAATTGCCGGATCAGGGTGCGGGTATATTCGCGCTTGACGGTCGCCTCGGTGCCCAGCACCGAAACGCGCTTGCTGGTCGAGCCGGCGCAGGCCGGTTTGATTGCAGGCACGGTGCCGACAAACGGCAGGGCAAAGCGCGCGCGCAGTTCCGGCAGCACGATGGTGGACGCGGTGTTGCAGGCGACCACTGCCAGGTCCGGCTTGTATTGCCTGATCAGGGCGCCGATCACGGCGGTGACGCGCGCGATCAGCTTTCCCTCTTCCATCGGTCCGTAAGGAAAGGCCGCGTCATCGGCGGCGTAAATCAAACGCGCGTCGGGCCGCACCGCCGCAACTTCGCGGTGGACGGTCAGGCCCCCCAGGCCGGAATTGAAAATGAGGACAGTCGGTGACGGTGACACGAATCGGCCGAGTGCGTGAGGAGTGTGAGTTTAGCGCAGGCTGTTACCTGCCGCAGCACGTACTCGGCCAATTTCCAAAGTAGCGTTACCGCGCGCCCGATGCTGTCGGCGGCGCCATGATGGAGGGGGGCGCAGCGATCCCGGTGGAATCGGTAGCTGTCGTCCCCGATAGCGGCCGGCAGCGGCGCGTCTCGCCCACGCCTTCCGGGATCAGGCCGGGCGGGCAGGGTACGGCCGTTCCGGCGCCGCCTCCCGCGCTGGCGCTTGCAGCGGGGCCTGTGGTCCCGGTACCTGGAACCGTGCGGCCAGTGCCAAGCGTGCCTGGACTGGCGGTTCCGGTAGCCGCGGTTCCGGTACCCGCGGCGCTGGTATCCGTCGTCGCTGCGCCGGTCGTCGGAGAGGCGATGGCACTCGCACTGCTGCCGGTAAGGCCGGAAGCGCCGATGCCGGCGCCGGTACTTGACGCTCCGCCGGCTCCGGCGCCGGCACCGCCGCTCGTTTGCGCGAAGGCAAGGCCGGACAGGGTGAGCAGGAAAGCTGCGGCAAAGGGGAGAGTTTTTGAGGGTTTTTTCATGGGCAACTCCCACATTCGTACGGAATGGAGGTTAACCCCATGCTCAACTGAAACGTTCCCACGCCGCACAGCGGGGCCCGGGGGCTGTTGCGCCAGAGCATCAATCCTCAAAGACGCGTTTGAAGACGGTATCGACGTGCTTGAAGTGGTAGCCGAGGTCGAAATTGGTCTCGATCTCCTGATCGCTCAGCTTGGCGCGCACGTCGGGGTCTGCTTTCAGCAAAGTCAGGAAATCGCCTTCGCCATTCCAGACCTTCATGGCATTGCGTTGCACCACCCGATAGGCGTCCTCGCGAGCAACGCCTTTTTGTGTGAGCGCGATCAGGACGCGCTGCGAATGCACCAGCCCGCCGAGGCGATCCAGATTCTTCCGCATGTTCTCGGGATAGATCACGAGCTTGTCGATTACGCCCGCGAGCCGCGCCAGCGCGAAATCGAGCGTCACCGTGGCATCCGGCCCGATCATGCGCTCGACAGAGGAATGCGAAATGTCGCGTTCGTGCCAGAGCGCGACATTCTCCATTGCGGGCATCACGTAAGCGCGCACCATGCGGGCGAGGCCGGTGAGGTTCTCGCTCAGCACCGGGTTGCGCTTGTGCGGCATGGCGGAGGAACCCTTTTGCCCGGCGGAGAAATATTCCTCGGCTTCCAGCACTTCGGTGCGCTGCAGATGGCGTACTTCAGTCGCCAGCCGCTCCACCGAAGAGGCGACGACACCCAGGGTGGCGAAATACATGGCGTGGCGGTCGCGCGGTATCACCTGCGTTGATACCGGCTCGACGCCGAGCCCCATCGCCTTGGCAACATGCTCTTCGACGCGCGGGTCAACCTGCGCGAAGGTGCCGACCGCGCCGGAGATCGCGCAGGTGGCTACCTCCGTGCGCGCGCAGATCAGCCGCTCCTTGGCGCGGATGAATTCGGCATAAGCTTGCGCGAGCTTCAGACCAAAGGTGGTGGGTTCGGCATGCACGCCATGCGAACGGCCAATGGTAGGCGTGAGCTTGTGTTCGAAGGCCCTGCGCTTTAGCGCGACCAGCAACTTATCGACGTCGCCAATCAGCAATTCCGCCGCGCGCACGAGCTGCACATTGAGGCAGGTGTCGAGCACGTCGGAGGAAGTCATGCCGGAATGCACGAAGCGCGCTTCCGGCCCGACGATTTCGGAAAGATGAGTGAGGAAAGCAATGACGTCGTGCTTGACCTCTGCCTCGATGGCGTCAATGCGCGCCACGTCAAACTTGGCGTTCTTTCCCTTTTCCCAAACTTTCCTCGCGGCCTCCTTCGGAATGATGCCGAGCTCGGCCATGGCGTCGGCGGCATGCGCCTCGATTTCGAACCAGATACGAAAGCGCGTCTCCGGCGACCAGATCGCCGCCATCTCGGGCCGGGAATAACGCAAGATCATGACTTCACTCTTTAAGCGGCGGGATGCGGGCCGTCACCGGTATGAAGAGGCTCTGGGCGTCAACTCCCGGCGTGGAATCCTGCACAATCACAGCCAGTGCAACCGTCCCGTCCGGCGTTCGCCGCGCATGCGCATCGGCGATGCGATACCGCGTCGGACAGCCGCGCATCAGGGGAATCGATACGTCGTGGCTGAGCCTGGTCGCGGGGGCGTCTTTGCGCTCAAGTGCCAACCCGAAGCCTACCGGGCTTACATCCTTGTTGTGACAGCGCGTCACCATCTTGAACTGACGCAGCACCAACCAGCTTTCTGGGCCGAACCATTTACTGGGCAGCGCAAAAGATTTTATGGAGGCCTCATCGAACGGCTCAGCGTCAAATCCTAAAACCGAGATTGTCATCAAATCCCGCGCCGAAATCTTCAACCGCTTGATCTGCTTGGCAGTGGCTTTGCGGCTTTTCGCCAGCCGCTTGAGTTCCTCGTCGCTAAAGCTGGTGCGGCTCCCCTTCATTTGCCGGCCGGTCTCGACGTCGATGACGTTTGTGACGGAATAGCTTGCGTTCTCGCTCGTGCCGCGTTGCTCGAAGGCGAAATAGCGTCCATCAGGCGAAAAACCGAGCACCTTCAGCTCGGCGGCATCGCGCGCCATGGACCCCTGCGTCCCGACCGCCAACACCAGCAGAATCATCACGCCAACGCGTTTCATATTTACGCCGCTTCTCCGCGCGCCAGCGCGCCTGCGTGACGGATCGTCGAAATGTTGTTGCGGTAGGCGGACGCGCCGCCTTTGAACACAGCGGACCCCGCCACCAGCACGTTGGCGCCTGCGGCGGTGACCAGCGGCGCGGTTTCCGGCGTGATGCCGCCGTCCACCTCGATGTCGATTGGGCGGCCGCTGACCATCGCCTGGATGCGGGAAATCTTTTCCACCGCCGATTTGATGAAAACCTGGCCGCCGAAGCCGGGATTTACCGACATCACCAGGATGAGATCGACCATGTCCAGCACGTATTCGATGGTCGATTCCGGCGTGCCGGGATTGATCGAGACGCCGGCTTTCTTGCCCAGCGCGCGAATAGCCTGCAGCGAGCGGTGCAGATGGGGTCCAGCCTCCACATGCACCGTGATAATGTCGGAGCCAGCCTTGGCGAAGGCTTCTAAAAAGGGATCGCAGGGCGCGATCATCAAATGCACGTCGAAGATCTTTTTGGTGTGCGGGCGCAGCGCCTTCACCACGTCGGGCCCGATGGTGATGTTGGGCACGAAATGCCCGTCCATCACATCCACATGGATCCAGTCGGCACCGGCGGCTTCAACAGCACGGATTTCCTCGCCTAGCTTGGCGAAATCCGAGGCCAGAATGGACGGCGCGACGAGGAGCGGGCGGCGCATGCAAGTCTCCCACTGGTGTGGCGGTTCAGAAGTCCGCGTCATTCTTGCCGCGAGTCCGAAATGCGGACTTCTGAACCAAAGCCACACCAGATTAACAAGTTGCTAGTGTCCCTTCGATTCCGAAGTTCGCAAAGAAGGATGCCGCAGAGTAAGGCGAACTTCGGAATCGGGACACTAGGAATGTTCGGGTAACATGCCACAGACGCCCGGGCAACGCTGGCAGAATGGGAGTTTCGCACAGCGTTAGTGCTGCCTATATGCGCGCTAGGCGCTACCCATATATTACGGTCCTGCTTCCGCCGAGCTTGCGTTGGCAGGAAGCAACCGCAACGAACGGAATCACCACATGGCTCGAACGGACGCGGTTGTGCTGGGTGCTGGCATCGTCGGCACCTCCATCGCTCTCCATCTTGTCAAACGCGGCCTTTCGGTCGCGCTGGTGGACCGGGGCGGGCCGGGCGAGGAGACCTCCTACGGCAATGCCGGGGTGATCGAGGGCGCGACGGTGTTTCCGCCGGCCTTTCCGCCCAGACTTTGGTCGTTGTTGCGCGTGGGGCTGAAGCGCTCGCCGGAAGCCAACTATCATTTGGCCTTTCTGCCGCGCGTGGCGCCCTGGCTGTTCTCCTTCTGGCTCGCGTCGCGCCCGAAAAAATTGCTCGAATTCGCCTTTGCCATGCGGCCGATGTTTTCCCGTGCAGTAGCCGAACACGAGGCACTGATGACCGAGGCCGGCGCGCTGCAGTATCTGCGCAAGACCGGCTGGGCCAAAATTTATCGAAGCCAGAAGACTTTCGCCGAGATGGCACCGGAGCTCAATCTTGCGGACGAATTGGAGATTCCCTATCGCGCGCTGGACCCGCGCGGGATGCTTGAACTGGAGCCCGCGCTCAAGCCCGCCTTCGAGAGGGCGATCCACTGGCCGGGCGCGGCGAGCTTGAATAACCCGCTGGCGGTAACCAAAGCCTACGTCGCGCGTTACGAGGCGCTCGGCGGTGTCATGCTCGTCGGGGATGCGCGCACGCTTCATCGCAACGGCTCGGGCTGGCGCGTCGACACCGCACAAGGGGCGCTGGACGCGCAGCATGCCGTGGTGTCGCTCGGGCCCTGGGCGCCGGATGTGCTGGATCCGATGGGCATCCACCTGCCACTCGGCATCAAGCGTGGCTATCACCGTCAGTTCCGCCTCGCCGGCACGGTAGAGATGCGGCGGCCGGTGGTGGATCCCGATAATGGCTATTGTGTCACCCCGATGCAGCAGGGAATCCGGGTTACCACCGGTGCGGAATTTGCCGACCGCGATGCCCCTCCGACGCCGGTGCAGTTCGAGCGGCTGATGCCAAAGGCGCTCGAGGTGTATCCGCTTGGAGACAGGTTGGAAGAGGGCACGTGGCTCGGCAAGCGGCCGTGCTTCCCGGATTCCCGGCCGGTGATCGGGCCGGCGCCTGGACAAAAGGGGCTATGGCTTGCTTATGGCCACGCGCATTGGGGCCTGACGTTGGGACCCACGACGGGACATTTGGTGGCCGATCTTATTACCGGCGCGACGCCGTTTTGTGACCCGGCCCCATACGCAGCGGAGCGGTTTCTTTAGGCGTGATCTCGCGGCAATCGTAGCGGTCGCGGATCTCCTGATTGAAGAAACGCCCTTTCGAACCTGAAGCGCGCAAGGCATTGTGCACGTCCGGCGGCACATTGGCATAGGCATAGATGCGGCCGGTGACAAAAGTCACCACCAGCTGCCGCGTGGCAACATTGTAGGAAAAATCGCGGATCACGGTGGACGGCATGCTGGTCAACGCATCTCACCGCCATTCGTTCAGCGGCTGAATTTGTCCTTCCAACTCGGCAACGCGCCGGGAAAAGGAAGAGCCGTGGCTTCGTAGACCGCGCGGGCGATCGCGCGGGCTGTCACATTCGCCGCGACGGCGCCGAGCCGCGACAAGGTGAGCAGCGGATCGGCGAGCGGCTTCTTGCCGGTGGCGGCGGCAAACAGCACGTCGCCGTCGAGCGGCGTGTGCACCGGATAGATCGCGCGCGCGACGCCGGTTTGCGCCATTACCGCAAGCCGTTTGGCCTGCGCCTTGCTCAACATTGCGTCGACGGCGACCACGACCAAGGTTGTGCTGGAGCGCGCGCCGGCTTTGGTGCGCGGTTCCAATCCTTCCGGCGGAATCGGGGAGGGAAGCCCGGCGCCGCCGAATTCCTTGTCTTGCTCAAAAGGGGCGGCCCAGAAATACCGGCTGTCGCCGATCGTGACGCTTCCGGCCGCGTTCACCGCTGCCAAAGCCCCAATCGTGATGCCCTCGGCTGTCGCGGAGGCCGAACCGATACCGCCCTTCAAATTGACGGTGTTCGCGCCCAGCCCTGCGCCCACGCTACCGAGCGTGCAATCGGTATTTGCACCATTTGCGGCCTCGTAGCCCAGCTCGCGGTAAGGCGGATAGCGTCCCCAGTCTTTCGCGCCTCCGCTCAACAGGTCGAATAAGATCGCGCCCGGCACGATAGGCACCTGCGCCGTGTGCACGGCGAGGCCGCGGCCCTGCTCGCGCAACCAGGCCTGTACGCCCGAGGCTGCGTCGAGCCCGAAAGCCGAGCCGCCAGACAGCGCGATGGCGTCGATGCCGCTAACGGTTTGTGCCGGATCGAGCAGGGCGGTTTCCCGCGTGCCCGGCCCACCGCCGCGCAAATCGATGCTGGCGACCGCCGGCTCCTCGAACAGGACGGCGGTGACACCGGAGCCAAGCCTCGCGTCGCCCGCATGGCCGACGCGGACACCGGCAACGTCGGTGATCAGATTGCGCAAATCGTTCCTCCTGCGAAGGGAGCATAGCATCGGTGATCGCTTGCGGGCGTGGGAGCTTTGGCGCATCAAAGAGCCATGGCCGATATCTCAATCCCAGCCGCTCTCTTGGCAGGACTTATCAGTTTTCTGTCGCCCTGCGTTTTGCCGCTGGTGCCGCCTTATCTGGTTTATTTGTCCGGCCTGTCGCTGGAACGCTTTGCCGACGCGGAGCCGGAAACCGCGGTCCGGCGCGAAACCGTCGTCGGCGCTCTCCTCTTCGTGCTCGGCTTCACCACCATCTTTGTCGCGCTTGGCGCCAGCGCCAGTGCGTTCGGCGGCCTGATCCGCGTCTATTCGGACATTTTCGCTAAAGCCGCCGGCGTCGCCATCATCATCATGGGCCTGCATTTCCTTGGTGTCTTCCGCATCGGCTTCCTGATGCGCCAGAAGCGCGCCGCAGTGGCCAAGCCTGTGGGGCTGTGGGGCGCTTATGTTATGGGACTGGCATTCGCCTTCGGCTGGACGCCCTGCATCGGCCCTATTTTGGCGGCCATTCTTGCTGTGGCTGCATCGGAGGCGACGGTGACGAAAGGCGCGGGCCTTTTGGCGGTGTACTCGCTCGGGCTTGGCATTCCGTTTTTACTGGCCGCCTTCGCGGTGGAGCCCTTCGCGGCCTTCCTCGCCCGCTTCCGCGCGCATCTCGGCAAAGTCGAGAAGGTGATGGGCGCGCTTTTAGTGCTCACCGGCATCGCCTTCCTCACCGGATTCATTTCCAGTGCGAGCTACTGGCTATTGGAGACTTTTCCGGCGCTCGGACGCATCGGCTAGCGCTCGATCTCAAACGCTAGCGGTGGCGCCAGGAAATCAGGCCGGTGCGTTTGGTGATCCAGTTATATTGCGTGACCATCTGGTTCGTCCGTGTCACCGCATAGCCCATCAAGCTGATGAGGAAACAGAGCGCGGTGTCGACCGCGTAATAATAAGGCGAAAGCAACGTGCCGCCGAACAAGGAAAAATGCAGGAAGCGCACGGTCATGCCGAGGATCAGCGTATATCCGACAAGCTGCCACCAGGGCCGCCAGGTGATCGCGATCGCACGGCCGGTCAACCAGGACGCGCCGCCACCCAGAAAGAGCGTAACCAGCAGGAATACGCCAAGCGAATCTTCCTCGTAGAAATAGCCCTGCATCATGGCCTCGCCTGCTGCCGCCCGCCTTCCAGATAGGCGGCTTTCACCTCCGGCCGTGCCAGAAGCTCCAGTCCCGTGCCCGAGAGCGTGATGCGTCCATTGACCATCACATAGCCGCGGTGCGCCAGCTTGAGGGCATGAAAGGCGTTCTGCTCCACCAGGAATACGGTGAGACCTTCGCGCTGGTTGAGGTCGCGGATGGCATCGAAGATCTGTTTCGCAATCAGTGGTGCGAGGCCGAGGGAGGGCTCGTCGAGCAGCAGGAGTCGAGGGCGGCTCATCAACGCGCGCGCAATCGAGAGCATCTGCTGTTCGCCGCCCGATAGCGTGCCGCCGCGCTGATCAAGGCGCTCGCGCAGGCGCGGGAACAGCGATAGCACGCGTTCCAGATCGGCGGCGAAATGCTCGGGCGGCGCGACGATGGCACCCATCTGCAGATTTTCTAACACCGTCATGCGGGCGAAGATGCGGCGACCTTCCGGCGACTGCGCGATCTTCAGCTCGGCGATTTCATGGGTGGGAAGCTCGGTGATATCGCGGCCGTCGAACTCGATCTGGCCTTCGCGCGCGCGCGGATTGCCGCAGATTGTCATCATCAGGGTCGACTTCCCGGCGCCATTAGCGCCGATCAGCGCCACGATCTCGCCTTCACGCACTTCAACGTCGACACCCTTGAGCGCTGGGATGCGGCCATAATAGGTTTCCACCCCGCGCACCGCGAGCAATGGGCTTGATCCGTCGGGCTTCGGCGCGATCATAGCCGCGCCTCCGCCGTCGCGTCCTCGACCTCGTGGTCCTCCACGCCGAGATAGGCTGCGATGACGTTGGGATCGTTGCGCACGGCCTCGGGCGTGTCGTCGGCGATCTTGACGCCGTGGTCCAGCACGACAATGTGGTCGGAAATCTGCATCACCACCGACATATCGTGCTCGATCAGCAGGATCGAGGTTGCCCCCTCTTTGCGGATCGAGAGCAGCAATTCGTTGAGATCGGCGCTTTCGTGCGGATTGAGCCCGGCTGCCGGCTCGTCGAGGCAGAGCAGCACCGGATCGGTGCACATGGCGCGCGCTACTTCCAGGCGGCGCTGCGCGCCATAAGGCAATTCGCCGGCGGCGTCATCGGCGCGATCGAGCAAATTGATTTTTTCCAGCCATTGGACGGCGTGCTCGATGGCGTCGCGCTGCGCGCGCGTATAGCCGCGCGAGCCGAAGATCCCTAGCGCGGTGAAACCTGAGGCCATCATCAGCGGGTTGTGCTGCGCCACCAGAAGATTTTCCAATACGCTCATGCCCTGGAACAGTCGGATATTCTGAAAGGTGCGGGTAACGCGCGCCTTCTGCGTCACAAGAAAGTCAGGCATGCGCTCGAGCAGGAACAGCGCGCCGTCCGGGCGATGGCAGCTGCGCTGGCCGCGCGCGGTGACCGCGTCAAGCTGGTCCCACAGCCGCGGGTCGCCATGCTGGAGCGCGATGCGCCCCTCGCTCGGCTTGTAAAAACCAGTGATGCAGTTGAACACCGTGGTCTTCCCGGCGCCGTTCGGCCCGATCAGCGCGGTGATGGCGCCGCGCGCAGCCTCGAACGACAGGTCCTGCACGGCGATGAGGCCGCCGAAGCGCATGGTGAGATGCTCGACGCGCAGCAGGAGGTCGCGCGGCGCCGGCGTCATCCGCGGCCCTCTTTCAGCAGGTCGGCGGGAATCGCCTTGCGCTCCTCCAGGAAGACCGAAGGCTCGCGCGTGGAGATCAGCCCGCGCGGCTTCCATATCATGATCAGCACCATGGCCAACCCGAACAGCAGCATGCGGTAGCGGATCGGCTCGAAATCGTTGCCGAAAATCTGCTTGAGGAAATCCAGCTCGCGCATCGATCTCGGTGCCGCCGACCAGTAGGACGGCAGCAATTGCTACGCCGATCTGGCTGCCCATGCCGCCAAGCACCACGATTGAAAGGATGGTAGGCTGATTCGATGAAGGTGAAGGATTCCGGCGAGATGAAACCTTGTCTTGCTGCGAAAAAGGAGCCGGCAAAGCCGGCCAGCATGGCGCCTACGGCGAAGGCGGTGAGCTTGGTATTGGTGGTGTTGATCCCCAGCGAGCGGCAGGCGATCTCATCTTCGCGTAACGCTTCCCAGGCCCGCCCGACGGGCATCCGGCGCAGCCGCACCGTGATGAAAGCGGTGAACAGTGCCAAGCCGAGAATGACGTAATACAGAAAGATCGTGCGGTAGAGCGGGGTAAATTCCAGTCCGAATACCGCGGCGAAGCCTTCCTCCGACGCGTTGAACGGAATCCCGAAGAAGGTCGGGCGCGGAATGCCGCTGATACCGGCATAGCCGCCGGTCACTGGCACCCAGTTGATCAGCACCAGCCGGATGATTTCGCCGAACGCCAGCGTGACGAGCGCGAGGTAGTCGCCGCGCAGCCGCAGCACCGGAAAGCCGAGCAGGATGCCCCAGAAGGCCGCGAGGATTCCGGCCAGCGGCAGCAGCATCCAGAAGGAGAGGCCGAAGGTCTTGGCCAGCAAGCGCGTAGGAGTAGGCGCCGACCGCGTAGAAGGCGACATAGCCGAGGTCGAGCAGGCCGGCGAGCCCGACTACGATGTTCAGGCCCCAGCCGAGCATCACGTAAATCAGGATCTGGATGCCGAAATTGTCGATCCATTTCAGCGCGCCGCTCCAACCGGTAAGGGCGACCATGACGAACGGATAGACGGCAGCAAATCCGAGCGCGAAGGGCGCGAACCATTTGCTCAAAGCCTTGCGCCAGCGCGGCGCCGGCGCGCTGGCCGCGGTCGCCTTCGACGGGCGGCGTTCCAGCCAGGGCGCGATGAACAAGGATATGCAGAAAGCGCAGCGAGCGCGACGATCGCGACCAAGGAGAAGAACAATCCCCAGCGCGTCTCGAGCATCAGCGTCGTTCTGCATGCTCTGCACGGTGGTGAAGGCGATCATCGGCAGGAACAGCGCCGGCGGCGAGCAGCGCCGGTCAACGCCGCTTCCTTCAGCGCGCGAATCACGCGGAGCTTGGGGTGCCCGTGCGGGCGCCTCGGCCGACATCTCACACCTTTTCGACGTCCGGCTTGCCGAGGAGGCCCTGCGGCAGGAAAATCAGCGTGATGGCAAGCAGGGAGAAAACCGCGACGTCCTTGTAGTCGATAGAGAAGTAGGCCGACCACATGGTTTCGATCAGCCCGATCAGCAATCCGCCGATTACCGCGCCAGGCAGCGAGCCGATGCCGCCGAGCACCGCGGCGGTGAAAGCCTTGATGCCGGGCACAAATCCGTCGGCGAAATTCACCACACCGTAATACATCAGATACATCGTGCCGGCGACGGCGGCGAGCGAGGCGGCAATCACGAAGGTGATGGCGACGGTGCGGTCGACATTGACGCCGACCAGCGCGGCCATCTTCTGGTCCTGCTCGCAGGCGCGCTGCGCGCGGCCGAGCGAGGTCTTGGCCACAAGATACCAGAAGGCGAGCAGCAGCACCGCGGTCACTACCCAGATCGTGATCTGCTCATAGGATATCGCCACGTCGTAGCCGCGGCCTTCTATCAGCGTGACGGTCTCGCCGAACATCGGCGGAATCGATTTGTTGCGTTGGCCCTGCGACACCTGCACGAAATTGGTCAGGAAGATCGACATCCCGATCGAGGAGATCAGCGGCGCGAGCCGGAAGGAATGGCGCAGCGGCCGATAGGCCACGCGCTCGATGGTCCAGTTCAGCACCGAGGTCAGCACCATGGATACGACCATGATGATGATCAGCGCCAGCACGATGGAGGAGACGCCCAGCCACGCTGGTCAGGATCAGCAGCGCGGTAAGCGCAATGAAGGAGGACACCATGAACACGCCGCTATGGGCGAAGTTCACCATGTTGAGGATGCCGTATACCATCGTATATCCGATGGCGATGAGGCCGTAGATCGAGCCGAGGGTGAGGCCGTTGATGAGCTGTTGGACGAAGACTTCCATGCGTCCGCCGCCTGTTAGGCACTACCCCGATCGTGTCATATTCCTTAGCAGGGGTGGCTAGACGCGGCAACGTTGCCCACAGGCGTGGAACTCGCCTGTTGATGGGCGAACCGCTGCGCTATGCTCAAGCATGGCCGAGTCCGCGCTTCCGCTGTTTCATTTATACGGCGATTTACCGGATAATCAGGCGTTCGACTTTATCCACATCGAAACGATCGCCTCCCGCGCCTCGATCCATGATTGGGTGATCCGAGCGCACCGCCACGGCAATCTGTCGCAGATTTTATTCGTGGCCCGTGGCGGCGGCGAGATGACCTTCGAAGCTGCGACGGTTCCCTTCACCGCACCGGCGGCCATTCTCGTTCCCTCGACCATTGCCCATGGCTTCCGCTTCGAGCCGGAGGTGACCGACGGCTGGGTGGTCAGCTTCACCGATGACGTTGCCTCCGCTTTGGGCAACCACTCGGATGCCGCGTGGTCGCGGCTACGGGCACTAGCGACCGACCCGGTGGTGCCGCTGGCAACGCCGGAGGAGGGAAGGCGCGTCGCCGAGTTTTGCGCCGAATTGTACCAGGAGCGCTTCCTCGCGCGCGAAGGTTTTCGCGTCGCCATGCGCGGCCTGTTGGCCCTGATCGCGGTGGAAGTGGTCCGGCTTGCCGCCAGCCGCGCACGCTCGGGCGCGGTGACGCTTGCGCCCGCCGATCCGACGGTCGAAGCTTTGCGCGACCTGATCGAGGAGAATTTCCGTAACGAGCGGCGCCTATCCTTTTATGCCGAAAAGCTGGCGATGACGCCGGACCGGCTCAACGATCACGTCAAACGCGCCACCGGCGTCACCGCCGGCCACCTGGTCCGCCAGCGCGTGCTGACCGAAGCCAAGCGCCAGCTCGTTTTCACCAATCAGGCGATCCAGCAAATCTCCTACGACCTGTCCTTTTCCGATCCGTCGCATTTTGCGCGCTTCTTCCGCGGACAGACCGGCACCACACCGCAGGCGTTTCGGGAGGGAAGAAGCGGGTAGAAGACAACCAATTGGCTCGTCATGCCCGCGCTTGTCGCGGGCATCTCGCTTAGGAAGGCAATGCATCCCTTATCGAGATGGCCGGGACAAGCCCGGCCATGACGAACAGGACGCCTGACGTGCGCGTTACTTCCCCAATTCCTTCACGATCTCTCCGGCTTCCTTGAAGGCATGATTGGCGGCCGGCAGGCCGCAATAGATCGCCTGCTGCAAAATGATTTCCTTGATGTCGTCGGCGGAAAAGCCGCCCTCGGTCATCGCCGCGCGCATATGCATGCGGAATTCATCCCATTGTCCGAGCGCGAGCAACGTGCCGATCACGAGGATGCGCCGCGTGCGCTCGTCGAAATGCGGGCGCGTCCAGATCTCGCCCCAGGCGTAGCGCGTGATGAAGTCCTGAAAATCCTCGTTGAACGGCGTCTTGTTCGCATTGGCGCGATCGACCCAGGCATTGCCCAACACCTTGCGCCGGCGGGCCATGCCTTTTTCGTGCCGTTCGCGGTCATCCATGCCTATCTCCTAGCGCGCGGGCTGAGCCAGAAATTTCGATACCGTGTCAGTATAAATCGCCGGCTGCTCGACATTGGCGATGTGCGCGGCGTCGAGCACCGTGAGGGCGGAACCTGAAATCCGCGCCTGCATGAATTCGGCGCCGTCCAGCGGCGTTGATTGGTCGTGTTTGCCGGCGATGATCAGGGTCGGCGCGGTGATCCGCTGCAACAATTCGCGGTGATCCATGTCGCGGAGCGCCTCGCAGGCGGCGATGTAGCCTTGCACCGGCGTGGCAGAAAGCATTTGTGACATGCGAGCAATGGTTTCGGGCTCGCGCGCGCGAAAATCGGCGGTGAACCAAAGCTTCATCACTGCATCGGCGACCGCGCTGACGCCTTTCTCTTTCACAATTTTGATGCGGTCGTTCCAGCGCGTTTTGTCGGCGAAATAGGACGAGGTGTTGGATAGGATCAGCCTATCGATCCGATCTGGTGCATTGGCAGCCAGCCATTGGCCGACCATGCCGCCCATAGAGAGCCCGCACCAATGCACCTTGTCGAGCCCCAGTGAATCCATGATTGCCAGCGCATCGAGCCCGTAGCGTTCCAGGCTGTGCGGCGCATGGCCGAGGCCGGATCGGCCATGCCCGCGCCGGTCGTAACGCACCACGTGAAAGTCGCGCGCCCATTCGGCCGCCTGCGCGTCCCACAAATGCAGGTCGGTGCCGAGTGAATTGGAAAGCATGAGGGCAGGGGCCGTCGCATGACCATCGATCCGCACATAGAGCGGACAACCATCGGCATCGACCACGCGTCCCGTCATGCTGATGCGTCCTTGACGGATTCCAGCAGGCGGTCAATGAAATCGCCCGCCATCCCGGTGTAATGTTCCGGTGCGAACAGTTTGGCGATTTCGTCAACCGGAAGGTATTCGGTCACACGCTTGTCCCCGCTCAGCACGTCGCGCAGGTGGCGCTTTTCTTTCGCTGCTTTCTTGCAGGCTTCCTCCACCAGTTTGTGCGCTTCCTGCTTGCCGATCTTTTTGGCGAGCGCGACCGACACCGCTTCGGCCATGATCAGCCCCTGGCTGATATCGAGATTGGCGCGCATGCGCTCGGCATCGACTTCGAGGCCTTCGGCGATATCGGCAACGGCGCGCAGCGCGCCTGAGGTGACGAGCAGAAGCGCCGGGAAAGTCGGCCATTCCGCCTGCCATCCGCCGAGCGCGCGTTCGTGCTCTTGCACCTGCGCGGCGAAGATGGTGGCTGCCAGCTGCGGCGCCATGGAGGCCGCCGCCAGCGCAGCCGCTGCGGCCGTCGGGTTGCGCTTGTGCGGCATGGAAGACGAACCGCCGCGCCCGGCCTCCGCGGGCTCAAAGGCTTCGCCCACTTCCGTCTGCATCAGGAGTGATACATCGCGTGCGATCTTGCCGCAGGTGCCGGCGAGGATCGCGAAGGCGCCCGCGACTTCGGCAAGCCGGTCGCGGTGGCTGTGCCAGGGCGCGGGCGGTACGTCGAGCCGCAATTCCGTGGCAAGCCTTTCGGTGACGTCGAGGCCCTTGTTGCCGAGCGCGGCCAGCGTGCCGGCCGCGCCGCCGAATTGCACCACCAGCACTTCATCGCGCGCCCAATCCAGCCTTGCTCTTGCACGAGCCAAGGCCGCGGCGTAGCCCGCAAGCTTGAGCCCGAAGGGCATCGGCAGCGCTTGCTGCATCCAGGTGCGGCCTACCATCAGTGTGGTTTTGTGCCTGCGCGGCTTGCGCGGAAAAGCGGTCGATGGCGCGGTCGAGATCGCCATCGAGCGCATTGACGGCATCCCGAAGCTCCAGCACCAGCGCGGTGTCGATCACGTCCTGACTGGTGGCACCCCAATGCACGAAGCCTGCGGCTTCGCGGTCGCTTTTGGCTACTTCCGCCGTGAGCGCCTTCACCAGCGGAATGGCGATGTTGCCGGCCGCGACCGCGTCTGCGGCGATCTGACCAAGATCGAAGCGGTCGGCGCGGCAGGCGGCCACGATCGGGCCTGCGGCCGTGGCAGGAATGACGCCAACATCGGCTTCCGCCTTTGCCAGCGCCGCCTCGAAATCCAGCATCCGCTGCAGCCGCGCCGTGTCATCCACCACGGCACGCATGGCCGCGCTGGAAAACAGCGGCGCGAGCAGGGAGGAGGATGATAGTAAAACCATGGTTCAGATCCGCGGGCGCACAGTTAGCCTGATTTGCCGGAGGGGCGCGAGTGGGCGTTGCTTTCGCCCGTTATTTAGTTGGGACTATATTCTTGCATGGCTCGTCTTATCCAAGTGTGTTTGACGCTCACCGGATATTCGGACTATCTCCCGTCACCGGTTCAGCAAAGGCGCGGGGAATACCATGGCGATGACGATGAGCGGCGAATACCAAATCGCGGCCCCGCGCGAAGTGGTCTGGGTTAAGACTAAACGACCCGGAAGTTTTGAAAGCCTGCATCCCGGGCTGCGAGAGCCTGGATAAGCTTTCCGATACCGAATTCCAGGCCGTGGCCGTGACCAAGATCGGTCCGGTGAAGGCCAAGTTCAAAGGCAAGGTCAATCTCACCGACCTCGACCCCCCCAACGGCTATAAGATTTCCGGCACCGGGGACGGCGGGATCGCAGGTTTCGCCAAGGGCGGGGCGGTGGTTGCGCTTATTCCCAAGGATGGCGGCACCCTGCTCACCTACAATGTGGAGGCGCAGATCGGCGGCAAACTCGCGCAGATCGGCCAGCGCCTGGTCAATGGCGCCGCGAAGAAAATGGCCGACGAGTTTTTCGAGAAATTCGCCGTCGCGGCCGCGATGCCTGCCGCCTGAGCGTCCAGCTTGCGCACCTTGACCACGCCCGGAGTGTCGCTAAAGTCCCGCCCGAAACCGCCTTTTCAGGCTCATCGGACCTAAGTTCCTAGGAGGAATTGAATGCCCGCCGTCGCGATGACGGTGAACGGCAAAGCCGTCACCGCTGATGTCGATCCGCGCACGCTGTTGGTCGAATTCCTACGCGAGCATCTGCGCCTGACCGGCACCCACGTCGGGTGCGACACCTCGCAATGCGGCGCCTGCGTCGTGCATGTGAATGGCAAGGCGCTGAAGTCCTGCACCACCTTCGCGTGGCAAGTCGAAGGCGCGAGCGTCACGACGATCGAAGGCCTGGCGGCGCCCGACGAGCCGCTGCATCCGATGCAGGAGGCCTTCCGCGAGCATCACGGCTTGCAATGCGGCTACTGCACCCCGGGCATGATCATGTCGGCGATCGATATCGTGAACCGCAAGGGTTTTGCGCTGGAAGATCACGTCATCCGTGAAGAACTCGAAGGCAACATCTGCCGCTGCACCGGCTACCATAATATCGTGAAGGCGATTGCCTCCGGCGCTGCCGCGATGGGCGGCAAGAAAGCTGCAGCGTAGGGCTGGCAAGGCACTTCCAGGGAAACCATCCATGTACGCTTTCACCTATCATCGCCCGACCACGGTACGGCAGGCCGCCAATCTCCTTGCCAAGAATGAGGACGCCAAACTTTTGGCCGGCGGCCACACACTGATCCCGACAATGAAGCTGCGGCTGGCCTCGCCCTCGCAGCTCGTCGATCTGTCGCAGATCGAAGGCCTCTCCGGCATCGAACTGAAAGGCCGCTCGATCGTGATCGGTGCGATGACGCGTCATTCCGAAGTGGCGAATTCTCCGGTGGTGAAGGAAAACCTGCCGGCGCTGGCTTACCTTGCCGGGGTGATCGGCGATCCCGCCGTGCGCCATCGCGGGACCATCGGGGGCTCGGTCGCCAACAACGATCCCACCGCCGACTATCCGGCCGGCTGTCTCGGGCTCGGCGCGACCATCATCACCTCAAAACGTCGCATCCATGCCGATGAATTCTTCCAGGGCATGTTCCAGACCGCGCTCGAGCCTGACGAGATCATCGTGCGGATTAACTTTCCCTTGGTGCAAAAGGCGGCTTACGAGAAATTCCGCAACCAGGCTTCGCGCTATGCGCTGGTCGGCGTCTTCGTTTCGAAACGCTCATCGGAAATCCGTGTGGCCGTTACCGGGGCAGGCGGCAACGGCGTGTTCCGGGTGACGCATTTCGAAGAGGCTTTGAAGAAGCGCTTCTCACCGAAGTCGATCGAGGGGCTCACGGTCCCCCCGGATGGCCTCAACGGCGACATCCACGGGAGCGCAGAATATCGCGCCCACCTGATCGGTGTGATCGCCAGGCGCGCGGTCGCCAAAGCGACAGCGTAGATAGGCCGCCGGACGCTCCAGCTCGCCCAGCAGATTCTGCAGATCGAGCCGACGCGTCACCATCGCCAGCTGACCATCCGGCGAGCGCGGCCATTTCTCCTTCGGCTTGTCCCAGTAAAGCTCGACGCCATTGTTATCGGGGTCGCGCAGGTACAGCGCCTCGCTGACGCCGTGGTCGCTCGCGCCGTCGAGCGGAATCTTGGCCTCGGCCACGCGCCGCAGCGCATCCGCCAGCAACGCGCGCGTGGGATAGAGGATGGCGAGATGATAAAGGCCGGTCGTGCGCGGCGGCGGCGGCGGAGCGCCGTCGCTCTCCCAGGTATTCAGCGCGATATGATGGTGATAACCGCCCGCCGACATGAAGGCCGCACCCGGCATGCGCTGGGTCAGCTCGAAGCCGAGCACGCCGACATAGAAATCGAGCGCGCGGTCGAGATCGGCGACTTTTAGATGGACATGGCCGATCCGCACGCCGGGATCGATGGTTTTGTCGGCTTTGCTGTCGCTCATGGCGTCGGCCCTGGCTTTCGTGTGAAGGTGCGTCGCCTTAGATGTAGGAAGCCCGTTATAATGGGCAATGGAGGCGCGAATGCTGGCGCGTGACGAAGACATCCTCAAAGCCGCCGAAGACTGGCGCAAGGCCGGCCGTGGTGTGGCGCTTGCCACCGTGGTGGAGACCTGGGGCTCGGCCCCGCGTCCGGTCGGCTCCAATCTGGTCATTGATGACGAAGGCAATTTCCTGGGCTCGGTCTCAGGCGGCTGCGTCGAAGGCGCCGTGGTGACCGAGGCGATGGAGGTGATCGGCAGCGGCAAGCCGCGGGTGCTGGAATTTGGCGTCGCCGACGAGACGGCTTGGAAGGTCGGCCTGTCCTGCGGTGGCACCATCCGGGTCTTCGTCGAGAAGGTGGAGTAACGCTTCTTGCACCTCGACATCCTTTCCACACTGAACGCCGAACGCGCGGCCCGCCGCGCGGTCGCCCTCGTCACCGATATGGCGAGCGGCGCGCAACGGTTGGTGAAAGCTGCGGAAATTTCCGCCGATCCCTTGCGCGACGTGCTGCAAAAGCACCTGCAGAGCGGCAAGAGCGGCATGGAGGAGGCCGCCGGCGATCGGGTTTTTATCACCATCCATGTGCCGCCGCCGCGTCTCGTCATTACCGGTGCCGTTCATATCAGCCAGGTGCTGGCGCCAATGGCGCGCATGCTCGGCTATGACGTCACCATCGTCGATCCGCGCACCGCCTTTGCCACGGTCGATCGCTTTCCCGAAGTTAAAGTGATCCCGGATTGGCCGGATGTGGCACTGCCGCCGCTTGGCATCGACCATTACACAGCTTTCGTCGCTCTCACCCATGATCCGAAGATCGATGATCCGGCGCTGCTGCATGCGCTTGCGCGCGACTGCTTCTATATCGGCGCGCTCGGCTCGAAGAAGACGCATGCGCGGCGCGTCGCGCGGCTGATGGAGCAGGGCGTGAGCGAGGCCGACATCGCCCGCATCCACGCGCCCATTGGCCTTTCGATCGGGGCGGTGTCGCCGGCAGAAATCGCCGTTGCCATCATGGCGCAGATCACCGCGAGGCTGCGCCAGCCCGTCGGGGCGGCGAAATGAAATTCGGTCCGGTCGCACCGAAGGACGCGCTCGGCGCCACCGCCGTGCACACCCTGCGGCAGGCCTCGCTGGTGCTGAAGAAAGGCACTGTCATCGGTGAGGCGGAAGTGGCGGCGCTGGAAGCCGCCGGCGTTGGTGAAATCGTGGTCGTGCGGCTGGAATCCGGCGACGTATCGGAAGACGCCGCCGCGGCGGAAATCGCGCAGGCGGTTGCCGGCGAGGGTACGCGCACCGACCGCGCTTTCACCGGCCGCTGCAATCTGTTTGCCGAACAGGCCGGCGTCCTGGTGGTCGATAAAGTAGGCATCGACCACCTCAACCGTATCGACGAGGCGATCACGCTCGCCACTTTGCCGGCGCATAAGCCGGTGGTGGCAGGGGAGATGATTGCCACGGTGAAGATCATTCCATTCGCCGTCGCAGGTGCGTATCGCGACGCGGCGCTGGCTGTCGCGCAAGGCAAGCCGCTAATCCGGATCGCACCTTACAAGCTCCGCAAGATCGGGGTGATTTCGACGAGGCTGCCGGGCCTGGCGGAAAAGATCATCGACAAGACCATCAAGGTGACGCGCGAGCGTTTGGCGCCCGCCGGCGCGGAAATCATCGCCGAGCGCCGCGTGACGCACGACGAAGCGGCGCTGGCGCAGGCGCTCGATGCCGTGCTGCAGGACGGCGCGGAGCTTGTCGTCATCTTCGGCGCCTCCGCCATCGCCGACCGGCGTGATGTGATCCCGAGCGCGATCGAGAAAGTGGGCGGCGCCATCGAGCATTTCGGCATGCCGGTCGATCCCGGCAACCTGATGCTGGTGGGCCGCGCGCATGACCGTCTGGTGCTCGGTGCGCCGGGCTGTGCCCGCAGCCCCAAGGACAATGGCTTCGACTGGGTGCTGATGCGCCTGCTGGCCGGCATTCCCGTCACGCGGGACGACATTACCGCGATGGGCGTTGGCGGGCTGTTGATGGAGATCGTCACCCGGCCGCAGCCGCGCGAAGAGCCGGTCATCGGAGCGGGGCGGGTTGCGGCGGTCGTTCTCGCCGCGGGGCGCTCTACGCGGATGGGCGGGCCGAACAAACTGTTGGCCGAGGTCAGTGGCAAGCCGCTGGTCCGTATTGCCGTCGAACAAGCGCTGGCGTCGCGCGCCAGCCCCGTCATCGTGGTGACCGGCCATCAGCGCAAGGACGTCGAAGCTGCGATTGCCGGGCTCGATGTAAAGACCGTGCACAATCCGGATTTCGCGCAGGGACTGGGCACCTCTTTGAAAGCAGGGGTGACAGCAGTACCGGCGGAGAATGACAGCGCCATCATCTGTCTCGCCGACATGCCGCAGGTGAATGCTGCGCTGATCGACAAGCTGATCGCCGCCTTCGACCCGGAGAAGGGCGCGCTGGTGGTGCTGCCGACACTCGAGGGCACACGCGGCAATCCGGTGTTGTGGTCGCGGCGTTTCTTTCCGGAACTGATGGCGATCGAGGGCGATGTGGGCGCCCGCCATTTGATCTCGCGTTATGCCGAAGCCGCCACCGAGGTGCCGGTCGATGGCCAGGCGGCCTTTATCGATGTGGACACGCCGGAAGCGTTGCAGACACTGAAAAAGCAAAGCGCGCTGGCGAAATAGCCCAATTCAGGAGTTCGGCGGCCTACCCGCAGGCCGGCCTCCACCCTTCAATTGCGCGTGTTCGTTGCTGAACGGCCTTGTCCGGGCGGGCTCGATAGTCTATTTATGACTGACCAGTCAGTCATTTTGACGGTAGGCCATGAAAACGCCAGCGAGGAAGAAGACCGCGGCGGGACGAGGGAAGGGCGGCATGGCTGCTGCGCCCAAGCGCCGGGAGCCGGCTGCAGCCCAAGCCGGCAAGCGGGAGGCGATCCTTTCGGCGGCGCTGGAGGAATTTTCGACCCGCGGCTTTGCCGCCGGCCGGCTGGACGATGTTGCGCGCCGGGCCGGCGTCGCCAAGGGCACCATCTATCTGTATTTCCGCGACAAGGAGACCCTGTTGCAGGAACTGGTGCGGGCGGAATTGAGCCCGGTCGTTGCCGCGCTGGAGGCGTTGCCGATCGGGGATTTGCCGCTGCGCGTTGTCGCCGAGCGGCTGGTGACGATCTTCGTACGAGAAATTATCGGCACCCACCGCAAGGACGTGATCCGGCTGGTGCTTACGGAAGGGCCGCGCTTTCCCGTCATCGGCGAATTCTACTATCGCGAAGTGGTCGAGCGGGTGATGGCCGTCATCCGCGGCATGGCGCAACGCGCCGTGGAGCGCGGGGAATTGCCGAATGACGCGCTGGTGCGCTTCCCCCAGCTCCTGGCCGCGCCCGGCATTGTCGCCATCATCTGGAGCGGATTGTTCGACCGCTGGGCCAAGATCGACGTCGAGGCCCTCATGCGCGCCCATCTCGATCTCGTCTTCGCCAGGAGGGCGGCATGAAGATCCAGCGCTGGGTATGGCTTGCGGCCCTCCTGCTTGCTGCCTGCGCTCCCTCCGGCGACACCGGCTATCAGGGCTGGGTCGAGGCCGAACAGGTTTTTGTCAGCCCGCACGAGCCCGGACGGATCGAAACGCTGTCGGTGCGCGAGGGTGACGCAGTCGAAGTCGGAGCGCCATTGTTCACCCTCGATGACGAACTGGAGCGGGCCGATCTCAATCAAAATCAGGCTTCGCTCACCAACGCGCGGCAGGCCTTCGAACGTGCCCAGCTCTTGCTCAAGACTGCATCTGGGACGCAAAAAACCTTTGAAGATGCCGAGGCGTTGTTGCGCGCAGCGGAGGCGAGGCTGAATTCCTCGCAAGCCCGGCTGACGCGGCGGAAAGTTGCGAGCCCGGCGTCCGGCGTCGTGCAGCAGATCTACTTCCGGCCGGGCGAAATAGTGCCGACCGGCCGGCCGGTGCTCGCGCTGCTGCCGCCGGACAATGTGAAACTGCGCTTCTTCGTGCCGGAAACCATGGTGCCGAAGATTGCGCTGGGCGACACGGTCGCCGTCGGCTGCGACGGCTGCCCCGCAGACCTTACCGCGCGGGTAAGCTTCATGGCTCAGACCGCCGAATTCACCCCTCCGGTGATCTACAGCCTCGAGGAACGCTCCAAGCTCGTATTTCTGGTCGAGGCGCGGCCGGAAAACCCGGCTGCGCTGCGTGTCGGTCAACCGGTGACCATCAGTCTGCCGGCGGAGAAGCGATGACATCCTCGCCCGATATCGTGATCGATGTCGAAGGCCTGAGCAAATCCTTCGGCGGTCGTGAGGTCGTGCACGATCTCTCGATGCAGGTGAAGCGCGGAACGATCTACGGCTTTCTCGGCCCCAACGGCTCGGGCAAGACCACAACCATTCGCATGTTGTGTGGATTGCTCACGCCCGATGCCGGCCGCGGCACCTGCCTCGGCTACGATATCCGAACGCAGGCCGACAAGATCAAGAACCACGTCGGTTACATGACCCAGCGCTTCAGTCTCTACGAAGATCTTTCGGTGCGGGAGAATCTGGAATTCGTCGCGCGCATCTACGGCATCAAGGATCCCGCCGCCGCCGCGGGTGCCGCCATCGAGCATCTCGGCTTGACGCAGCGCCAGGATCAGATCGCGGGCACCTTGTCGGGCGGCTGGAAACAGCGGCTGGCGCTCGGGGCCTGCACCTTGCCCGATCCGGAATTGCTGCTGCTCGACGAGCCGACCGCGGGCGTCGACCCCAAGGCGCGGCGCGAATTCTGGAATGAAATCCATGCGCTCGCAGACGGCGGACTGACCGTGCTGGTCTCCACCCATTACATGGACGAAGCCGAACGCTGCCACGAGATCGCTTACATCGCCTATGGCAGGCTCCTGGTGCACGGCACGGTCGGCGAAGTGATCGATCACTCCGGGCTCACGACTTACACCGTAAGCGGCCGGGGCGTGCCGCGGCTTTCGGAGGAGCTCTCGGACAAGGCCGGCGTCATGGTCACGCCGTTCGGCGCCAAGCTGCATGTTTCCGCTCGCGATGAAGCCGCGCTGACCGCGGCTATCGAGCCTTATCTGCAGGATCGCGAACTGGAGTGGGAGGTGTCGAGCCCCTCGCTGGAAGACGTCTTCATCGATCTGATGACGCATGCCCGGGACAATTTCCAATGAAATTGTTCGGCGACAACTGGCGGGATTTCTGGCGCCGCGTCCGGGCAATGATCGTCAAGGAATTCCTGCAGCTGCGCCGCGACCGGATCACGCTGGCCACGATGGTGACCGTGCCGCTGATGCAGCTCGTGCTGTTCGGTTACGCCATCAACACCTCGCCGCGCGACCTGCCGGCCGCTGTACTGATGCAGGAACAGAGCGATGTCGCGCGTTCGATTTTGGCGGCCTTACAGAATACGAAATATTTCAAGGTCACCGAGATCGCCCGTAACGAGGCTGAGTTCGATCATCTGCTGGCGAGCGGGCGCGTGCTGTTCGGTATCGAAGTGCCCGCCGGTTTCGAGCGCGCGGTGCGACGCGGCGACAAGCCGGCGCTGCTGGTGGCCGCGGATGCCACCGATCCGGTAGCGGCGGGCGGGGCGCTCGGTGCCCTCAGTGAGTTGGTGCACACCGCCCTGCGTCACGACCGGCTTATTCCCGAAACCACCGCCCCGCCATTCGAGATCCGCTCGCATGCCCGTTACAATCCGGCGGGCTCGACCCAGCTCAACATTGTTCCCGGACTGCTCGGCACGATCCTGACCCTCACCATGCTGATCTACACTGCGCTCTCCGTCACGCGCGAAACCGAGCGTGGCACCATGGAGAGCCTCCTGGCCATGCCGATCACCCCGCTCGAGATCATGCTTGGCAAGATTACGCCTTATGTGCTGATCGGGTTTTTCCAGGCGACACTGATCATCGTAGCCAGTGTTGCGTTGTTCAACGTGCCGGTTGTGGGCGACCTGACGCTGCTCGCCGTCCTCACCACTCTTTTTATCGCGGCGAACTTGTCCATCGGCTACACCTTCTCGACGCTGGCGCAAAACCAGCTACAGGCGGTGCAGATGGCGATGATGTTCTTTCTGCCGAACATGCTGATGTCGGGGTTCCTGTTTCCGTTTGCCGGTATGCCGGTCTGGGCGCAATGGATCGGCGAGTTCATGCCGCTGACGCATTATGTGCGGATCGTGCGCGCCATCATGCTCAAGGGTTCTACTCTGGCCGATCTGCATCTCGAGGCGGCGGCGCTGCTCGGGCTGACATTGTTGGCGATGGTCATCGCGGTGACCCGCTTCCGCCGCACGCTGGATTAGCGCATGATCCGGCGCGCGCCCCCGTGACTCCCGGAAAAGAACGGCATAAGAAACCTGCATGAGTCCGTCCGAAACAGCAGCAACGCGACGCGCCATCGGGTTCCTCAATTGGGCGCATGCCATCGATCATTACGTACTGCTGATTTTTCCCACCGTGGTGCTCAGCCTGGAGGCCTTTTATGGCCGGCCCTATGCCGAATTGATCGCGCTGAGCACGCCATGCTTCGTTGCCTTCGGCGTGTTCTCGCTGCCGGCTGGCTGGCTCGCCGACCGTTGGAGCCGGCGCAACATGATGGTGGTGTTCTATGCCGGCTGCGGCCTCTCGCTGATCGCGGCGGCCTTCGCGCCCAATCTGATCATGCTGGCGGTGGCGCTGTTCCTGCTCGGGGTATTCGCGGCGATCTATCATCCCGTCGGCATGGCCATGCTGATCGAGGCCTCGCAGGCGCGCGGGCGCACGCTGGCCTTCAACGGCGTCTGCGGCAATCTCGGCGCAGCCCTGGCTGCCGGCATCACCGCCTTCCTTGCCTATTGGCTCGGCTGGCGCGCGGCCTTCCTGGTGCCGGCGGTGCTGTGCCTGGCGACCGCGCCGCTGTTCTCTGTGAGCGTGCCGGACGACCGGCATCACGCGGCCGAACGCGAGATCCAAGCCGGGCGTGCGGCTCACCCCCGCGCTCGCCGCGGCGATGTTCGGCCTTTTCATCCTGATCGCGCTCACCGCCGGCCTGATCTTCAATGCGATCACCGTCGCGCTGCCAAAGATCATCGAAGAGCGGCTGGCCAGATGCCGCTGGTCGCCGTCGGCGGTCTGGCAACGGCAGTCTTCATGTGCGGCGCGCTGGCGCAGCTCGCAGTGGGGCGGCTGGTGGAAAAGATCGCGCCGCATCTGTTGCTGACGTGATCGTGGCCATCGGGCTGGTCGGCATCGTCTGGGCGGCGATGGCGAGCGGGCCTGTGCTGATGGTGGCGCTTGCGCTGGTGATGGTCTCGATCTACGGCCAAGTCACCGTCAATGACATGGTGATCGCGCGCTATACCGCCGATGCCTGGCGCGGTCGGGTCTATGCCGTGCGTTATTTCCTGTTGTTTCTCAGCGCCGGCGCGGCAGTCGCGATGATCGCGCGCTTCCACCAGCAGGGCGGGTTCCAGCTGGTGCTGATGGTCACGGCAGGGGTGACGGCGCTGTTCCTGGCGGCCGCGATCGGCGTGGCGGTGATCGCATCGCTGGCGCCAAGTCCGGGCAAGATATCTCCGCAACCGGCGGAATAGGCCGCCGCGGTCAGAACAGCGGTGCCGCCAGGTTTTCCACTTTGACGCCTGTCCGCTCCCCAACAACTTCTCCGACGCGGCGACGATGGCAATGATTCACGTCGCGCTCGTAGCAGAGCAGGCAGACGCGGCGGCCGGATCTGACAAGCGACGCGAGTTCGTCGAGCGCTTCCTTCGCCTGCGGCGTCTTCAGATGTTTCTCGAAAATTCGCCATAGCGTCTTGAGGTCGCCGCTGCGCGCGGCGAGGCGGCCTTCCTTCGGCGTGCCGAGCGCACGCAGATGCAGATAGCCGATGCCCTGTTCGTCCAGGCCGGCGGCGAGTTGGCGCTTGGAGAAGCCGGGCCGGCGCGACGCCGCCACCGCGCGTACGTCCACCAGCAACTCTACCTTTGCCGCCTTCAATTCGCCCAGCACGGCATCGGCTTTGGCCTGTTCATAGCCGATGGTGAAGAGCGGCGATTTTGCTTGTCTCGCCATCACTGCCGCAGCCGCTCGATCAGCGCCATCGCGCCGGCAGGCGCGCGGATTTTTCCATCATGGATGATATAGGCAAAGACATCGCGCGGCTGTTCCTTGGGTTTATGCTTTTCGTCGAGCCGCGGCAGGTCGTCCGGTTGCTTGCCTTGCGCCCATAGCTTCAGGCGTTTGGCCCAGCCATCCAGTTCCTTGGGCGGATAGGCGGTCGGGATCGTCGTCCTCGCCCTTCTGCAGACGCGCATAGATGAAGTCGGCAGTAACGTCGGCGATGCCCGGATATTTCTGATGCTCGGCATAGACCACGCCCACGCCGAATTTGCGCAGGAGTGACGGGAAGGCCGGCGTGTTGAAGCTGTCGTGGCGCACCTCGACTACATGCCGCAACGGTCTGCCGTCGATCTTCTGCGGCAGCAGTTCGAGGAAGCCGCCAAAGTCAGCCTCGTCGAACTTCTTGAACGGCGCGAATTGCCAGAGCAGGGGGCCGAGCCGGTCGCCCAATTCCAGCACGCCGGAATCGAAGAAGCGTTTGAGCGAGTCACCGGCCTCGGCCAGCACGCGCCGGTTGGTGGTGAAGCGCGAGCCCTTCACCGAGAAGATGAAGCCGTCGGGCACTTCGCCGGCCCATTTGCGGAAGCTCTCCGGCTTCTGCGAGCCGTAATAGGTCGCGTTGATCTCGATCGAGGTGAGCTGCTGGCCGGCGTAAGCGAGCTCCTTCGCCTGCGGCAAACCCTTCGGATAGAACACGCCCCGCCACGGGGCGAAGCTCCACCCGCCGATACCGCAAAAAATCTGGCCGGATCTTGCCATGGCCGAGTTTTACGTCGGAGCGCGGCCGGACGCAAAACCGCAAAACCATTTCGGCTGCCTGCTTCTTGCGGAACCTTCTTTCTCTTCCTACATTAGTCCGGAAGCGACGTGGAGCTGCAAGGCTCCGTCGCGTGACGGCCACGAGATGCAGCGGGTGTTGCCGGATGTACGCACACCTTGCTCCATTCGTGGTCGTTAGCATTTTAAGGGGTCTTTCTCCTATCCAGGTTGGTGTTACCGTTGCGCCGGATACGGAGGGGCGACGATGATGCGGCGGGGTTGGCCTGTTTTGACTGCCAGCATGGCCTGGCTAGTGACGACTCCAATGTGCCTTGCCCAGGAGGTCTCGCAGCTGCGCGGCGAAGCCTTCCTTGCGGGCAAGACGGCGGTCGATCCGCCGCCCGATGAGCCGAAGAACAGCCACGCCTACCTGACAGTCTCCGGGCCAGCCGCGCTACGCATGTACCGCGCGATGCCCGCCAAGGAAGAGCCCAATCTCTGCGAGCAGGGGAAGCGTCTAAAGCGCGCCGGCGGGTTGACCTGCAGCGTGACCCGCGATGGCCGCAATGCGACCTGTGATTTTTCCGTCGATCTCGCCAAAGGCGAACTTGCGGCCGGTCGGCCCTGCTGAGATGAAAAAGGCCCGGGATTTCTCCCGGGCCTTCTCTGTTACGGCGAAGGAGTAAGGACTTCTTAGAAGTCCATCCCGCCCATGCCGCCGCCCGGCATTGCGGGGGCTGAGTCTTTCTTCTTCGGCAGTTCCGCGACCATGGCCTCGGTGGTGATCAGGAGGCCGGCAATGGAAGCGGCGTTCTGCAGCGCGGCACGCACGACCTTGGTCGGGTCGATGATGCCTTTGCTGACCAGGTTGCCGTATTCGTCGTTCTGCGCGTCGTAGCCGAAGGCGTATTGATCCTTTTCCAGGATCTTGCCGATGACGACCGAGCCGTCCGCGCCTGCATTCATGGCGATCTGGCGGGCCGGCCAGGTGAGCGCCTTGCGGACGATCTCGACGCCGGTCTTCTGGTCGTCGTTCTGCGTACGCACTTTCTTCAGGGCTTCGCTGGCGCGTAGCAGCGCGACGCCGCCGCCCGGCAGGATGCCTTCCTCGACCGCGGCGCGGGTTGCATGCATCGCATCATCGACGCGATCCTTGCGCTCCTTCACCTCGACCTCGGTCGCGCCGCCGACGCGGATCACCGCGACGCCGCCTGCGAGCTTGGCGAGACGCTCCTGCAGCTTTTCCTTGTCGTAGTCCGAGGTGGTCTCCTCGATCTGCGCCTTGATCTGCGAAATGCGCGCTTCGATGTCGGCTTTCTTGCCGGCGCCGTTGACGATGGTCGTGTTCTCCTTCTCGATCATCACCTTCTTGGCGCGGCCGAGCATCTGCAGCGTAACGTTTTCAAGCTTGATGCCGAGGTCTTCCGAAATCGCCTGGCCGCCGGTCAGGATCGCGATGTCCTGCAGCATGGCCTTGCGGCGATCGCCGAAGCCCGGAGCCTTCACCGCCGCGACCTTCAGGCCGCCGCGCAGCTTGTTGACCACGAGGGTGGCGAGCGCTTCGCCTTCCACGTCTTCCGCGATGATGACCAGCGGCTTGCCGGTCTGCACAACGGCTTCGAGCAGCGGAAGCAGCTCTTGCAGGCCGGAGAGCTTCTTTTCGTAGATCAGGACATAGGGGTCTTCCATCTCCACGCGCATCTTCTCGGCATTGGTGACGAAGTAGGGGGAGATATAGCCGCGGTCGAACTGCATGCCTTCGACCACTTCCAACTCGGTCTCCAGAGACTTGGCTTCCTCGACCGTGATGACGCCCTCATTGCCGACCTTCTTCATGGCGTCGGCGAGGAACTTGCCGATTTCGGTGTCGCCGTTGGCCGAAATGGTGCCGACCTGGGCGATCTCTTCGTTCGACGTGACCTTCTTGGAGTTGGCCTTCAGGTGCTCGACGATGGCATCGACAGCCAGGTCGATGCCGCGCTTCAGATCCATCGGGTTCATGCCGGCGGCAACCGACTTGGAGCCTTCCTTCACGATCGCCTGGGCCAGCACGGTGGCGGTGGTGGTGCCGTCGCCGGCGAAGTCAGACGACTTCGAAGCGACTTCGCGCACCATCTGGGCGCCCATGTTCTCGAACTTGTCCTCGAGCTCGATCTCCTTGGCGACGGTGACGCCGTCCTTGGTGATGCGGGGAGCGCCGAACGACTTGTCGAGCACCACGTTGCGGCCCTTGGGACCGAGGGTGACCCTCACCGCATTGGCGAGGATGTCGACGCCGCGCAGCATCTTGTCGCGCGCGTCAACGGAAAATCTTACTTCCTTGGCAGCCATTGTAATTTCTCCGATTCAATTCCTGGGGAAGCGCCGTTAGGCGGCTTTCTTGCGCGACGTTTCGACGTCGGTGAGGACGCCCATGATGTCGCTCTCTTTCATGATCAGGTAGTCGTGGCCATCGATCTTGACCTCGGTGCCCGACCACTTGCCGAACAGCACGCGCTCTCCAACCTTCACATCGATGGGAATGAGCTTGCCGTTCTCGTCGCGCCCGCCCGGGCCGACGGCAATGATTTTGCCCTGCTGCGGCTTCTCCTGGACGGTGTCAGGGATGATGATTCCGCCGGCGGTCTTTTCCTCGGCGGAGACGCGCTCGACGACAACGCGATCGTGAAGCGGACGAAATTTCATGCGGTCCTCCTAAGTGGCTAAAAAGCTTCAGATTTTCTGATGTGACGATCCACCGGAAGCCCCCGCTGCGATCGTTAAGTGCGAGATAGGACGCACTCCGAGAGCCGCAAGGGGTCGGCCGAGAATTATTTAGCACTCAAATGGGGTGAGTGCCAAGCTGTTTTAAAATAGGGGGAAATACTCTCCGGAACGCAGGGACAAGGACGATCCAGCGGTGCCCGGGAACCGTTTCCGCCGGGTTCCGTTTTCATTCGCCGACCTTGGGAAGCGCTGCCGGGGTTGGTAGCAGACCTACGGAGTTGCTGCTAATGCCTGTATTTTCAACGGTTTGTTCATCGTTTCGGCTTGCAATAGACGGGTCGGGGACCGGAAAATCCTAGCTGATTTGGCTGGAGGGACGAATGATGGTTTCGGAGGACTTTCGCAAGCAGATCAAAGGCTACGGTTTGACCACTGCGCAAATTCTATACCGGCGGCCGGATCACCGCTGGCTGCTGCAAACCTATGTATGGCAGGCCTACGATCTGTTCCCGGATTTTCCGGAGCTCCAGCGCTTCCTGGATTTCTGGCAAAAACAGCTGGAAGGTCCCCTGCATTCGGTGACGGTGGCGCATTCTCGCCTGATCCATCCGGCGGAGATCCGTCCGGTGGACGGCGTCTTCCGCTTGCACTAACGGCCCGATTCTCAAGGTGGTTTCGGTCCGGCGCTGCGGAAGTTGTCGTGCCCCCGGGCGGATTTCCTTTACATAAAAGACGGCGCTGGCCGATGGGCGGTTGAATCCCGCCCTGACGCGGGAACCTTTGCTTCGTCGATGCATCCAATCGCCAGCACTCTGAGGAAAACCCGCATGCATCCAATTCCACTGCCAGCCAACCCGGAATCCCTCAGCGATGAGGAATTGCTGGTTCGGGCGCGTCTTCGCGATGAAAGAGCGGTGCGGGCGATCACGCTGCGGTACAACCGCCGGCTTTACCGCGTCGCCCGCGGCATTCTTCGCAACGACAGCGAGGCGGAGGATGTGGTTCAGGAGACCTATTTCCGCGCCTTCACCAGGCTGGATCTGTTCCGCGGCGAGGCGGCCTTTGGTACCTGGCTGACACGCATCGCCATCAATGACGCGCTAGGCCGGCTTCGTCGGCGGCGCCCGATCGTGGACTGGGAGAGCCATGGCGAAAACGGCATTCAAGCCGAAATCATCCAATTCCCAGGTTCGGCGGCAGCCAACGACCCGGAGCGCACGATGGCGCGAAGTGAAATCCGCGATGTTCTCGAGCATGCGATCGACGATCTGCCTGATCTGTTTCGCGTCGTCTTTGTCGCGCGCGTGATCGAAGGCATGAATGTGGAGGAAACGGCCGAGCTTCTTGGGTTGCAGCCGGAGACCGTGAAGACCCGATTGCACCGCGCCCGCCGGCTTCTGCGCGCCACTCTGGAAGAGCAACTCGGTCCGGCGCTCACCGAAACGTTTCCTTTCGGCGGCCGCCGCTGCCAACGCATGACAGAACTGGTGGTGCGCCGCGTGTGCGCTCCCGCGAAATAACGGGAACCTTTTTTCTCCTCCTGCATCCAACGCTTCGTTGAATGCATTAGCCCGGTCACCCGGCCGCGCCCAAAGGGAGAACCCCATGCTTGCAAAATTGACTGCGGCTCTTGCCGCCACTTGCCTGTTGTCAGGCGCGGCGCTGGCGCAAAGCGCCAAGCCAACCGACGCGCAGATCGCGCATATCGCCTATACCGCCGGGGAAATCGACATCGACGTGGCCAAACAGGCGCTCGCGAAATCCAAGAATAAGGAGGTGCGTTCCTTCGCCGAAGATATGGTGCGCGACCACACCGCAGTGAACAAACAAGCGCTCGACCTGGTAAAGAAATTGAAGGTCAAGCCGGAAGATAACGACACCAGCCGGGCGCTCAGCAAGGCGGCGGCGGACAAGAAGGCCGAGCTCGCGAAGCTCAACGGCGCTGATTTCGACAAGGCTTATGTGTCGAACGAAGCCGCTTACCACAAGACGGTGAACGGCGCGCTGGAGACGACGCTGATCCCGTCCGCCAACAATGCCGAGCTCAAGAGCCTGCTGCAGACGGGTCTGAAGGTCTTTCAGGGCCATCAGCAACACGCCGAGCATGTCGCCGCCCAACTCAAGTAAACCCGAAAGACTGGACCTACCCATGTTGTCGAGACGGATTCTCCTCGCCCTTGTTGTTGCCCCCCTTGGGCTGGCGCCCGTCTCGGCGCATGCGGCCACCGTCCAGATCGTAATGGACAAGCTCGTCTTTGCCCCGGCGCAAGTCCAGGCAAAGGTTGGCGACACCATCGAATGGGTCAACAGAGATATCTTGGCCCACACCGCGACGGCGACCGCCGGCGATGATTGGAATGTAATCATTGGGCCGAACAAAACTGAAAAGCTGGTGTTACAGAAAGCCGGGACCGTCGACTATTACTGCAAATACCATCCGAATATGAAAGGCCAGCTCATCATTGCGCCTTGAGCGAACTAGCCACGACCGACGAAAGGCATGTTGGTCGCCATCACGGTCATGAACAGCACATTGGTATCGAGCGGCAGCCCGGCCATGTAAACCACCGCCTGGCCGACATGCGCGGTGTCCATCTGCTTTTCCGGCATCATCGTGCCGTTGGCCTGCAGCGCGCCGGTCGGCGTATGCGCGGTCATTGATGTCGCCGCATTGCCGATGTCGATCTGCCCGCAGGCGATGTCGAACGGGCGGCCGTCGAGCGCGACCTGACGCGTGAGCCCGGTGATCGCGTGCTTGGTGGCGGTATAGGCGATCGACAGCGGCCGTGGCGCATGCGCCGCCAGCGAGCCATTGTTGATGATGCGGCCGCCTCGCGGGCTCTGGTGCCGCATCATGCGGAATGCCTCTTGAAGGCAAAGGAAGGCGCCGTTCAGGTTGATGTCGACCGCCGCCTTCCATTTCTCATAGGGCAATTCGTCAGGTGTCGAGGGCGGCGCCCCGATGCCTGCATTGTTGAACAGCAGGTCAAGGCGCCCGAAGACTTGCTCGGTCTTGGCGAACAGCGCCTTCACCTGCGTGGGATCGCTGACATCGGCCGGAAATACGAGTGTCTTTGCGCCAGCCGGCGCTTCCTTGGCGGTGCCGTCGAGCATTTCCTTGCGCCGTCCGGTCAACACCACCGCATAGCCCGCGTTAAGTAAGGCGAGTGACACCGCCTTGCCGATGCCGGTGCCGGCGCCGGTGACCATGGCGATTTTCGATGCGGCAGTCATGCGGATCTCCTTAGGTCTTCGATGCTTGCGTCGAACAAATCGGCGATAACTTCCTCGGCAATAGCAAAGGCGGTGCTGGCGCCGTTGCCGCCGGTGACCACCACCAGGCGGATGTCCGGGCCGGGCGCGTCGGCGAACATGGTCCGGTCGGCCGACGCATAAGTACCGGTCCAACGAACAATCACTTTCGGGTCTGCGCCGGTGAACACGTTGCGGTATTCGCCAAGGATGATCTCATCGACGTCGTTGGGCGCGAATGGGTCGGGGGTCGGTGCGTAATGGTGGGAATCACCAACGATCAGCGAACCGTCGGCGCTTTGCACCACGATGAGATGCACACCATTGTCCAGCGCGGGCTGCTCTTCTGCTTCGAGGCGTCGGCGCAGTGCAGCGGCTTCCGGCAGCGCCGCAAATCCTGCGTAACGTGTGAGACTGAGATCGGAGACCACGGCGGCACGCAAACGAAAGCCCGGATAGGCCAGCCGCATCATGTGCAGCTTGCAGCGCGTGACGTTGTAGGCAGCGATCCGTTCAGGGAAGAGCGTGGCAAGGTCGTCGCCCGGGCAGGCGATCACTTTGCCGGCGCGGATCGGGCCGCGGCTGGTCTCGATCAGCGGCGGTTCGATTGCCTGCACTGCGGTCTCGCGGCGAAATTCCACCCCGTGATGTGTCGCGAGCCAGGCGGCAAGGCGGGGAATCGCCTGCTTTGATTCCACGCGCAGTTCGTGCGGGCTCCACAACCCGCCTGCGAAGCGTCCAGGATCGAGCTCCGGCTGACGTTTGGCCAGCTCGGCGGGCGACAGCAATTCGCAGCCTTGGCCCATCTCGGTCTTCAGGAAGGCGTCAACCACTGCGAGGGCTTCTGGTCTCCGCGCAGCGACGGTCATGCCGCGATGATTGACATCGATGCCGGCCGGCCCGGCCAGTTCCAGCCACACATCCCGCGAGCGCATCGCGCGCCGCCAGACCGTGCCGCGCTCCTCGCCGCTAACGACAACAAGGCCGAAATTGCGGATCGACGCGCCATTTACCTGCGCGTCCCGTTCGATCACAACAACCCTGAGACCCAGCCGGTTTGCTGCAACCGCATGCGCCAGCCCAAGGATGCCGGCGCCAATAATCGCGAGGTCGAATTGTTGTGCTGCTTTCATCCACGGCGCCGGACTGTTCTAAACATAAAATGGCTAGCGGCGCCGCCACAGCGGCCCGAAAACGTCTGCAGGAGAAGACTATCAGCCGGCGATGGCTATGTCGCTTGGGACGCGGCTGCGCCCGGGGCTTGCCAACCGCGCGTTGATGGCCGCGCACGACATCGGTTTGCCGTAACGATAACCCTGCATGGTGTGCACGCCGGCTGCACGCAGGAACAGCGCCTGCTCGGCCGTTTCCACGCCTTCAGCGGTGACCTTCATGCCAAGGCCACGCCCGAGACTGACAATGGCGTGCACGATCGCGGCGGCATCCGCGGCCGTTTCGATGCTGGCGGTGAAGCTCTGGTCGATCTTGAGCTTGTCGAATGGAAAGCGCCGCAGATAGAGCAGAGAAGAATAACCGGTGCCGAAATCGTCGAGCGCGAGCTGCACGCCGATATTCTTCAACTGCCGCATGGCGGCCTCGGCGGTGGCCACATTGCCAAGGAAGGTGCTTTCGGTGATTTCAAGTTCGAGCCGCGCCGCGTCGAACTGCGTCTCGGCCAGGATGCGCTTGACCATCTCGACGAAATCGGTGCGGCGGAACTGCAGCGGCGAGACGTTTACCGCCACCGTAGTGCCCGGCCAGGATTTTCCGTCTAGGCAGGCGCGCCGCAACACCCATTCGCCCAGTGCGGTGATAAGGCCGGAGTCTTCCGCAACCGGAATGAATTCGACGGGGCGGATGTCGCCGCGCTCGGGATGTTTCCAGCGCGCCAGGGCTTCCACTCCAACCATCTTCTCGCCGCTATTGTTGACGATCGGCTGATAGGCAACATAGAGCCCGCCGTTCTCGATGGCGTCGCGCAGATCGGCTTCCAGCAGCTTGCGGTTCGACAGATCTTCGTCCATCGCAGCGTCGTAGACGCAGGCACGCTTGCGGCCTTCATTCTTCGCCCGGTAGAGCGCGATGTCGGCGTAACGCATGATATCGGCGGCGCCTTTCGTGCGCTGATCGATCACCGCGATACCGACGCTGGCGCCGATGACGATATTCTGGCCGTTGATGGAGTAGGGCGCGGAGATGCTGGAGATGATGCGACCGGCTACGGTTTCCAGCATGTGGGCGTCCGGCCCTGATGAGGTGATGATCGCGAATTCATCCCCGCCCAGGCGCGAGACCAGATCCTTGCCGCGCAAGATGCGGTTGAGCCGCAGGGTGACGTTGCGGATCAATTCATCGCCGACGTGGTGGCCAAGGGTGTCGTTGACGTCCTTGAAATGGTCGAGGTCAATGTAGAAAACCGCGGCTTGAGGACCGCCGGCCTGCACGTCGGCAATGACCGCTTCCAACCGTTCCCCGAAGAAGGTGCGGTTCGGCAGCCCGCAGAGCGGATCGTGCAGGGCGAGATGGCGCAGCCTGTCCTCGCCCGCCGCGATCGCTGCCGCAGTGTGGCGCATATAGCGCAGGAGGAACAGCGCCAGCACCGCGAATCCTGAAACCGCCAACATCACAAACGGGATCACGCTGCGCACGATGCGCGAGCCGGGCTGTTTCGGCGTCCAGGCAAAGCGGGCGAGCGTTTGGCCGTAATCGTCCCGCAACTCGAATGGCCTACCCGGCAATTCTACTTCACCGCCGATTGCTCGCAGGCCGGGCAGCAGGAGCTGGCTGGAGATCTCCGACAACACCTCGGCATCGAGAAATTTCACCGCCAAGACCAAAGGCGCAACTGTGGCGGGATCCTGATCAGGCAGCCTGACCTCGGCGACGGCGACGAAAGCCGGTTGGCCGCCCACCTTCTGAACGACGGCCATGCGCTTGCCGAGACCATAACCGGCGATTCGATTCGTGCGCAGGATGGTCATCGTGCCGCGCGGAATTTCCAAATTGCGTCCGCGAAGATAGGCGGCGAGGGCTTTCAGATCCTCGGAGAAGGCGTCTCGTTCCTCCGGGCTCATCAGCCCGCGATTGAGATTGGCGAGTGGGTCGAGGAAACGGTCCTGCTCATCGATCACAAAGGCGAATTCATGGTCGAAATGGGTTTCCAGCCACTCACCGATGCGCTGCTGGATCCCAAGGAGGTTGCGCTCGACGTGAATATTATGGACCGCGCGGTCGGCGGCGGTGACGTTTTCGATTTCGCGCAAGACGCGCCCGCCGTGATCGGCGATGGCGCGGGTGAATAGTTGGCGTTCCTGTTCGAGGGCGACCTCGTCAGCGCGATAGGCGGAGGTCATCACCGCCACGATGACGCAGATGATCGCGACGGCGACAATCATGCCGACACGCGCCACCACGCTCAGGTGAGTGCGCTCCCGGCTGCCTGGCTTGGCTAGGCTGCCGATGTCTAGGTGACCCACGGCTGGCAAACGCAATACTCCCCCGTTATGGCCAGGTGGGCCATGGGGCATCATAAGGGGTAAAAGGTTGCAAATGACTTGCGCAACTAGCAGCGGGTTGAAGCAGAGCTTTTCTGGCAGCCGTTAACGTCCCGTTTACGATGCGGGGGCAGGAAAGGGCGGGTTTTGGCTGGTTTGGCGCCATTTGACCTGGGTCAGGAACTTGCTGCTACCTGTCATCCGGTGCACCCTGCGGAGCCCGTGACCCAACCTTCCTTGCGATCCCGCCGAGCCAGGACATGACTGATGCGAGCGCCCCAGCCGGACAGGGCATCGTCACCGCCGCGCTGCTGATTATCGGCGACGAGATCCTCTCGGGTCGGACCAAGGACAAGAACATCGGTTATATCGCCGAATATCTCACCACGCTTGGCGTCGACCTGAACGAAGTGCGCGTGGTTTCAGACGATGAGGCAGCCATTATTGAAGCGCTGAACGCGCTGCGTGCCCGCTTTAATTACGTTTTTACCACCGGCGGCATCGGTCCCACCCACGACGACATCACGGCGGACAGCGTCGCCAAGGCCTTCGGCGTGCCGATCGATTTCGAGCCGGAGGTGGTGGAAATGCTGCGCGCGCGTTTTGCCGAGCGCGGCACCGAAATGAACGAGGCGCGCATGCGCATGGCGCGCATCCCGAAGGGCGCTGCGCTGGTGAAGAACAAAATCTCCACCGCACCGGGATTCTGGCTCGGCAATGTCATCGTCATGGCCGGGGTGCCGGCGATCATGCAGGCCATGCTGGACGAGGTTGCGCCAAAGCTGAAGACCGGCGTGAAGATGCTATCGGAAACCGTGTGCGCCAATGCGCGCGAGGGCGACATCGGCACCGAGCTCGGCGAAATCGCCAGAGCGATCCCCGAGGTGACCATCGGCAGCTACCCTTATTTCGACGAAAAATTCGGGCCGAATACGAATGTCGTGATCCGTTCGCGTGACCCGGCGCGGCTGGCCGAGGCGAAAGCCGCGGTCGAAGCCATGCTGATACAGGTGAAAGCGAGGGGAATACGCCGATGACACAGGATCCTAGCCGACGCGATCTGATGAGGGCCGCGGCGCTTGCCGCCGGCGCGCTTGGTTTCGCCGAGACCGCGCTGGCGCAGCAGGCACTGCCGCCGACACCGGAGTGCAAAGATGGCGACGAGCCGACGGCGGCGCAGACCGAAGGGCCCTTCTACAAGCCGAGTTCACCGCAGCGCGCCGACCTGCGCGAGCCCGGACTTGGCGGGCGGCCGGTCGTACTGACGGGACTGGTTTTGACGCGCCGCTGCAGACCGGTAGCGCGCGCGCTGGTCGACTTGTGGCACGCCGATGATAAAGGCGATTACGACAATCGCGGCTTCCGCTGCCGCGGGCATGTGCTCACCGACGAAGCGGGGCGGTATCAGTTCCGTACCGTCATGCCCGCGCTCTATCCGGGCCGCACCCGCCACTACCATGTAAAGGTGGCGGCGCCGGGTCGCCCGCTGCTGACGACGCAGCTCTACTTTCCGAACGAGCCGGCCAATGCGCGCGACGGGCTTTTCCAGCGCGCTCTGCTGATGCGCGTTGGCCAAAGCGGCGAGGGATTGGCCGCGCAGTTCTCTTTCGTGCTGGACATGACGTGAGCAGGGACGTGGCGCAACCGTCGCAAAAACCGTTTCCGGTTTCCTGGGATCAGTTCCATCGCGATGCGCGCGCGCTCGCCTGGCGGCTGGTCGAGGCGGGGCCGTTCGCGGCGATCGTCTGCATCACCCGCGGCGGTCTGGTGCCGGCGGCGATTGTGGCCCGCGAACTGAATATTCGGGTCATCGAAACCTTCTGTGTAGCGAGCTATTCCGGCCCCGGCGCGCCCGCGGAGCTGCAAGTGCTCAAGGGTGTGGGAGAGGCGATCCGCAAGCTCGGCGGCGTCGGTGGCGCAGGCATCCTCGTCATCGACGATCTGGTGGATACCGGGCAGACCGCGAAAGTTGTGCGCGAGGCACTGCCAAAGGCGCATTTCGCCGCCGTCTACGCCAAGCCCATGGGTCGGCCGATGGTCGATACCTTCATCACCGAGGTGTCGCAGGACACGTGGATTCATTTTCCCTGGGACACCGGGCTGACCTTCCTGCCGCCGATCCGCGAGGGCGGGGCGTGAACGAGCGCTTCCAGTTATCGCCGGCGCGGTGCTAGAACCGCCTTATGCGGACGTGGCGGAATTGGTAGACGCAAGGGACTTAAAATCCCTCGGGGGGAAACCCCCGTGCCGGTTCGACTCCGGCCGCCCGCACCACAAAATCAATGGGTTAGCTGGGCCGCGATGTTTGGCGAAACTTATGCCGATGGCACGCCACAAGGCCCGCGATGGTATTGGTCAATTCACATTCGTTCGCCGGGCAATTGGCTGGCTTGCTTCACCCAAGCGGCGAACTGAGCTTCGTCGAGCGGGTCGTCCTCGTAGATGTCGACGTAACGCACGTCCTTGTGTTTGGATTCGCCGGGCGGGAGAGGACGCAGTGACGTGCCGCGGAAGAAAGCCACTTTGACGTACCTCGTGAAGCAATGAAAGCTGAGGAACCAGCCTTCGCCGATGCCATAGAACGGCGAGTTCCATTTGACTGCCTTACGCACGCCGGGGACGGTGCGCCCGATGAGCGCGTCGAGGCGGCGCCCGGCATCGCGTTTCCAGCCCGGCATGGCCGCGATGTAGGCCTGCACGGGGGCGTCGCCGTCGGCCCTCGCGATCTGAGGATTGCCGCCTGAAAGGAGGGAAGGCTTTGCGACCTTGCGAGACTGCGACGTCAGCGCCGAGTTACGCGGTTTGGCGGCCTTGGCAGCGTCCCGCTTGGCGGCCGCCTTCTTTGCCACCTTCGTTGACTTGATCAACGTGTTGTTGGTCATTGCGTTCACTTCACTAGGGGTTTCACACGTGAGTTTCGGCACTGCACTCGTTGCGGCGCAGCACGATAGTTGCTCATCTCGCCACAATAATACTTGCGCACTCGGGAACGAACAGTCTCGCGCCTATGTTCAAACTAATGCGGCGCTTCTTTTCCTCCCTCAACGCTGTAAGCAAGGTGCCGCACAGGAGCCGTCCGTTTAAGCACACTAACGGAAGGCTCCTTGTTTTATCTGATCGGTATTTAGAGGCCGGTCTACTCCCCAAGCACAGAACAAGACAAATGGATCACTCCAAACAAATTAAGCCATAAGGGGAACTAAGGAATAGGGGCACGGTTGAGTCGATGCGGCCTCCTGACAAATGTCCAAACTCTGTGGCTGCAGGGGAGCCTCGCGCGCCAGCGTGAGCCTCCTTTTTCTTTGCCGTCCCACACCCCGAGTTCGTGTATTGGGAACCCCTTGCATCCCCGCCGAGTTTCCTAGGCGAAAGCGAGGATTCCATCATGAGGAACGTCAATCAAAGTCGCGGCGCAGACAATAGCTCGAACTGGAGCCTGATCGTCGGAGCCCTGGTAATAGGCCTCTTGATCGTAGCTGTCGGATACTCATTTAGCCCAAGCTACGTGAACACCGCCGCCAACACGCGAGCGGCTGCCCCGGCCTCAACGACACCACCGCCAGCAGCTCGCTAACACAGCCTAGCTGATGTCACGCCCTGGCAATTTGCTAAAGCAGGTTAAGTCTGCAATGCATTTTTGCGCCTAGCTCATGCAGAGAAGTGCTGAACCAACTCAACCTGGAAGAGTTGCTTGGGGATGCCCCAAATCAATTGTCTCAGCAAAATAACTGTCTATGCGCCGCAGCGCGGGAAGCTCGGTCTCCGTTTCGAAGCTATCGACGGGACGACTTTCGATACGCCCGCTACTCCGGCAACCATACGCCAAGTAATGCACCGATACGGGCAAGAGTTGTCAGCGGAGCAATTGGCATCGATAGCCTTCTGCGGCTTTAATTGTGTCCTTTCTCTGATTAAGAACGACATTCCAACCGCGATCGCTTGCTCCGCTAAGCAGGCGACGGCCTTTCAGATGGCTCGTGAGACGCAGCGAATTTGGTTTGATCTAAGTAGCGCGTGGTTGGAGGCCTACGGGCGAGTGATGCCGGCGTTTAGCACCGATGCTCGCTGGAACGCCTAGCCCCAGGGTCGGCAAGCCTTTTTCATTTGAGGAACTGGGTGTCAAAATCCGTGCCTTGCTCGACAAGCATGTAACCGAGACCTGAAGCCCGCCGCGAGGCGGGCGGCTTCCCATCAATTCGCTGTCACTGCGTTGCAGACCCGCCGTTCGGCTTGTCGGCGCGCACGTACCAGTCCTGGTCGAGGATGGCAAATTCCAGCCGGTAGCCGTTTTTAACCAGGAGTTCGCGAATCTTAGCGCGCTGATCCTCCATGTTGTTGTGCTCGATGGTGATCGCGCCGAATTCGTACTCGTCGAACGGGAATTCGCTCAGGGCCATGTATTCGGCGCCCTCGATGTCGACGTTCAGATAGTGGATGTACGAGGGAGCATTTCCGCGACGAAGAATGTCTCTCAAGGTCGTGGTCTTGACCTCCACGAGGTTCTGCTTGTCTTTCTGCGACACCCACCAGCCGGCATATTTGAGGAAACCGCCGCTTTCACTGCCCGGATTCTGGAATTGCACGGTTCGGCCGCCGACATTGTCCACGGCTTCGGCAAACACTTGGCAAGTCCGGCTCTCCATGTTCCGCGGGAACGGGTCGATACAGATGCCGGTCCAGCCGCTCCGCTCCAGCGCCCAGGTGGTCGAGTTTTCGACGCCGTCGGCCGAGCCAAGATCGATGAAGAAGCCGTTGGTGACCCCCGGATGCACCCCATGCATCACCCACAGGTCTTGCCCGGCGACGCTCTTGAATTCCTCTAGACCGAGCGCGTAGCGGATCGCGTGGCTTCGCCGCTCGCGAAAGTGCTGGTTGCCGACCAATTCGTGAAAGGCCTCAGCTCTGCCGGCACGGTATCCGAGATAGGCGCCCGCGCCCCATCCGCCCACCAGCAGCAAAACCACCAAGCCCACCCTCAGAAATTTCTTCGCCATGCCATTCTCCAATTCTACCGGCACCCGAAAGGTCAGCTTGGAACGCCGCAGCTCTCGCAGAGTCATCGTAAGAACGCGAAGGCCCGGCTGCACAACGGCGCCGAGGGGGGATGGAGCCCGTCGCGGTCGTGTCGCATTATGATGGGCTCATTCAGGGGAAGCTCGCAAGGTATTCAGAGAGATGGAGGCATGAGGTATGGCCGCGCAAAGCGATATCGAACACCTCATCCGCGGTTATTTCAAAATCTGGGTTGCGCGTGACCGGGATGCGATGGAGCGGGCTGTTGCTGACGACTTCCACTTCACCAGCCCGCTCGACAATCGACTCGACCGTCAAACCTTCTTTACGCGCTGCTGGCCGGGCGGCGATGCCATCGCAGCGATCGATATCCAACGGCTGCTACCGCAGAACGACGAGTGCGCATTCGTCAGTTACGAAATCACGATGAAGGATGGACGCCGCTTCCGCAACACGGAATTCATCACCACGCGTGACGGCAAGTTGCGAGATGTCGAGGTTTATTTCGGCTGGAACATCCCACATGACGCGAAGCCAGGCTGCTTTGTCGACAAACAGAAATAGACGGGAGATCACGCCAACCAACGCACGAGGGCAAGGCTAAGGGTCGGGAAGAGGACGCATAAGGCGAGGCGGATCACGTCGGCGGCGATAAAGGGCAACACACCGCGATAGGTCTTGGCGATCGGCACATCGCGGGCGATAGCGTTGACCACGAATACGTTGAGCCCGATCGGCGGCGCCGTGAGGCCGATGCCGACAACAATGAGGACGAGAATGCCGAACCAGATCGCCACCTCATCCGCGGTCATGCCGAAATCGAGCGCCGACACGATCGGGAAGAATACCGGCAGCGTGAGGAGGATCATCGCCAGCTCGTCCATGACCGCGCCAAGCAGGATATAAAAGGCAAGGAGAACGATGAGGACTGCATAGGGTGGCAATCCAAGCTGTCCGAGGAAGGTCGCGGCCTGGCTCGGCACTTGCGACAGGGCGAGAAAAGCGTTGAACACCTCCGCCCCGAGCAGGATAGCGAAGATGAGCGCCGCCGTCTCCGCCGTTTGCAGAAGACTTGTCCGGATCTCGCGCCAGGGCAAGGAGCGGCGCAACAGGCCGATGGCGAACATGCTTACCGCCCCGACCGAGGCGGCCTCTGTTGGCGTGAAGATGCCGCCATAGATGCCGCCGATAACAATGACCGCCACCGCTAGCGCCGGCCATACGAGAAGCAACGCGCGCCAGCGTTCTTCCTTCGGCACTGACGCGTGCGCCGGACCGGCGTGGGGATCGCGCCGCACGACAATGGCGATCACAATGCAATAGAACAAGCTGGCAAGAAGAGCCGGAACGAGCGCGGCCTGAAACAGCTTAGCGATATTCTGCTCGGTCGAGATGGCGTAGACGACGAGAATGATCGAGGGTGGAACCAAGATGCCAAGGGTGCCGCCGACGGCGACGACGCCCGTGCGGAATCCTTCGCCGTAGCGGTAGCGGCGCAGCTCCGGCAACGCCGTGCGACCGAACGTGGCGGTGGTCGCCACCGAGGAGCCGCAAATAGCGCCGAACCCCGTGCACGCGGCGATCACGGCCATGGCTAAGCCGCCGCGCCAATGGCCGACCCACGCGCTCGCGGCGCGAAACAGATCGGTGGCTAGCCCCGAGCGCTCTGCGAAAGCGCCCATCAGGATGAAAAGCGGGATTACCGATAGCGTGTAGTTGGAGAACAGGAAGAACGGCGTCGTCTTCATATAGCTGAGGAACGCCGGCAGGCTGCTAAGGTAGATGTAGCCGGCGCTGCCGACGGAGAGCATGGCGAGACCGACGGGCATGCGCAACCCGATCAGTCCAAGCATGGCGAGGAAGCCGAGGCCGGCTGCCGCGAAGCCGCTCACCTGCCGCTCTTTACCAGACGGGCCGCCGTGACGGAGGCGATAAGGGTGAGGAAAACGCCCATGATGGCGCAAGCGGCAATGGCGTAACCGAGCGGGATGCCGAGCACCATGGACGTGGTCTGGCTGGCGAAGGCATCGCGCGCGCCCAGCACCAGCCGCCACGAAAGGACCGCGATGATTGCCGCGTACAGAAGGTCCCACGTGGCATCGAGCAAGAGCGTGGCGCGCCGGGGAAGGCCGCAGGTGAAGGTATCGACGATAACATTGCCGCGGCGGGCCTGGCAGAACGGCAGGAAGGCGAAGGCGCCGAGGGCCGTCGCGATCTGCACAAGCTCGAAATCGCCGGAAATGCCATCGCCCGCCAGCCACCGCATCAGCACGCTCGCCGTGACCAGCGTGGCGACCGCGAGCATCAATGCGCCGCCAGCGAGGGCCAAGGTCTCGGTCACTGCGGTCAGGCGGCGACCGAGAAAGCTACTATGCGCCTCAGGGTCAGGTATAAATGGCGCCGGTTCCTTCATGTAGCCTTCTCGTGTTTGGCGATAAGGGCGCGCACCGTTTCCACGAGCTTGCCGCCGTCGATGTTGCGGTCCTTCACCTGCTTGATCCAGGCGTCGACCACCGGCTGCGTGGTCTTTTCCCAGCGCTGTGCCTCCTCCTCCGAGATCGTGACAATGGTGCCGCCTTTTTTCTTCACGAGATCGGGAAGCTCGGCGGCCATCTTATCAAACGGCACAGAAGCCATGCGCGAGGCAACCGCGCCGGAATTCTTGTCGATGACTGCCTTCAAATCCGCGGGCAGGCCCTCATATCTGGACTTGTTCATCACCAATGCCATCACGCTGGTGTAGAGCGATTTCGGGCCGGGGATGTCGGTGTGGAACTTGACAAGCTCGTCGAGCTTGACGGCGGGCACTACCTCCCAAGGAGTCAAAGCGCCATCGATGACGCGTTGCGCGATCAACTCAGGCACTTGCGGCACCGGCATGCCGATCGAGGTCGCGCCAAGCGCCTTCAGGGCTTCGCCGGCAAGACGAGTCGGGAAGCGGATCTTGACGCCCTTCAGGTCCTCCAGCTTCTCGATGCGCTTGTTGACATGAATAAGGCCACGGTCGTGCGCCCACACACAGATCGGATGCACCTCGTTGAATTCGTCGCGGATGTGGTTCTCGTAAAATTCCTGGAAGGCGAGCGAATTCACCAACGCCGTGCGATGCGACACGAATGGGTTCTCGATGGCCTCGCTCTTCGGAAACCGTCCGGCCGTATAGCCGGTGAGGGTCCAGACGAGGTCCACCACCCCGTCGCGTGCCTGATCGTACAACTGCGGCGGGGCGCCGCCGAGCTGCATGGTGGGAAAGATGTCGATCTTGATGCGCCCGTTCGAATCTTGCTCGACCTTTCTCGCCCAAGGCGTCAAGAACTGCGCCGGAACATTGGCGACCGGCGGCAGAAAATGATGCAGTTTGAGCGTCACTTGCGGGCTTTGCGCATAGCCCACCCGCAGCAGGGCCGGCGCGGCAAGCGTGCCGCCCGCAAGGGTGAGAAAGCGGCGGCGATTGGCGGTCATGGCTGGTGTTCTCCCCTTCGATCTTCTTCGAGCACAAATCAATCGCGTCTGCGTCTTTGAAGCAAGCAGGAGGAGGGAATTTTCCGCTCTCCGGGCCGGGATTTATCCGGCGAAAAGCGGCTCAAGAATTGGAGCTCCTGTTTCAGAAATTCCTTGCTAGCGTCCGGTGGAGCGAAGTAAGTCGCCGCCCCGGATGAGGTGCGTCGACAAAGAGCTTGCCGAACTGGTCCAACACAAACTTAAAATCCCTTGGGGGAAACCTTGTGCCGGTTCGACTCCGACCGCCCCGCACCAATCACTAGCGTGTAACCGAACAGAGGTTGTGGCGAATTACTTGCTGCGCACCCATATAATGGATCGGGATTTTCACCTGAGCAAGGAAAACGGCTTATGGACCAGAAGCAATATCCGGTCACCCATACTGACGAAGAATGGCGCCGCCTGCTTACGCCCGAGCAGTATCAGGTCATGCGCGGACACGGCACCGAGCGGCCGGGAAGTTGCGCGCTGAATTACGAGAAGCGCGCCGGCACGTTTTATTGTGCCGGTTGCGGGCAGCCTTTGTTCGCATCGAAAAAGAAATTCGAGAGCGGCACCGGCTGGCCGAGTTTCAACGATCCGGAGCCGGGGTCGGTGGAAACGACCGAAGATCGCGGCTTCGGCATGACGCGCACAGAGGTGCATTGCAGTCGCTGCGGCAGCCATCTCGGGCATGTCTTTCCCGACGGCCCGCCGCCCACGCATCAACGCTATTGCATCAACGGCGTCGCGCTCGATTTCAAGCCGGAGTGAGCCGGGAATCACCTCGGACGGACTCGGAATCAGAATAAATACAAGGATTGAAATGTTGGTCCGCGCGCCGCAGCCTGCGTGCATGGGACAAACAGCGATTCTCTTTTCACAGGGATTGAAGCAGGACGGCGCCCAAGCTTGGTTGGCCCGCGCGGCGCAGGCCCGCCGGCTTGCGCTGATGCTTGCGCCCGGCGATGCGGCAATCCTTGAGATTTTTGCGCGGGAATGCGAGGCGAAGGCCGCGCCGGTCCCGACAACGCGGCCTATAGCGGCCTAGCATCGCCACCGTGCGCCCCTCATGGCGCGAGCGCTTAGCGATTCGGTTTGAGGAACTTTCGTCTCGATCCGCCGTTGGTTCGGGCGCGCGGGCTTCTTCGTCACGAATGCGCTTTATTGCATTGAAGGGATTTTCGCATGTCTATGCTCATCAGCGCCCTTGTCACGTTCCTCGTCGTCATCCTTATCCTTTATCTCGTCAACATGCTGCCGGTGGACGGACGCGTTAAGCGCATCATACAAATCGTCGTCATCGTGGTCGGCGTGCTGTCGCTGTTGCGGCTTCTCGGCGTCTGGGTCTGATGCCGCCGCGGGACCCGCGCCAGCGCCCGATTGAAGATCCGCCCGACGGACCGATTCGCGACCCGAAAGAGCCTCCATCGAAGGATCCTGAAGATGTGCCGGTACGCGATCCGGAACCGCCGCCCGACGGCGAGCCGGTGCGCGAGCCGATCGATCCGCACCCGGCCGGAGATCAGCCGCCCAAGCCCGACTGACACCTCACAGTTTGACGGCGCGCAGGCGCAATGCGTTGGCCACCACGCTGACGGATGACAATGCCATGGCAGCTGCGGCGATGATCGGCGAGAGCAGGAGCCCGAAAACCGGGTAGAGTAGACCGGCCGCGACGGGCACGCCGGCAGCGTTGTAGACGAAGGCGAAGAACAAATTCTGCCGGATGTTGCGCATCGTCGCCTGCGACAGCCGCCGCGCGCGCACGATACCGTTCAGGTCACCCTTGAGCAGGGTAATCCCCGCGCTTTCCATCGCCACCTCAGTACCGCTGCCCATGGCGATACCGACATCGGCAGCCGCAAGCGCGGGCGCATCGTTCACCCCGTCGCCAGCCATTGCGACCGCGCGGCCCTCAGCGCGCAATTTTTCCACCACGGCGCTTTTCTGCTCCGGCAGAACGTCAGCCTCGACCTCAGTAATGTTGAGCCTGCGCGCCACCGCCTGCGCGGTGGTGTTATTGTCACCGGTGAGCATGATCACGCGGATGCCTTGCGCGGCGAGCGCAGCCAGTGCTTCGGGCGTTGTTGGCTTCACCGGGTCTGCGACGGCAATGATGCCAGCAATCTTGCCGTCGACAGCGAGAAAGATCGCCGTGGCGCCGTCGCGGCGCAAACTGTCTGCCTCGGCTTCCAGTGCGCCGGTGGCAACGCCTAGCTCGGCTAGAAATTTGGCATTGCCGAGCGCGACACGCCGCTTTTCCACCATGCCGAAAGCGCCTTTGCCAAGTGGCGAGCCGAAACCGCGCACGGCTGCAAGCGGAAGCCGCCTTTCTTCCGCCGCCTGAACAATCGCAGCCGCGAGCGGATGCTCGCTGGCACGCTCGACGCTGGCGGCCAGCCGCAGCACTTCGGTTTCATCGAAACCGGAAGCCGCCACGACCCGTGTGACTTTTGGTTTTCCTTCGGTCAGCGTGCCGGTCTTATCGACAATCAGGGTGTCGATTTTCTCCATCCGCTCCAGCGCTTCGGCATTCTTGATCAAGATGCCGGCCTCCGCGCCGCGCCCGATGCCGACCATGATCGACATCGGGGTGGCGAGCCCGAGCGCGCAGGGGCAGGCGATGATCAGGACGCTGACGGCCGCCACGAGGCCGAAAGCGAAGCGCGGCTCCGGCCCGAACATCGCCCAGGCAATGAAAGCCAGCACGGCAACGGCGATCACGGCAGGCACGAACCATCCCGCCACCTGGTCTGCCAGACGCTGGATCGGTGCACGGCTGCGCTGGGCCTGCGCTACCATCTGCACAATGCGGGCGAGGAGTGTGTCGCGGCCAATTTTTTCCGCGCGCATGATAAAGCTGCCGCGCTGGTTCAAGGTGCCGGCAATGACCTTTCCGCCGGCAGCTATGCTCACCGGCATCGATTCACCGGTCACCATCGATTGGTCGATGGTGGAAGAACCCTCGACCACCTCTCCGTCGACCGGGATTTTTTCGCCCGGCGGCACGCGCAGGAGATCGCCGATGGCGACGGCCTCGAGGGGGATCTCCTCGTCTGCGCCACTTTGCTTCACGCGACGGGCCATTTTCGGCGCAAGATCGAGCAGGGCGCGAATGGCGCCGGAGGTGTGCTCGCGCGCGCGTAATTCCAGCACCTGGCCGAGCAGCACCAGCACGGTGGTGACCGCGGCGGCCTCAAAATACACCGCGACCGCGCCATCATGACCGCGGAAGGCGTCTGGAAACAGCTGCGGCGCCATCGTCGCGATAGCGCTGTAGAGATAGGCCACGCCCAATCCGAGCGCGATCAGCGTGAACATGTTGAGATTGCGTGTGAGCAGCGACTGCCAGCCACGCATAAAGAACGGCCAGCCGGCCCACAGCACGACCGGGGTCGCCAGCGCGAATTGAACCCAGTTCGATTGTGTTTGTGGAATCCAGCCGTGTGTGCCGGCCAGATGCGCCCCCATTTCGAGAACGACCAATGGCAGACTTAACGCCGTGCCGATCCAGAAGCGGCGGGTCATGTCCACCAGTTCTGGATTGGAGCCTGTCTCTGCGGTGACAAGCTCGGGCTCGAGCGCCATGCCGCAAATGGGACAGGAGCCCGGCCCGACTTGACGAATTTCCGGATGCATTGGGCAGGTATAGATCGTGCCCTCCGGCACCAACTCCGGCTCCTTTACTTCGCCGAGATAGCGCGCCGGATCGGCGACGAATTTCGAGCGGCAGCCGGCGGAGCAGAAGTAATAAGGATGACCCGCATGTTCCGCGCGGTGCGGTGTTTTGTGGGGATCGACGGTCATGCCGCAGACCGGGTCGATCACGCTCCCCGCCTGTGGTTGTCCGTGACCGCCATGTCCGTGATCAGCGTGTCCGTGATTGTCGTGGCTCGTGAGAGCTTCTGGATGATGGGCTGCCATGGGCTGTTATCTGGGAGGCGGCGGCGTCATTCGCCAGCCATAGAGCCAGTCGTAGCGTTTGAGCAGGCCCGCTCCGCCCATCATGCGCAGCGCGGCATTGCGCACCGCAGCTTCTACGCCGGAGGCGTGGTAACGCAAACCATTTCGCGACGCGGCCTTCTGCGCGCGCGTGGTGCGGTCATTGCGCAGCCATTCATAACGCCGCATGGCCCCGGCGGTGTCATCTGGCGTTGTGGCCAGGCAATCGGCCAGCACGGCGGCATCCTCGATCGCCATTGCGGCGCCCTGGGCAAGGAACGGTAGCATCGGATGCGCCGCATCTCCGATCATGGTAATCGGGCCATCGCCCCAGCGGCGCAGACGTGGTCGATCATAGAGCGTCCAGGTCGTCCAGCTTTGCGGTGCCGCGACGATATTACACGCGGGTGTCGCCCATTTGCGGAAGGTCGCCAAGATTTCGTCGCGCGGGCGGGTATTGTTCCAGCCCGGCTTCGGTGTGCCATCACGCAGGATGGCCACGATATTGATCGCGTTGCCCGTGCGGATCGGATAATGCACCAGATGCGCGTGGCGCCCCAGCCAGAGATTGATCGAAGCCTCGCGTGCTTCGTCGTCCACCACGTCCGCCGGAATTACTGCGCGCCAGGCCGTCCGTTGCCTGAAATGCGGCGGATCGCTAAAACCGAACCGTTTGCGGATGGTGGACCACAGGCCATCGGCGCCGATCAGCCCGACGCAGCGTTCCTCGACTGTCTTGGCCTCGAAGCGGACCTGGGCGGTGACGCCGTTGGCGTGCACCACATAGTCCTGCACCTCCCCGCCAAGCGTCAGTCTCACATCGGGAAGGGCGCGCACCGCATCCAGCAGCACGGCCTGCAGGTCGCCGCGATGGATCATCCAATAGGGCGCGCCATAGCGCTGCTGTGCGAAGGACCCGAGCGGCACCCGCACGATGTCGGTGCCCGTACTCGCCTTCCGGATGCGGATTTCTGCGGGTGAGACGACGTGCGGACGCAGGGCGTCCCCAAGGCCGAGCCCCAATAGCACATGCATCGCATTGGGCGACAGCTGGATGCCGGCACCGATCGGCTCAAGTTTTTGCGATTGCTCGAAGACGACAGCGCGGAAGCCCTTACGGGCAAGCGCCAGTGCCGCGGTCAGGCCGGCGATACCGCCGCCGGCAATCAGGATAGTGCGCGACACCGGTGGTCTCCCGTCGCGGCGAATATCAGGCCGTCGTCGTCTCCCGCCAGGCGCATTCTTCGGGCCGCGCCGCATGCGGATCGAGCGCGGGGTCGAACCGATAAAGCGTTGAGCAATAGGAACAGACGATTTCGGATTCATCTCCCAGGTCGAGGAAGATGTGCGGATGGTCGAACGGCGGCAGCGCGCCAATGCACATGAATTCACGCGCGCCGATCTCGATTACGGCGGCGCCGGGCTGGTTATGGAAATGAGGAACGATTCTTTCCGCCATGATACGGCCTGTTGTCTGCGCTTATTGCGATTGCGCCGCACCATAACGAGCCGACGGGACGATTCCTAGTGCGTGTCCGGCGAAGTGGAACTGGTTTACCCGATAAGACCGTGCAACAGGTCTTAAGTCGGCGCGATCGGCATGCCAAACGGTAACCACTTTTTGCTGATGGTGCACGGTTAGGCACCATGCGATGAAGGCTGCCGGCCAATTTTCGGAACTGCTTCGAATCCTGAGCGTTTCCGAGTGATAAATGAACGGTGCCAAGCCAGTTAATGATCAAACGCCCTAACGATCCGATCGCCCGGGTCTTGCCTGCTGGCGCGCTTGGCCCGCGGCGATGGCCAGTTGTAGTCACCTTGTTGACAGCCATCGCCTACGGCTTGGCGGCACTTATTATGGTGCCGCGCGGTATCGAGGCGGAATTGATCCTTGCGATCGAAAACGATCCTCCGAAGATCGTCGACTATGGGCTCGATCAAGCCGTCAATGCCAATGTAATCCAGCGCGAGATCGAATCCGCGCTCGCGGTCAACGATGCGGACCTTGCCAAAAGCTTTGTCGACCTCGCGCAGGATCGCGGCATTGTTGTGGATCCGCCGCTCGTGGAGAAAGTCAGCGCGGCGGTGGCGGAGGCCAATTCCACCACTCATATGGCGGAAACCTTTGCGCACGGTTTTGTCACCGGCGAGCCGGATGATGTGGTGGGATTGGCCGGCACTACACTCGGCGATTTTTTCGTTTTCGGCGACGTACGCGATGCGGTGCGCGAAGGGTCGCGATTGGCAAGTGGTGAGAATGCCGATGAGTTGGTGCTCGGCCTAGCCTGTATCGGGTTAGCGATTACCGCCGGCACCTATGCAAGCTTTGGCGCAGGGACGCCGGCCCGCATCGGTGTGTCTGTGGCGAAAGCTGCCCGCAAAGCGGGTCGTATGAGCGCTGGCATCACCGATTGGATTGGGCGCTCGCTGCGCGAGGTAATCGATTGGTCCATGCTTAAGCGCGCCATCGCCGGAGCGAGCCTCACCGAGCCGGCGTTGGCGGTGCGTGCGGCGCGCGAAGCGGTGAAGGTGGACAAGGCAGGCGGGCTGATGCAGCTCGTGCGCAATGTCGGGCGCGTGCAAGACAAGGCCGGAACCCAGGCCGCGCTCGATGGATTGAAGATCGCGGAGAATCCGCGTGAAATGGTGCGGGTGGCGCAACTCGCCGAGAAGCAGGGCAGCAAGACGCGGGCGATATTAAAGTTACTGGGTCGCGGCGCCATCGCGTTGAGCCTTACCACGCTGAATTTGTCCCTTTGGATCCTTGGCGCGATAGTCACCCTGTTGGGGTTCGTCGTATCCTGCAAGGGCGCGGTCGAGCGAATGACCTGGCGCCGTTTGCAAAAACACAAGCTGCTCGCGCTGCAACGAGACGAACCCATCGTTGCAGCTTAGAGGCAGTTTCTGATTTCTCGTCCGGGGACTCCCTTGCATGCCAAGTTTTCACAACGGCGCGATCGAGATCGCTTTTCTCGATGAGGGCGAGGGTGAGCCGATCCTGCTGGTGCATGGATTTGGTTCCAGCAAGGAGGTGAATTGGGTGCATCCGGGCTGGACCGCGACGCTGACGCGCGCGGGCCGGCGCGTGATCGCGCTTGATGACCGCGGCCATGGCGAGTCCAGCAAACTCTATGAACCCGCGGATTATCACACCAGCCTGATGGCGGACGACGTGCGCGCGCTGCTCGATCATCTGCAGATCGAGCGGGCGGACGTGATGGGCTATTCTATGGGTTCGCGGATCAGCGCGTTCCTGGCGGTAAGGCATCCGGCCCGGGTGCGCTCTCTGATACTGGGCGGGCTTGGCATCAAGCTGGTGGAAGGCGTGGGTCTGCCGGACTCCATCGCCGAGGCGCTGGAAGCGCCATCGCTCGAGCACGTAAGCGATCCGGTCGGCCGCATGTTCCGCGCCTTTGCCGACCAGACCGGCTCGGACCGCCGGGCGCTGGCTGCCTGCATCCGTGGCTCACGGCAGCTTTTGAGCCGGGAGGAGGTGGCCACCATTCAGGTTCCTGCCCTGGTCGTCGTGGGCGGCAAGGATCCCATCGCCGGAGCGCCGCAGGCCGCTGGCGAGCCTGCTGCCAAAAGGCGAGGCGCTGGAAATTCCCAATCGGGATCACATGCTTGCGGTAGGGGACAAGGTGTTCAAGGCTGCCGCGATCGACTTTCTTAACGCGCGTCCCTGATCCTCCCTTGCCGGAAGTCGGCGCGACTCCCGATCTGTGCTAAAGCCGGCCCGGAAATTTGGCGTGGAGGGACGAATGGCCCAGCAGCTCAAGCCGACCGTGGTCGAGAAAGTCGATCCGGTCTGGGCGCGTATTCGCCGCGAGGCTGAGGAAGTGGTCCGGCGTGAGCCCGAACTGGCGACCTTTATCTATCTGACGCTGTTGCATCACGACACGCTGGAAGCCGCCATCGTACACCGGCTCTCGGAGCGCCTGGCGCATGCCGACGTCTCGGGCGACGTGATCCGCCAGGCTTATGGCGAGGCGATTGGGGAAGATCCCACCATCGGCGATGCCTTCCGCGCCGACATCGCCGCAGTGATGGATCGCGATCCCGCCACGCACCGGCCGCTAGACGCCCGTGCTCTATTACAAAGGCTTTCATGCCATCCAGACGCATCGTCTAGCGCATTGGCTTTGGAACAAAGGCCGCAAGGATTTCGCGCTCTATCTTCAAAGCCGTTCGTCGTCGGTGTTCCAGGTCGATATCCATCCGGCCGCCCGTATCGGGCGCGGCATTTTCCTCGACCACGCCACCGGCGTGGTGGTCGGCGAAACCGCCGTTATCGAGGATGACGTCTCCATGCTGCATGGCGTTACGCTCGGGGGTACCGGCAAGGAACACGAGGACCGGCATCCGAAAATCCGGCGCGGGGTGATGATCGGAGCCGGCGCCAAAATCCTCGGCAATATTGAAGTGGGCCATTGTGCGCGCGTTGCCGCCGGCTCCGTGGTGGTTAAGTCCGTGCCGAATAATGTCACTGTCGCCGGCGTTCCCGCCAAGGTGGTCGGCACCGCCGGCTGCGCCGAGCCCTCGCGCTTCATGGACCAGATGCTATACGACCCGGGAATTTGACCCCGGCGCTAGGAAGGTGCATGTGCGCTCTAAATGCGGGGCGCCAGGCGCGCGCAATCGAACCGGAGCAGCAGACGTGGACGTCAAAGAAACCCAGCAGGTTGAATCTTATCTAAAGCGCTTGTTCGGCAATGTGCGCATCCGCATAGCGCCGCAAAAGGGCGACACCGCGAAAGTTTATTTGGGCGAGGAGCCCATCGGCGATCTCACCGCCGACGACGATGACGATGAGCGGTCGTACAATCTGCGCATGGAAATTCCGATCGGGGAGTCGGAAGGCGGCACGCAGGACGCCAAGCGTCTGGACGTTTATTTGAAGCGTAAGTTCGACAACGAGAAGCTGCGTGTGGCGGCGCGCCCGCGCAAGCAGGATTCCGTCGAGGCCTATCTCGGCGAGGAATTCATCGGCGTCTTGTTCCTTGACGACCAGAGAGGCGGTCGCTCTTATATTTTCGAGATGCCGATCCTAGGCATTGATCTCGAGCCCAACAGCGCGGCCTAACTCCCCGAGTTTTCACCGGCTTGATTTTAGTGCGTGTGCGACTGTAGCCGGGAGATCAAGCGATCGATCCCGTCGGCCACGCTGGCCCAGTTGGATAGCCAGGCGCGCGGAAAGCGCACGGTGATATTGGCGCCCCCGATGCTTCGCTCGTGCAGGCAGGTGCCGGGCGTCGGCCCCAATCCGTCGCGCGTACAGCGCAGAATGAAGCGCTCCGGCATGTCAGGCGTGTAGAACAAGTCCTCGTTCTGATAGGGCGTATCTTTCCTGAAGGCGAGCATGATCAGCCCGCTGGGCGCCGACAGCGTTTCAGGCGCGAGATAGCGCCGGTAGATCGTCTGCATCCGCTGCAGCGGCGAGGGGCTGCCGTCGCCAGCCGCGATGGCAAGGAAAATGCGCTCGAACGGATGGGCGGCCTCGGCACCGGCGGAAGCGCCCTGCGGTCCCGCTTCCGCGGCGTTCGCGGGCGGCGCAAGCGACGGCCATACGAAGACGAGATCGATCCGCTCCTGCGTGCCCGGCTTGCGCTGCACCGGACGCCGGATCGCCGCCGGCGGCACGTTAAAGGCCGTGCCGCCCACGATGATCGGTAGCGAAGGCGTATTGGGCGCGACGGCTGGCCCCGGCCAGCGCGGCCACAGCACATAGCCCACGTAGCCCACTGCGATCGAACTGACGCCGAGGAAGATCAGCGAGGGCAGGAGGAGCAGGCTACGCGTGGATTCACGCGCGCGACGCGGGGACCGTCCGCCTATCGCGTAGCTCATGGTCGCGTCCTTTGCATGGGAAAACAACAAACGAATCAAAGGCGATTATGGCACGGCCGCGCGCCACTAAAGAACGGAGCCCACGCGCCTTAGGCGCCATTAACCTTTTCTTAACTATGCGCTGGCCTGGGAGCGGCCAAGCGGCGAAAATCCAGTCGTTCTCCGTGGTGCTGAGGGTTTTCGTGTCCCCCGAACAGATCGAGTCGTTTCTTGCCCTGGCGTTTGGATTTGCCTTCTCGGGCCTGATTGCGACGGGCTATCAGTACCTCACAGAGCGTCCCGCGAGCTTTCGCCTGTTGAAGAACGGGCCGGCTCCTTCCGCCTTCGCCGCAGTGCCCTTTCTGGTTTTTGCCGCGCCCTTCATCATCATGCGCAACACGCTGCGCGCACGCCGGATGCTCGGCCGCCGTTTGGAGTTCGTCATGCTCGCGACGGTCCTCGCGGGATTCTGGAGCATGATGTCGGGAACGGTGGTGATCATGACCCTGCATGCACTGGGCTTGTTCGGCGCCTGACCACGCATGATCCGGCGAAGTGGACGCCGGTTCGCCGAGAAGGTCATGCGCCACCTTATAATTAGGCGCGCGACCGGACGCAGAACCGGTGCCCACTTTTGCTGATCGCGCGCCGTCTCGCCAAACGTTCCGCAACATGGCAGGTTGTTCCGCGCATGATCCGGCAGGTGGATCGTTTCGCCGAACAAGAGATCATGCGCCGTTAGTAATTTTGCGACCGGACATAACACCGGTGCCCACTTGCTGATCACGCGCGGCACGGAGACGTGAATGACGATCTACGCGCTCGACGGCCAGGCGCCGGAATTTCCCGAGGCGGGCAGTTATTGGGTGGCAGACACAGCGGTGCTGATCGGAAAGGTGCGGCTGAAGCGCGAGGCCAGCGTCTGGTTCGGGGCTGTGGTGCGCGGCGATAATGAGTGGATCGAGCTTGGCGAGCGCTCGCAGATCCAGGATAACGCCACGCTGCATACCGATCCGGGATTCCCCATGACGATCGGCAGCAATTGCGTGATCGGTCACAACGTCATCATGCACGGCTGCTCGGTGGACGATAACAGCCTGATCGGCATGGGCGCGATCTTGCTCAATGGCGTGAAGATCGGAAAGAATTCGCTGGTCGGCGCCGGCGCCCTGGTGACCGAAGGCAAGGTCTTTCCTGACAATTCGCTGATCGTCGGCGCGCCCGCGCGCGCGATCCGCAGTGTCGACGACCGCATCATGCAGATGATACGCGAAGGCGCCGACATTTATGTCCGGCGATGGAAGCGCTATGCGAAAGGCCTCAAGCGGATCGATTGATTGATCGATACGCTGGGCTTAAGCGCGGCTCGCCACCAGAAGACCCCAAAAATTGTGCGGCCGGCCTTTGGGGAAGGCCGGCCGCTCGCGACCCGGTCTGGGACGGGGAGGGGTGGGGACGTGACCGGACCGCGATCTCCTCTGTTTGATCAGCGCGCGCTGGCCGTGGTGGTGGCCGGCGGCGGATCACCCAGCGCCACCCAGGCATTCGGATTGACTTGCGACTGGCGTTTCACGAAGCGGTAGCCGCTTTCCGACCAAAGAACGACGCTCTCGTTTTGATTGTCCAGAATGAACTCGCCCTTGTCGGTCTTTGCCGTCAGGACGGCGTGACCGTCGCCTTTCTTGTCGCGCACGACGGTGACCAGTAGCGCGCTACGCGGCCATCCGGCCTTTATCAACAACTGCCGTTTCAGCAGCACGTAGTCTTCGCAGTCGCCGTAACCGTCCTCGGGGTAGTCCCAACGTTCCACCACGCCCCAATGCTCCATGTCGGTCATTGGTTCGATGTTGTCATTGGCCCAGCGATTGATGCGAATGAGATCGCTCCAGGTCTTTGAATTGAGCACCACGTCGCGTGCACTGCCGTCTTGGGCCTCGCAGTCGCGCGGATTGTCAGTGCAGAACTGCCTCCAGCCGGCCGGCGGCTTAGTCTCCTGCCCGACGGAAATAAAAACCGGCCGCTCGGACGCGCCCATGGCGCGGTGCGTCGGCAACAAAGTCATGCCAGCCAGAAGATAGCAGGTGGCAAGTATTGTTTTGGAACACCACTGCATTCGTGGCCCCCTCCCGTACTAAGGGGACCACATTTCGCACAAATACTTTGAATCTCAGCTAAATCTGGCAAGTAACTTTGAATATAAGCAGATTAAAAAGCAGGTTGAATACTGTACTTCTTTTATTCAAGCACTAATAAAATTTGATCTAATAGAATTTATATAAAATTTCGAATATTAGGCGCTGCACACTGCAACTGCGGCCGCTCGCGCTGCGCAGCGCGAGGCTTAATCTTAGGACGCAAGGATCAGGCGCGGAAAGCTGTCTTACATCGTGGGGAAAAGCGGTTATCGCTCCGGTGAGCGACCCAGCGTTACGCGCCGGTGACGCTCTCTTCCACAAAATCGGGATGCAGCAGCCGGGTGAACTCGATAGCAAAACCGTCGTCGATGTGGCGAACCACGCGTCCCGGGGTCTTGCCGATAGTCACCGCAGCTCCGATCGGCGGCAATTGCGCGGGCGGGACCGCAATTGCGGCGCCAGACAGGGAAATGTCGATGACCCGGCAGGTGATATTGACCCCGTTCGGGAGGATCAGTTGGGCCATTGGGTTGCGCGGCACGATACGGCCGTGGCGGCGATCCTCCGGAAGATTCAGGATTTGGCGGTTGGCGAGCCAGGTCAGCTGAGCGGCAAGTTTTTCGCGTTTGCGTGGCGTTGCTCCGATCGACATGGCGAAGCCGCCTTCGAATGCGCGGGCGATCTTGCCTTCCAGGCGGCCCAGGTGATCGACATAAGCAATCACGCGTTCGCCGACTTTGCCTGGAGCGTCGGCCATGACGGCGGCGCCGCCAGGGGACATATTGATGATCCGGCAGGGGTATTCCTGGCGATTTTCCAGCATCAGGCGGCCAAGCAGGTCGATCCTGACCCGCTGATGTCGGCGGCGCTCCTCGTTCAGAGGCAGGATTTTCGCCCGTGGATGCGCCATCAACATTGCCATGAGCCTCCTCCGCAAATTCGACCCCAAGCAGAGTAGGCAACTATCCTTAACGCCGCGTTTACCCGTCTAAAGAACCCAGGCCCTTCCTTAGGATCGGCCGCCGTTATAGATCGTCAGGCCTCGGCGCACGCGGCCGTTTTCCATACCGGGGACAAGACGCGGCGCTGCGACATGCTCGGAGTCCGGACCGAGGTAGCGTATCGTACCGCAGGTCAAGCCTTCCACCGGCGTTGTTCCCAGCCAGTAAGGCGGCACCAGTGGCGCCAGCACGCCGAGCAGCCGCGTTTGACTGCGATGGCGATGCCGAAGCGGCAGCAGCAGCAATTCGAGGTCAATCATTGCGCCATCCGCGTTGTGTCCGCTCACGCCGGCGATGAAACCAGCCGACTCCCCCGTCGCGCCCCTCATCAGTTTCAGCATGCCGGCTCGTTCCGGCTGGGCCCACAACGCGATAAACTCCGAGCCTTTCAATTCCCGGCAAAACAGCGCGCAGCTGCGTGTGCCGGCAAGGCGAAAGCGATAGGTGCCTAGGGCATCCTGGGCGAGAATGAAGGTATCCCCGAGCGCGCGCCGGATCGGACCGGGCTCGATGTCGCCGCGTTCGGGAGCGGTGTGATAGCCCCGCCGCTTGTTCCAGTATTCGAACACGTCGTGGCTTGATGCATGCTTCATTCCTTGCTCCTGTCTTATTGTCGCGCATGCTTCCGCTTGGGCTGTCCCTTGCCGGGACATCTGAATGCGCGTTTAAGTTTTCATTGGTTGGAGGAGCAGGGGCCGTGCCGCCGCCACGATGCGCTTGCTTAATTTCCGCGCTTCTCGCGCGTTAGCATTAATTCCGCTTCGCGCTTGCGCACGGTGCGTGATCCGCTAATTTCTGCGCAAGTTTTCGCGGGGAAGTGTGGAGACGTGACTGGCGCCGCGAAGCGTGGGTGCTGACACACCGACTACTAGAGGGCTCCGGCAGGGAGGGCTTAGCGCCCTCCCTCTTTTTTTGGGTGCCGCCTCGCTTGCCGATGGCGCTGCGGAAGCCTATGTGGGCAGGCGCAGGGACCCCGCCGTGAATCAATCCTCAGAGCCGATCTTTAACATCCCGGCGGTGATCATCGCCGCGATCGCGGTATTTGCCGGCATCCATGTTTTCCGATCCTTAGTACTCGACGCCGGGCAGGATCTCGAGCTGCTGATGTTGTTTGCTTTCATCCCGGCGCGCTATGACACCGCGCTCCAGCTCGAAGGCGCCTGGCCCGGCGGCATTGGAGCGCAGGTCTGGACCTTCGTGAGCTATGCGCTGATTCATGCCGACATCACGCATCTGGCCATCAATTCGCTCTGGTTCGTTCCCTTCGGCAGCGCCGTGGCACGTCGCTTTGGCATGGCGCGGTTTCTGCTGTTCTTCGCGACCACCGCGGCAGCCGGGGCCGGCGCGCATCTGATCACGCACGCGGGAGAGGTATTTCCGGTGATTGGCGCTTCAGCCGCAGTGTCAGGGATGATGGCGGCGGCCATTCGGTTTGCATTCCAGCCGCATGGTCCGATTGCGCTCTGGCAGCAGAAAGACGAGCGCGCCTATCACATTGCCGCGCTACCGTTGCTTTCAGCTTTACGTGATCCACGCATTTTCGTCTTTCTTGTCGTGTGGTTTGGTCTCAACCTGCTTTTTGGCCTTGGCTCGCCGACGCTGATGGGAGCCGGCCAGTCTGTTGCATGGGAAGCGCATATCGGAGGCTTTCTCGCGGGCTTGTTGTTATTTTCGTTCTTTGATCCCGTGCCGCGGACGATGCGCGGGCAGGAGCGCGGCGAGGACCTGCCGCAGTAGGAAAGGCTTGCGGGCGTAACGCCGCGGGTGGATCATAGCGTGAGCACCGCAAGCAAGGAGGCCGCGATGATCGTCAAATCGATTATTGATATAAAAGGCGGCGACGTCGTCACTTTGGAGCCGAGCGTGTCGCTTGATACCGCGGCGAAGCTCCTGGCCGAACGCCGTATTGGGGCGGTGGTCGTGCTCGGCGCTGACGATCGCGTCGTCGGTATCCTTTCCGAACGTGATATCGTGCGCGAGATTGCCGATCGCGGCGTTGCCGCGATGCAGGCGCCGGTCTCGCAGGTGATGACCCGCAAAGTCGTCACCTGTACGCTGGACGAAACCCTCCACTCCATCATGGAGCGCATGACCGCCGGCAAATTCCGCCATGTGCCGGTGATCGACCAGGGTCGGCTTGCCGGCATCATCTCCATAGGCGATGTGGTGAAGCACCGCATCGAAGAGATGGAGCAGGAATCCGACGCGTTGAAGAGTTACATCCAGACGGCGTGATCCTCGAAGCGCGGAACCGGTCGCCGATAAAGAGATTTACGCCGCACCCAACAACGCGCGCGATGTTTTAAGCCAGGGCTGCGATCGCCTCGTTGATCGTCTCGCTCGCCTTGTCGGCGGCTTCTGCGCCCAGCTGGATCGCTTCCTCGGCGCGATGGAAGTCGAACCAGCCAACGGGTCCCAGTCGAGGATTAATCGAAACGTCAGGCGGGTCGCCGGCCAGCCGGGAGCGCGTGATGCGATCCTGCATTACATTGAAGGCGTCCACCATCACCGTCGAGAGACCAGGGCGGCCGGCCTCTCCGAGGAACTGTCGCTTGAGCGCGCGTTCGGCGCTGAAGAAGGCGCCGATCCGGTTGGTCGGCTTCGGCAGTTCGACCGGCTCATCGTCACTGGCATCGGAGCCGTGGCTGACGATGGTGATGCCGCGGCCAAATTGATCGGCATTGAGGTTGACGGCTATGACCACGCGGGCGCCAAGGGCGCGCGCCGCTGAAACCGGCACCGGGTTGACCAGCGCGCCATCGACCAGCCAGCGGCCGCCGATCCGCACGGGCGGGAAAATTCCGGGCAGCGCATAGGATGCCCGCAGCGCTTCCACCAGGCGGCCATGAGTGAGCCAGATTTCGTGGCCAGTGCGCACCTCTGTGGCAATCGCGGCAAAACGGATCGGCAGATCTTCGATCATGGTCTTGGCGAGCGCGGCTTCCAGATGGCTGGCCAGCCGGTTGCCGCCGATCAGGCCTGAGCCAGAGAGGCTGACATCAAGATAGCCGAGGACTCCGCGCACGGTGAGGCTGCGCGCCCACTGCTCCAGGGTATCGAGCGCACCGCCAGCGAAACAACCGCCCGCGACGGCGCCGATGGATGTGCCGACGATGATGTCAGGCGTTATGCCCTTGGCGACCAGCGCGCGCAGCACACCAATATGCGCGAAGCCGCGCGCGGCACCGCCGCCAAGCGCGAGCGCCACGCTCGGTCGCTTAGGAGCAACGGGCGCGGAGGCCTCCCCGCCCATCTGATCTCCGTTTCGTGCGCGCCGAGTAAAAACCTCAAACACGGGCAGACCCCTCAAACACGGACAAGACCCTCCGAACCGCCCGCTATGATCCGGCCCCGGCGGCCAGCAAACAAGCGGAGCACGTAACTATGGTGAAAATCCGAAGCCTCTTCGACTTCAGAGTTAACCCGCGTATCGCGTGACGATCTCGCGCAGCGAAGGGCGGTCGCGGTCTTCAGCCGGACCGTTTGCGCGGCCGATATGAATAAACCCGGCGACACGTTCCTGCGGCCCCACGCCGAATGAATCAAGCACGCGACGGTCATAGGCGTACCATTCGGTGATCCAATTGGCAGCATAGCCGAGCGCGTGAGCCGCCAAGACGAGGCTCATCGCGGCGGCGCCGGCGGAAAGAACCTGCTCCCATTCCGGAATCTTCTTATGCTCGGCGGCCCGGCTGACCACTGCAATCACCAACGGCGCGCGCGCCAGTCTTTCGCGTTCCTTGTCCACCTGATCCTGCGTGGCATCTGGATAATTCTCGGCGAAGACCGCAGCGATCTTGTCGCCTGCTGCAAAGCGCGCATCGCCTTCAAATACAATGAACCGCCAGGGCGTGAGCTTGCCATGGTCGGGCACCCGCGAGGCGACGGTTAACATGGTCTCGATCTCGGAGGCGGCTGGTCCCGGTCCGGCCAGTTCCATCGCCTTAACGGAACGGCGGGTCTTTAACAGATCGAGTGCTTCCGGCATTTTGGGCTCCTAGTGCCGCCGATTTGAAGTTCCTACACCAGCTGCGGCAGGCTCTTCTAGGAACTTCAAATCGAAAAGCGGCACTAGATTCATAAAGTTGCTGGTGTCCCTTTGCTTCCGAAGTTCGTGCCAGAGGACGCCGCGACGTATCACGAACTTCGGAAGCGGGACACCAGCGGCGTGTTCGGGTAACATAGGCCGCAACGGGTGACAAACCCGGTCACTGGCTTGAAATAGCCGCGATTCCAGTCGAAATGGCGGGCATGACGACCTTGGGGCTTTCCACCGGTGCCTGCCGGATGATGCAGGCTGCCATATTCATTTGTGCGATTTGGATGCCTCAATCCGCGTCGGCGCAGTGGGGCAATTCGATTTTTGGCCCGCCAATTCCGCCCGCTCCCATCCCTTCGGTTCCGCCGCCACCGGCGATGAGCCTGGCGCCGCCGGGTGGCGGGGTGGTCAGTTCGCCGCCCAATGCGTCCACCCCCGGTGCCGCGCCATCGGGTAGCGCGCCCGCACAGGGTGCGTCTGTCATTCCGGCCGGTCAGGTGCCACTCATGTTGGCTGCACGTTTCGGCCCGGAGCCGCCGGGCATCACCGCCGGCTTGCTCTGGCGGATCTATTCCGACAAGCCGGACCAGAACGGAGTGTTCAAACTTATAAAAGAAGAGAAGGCGGCCGCGCCGACTTTGCTGCTGCCCCCGGGCGGTTATGTGGTGCATGTCAGCTTCGGGCTCGCCAGCGCGGTGAAGCCGGTGCAATTGCGCTCGGAAGCCGTGCGCGAGGTTTTCGAAATCAAGGCAGGCGGATTGCGGGTCGAAGGACGGGTGGGGGACTCGCGCATCCCGCCGAGCCAAGTCTCTTTCGACATCTACAAAGGCAGTCAGTTTGAGCCAACTGACCGGCGGCCGATCGCGCAGAACGTGGTGACCGGCGAGGTGGTACCCTTGCCGGAGGGCACTTATTACATCGTTTCCAATTACGGCGACGCCAACGCCGTCGTGCGCTCGGATATCCGCGTGAAGTCGGGCAAGCTTACCGATGTGGCGGTTAATCACCGCGCAGCGATTGTGACGCTGAAGCTGGTCAGCGCCCCGGGCGGCGAGGCGCTGGCGAATACCGCCTGGTCGGTGATGACGCCTTCAGGCGACGTGATCAAGGAATCAATCGGCGCTTTCCCGCGCTACATTCTGGCGGAAGGCGACTACCGCGCCATTGCCCGCAACGAGGGCAAGGTTTACGAGCGCGGCTTCAAGGTCATCACCGGCGTCGATGGCGAAATCGAAGTGATGGCGCGCTAGCGGGTTGATCCTCCTTGGGAGATCAACAGGAGTTATGACGCCGATTTTATCCGCTTCACGTCGGGCGGAGTGGCCTCCTCCACCAGCATCTTCACGGCGTCATCGAGCGGCATCACCTTCTGCCCATCACTGCCCAAGCGGCGGATCGAGACCAAGCGCTCGGCCGATTCCTTCTTACCCACGACCAGCATCACCGGCACCTTGGCCAGTGAGTGCTCGCGCACCTTGTAATTGATCTTCTCATTGCGCAGGTCGACGTCGGCGCGCAGTCCCGCGCGGCGCACGGCCGCCAGAACGTCAGCGGCATAGGCATCGGCGTCGGAGGTGATGGTGGTCACCATGGCCTGCATCGGCGACAGCCAGAGGGGCAAGTGGCCGGCATAATGCTCAAGCACGACGCCGAGGAAACGCTCCATCGATCCGCAGATGGCGCGGTGGATCATCACCGGCGTCTGCTTGGAGCCATCCGCGGCGATATAGAAGGCCTGAAACCGCTCCGGCAGGTTGAAATCCACTTGCGTGGTGCCGCATTGCCAATCCCGCCCAATCGCATCGCGCAGCACATATTCGAATTTCGGACCATAGAATGCGCCTTCGCCGGGATTAATCGAAGTCTTGATGCGATTGCTGCCTTGCGCAGCGATCTGCTTAAGCACTTCATGCATGATGCCCTCGGCGTGATCCCAGGCCGCATCGGAGCCGACACGCTTTTCCGGCCGCGTTGAGAGTTTGACCGTAAGTTCACCCTCAAAACCGAAATCGGTATAGGTCGACAGGATGAGATCGTTGATCTTCAGGCATTCTTCCGCCATTTGCTCCTGCGTGCAGAACACATGCGCGTCGTCCTGGGTAAAGGCGCGCACGCGCAGCAGTCCGTGTAGCGCACCGGAAGGCTCGTATCGATGCACCACGCCGAATTCAGCCATGCGTAGCGGCAGTTCTCGATAAGACCGTAGCCCGTGCTTGAAGATCTGGATGTGGCCCGGGCAGTTCATCGGCTTGATGGCGAAAACGCGTTCGTCCTTCGGTCTCGTCACCCGCCGACTGCGCCTTGAACATATTCTCGCGGAACCATCCCCAGTGGCCGGACGTCTCCCATAGCGACTTGTCGAGCAGCTGCGGCGCGTTGACCTCGCGATAATCTCCGCGCAACCGCCGGCGCATATAAGCGACGATTTCCTGGAAGATGGTCCAACCGGCGGCATGCCAAAACACAGTGCCGGGGCCTTCTTCCTGGAAATGAAACAGGTCCATCTCGCGGCCCAGCTTGCGGTGGTCGCGCTTCTCGGCTTCCTCGATCTGCTTCAAATGCGCGTCGAGCTCTTCCTGCTTGGCGAATGCCGTCCCGTAGATGCGGGTGAGCATCGGCTTGTTTGAATCTCCGCGCCAATAGGCGCCCGCCACCTTCATCAGTTTGAAGGCATTGCCGACCTTGCCGGTGGAGGTCATGTGCGGACCGCGGCAGAGATCGAACCAGTCGCCCTGTTTATAAATCTTGATCTGCTGATCTTCCGGGATCGCATCGACCAGTTCGACCTTGAAGCTTTCGCCCATATCGCGGAACACGCGCTTGGCTTCGTCCCGCGACCAAACTTCCTTGCTGAAAGGTTTGTCGCGCGCGATGATCTCGCGCATCTTTTTCTCGATCGCAGGGAAGTCCTCCGGCGTGAACGGCTCATTGCGGGAGAAATCGTAATAAAATCCGTTGTCGATCACCGGGCCGATGGTTACCTGCGTTCCCGGCCACAAAGTCTGCACCGCCTCAGCCAGCACATGCGCGGCGTCGTGCCGGATCAACTCCAGGCTGCGGGGATCCTCGCGGGTGAGGAATTCGATCTTGGCGTCGCTCCCGATCTTGTCATTGAGGTCAACGACCACGCCGTCGAGCGCCATGGCGACCGTGCGCTTGGCCAGCGAGGGCGAAATGCCCTTGGCGATGTCGAGGCCGGTGATGTTGTCGGGGAATTCGCGGCGCGCGCCGTCGGGAAAGGTCAGGGCGACCATGATCAACTCCTCTATGCTCACTCCCGCGAACGAGCGCGGGTAAGCGGTCTTCTCGATTGCAGGAACAGCATGAAAGCTGAACCCTGTCCCCCGTGGCTAGCATAAATCGCGCCTAGTGCAATATTGAGGAGGGGGCTAGCTCAAGATGCTGTCGCTTGGAGGCTCGTGTCCATGCCCACGCAGAATCAAAAAGATTTCATCGAGGCTTTCCAATTCTCTGACATGACACCGGGATATTTTTCTGGGTAGACTGCCTTTTGGGAGGGGGCATGAAAATAGCCGGACAATGTCTTTTCGCTGCGGTGTTTTTGCTGGCGGCCTGCCTGCCAGCCGCGGCTGCGCAGGCGAAAAGTCCCGGCAAGCGCCTCGCTGCAATCCCGGTCAAAAACCCGATGGTCTTCTATCTCGCGCAGGGCGAGCCGAATTCCTGCGGCCCGGGCTGCGATCAATGGATCGCCGCCGAAGGCGCTATCGCTCACGGCACAGCCGAGCGCATGCGCGCTTTCCTCCAGCGCCAGGGCGGCAAAGCCGGCAAGCTCCCGATTTATTTCAATTCGCCCGGCGGGATCACCACGGAATCCATTGCCATGGGCCGACTGATGCGCGAGCACGGGATGACCGCCCGGGTGGCCCGCACCATCCCGCAGGCCTGCGAAGGGGAACCCAAACAGTGCGCCAGCGCCAAGCGCTCCGACCGGCCGCTGACAGCGCGGCTGACCAGCATCTCCTCGCAATGCAACTCAGCCTGCGTCTATGCCATCGTCGGCGCACGCCTGCGCGAGATCGCGCCGGAGGCGCATCTCGGCATCCACGCAGCCAAGACTGTGGTCGTAGGCTACCTGCCGAAGGGCATGCACATACCAGCGGAACTGCGTGCACGATTCAAGGCGCGGAATCAGCAGTTGATCAGGCGTTATCTGGTCGACATGGGCATCCAGCCGGGCTTGCTCGACGCCGCCGACAAAATACCGCACGAATCAATCCGCGCGCTCGCCCGCGAGGAGATGGTGCGGTTCAATATCGATACCCGCAGCGTGGTGGAGAGCAGCTGGATTTACGACGAGCGTATCAACGATCGCGGCATTATCTTCAAATCCATCGACATGACCGATCCAGGCGGGGCGGAATACCGCAAGACGATGCTGCGGGTGAGTTGCCTCGGTAGCGACCAGCTCATGGTGGGCTATGCCCGCGAAGTCGGCCCGAAGGAAAATTCGTTCATTCCGTTGAAGTTCGTCGCTGCCAAGCAGGAGTTCAAGCTGGCACCCCCGGCAGAGCCGGTGAGCGGCAACACTGTCAGCAAGCGCTATGACATTCGGCGTGCGCCGGTGCCGATGCGGGCCTTTGAGTCCGCGGCCGCCGAGGACCGTATCGAGCTTGCGCCCGACCAAGGCGAGGGCAGACCGGGCGTGACCAGGCTCTCCACCATTGGGCTCGCTTCCGCACTTTCGTCGCTGACCCGGCGCTGCAGTCAGGGATCGCCGGCTTCGGGCGGCGCAGGATTGGTCCCGCGCCAGGTGCCATAGCGCCAGGGCAGCCACCATCGCGCAGAGGGGGGCGCCTCGCGCGCGACAAAATCGAGGCCGGACGTTCCCCAAGGCTGGCAGCGCAGCACGCGCGCTAAGGTCATCCACCCGCCGGCCCACAAACCAAATCGGCCAAACGCCTCCTCGGCATAATCCGAGCAGCCTGGCAGATGCCGGCAACGGGGCCCGATAAGAGGCGACAAAACGTAACGGTATGTCACCACCGCTGCGCGCGCCGCCCGCCGCGGCCATTGCCTTATTTCGGGGAAATTCCGCCACGCCATGGGTAAAAAGCGCGGTTCCAATGCCAACACCCCCTACTTTTTGTGGTCATTGTGCAACAGGTCCCCCACTGCCTGATGCCTGTGTCATTTTTGCAGTAGACCCGAATCTCTATCGCTCATAAAAATAATGGCCGGGGTGAGTGTACTGCCGTTTTCCGGAACGTGAGGAAGAACTTCACGCAGGAGGCGGCGAGGGGGATTGATAATGCTGCCACGCCAAGCTGGCGTAACGGCGTTTGTCTTGACCGTCTTGGCCGTCGTGGGCCTGACATCGGCCACGTCCGCAGGTGATGTGCGGACTTTACCTATGCGGTTTGAGCTGGTGCAGGAGGGTCCCGCCAGCGCTTGTGGCGCGGAATGCCGCACCTTCATCTCTGCCGTCGGCGCAATTACCAAAGAAACCCCCAGCGACTTCGCCACCTTCACACGCGGCCGTGACGTTACGGGTGCAACGCTGGTGCTCGATTCAAGCGGCGGCTCCGTGCTCGGCACCTTGGCGCTCGGCCGCAGCGTTCGCCGACTGGGCATCAATACGACCGTAGGCAGGCTGAACAAGCTTCCCCCGGGCGGCGCCGGGGCCGTCCGCGCCATGCTTTCTCCCCGCGCCGATTGCGAATCGATGTGTGCTTACCTCCTGCTCGCGGGCAAACAGCGCTATGTGCCGCCGGAAGCACAGGTGCTGGTGCATGAGATCTGGCTCGGCGACCGGCGTGAAGATGCCGCCGCCGCGAACTATAGCGCCGAGGATCTTGTGATCGTTCAGCGCGACATCGGCCGGCTCGCGCAATACACCGATCGAAATGGGCGGCTCGATCGACCTGCTTGAAACCTCGCTGCGGATTCCGCCCTGGGAGCCGATGCGACGTCTGCAGCAGTCCGAAATCCGCAGCATGGGATTGGACACGTCCACCAGCCTGCAGGCTAGCGGCTCGGAGCCGATCTCGGTCTCGATGTCGGCACAGCCGATGCCGCGTGTGCCGCCAAGCGAGCGCGGCTGGATGATGAAGGGCAAGCCGGGTCAGGCTTCGCTACGGCGACGGCATCCGCTCACTGTGGAAGGCGACGAGATCGGCAGCTTCGACATCATCCTGGCCTGCGGCGGCAAGGACAATTACGATGTGACTTATGTGGAGCGGCGCCGGTCGGCCGAACCGCTGAAGCAGGTGGAGATTGCCGTCGGGCGGCGCTCGGTTCCGCTGAATATCATCACCTCGGAAATCAAGGAGACGGAGCTCGCTTCACTCGCACGCGGCGTGATGCCGATTAGCGTGGTGGAGACGCTATCGCGATCGGGCAGCCGCTCGCTGATGGTGACGACCTCCAACGGTATCGATGTCGCCACCACGATCCGCGTTGGCAACAGCGGCGTGCCGCAAAATCTGCCGCAGTTTGCCGCGAGCTGCGCGGAACAGCCGCCCGCGCGCGGGGACGCTCATGCCGAGCTCGTTCCGGCCAAGGCAATCGAAGCCGGCGGCGTCGGCGCTCCGAAGTAGCGTCAGGCGCTGCGGCGCTTGCTTTCGATCTGATCGATCGCCGAAACCACGGCATCAAAGGTTAGCATCGTAGAGGCGTGGCGCGCCTTATAATCCCGCACCGGCTCGAGCACCGCGATATCCGCCCACTTGCCCGAGGGCGGCGCGCCGTCTTCCTTCAACATACGGCGAACAGTTTCCCGAAGATCGCGCAGTTCGGCGGCTTTGGCGCCAACCACATTGCGCGCCATGATGGATGACGATGCCTGCCCCAGCGCGCAGGCTTTCACCTCATGCGCGAAGTCGGTGACGGTGTCGTCCTGCATCCTCAAGTCGACAGTGACAGTCGATCCGCACAGCTTGGAATGGGCGGTCGCCGTGGCATCGGCCGCGGGCAAGCGGCCGATTCGGGGGATATTCCCGGCCAGCTCTAGAATACGATTGTTATAGATGTCGTTCAGCATCGCTATCCGCAGTCGGTAGGCCGATTTGCCTCGCTGGCCCAAACAACTATATAGACTGCCCTTGCCGGACAAGAAGTCTGTGCCCGAGCAAATTTGCATGCGAGATGATTGATGGACGCTTAGGCACGGGTTTAGCCCGCGCATCCATCATTTCACAGAAATTACCGGGAGCACAGACAAGTTTACGCAGTCTGCGTAAGCTAAAATGCCACCCGGCGATGACGATGCTGGAGCTTTCCGTGTCCGATCAAGCCAATGCATTTGCCTCACGTGGCTCCACCGGCCAAGTCGAAGAAGGGCTGGCCTTCCAGCCCAAATTCGATGCCGACGGGTTAATGACCTGCGTCGTCACCGACGCAGGATCCGGCGAGCTATTGATGGTGGCGCACATGAACGCCGAAGCGCTGCGCAAGACCATTGAAAGCGGCGACGCCTGGTATTTCAGCCGTTCGCGCAAGCAGCTGTGGCGCAAAGGCGAAAGCTCCGGCCACGCCCAGCGCGTCGTCGAACTGCGCGTAGACTGCGATCAGGACGCGCTCTGGCTGAAAGTCGAGCAACAGGGGCCGGGCGCCTGTCACACCGGCCGGCGCTCATGTTTCTATCGCGCGCTGCCGCTCGGCAAGGCCGGTGCGACGCTGGAATTTCGCGAGGAGGAACGGGCATTCGACCCCGGCAAGGTCTACGACGATAAGTAGGCCGCGATTATTTTTTTTGCGCGAGCAATTGCTCGGCATGCAGCAAATGCGGGCGGTCGTACATCACGCCATTGACCGCCACCGCGCCTTTGTCCGGCGCCGCGGCAAAGGCTTCGGCTACCGCCCGGGCCCATGCGATCTTCTCCGGCGAAGGCGCGAACACTTCGTTGATGATCGGGATCTGCGCGGGATGGATTGCCATCTTGCCGGTAAAGCCTTGCCGTGCGGCATCTTCGGCCTCGCGGCGCAGCCCGTCCGGATTGCGGAAGTCGGGAAAGACGGTGTCGATCGCCGCCACGCGTGCCGCCGCTGAAGCGGCGAGGCAGAGCGTGCGCGCGAGGCGATAGGGTTCGAAGAAACGCCCCTGCGCGTCACGGCTGCTGGTGCCGCCGAATTCGTAGCTCAGATCTTCGCTTCCCCATGTCAGTCCGATCAGCCGCGGACTTGCGCCGGCATAGGTTCCGGCAAGGAATAGCGCAGTGGCGCTTTCGATGGCGAAAGCGAAGATCTTTGTGGCGCCCTCATTGATGCCATGCATCGCTTCGCGCGCGGTGAGCTTGGCGTCGAGATGGATGATGGAGGCGCCGCCTTCGCCCTTCGGCAACACCACGGCATGCGGCCTGGCCGGCAGCACCGCATCGAGATCGGCGTCAGTCAGCCCGCTTTCAAGGCCATTCACCCGTACGAATATCGGTGGACGGGCCGATGAAGGCGGAAGCCCCTTGATGAAGTCAGCCGCATTGGCGCGCGCGGCTTCCTTCTGGTCCGCTGCGATGGCGTCCTCAAGATCGATGATAACGGCATCGGCGCCGCTGGTGAGTGACTTTTCCAGCTTGCGCGCACTGTCGGCCGGAACAAACAGAAGAGAGCGCATCAATCTTCCCCTGAACGCATGCGCATGAAGACCTGCCGGCGGCATTCCGCGACCATGGTGCCATCCTGCTTGTAGGCCCGGTGATGCAACTCGACGATGCCTGCGCCGGGATGCGATTTGGATTCCCGCTTGCCAACGATCTCGGTCGTGCAATGCACGGTGTCGCCCTCGAACAAAGGATTCGGGAATTTCACTTCGGTCATGCCGAGATTGGCGATGGTGGTGCCGACGGTGAGATCGTTGATGGAAATGCCGATCATCAGCCCGAGCGTGAACAGCGAATTCATCAGCGGCTGGCCCCATTCGGTTTCGGTCTCGCAGAAATGCCGGTCGATATGGAGCGGCTGGGGATTCAGCGTCATATTGGAGAAAAGGATGTTGTCCATTTGCGTTACCGTGCGGGTGAGCCGGTGCTCGTATTTGTTGCCGACGATGAAATCCTCGAAATAAAGCCCCCCGCGGGGGTGTCGCTGAGCATTTTCCTGCTGCATTCCGCCCCTCCCAAACCGGTTACGGCACTTCGCAAAATCGGCTCCAGCACTCGTTACCATATTGCCCCCTTGCTGGGGCAGGTAGCGCCCAGCTGGGCGCCAGAGGCCGGGGTCCGCGCCTTAACCATGATATTGGGCACGCTGCTGGTCGGTGCAGATCCCGCCCGCTGCGGCGCCTCTTTCTCCGCGGCAGCAAATGGCCGTCCGCTTCATCTTTCCAAGATATGCTGCGGATGTGGCCCAGCTTTCCCCAGCCGCGGGGGAGCCCACCTGCGTTAACGCTTTGGCAACACTCGTAAAGAGTTATGCTGAACTCTTTGTTAACGCACCGTCCGTAGGATCACTTTGCTGGCGTGGCGCCGGCGCCGTGAGGAGCGGTTGTCCCGTATGGCGCGTAAGTGATCTCATGATCGTCCGTGTGTTCCTGCAATGGCTGCGTACCGCGTCCGCCGGCGAGCGGGCCGACGGCGCCACGGCGCTGGCGCGGGCCTATCTTTTCTCTCCGCTTTCGCTGGATGACCGCGCGGCCGGCGAAGGCGCGATGCTTATGCTGCTCGACGATCCGTCACCGCTGGTGCGCCGCGCGCTGGCGGAGGCTCTTGCCTCAAGCCAGGCCGCGCCACCCGCGGTGGTGCATGGGCTTGCCGCTGATCAGCCCTTTGTAGCCGTGCCGATCCTGGAGCGTTCCCCGCTGTTCGTCGATGCTGATCTCGTTGACATGGTCGCCACCGGTCATCACGAGATTGTCGCGGCGATAGCGCGACGTCCGATGCTGCAGCGTTCAGTTGCCGCCGCCATCGCGGAAGTCGGTCCCGCCGAGGCTTGCCTCGAGCTGATCGAAAATCCGGATGCCGACATCGCGCCGTTTTCCATTGACCGTATCGTAACGCGCTACGGTCATCTCGCCGCCATCCGTGAATCGCTTCTTGCTGCCGATAATCTGCCGGTAGGGACGCGTCAGGCGCTGGTTGCGAAACTCTCGCAGACTTTGGCTGATTTCGTCGCATCACGCGCATGGCTTGCCAAGGATCGGGCGCTGCGGGTCGTCAGCGAAGCTTGCGAGAAGGCCACCGTCACGCTCGCCGCCAATACCGCGGAAGTGCGCCCGCTGGTGCGGCATCTGCGCGAAACCGGCCAGCTCACCGCCGGCCTCGTGCTGCGCGCGCTGCTTTGCGGCAATTGCGCCTTGTTCGAGGAGTCGCTGGCCGAGCTGTCCGGTGTGTCGCTCGAACGTGTCTACGGGCTCGTCCACGGCAAAGGTAATGCGGGTTTCCGCGCGCTCTATGACAAAGCCGGTCTTCCAGCTTCGACCTATCCGGCCTTCCGCGAGGCGATCGAAGCCATGCACGAGGACGTGCTGCTGGGCGAAACCGGCGATGCATCCCGGCTGAAGCGGCGCATGGTCGAGCGCGTGCTCACCCGTTGTGAGAGCAATATGCTCGGTGACATTGAGCCACTGATGACTCTGCTGCGCCGCTTCGCCACCGAAGCCGCGCGAGAAGAAGCACGCATGTTGTGTGACGAACTTCTCGACATACCCGATCCGCAGCCGCCGGCGGAATACGATTTCGTCCCCGGCGAACGGCTGGTCGCCGCTTAAGCCCGTCTAGGCAATCGCGGTGCTGACCGATTCCGCGGTGTCATAGATGCTCACCATGACCATCGGGTAAGCCTTTTTCACGGCTTCGCCCGCCTTGGTTGCTTCCTCGACATCGGCGAAGCTCTTCTTGGTCTGCCGGTCTACCTGAAGCAAATAACGCTCCTGTTTGGGGCGCAGTTGGCCCTTTCGAACGGGCGCCTCCTCGATAACTGCTTCCTTGGCAGGCATGTTGATTTTCCTCGTAGCCATAAAGACTCGTTCCTTTTCAAAATCTCAAGGTGAACGTCGTATATAATAGCTCGCCTGGGTCATTGTGAGAGGTCGTCTGGCTGAATCTCGCGGCTGTCACTATGGCGCAAACACCCGCAGCGCATTCGGCCTTGCCCGGTAGCGCAGGGGCGGGCGCAGTATCGTCACTTCGCCGTCAAGCGCGACCAGGAGCCGGCTGGTGCGCGAGGTGATTTCCAAGTCAGGCACTTTCACCGCGCGCAGGTCGCGCGATTGGTCCAAGAAGCCAAGCAGCGAGCGGCAGGCGAGCCAAAACAAGGCTAGGCGGCTCTGTCGCTGGGCGACATAGACGCATAATTCGCCGGCATCCAGGCGTTCGCGTTTCCCGGCGGCCCGGCCGGTTAGGCAATATTCATTGTTGCCGATGAAGACGCAGGGGCTTCGATACGGCTCGGCCAGTCCGCCGGCGCGAATGCGAAGCCGCCGCATCGGAAAATACCGCAGCGTGCGCAAGATCGCAAAAGCCATTGCTGTCCATTTGCGCATGCCACGTCGTTCCTGCAGGCGCTGGCGGTCAAGCACGAGATACGGATAGATCCCGATGGAGGAGTTGTTGACGAAGATCTTGCCATTGACCTCACCGAGATCGACTGATTGCACTTGACCGGCGGCGATGAGCGCGACCGCCTGCTCGAGCGCAAGCGGGATGCCGAGATCCCTGGCGAAATGATTAAGCGTGCCGAGCGGCAAGATACCGACGGGGACGTCGCTACCGGCAAATACGCTCGCGACGGATGCGATGCTGCCGTCGCCGCCGCCGACCACGAGAGCGTCGATCTGTTTATTCTCGGCCTGCCGCAGCGCACGCTTGGCGCCTGCTTTCAGCTCCCTACCCGAAAGAAAATCCAGCCTCGCCGTAATCCCATGGCGCGTGAAGGCTGCGGCAACCGTTTCGCTCAGCGTGCGGCCATCCCGGCATACAATATTGCCTGCCGCATTATTGAGGAGTACGGCCACCCTGATGCGCTTCGTCTGAGACATGCGACCACTCGACGGGGAGCCGACGCTAATGCGTGGCGCCGTCGCATGTTCCCAGTGCTGGATTACTGATCCCCTGTTCCGGGCGGGCGACGCATCAATATCCGAACTGTTCGCGGATGATCCGCTCGTCCAGGCTATGGCCGGGGTCAAACAGCATATGCATGGAAATGTCGTGGTCCATCCGGATATCGACCGATTTTACCGAGCGCACCTCGGTATGGTCGGCGACCGCCGCGCAAGGGCGCTTGTCAGCTTCCAGCACCTCGACGGTCACCTTGGCCGCGTCCGGCAACAGCGCGCCGTGCCAGCGCCTAGGACGGAACGGGCTGATCGGGGTCAGCGCCAGGAGCGGCGCATTGATCGGAATGATCGGTCCCTGGGCGGAGAGATTATAAGCGGTGGATCCCGCCGGCGTGGACACCAGCACGCCGTCGGCGACGAGTTCGGACAGACGCTCCTTGTCGTCGATCAAAATCCGCAACCGCGCCGCCTGATAGCTTTCGCGAAACAGCGAGACCTCATTGATGGCATAAGATTCATGGGCCTTTCCCTGTATGTCGCGGGCGCACATCAGCAGCGGATGGATCACCGCGATTTTCGCCGCCGCCAGCCGTTCCTTGAGCTTGTCGTCGGAAAATTCATTCATCAGGAATCCGACGGTACCGCGATGCATTCCATAGATCGGCTTGCCGGCCTGCATGAAGCGATGCAGGGTTTGCAGCATCAGGCCGTCGCCCCCCAGGGCGACGACCACGTCGGCGGAATCGGGATCGACATCACCGTAGCGGCGCGCGAGCGCCTCGCGGGCCTTTGCGGCTTCCGGGCTGGAACTGGCGACAAACGCAATTCGTTCGTAGCTGGGATCGGAGCGGACCATTTGGTGAGCCTTGCGAACGCGATACGTTACCACGCAATGAACGTCCGATATCGGGTAGACCGACATCGGTGGATTGCCGACATCGGCTAAGACCCGAGATCGGCGAGGCCGGCCCATCGCATCGAGGATGACCGAATGGAACGCGCGGTTTTCGTCTATACGACCTACCCATCCATTGTCGAGGCGGAGGAGGCCGGTCGGGCGCTGATCGAGCAGCATCTGGCGGCCTGCGTGAACATCTTACCCGGCATGATATCGCATTACCGCTGGCAGGGAACAATCGAGCGCGCGGAGGAAGTGGTGATGCTGATCAAGACCCGCGCCTCGCTGGCGGAGGAGGTGTGCGCGCGGGTCAAAGCCCGTCATTCCTACGAAACGCCGGCCATCCTGGTGCTGCCGTTCGAAAGCGTGGATCAGACCTACCTGGCCTGGGTGATGGCGGAAACCGAGAAGAACTCGGGTTAAGCGTGTGATCGCCGGAAGCGCATCGCACGTCGGACTACCCGACTTACGCTCTTAATGCTTCTGGAATTGGGCCAAGACCTAGTTCGCTGGCCATGTGATAAGGGACACAGCGCCACCTAAACGAGATGGCCGGGACGAGCCCGGCCATGACGACTTGAAGAAAACGAAGACTTTGGTGGTGGCGATCAATAAGTGAACTTGCCCTCCATCACGCCCCTGAGATTCTTGTAGGGCTCGCAGTCGTTCCCACCACAGATCATGCTGATCTTCTGCAGGAAGTCCTCGGCTTTGAGCACGTTACCCTGCTCGGCATGCCACATGCCGTAATAGGACAGGGTGACGACATGCACTGGGTCAGCCTTCAGCGCGCGGTCATACCAGAATTTCGCCTTGTCATAATCGCCGAGCTTGCGCCAGGCAAAGCCGACGCTGGTGGCGACGTCGGGATGATCATCCTGTCCGAGCGCGAGCATGGCGGCTATACCATCCTCATATTTCTCAGACTTGATCAGGTCATAGGCGGTCTTGTAGCCATCGAGGAATTGCGACTGCTTGTCTTTCTTCTGCTGCCCGGTCGTGGGCGCATTGGTTTTTTTCTTGGCGTCGGGTTTTTTCTTGTCGGCAGCGGGCGCCGGCGGCGGCGTGGGATTCTCTTTCATGTCCGCGAGAGCCGGGCCGGCCGCCAGCGCGAAGCCGAGCAGGGCGGCCGCGCCAAGGAGAAGGATCTTATGCTTACGGGTTGTCATGACGTTTCCTCGCTCGAAAAATGCCCGAAGGAAAACAGCCAACTGCGCGCGTGATAGCTTGCCCGATTAAACACCGCAATACCATGACCTAACAAAGGAATGTGAACAGGGGGCCTGGCTCCCTGTCACTCTCTCGTTTCCGTGAAGAGGGAGGTTTTCGCGTCACCTGAATTGCGCCCGTAACCCTGCATAGGCCGCAAAACCCTGGGCTCGATAGGAAAACACCTCCTCATAGTGGCTGTCGAAGATGTTTTCAGCCCGTATATAGGCGGTGGTCGTCGGCGTGAGGTCGTAGGACAGGATGCCGCCCACGGTCGTATAGGCGTCGAGTGTCACCGGGGTCAGCGGGAAACGGAACCAGGTATCGGGCATGCTGCCGTTGTAGACGACGTTGACCGTTAGGCGCGTACGTTGGTCGGGCATATTGATCGTTGCCGATCCCGCGCCTGCGTGCCTGGGCCGGCGGATCTCCGGCGTGCCGTCGGCGAGTTTGGCGATGGTGTAGGTATAGGTACCGGCGAGCGTGAGCCAGTCGGTTGGCGTCGCCTTGGCGGAGATCTCCACGCCGTGGCGGGGGCTGGTGCCTTCCTCGTTCACTACCGTCGACAGAAACCCGCCACCGGCGGAAACGGTGACGATCTTGTCCTCGAACTCGGAAGCGAAATAGGTCACGTCGACTACCAGGCGCCGGTCGAAGAAGGCCTGCTCCACGCCAGCGTCCCAGCCAAGCGAACGCTCCGGCCTTAGGTCGGGATTGCCGATGAAGCTGCCGACAAAGAAGCCAAATTGCTCGGTGAAGGTCGGATTGGTGACGCCGGTGCCGATGCTGGCATGCAGCCGCGTGCCCGTCGACGGAAAGCGCTGCGATATCGTTTCACGCCAGGTGGTGACGTCGGCAAAGCCGCTGTTGTCGTCGTGCCGCAGCGCCGAGGTCAGGGTCATGTTCCACGGCAGGTCGAGCGCGTATTCGCCGGCGAGCCCGGTGCGCGTGCGCTCGGCGCCTTTCGCCCAGAAGGCGGCAGCAGCCGGGTCACCAAATGGCCCGGACAGCGAGGCGGAATTGATCGTGAGGAATTCCTTCTGGTAATCGGCCAGGAAGGAGAGAGTATGCGTCTCGCCGCCGAGCAATTGCGTGTGTTGCTTCAGCGTCGCCTTGTAATCGAAGTTGTCGCGATAGCCGTCGGAATTGAAGAAGCCGAAGACGACGTCGTCGTCATGGCGCTTCTCATCATAGCGGCTGGCACCGAGGCGCTGCACGAAGGCGCCGTCGAATAGCGACCAGGTCGCGGCGGCGCGGCCATTGATCCCGCGGAAATGATTGAAGTCGAACTCGTTGTCGGCGGCGAGGCCTTCGAACGGGCCGAAGAAAGGCTGCGCATCGAATTGCGTGTGCCGCTCGGTATAACGCACGGCGCCTTCAATGTTGAAGCCGGGGAACAGGTCGGCACCGACCTTGCTCGTGAGCGTGGTGGCGTGGCTGCCGTCGCGCTCGCTGCCGAAGCGGGAGAGGTTGTAGCCCGAGGTATTGTTGTGATCGACGGTCACCGCGCCGTAGAACGGCCCGTTGCTGCCGCGGGCGCTGGCGCCGGCGGCGATGGTGTTCATCGAGCCGCCCTCGACGCGCACATTCACCTCCGGCTTGGCGAGACCGCGGCCGGTCTTGGTCACCACCGAGATAACGCCGGAATGGGCATTGGCGCCGTAGAGTCCCGACTGCGGACCGCGGATCACCTCGATCCGCTCGATGTCCTCGATGGCGAAATCAGCGAAGTTGAAGTCGCCTTGATCGATGGAGTTCACTGGCACGCCGTCGATCAACACCAGCAGCTGGTTGGATTCGGCCCCGCGGATACGCACCTGGGTGAGCGTGCCGCGGCCGCCGTTCTGGTTCACTGCGACGCCGGGGACGGTGCGCAATGCATCGGCGATCGTGGTGAAGCCCTTGTTGCGCAGATCCTCGCCCGTCATCACGGTGACGGCGGAGCCGACCTTCGATGCGTCGGTCGCCGCCTGGTTGGCGTAGATGACGATGCGCGGGATTTCCGGCTCCTGGGCCTGCGCCGTGGCGCTGGCAAGACCGGCAACAAGCAAGCCCGGCGCGAGCGCCCGGCAATAACCCTTCAATCGGACAGACGAAACAAACAAAAACAAAGACATGACGTGCCTCCGCGGCGTTGGCTGAAACGGATCGCGGAGACGCGGGCCAGCAGGCACGCACCTGTCCAAGACAAAGGGTTGAGACAACAGGCCATAGGCCGGTCCCCCGCGACGGTTTACACACGTCATCGCTGCGGAAAGACCCGCCCCGAACGCGCGCCCCGCGCGTCGGAAGGATGACTGTGTAGGCAGGTCTCCTGGCTCGCGGGTCGCCGCCCTTATTCCGCCTTCCCGGGTTTTCACCCAGTGGCATCTGGAACAGGGCTCGCCGCTGACAGTTGCGGGGGCAGCTTCGGATTAGGCCCTAAGCAATACAGCGGGCCGCACCGAATTCCCTTTTGGCCGGCCTGAGCCGGCACACCTACACAAGCGGGGCAAGTGAAACCGGCAGCGCTGAACTTGTCAACGACCCGGCGCGGCGCCGATCAAAAAAACTTGGGCTGCAGCAAAAATGTCCACGTTACGGTTTGGTGCGAGTGCATTACACTTTGCCTGAGATTCGACAGGGGGGACTTCATGGCTGTCATTCGCATGCTTGCCGCGGTCGCGGTACTGGCTCTTGCCGTCTTTCCAGCGGCCGCTGCCGATGAGGTGATTGAAGCCATCGACCAGGCGCGCAAGGCCTATCAGTCCGGAAATCTCGGTGAGGCGAAGCAATCGCTCGATCTGGCTTCGCAGTTGATTGGGCAGAAAAACGCCGAAGGTTTTGCTGCGCTGTTGCCAAAGGCCTTGCCTGGCTGGAAACAGGACAAGACCGACGCCACCGCGATGGGAACGAGCATGTTCGGCGCGTCCATGGCTACGGGCCGTTACACCAATGCCCAAGGCGAGGATATCGAAATCCAAATCACCGGCAACTCGGCGATGATCGCGCCGTTGGCTGCTGTCTTTGCTAATCCGCAATTCGCCGGCGCCATGGGAAAAATTGTTCGTGTCGGAAACCAGCGCGCCATTGTCACCAAGGAAGGCGACGTGCAGATGGTGGTCAACAACAAATTCCTGGTTGTGGTCCAGGGATCAGGCAAGGCTGACGCCAAGCTGGCTTACGCGCAGGCGATCGACGTCAACAAATTGTCGAAGATGTAGTCCTGTCGCTCTGACGTGCGAAGCTCGAAGGATGACGCATCATCCTTCGAGGGTCGCTTCACGGCCACTCGTATGCGGGTGGCGGTGCCGACAAGAAGCCGTTTCAGTATCCGATCACGGCGAGGGCACTTTTACTCGCGACACTGTCCAACGCGTGACATCTTCCTCGGGCTCGTCACCGACCGCCGGCGTCAGGGGCAGCGCCAGATTGGTCACGAATATCTTGTCTTTGAGGATGACTGGACTCGCGGGGAACAGCAGCCCGTCGGGTTTGCCGTTGCGAATACCCTGGAACTCGCCGAGGCGTTCAACGACACGACCCTGTGCATTCAGCGCGACGAGCTCATCATTCTGATTAGCCGCCACCCACAGACGGCCGTTTTGGTCGAAGGCCATGCCGTCGGCGCCGTTGATGCTCTCGGCGAAGACGCTGACGGCGTTTGACGTTAGGTCGAGCTTGAGCACACGGTCATCGCCCGTGTTGGCGATGAATAATGTGGTCCCGCCGCCGTTAAGCGCGAGGCCATTGGCGCCAAAAGGTGGAAATCCTGCAGTTGCCAACAGGGGATCGTGAGAAACCGTGGTCATTGGGCACGACGGCGCGCATGTGGCCGGATTGTTGATGCGAAAGATTGCTCCCTGAAACGAGTTGGACACGTAGAGCCTGCTGCCGGTGCTGTCGAAAACCAAGCCGTTTGGCGCAGGGACGGAGTTCGAGCCGAAGATGATGCTGTCGGTGCTGCCGTCTGGATTTCCTACGCTCCGGGGAGCCGGCGGGCCGATGTGGGGCAGGTTGGCGACGTCCTCGATCGGCGTCGCGGCAAAGAAATTTGCGGAAATCCGTTGGATTTTCCCAGCGCCGAAATTGCCGATATATATTTTTCCGGTCGCGGCATGGAACGCAAGCCCGAGCAGCGGCGTGGCCCCAAAATCCCGCTGTGCGATGAGGCGCCCATTGTGATCGAAGCGCAGGAGCTTGTTCGGGTTCGGACCGAAATCGAATGTACCGACATAGATCTGGCGCGTTGCGGGGTTGGCGGTGATGCCTTCGGGAAACCGGATGCCGTCTGGCAGCGTCGCAAATCTCTGCACAGCGTCGTGGCGCCCCTGGTCATCAGCAAGGCCCGCGTGCCCACCCAGCATAACGAAGGCGATCAACGGCAACAGCTTCCAGCGTTTCAGAGACGTTTGCATGAGCCCCTCCCGCGTTGAGGTTAGACAAAGTTACGACGTAGGCTGGCAAGGTAAGCGTCGTTTGGCCGCTATATTCCCTTCCTTTTCTCGTGCTCCAAATAACTACGAGCGTTCAATGGAAGACGCGTCACAGCGGCCGCCATTCCACCGGGACCAGTTCGAAGCCGCCGCCGCTTCTGACGATATGCCCGGAGCCCGGGAAGGGGAAGTGATAGCCCTGCACCAGCATCCGGTCGGACGCCGCGCGATCCAGAAGCTTCTTGCGCGTGGCCACAGCGGCCTCGCCGTCCATGTCTAGCACCGGCTGCCATTCCGGATACCGCACGAACAGTTTCGGATGATTGCTGGTATCGCTCAACACCAGCACCGAATCGTTATCCGATGCGACCGAGAAAGCGGTATGGCCCGGCGTGTGTCCCGCTGCGCCGATGGCGCTGATGCCGGGCGCCAGCTCCGCGCCGGGCGAAAAGCGCGTCACGTCATGGGCTATGTTGCGGAAGATGCGTCGGGCATTCAGCACATAGCCCTTAATCTCCGGCGCCGCGCGGCCGGGCAGGCTCTCGTCCATCCAGAAATCCCATTCCGCCTGCGGCACCTTGATCTCCGCATTCGGGAAATAGCGCTCGTCATCCTTGGTCTTGATGCCGTTGATATGGTCGGGATGGAAATGCGAGATCAGGATGATATCGATTTGCGCCGGCGTGACGCCGGCGGCGGCGAGATTGGCGTTGAACGTGCCGGCGGTGGCCGCGATCTGCCCGCCCGAGCCGGTGTCGATCAGCACGAGCTTCGAGCCGGTGTTGACGAGCAGCGCGGTGAAGGGGATCGGCAGCTTGTCGGTTGTCGGCAGGAAGGCATCGGTCATTGCCTTGCGGACATCGGCGGGATCGGCGTTGCGCACGAATTTGTCGTCGATCGGCCGCTCCCATAGCCCATCGCTCAGCGCGGTGAGTTCGTAACTGCCGATGGTGTAGCGATAAAGCGTGGGCGCCTGCATGCTTGCGAAGGGAGCCGCGGCAAGACTGCGCGTCGCGGAGAGGGCGCTCGCCGCAAAGGCGGCGCCGGCCAATACGTCGCGGCGGCTAAACGTAATCACGACGGGTCTGCTTTATTGGTTCACTGTTTGACCATCACCAGCCTATGCAAGGTCACCTGCTTTCGATCGAACATCACCCAGGCTGACGGGAAGAAAACCAGATAGCGATTGTAAGTCTCAACCCCGACCAGTTCCACTGCCTTATCGCGGTTCTTGGCCAGACGATTGAACCAGGCTTTCAAGGTTGGACGGTAATCGTGGCTGGAATCGTGCACCACGTCGAATCCGGCCTCGCGCGCCGCCCAGAGATGATGTGTATGCGGAGTCAGTTCTGACCCTGGAAAGATAAGTTGGCCGGCGATCGTGCTGGTCGGCCTCCATCCGCTATTGAGCGAAAAGAAATGGTGCACCATCCTGCCATTCGGCTTCAGCGCGCCATGCAGCTTGCGCAGCAGCGGCAATATCTCGTTGGGCCGCACGTGCTCCATGGCACCGATGGAATAAATCTTGTCGTATGAATGAGGCTCGTAATCGGTGGCAATGAAGTCCTCGATCCGCACGTTGAAGCCGAATTTTTCCGCGATATGACGCGCCTGCTCTTTCGACAGGGTCATTCCCGTGAGCGACTCCTTGTCACCTGTGGCTTCATGAATATGACGGAGCATCGAACCCCAGCCGCATCCGAGCTCGAGGATGCGCTCGCCCGCGACCGGCGCGATCAGGCTGAGCAGGTGGTCGGCCTTGCGTCGCTGAGCAGTCTCCAGACTGTCCTGGCCCGACGCAAAATCCGCGCAGGAATAGAACATGAAATCGCGGTCAAGGAATAATTTGTAGAATTCGTTGGAGACATCGTAGTGATATTCGATCCCCTTGGCATGGCTCTGGTTGAGCCAGCGCGCCATCAGCAGGCGACGTTGAAACGGAAACGGGTAAGCATCGATCAACGACTGGATGAAGGGCGTTTGCTTGCGGGTGAAATACCGCCAGGTGAATTTGGGATCGAGCGGCGTGGGCGAGCTCATGTAAAACCGCAGAGCCGCGTAGGCCATTCCGTGGGTCATGGTATGCCGCGTGCGGCGCAGCCACCGGCCCGAATTCGTGATTGCAGATGGGAGAGATGACATTGCGCTCAAAAGGCGACCTTCCGCCAGGATTCAAGAGGTGGCCGTCTCGG
>CAVVSK010000009.1:0-310050 GCA_963750965.1 uncultured Alphaproteobacteria bacterium
AGGGATTTTGACCCCCGACCTCCAGATTGGTATCTGAGGGTAAGAAACGTATATCGCAATTATATCAGTTAAATATTCGCGCATATTCGTTCCAAGCCTGTTATGGGAAGACCACGGGAAGATTACGGGGCGTTACGCTTGGTCGGCAGCCGTTACGCTCGCCTCGCCAAGCAGCGCCCACGCTAGCATGAGGACGGCACTTTTTGAGGCGCGCTAGTGCGCAAAGATAAGATACCCAATCCAGCCCACAAACGCGATCACAACGAAAATCGAAAACGCAATCGACACGAAATCTACGGGCTGCTGCTTTCGGCTGTGGATGCCATTTGAAGCCTCCGATTGCCGCTAACCGCCGGGGAGCTTCGTCATTGCGAGTATTGTTTCATAACTTGATCCGCATCAAACGCACCTTGCGCCCCCGGCTCGCTGGCGCGGAACATAACAACTGTGACAGCGGCACTCGCTGTCGGCGCACGGACGACGGTGGTGCTTCCGAAGCTGTTAGCATTTGCGTTTACAAAGCCCCCGCCGTAAGTGCCGCTAACATTGGTGTTGCCGCTTCCTACCGCTCCCGTGACAACCGAGCCCTGCGCTAGTGAGGCGTCCTGAACTCTGAAATGTGTATAGCCCCTGTCCAGCGTGGCCTTCGCTGCCATTCGCATAGTTGTCGGGACAGTTTGGCTCGTAAAGAGCAGCCCCCGGGCGTTTGTGTCTATCCGGACTACGTTAGGCGCTAACGACATTTCCTGAGTAGAAACGCAGCCCGAAAGAGCTGACGCAATAAGCACTCCGGTAGCAAAGGTTTTTAGGTTCATGGCTCCCCCCTTGGCGCTCTTTCGGGCGGCGCCACACGGCCGCTCACCGATCACCGCTTGGTTCGAGGCGGTAAAGTTTTCTGTGCGATTGCTCGCGATAGCGCGCCAAGTTTTCCCAAGCCTCGGCCATTCCCAACAGCTGACTTCGGGTTTCATGATTTACGGACATCGATGCCAGCTGCCGACATTCTGCGGCGTAACGGCGGTACTCTTCCGCTTTTCGCATATCGCTGTGAGGCTCAATTCGGCTCAATTAGAGAGTCGCGGTAGCCAATATGTTTGAGCTGCGACGGTGGCCGGCGTTCAACAGGGCGCGCACGTCTTCGTGCTCTTTTGCTTTCGCACCAAACAGTGCATCAACTTCATCCAAAATGATTGTCGGCAGCAGCCCGTCGTCTGTAACCACGCACCGGAAGAGGGCAGAGGTTGACATGTTCACAGCGCAGATCGGGCGAGGCACAAGCAGTTCGGTAATTTCAAGTGCGCGCGTCTTTCCAGAACCCGGTTCTGGCGAATGAAATGAAATGCGCGGCGTAGATCCCAAAGGTCCATCCGGTGCGCGTGGACACACCAAAGAACGTGAGCTGTGTGCGCCTCGGGGCTGGGATATGAAACGAAGCGGCCAAGGAACGCGCGGACTTGCGCCAGCACCGCCGCTCCACGCGGGGCGATGGAAATGATTTCTGCCGTTTCCCGAAGAGGTGAAAAGGCTGCGCTAAGGCCCGTCTGCAATTCCTCTTCTGCGATGCCTACGGCGATTCCCCGCTCCCAAAGAGACGGTCAACCGCGTCCGGCTTCTGTGCCTCACCGGCCTCCACCATTGCGGCCACATCTCGGCCAACGGTCAGCAAGTCGGCAGGGGATTTCAGATTGTTGATGTGCTGCCAAAGCGCGGGTAGGGACGGTTCTCCACCAGGAAGAGAACCGCCCCCCACCCCCGCCGTTTCTTCGGACGTTGCTGTTCGCACCATGCCGCCTCGCGGAGGCGGTAGACGCCAACGACGAAAGGACGACTGCGCGGAAGCCTGCGCCGGAAGCCGACGAAGCCAACAAAAATTTTCTTACGACGCGCGGTGGAGGTTGGCAGTCCGTAACGGATCAAAGCTTTGTTGTTGCGTAGGGCTGCGGAATTACATATAGTCTGCAAAGTGACTTCCTGATGGTCCGTTTCGCGGTGATGACGCGGGGGCGGACCTTTTTCTTTTTCAGAAAAGGTCACCCACAGAACCGGGTTTTGTTTCGGTAACGCGATGATTTTTACATTTAGGTTTGTGAGCCGGCGGTCTGGCCGCGACCGCTTAGCCACTGCTCAAGGTCGCTCAACCTGTAGCCGACGCGGCGTGTGCTCAGTTTGAGCCGGCGTGGCCCTTCGCCACGATCCACCATCCTGCGCAGGGTGGGTTTCGATACCCCGATAATTTCAGCGGTCGCGCTTTCCGTAACGATGTGATCAAGCGCGCGTTCAATAGTCATTGAAGCAATGCCTTTCCTGTTTCCGGCGAAGGAGTTTTCCTTGATCACTCCTGTCGTCTCTATCTAGTCGTAGTATAGCACAAAGATGGTTGACTACACGGAATTTGCCAGATATTTATTTACACGAATATATCCGTGTGAAGGGCTTATCTGAGATGGACGAGCTTTTCGACTTCCATTGCTGGGTTGGCAGCTACGAATTGCGCTTGCCGAATGAGCCAAGCGAACCGTTATGGATGGCGGCTCCGTTCCCGCGTCTGCATTTGACCGGCCCGGCAAAGCGGGTGAGGCCGAGGCGCGAAGCGCTGGATAAAGTGGTTGATTTGCTGGCTGGGTTAAAAATGCCGAAGTTGGAGAGGGATTCTAGAGAGTGGGGAGAGCGGTTTGGGTATGGGGAAGAAACCGCCGACATGGTACGGAGGCAACTCCGTGACGGCACCCCCCGGGGGGTTGAACCGGACCCAGAGGAATTTGCCGCTCTCGGCAGGATTGTATCCGCCGCCTCCAAACAAATTGGAATGCTTGGCTGGCAGGATGTCGGGCCACCGGAGATAGGGCACTCGGAGTGCTTGAACAATTGGATTGTCCTTGCGTGGAATATCCAGCTCGTTTTTCAAGCGCCTAGAATTTCCAACGGACCTGCGAAGGTCGGTGACCTTGGTGTATTCCTGGTCAACGCGCCAAAGAGCGGAACAGCAATCAGCATTCGACCGAGCGACGCGAACGCAGCAGTCATCTACCACGCCGCCCGGATGGTTGCGGCGGGCACCGCGTTTCAGACGTGCGCGCAGTGCCGAACCCCATTCCTTGCTGGCGGAATGCGTGGCAAGAAAAAGAAGCGGGCTGGCAGCCGATTTTGCAGCGACCAATGCCGATGGGATTTCAATAATGCCAGGCTGGCCAAGCGCCGACGGCCTGCCGCGGCCCGCGCTTAAAAGAACGCAGGCCGAACGGCGCGAGGGCGGGCGGCGAGTTTGTACCCTATTTGTCGCAATTTACGCTGCGTGCTAGCCCTTGGCTGTCAGACGAGTTTGTCCGGGCAATGAATCTCCTTTCGTCGGTAGTACAAGGGTATCGGAGGGTTATCGGGGCAATAGACTCGGTAATTGGCCCCATCTACCGGATCCTATTCGTCGGTTATGTTGTTCTGTATTTCGCCGCTTATTATATCTCGGCGTTTCTAATTTCAGTCTACAATTGGTTCGACTCCGCAATAGCGGACGTGGGTCCAACCCTATCCGCCACAGCCGGTGCCCGTAACCTGTTCGCGTTGGGCTTCGCTTTTCTTGGAATCACAATTCTTCTTATTAGGCGCCACCTTAGTGTCCAACGGCGTTGGCGGTCGATCTTGATTGAAATGGGCCGCTGTCTTCGGCGACACCTAGCCTACTATGACAATATGTTCACAACGCAGACGGACGCAACCATCCCTGCTGAAGCCAAATTGGTGATGATTTCGAGTGAAAGTCGCGACCTCTCGGTATTCTTGTGCTCTCGAATCGCCGAGATGTTTGAGTTGGCTACCGGCCACCCGTGCCACGCGAGCATCAAAACCCTGGATCGGACCGGTGGAATGGTAACCACGCGCGCTCGGGATGCACTGATGCACAACGCGCCCCGGGTGCTGGCCGACGAGCAGTTGCAGTCCTACAATTTCAGGGACAACACGGCTTTCGCCAGAATACTCAGTGACGCGAGGTGCGATTTCTTCATGAGCAATTGGTTGAATACCCAAGCCTTTTGTGGAAAATATAGCAATTCAAATAACAATTGGCGTAGGCACTATGCTGCCACGGTTGTTGTGCCGATCAGCTCGAACAGCAATCCCACCGAATTGAATCCTGAGACTGTGATCGGTTTCATCTGCGTAGATAACAAGTGGGGCGGATTTTCGGAACAATACTCACGCGCGTTGTTGGCTTCTTTTGTGCCCTTGTTTAACGACATGATGGTGAAGCTTGGCGAGATGGCGCTTGGAGAAGGTGAGATGACTAGCATTACTAAGACGCCAAAGCGTTCGTTTCGTGCTGACGTCATGAACAAAGTGTGGGATCTGTCGAACTCCGAGTACAAGACTATCATCCGCAAACAACAAGCCGCGGAGTCCACAAAGCAGGGTGTCGCGCACGCAGACCTGCAAAACCGGTAGGATCGCTGCTAACGGCTAGCCTGCGATGCGGTCGATGTTCGGTCTGGCCCGGCAACGCTGGCAGCAACGCGACGCATAGACGGATGCGCGCCGCGTTGCCTTCCTTTGCCTACTTGCCCATTGCCCCCTGGCCGCCTCGATTTTCGCTTTCACGGCGTCGAGGTTGCCGTGCCCGCCAGCCCGCCGCGACGTGCGGCAGGCGTGGCAATAATCTGTTGGACCCAGCGCGCTCGCCCTGTAGCAAGTGATGGGTTCAACCTACGATACGAAAGGAAGGGATTGCCCCGGCGAGCAAAAGCCGCGTTGGCTTCCTCCCGCCATTCTTCGAGGCCGAAAAGGAAGTGGGCCTCCCAAGTCGCCACCGCGTAACTGTTGCCCCGGAGTTAAAGCAGCAAGACCGGAGGGGCAATGCGTGCCCGGGGATGCTTGCAACGCGCGTCACTGTCCCGACAGAGACAGGATGGATCAGAATGCGGCGGGCTCTTGTTGCCTGGGGGCGGACGTACGTGCCCGTCATCATGAGTTTTCCTATTGTCCCTAGGGACAATACCACTGAATGTAAATAACATCTTATGTATATGACCTAAGCGGTCGTAGGCGCGCTAAGTTATCCACGGGACGCAAGTAAATACGGTGGCGTGGTGTTCGGTCCAAAACATTATCGCGCGCGGGCTTCCGAACTGGAGGCTTTGGCGGCTCACTCTACAAATCACAGCATCCGCGTGAGTTCTCTAGAGCTCGCGTGCCGCTTTCGCGAAATGGCCAGCCTTGCCGATAACGCGAAACGTTCCGAGAGCGCGAAGCTTGCCAAGCGCTGATCGGGAAATCGTCCGGCCTTCATTAGCCTCTGCACCAAAGGCCAATATCAATCGCTGTTTCCTAGAGCGAGCATCGAAACAGCGAAAACCCAGAGGGGATAAACCCGACAAGAAGATCATCGAAGCCATCGCCGGGGGTTCGAAAAGTTATGCCAATCTTCACGTACTTCGCGACGACAGGTTCGGTGTTGCTAGTTCTTCTGCTCGCATACAGCGCGTATTTAGAACCCGAGAAGGCGCCAAGTCCGACTGAACTGCTAGCGATTGGCCCCGCAAAGGCGCATTCCGACCCCACGGCGCAGGTGGTTGCGGCAAAAGAGGAGTCGTCTTTTCTGCGACTGAAACAGATTCCCATTAATGCGATAAAGGGTCCGGCCCGCGCGCGTTAAGTCCGCCTTCCGACTGGAGCTATCAGGCTTTTTTTGCCGAGCTGAGGAGTGCCGGCGCTTCTGCGCGTACCGAGGCGCGGTAAGACCAGCAGACTTTCGCCAGCACCAACGTTCGGTTTGCTGGTTGGCGGGTGACTAAGCACATGCAGAAAGTGCAGAAAGTCGATTCGGAAACCTCTTCGAGTTCGCCTATCGGCGCTGTCTTTGCTGGAATAAAACCTAGCGCACTTCACCGTAGGAAATCTGATCGAAGGCGGTCACGCTATCAGCCTTGGTCCAGAGGCCGATTTGTCCGGCGTCGGAAAACGTCCCATCCTCCACCTCAAAGGCGCGCCTTTCATTGAAGAACACCTTGAAACGGCTGCCAGTGAACTCGACGCGCAGCGAGTGCCACTGACCCGAAGGTACGGCTAGTTTCACGCCGTAACCGCCAGAACGGCCAACAATGTCAAGCGGGCTCCGCTTGCCGCCGACGGTCTTGTAGAGAACGACATTGTCCTCCAGCGCATTGGCCCTGACCACGTAGTAATTATTGGCATCCTTCGCCCGCCAGACGATGCCCCCTGCCTGATCTTCGGCACCCGATAGCGGCTTGAAACGGGCCTCGACAAAACCGTCTTTCAGATGGGTGCCGTTTTTCAGGAGCAGAGGATAGGTGGCGTTCCCCGACTGCTTTACGATCTTGGTTTGGGAACTCGCTGCTGCATCTTCCTCGACCGTCCATTTGGGCGATCCGCTTCCTGTCATCGTCGCGGTCCAGCCTTTTGGCGAAGAACCGATGACATCATCCCAGAAGCTCAGTTTGTCAGCCATGGCAAAACCAAGCGTCACGGCAAATCCCAAAACAGCTGCAACGAGAATTGCTTTCAGATGAAACATTGAGGTTCTCCACTTTCGGTCCACCTCCAGCAGCACCTCTGAGCCGCCTGCGAAAGCTCGACGGGTGGCTCAGTTCATTGTTATTTTCGGTGATCATTTTGGCAGCGAGTCCAGCAATCGATCAATACGATTGGTAATGAACGTCCATGCCGTATCAAAGTTGTCGCTAACAGCGGGGCAGTCGGCCCAACTCTGGACACGTCGATTGGGCGCGAGAGCGCCTAGATCGTAGCCAAAGGAAATAATGTGATCAGCTCTGGCCAACGCATCAGCAGAGACGAGAAGAGGCGTACGACCTTGAACGTCTATGTCGCGTGCCCGCAAACCCGCCACAACATTTTCGGGAATTTCCGCATCGGGTTCGGGGCCCGAGGTTGTGCCTAGCCAATTCAAACCTCGCTCCCGCGCCGTCCTCGTTAGATACTCCGCGGCAATAAGGCTCTTCGCCGAACCGTGAAGGCAAACGAACGCGAAGATCATCGTTGGTGGGGAAAGGGAATCTTGGATGCTGCCGCAAGACATGTCTCACCTCCGTGCGGAGCGAGACAACGCTTGGCTGCGAACAGCTAACCGGACGGTTGTCGTAAGCCCGGACCTTGGCACATTCTATAGCCAAGCGTGTGCGCCCTACAAGTTCTCGAAAAGGGCAATGCCAATTTTCGCGGTTTGCAGAAGCGGGCCGCAGCGATGAAGAAGTTTCCACGCTAAAGTTGCTGACAAGACCGCGCCCGGCGCCGAACAAGCACGTCGTAAGAAGAGGCTTTTTACAAGGTCCGGAGGAGTTCAGGGAAATGCGGAAGAAAGTTCGAAAGGCCAAGTAATGCGCGGCGCGAAGCCAGCGCCCTTCGGGCCGCACCGTCCCCACTATGCGCGGACCCCTGCCGGAAGGCGTAGTCCTGCAAGGTCTTGGCGATGATCCCGCATCGGCGAAAGCGAGTTCAAAGCCAATTGGGAGGATTGCTCGCCGCCGGGTCGGTGAAGTAGACGAATAATTGTTGAATGCACCCAATACATTTGTTCGCGCGCGGTCCTAGCCTTCCTCCAGCCGCATAACCGCGGGTGCCAGCGGATTATTCGTTTTCAGCCAGCAGCATGTCCGCCCTGTGCGGTAGGGCGCATCGGCAAGCTTAGGTCATGTTCGGCGTCTGTCGCCCGCCGTGCATATTGTTCGGCAGCCGAGCGAGCCTGCTTGGCATCGACAGGGTTGCTCAGCAATTCGGCTATCGCGAAACAAAGCTCCGCCTGCCGCCGGAGATGCGCTGCGTCTGCCATTTCGAATTCTTTCTCTAATTGATGAGCCTGCGAGCAACTGTGCTCGGCGCCAAGTACGCGGCTTCTTGAAGCTCTCGCTCAATCTTTTCGGGGGCAACCATCTACACTGGGTACGGTTCCGAACTTTCGAAAACCTGTTCGATACGACAATTCGCTGTTCCCAAACGCCCAAGCCACTGTGCAGATGAGTGAATTTAGTGTCGCAGCTCATTCCGGAGGGCCGCTAAGTACGCTTCCACACGTAAGGGTGATTGGATAAGTCCGGCCCCGCAACCTCTAATAGAGTTGGTCATAATTGTATGCGTGAGTGTGATGTCTGATTCTGAACAATATTGGCGCAACGCCGCCGACGCTCAGCGAATGGCTGACAACTCACTGACTGCAAAAAACAAGGCTGCTTGGCTCCTTATCGCGGAGCGATGGCTGCGGTTGTTAAGCACCCAGAAGCGCGTGAACACGCCCGAAGCAGATTAGGTCTTAACCGACCAGACTTTGTCATGCCTACCGAAAACGATCCAGGGAAGTACGCGGTTCTCGCCCTCAGGTTGGCGGCACCGCGCTAGACGGAACAATCATCCGGCAAACAACCATCATATCCGGCGTAATCGTTCCAGCCGCCAACAGCTCCGCAATCTGCTTTTCTTTGTCGGCTTCATTCCAGGCGACAATCCGAACCGAGCTAACCAGGGTGACGTGCTTAGTTTTTGTTTCCAGCTTCCGCAGACGGTGGTCGAGAGATGAACCGTGCATTGTTTTTCCCCTGTTTTAGCAAGTCGTGGGGATGGCGCGAGGAACGCCGGTCGCAATCGAAACTGAGCCTTTAGGCAGAACCGCCAGAACCTCTGGAGTCTGCTTCCACCCGATCAGTAACACGCGCTGGTTGGTGGTCGCCGTCCCTCTACGCGCGGCAATCTCTGCACTGATTTGCTCGGGCGTCTTGCCGTCCGACCAAATGGTTATTGGGGCGCTGTTGTCGCCGCTTGCCTCTAACTTACTCACTCGGGCTCGTAAGTTCATGCGCGTTTCCCCCTTTGTTGCTCTAGTTTTGCGACGACAATGGCGTCGAGGGCGACGGCCAGAGGAGTGCGCAAAAATTGACTACCTTGAAAGCGCCATGCAGCACCTTGATCGTGGCGGCGGCCTTTTGGTGTCGTTTGGTGCAACGCTTTATTCCGACGCCGTTGTGAAGGAAGGGGAGCGGTCCGAAGCTGCTGCGCGGGAGGCCCTAGCATTGGTATTGGTCTAAGCAGACACAGGCACTCTTTGTCGGTGAGCCTTGGGGTGGATACGCATCAGAAGACAGCTCGTCGCGCGTTGCAGCCCGCTGGAGGGCCTTAGGGACAGCGCGACTGATTGATTGGATTGCAGCCTAGCCCGAGCGAGCGTGTTTGTCTTCAGAAGGAACTGTCCAAAGCATCCACGCCCACAAGATGAGGGTCGGGGTATAGGCGACCATCATCCCGAGAAAAAATGCTTGGTAAGTGGTCATGCTCACCTCTCAGTGATGCATTAATCCACAAAAGAGTATCAGCAGGGTTACTGGCGCTTAAGAAACAGCAGGTTACTGGCGCGCGATGCGTACCGTTTTCACCGTGCTTAGTCAGCACATAATGCGGCGATTTTCTATTTAGGTAAATGCAGCAGGATCCCCGCTGGTTCCCGATTACGGGCCGCGAAGAGGCAAAAGCGCATGGTTGTAAATGATGAGATTCAGCAGACGAGCCGGTACCTGCCTGCGGTGTTATCCAGTGATAAAGTCGAAGACTGCTGAGAGGGTGTAACCGATCAACGACAACCACGCAACCGTTACGGCAACTCCCGAAGTAACCCACAACAACATTAGCATCTTAACAATCAGACCGCCTTTACGGTCCTGATGATCGGCAGAGTCGTTGTACGTGAGTGACTTTTTTTCCATGGCTAGTTTTGTTGCCAAAGATCAAGCCACGACGAGGTCCAGATCACGACATTACGGAGGCAAGTAAAATTACGGAGGCAAGTAAAATCTTAACGTTAAGAAACTGTTTGCGTCGGCCTGATGCGGACTATGCAAATCAGGGTTTTCATTATCGGCGGCGCTGCCGGAAACGTGCATTGAAGGCTCCCATGCTATCCACGAAAATAAGATGGCGGAGGGGAGCGGAGCGAAAGGGCAGCGCGGGAAGCTTAGCAGCGGCTGGAGCGGCGTGAAAATTGCCTTTAGTCGCACTCAATTTCCCGCAAGATCACCCAGACGAACGGGTCGGAGCATATTTCCTTCCCGTCCTTTTCTATGGTCCAGCCCAACAGGTATCCATCCTGACCTAAGACTCTGCGCGGCAAATGCTGATGCAGACAGGCCAATAAAAAAGCCCAAAAGGGTTCCTGCCATAAACTTACCCATCTGCCATCTCCTGGTACGTCGGAACGCGCCGCGTTCTACCGTCAAAATTCCCTTTGATGAGGGCATTGTAGAATTTTCCTACCGATTTCGCTGTGATCAACGCCACTATAATGGCAGAAGCCCAGAACCGGCCCATCGGAACTCCTCCCCGCAATGCTGTACTGTGGCGTGCCGGAGTGCTGCACAACCTGCTTACGGCAGGCGTGGGCTGATAGCGGAAGCTAGTAGCGGAAACGCTCAGATGCTAACCGTTTCTTCGTGAGCGAGGCGTCATGCCTCAATGGAGGCTCGAATGGGATGGCGTGAGGGGCGATGGTTTTACCTCGCAGCTTTTTTAACCCTCCTTCCGGGGTCGACGACCGCTAGCGCCGAGGAAGCTTGCATCAAGTATCACAAGTGCATCCCACTTGATAAATTCGATTGCAAGGAAGAAACCCGCAGCAGTCTGATCCACAAACACTGCTATTTTGCCTCTCAGCAATATCTGGTGATGTCATTAGGAAAAAACAAAACCTTTTATCATTGGTGCAACGTCCCAGCAGACATCGTGGCCAATCTGAGGAGCGCCCCATCAATGGGCCGCTACTTCAACGAAAACATTGTTGGGACAGCGACAGGCGGCAAATACGATTGCCGAAATCGTCCTGTGCCCCAATTTTAATTTACCTTACGGGGAAGCATTGGCAGGATTTGCGTCCGCCTCTGGCCGGGACGGCTGTTCATCGACTACCTGCGCAACGGGCGCGGCACCACGGCGGTGGCGACTTATTCTCCGCGCGTGCGCAAGGGCTTCCCCATCGCGGCCCCGGTCACATGGAAGCAGGTCGAGCAAGGCATCGCTCCGGCTGCCTTCACGATGGCGGAGCCCAGTTAAGTGGGCTTATTAAGCCCGGCTCTTCATCGTGTTGCTTCTGGACCGGCGAAAAGGAACGGATTCTGCCATCCTCGTTGCGGGCGCCGCGGGGCTGCGGGAGTCGCGCCAGTGGGCAGCTTCAATCTGTGATCCCTCATAGAAAGTAATTAGACAAAATCTTGCGGTCTCTGACCAGCAAGAAATCCCCATAACTCAATAGGTTGCGCTTTTTTCGCATGGCGTGACAAATGTCAACGCCTTCGGGGGTCGCTTGGCGCATGGTTCTCCTACGCAATGCAGGAGGAACACCATGCTCATGCAAGGCCAAACTGAAACGCTACCATTGGCCCCACGACGCCCCGGCGGGCGGCGATGGCGACAGACCGCAGCGCGGTCCGGCAAAGACCGCCGTGATGTCCCCGAATTCGATAAGGCTGAAATCGGGCGAGACGCCTTCGCTTTTGACAACCATGGAGGGGCGGTCGCCGTCGCCAGCGCCTGGCTGGTCCTCTACGTCATCGCCGCCATCTACAGGTTCATAGCTTAGTCACTGTCGTTCGTTCGGTGGCTTCGAGGTGCATCAATGCAATTGCATCAGCTTCGCTATTTTGCGGCGCCTTGAATTGATCAGCAGGCCAATCATTCACGCCATCTGGGAAACCAGAACAACAGGAGAAAGGAAACAAAATGAGAAAGCTAATCTACTTTAACGGAGCGTGTGTACTCGTTGCCGCTGCCGCGATTTTTGTTTGGTCACAAATCGCGCCGGTCTCCTCACACACCAACACTGCATCGCCCTCTCTGCTTCCGCAGGGATCCGTCTCGGCGGCCGAAGCGGCGACGACACCTACGATGTCATCGAGTGAGAAGATGATCAATTACAACAATCCGCTGCCCGTTGAGCAGTGGGATGCATTCTAACCGACGAACAAGGAGTCGTGTCGTGATCTTGGTAGGAGGCACTTATGACGGTGATTAGCCGTAGACAAAAAGGCAATCGTTGGCTCAGTGTGTAGTTGCATCTGTGATAAGCCTTGCACTGATCGAAGGCGCGTTTGGAGCCGACGAACTCACGGCCTCATTAAGGCAATGCGCAGCTCGTGATTTGCAGATCCTAACTACGATGGAACAACGCGACGCGAGTCTGGCACCTCGCGAAGAGCTGCGTGCAGAAACGTTTGTTCTGCAGGAAGCACGCAGACTTTGCGATCTACACCTGATACCTGAAGCGCTCGCCGTGTACAATCGGGTAATAGTTGACAGGAAGCCAATCTCGGCAGTTCCGACCAATTGATGCGATTTAAGGCACGAGAGCTGATGTCCAAGGAGCGCATCTTGGCGGCGGAAGCGGACGACGACATCGGCGTTGCCGCCCCTCAAAGGGTGTCCACATCGATTCGATGAAGACAGCACATGTGGGGTCGTACCATGGCAACAAGCCGTAAAATTTCCGCTCGCCGTCGCGCGGTCAAGACATTTGGTCTTTTCGTTCTCGGAGGTGTCCTGGCCTCTGTGGGCGGCGGAGCGCCACAAGTGGCCGCGGCCGGAGAAGTACCGGCGTTCGCGCCTGGCATGATCAAGCACATGCAGCAGATGCGTCGCTTCAAGGATGTCGACAAAAGTCCGCAACCTACCCCGCCCGTCATTCCGCGCTTTGCCGCCGAGCCGGATCCGACCGGTGCAGTCGCAACATTTCAGCCCAAAGGGGCGACGTTCACCTTCAACAACGCGTTTTTCAAGGACCTCGGAACGAATGGGCGAACTTGCTTCACCTGCCATCAGCCACAAAATGGCTGGAGCGTGAGCGCAGCTGACGTTGCAAAACGTTTCGCGGCGAGCGCCGGCGCCGATCCGATCTTCCGCCTGGTGGATGGCGCCACGTGTCCGAACGCGGATGTTTCGACGCTCGCGGCCAAGCAACAGGCCTACCAGTTGTTGACCTCGAAAGGCCTCATCCGGATCGGGCTGCCCATTCCGGCCGGGGCGGAATTTGCCGTCACCGCCGTGAACGATCCGTACCAATGCAACACCAATCCCATCACCGGTCTCACAAGCGCGACCTCCGGCATCCTCTCCACTTACCGGCGGCCGTTGCCGTCCACCAATGTCGGCTTCCTGAGCGCGGTCATGTGGGATGGCCGCGAACCTAGTTTGAACAGCCAGGCGATCGGTGCCACCCTCGGACACGCGCAGGCTGCTACGCCTCCGACCGCCTCGCAGGTGGCCGAAATCGTCGCCTTCCAAAATGGCATATTCACCGCCCAGGTGTTCGACAACAAAGCAACTGGCTTGTCTGCCAATGGGGCCACTGGCGGTCCCAATGCACTGTCACTGGAGCTCGCCAAATTCTTCATCGGCGTAAACGACCCGCTGGGTGAAAATCCCACCGGCGCCCCATTCACCTCGAAGATATTCAATCTGTTTCGCCCGTGGCTTGGGCTGCAAAGTAGGGATCCGGTTGCAGACCAGCGTCGGTCAATTGCACGCGGCGAAGAACTGTTCAACAACATCAACATCAATATCAGGGGTGTTTCCGGCCTCAACGACGATCTCAATGTCGCGAGCATTCCAGGATTCTGCGGCACCTGCCACGATACGCCCAATATTGGTAACCACTCCGTCAAGGCGCCGCTCGATATCGGCATTGCCGGTGCGGGCGCCACTACTCCTCCTGTCCTCGACGTCGCGGCGCTGCCTGTATTTACATTGACCTGCACCCAAGGCCCGCTCGCAGGCCGCACCTACACGGTCACCGATCCCGGCCGCGCCATGATCAGCGGCAAGTGCAAGGATATTGGTAGGTTCAAAGGCCCGATTCTGCGCGGGCTTGCGGCGCGGGCCCCGTTCTTCCACAACGGGTCGGCCGCAACTCTCAGGGACGTGATCGATTTTTATGAGCAACGGTTTGCGATTGGCCTTACCAACCAGGAGAAAACCGATTTGGTGAATTTCCTAAACCAGTTGTGAGGCCACGGGGGCGCTGTCAGCAATGCGGCGATTGCAGCCAAGCTAAACGAAAGGAACGTGGCCACGGCGCGGGGTGGCAAGTGGGCGCATGTGCAAGTGGCTGCGGTGATTGCTCGGGCCGGCTAGAGCGGGCAATCAGCTCCTCTATTCAGGTGAACCTCATTTGACGAACATGCAGTTTCCATTGACGTACTTGGTTTGGGCTATGAATTTTTGGGTAGTGTCCTAGCCACTGTTCTAATTAGATTTCCACAGTGTCCTGATTTGTGGACCCGAATTAATTCGACCCGCTGAGTCCGGTAGCGTACTCTGGAAGAATCGCCGGCAGCGGCCATGTGCCAGGCGTCGGTTGACTGAGAGACGCTATAGCGCTCCCGCCTGTACTCAGGGGAGGCTGCAATGTCTGAACTCCATACGCGCGCTATCCCTCAACCAATGTCGGTCGAGACGCAGCGTTGTCCGCGCTGTTACGAACGGCTCACTTTGAGGCGCATAGAGCCTGAGGATGAGGGGCTTGATCGCCGCACCTACCAATGCGGCAAATGCCTGCGTGAGCAAGCTGTCATTGTTAGATTCCACGCCCGCTGATCCGTGGGTGCTGGTTGCCTACAATGAGTGTAAAAATTTTATCGGTGCAACTTGCTGCGCGTCAAACACAGCGGCTGTGAGCGGTCCTCCGTACACTGCGCCCGTATCAATATTCAGTCGATTTGGGAGCTGGTCAGGAGCGCCGTGGCGCGTTGGAGTGTGCCCATGAACGACTAGGCGGGCATAATTGCGAGCATCCGACAAAAACGGCTCCCTTATCCAAAGGAGGTCATGTTCATCTTGTTGGTCAAAGCGCCTTGAAGGGTCAATGCCGGCATGGACGAACAGGCGAAGGCCATCATCATGATGCGTCGGTAGTGATCCCATCCAATCTAGATGCTGCTGGGGCAGTTGCGTCGCCACGGATATGCCATAGCTGGAAAGCGTTTCTCTACCTCCGTTCCGTAGCCAGTGGCGCTCGTATATGCCTCCCTTCACTGCAGCCAGCGCCAGCTCTTCATGATTTCCCTTCAGACAAATAACCTTGCTAGCTTCGGACGATTGCAGTTTCATCAGAGAATCTCAACACCCCCAGGCTTGAGGGACCGCGGTCGATGTAGTCGCCGAGAAAGACCATCTTCGCCGGCAGACCTTTTGCATCCTCGTGACATTGGTCGACCAACGATGTCAGCTTCCCTAGACATCCATGAACGTCACCTACAACATATGTTCTATGCATCGCACGTCAGACGGCTGCGGACTCCGAGGCACCATTGCGAACGTTCAGACGCTATGCGGTTGCTACGTTTCAGGGGATAATGCGTCATTGCGTCTCTCAATACTATTGCGACACATCCGAATTCGAACCGGGCGGTAAAACTCGTCAAAGAGGGAGAATTCGGCTCTCCGCGGTATATGGCGACCTCATGTCACGGCAGGCTACGCACACGATCCTGGCATATTGCTTACGTTGCACTTCAGGCAGTTAATGTCGTGGCATCGCACCGCAGTCGGAGAGCTTCAATGGCATTCCGCTCGAGCCGAAAGCAGCAACCCGTAGATTTCGTGTCGATTGCGTTTTCTATTTTCGTTGTGATCGTGATTGTGGGCTGGATTGGGTACCTGATCTTTGCGCACTAGCGCACCAGTCCTGTGCGGAAGCTTTTATTGCCAACTAAGACACAAAGCTCGCAGATCCTGGTACCTGGTAACGCCCAGGGTAACACCAAATAAAAAGCCCGCCGCGACGTGCGGGGGGGCTGGTGGCGGTTGCGTTTCGGTTTTGATTTAGCTCGCCACCTGCGGATGAAAAGCGCACAGTTCGCCATCACCGGCCAAGAACGAACAACAACGGCGTCGGTGACTGAGAGACGCGATCGCGCTCCCGCCTATACGCAGGGAGTCCATCATGCGTAACAATCCCCCGCTGTCGCTGGACCAAAAGATCGAGGCCGCGCGAAGGGAAGTCGAAAAGCAAGAAGCAACGATCGCGGTTCTTAAGAGCGATGGTCATGAAACCGCTGACGCCTCACGGCATTTGATCGAGTTGCTAACAACGCTGATCGATCTTTTGGAGATGAAAATTGAAACAAGGTAGGCCGAATGATTAAGGCAACAAAAAAACGTAGTACGTAAAAGAGGGGTAGACCGGACACAGGCCAAGACCCCGTCACAGCTATTCGGCTTTCCAAAAATCTTCGGGCGTCGGTTGATAGGTGGACGCGCCAGCAACCTGACAAGCCGTCCCGCTCTGAAGCGATCCGCCGACTGGTAGAGCATGCTCTTGCTGGCTCAAAGCACAGGGGCAGGCGCAGCGCTAGGGCCACAGCTGGCGCTTCAGCGATGGCAGGAAATACGATTGACGAGCTTATTGACAAGACCGCGACCGACGCCGAACAAGCACGTCGTAAGAAGCAACTTTTACAAGGGCCGAAGGAGTTCAGGAAAATGCGGCAGAAAGTTCGAAAGGCCAAGTAATGCGCGGCGCGAAGCCAGCGCCCTTCGAGGCGCACCGTCCCCACCATCATGGCTCCCGATAAATACACCCTCCGGCCGACAGATCTCGGCAGTCCGAAAGACGATTTCGTTTTCCGGTTTAACGGTCGCGATGTCGGCCGCGCCTATGCTGATGGCACGCCTGTAGGCCCGCGCTGGTATTGGTCCATCTACGGTATCAACCTGCGCGGCCCGCTCCCGGAAGGCGTAGTGGTGCAGGGTCTTGCCGATGATCTCGCTGCGGCGGGGGCGGCGTTCAAAGAGAATTGGGAAAAGCTGTTAGGCGCCGGTTCGGTGAAGCCGGAAAAGTGATGGCTAGAAAAACCGCCAAGCCTACCGACTGGAATCGCGCCTTGGCCCACCCAATCAGGCTGCGGGACGGTGATGTTATCAGCACGATGGCGCAAGCGGCGCGCTTGATGACCGAGCGGCTGCCCAAGTCCCGGCAAGAGAAGCCTATGGCGGCCCGACGATTGGAAGCGTCGCCGTCCCGACGAATTTATCTACAAAGGGGTTGCACTCGTGAGTCGGTTAACGCACAGTAGCAGCCGAAACGCCGATCAATATTACCGCTTATGTAGATGGTAGTTGCCGTCATGCGCGTTCGAACTTTGTCTCGCCCCAGCTTGAGCGAACAAAAAGTGAGGCTAATTTCGCAAAGACGCGGCCTGGATGAGGCAAACTTGATCGGCCTAGCAGAGCAGGAAACTCACAGAGGTCCCCCTGCGCCGATTTATGTAGCTTTTGCAGTAGGCGGGCTGGTTGTGACTGTAGCTTGGATCACGCTTCTGCTTTACGGCACGTGGCGATTTATTGATTGGATTGCAGTCTAGCCCAATCCAGCGTGCTTATTTTCAAAAGAAATTCTCCAAACCATCCACGCGAAGAAGATCAGGCTCGGAGTATAGGCGACCATCAGCCCGAGAAAAAATGCTTGGTGAGTGTCCATGCTCGAACCTCAGTAATTATGCAAATCCCCACAATATGAGACCTAATGGCAAAGCTTGCGGCGCGCTGCGGTGCCTTTCCACCACCAAGATTATTTTGCGACGGCATGCAAGAGCCAGGATAAAACGCCGGTGGATAATGCAGCAGGATCCCCCCGGTTCCCCGATTTAGGGGCCGCGGGGAAAGCACCGCTCGCCGGAGTGGCCCGCCCAGTTCGACAATGAATCCCAGTGCGCTTGAAGAGGCAAAAGCCGCATGGCGCAAATGCTGATCTTATCGAGCGATCTAGTCGACGACTGCTGAGAGGATGTAAACGATCAACGACAACCACGCAACCGTTAGGGCAACTCCCGAAGTAACCCACAACAACGCTAGCATCTTAGCAATCAGACCGCCTTTGCGGTCCTGATGATCGGCGGAGTCGTTGTCCGTATGCGACTTTTTTTCCATGGCAAGTTCTGTTGCCAAAGATCAAGCCACGGCGCTGCAGAGCACGCGATGACGAAAGGAAATCAACCTTAACCGCCAGAGTTAAGGTGGATAACGGCGCGGATTTGTGACGCTGTTACGCTTGTTACGCACTTTCCAGATGACGGGGAGGGGGAGGCTCGGTGATTTCAACGAATCTGGCTCCGTCCCGGGGTCTTCCCAAGGCCGCCAGTCGGGAAGACAAACCGCTAGAAAGTGGCCGTCTCGGAGGGATTCGAACCCCCAACCCCCAGATTCGAAGTCTGGTGCTCTATCCGGTTGAGCTACGAGACGGGCAGCGCCACAAAACCACGGCACCGGCTAGCGGGTAAAGCTCCTTCCGGGGCCGCGCGGCAACGGCAAAAGACCGATTGTCTGACCGGTTAAATCGCCGTATAGCGCCCTATATCCCATCTTTGGTCTTAGACGCTTCAGAAAAAATGTCTGACGCCGCACCGACGCCCGACGCTTCCCTGGTGGCAGCGCAGCGCGGCTTCGCCGCTGCGCATCGCGATCGAACGCGGCTTGGCACCGGTGGCAATCGGGTTGATCTTCGCCGGTCTGCTCGTGCTGGTGCAGGCAGCTCGGATGGACTTGCTGCAGCTCGCCACGCTGGCGGTGTGCGCGGCGATCCTCTACTTGACGAAGTTCAGCGCTTACCGACTGCTATTCATCGTAGCCGCGGTATACGGCGCGATCGTTTACGCCGGCTACGCTGGCGCCGCCTGAGAGTGCCAACCCGATCAGGATGAGGGCACCGCGATTTGGTTCGGCTGTCGATTTCCCAGCCACGTGCGTCGCCGTGCGTAGGCGTCCACGACGGCGGTGGCTGCCGCCCAGGCCAGTAACGCCACGGGAATCCCGGCGATCACGTCCACAAGATAGTGGCTGCCCTCGATCGGTATGGCAATTAGCATCAGACTGTTCAGTACCAGGCTTACCCAACGCAGATAGGGAACATTCCAAAAGCCGAGCAGCAGCAGGGCGGCCGTGACAGTATGGAAGCTCGGAAAGGTCACGAGACCTTGGGCGCTACCGAGTTCTACCACGCGCATGGCGCCGGATCGGAGCGCCAGCGCCTGCATCTCAAATTCGCGCGGCACCGCCAGGTTGATGTGAGGATGATCGCTGGGCGTAATCCCAAGATACGCAAGCGGGCTGATTGCCGGCATGAAGCCCGCGATGACGACAGTCAGGATCGCGCCGAAGCCAAAAGCCAGCAGCAGGATATCGAGCCGCCGGTAGTCGCGGACGGCGACCAGCGCGATCAACACCAGCGCCAGCTGCGGCCACATCGAGTGATAGGCGAGCACGAGCAGCAAATTCACTCTCGGATGAGCATCGAGGACAGCGAGCCAATATCGCCAGTCGAACCCGATGGCCTCATCCCAGGCAAGGAAGGCCGCATCCCAGAGCGGACGAGCAAGACTTGTGGCCGAATAGGAAAGACTGCCAAGAAGGAAGCTCAGCAGGAACAATTCGACGGCGGCGCGGAACAGCCGCGCAATGCGATCGTCTGGTCGCCTGACGGTGTAAAAGGCCGACAAGCCAAGGGCGGCGATCACGATGAGAATGACCGCGGCGATGTCGTAGAGCTGGAATTTGATGCCCGCGCCAAGCTTTGCCAATGTGTCCGCGATGGCGCAGGCCAGAATTAGAAGCCAAATCGGCTTGGCTGCGCCGAATCCCGGCGACGTCGGCTGTTCGCTGCCACGATCCATTCCTGAAAAGATTCCTTGGCCGGGCAGCAATCTGCCGCTGCATGCTTTACCGCCGGACCGTTAATTAACGGTTGCCCGTATCGTGAACATTTTGGCGCATGCGGGGCAAAAAACGTTGGCGGTTCCACCGCTTACAGTAATGGGGAGCCAAGGCTGCCACTTCTCGGCATTGAAAGTAACTAAACATAAAAAAGGAGGCGCTATCATTGTCCAACGGAAATTTCACACGAGATTGTTGAATCGACTTCCTTATGACTCTGAACCGCGGCCTTGGGTTGACGCTCCTTGTGGGTATTAGCTCATTTTTCCTGAGTTTCGGCATTCTGCTCGTCGTGGCAGGTGACCGTCTCGGCAATTTCCTCGGTCAGATTTCTCCGACTTTTCTCGTCGCCATATTTGCGGCCTCAGCCGCCGGCTTTGCCATGAGCACCGCCGTTATCCTGTCTCTGGTTGAGGAAAAGAAGCAGATGCGCACGGCAATCGACGCCATGTCGCAGGGCGTTTGCATGTTCGATGCTTCAGAACGGCTGGTCATCTGCAACTCGAGATATTACGAAATGTATGGCCTAACGCCCGAAGATGCGCGGCCGGGATCCACATTGTCGCAGGTGCTGGCGCGACGCGTGGCGAAAGGCACCTTTTCGCGAGATCCTGTTCAATATCGGCAGGAACTGGTCAGCCACGTTAAAAACGGGGAGACCACCACGCATGAGGTGACGCCTTCGGAAGGAAGACAATTGCTGGTGATGAATCATCCGGTGGCTGGCGGCGGATGGGTGGGAACGCATCAGGACATCACTGCCCTGCGGAAAGCTGAGCAGGAACGCACTGTCATGCAGGAGCAGGAGGAGCGCCGCGCGGTAATGGAAAGCGCCATCGTCGCCTTCCGCGAGCACTCGAGTTCTCTGCTGAAGATGGTTTCCGACAGCGCAAGCGGTGTGCGCTCGACCGCCGTTGGCCTTTTTGAGGCCTTTGGCCATGCGTCCCAGCATTCTGGAAACGCGTTAAAGATGTCGAACCAAGCTTCGTTCAACGTAGGAAAAGCGGAATCTGCGGCGAACGAACTGTGGGCTTCCATCAAGGAAATCGGACAACGGCTTGATCAGACGGCTGAAGTGGTGCGATCCGCTGCCAAAGAAGCGAAGGTGACCAACCAGGACATCGACGAGCTGGCGCATTCCGCGCAGAACGTTGGCGACGTCATCAAGCTGATCCACAATATCGCGGGCCAAACCAATCTGCTTGCGCTGAACGCAACAATTGAGGCGGCGCGCGCTGGTGAGGCGGGGCGGGGCTTTGCCGTGGTGGCTTCCGAAGTCAAGTCGCTTGCCGTGCAGACAGCCAAGGCGACCGAGGATATTTCCAGCCAGATCACCAATATGCAGAACTCCACCAGCAAAGCGGTTGAGGCCATCAAGCTGATCGCCAGCCGCATGCAGGACATTGATGAGCTTTCGAACGCCGTTGCCGAATCGGTACAGCAGCAGGACGCGGCGACCGCCGAGATTCTGAGGAATGTGGCGAGCGCCGCTGAGAGCGCGAAATTGGCCGTAACAGGATTGACCGAGGTCGCTACGGCCACCACGCAAACTCAAGACGCGTCACAGATCGTGCTGGGCGCATCTGAGTCGGTGCAAAATACCATCAACAAGCTTCGTGGCGAGGTCGAAACCTTTCTCGCCAAGGTGGCGGGCTAGCTGCGCAACGGCAGATCAGGCCGGAGCCGCCGTGAGTTACTGCCCCGAACGGACGCGTTCGATGAAGGAGCGACGTTCTTCTTTTTCAAGTGTCTTCCAGTCGAGATTGGCCTTCTTGGCTTCCCGCCTAGCGAGCACGTTGACAGCCTTTGCACGATCCTCTTCGGTCGCCTGCCCGTGAGCAGAGCGTAACTCGGCTGACTTCTCGTCTCGCGACAGTTCTTCCCATTTTTTGCCGCGGCTCGTGGCCAGTCGCTTTGCGGCGACGCGGTTAGCCTCTTTCTCTATGTCCTGTTGATTTTTCATGTTTTGCTTCCTCGTGCTGGCATCACTAGCTCGCGACCCCTAATCGGGGTCCGTCAAAGTTCGATTTCACCGCCCACCGGGCCTGTGCGGCTCCGCTCTCGCTGCGCCTCAGATCGCGCATCGCCCGCGAAAGGTTCGGCGCGGAAACATTCTGCACACGGCGGTCGCGACTGCCATACCTGCTAAGCAACTTCTTTGGCATCCTCGCTGTCATGCCTGAGGCTGGGTTTCAGGTCCCGCGAGGGATCGATGTGGCCCTCAGGCTTACACATGGCCGACGCGCCTCTGCATGCCCGTTTCCGCATGGAGTGAGCTCGCCGTCTGCGCACCTTGTCGCGCATGCGCAAAATTCTGGCAAGCCATAACAAGACGCTCCTGAGAAGGGCGGGTTATCTGCCATCGCTGGCACGAGACCGCGCGCCAAATAACATCGCAGCGGAATTGCCGGATCTTGCAAAGCGAAAAGTGATCCGTAGCGACGAAGGGACGTCATGAATTTTTCCAAAAAAAAACTTATAGCAGTTATCGACGACGATGCCGGCCTGCGGAAGTCGCTGAAAGCACTTTTGGAAGCATTGGAATATGAAGTTGAAACGTTTGACTCGGCCGAGGCATTTCTTAGCGCCGCTCCGAGGAGCATTGCGATCTGCCTCGTCCTTGACATAGAGCTCGGGCTTACTTCCGGCATTGAACTGGCGCGCCAACTGGCAGCGGAGGGTTTCAAATACCCGATCATATTCATCACTGGGCGCGACCATGACGATGTCCGGAGCCGAGCCAGGCGCGCTGGGGGCGTCGCATTCTTGCTCAAGCCGTTTCCGGCAAGGCAGTTGCATCACGCCATCCTCAAGGCCACGGAAAACGCGTGGACGTGAGTAAGTTCTAGAGGTTCTAGCTGGCGGAGCTCCTTTGGCTACCAAAAGGACCCCGCGGAAGCCTCTTAATTTAGGATGGTGCCGGCTGAGGGACTCGAACCCCCGACCCCCTGATTACAAATCAGGTGCTCTACCAACTGAGCTAAGCCGGCCTGAGATCAAGGCGCGCGCCACGCAACTTCTGGCCCGACAGCGCTCCGCGTCGGCGCCCGGCAACCGTGGACAGGCAGGGGGTTGATGAACGAGGCGGGGGCGCGGGACGACCGGCCGCGAGCGGAGTGGGAGCTCCACAACATGCGAAAGATACTCGGTACAGAACAGCGCCCCCAGCGAGGCTATAGCCACTTTCGCTGGTCTTGTGGAGTGGGTGCGGCAAGACCCCAGGAGCCGCGCCCATTGCTCTGGTGCAAGTGCTGCTTAGGACAGGTTTAGGAATTGCCGGATCGCTGTGACGTTGGCTTCCGCTTCCTGCTTGTTTGCAGCCGGAAATGCCCATCCCTCTCCGGTGCTGAGGACCAGCATCGTGTGCCAGATTTCGACGCCGGACGCCCGATCCACAGACCATGTCAGCGTTAACGTCCGAAATTTGAGATAGGGAGCGCTTCCGAAGGCTTAAAGCCGCCAGATCACCAACTTACGCTGAAAAATAGCCTGGCCCGTTTTGTTTATCAAGCGTCAGCGTACTGGATCCTGATTTTAACACGAGACGGTTCTGGGTGCTCTCGATGACAGGCATGGTGTAACCCTTAGGATCGAGTTACTTCGTGGCGCGCAGTGCTTAAATCATCCAAATTACTGCCCTGAGCATCATCGTGGCTCCGAGCACAAATGCGCAGAAATATGCCATCCAATACATTAACTGTGTGATCCAGTTTCGGAAGACGGTCCGGCCTGATCTGAGGGCCGCAACTTCCCTCGCCGCCATGCCCGAGCCAATGGCAAGAAGAGCCAAGCCCAATCCGCCAACCAACAAAATGTTTATGTCTAAATAGGCCATGACCTTCTGCTTTAAAATTGGTCGGGCCTTCGTCGGCATTCAGCAGTATTCGCGATCGCCGTTCCAATGGACGGCTATCCGTTAGAGACCATCCTCACCAAGCCTAAGAACGTCGCACCCAATCCGACAACCGAACCCAAAGTTATTGCAACGGCGATGTAGGGCGCTATCGCGGCACTAACAGATGGCGTTGCCGTCTCTTCGGCATGCAGAACCAAAGCACCACACCGGCTGCCGATAACACCAAAATACCTTCCAACAATAAATCCATGTGGTGCCCGCCTGCGGGAATGCCGCACTACTCGATCGATCTCGTGTTAAGGTAACTGGTCAAAAGACCCAAAAGAAAAAATCCTGCCAACACGCCGACGGCAAGGATGGTAGCCCAATCCGGACCTTTTCGTGGTTTCATTGCCTCGTCACGATTGCAACCGGCCCTAACCTAATCGACACGGGGCGAGGGGCTAAGCGACCAATAGCCGCGTGCCAACGATCCGTTGGGCGTTTTATTGTGTTCGTCAAGATACGAGGCCGCCAATGACTATAATCATAGGCTTGGCTTGTGCTGTGCTGGCTGTGACGGCGTTCATTTATTCACTGCCCCGCGGCGGTAAGCACGCGTTTTTCGTAGGCACCGAATGGGAGGCATATGCGGTGGTTGCGATGATCAGCCTTCTCGCGGTGGGTCTTGTCATGACGGTTGTTGGCATCACTGACTGGGCACAGTAAGCGGAGCCGTAAGCTCGGCACTGGAGAGTGCTTATGGCGACTTGCGATTATTGCGGCCTTGAGGCTGATGTAGCGATCACCAGCGACAACAAGCACACCTAAACCTACCCCGAATTGGAATGCCGGTTCTTTCAGGAGCGGGCGAGCACGCCGGGCGGTTACAAATGTTTCACAAGGTTGATTGCCCCCAACTTGCAAAAGCTGTGGATGAGGAGGTTGCCGAACTCCGGGCGGATGACTGACGCGCAAGCCGGGGGCTAAAACTGGGGGCAACATCTTATCTTCCCATGATCTTCCCAATGGCTTGGCTGGGAAGATGAAAAGAAAGAAACCTTTGATTTTGTGGTGCCGGCTGAGGGACTCGAACCCCCGACCCCCTGATTACAAATCAGGTGCTCTACCAACTGAGCTAAGCCGGCCTGAGATCACGGCGCGCGCCACGCAACTTCTGGCGCGCCTGTTATTACTTCGCCCGATTGCGCTCCGCCAGAGCTACCAGCGCGTATGCCTGGGAAAAGCAGCCGCCTCGCCAGGGGGTGAAAGATCAACGAGTTGCCAGCGAAAACAACAGCGCGAGCACCCACATACCGATAGCGATGCCGGCCGTCCATTGCGCGAATTTCAAATAGGTTTCGCGCAGGACGGTGGCGCTCGCCCATTGGGCATAGGCCTGGGGCGGCCGGGATTCTTCGGGGAGATAGAGCCACATTTCGGTACGCCGATGGTCCTTGGTGCGCGCCTCATAGGCCTTGAAGATCAGCACCAGAGCCATCAGGAGGGTGAGCGTGCCGCCGGACTGGAAGGCGATCACCGGCTCGAACGACAAGCCCACCATGAAGCAGAAAATGCCGAGCGAGCCGAAACCGCAGGCCCGGGCCACCGATTCAAATGCAATACGCCGCATTTCTTCCATGACAACGACGCGCCCCACCGCGGCGGGAAGTCACCCGGATCATAACCCCGAAAATGGCAAAAACGTTCGGGGCTAAAGGCCGATCGCCAAAAAATTTCCGGCCGCCGACAGCGTCAGCAACGCGGTTCCAGCCAGCCATATCCAAAGCGAAGTGTCGGTCGAATCCTTGGCGCCGATGACGTGCTCATAGATCGCCGCGGGAATGCCGCCGACGATGATCGTGGCGGTCGAGGCCATCAGCGAGGCGAAAAGCAGGGTGAGCGATTCCGAGCCGAACAGCAGGGCGGGGGCCAAAACCTTGGCGAACAGGTAGGCGAAAGGCACTAGGGCCTGGTTGAACAGACCGTTGACCATCCCGAAGAAGGCGATCCCGATGTAATAGAAGTTGCGGTCCATGGCGTGTCTCAATTCACCCTGGGGGCCAGGCCGTACATCGTGATGAGGATCAGGAAGCCGACGCGCAGCCAGAACAGCCAGACCACGCCGAACAACCAGATGATCACCGGCGCCGCCGCCTTGGGCGTGACCAGAGCGACTGCCGCCACGACGGGATCGGTGATGCGGCAAAAGAAGCGCCAGATGTAATTTTTGGAATCAGGCTCAACGATCAGGCCAAGCACGGCGCGCCCGAGCAGCGTGTACATCAGCGCCGCCAGAAGGAAATTCGGCAGATGGTAGTACCAATAGGTGGCGAGCGATGCGGTGGTCATGCGCTCAATTCTACCACGCTCGACAATGAAAACGGGTGCGGCTCGGAAACAAAAAGAAGCGGGGTCCGTGAGGACCCCGCGAAGACTCAGGCGACGGGTGCTTAGACCTTTTCTTCCAACACCGTCCGGCCGCGCGGTTTGCGGATTTCGTCGATGAAGGCTTGCATCTCCCTCGATGGCTCCTTGGTCAGGAGGCTGACGACGTAAATCACCAGGAAGCCAAGCGGCATTCCGAGCAACCCGCAGTTAATGTTGTTGAGGTTGAACCAGCCGACTTTGTTCGCCAGCGGATGCGCCAGCGTCGGCCAGGTTTCCATGGCATTGGGCGCCGCCATGGCCGCTGCCAGGTCCGCGATCACCGGCTTGCCGGTGACCGGGTTGAGCAGCGAGCGTCATGCCTGCGTATTTCACGCCGAAGCCCGGGAAGTAGCGGCTGACGACGAGGTAGAACAGGCAAAGACCGAACCCGGCAATGATGCCGGCGATGGCGCCGGTCGTCGTCGCGCGCTTCCACCAGATGCCCATGACGAGGGCGGGGAAGTTGCCGGCCATGGCCAGCGAGAACGCCCACCCCACCATCGCCAGGATATCTGCCGGCTTGGTCGAGGCCAGATAGGCCGCGATCACCGCCACCAGGAACAACAGCACCCGCGCTACCGTAAGCCGGCGAATGGTTGGCGCCTTTGGGTCGAGCATCTTGTAGTAGATGTCGTGGCTGAGCGCGTTGGCGATGGCGAGCAGGAGCCCGTCGGCGGTCGAAAGCGCGGCGGCAAGACCGCCGGCCGCGACCAGGCCCGAGATCACATAGGGAAGTCCCGCGATCTCCGGGGTGGAGAGCACGATCACGTCCGTGTTGATCACGAAGTCCTGCAGCCTCACCACACCAGGATGACCGGCAATCGCCTTACAAGCAGCGATGGCGGCATCCAGACTGGCGGCATTCTTGCCGCAGATCTGGATCAGGCCGAGTTCGCCCCAGGTAAACAGCCACGGCCGAATAGCCGTGACGTCCCGGCCGATGATGTTGGTATAGACCTCCAGCTTCGAGAACGCCGCATAAGCCGGCGCCGAGAAGTACAGCAGGAAGATGAACAACAGCGACCACGCCACCGACTGGCGCGCCTCGCGCACCGACGGGGTGGTGAAGTAGCGCATCAGGATGTGCGGCAGCGAAGCCGTGCCGACCATCATGCAGAAGATGATGCCAAAGAAGTTCAACGGGCTGTAGTTGATGAAGGGTTCGATATGCGGCTTGAGCGAACCCGCCGGGCAGCTCTCGGCCGTACATAGCACCGCGAGACCGTCCTTCAGCATTTGCCCTTCGCGCGCCGTGATCTCCTGAATGGCCGCTCCATAGGTCAGTTCCGGGATCGGAATCCCGTACTTCATGGTCGAAAGGATGATGATCGGCGTCAGGTAGGCAACGATCAGCACGATGTACTGCGCGATCTGCGTCCAGGTCACCGCCCGCATCCCGCCCAGCATCGAGCACAGCAGAATGCCGGCAAGCCCGGCGAACACCGCGATCTCGAACGACATGCCGAGGAAGCGCGAGGCAATGAGGCCGGTGCCGTAAACCTGCGCCGTCACATAAGTGAAGGAGCAACAGACGAGCACGATCACGCCGAGGAAGCGCGCGACGTTGCCGCCGAACCGGAAGGCCAGGAAGTCCGGCACAGTGTAAGCGCCAAATTTCCGCAGGTAGGGTCCGATCAGGATCGACACCAGCACGAAGCCGCCGGTCCAGCCGAGCACCCAGGCGATGCCGTCATAGCCGAGCAGGAACAAGGTGCCCGCCATGCCGACGAAGGAGGCCGCCGACATCCAGTCGGCGCCGGTGGCCATGCCGTTGTAGAAGGCGGGAACACGGCGCCCGGCCACGTAATATTCGGAAACTTGCGCGGTGCGCGTCATCACGCCGATGACGGCATAGACCACGATCGTGAAGCCCACGAACAGATAGCCGAGGATTTTGTTCGGCACTCCAACCTGCTCGAGAAGGGCAAGCAGAACAATGAAGGCGAGGAAGCCACCCGTGTAGGTGCCGTACATCCGCCCGAGCTGCTTATAAAAGGCGTCTGCGCTGGTAGTTGTCTGGGTTGCCATGATCGTGTCCCCTTAATCGTCTTCTGCCATGCCGAATTCGCGATCGATCCTGTCCTGCTGCTTCGCGAACATGAACAGCATGACCACGAACACGATCAGCGACCCTTGCGCGGCCATGTAGAAGCCGAGCGGGAAGCCGAGCACCGGGATGACAATCTTGTTAAGCGGGATCACGAACATGTGGATGACGTAGCCGAAGAAGAACCAGACGCCGAGATGTATGAACATCAATCGGGTCGTCGCCCTCCAGTGTGCATCGGTGTTAGCCTGACTGGGTTCAACCATTGGTCGCGTCCTCCTCCAGACATCCCCGCTCACGCGGGTTGCAATGATTCAGCGAAGGGACGACCAGCCCATCGACGAGTCTGCCCTGCGCCGCCCACCTCCGATTCTGTTGGCCGGATTGGGGCAACGAAAAGCTAGCACTGGATGTAAACAGGGCCTTATAAGACTTTGGGCGAAGGTTCCATTTTTGCCGTGCGTAACTCATAATCTTGGGACGGTCTAAGACCGATGGCCGTGGGATTTGGCGATGCCTTTTTGGGAAATTTTTCGCCGCCGGCCGCCGCTTCAGACCTTGGACGAACTCGCGGATTTCATTGACGCGCAGGCTGCGTTCCTGGCGCAGAAGGGCATTTTCGAATATTCCCGCGCCCGCGCTGGACATTATGCGAAAGTGTTATTTGCCGAGGTCGGCTTCCAGCATGCGGTGGAGCAGGCACGCTGGCGGGCCTTTCCGCTCGGCCTCGCCGTGGCGGCGGAAATCGTGGAAGGCATTCTGCGTCCGCACGTGGGTGATGACCGCCGCGCCGTTCTCGACTCCCTGTCCGCTCTCGTGTTGTCGATATTCGACCGCTATCCGTTTCCGGCTCAGCTGGCGAAGGACGGAATGGCTGGAGGCCCGGCGCGAGTTGGCGCGCCGGCTCGACCTGATCGGCATCCATGCGGTGAAATTCGCCAAGGATGTGCCGGAGCCTTTTGCCGAGAGCTATTTCGCGCTGATGCCGATCCATGAACAATTGCGCGGGCACGATTACCAGACCATCCGGAACTATCTGCGCGTCACGGCCTGCAACATCCATGCGGAGTTCGAGAAACGCGCGGATATCGCGGCTCTGGTAGAGGGCTTGCGGTCGTCCGCGAGGTGATTGCCTTTTCCTCCGGTTCGGAGAATTTCCGGTGGCTAATGCAGGCGGTGCCACACCCCTGATCGCGCTGGATGCGGTGGTTTTCGATACGGAAACCACCGGCCTCGATCCGCGCAAGGCGCGCCTTGTCGAGATCGGCGCCATTTCGCTGGTCGGCGGCCGGTTACAGGACGACGCTTCTTTCCGCCGGCTGGTGAATCCGGGCGAACCCATCCCGGCCGTCGCCACCCGCATCCACGGCATCAACGACGCGGCCGTGGCGGATGCCCCTGAATTTCGCGAGCTTTGGCCGGAAGTCTCGTCGCTTCTGCAGAGTACCGTCCTGATCGGGCATTCGATCGGTTTCGATCTCGCGGTCCTGAAAAAAGAATGCGGGCGCGCCGGCATCCCCTGGCCGGGGCCGCGCATGCTCTGCACCCGCATGCTGGCCGAACTGGCCGAACCGGAGCTGGCGGATTATTCGCTGGACGCGCTTGGCCGCGCGTCTTGGCGTGGAGGTTGTCGGCCGCCACTCCGCGCTCGGCGACGCGGTCACGGCGGCGCGGATTTTTCTCCGGCTTGTTCCCAAATTGCGCGAGCGGAACATCCGCACTTTGGCGGAAGCCGAAGAGGCCTGCCGCCGGCTGACCGCCGCCTTGAACGAGCAGCGCCGTGCCGGTTGGGTCGAGCCGGTCGTTTCGAAAAATTACGAGCAGGAATTGCCGCCGCCAGGGATGGATACTTTTCCTTACCGCTATCGCGCCGGCGACATCATGACCGCGCCGGCCAAATTCGTTACCCCGGACATTTTGCTGAAAGTGGCGCTGGATCGGATGACGCGCGACGCGGTGTCGTCGCTTTTCGTCTATGCGGTGAAAGGCGGCAGCGCGCCGCCTGGCCAGGTCGGAATCGTGACCGAGCGCGACATCCTGCGCGCGCTCGCGCGGCATGGCGCGCAGGCACTCGACATTCCGGTCGGAGAGATTGCGAGCCGCCCGCTGGCGACCGTGCCGGACGACGCCTTTGCTTATCTCGCCCTGGCCCGCATGAACCGGCTGAAGATCCGACATCTCGGCGTGACCGGCGAGCATGGCGGCGTGATCGGCGCTCTCTCGGCGCGCGACCTGCTGCGGCTGCGGTTTCAGGAAGCGATCGCGCTCGGCGACCAGATCGAGGAGGCGGTCGAGGTGCCGGAGCTGGCGCACGCCTGGGCCAAGCTGCCGCAGATCGCAGCGGGCCTGCGGGCTGACCGCATGTTCGGTCGCGAGGTCGCGAATGTGATCTCGCGGCGGCTCTGCGCGCTGACGGAACGCGCCGCCATGATCGCGGAGCAAAGAATGCGGCAGTCCGGGCAGGGGCCGGCGCCTTGCGCCTATGCGCTGGCGGTTCTTGGCTCGGCTGGCCGCGGTGAGAGCTTGCTGGCGCTGGACCAGGACAATGCTCTGGTGTTCGACAAGGGCGATCCCGGCGGAACGGAGGACTGCTGGTTCGAAAGCTTCGGCACTCATGTCGCCGATATTTTGCATGAGGCGGGCGTGCCTTATTGCAAGGGTGGCGTGATGGCCCGGAATGCGGCTTGGCGCGGCTCGGTCGCAACCTGGCGCGAACGCGTGCGCGATTGGGTGACACGCTCGAATCCAGACGATCTTCTCTCGGTCGACATCTTTTTCGACCTGCGCGGCGTGCACGGCGAATTGGGCATGGCCAATGCGCTCTGGGAGGATGCCTTCGACATTGCCAAGGGACGGGCCGATTTTGCCAAGCTGCTCGCCGAAGCGGCGGGCATGAGCGAGCCCGGGCTCAACTGGTTCGGTGGTTTCAAAACCGATCAGGGGCGCATCGATCTAAAGAAGGCTGGGCTGTTCGGGATTGTCAGCGCGGCACGCGCCTTGGCGATCCGCCACAATGTGCGCGAACGCTCCACGCCCGCGCGGCTCATGGGCGTCAAGGCGCTGGGCATCGGTAGCGAAAGCGATCTCGACGCACTTTGCGATGCGCAAGAGGTGTTTCTCGATCTCATCCTTGCTCAGCAGATCGCGGACATCACATCCGGGCGGCCCGCCGACAACACGGTTGTGGTTAAAAGCCTTTCGGCGCGCGACCGGGAACGGCTGCGCGCGGCGCTTCAGGCGGTCGCCCCGCTGGAGGATTTGACGCGCGACCTTCTGTTTTGACCCGGGACCGTGTCTTCGGCGCGTCGCGAAAGCGTCATGGCTGATGACTGATTAATATTACCACGCGAATGCGTCTGCGGTGCGGGTGGCTTTCATTTAAAATGCTGGCGTATTGAGGAGCAAACGGCAGGCTCTGATGCGCTCGGCTTATCTGCGGCTATGTCGCTTTGTGAGGATCGCTTCTCTGCGTCGCGCCCGCGCGCAATCGTTGCGGCGCCGCGCGTGCGCAGCCTGAACCGACAGATGTATTTGGGATGGAAAAAATGAAAACGCAGAAACTCTGGATCTCTTGTTGTTGCTGGCGGTGCGCTCGCCGCCGCTTTCGCGATGACGTCGCCGGCGGCGGCACAGCCGATCGCCTGCAGCTATTACCGCCGGGCATGCTCGCCGCGGTCCGCCCCGCCGGCCCCTGCGTCTACCAGGGCGACCGCATTGCGCAGCAGGGCCCGGTCTATGACGGGCCGGCGATCGTCGCGCCGCAGCCGACCTACGCGCCAAGCCCGACCGTCAATGGCGTGTACGTGCCGGCGGTTCGCCGCACGGTGGTGCGCCGCGCCCCGGTGGTGAAGCGGACCACGGTGAATGTGGAGGGCGACGTGGCGCCGGCGAAAGGCAAGCCGCAGGTCGTGCGCGCGAATGCCGAAGTGCGCATCTACGGCCCGGCGCGGATGGATATCCGTCTCTACCGGCGCTGACAGAAATGCCGGATTGTGTTTGCGGCGGGCAAAAGCCCGCCGCTTTTATTTCAGCCGCGTGGTGGCGATATAAAGCGCGAGCGCGGCGGCATTCGACACATTCAGGCTCTTGATCGCACCCGGCAGGTCGAGCCGCGCAACCTGATCGCAGGTCTCGCGCGTAAGCTGGCGCAGACCTTTGCCTTCGGCGCCGAGCACCAGCGCAAGCGGCGCGCGCAAGGACGTCGCCGCCAGGTCGCTGTCGCCGCTGGAATCGAGGCCGACCAGCAGGAAGCCGCGCTCTTTAAGTGCCGCGAGGCCGCGCGACAGATTTTGTACCGTCACCAGCGGCACCAGTTCGAGCGCGCCGGAGGCGGATTTTGCCAATACCCCGGTTGCTTCCGGTGAGTGGCGCGCGGTGGTGACGATCGCCGACACCGCGAAAGCGGCGGCGGAACGGAAAATCGCCCCGACGTTATGCGGATCGGTGATCTGGTCGAGCACCAGCACCACACCTTGCGTCGGTATGTCTTCGATGTCGGGCGAGGGCAGGGGATCGGCTTCCGCCAATACGCCTTGATGCACCGCTTCCGGGCCGAGCCGGGCCGCCAGGGCGTCGGGCCGCACCATTTCCGGCTCGAGCGAAATGGGCGCGCCATCTTCCCGCAGGCGGCGCAGCGCGTTTTCCGTCGTCAGCAGGCGGCGGATGCGCCTTGCCGGATTTTCCAGCGCCGCCTTGACCGTGTGAATGCCATACAGGATCGCCGGGCCGTCCGGGGGGCTGCCGTCATGAAATTTGCGACGCGGCGGCGGACGGCGGCCGCGCGGGTCCGCCTTTGCCGCACGGCCGGAGGATTTTTGGGGCCGCCGATCCCATTCGCCTTTGCGCATCGCGGGTTCTTGTCACGCCGGGGCGGCCTTGGCAATTTGTGCTGCGCCCGTTTCGCCGGTTTCCCATTGACTCTCAAGGGGTCGGACACCATAACCCGACTGACGGGTCATGGCCTTGGCGGCGCGTTTTCAGCTGCATTGCGCCGGAAAACTCGCGTAGATTTCCCTGGTTCGGATGGGTGCCCGAGTGGTTAAAGGGGACGGACTGTAAATCCGTTGGCTTAGCCTACGTTGGTTCAAATCCAACCCCATCCACCAATCTCTCTCCAGGTTTTGGTAACTGGCAGCTGTTATCGACATGCGTGCGGTTGCCGAGACCTGATGCGGGTGTAGCTCAATGGTAGAGCAGCAGCCTTCCAAGCTGAATACGAGGGTTCGATTCCCTTCACCCGCTCCAATTCCTTTGCTGCCACGCCCAAACGCTGCCCTTTCGTAGCGTCTCCAGATGGAGGAGCTGGCGGCTCCGGAGCATCGGAGGAAGTAAACATGGCCTCCAAAGTGAAACTTCGAAGCACTTGGGAAGTGGGGGAACAGATCGGCAAGGGTGGCTTCGGCCGAGTTTTCGCAGCCAAGGGGAACGCCGGTGAGTTCGCTGTCGTAAAGTTGGTGCCGAAAGCTCCTGGTGCCGATAGGGAATTATTGTTTGTCCGAATAGACGGTGTTCGAAACATCGTCCCCATCCTTGATAGCGGAGAGATGGGGACTGATTGGGCTATTGTCATGCCCCGAGCTGAAAAGTCTTTGCGACAACATTTGGACGAGGTGGAACAGCTTTCCGTGGCGGATGTGATGGCAATTTTGTTGGACATCGCAACTGCGCTGTCTGATCTCGATGGCAAAGTTGTGCACCGTGACTTGAAACCTGAAAACGTGCTTCAACTTAATGGAACGTGGTGTCTCGCCGATTTCGGAATCTCACGGTATGCAGAAGCATCCGACAGCTCCTGACACTCAGAAGCATGCATTATCGCCACCATACTCGGCTCCTGAGCGCTGGCGGAGTGAACGGGCGACAGCATCCGCCGATGTCTATTCGTTCGGCGTTATCGCATTCGAGCTACTCAGCGGTGGACCACCTTTTCCGGGTCCGAGGATAGAGAATGCCGGCGCTAACTAGGCCCCTTTCACCTTCCTGTGCAGTACGGAAACGCAATCTCAGGTTTCCTTACCTCTCCGACCTGCGCCATGGTCCTGCATCCTACAATAGCAACTGAAATCCCCGGTTTCTTCCGTCACGCATCGCGTTAAGATGCCTCCAAAATTCGATGGGGAGGTGTGCTGATGCGGCTTCGCCCTGGGCTTTTGCTCGGCGCCTTGCTGGCGGCGATGACGCCGCCGTCGCTCGCTTCAGGCGCAAGACGCCACTCCCTTCTATAAAGACAAGCAGATCCGCATCATCATCAGCGCCGGCGTGGCCGGCGGCTATATGGAATATGCGCGCACGCTTGCCGATCACATGGGCAAGCATATCGCCGGCAATCCAAGCTTTATCGTGCAGAGCATGCCCGGAGCCGGCGGCCTCAATGCCACCAATTATCTCTACACGCAGGCGCCGCAGGACGGCACGACGATCGGCATCGTGCATTCGACCATCCCACTCGCGCCGCTCTGGGGCATGCAGGGGGTGCGCTACGAGACGCTGAAGTTCCACTGGATCGGCGCCTTCGACCGTGCGCCGGGCGTCTGCCTGATGTGGGCGGCCTCGCCGGTGAAGACCTGGCAGGATATCCTGGAGAAGGGCGCAACTGTCGGCAGTTCCGGCGCGGGCTCGCAGATGGATGCCTATCCCGCGCTGCTCAACAAATTATTCGGCGCCAAGATGAAGGTGATCGCCGGCTACAAGGACGGCACCTCAATCTATCTCGCCATGGAGCGCGGCGAAGTGGACGGCCGCTGCGGCGGTCAGATGTCGGCCATCCGGGCGACACGGCCCGATTGGCTGACCGAAAAGAAGATCATTGCACCGATCGTCATTGCCATGCAGCGCCATCCCGATTTCCCCGACACGCCGACAGTGCTGGAATTTGCCAAGGACGAGGCGACGCGCCAGACGCTGGAATTGATAACCGTCTCACAGGGTCTCGACCGGCCGGTGCTGATGCCGCCGAATACGCCGCCGGCGCGGGTGAAAGAGATCCGCGATGCCTTTAGGGCGACCCTGGCGGATCCGGAATTTGTTGCCGAAATCAAGCGTCGCAACATGGGTCTCGACCCGGTCTTCGCCGAAGAGATGACGGCGACGCTGGCCAAGGCTTTCGAACTCGCCGCCCGACGTTATCGCGACCGCTCGTGAAGCGCTTGGCGGCAGATAAGACAGAACGCAAACGAAAAACGGAGGAATCGATGTCGGACACCCAAATCGCCGCGCCGGATGAGGACTTGCTCAAACGCCATCTGGCGGCCGAAGCCACCGTGAAAAGCTTTCATTATGAGAAGCCGAGCGGCGTCAACAGCGCGAAGGGCCGGGTCAATCTCGGCAAGTCGGACATCATCCGCGGCGTCGTGCAGATCGTGAAAAAGAACGGCGGCGAAAACAACCTGCATTACCATACCAACGCCGCCAGCTTCTGGATGGTGCTGAAGGGGCGTGTGCGCTTCTACGGACCTGATGACGTGCTGATCGGCGAATTCGGCCCGCATGAGGGCACCATCACGCCGCGCTATGCGCGTTATTGGTTCGAAAATGTGGGCGACGAGGACCTGGAAATCCTGCAGGTAGGCGCGTATGCCGACGCCAGCACGGACAGCAGCGGACGCACCAATTCCGCTCCGCAGCGCTACCAGGTGCACACCGCTGACCGCTTTGACGGGGTGATCCAGCCGAAGGGGTAGCCCGGTCCGCGGCTTCATCTCCCGAACGCGGCGGATAGTGCCACTCGTGGCCATCAATCGTGCTGATCTTGGGTCACCCGCGATCAGCTGCGGAAAAAGGTTCCGGGCTTGCAATGGTGCGCGCGATCATGCATGAACAGGCCGCGGCGGACCTTTGGGCCGCCGCTTCCGCTTCTGGAGGAGTGTAGCTCAATTGGTAGAGCACCGGTCTCCAAAACCGGGGGTTGGGGGTTCGAGTCCCTCCACTCCTGCCAGGGTGATCAGGCTCGGTCGCGAGTTGCTAACTTAGGGCGCGGCTTGGCCGCCGACACCCCCTCCGGATACGGCGCCGTGAAAAGGCGATAATAGAGCGACAGAACAGGTTATGGCTAAAAGCAGCCCATTCAAGTTTTTGCAGGAAGTGCGGGAGGAGACCGACAAGGTCACCTGGCCGTCGCGGCGTGAAACCTTTGTCACCACCGTCATGGTGTTCGTGATGGTGGCGGTCGCATCCGTCTTCTTTCTGATCGTGGACCTGTTCGCGCGCAACATCATTACATTGATCCTGGGTATCGCGAGTTGACAGGAGTCTCCGGAATTTCCGCCATGGCTAAGCGCTGGTACATCGTCCACGCCTACTCGAATTTTGAGAACAAGGTCGCGGATTCTATTCGTGAGCAGGCCAAGCAGCGCGGGCTGTCGGACCTGTTCGACGAGATCATGGTTCCGAAGGAAAAAGTCGTGGAAGTGCGCCGCGGACGTAAGGTCGACGCTGAGCGCAAGTTCTTCCCTGGTTATGTACTGGTGAAGATGGACCTCACCGACGAGGCCTATCACCTCATCAAGAACACGCCGAAGGTCACCGGCTTTCTCGGTTCGGACAACAAGCCGCAAGCGATCTCGGAGGCGGAAGCGCAGCGCATTCTGCATCAGGTGCAGGAAGGCATTGAGCGGCCGAAGCCGTCGATTTCCTTCGAAACCGGCGAGCAGGTCCGCGTTTCCGACGGCCCCTTCGCCTCGTTCAACGGCGTGGTGGAGGAAGTCGACGAAGCGCGCTCGCGCCTGAAAGTGGCGGTGTCCATCTTCGGCCGCGCCACCCCGGTTGAACTGGAATTCGGCCAGGTCGAGAAGCTCTGATTCGCGCTGCCGGTTTGTCCCCGGCAATGTCGAAAGATGGCCGGGACATAAGGGCGTTTACGCCCGTCTTCCGACGGGCTATGCCCGGCGATGAGAAGTGAAGTGAAATGAAATACGTGGGAGGTGAGGGCGGCCGCCAGCCGCCAAGATCCGCACCACGGACCCTGCAACCGCCGGCTTCGAGGGCCGGCACAGGAGTGAGTTATGGCAAAGAAAGTCACCGGTTATCTCAAGCTACAGGTGCCGGCGGGAGCCGCTAATCCCTCGCCGCCCATCGGTCCCGCGCTCGGTCAGCGCGGTCTCAACATCATGGAATTCTGCAAAGCCTTTAACGCGCAGACCCAGCAGCTGGAAAAGGGGGCGCCGACCCCCGTCGTCATCACCATTTATGCCGACCGTTCTTTCACCTTCGAGATGAAGACGCCGCCGGTGTCCCACTTCCTGAAAAAGGCAGCGGGTCTCACCGCGGGCTCGAAAACGCCGGGCCGCGACAAGGCCGGCGCCGTGACCAAGGCGCAGGTGCGCGAGATCGCGGAAAAAAAGATGAAGGACCTGAACTGCGGCACGGTCGAAGCGGCCATGCGCATGATTGAGGGTTCCGCCCGTTCCATGGGCCTTGAGGTGAGGGAGTAAGGGTCATGGCAACGCTCGGAAAGCGTTTGAAGAAGGCCCGCGAAGGCATTGATCGCACCAAGCTTTATCCCCTCGCAGAGGCGGTGAAACTGGTGAAGGCCCGCGCGACCGCGAAGTTCGATGAGACGATCGAAGTCGCGATGAATCTCGGTGTCGATCCACGTCACTCCGACCAGATGGTCCGCGGCGTCGTCAGCCTGCCGAACGGCTCCGGCCGTACGGTGCGCGTCGGCGTGTTCGCCCGTGGCGCCAAGGCCGACGAGGCCCGGGCAGCCGGCGCCGATGTCGTCGGCGCTGAGGATCTTGTGGAGAAGGTCAACGGCGGGGAGATCAATTTCGACCGCTGTATTGCCACGCCTGACATGATGCCTCTGGTTGGCCGCCTGGGTAAGGTGCTCGGTCCGCGCGGCATGATGCCCAACCCGAAGGTGGGCACCGTGACTATGGACATCACCAATGCGGTGAAGGGGGCCAAGGGCGGTTCGGTGGAATTCCGCGTCGAGAAGGCCGGCATCGTGCAGGCCGGCGTTGGCAAGGCCTCCTTCCAGGAGAACCAACTGGTTGAGAACATTAAGGCTTTGGCTGATGCGGTGCAGAAGGCCAAGCCGCCGGGGGCAAAGGGCCACTACATCAACCGGGTGGCGATCTCCTCCTCTCAGGGGCCTGGCGTAAAAATTGAGCTTTCATCGTTATTTGGGGGCTGACGCGGCGGAAAATTCCTCCTATATAGGGGCGATCACGATAGAGAGGCCTTCACACGACCGGTGGTTTGCCGGAAGGAGATGAAGCTTAAAGAGATCCGGTCCGGCTGCCGCTGGTCCGGAAAGACCGGGGGTTTTCGCCTCCGGTCATCGTCCTGTCCGAGACTGCAGGTGCCTGACTTCTCAGGCTTAATTTCCTGCACAGACGGGTGAGACCGAATTCGGGATGCCTTCGGGCGCCCATAGACGGTTCGAACCTCGAACGGAATCCGGCGCGGTTAGTCGCGTCCGGGCAGGGCATGTGAGCGTCGTCCTGCCCTGATTCGTCAGAAATGGGCGGACGGCATGTGCAACCCGGCGGTTGCTCGTGCTGTGCACGTAGACCGCCAACCGGAAAGAGCTTGCTGTGGATCGAGCGGAAAAAAAAGAGACCGTCGCGGCGTTAAACGAGGCCTTCAAGGCCACGAACGTCGTCGTCGTTGCTCACTATTCCGGCCTCACCGTAGCCCAGATGCAGATTCTGCGTAAGCAGATGAAGCAGGCGGGCGCCTCGGTGAAAGTCGCGAAGAACCGCCTCGCCAAGATTGCTCTTGAGGGTACGGACGTTGCCTCCATCGCGCCCTTGCTGAAGGGGCCGACAGTGATTGCCTTCTCGGGCGATCCGGTGGCTGCGCCGAAGGTCGCCGTCGATTTCGCCAAGGCGAACGAACGGTTCGTCATCCTCGGCGGATCGATGGGCAAGACCTCCCTGAATCCGGACGGCGTCAAGGCTCTGGCCGCGTTGCCGTCGCTGGATGAACTGCGGGCGAAGATCGTCGGGCTTATTCAGGCCCCGGCGACCAAGATCGCCCAGGTTATCAACGCTCCGGCCGCGAAGGTCGCGCGTGTTGTTCAGGCTTATGCCTCAAAGAGCGAAGCGGCGTGAGGCCCTTCGCAATCTCGAATGGTTCGAACCTAAAAGGACTGTGTTCCAATGGCTGATTTGTCCAAGATCGTAGACGACCTGTCGGGCCTCACCGTTATGGAGGCCTCCGAGCTTGCCAAGATGCTCGAAGAGAAGTGGGGCGTGACTGCCGCGGCCGCTGTGGCCGTTGCCGCTGCTCCCGGTGGCGCTGCCGCCGCTCCGGCTGAAGAGAAGACCGATTTCACCGTCGTGCTGACCGCCGCCGGTGACAAGAAGATCGAAGTCATCAAGGAAGTGCGTGCGATCACCGGCCTGGGCCTGAAGGAAGCCAAGGATTTGGTCGAAGGCGCGCCGAAGACCGTCAAGGAAGGCGCCAACAAGGATGACGCCGCCAAGATCAAGGCCCAGCTTGAAAAGGTGGGTGCCAAGGTCGAGCTCAAGTAAGGGTTCAAAGTGCTGTGATCTCGGGGCGATCGCCCCGGGATCGCCACGTTCTGATGGGTGATCCGCCGCATTCCTGAAGTTGATTTCGCGACGGGCGGGCCACTCGAGTGATGGCGTAACAAAAGCGCCGCGCAATTCGGATTCCCCGAAATTGCGCTTTACCCGGACGTCGGAAGCCGCTCCGCCGTCAAAGGGTCCCCGGGTCCCGGCAGTTCCTGCCGAGACGGCATGGCGAAGCGAGAGGCCACGATGGCGCAGACTTTTACCGGTCGCAAGAGAGTTCGGAAGTTCTTCGGAAAAATTCAGGAAGTCGCAGAGATGCCGAACCTCATTGAGGTTCAAAAGGCGTCCTATGACCAGTTCTTGCTCGTCCAGGAGCCTCCCGGCGGCCGTCCCGATGAAGGATTGCAGGCCGTGTTCCGGTCGGTATTTCCGATCTCCGACTTTTCAAATTCCTCCATGCTGGAATTCGTCCGCTACGAATTCGAGCCGCCGAAATATGACGTCGACGAATGCCGTCAGCGCGGCATGACCTATGCCGCGCCGCTGAAGGTGACGCTGCGGCTGATCGTGTTCGATATTGACGAAGAGACCGGCGCGCGTTCCGTCAAGGACATCAAGGAGCAGGACGTCTACATGGGCGACATCCCGCTCATGACGATGAACGGCACCTTCGTGGTGAACGGCACCGAGCGCGTAATCGTTTCGCAAATGCACCGTTCGCCCGGCGTGTTCTTCGATCACGATAAGGGCAAGACGCATTCGTCCGGCAAGCTGCTGTTCGCCGCCCGCATCATCCCGTATCGCGGCTCGTGGCTCGACATCGAATTTGACGCCAAGGACATCGTGCATGCGCGCATCGACCGCCGCCGCAAGATTCCGGTGACCTCGCTGCTGCAGGCGCTCGGCCTCGACGCCGAGGAGATCCTGCGCACTTTCTACAAGCACGTCGTCTATAAGCGCGCCAAGGAAGGCTGGCGCGTGCCGTTCGACGCCAACCGTCTGCGCGGCTACAAGGCCGTCAACGATCTGGTCGACGCCGACACCGGCAAGGTGGTGGTGGAGGCCGGCAAGAAGATCACCGTGCGTCACGCGCGTCAGCTCTCTGAAAAGGGGCTGAAGGCGCTGCGTATGGCGGACGAAGAGCTGATCAGCCACTACATCGCGGAAGACCTGGTGAACCCGAAAACCGGCGAGATCTATGCCGAGGCGGGTGAGGAAATCACCGAGAAGACGCTGAAGGTGATCAATGAGGCCGGGCTGAAAGAGCTGCCCGTGCTCGATATCGATCACGTCAATATCGGCGCCTATATTCGCAACACGCTGATGGTCGACAAGAACTCCTCGCGTGAGGAAGCGCTGTTCGACGTCTATCGCGTGATGCGTCCGGGCGAGCCGCCGACGCTCGACACCGCGCAGGCGATGTTCCAGTCGCTGTTTTTCGACAGCGAGCGCTACGATCTGTCTGCGGTCGGCCGCGTCAAGATGAACATGCGTCTCGACCTCGACGCCGAGGATACCGTTCGCATCCTGCGCAAGGATGACATTATCGCGGTCATCCGCACGCTGGTCGATCTGCGGGATGGCAAGGGCGAGATCGACGATATCGACCACCTCGGCAACCGCCGGGTGCGCTCGGTTGGCGAGCTGATGGAGAACCAATACCGCATCGGCCTGCTACGCATGGAGCGGGCGATCAAGGAGCGCATGTCATCGGTCGATATCGACACGGTGATGCCGCAGGATTTGATCAACGCCAAGCCGGCTGCTGCTGCGGTGCGCGAATTCTTCGGTTCGTCCCAGCTCTCGCAGTTCATGGACCAGACCAATCCGCTGTCGGAGATCACGCACAAGCGGCGTCTCTCCGCGCTCGGGCCGGGCGGTCTTACCCGCGAGCGCGCGGGCTTCGAGGTGCGCGACGTGCATCCGACGCATTACGGCCGTATCTGCCCAATCGAAACGCCGGAAGGGCCCAATATCGGCCTGATCAATTCGCTCGCAACCTATGCGCGCGTGAACAAATACGGCTTCGTGGAAACGCCTTATCGCAAGGTGAAGGATGGCCGCGTCACCGACGAGGTGGTCTATCTCTCGGCGATGGAGGAAGGCCGCTATTCGGTCGCGCAGGCCAACGTGCCGCTCGACGGCAGGGGCCGCTTCACCGAGGATTTGATCGTATGCCGTGACGGCGGCAATCGCGACGTCCATATGGTGCCGCGCGAAAAGGTCGAGTTCATGGATGTGTCGCCGAAGCAGCTCGTTTCGGTCGCCGCGGCGCTCATCCCCTTCCTGGAGAATGACGACGCCAACCGCGCGCTGATGGGCTCCAACATGCAGCGGCAAGCGGTGCCGCTTGTTCGTGCGGAGGCGCCGTTCGTCGGCACCGGCATGGAGGGCATTGTCGCGCGCGACTCCGGCGCCGCTATCGCGGCCCGCCGCACCGGCGTGATCGATCAGGTCGACGCCACCCGTATCGTGGTGCGCGCGACCGAGGAGACCGATCCGTCAAAGTCGGGCGTCGATATCTACCGGCTGATGAAATACCAGCGCTCCAACCAGAATACCTGCATCAACCAGCGTCCACTGGTGAAGGTGGGCGATCAGGTAAAGAGGGGCGACATCATCGCTGACGGTCCTTCGACCGATCTTGGCGAACTGGCACTCGGCCGCAACGTGCTGGTCGCTTTCATGCCGTGGAACGGCTACAACTTCGAGGACTCGATCCTTCTTTCCGAGCGCATCGTCAAGGACGACGTCTTCACTTCGATCCATATCGAGGAATTCGAAGTGATGGCGCGCGACACCAAGCTCGGGCCGGAGGAAATCACGCGCGACATTCCGAACGTGTCGGAAGAGGCGCTGAAGAATCTCGACGAAGCCGGCATCGTCTATATCGGCGCGGAAGTGCGCGCCGGCGACATCCTTGTGGGCAAGATCACGCCCAAGGGCGAAAGCCCGATGACGCCGGAAGAAAAGCTTCTGCGCGCCATCTTCGGCGAAAAGGCCTCCGACGTGCGCGACACCTCGTTGCGCGTGCCGCCGGGAGTGCAGGGCACGGTCGTCGAAGTGCGGGTGTTCAACCGGCATGGCGTCGACAAGGACGAGCGCGCGCTCGCCATCGAACGCGAGGAGATCGAGCGACTCGCCAAGGACCGCGACGACGAACAAGCGATCCTCGACCGCAACGTCTATGGCCGTCTCGCCGAGCTGCTGGAAGGCCGTCAGGGCATTGCCGGTCCTAAGGGCTTCAAGAAGGACTCCAAGATCACCCGCGCGGTGCTCGAGGAATATCCGCGCTCGCAGTGGTGGCAGTTTGCCTCGCCGAACGACAAGCTGATGGCCGAGATCGAAGCCATCCGCAAACAATACGACGAGAGCAAGAAGCGGCTGGAACAGCGCTTCCTCGACAAGGTCGAGAAGCTGCAGCGCGGCGACGAACTGCCGCCCGGCGTGATGAAGATGGTCAAGGTCTTCGTCGCGGTAAAGCGCAAGATCCAGCCCGGCGACAAGATGGCCGGCCGCCACGGCAACAAGGGCGTGGTGTCACGGATCGTGCCGGCGGAAGACATGCCGTTCCTCGCGGACGGCACCCCGGTTGACGTCGTGCTCAATCCGCTCGGCGTGCCGAGCCGCATGAACGTCGGACAGATCCTGGAAACCCATCTCGGTTGGGCCTGCGCCGGTCTTGGTCTGAAGATTGGCCACGCGGTCGATGTCTACAACGGCAAGAAAGAGATCAAGCCGCTGAAGGACATCCTGAAGAGGGTCTATGGCGACGAGGAGACCATCAAGTCACTCGGCGACAAGGACCTGGTTGAGCTCGGCACCAATCTGCGCCACGGCGTGCCGATCGCGACCCCGGTGTTCGACGGCGCCAAGGAGGCCGACATCGAGCACATGCTCGATCTCGCCGGCCTCGATCACTCGGGCCAGTCGACCGTCTATGACGGCCGCACTGGCGATACCTTCGATCGAAAGGTAACGGTGGGCTACATCTATATGCTCAAGCTCCACCATCTCGTGGACGACAAGATCCACGCCCGTTCGATTGGTCCTTACTCGCTCGTCACCCAGCAACCATTGGGCGGCAAGGCGCAGTTCGGCGGTCAGCGGTTCGGCGAGATGGAGGTGTGGGCGCTGGAGGCTTATGGCGCTGCCTATACCTTGCAGGAAATGCTGACGGTGAAGTCGGACGACGTAGCCGGCCGCACCAAGGTCTACGAGGCGATCGTGCGCGGCGACGACACCTTCGAGGCGGGTATTCCCGAGTCGTTCAACGTGCTGGTCAAGGAAATGCGTTCGCTCGGCCTCAACGTCGACCTCCACAACTCCAAGCTGGAGCGCGGGGCCGGCCAGGAAGCGGCGGAGTAACGGTTACGGGAGCGGCGAGGGCGCCGCTCCCCGTTTTGCCCGCAGCGGCGGGCTGACACAGAAGCGAATTTTGCGGCCGCCGAGGCGGCCAAGCGGAGATGGCAATGAATCAAGAGATCATGAATCTTTTCAGTCCGCAGGTCCCGGCTCAGGTCTTCGACCAGATCCGGATTTCCATCGCGAGTCCGGAAAAGATTCTGTCCTGGTCATACGGCGAGATCAAAAAGCCGGAGACTATCAACTATCGTACCTTCAAGCCCGAGCGCGACGGCCTGTTCTGCGCGCGCATCTTCGGGCCGATTAAGGATTACGAGTGCTTGTGCGGCAAGTACAAGCGCATGAAGTATAAAGGCATCATCTGCGAGAAGTGCTCGGTCGAAGTGACGCTCAGCCGCGTGCGGCGCGAGCGCATGGGCCATATCGAGCTCGCGGCGCCGGTGGCGCATATCTGGTTCCTGAAGTCGCTGCCCTCGCGCATCGGGCTATTGCTCGATATGACGCTGAAGGATCTCGAGCGGATTCTGTACTTCGAATACTACGTGGTGCTTGAGCCGGGCCTCACCCCGCTGAAGGACCGTCAGCTGTTGTCCGAGGACGAATACCTGCGGGCGCAGGAGGAATTCGGCGCCGACAGCTTCACCGCCGCGATCGGCGCGGAGGCCATCCGCGAGATGCTCAAGGCACTCGACCTGGAGAAGATGGCGGCCGACATCCGCGTGGAAATTTCGGAAGCCACCACTGAGCTGAAGCCGAAGAAGCTGGCCAAGCGCCTGAAGCTGATCGAGGCCTTCTTGCAATCTGGCAACAAGCCGGAATGGATGATCCTCACCCAGGTGCCGGTGATCCCGCCCGACCTGCGGCCGCTCGTGCCGCTTGACGGCGGCCGCTTCGCCACGTCCGACCTCAATGACCTCTATCGCCGCGTCATCAACCGCAACAACCGTCTGAAGCGGTTGATCGAGCTGCGCGCGCCGGACATCATCATCCGCAACGAGAAGCGCATGCTGCAGGAAGCAGTCGATGCGCTGTTCGACAACGGTCGCCGCGGCCGCGTCATCACCGGTGCCAACAAGCGCCCGCTGAAGTCGCTCGCCGACATGCTCAAGGGCAAGCAGGGCCGGTTCCGCCAGAACCTGCTCGGCAAGCGCGTCGACTATTCCGGCCGTTCGGTCATCGTGGTCGGCCCCGAGCTGAAGTTGCATCAGTGCGGCCTGCCGAAGAAGATGGCGCTCGAGCTGTTCAAGCCTTTCATCTATTCCCGGCTTGACGCCAAGGGCCTGTCCACCACTGTGAAGCAGGCGAAGAAGCTGGTCGAGAAGGAGAAGCCCGAGGTCTGGGATATCCTCGACGAGGTAATTCGCGAGCACCCGGTGCTGCTCAACCGCGCGCCAACCTTGCATCGTCTCGGCATTCAGGCTTTCGAGCCGGTGCTGATCGAAGGCAAGGCGATCCAGCTGCATCCGCTGGTCTGCGCCGCGTTCAACGCAGACTTCGACGGCGACCAGATGGCTGTGCACGTTCCGCTGTCGCTGGAAGCGCAGCTGGAAGCGCGCGTCCTGATGATGTCGACCAACAACATTCTGCACCCGGCCAACGGTTCGCCAATTATCGTGCCGTCGCAGGACATCGTGCTCGGCCTCTATTATCTCTCGCTGATGCGCGAGGGCGAGCCGGGCGAAGGCAAGGTCTTCGGCGACATGGCCGAGATCGAGCATGCGCTGCATGCCCGCACCGTCAGCTTGCACAGCAAGATCAAGTACCGCTGGACCAATGTCGACGACAAAGGCAAGCCGGTGGTGCAACGCTATGACACCACGCCGGGCCGCCTGCTGCTCGGTCAGGTACTGCCGCGTAACGCCAAGGTGCCGTTCGACGTCGTCAACAAGCTGATGACCAAGCGCGAAGTGTCGAACATGATCGATGCCGTCTACCGCCATTGCGGTCAGAAGGACACGGTCATCTTCTGCGACCGCATCATGGCGCTCGGGTTCTACCACGCGTTCAAGGCCGGCATTTCTTTCGGCAAGGACGACATGGTGGTGCCTGGCGGCAAATGGAAGATCGTCGATCAGACGCGCGAGCTCGCAAAGGAGTTCGAGCAGCAATACAACGACGGCCTGATCACCCAGGGCGAGAAGTATAACAAGGTGGTCGACGCCTGGTCGAAATCCACTGACCAGATCGCCGACGAGATGATGCGTGAGATCTCGTCCGTGAAGAAGGGTGCGGACGGCCGCGAGGTCCAGGTCAACTCGATCTACATGATGGCACACTCCGGCGCGCGCGGCTCGCCCGCGCAAATGCGTCAGCTCGCCGGCATGCGCGGCCTGATGGCCAAGCCTTCGGGCGAGATCATCGAGACGCCGATCATCTCCAACTTCAAGGAGGGGCTCTCGGTTCTCGAATACTTCAACTCGACCCACGGCGCGCGCAAAGGCCTCGCCGACACCGCGTTGAAGACCGCCAACTCTGGCTACCTGACGCGGCGTCTGGTCGACGTGGCGCAGGACTGCATCATCACGAGCGAAGACTGCGGCACCGCTGCCGGCATCAAGGTGCGCGCCATCATCAACTCCGGACAGGTGGTTGCCTCGCTCGGCAGCCGCATTCTTGGCCGCACCACGGCCGAGGACGTGCGCGATCCTGCGACCAACAAGATCATCGTGAAGAAGAACACGCTGATCGAGGAGCCGCAGGTCGAGGTGATCAACCAGGCGGGCGTGCAGGAACTGCGCATCCGCTCGGTGCTGACCTGCGAGAATACCAATGGCGTGTGCGGTCACTGCTACGGCCGCGATCTGGCCCGCGGCACCCCGGTCAACATGGGTGAGGCGGTGGGCGTCATCGCCGCCCAGTCGATCGGTGAACCGGGCACTCAGCTCACCATGCGCACCTTCCATATCGGCGGCGCGGCACAGATCAACGAGCAGTCCTTCATCGAGTTCGAACTTTGAAGGCACTATCAAGATCAAGAACAAGAACATCGCCCGCAACACCGATGGCGACCTGATCGCGATGGGCCGTAACATCTCCGTCGCGGTGCTGGACGCCGACGGCACCGAACGTGCGGTGCACCGTCTGCCGCACGGCGCGCGGCTGCGAGTCGACGACGGCGACAAGGTCAAGCGCGGCCAGCGCATGGCCGAGTGGGATCCGTACACCCGCCCGATCATCACCGAAGCAGAAGGCACGGTGGCCTTCGAGGACTTGGTGGAAGGTCAGTCGATGTCGGAAGCGCTCGACGAGTCGACCGGCATCGCCAAGCGCGTTGTCATCGACTGGCGCACGTCCGGCCGTGGCGCCGACTTGCGTCCGGCCATTGTCGTCAAGGGCAAGGACGGCAAGGTGATGAAAGTCGCCCGCGGCGGCGAGGCTCGCTATACCCTGGCGGTGGACGCGATCCTCTCGGTCGATCCGGGCGCCAAGGTGAAGGCGGGCGACGTGATCGCGCGAATCCCGACCGAGAGCGCCAAGACACGCGACATCACCGGCGGTCTGCCGCGGGTGGCGGAACTGTTCGAGGCGCGGCGGCCGAAGGAAGCGGCGATCATCGCCGAAATCTCCGGCACCATCCGCTTTGGCAAGGACTACAAGAACAAGCGGCGCCTCACCATCGAGCCTACAGCAAAGGGCGAAGAGGCACGCGAATACCTGATCCCGAAGGGCAAGCACATCCATCTGCAGGATGGCGACGTCATTGAGAAGGGCGAATACATCGTCGACGGCAATCCCGCGCCGCACGACATCCTGGCCATCAAAGGCGTCGAGGAACTCGCCGCCTATCTCGTCAACGAGATCCAGGACGTCTATCGGCTGCAAGGCGTGCTGATCAACGACAAGCACATCGAGGTGATCGTTCGTCAGATGCTGCAGAAAGTGGAAGTCACCGACGCCGGCGAGACCGATCTGATCGTGGGCGATCAGGTCGACAAGCTGGAGCTCGATGAGGTTAACTTGGCGGTCAAGGAAGCGGGTAAGAAGCCGGCGAGCGGACACCCCGTACTGCTCGGCATCACCAAGGCCTCACTGCAGACGCGTTCCTTCATCTCGGCGGCCTCCTTCCAGGAGACCACGCGGGTGCTGACCGAAGCTGCGGTCAGCGGCAAGATCGATACCCTCGACGGCCTCAAGGAAAACGTCATCGTCGGCCGGCTAATTCCTGCCGGGACCGGCGCCATGATGAACCGGCTCCGCGAGGTCGCGGTCAAACGCGATGCTCTGATCCTGGAAGAGCGGGAAAAGGACGCAGCGAAAGCTGCCGCCGCGGCCGCTCAGCCCGAACAGGCTGCCTTGCCGACACCGGCGGAATAAGTCTCCCGCTTTCGGGCAAAATGAAAATGGAAAGGACCGCCTCCGGGGCGGCCCTTTTGTTTTGGCACGCGGAGGATTCACCGCTGGTGTGAATTTGCAATCTCTTTCCCGCCGCGCGACAATAAGTCGGCGGCAAGACAAGCCCGAACTCAACGTGCGCAAAACAAAAGCCGGGAAGGAAAACTGAGGAGTTCGCGATGCTTTCGAAGGAAGACAACGATTCGCTCACCCGCGTCGGGCCGGGCACGCCGATGGGCGAGCTCATGCGCCGCTACTGGATTCCGGCAGCGTTTTCACATCAGGTGCCAAAGCCCGATGCGCCGCCGATCCGCGTCCGGCTTATGGGCGAGAACCTCGTTCTCTTCCGCGACACGCAGGGGCGCCTGGGCCTGCTCGACGAGCGCTGTCCGCACCGCACCGCGTCTTTGTTCTACGGCCGCAACGAAGAGAATGGGCTGCGCTGCGTCTATCACGGCATCAAGTTCGACGTGGCCGGCAATTGTGTCGATCTGCCTTGCGTCCCGCAAATTCCGGTTGTGCAGCACCAGAGCGTCAAATCCTACATGAAGGCGAAAGCCTATCCCTGCATCGAGCGCGGGGACGTGATCTGGACCTATATGGGCCCGCCGGAGTTCAAGCCGGCATTCCCCGATCTGGAATGGACCGCCGTGCCGGCCGCGCAGCGCTTCGCCACCCGCCACATCCAGGAATGCAACTGGCTGCAGGGACTGGAAGGCGGCTTCGACGCCACGCACCTGTCGTTCCTGCATGGTGGCGATTCCGAAAAAAGCCGGCGCATCGTGGCCACGCTCTATGAGGTCATGCCCACCGATTTCGGTTTTGTCGTCGCCACCGGCCGCGAGCCCGAGAACGGCCCGGTCATGTGGAACATGAACGTGATGCTGATGCCGTTCCACAAGATCATCTCGTCTATTCCGCACGCCGCACATGTCTGGGCGCCGATCGATGACGAAACCACGATGCTTTACAGCATCAATTTCCATCCCTCCCGGGCGCTCACCGACGAGGACCTGGCGCGGGAGAAGAGCTGGCGCGGCATCCATACCGAAAACATTCCGGGCAGCGATCACGCCATCCGCAACAAGGCCAATGATTACCTGATCGATCGCGAATTGCAGGCGAGCGGGCAGTCCTACACCGGGATGAAAGGTCTCGGCACCCAGGATTGCGCGATCCAGGAATCCATGGGGCCGGTCTCCGATCGCACGCTGGAACATCTCGTTCCAAGCGATGCGGCGATCGTGAAGATCCGTAAGTTGCTTCTGCAGGCATTGAAGGATCATGCCGACGGCAAGCCATTGCCCGGCATGAAACCGGAAAGTTATCGCGTGCGCTCGGCGCGGGTTGAACTGCCAAAAGGCGCGCCGGTCGCCGAGGCGGTGGAGCGCAGCGTCCGGCTCGATACCCCGGTCGCTGCAGAATAAGCTGTCGCGCCGGCGTCAACATCGCTGGCGCGCCCACCTGCCTTCCTGTTGATCTCCAATCGAAAGAGCACAAATGAAGGGCGCCGATGTCGTCGCAGAAATCCTCAAGCGCGAAGGAACCGAGTTCCTCGCCTGCTATCCGCGCAATCCGCTGATCGACGCCTGCGCGGAGCTCGATATCCGCCCCATCCTTTGCCGGCAGGAACGTATCGGCGTCGGCATGGCCGACGGCTTCAGCCGCATCCGTGCGGGCAAGCAGAATGGTGTCTTCGCCGCCCAGCATGGCCCTGGCATTGAAAATGCCTTCGCCGGCGTGGCGCAGGCCTATTCGGAAAATGTGCCTGTGCTGGTGATACCGGCCGGTTTTCCCGGCGAACGTCAGTACATCACGCCGACATTTCGCGCCGCCGAAGTCTATGCGCCCGTAACCAAATATTCGGCGATGGCGTCCTCGGTGCAGGAACTGCCGCATGTGATGCGGCGGGCCTATCAGGCAATGCGCAGTGGCAAACCGGGTCCGGTTCTGGTGGAGGTTCCGAACCCCGTGTTCGATGCGACCTTCGAGGGCACGCTCGATTACAAGCCGGTGCCGGTGATGCGCAGCGCGCCCGATCCGGAAGCGGTGAAGGACGCAGCGCGTTTGCTGCTCGCGGCCAAGCACCCGGTGATCTGGGCGGGGCAGGGCGTACATTACGCCGAAGCGGGCGAGCGGCTGGCGGCGCTGGCTGAATTAATCCCTGCGCCGGTGGCGGCAACCAACCCGGGCAAGAGCGCGATCGCCGAAAGCCATCCACTTGCCCTCGGCGCGTCGACGCGGTCCAGCCCGAAAATGTATTACGAGTTTCTTCACCGCGCGGATCTTGTGCTCGCGATCGGCTCCAGCCTAACCAAGACGTCCTTCGGCCCTGCCATGCCGAAAGGCAAAAAGATTATTCACTCCACCAACGATCCCTCCGACATCAACAAGGATCATCGCGCCGAGCTTGGGCTGGTCGGCGATGCGGCCCTGGTGATCGATGCGTTGATTGAAGAGATCGGTCGACAGAAGCAGGGTGGCCGCGGCGCGGCCGACGCGCTCACGGCGCTGAAAGAGGAAATCGCGGGAATCAAGAAAGCCTGGCTGCAGGAATGGGCGAAGTTCCTCGATTCTGACGAAGTGCCGATCAACCAGTACCGGGTCATCCGCGACCTTCTGCGCACCGTCGACCGGGATAACGTGATCATCACCCATGATTCGGGCAGCCCGCGCGAGCAGCTGCTGCCGTTTTGGGAAACCACCGTGCCGCATTCCTACATGGGTTGGGGCAAATCGACGCAATTGGGATACGGCCTGGGCCTTGCCATGGGCGCCAAACTGGCGGCGCCGGAAAAACTCTGCATCAATGTCATGGGCGACAGTTCCTTCGGCATGAGCGGAATGGATATCGAAACCGCATCGCGTAACGACATCGGTATTCTCACGGTCGTGTTCAATAACGGCGTGATGGCTTGCGAGCGTCATGTGCTCGAAACCTCGACGCGGAAATACGGCGCGCTGACAGTCGGCGGGAATTACACCAAGGTCGCCGAGGGACTGAATGTGCCGGCGATACGGGTGGAAAAACCCGCGGATATCGTGCCGGCGATCAAACAGGCGATCAAAACGACTGAGAGTGGCAAGCCGTTCCTGCTCGAGATCATCGCCAAGGAAGGATACGATTTCTCACGTTACGGATCGCGCGATTAACGAAATTAGGCCGTCAAGTGCTGAACGAAGCAAACCGCCAAGGCCGAACTAAATAGGGGAGAAGCACATGCTCCGCACAATCGTCGTTCTGGCTGCCTTGCACGTCGCGGTGTCGGCACAGGCGCAACCTTTCTTCGAAGGCAAAACCATCACCATCATCACCAGCACGGGCTCCGGCGGAGGCTATGACGTCACCGCCCGGCTGGTCGCGCGACACATGCCGCGCTACATCCCCGGCAATCCGACGATGATCGTGCAGAATATGCCGGGCGGCGGCAATGTGCTGGCCACCAATCACCTGTACACCATCGCGCCGAAGGATGGCACCGCGATCGCAACGCTGCATAACGCCATTCCACTGCACCAGGTGCTGGACGGCCACGGCGTGCGGTATGACGCGAGCAAGTTCAACTGGCTTGGCTCAACCGGATCGGAAAACGAGGTGGTCTTCACCTGGCATACCACCGGCGTCACCAACATCGAGGAGGCCAAGAAAAAAGAAGTCATCCTCGGCGGCACCGGCGCCGGGTCCGGCATCGTCATCATCCCGACCGCGATGAACAATCTGCTCGGCACCAAATTCAAGATGGTGATGGGCTACAAGAGCTCGGAGGACCTTAACCTGGCTTTGCAGCGCGGAGAGGTTGAGGCCCGTGCCTTCAGCCTGACCTCGGTAAAAGGTCAGCGCTCCGATTGGGTGAAGGAGAAGAAGATCAACTTTATCGCGCAGGCCGGCGTTCATCGGGCGCATGAGCTGCCGGATGTGCCGCTCCTCACCGAGCTCGCCAAGAACGAGGAGGAGCGTGCGATCCTCACGCTGATATCCTCGCCGCCCAGCCTCGGCCGCCCCTTTACGGCACCGCCGGATGTGCCCGCGGACCGGCTCGCCCTCCTGCGCCGGGCCTTCGCGGATACATTGAAGGACAAAGCTTTCCTCGAAGAGGCCGAAAAGCTGAAGCTGGACATCGAGCCGATGAGCGCCGAAGAGGTCACCAACATCGTCCGCGACGTGGTCAATGCCTCGCCGGAGGTGGTGGGCAAAGCCCGTGCCATGATGGGTAAAGAGGTGAAATAAGCCGACCTTCACCTCAACTTGCCGGCGGCCGCCCCCCGTCCTGCCACCCCGTCCTGCCGCCCGCCGGCAAAACCGCAGCACATTTGGCCCCCTTATATTGTTGTCGCGGCCATCCGGCCCGGACGAATCTATCCGGCGCCTTGGCAGGATAGGGTGTTGGCTGGGACGGGACGGAGGAGGGGGCACGGCCCCCCAGAGGCGAGGCTTAAAAAGAAGCCGGAGCGACGCTTTGCGGGGCTCCCTGCCGTACCCATCCGCCGAATTCGTGCAAACCTCATTCCTGCCTGATTTTGCGGGCTTTTCTTCCTTGACACCCGGGGGGCGGGCCCGTACAAACCGCCTACTTTCCGGCAGGCGGTGAGCTTTTAGACGACCGGATTAAGACGCGTCCAAGCGTCTCGATCCAAAAAGGCTCAAACGCTGCCTCTGACAGCCTGATGTCAGATACAACCGGCGCAAGACCGCGCGTTTTCGCGATGCGGTCCTCTGGAACGAAAGGCGCTCTTCCGCACACAAGGCGGATGGCGCGATTTCGTTTTGCGCGACGGTCTGCCGGCGAAACGTAACGATGCCGGGGCGCAAGCCCAAAACGCAAGTGAAGGCGAAGAATGCCGACGATTAACCAATTGATCGCCAAGCCGCGGCGTCCGATGAAGGCCCGCAATAAGGTGCCGGCCCTGCAGGCGAGCCCGCAGAAGCGCGGCGTTTGCACGCGCGTCTACACCACCACCCCGAAGAAGCCGAACTCGGCGCTGCGCAAGGTGGCGAAGGTGCGGCTCACCAACGGCTTCGAGGTGATCGGCTACATACCGGGTGAAGGCCATAACCTTCAGGAGCACTCGGTGGTGATGATCCGCGGCGGCCGCGTGAAGGATCTGCCGGGCGTGCGCTACCACATCCTGCGCGGCGTGCTCGACACCCAAGGCGTCAAGAACCGCAAACAGCGCCGTTCGAAATACGGCGCCAAGCGACCTAAGTAATTCGGAGCTGATCGATGTCCCGTCGCCACAGTGCGGAAAAGCGAGAGATCATGCCGGACCCGAAATTCGGGAACGCGGTGGTCACGAAATTCATGAATTCGGTGATGTATGCGGGCAAGAAGTCCGTCGCCGAATCTATCGTTTATGGCGCGCTCGATTTGATCGAAGCCAAGACCAAGCAGCAGCCGCTGGGCGTATTCCAGCAGGCGCTCGACAATGTGATGCCGTCGATCGAAGTGCGCTCCCGCCGCGTCGGCGGCGCGACCTATCAGGTGCCGGTGGAAGTGCGGACCTCGCGCCGCCAGGCGCTTGGCATTCGCTGGATCATTTCGGCCGCGCGCGAGCGTAATGAAAAGACGATGACGGAGCGGCTCTCGGCTGAGCTGCTGGATGCGTCGAATAATCGGGGGAATGCCGTCAAGAAACGCGAAGACACGCACCGGATGGCGGAAGCCAATCGCGCGTTCTCGCATTATCGCTGGTAACGGCGAACGGAAAGAAGAGGACAAACCCCCCATGCCCCGCGCCCATCCCATCGAGGACTACCGCAATTTCGGCATCATGGCGCATATCGATGCCGGCAAGACCACGACCACGGAGCGGATTCTCTATTACACCGGCAAGAGCCACAAGATTGGCGAAGTGCATGACGGCGCCGCGACCATGGATTTCATGGAGCAGGAGCAGGAGCGCGGCATCACCATCACGTCCGCCGCGACCACCGCGTTTTGGAAAGACAAGCGGCTCAACATCATCGACACCCCCGGCCACGTGGACTTCACCATCGAAGTAGAGCGCTCGCTGCGCGTGCTTGATGGCTGCGTTTGCGTGCTAGACGGCAACCAGGGCGTGGAGCCGCAGACCGAGACCGTTTGGCGTCAAGCCGACAAATACGAAGTTCCCCGCGTCGTCTTCGTCAACAAGATGGACAAGATAGGCGCCGATTTCGACAAATGCGTCGACGATCTCATCACCCGCGTCGCTGGCAACCCGGTCTGCATTCAGCTTCCGATCGGTGCCGAGAGTACCTTCAAGGGCATCGTCGACCTGGTGCGCATGAAAGCCGTCGTCTGGCTCGACGAAGCGCTCGGCGCCAAATATCACGACGAAGAGATTCCGGCCGACCTCAAGGACAAGGCCGCCGAATACCGGATCAAGCTGATCGAGGCCGCCGTCGATCTCGATGACGAGGCGATGTCCGCCTATCTCGACGGCAAGGAGCCGAGCGAGGCCACGTTGAAGCGGCTGATCCGCAAGGCGGTGGTCCAGCGCAAATTCGTGCCCGTTCTCTGCGGCTCCGCCTTCAAGAACAAAGGCGTGCAGCCACTGCTTGATGCGGTGGTCGACTACCTGCCGTCGCCGATCGAAAAGCCGCCGATCAAGGGCATCGATCCTGATACCGGCGAGGAAGTCATCCGCAAGCCGGACGACAACGAGCCGATGTCGCTGCTCGCCTTCAAGATCATGGACGACCCGTTCGTCGGCACCATCACCTTCTGCCGCATCTATTCGGGCAAGCTCGAGAGCGGCACCGGCGTGGTCAACTCGACCAAGGAACGCAAAGAGCGCGTCGGCCGCATGCTGCTGATGCATGCGAATAACCGCGAAGACATCAAGGAAGCTTATGCCGGCGACATCGTCGCTCTGGCTGGCCTGAAGGAAGTGCGCACGGGCGACACCCTGTGCGACGCGAAGAAGCCGGTGATTCTGGAAAAGATGGAATTCCCCGATCCGGTCATCGAGATTGCGATCGAGCCGAAGTCAAAGGCCGACCAGGAGAAGCTCGGCGTCGCCTTGGCCAAGCTTGCGGCAGAGGATCCGTCGTTCCGGGTTTCGACCGATCAGGAATCCGGCCAGACCATCCTGAAAGGGATGGGGGAACTGCATCTCGACATCAAGGTCGATATCCTCAAGCGCACCTATAAGGTGGATGCCAATATCGGCGCCCCGCAGGTGGCCTATCGCGAGAAGATCACCAAGCCGGTCACGGTCGACTACCAGCACAAGAAGCAGACCGGTGGCACCGGGCAATTCGCCCAGGTGAAGATCGTCGCCGAGCCGCTGCCGCCCGGTACCGGTTTTGTGTTTGAGAACGAGATCGTCGGCGGCGCGGTGCCGAAGGAATACATCCCGGGCGTCGAGAAGGGCCTGCAGTCGGTGCTCGGCGCCGGCATTTTGGCCGGCTTCCCGGTGGTGGACCTGAAGGTCTCGCTGATCGACGGCCGCTACCACGACGTCAACTCCTCGGCGCTGGCGTTCGAAATCGCCTCACGCGCTGCCTTGCGTGAAGCCTTGCAGAAAGGCGGCTCGGTGCTGCTTGAGCCGATCATGAAGGTCGAGGTGGTGACGCCGGAGGATTACACCGGCTCTGTCATCGGCGACCTGAATTCGCGGCGCGGCCAGATCCAGGGCCAGGACATGCGCGGCAACGCCAACGTGATCAACGCGATGGTGCCGCTCGCCAACATGTTCGGTTACGTGAACAACTTGCGCTCAATGAGCCAGGGGCGCGCCACCTTCACGATGCAATTCGATCACTACGAGCAAGTGCCCCAGAACGTCGCGCAGGAAGTCCAGGCGAAATACGCCTGAGCTTCGGCGCTCAATGCAGACTGACTGTTACTTACTAAGGACCCGCACGGGAGAACGACATGGCGAAAGAGAAATTCCAGCGCACGAAGCCGCATTGCAATATCGGCACCATTGGTCACGTCGACCATGGGAAGACGTCGCTTACAGCGGCGATTACCAAGATATTGGCGGAGACCGGCGGCGCTACATTCACCGCCTATGATCAGATCGACAAGGCGCCGGAAGAAAAGGCGCGTGGCATCACGATCTCGACCGCTCACGTGGAATACGAGACCAAGAACCGCCATTACGCCCACGTCGACTGCCCCGGCCACGCCGACTATGTGAAGAACATGATCACCGGCGCGGCGCAGATGGACGGCGCGATTCTGGTCGTTTCCGCCGCCGATGGTCCGATGCCGCAGACCCGCGAGCACATTCTGCTCGCCCGTCAGGTCGGCGTTCCGGCGCTGGTTGTCTATCTGAACAAGGTCGACATGGTCGACGATCCGGAGCTGCTCGAGCTGGTTGAGCTCGAGGTTCGCGAACTGCTGTCGAAGTACAATTTCCCCGGCGACAAGATTCCGGTGGTCAAGGGATCCGCGCTGATGGCGCTGGAGGACAAGGATCCTAAGCTCGGCCGCGAATCCGTCCTCGAGCTGATGAAGGCGGTGGATGAGTTTATCCCGCAGCCCGAGCGTCCGATCGACCAGCCGTTCCTGATGCCGGTCGAAGACGTGTTCTCGATCTCCGGCCGTGGCACGGTCTGCACCGGCCGCGTCGAGCGTGGCGTCATCAAGGTCGGCGAGGAAGTCGAGATCGTCGGCATCCGGCCCACGAGCAAGACGACCGTCACCGGTGTGGAGATGTTCCGCAAGCTGCTCGACCAGGGGCAGGCGGGCGACAACATCGGCGCGCTGCTGCGCGGCACCAAGCGCGAGGATGTCGAGCGCGGTCAGGTGCTCTGCAAGCCCGGCTCGGTCAAGCCGCACACCAAGTTCAAAGCGGAAGCCTACATCCTCACCAAGGAAGAGGGTGGCCGGCACACGCCGTTCTTCACCAACTATCGCCCACAGTTCTACTTCCGCACGACGGACGTGACCGGCGTGGTGCATCTGCCGGAAGGCACGGAGATGGTGATGCCGGGCGACAATATCGCCATGGAAGTTCACCTCATCGTTCCGATCGCCATGGAGGAGAAGCTGCGCTTCGCCATCCGTGAAGGCGGACGCACCGTGGGCGCCGGCGTAGTGGCGAGCATCATTGAGTAAAGGACAGAGGCGGGGGGCGCCGAGCGCGCCCCTCTCTTCGTGGAGCAATCGTTCATGAACGGCCAGAATATCCGGATCCGGCTCAAAGCCTTCGATCACCGCATCCTCGATGCGTCGACGCGCGAGATCGTCAACACGGCGAAGCGCACGGGCGCACAGGTGCGTGGGCCGATCCCGCTGCCGACCAAGATCGAGAAATTCACGGTTAACCGCTCGCCGCACATCGACAAGAAGAGCCGCGAGCAGTTCGAGATGCGCACACACAAGCGCCTGCTCGATATCGTCGATCCGACGCCGCAAACAGTGGACGCGCTGATGAAGCTCGACCTAGCCGCCGGCGTGGACGTCGAGATCAAGTTGTAAGAGCAGGACAGAGAGAAGACAGGACAATGCCGATGCGTTCCGGGGTGATCGCACAGAAGGTCGGAATGACGCGGGTCTTCACCGAGGCCGGCGAGCATGTGCCGGTGACGGTACTGCGCCTCGCGCAGTGCCAGGTCGTGGCGCACCGTACCAAGGATTCGAACGGCTACGTGGCGCTGCAACTTGGCGCCGGCGCGCGCCGGCCTGCGACGCTCAGCAAGGCTCAGCGCGGTCATTTCGCGGTGGCCAAGGTCGAGCCGAAACGCAAGCTGGCCGAGTTCCGCGTCAGCGATGACGCGGTGATTCCGGTCGGCGCGGAAATCACCGCCGATCATTTCATCGTCGGCCAGTTTGTCGACGTCACGGGGACCTCGATCGGCAAAGGCTTTGCCGGCGGCATGAAGCGCTGGAATTTCGGCGGCCTGCGTGCTTCGCACGGCGTGTCGATCTCGCATCGCTCCATCGGCTCCACTGGCGGCCGTCAGGATCCCGGCAAGACCTTCAAGAACAAGAAGATGCCGGGCCACATGGGCGTCGACAAGATCACCACGCTCAATCTCAAGGTCGTGCAGACTGACGTTGAGCGCGGTCTCATCCTGGTCGAGGGCGCCGTGCCGGGCGCCAGGGGCGGCTGGATCACCGTACGCGACGCGGTGAAGAAAACGCTCCCCAAGGATGCTCCGAAGCCCGGAAAGTTCCGTCTGGCGGAAGGCGGCGACAAGGCTCCGGCTGAGACGCCCGCCGAGCAGAACGCGGCTCCTGCTGAAACGGCGGAGGGCGCGTGATGGAACTCAAAATGACCACGCTCGAGGGCAAGGCGGCCGGTTCGGTCACGCTGTCCGATGAGATTTTCGGGCTTGAGCCGCGCAAGGATCTGATTCACCGCTGCATCAACTGGCAACTCGCCAAGCGCCGGGCCGGCACCCACAAGGTGAAGGGCCGCGCGGAAATCTGGCGCACCGGCAAGAAAATATCGCGCCAGAAGGGCGGCGGCACCGCGCGTCACGGTTCGCACCGCGTCAACCTGTTCCGCGGCGGCGGCCGTTCTTTCGGTCCAGTCGTGCGCAGCCACGAGCATGACCTGCCAAAGAAGGTACGCGCGCTCGCACTGCGCCACGCACTCTCGGCCAAGGCCAAGGACGGCGGCATCATCATCTTGGAAACGGCGACGGTGAAGGACGGCAAGACCAAGGAACTGCGCACGCGCTTTGGCAAGCTCGGACTGGAGAACGCGCTGATCATCGACGGCACCCAGGTCGAAGCCACTTTCGCCAATGCCGCTCGCAACATTCCGAACATCGATGTGCTGCCGGTGCAGGGCATCAACGTCTACGACATTCTGCGGCGTCAGAAGCTTGTTCTCACCAAGGCCGCCCTCGATGCGTTGGAGGCGCGCTTCAAATGACAACCAAGGATCCGCGCCACTACGACGTCATCCTTTCTCCGGTGATCACCGAGAAAGCGACCATTGCGTCGGAAAGAAATCAAGTCGTGTTCAAGGTCGCCCGCACGGCGACCAAGCCGCAGATCAAGGAAGCGGTGGAGAAGCTCTTCGACGTCAAGGTCCTGAGCGTCAACACCCACATCCGCAAGGGCAAGGTGAAGGCCGCGCGCGGAAGCCTTGGTGTGCAGTCGGACGTCAAGCGCGCGATCGTGACTCTCGAGGAAGGTCACCGGATCGACGTGACGACGGGTTTGTAAGGAACGTAAGCGATGGCGCTTAAAACATTTAATCCCGTCACGCCGAGTCAGCGTCAGCTGGTGCTCGTCGACCGGTCTGCGCTCTACAAGGGCAAGCCGGTGAAGGCGCTGACAGAGGGCAAATCTTCCTCCGGCGGCCGTAACAACAACGGGCGCGTCACCGTGCGTTTCCGCGGCGGCGGGCACAAGCAGGCCTATCGCGTCATCGACTTCAAGCGCACGAAGTTCGACGCTCCGGCGGTTGTCGAGCGGCTGGAATATGATCCGAACCGCACCGCCTTTATCGCGCTGGTGAAGTACCAGGACGGCGAACTTGCTTACATCCTCGCGCCACAGCGCCTGAGCGCCGGCGACAGCGTGGTCGCTGGTGAAAACGTGGACGTGAAGCCGGGCAACGCGATGCCGGCCGGCAATATCCCGGTTGGCACCATCGTGCACAATGTCGAGATCAAGATCGGCAAAGGCGGTCAGATAGCCCGTTCGGCGGGTACCTACGCGCAGATCGTAGGGCGCGACCAGGACTACGTGATCCTGCGCTTGAATTCTGGCGAGCAGCGTCTGGTTCACGGCCGCTGCATGGCCACCATTGGCGCGGTGTCAAACCCGGATGAGATGAACACCTCGATCGGCAAGGCCGGGCGCAAGCGCTGGTTAGGACGCCGGCCGCATAACCGCGGCGTCACCATGAACCCGATCGACCATCCGCATGGCGGCGGCGAAGGCCGCACCTCCGGCGGTCGTCACCCGGTCACCCCTTGGGGCTTCCCCACCAAGGGCAAGAAGACCCGCAAGAACAAGGTCACCGGTAAATTCATCATTGCCAGCCGCCATGCGCGGAAGAAGAAGAAATAGGACGAGCACATGACGCGTTCCGTTTGGAAAGGCCCGTTCGTTGATGGCTATCTGCTGAAGAAGGCGGACGTATCTCGTTCGTCCGGCCGGCATGAAATCATCAAGATGTGGAGCCGGCGTTCGACGATCTTGCCGCAATTCGTCGGACTGACCTTCGGCGTCTATAACGGGCAAAAACATATCCCGGTGAGCGTCACCGAGGAAATGGTTGGACACAAGTTTGGCGAGTTCGCGCCGACGCGCACCTTCCATGGCCATTCGGCCGACCGGAAGGCCAAGCGCGCGCCGTCGGGCGGACCTGCGTAAGATACGAGGACGACAATGGGCAAGCGCGCACGCGAGAGAGCGCTCTCGGAAAACGAAGCCAAGGCGGTCGCCCGCCTGCTGCGGATCTCACCGCAGAAGCTCAATCTTGTCGCCGGTCTGATCCGCGGCAAGAAGGTGTCGAGCGCGCTCGCCGATCTGGAATTTTCCCGCAAGCGGATCGCGCGGGACGTTCGCAAATGCCTGGAGTTGGCGATCGCCAACGCCGAGAACAATCACGATCTCGACGTCGACGATCTCGTCGTCGCCGAGGCCTACGTCGGCAAGGCCCTGGTCATGAAGCGCTTCCACGCGCGCGGCCGCGGCCGGGCTGGCGGAATTTTGAAGCCTTTTTCGAATCTCACCATCGTGGTGCGTGAGGTCGAGGCGGGCGCTTAAGGAGAGCACGACCCATGGGTCAAAAGGTCAATCCGATCGGGCTGCGTCTCGGCGTGAATCGCACCTGGGATTCGCGCTGGTATGCCGGCAAGAGCGAATACGGCACGCTGCTGCATGAAGATATGAAGATCCGCAAGGAGCTTCTGAAGCTTCTCAAGCAGGCGGCGGTGTCCAAGATTGTGATCGAGCGCCCGCACAAGAAGTGCCGGGTGACGATCCATTCGGCGCGCCCCGGCGTGGTAATAGGCAAGAAGGGCGCCGACATCGAGAAGCTGCGCAGGGTTGTTGCCGGTCTCACTCAGTCGGACGTGGTGATCAACATCGTCGAAATCCGCAAGCCGGAGCTCGACGCTCAGTTGGTCGGTGAATCGATCGCGCAGCAGCTCGAGCGGCGTGTTGCCTTCCGTCGCGCCATGAAGCGGGCGGTGCAGTCCGCCATGCGGCTTGGCGCCGAAGGCATCCGCATCAACTGCTCCGGCCGGCTCGGCGGCGCCGAGATTGCGCGCATGGAGTGGTACCGCGAAGGCCGCGTGCCGCTGCACACGCTGCGCGCCGACGTCGACTACGGCGTCGCCACCGGCTTCACGACTTACGGCACCTGCGGCGTCAAGGTCTGGATCTTCAAGGGTGAGATCATGGAGCACGACCCGATGGCGCAGGACAAGAAGATGGCCGAGGGCGAGGCGGGGCGTCCGCGCCGCGATACGGCCTAACGCCAACGGAATTCAGGAAACGAGAGCAAGACCATGCTGCAACCGATGCGCACCAAGTTCCGCAAGGCGCACAAGGGCCGTATCCACGGCAACTCGAAGGCCGGCACCGAACTCAATTTCGGGCAATTCGGCCTCAAGGCGCTGGAGCCGGACCGCGTCACCGCGCGGCAGATCGAGGCTGCGCGCCGTGCGCTGACCCGGCACATGAAACGCGCGGGCCGCGTCTGGATACGAATTTATCCGGATGTACCGGTCTCAAAAAAGCCGATCGAAGTGCGTATGGGCAAGGGCAAGGGCACGCCGGAATTCTGGGTCTGCCGCGTTAAGCCCGGCCGCATCATGTTTGAAGTAGATGGTGTCTCGGTGCAGGTCGCCAAGGAAGCTTTGGCGCTTGCCGCAGCGAAGCTGTCGGTCAAGAGCCGCTTTATCGAGCGCATCGCCGAGTAGGGCAGGAGGAACGATATGAAAACTGCCGACGCCAGGGCGATGACGGTCGATCAACTCGACGACGAGGTGCTGAAGCTGAAGAAGGAGCAGTTCAACCTGCGCTTTCAGCGCGCCACCGGTCAGCTTGAGAATACCTCGCGGGTGCGCGTGATCCGGCGCGATATCGCCCGCATCAAAACCATCGCGCGGCAGAAGCGTCTGGGCCAGGCAGTCCCGCAGCGCGCCGCGGAACCGAAACAGAAGCCTGCAGCTGCGCCGAAGGCGAAGCGTGCGGCGGCAGCGCGGCCGAAGAAGGCCACGAAACCGAAGTCGAAGTAAGGGGAATAGGATGCCGAAGCGTACGCTCCAAGGCGTCGTGGTGAGCGACAAGCAGCAGAAGACGGTGGTGGTGCGCGTGGATCGCCGCTTCACCCATCCGACGCTGAAAAAAACCATCCGGCGGTCGAAGAAATATCATGCTCACGACGAGAGCAATGAATACGGCGCCGGTGATGTCGTATGGATCGAAGAACATCGTCCGATATCCAAGCTCAAGCGCTGGACCGTGGTCCGCGGCGAAAAGAAGAAGACGGCGAAGTAATCGCGCAAGGCGCGAAGGAAAGTAGACGAGGCGCGGCATGATTCAGATGCAAACCAATCTCGACGTGGCGGACAATTCCGGCGCGCGCCGCGTCATGTGCATCAAGGTGCTGGGCGGCTCGAAGCGGCGTTACGCGACGATCGGCGACATCATCGTGGTGTCTGTCAAGGAAGCGATCCCGCGTGGGCGCGTGAAGAAGGGCGAGGTGATGAAGGCGGTGGTGGTGCGCGTTTCCAAGGACATCAAGCGTCCGGACGGCTCGACCATCCGTTTCGACCGCAACGCCGCGGTGCTGATCAACGCCCAGTCGGAGCCGGTCGGGACCCGTATCTTCGGGCCGGTGCCGCGCGAGCTGCGCGCCAAGAACCACATGAAGATCATCTCGCTTGCGCCGGAGGTGTTGTGATGGCTGCCAAGATTCGCAAGGGCGACAAGGTGGTCGTGCTGACCGGCCGCGACAAGGGCCGGTCGGGTGAAGTGGTCGAAGTGCGCCCCAGCGAGGGCCGCGCGCTCGTACGTGGAATTAACATGGTCAAGCGCCATCAGCGCCAGACCGCCAATCAGGAAGGCGGCATCATCTCCAAGGAGGGGACGATCCATCTGTCCAATCTGGCGGTCGCCGATCCGAAGTCGGGCAAGCCGACGCGTGTTGGTTTCAAGCTGATGAAGGACGGCCAGCGCGTCCGCGTGGCGAAGCGTTCAGGAGTTGAGATCGATGGCTGAGACAGACAAAACCCAGGCGGCGAAGGCCGAAGCCAAGAAGGCCCAGCAGGCCGAGAAGGCCGAGCGCGCCAAGAAGGCCCAGAAGGCAGAGGGTGCGAAGGCTGAAGGCGGCGGCAAGAAGCTGCGCGAAGAGCGCGTGCCACCGCGGCTGGTGGGCTTTTACGAAGAAACCGTGCGGGCCAAGCTCACGGAGCAGTTCGGCTATACCAACCGCATGCAGGTCCCGACGCTCGACAAGATCGTGCTCAACATGGGCATTGGCGAGGGCGTGAACGACCGCAAGAAGGTCGACCAGGCCGCCTCCGACCTCGCGCTGATTGCAGGTCAGAAGCCGGTCATCACCAAGTCGCGTAAATCGGTCGCCAACTTCAAGCTGCGCGACGGCCAGGCGATCGGCTGCAAGGTCACGCTGCGCCGCGCTCGCATGTACGAGTTCATCGACCGACTGATCAACATCGCGCTGCCGCGCGTGCGCGACTTTCGCGGGCTCAACCCCAAGAGCTTCGATGGCCGCGGCAATTATTCGATGGGCGTGAAGGAACACATCATTTTCCCGGAGATCGACTACGACAAGGCAGCCGAGGTCTGGGGCATGGACATCACCGTTTGCACGACCGCGCGCACCGACGACGAAGCGCGCGCCTTGCTTGCGGCATTCAACTTCCCGTTCCGGCAGTGAGGGACAACGGTCCCTCAGACGCGGAAACCTAGGAGATAAGAATGGCGAAGACGAGTTCGATAGAGAAGAATAATCGGCGTCGGAAGATGTCGAAGCAGATGGCGCCTAAGCGCGCCAAGCTGAAGGCGATTGCACGCGACAAGGCGAAGCCGATGGAAGAGCGCTTCGCGGCGACGCTGAAGCTGGCCGAGATGCCGCGCAACTCGTCCGCGACGCGCATTCGCAATCGCTGCGAGCTGACCGGCCGGCCGCGCGCTTATTATCGCAAGCACAAGCTCAGCCGTATCGCGCTGCGGGAACTAGGCTCCAAAGGCCTGATCCCCGGCCTGTTGAAGTCGAGCTGGTGAGGGGGATCGGCACATGTCATTGAACGATCCGATCGGCGATTTGATCACCCGCATCCGCAACGCGCAGATGCGCAACAAGCCCAAGGTCTCCAGCCCGGGCTCGAAACTACGCGAAAGCGTGCTCGAAGTGCTCAAGAGCGAAGGCTATATCCGTGGCTATGCCTCGGTGGAGCATACCGGCGGCCGCAGCGAGCTCGAGATCGAGCTGAAATATTTCGACGGGGAGCCGGTGATCCGCGAGATCTCCCGCGATCTCCAAGCCCGGCCGCCGCGTCTATGCCTCGGTGAAGGCTCTGCCGCGCATCAATAACGGTCTCGGCGTATCGATTCTGTCGACGCCGAAGGGCGTGATGGCGGACCACGCCGCGCGTGACGCCAATGTCGGCGGCGAAATCCTGTTCACGGTGTTCTGATCATGTCTCGTATCGGAAAAAAGCCAGTTCCCGTTCCGTCCGGCGTCACCGCCAACGTCGAAGGGCAGACCGTGAAGATGAAGGGCCCGAAAGGCGCGCTTCAATTCGTGGTGCCTGAAGAGGTTTCAGTGAAGCTGGAAGGCGGCAACGTGCAGGTGGATCCGCGCAACGAGAGCAAGCGCGCGCGCTCGATGTGGGGCACTTCGCGTACGCTGGTGGCTAATCTGGTTACCGGCGTGACCAAGGGTTTCGAGCGCAAGCTCGAGATCACCGGCGTCGGTTATCGCGCTGCGGTGCAGGGCAAAAACCTGCAGCTGGCGCTCGGCTATAGCCACGACGTGATCTTTCCGATCCCCGAGGGGATCCAGATCGCGACGCCGAAGCCCACGGAAATCACCATCACCGGCATCGACAGCCAGAAGGTCGGGCAGGTTGCGGCGGAAATCCGCGGCTTCCGCCCGCCTGAGCCGTACAAGGGCAAGGGCGTGAAATATGCCGGCGAATACATCTTCCGCAAGGAAGGCAAGAAGAAGTAGTAACGGAGCAGGCGATGGCGAAGTTCAAAAGCCCGACCGAGCGGCGCACGGCGAGCGTCCGCAGGAAGGTCAAGCAGGCGGCCGGCGCGCGCAAGCGGCTGTCGGTGTTCCGCTCGTCGCAGCACATCTATGCGCAGATCATCGACGACGTGAAAGGCGAGACCCTGGTCGCGGCCTCGTCGCTGGAAAAGCCGATGCGCGAAAGCCTTAAGGCCGGCGGCAATGTCGATGCGGCCAAGGCGGTCGGCAAGCTGATCGCCGAGCGCGCGCTGGCGAAGGGACTGAAGGACGTCGTGTTCGACCGCGGCGGCTATCTCTACCACGGGCGCGTGAAGGCGCTGGCTGACGCTGCCCGTGAGGGCGGCCTCAATTTCTGATTTGATTGGAACGAAAAATGGCACGTGAACATGGGCATGGGCACCGGGAAGAGCGCGACAGCGAGTTCGTCGACAAGCTCGTCCATATCAACCGGGTAGCCAAGGTGGTGAAGGGCGGACGCCGCTTCGGCTTTGCCGCGCTCGTCATCGTCGGCGACCAAAAAGGCCGGGTTGGTTTCGGCCACGGCAAGGCGCGCGAAGTGCCGGAAGCGATCCGCAAGGCAACTGATTCCGCCAAGCGCAGCCTGATCCGTGTCCCGCTGCGCGAGGGCCGTACGCTGCATCACGACGTGGCGGGCCGGCACGGCGCCGGCAAAGTTTTCCTGCGCGCGGCGCCTCCGGGAACCGGCATCATCGCCGGCGGTCCTATGCGCGCCGTGTTCGAGACGCTCGGCATGCAGGACGTCGTGGCGAAATCGCTCGGCTCTTCCAATCCATACAACATGGTGCGCGCGACTTTCGATGCGCTCAAGCACCAGGACTCGCCGCGATCGGTTGCCGCACGCCGCAATATCAAGGTATCCGCACTGCAGGCGCGCCGCCAGGGCGGCGATGCGGAAGCGGCGAGCGAGTGAGTTCTGATATGAGCAAGACCCCCAAGATGATCAAGGTGAAGCAAATCGGCAGCCCGATCCGCCGTCACCACAGCCAGCGCGAGACTTTGATTGGCCTCGGACTCAACCGTATCGGTCGCGTATCGGAATTACCCGACACCGCGCAGACCCGCGGCATGGTCGCCAAGGTCAGGCATCTGGTGAGCGTGGTCGACGGGCAGTAATCAGAGACGTCCGGCCGGCGTGATTTCGGCATGGCGAATTGCAAGATCGAGGACTTTGTTATGAAGCTGCACGAACTCTCCGACAACGCGGGCGCGCACAAAGCGCGCATGCGCATCGGCCGCGGCATCGGCTCGGGCAAGGGCAAGACCGGGGGGCGCGGCGGCAAGGGTCAGACCGCGCGCTCGGGCGTGCGCATCAAGGGCTTTGAAGGCGGTCAGATGCCCCTGCATCGCCGCTTGCCGAAACGCGGCTTCGACAATTCGCCCGTTCGCGGTGAAACTGAATGAGGTCAATCTCGGCCGTCTGCAGGCTGCGATCGATGCCGGAAAGCTCGATGCCAAGGCGCCGATCAATGCGGAGGCACTGATCAAGGCCGGCGTGCTGCGCCGCGCGCGTGGTGGCGTGCGACTGCTCGGTACGGGTGAGCTGAAGGCCAAGATCAATATCGAAGTTTATGGCGCGTCCAAATCGGCGCAAGCGGCGGTTGAGAAGGCCGGCGGCTCGGTGAAGGTTCTGGCGCCGAAAAAGGAACCGTCGGAGCCGAAGGGCAAGAACGCTCTGGCCGCGCTCGGCAAGGGCAAAGGCAAAGCCAAGGGCAAGGCTGCCGAGGGCGAGCAGGGCGGGACCGCGGCCTGATTTTTGGGTAGCGCCGCCGTTGCCGGCCTTGTAGTGGCCATCGGCGTCTTTACCTTCGGCAGGGGAATGGCCGGCTTACCCGGCATGACGAAGAAACGGATCGGAGCCGGGCATGGTCTCTGCTGCAGAACAATTAGCGGCAAACCTCAATTTCTCGGCGCTGGCCAAAGCCGATGAGCTGAAGAAGCGCATCTGGTTCACGCTCGGCGCGCTCATCGTCTATCGCTTCGGCACCTATATACCGCTGCCCGGAATCGACCCTTCAGCCTGGGACCAGATCTTCCGCAGTCAGGCAGGCGGCATCCTCGGCATGTTCAACATGTTCGCTGGAGGCGGCATCCAGCGGATGGCGATCTTCGCGCTGAACATCATGCCCTATATCTCCGCCTCCATTATCATCCAGCTGATGACGACGGTGTCTCCCACGCTGGAGGCGCTGAAGAAAGAAGGCGAGAGCGGCCGCAAGGTCATCAACCAATACACGCGTTATCTCACCGTGGTGCTGGCGATGTTCCAGGCCTACGGCATCGCCATCGGGCTTGAAGGCGCTGGCAACGTCATCAGCGATCCAGGCTGGTTCTTCCGCATCGCGACCGTGATCTCGCTTACCGGCGGCACCATGTTCCTGATGTGGCTGGGCGAGCAGATCACCGCGCGCGGCATCGGCAATGGTATTTCGCTGATCATCATGGCGGGCATCGTGGCGGAACTGCCTTCAGCAATCGCAGGCACCCTGGAACTCGGCCGCCAAGGCGCGCTGTCCACCGGCTTGATCTTGGTGGTGCTGGTTATGGCGGTGGTGGTCATTGCCTTCATCGTTTTCATGGAGCGTGCGCAGCGCCGCCTGCTGATCCAGTATCCCAAGCGGCAGGTCGGCAACCGCATGTTCGAGGGACAGTCCTCGCATCTGCCGCTCAAGCTCAATACATCGGGTGTGATTCCGCCGATCTTCGCGTCGTCGCTGCTGCTGCTGCCGACCACCGTCGCCAATTTCAATGCCGGCGAAGGTCCGAGCTGGCTGCAATGGATCGTGACCAATTTCAGCCACGGCCGCCCGCTTTTTCTCATCTCCTACATTGCGCTGATCGTGTTCTTCGCCTTTTTCTACACCGCGATCGTGTTCAATCCGACCGAAACGGCCGACAACCTGAAGAAGCACGGCGGTTTTATTCCCGGCATCCGCCCGGGCGAACGTACGGCGGAATACATCGACTATGTGCTCACGCGCATCACCGCCGTCGGCGCGCTCTATCTCGCCATCGTGTGCTTGATTCCAGAAATCCTGATTTCCTATGCGGCCGTGCCGTTCTATTTCGGCGGCACATCACTCCTGATTGTGGTGAGCGTGACCATGGATACCGTGGCGCAAGTCCAGGGCTATCTGTTGGCGCATCAATACGAAGGTCTGATCAAACGATCCAAGCTGCGGGGTCGTCGTAGATGAGGTTGATCCTGCTCGGACCCCCGGGGGCGGGGAAGGGCACGCAGGCGCAACGTCTCGTGAACAAGCACAAGATTGTGCAGCTCTCGACCGGCGACATGCTTCGGGCCGCAGCGAAGGCCGGAACTCCCATCGGACTCCAGGCAAAAGATATTATGGATCGCGGCGAGCTGGTGCCGGACGAGGTGGTTGTCGGCATCGTAGCTGATCGCATCGAGGAACCGGATGCGAAGAAGGGTTTCATCCTCGACGGTTTTCCCCGCACCGTGCCGCAGGCCGAAGCGCTCGACCGCATGCTTGAGGAAAAGGGCTTGGCGCTCGACGGCGTATTCGAGCTCAAGGTAGACGACGCCATGCTGCTGGATCGCATCGAGAAGCGGGTTCATGAAACGATCGCGCGCGGCGAACCGGTTCGGGCCGATGACAATCCCGAGACGCTGAAAAGGCGTCTCAATGCCTACTACGCTCAGACCGCCCCGCTGACGGCCTATTATGCGCAGAAGGGCAGGCTTTCGAGCCTCGATGGCATGGCTTCGATTGAGCAGGTGGCGCAGGCGATCGACCAGGTTTTGGAAGCCAAGGATGTAACGAAGGCCCCACGGGCGGCCCCCCGGCCCGGATAGGCAAAAAACGCAGTAAAATCAGTGGCGGCCGAGCGCAAAAAAGGCCGCCGGGTGCCCCGCCCCAAAAAAGCGTTCAGCCCCCTATAAAAGGCATACAGAATCGTGAGCGGAGTTGACGAAACGCTTTGGAATCCTTTAATAAAGGCCATCAGTCGGAGAACTGCGGAACGATGCCGGGCCCCTGAGGCAGGGGGAAGGGCGTCGTCTTAACGTTTGCGTTCCTCCCATATGGGCTGACGGACAACGGCGTGGCTTTTGGCCAGCTAACAGGAGTGCTGCGGTGGCTCGTATTGCCGGTGTGAATATTCCGACCAACAAGCGCGTGGTGATTGCGCTTCAATACATCCACGGCATCGGCCAGAGGTCCGCCAAGGACATCATGGCCAAGGTCGGCATTCCGGAAGAGCGCCGCGTGTCGCAGCTCACGGACCAGGAAGTGCTGCAGATGCGCGAAGTGATCGACCGCGACTATATCGTGGAAGGCGATCTTCGTCGCGAGATCTCGATGAACATCAAGCGGCTGATGGATCTCGGCTGCTATCGCGGGCTGCGTCATCGTCGTGGATTGCCGGTCCGCGGCCAGCGCACCCACACCAACGCTCGCACCCGCAAGGGTCCGGCCAAGGCGATCGCCGGCAAGAAGAAATAATTCTCGTGGCGGCCGCCACTTGGCCGCCTGAGCAGGAGAGAGCGACGGTGCCGGCTCCCGGTGCCGATCCGTGAAAGGATTGATGATGGGTAAGGAAGCCCGCGTCCGTAAACGTGAACGCAAGAATATCGCTTCGGGTGTCGCGCATGTCAGTGCGACGTTCAACAATACGATGATTACGATTACCGACGCGCAAGGCAATGCGATTGCCTGGTCGTCGGCGGGCACCATGGGCTTCAAGGGCTCGCGTAAGTCCACGCCTTATGCGGCGCAGGTTGCCGCCGAGGACGCGGCGAAGAAGGCCATGGAGCACGGCATGCGCACGCTCGAGGTCGAAGTTGCCGGTCCCGGTTCGGGTCGCGAATCGGCATTGCGGGCGTTGCAATCGGCCGGCTTCACGATCACCTCGATACGGGATGTGACGCCGATACCGCATAACGGCTGCCGGCCGCGCAAGCGCCGGCGTGTTTGATTGAATATCCGGCGGACGCCAGGGCGTCCGCCGCCGCCGATGTTTCTACCGGCGGGGTGGGATGCGCGGACCGAACCGCGCGCCGTATGATGACGGGTGATGATGTGATTCAGAAAAACTGGCAAGAACTGATCCGACCCAACAAGCTCCAGGTTGCCGCGGGTCCCGATGCCAAGCGCGTCGCCACGCTGGTGGCCGAGCCGCTCGAGCGGGGCTTCGGCGTGACGCTGGGCAATGCGCTGCGCCGCGTTTTGCTGTCGTCGCTGCAAGGTGCGGCGGTGCAGTCGGTGCATATCGATGGTGTGTTGCACGAATTCTCCTCGATCGCCGGCGTGCGCGAGGACGTCACCGATATCGTGCTCAACATCAAGGACATATCCATCAAGATGCAGGGCGATGGCCCCAAGCGCATGGTGGTGAAGAAGCAGGGTCCTGGCGTCGTCACCGCCGGCGACATCCAAACCGTCGGCGATGTCGTGATCCTCAATCCGGAGCTCGTGCTCTGCCATCTCGATGAAGGCGCCGAGATCCGCATGGAGTTCACAGTCAATACCGGCAAGGGCTATGTCGCCGCCGACCGCAACCGTCCGGAGGATGCCCCGATCGGCCTCATCCCGGTGGACAGCCTCTATTCGCCAGTGCGCAAGGTGTCCTACAAGGTCGAGAATACCCGCGAAGGCCAGATCCTCGACTATGACAAGCTGACGCTGCAGATCGAGACCAACGGCGCGATCTCGCCGGACGATGCGCTGGCCTATGCCGCGCGTATCCTGCAGGATCAACTGAACGTCTTCGTCAACTTCGAAGAGCCGCGGAAGGAAGCCGCCGCGGAAGCCATCCCCGATCTCGCTTTCAATCCGGCCTTCCTCAAGAAGGTGGACGAGCTCGAGCTGTCGGTGCGCTCGGCCAATTGCCTGAAGAACGACAACATCGTTTATATCGGCGACCTGGTGCAGAAGACCGAAGCGGAGATGCTTCGCACGCCGAACTTCGGGCGCAAGTCGCTCAACGAGATCAAAGAAGTGCTGGCTCAGATGGGCTTGCATCTCGGCATGGAAGTGCCGGGCTGGCCACCGGAAAATATCGACGAGCTGGCCAAGCGCTTCGAGGACCATTACTAATCGCCTCCCTTGTCATGGCCGGGCTCGTCCCGGCCATCTCGATAAGGGGCGCACGGATCAAGCCCGCCTCAGCGGGATGCGCGGGCCAAGCCCGGGCATGACAAAGAAGACAAGCGACGAGGTACTGCGATGCGTCACGGCAAGGTTCACCGCAAGTTCAACCGCACGGCGGAGCATCGCCGCGCTATGTTCGGCAATATGGTGGCCGCGCTGATCAAGCACGAGCAGATCGTGACCACCCTGCCGAAGGCCAAGGATTTGCGACCGATCGTCGAGAAGCTGGTGACGCTCGGCAAGCGCGGCGGCCTGCATGCACGCCGCCAGGCGGTCGCGGAAATCCGCGACGTCGCCATGGTCAAGAAGCTCTTCGAGGTGATCGGCCCGCGCTACAAGGATCGGAACGGCGGCTATACGCGCGTGGTGAAGGCCGGTTTCCGCTATGGCGATAATGCCGCTCGCGCCGTAATCGAGTTCGTCGATCGCGATGTCGATGCCAAGGGCCTGGATTCCGGTCCGGTGCAGGAAAAGGCAGGCGAAGAAGCTACCGCCGCGGCGTGATGCTGGCCACAGGCCGAAAGTTTCAAAAGGCGGCGCTCGGCGTCGCCTTTTTTCTTTGCGCTCTCCTTCTAATCCCGCTTACACAGCAGCCCGCTCGAGCGCAGGACTTAGCGCTGATCGCGGCCGCCGAACGCGGCGACAGCGCTGCTGTTCAAAAACTGCTGCGCGAAGGCGCCAGCATCGATGCTCGCGACGCACGGGGCCGCACCGCGCTGCTCGCCGCCACCCAGGCCGACCGGATCGAGGCCGTCCGTCTTCTTATTGCCGCCGGCGCCGACGTTAATGCCAAAGACGCCATCGCGGACAGCCCGTTCCTTTATGCCGGCGCGGAAGGGCGCAACGAGATCCTAAAAATGACACTTGCCGCCGGCGCAGACCTCAAAAGCACCAACCGTTATGGCGGCACGGCGCTGATCCCGGCCGCGCATCACGGCCATGTGGAAACAGTGAAGATCCTGCTCGCCACCGCGATCGATAAGGACCATGTCAACAAGCTGGGATGGACCGCATTACTGGAGGCGGTGATTTTGGGAGACGGCGGGCCCGCGCATATCGAAATCGTGCGGTTGCTGACAGCCGCCGGCGCCAATGTGAATCTTGCCGATCGCGACGGCGTGACGCCGCTGGCGCATGCCCGCCGGCGCGGCTTCGTAACCATCGGACGCATCCTGGAAACCGCCGGCGCGCGGTGACCTGCAAGCAAGGCGTGTCTTTCATTGCCCCAGATGGCGGCCTATATCTTTGCTGCGACAAGGGATTCCCGTATGCGCCTGGTTCGACTTCTCATTCTGATGCTGCCGGCATTGGTGCTGGCGGCCTGGTCCGCGGCCGCGCAAGAGCGGCGCGTGCCGACCTCGCCGGCCGAGGTGAAGCTGTCCTATGCCCCGGTGGTGGAGAAGGCGGCCCCGGCAGTGGTCAATGTCTACGCCGCCAAGCTGGTCGAGAACCGCAACCCGTTTTTGGACGACCCTTTTTTCCGCCGCTTCTTCGGCGGTGAAGGCGGGCTGCCGCGCGAGCGCCGGCAAAGCTCACTCGGCTCCGGCGTCATCGTCGATCCCAGCGGCCTGGTGGTGACCAACAATCACGTGATCGAGGGCGCGGACGAGGTAAAGGTGGCGCTCGCCGACAAGCGTGAATTCGAGGCGGAGATCGTACTGAAGGATTCGCGCACTGATCTCGCCGTGCTGCGCATAAAGGATTCGCGCGAGCGCTTTCCGGTCATCGAGCTCGGAGACTCCGACGGCCTGCATGTGGGCGACCTGGTACTGGCGATCGGCAATCCTTTCGCCGTCGGCCAGACCGTGACCCACGGCATCGTCTCGGCAGTGGCACGCACGCAGGTCGGTATCACCGATTATCAGTTCTTCATCCAGACCGATGCTGCGATTAATCCGGGCAACTCCGGCGGCGCCCTGGTCGATCTTAACGGCCGGCTGGTGGGTGTTAACACGGCGATCTTTTCCCGCTCGGGGGGCTCGCAAGGCATCGGCTTCGCCATTCCGGTGAATATGGTGCGGGTGGTGGTCGCCTCCGCGATCGGCGGCGGCAGCAGCGTGAAGCGGCCCTGGCTCGGCGCCAAGTTGCAGGTGGTGACCTCGGACATCGCTGAGAGCCTCGCGCTCAAGCGGCCGGCTGGCGCGCTCGTGGCCTCCGTCATCGCCAACAGCCCGGCGGCCAAGGCCGGCCTGCGCACCGGCGATCTGATCGTCGGGATCGATGGGCAGGCGGTCGATGATCCCAACACTTTCGACTACCGCTTCGCGACCAAGCCGCTGGGCGGCCAGGCGCAGGTGAAGGTGGTGCGTGGCGGCAAGGAAGTGCCGGTGGCGATTGCCCTGCAGACCCCACCCGATACGCCGCGCGATGAGCTTGTGATCACCGCCACTTCCCCCTTCATGGGCGCTAAGGTCAGCAATCTTTCGCCCGCGCTGGCGGAAGAATTGCGCGTCGATGCCGGCTTGCAGGGCGTCGTCATCCTGGATGTGGCGGTTGGGTCGCCCGCGCATCGGCTCGGCTTCCAGCGCGGCGATCTGATCAATGCAGTGAATGGCGAGAAGATTGGCAAGACGCGCGACCTCGACCGTGTCTCCAGTCAATCTGCGCGCGTCTGGCGCATCACGCTCACACGCGACGGGCGCCAGCGCTCCGTCACTTTGGGCGGATGAGAGGTGTGACATGGTTGCCCGCCGAAAACCCGCAGGACCGACATTGTTCTCCGCCGCGGGGCTGGAGCAGGACGCACCACGTCCGCTTGCCGATAAGCTCCGCCCCGGCAAGCTGACGGAAGTGGTCGGCCAGGATCATCTGCTTGGAACCGACGGCGCGCTCACCCGCATGCTGGAGACGCGCTCGCTCGGCTCGCTGGTTTTTTGGGGACCGCCCGGCACCGGCAAGACCACAGTCGCGCGCTTGCTGGCGCAGGCCACCGACCTGCATTTCGAACAGATTTCCGCGATCTTCACCGGCGTCGCCGACCTGAAGAAGGTCTTCGAGGAGGCGCGTGCGCGGCGCGAAACCGGGCAGGGCACGCTGCTCTTTGTCGATGAGATCCACCGTTTCAATCGCGCGCAGCAGGATTCTTTTTTGCCGGTGATGGAAGACGGCACCATCGTGCTGATCGGCGCCACCACGGAAAATCCCTCCTTCGAGCTCAACGCGCCGCTGCTTTCGCGCGCCCGGGTGCTGGTGTTCAAATCCCTCGATGCCGAAGCAATCGAGAAGCTCTATGCCCGCGCCGAAGAGATCGAAGGCAGGAAACTGCCGGTCGACGAGGAGGCCCGCGCCGCGCTCATTCGCATGGCGGACGGTGACGGCCGCGCTGCGCTGACGTTGGCGGAAGAAGTCTGGCGCGCCGCGCGCGCGGATGAGGTGTTCGATGCAGCCGCCTTGCAGGAAGTCGTGCAGCGGCGCGCCCCGATTTACGACAAATCGCAAGATGGGCATTACAACCTGATCTCGGCACTGCATAAGTCAGTGCGCGGCTCAGATCCCGACGCCGCTTTGTATTATTTCTGCCGTATGGTCGATGCCGGCGAGGATCCGCTCTATCTCGCGCGCCGCATTGTGCGCATGGCGGTGGAGGATATCGGCCTTGCCGATCCACAGGCGCTGGTGATCGCCAATGCGGCGAAGGAAGCCTACGACTTCCTCGGCAGTCCGGAAGGCGAATTGGCTATTGCCCAGGCGGTGATTTATGTCGCCACCGCACCCAAATCGAACGCGGCTTATACGGCTTATGGCGAGGCGATGCAGACCGCCAAAGCGGCTGGCTCGCTGCTGCCGCCCAAACACATCCTCAATGCGCCGACCAATCTGATGAAGTCGGAAGGCTATGGCCGCGGCTATGCCTATGACCACAACCAGGAGGACGCTTTCTCCGGGCAGAATTATTTCCCCGACGCGCTGCCGCGGCAGAATTTCTATGATCCGCCCGACCGCGGTTTTGAGCGCGAGATCCGCAAGCGGCTGGAATACTGGGCCAAGCTGCGTAAGGAGCGGGGCAGTTAGGTCCGATGGAATTGCCGCTTAGCTCGCATGGCCGGAGCGTTAGAGCGCCCTACAGCTATCGTTGCGATCCTTCGGTTCCGGCGTTTCCCGACGACCATCCCATCATCGTGTTCGACGGCTATTGCGGTCTCTGCACCGGCTGGGTGCGATATGTCCTGCGCCATGACCGGCGTGCGCTGTACCGCTTCCTGTCTGCGCAATCGCCGCTCGGTCATGCACTTTACGTGCATTACGGGCTTGATCCTGAGGATTATGAAACCAATGTGCTGATCGCGGACGGTGTTGCCTGGTTCAAGTCCGAGGCCTGCATTCGCATGGCGGAAGGTTTAGGTTTTCCATCTTCGCTCGCGTCCGGCCTGCGGATCCTGCCGTTTCGTCTGCGCGATACGCTCTACAATCTCCTCGCCCACAATCGTCTGAAAATTTTCGGCAAGCGGGAGAGTTGTTACGTGTCATCCCCGCCCGACAGCCACCGGTTTCTTACCTGATGTCCGCGCGTATTCTCATCCTCGGCGGTTATGGCACCTTCGGCGGACGGCTTGCGCAGCTGCTGGCCGACGAAGAGCGGCTGACGATCATCGTCGCCGGCCGGTCGATCGAAAGTGCGACGGAGTTCTGCAGCAGGAATGCTGCACGCGCCACGATGCTGCCGCTGGCCTTCGACCGTGATGCCGACATCGAAGCGCAGCTCCGCTCGGCTGCGCCGAATATCGTTGTCGATGCCTCCGGGCCGTTCCAGGGCTATGGCGACGATCCCTATCGCGTGGTGAAAGCCTGCATCGCACTCGGGATCAATTATATCGATATCGCGGACGGCTCCGCTTTCGTCAAAGGCATCGCTCAATTTGACGGGGAGGCGAAGGCTCGGGGAGTTTTCGTGCTTGCCGGCGCGAGCAGTTTCCCGGTGCTGACTGCGGCCGTCGTGCGCACGCTTTCTACCGACATGCAGCGCATCGACGAGATCACCGGCGGCATTGCGCCGTCGCCTTATGCCGGCGTCGGTCTGAACGTCATCCGCGCCGTCGCAAGTTATGCCGGCAAGCCGGTGAAGACCGGCCTCGCGGGAGGAGCGCCCGCAGGCTACGGGTTGATCAATGCGCAACGCTACGTCGTACGCCCGCCAGGAAAAGCACCGCTGCCGCCCATCCGATTTTCGCTGGTTGATGTACCCGACCTGCAACTTCTGCCGGAGCTGTGGCCCAGCCTCCGCAGGGTCTGGATGGGCGCCGGTCCGGTGCCCGGCATCCTGCACCGCGCGTTGAATGCGTTCGCCTGGCTGGTGCGCCTGAGGCTTCTGCCGTCGCTCGTACCCTTTGCCCGCCTCATGCACAACACCATCAATGTCCTGCGCTGGGGCAAGCATCGCGGCGGCATGTTTGTGGAGGTGAGAGGGACCGGGGCGGGTGGCGAAGCGGTAGAGCGTTCCTGGCACCTGCTGGCCGAGGGCGAAGACGGTCCCTATATTCCTTCAATGGCGGCCGAAGCGTTGATCCGGAATCTGCTGGCGAGACGTGTGCCGCCGGCCGGCGCACGCAGCGCCATCGGCGATGTCACCCTGGCCGACTACGAAGGCCTGTTCGCGCGGCGGCAGATTTTCACCGGACGCTGGCGGACCAAACCGCCTGCGCTTAACGCGCCCCTCTATCAACGCGTGCTGGGCGAGGCGTGGAACGCCCTGCCGGATCCTATCCGGCAGATACACGATATCCACTCAGAACTGGTCGCGGAAGGGTCTGCAGAGATCGATCGCGGGACGGGTGTGCTCGCGCGGCTGGTGGCGAAGATATTCGGTTTCCCCCCAGCGGGCGACGATGTGTCCGTGCGGGTTTCCTTTACCGCGCGCAACGGAAAGGAGACCTGGCGCCGCACCTTCGGCGGAAGCGCCTTTTCTAGCGTCCAGCGCGAAGGGAAGGGCCGCCTGGAGGGGCTGCTGGAAGAGAGTTTCGGGCCGTTTTCGTTAGGGCTTGCGCTCGTCGTGGATGGGCCGGTGTTGCGGCTGGAGCCCCGGCGCTGGAGCTTCCTCGGCATTCCGATGCCGGTAATGCTCATTCCCCGCGGCGACACCTACGAATACGCTCGTGATGGCCGATTCCATTTCCACGTCGAGATCAGCACGCCGCTCACTGGCCTGATCGTCCGGTATCAGGGGTGGCTGGTGCCATCGGCGGAGGCGGCAATGAAGTATAGAGGCAGCAATTGAAACGCGGTGGCAGTGGCGGCGGCGAACGCCGGGATCGTGGCGGTAAGCGCACGATCGATGCGCGTCCGGATGTACGTGGCAAGCGGCCGCCGCGTGGCGCCGGAAAGGGCCCGCTGCGTGGTAGCAAGCATTCCGCTTTCAAGACCGCCGGTGACGAAGACCGTCGCGAAGGACCGGCGCGCGGCAAGCCGTCATTCCGGCAGCGTAGCAAAACCCAGCGACCGGTATCGACCGGGCGCGGCAGGGATCGCGCTGCCTTTAAATTGCGTGGCGAGGACGAGCGGCGTGAGGGGGCAGGCCGTGGCAAATCCTCCTCTTTCCGTCCGCGAGGTGAAGGCAAACCACGCGAAGGGAATGCCGGAAGTAATTTCGAAAAAAAGACCGGCTTCACCTCCCGGCACAACGCGCGGCCTCCTGCGGCGGTGCGCGAGGAAGTGCGGCAGCCGAAACCCGCTCCCGTGATGGTGTCCACCGGCGTGCAGAACGTCGCCGTCTCCGCCGACGAAGCCGATATGCGCGTCGACCGCTTTCTTGAGGCTAAATTTCCCGGGCTGTCGTTCAGCCACATTCAGCGCGTGATCCGCAAAGGCGAGCTGCGCGTCGACGGCAAGCGCGTGCAGCCGAAGGACCGCCTGCAGACGGGACAAAAGGTGCGCATCCCGCCGTTCAAGCATGAGCCGCCAAAACCGCGCGAGGGCGCGAGCGAGGATGTGAAGACGCGCGCCTTTCTGAAATCCATCACGCTTCACGAGGACGACGATGTGATGGTGCTCGACAAACCTTATGGCCTGGCCGTGCAAGGCGGCTCCGGCACCACGCGGCACATCGACGGCATGCTTGACGTGCTGCGCAGTCGCGACGGCCAGCGTCCGCGCCTGGTGCATCGACTCGACAAGGATACCTCCGGCTGCCTCCTTGTGGCGAAGACGCGCTTTGCTGCCGCCGCGCTAGCGAAGAATTTCCGCGCCCGCTCGGCCCGCAAAATTTATTGGGCCTTGGCGGTAGGGGTGCCGAAGCCGAAGCAGGGACGCATCTCCACTTTTCTGGCGAAGGAGCAGATGGAGGAGGATTCCTTCATGCGCGTTGCCCAACATGGCGACGAAGGCGCGAGCCACGCGGTCACCTATTACGCGGTGGTGGAAACCGCGGCGTCCCGCCTGGCTTGGCTGTCACTGAAGCCGGTTACCGGCCGCACCCATCAATTGCGCGCCCATCTTGACCATATCGGCCACCCGATCGTTGGGGATCCTAAATATTTTGCCAAAGAGAATTGGGAGTTGCCGGGCGGCATTCAGAACCGGCTGCATTTGCTGGCCCGGCGTATCGTGATACCGCACCCCCGCGGCGGAACTATCGATGTTACCGCGCCGTTACCCCCGCACATGACCCAGTCCTGGAACCTGCTCGGCTTAGATCTCAGCCGCTACGACCCGATCGAACAGGCTCCCTCTGAGGAATAAAGCGTTCACTTTTGCTTGTTAGGGGTGGTGCGTGGTTTTACGCAACATATTGATTTGATTCAACATGCGCAGAATTCTGCTGACAACGCTGATGACCATGGCCTGGCTCCTGGCGAGCCCGAGCCTGCAGCTGCGCGATTCCGGCTGGGTTGAGGTCGGTGCGGTGCCCGCCGCCGCGCAGGAATTCCGCGGCATCATGGTGGAGGAGCCTGCCAAGGCCAGCCATCCCGCGAAGAAGAAATCGGCCAAGAAGAAAGCCAGGCCGGCGCGGGTCGGCTCGGGCGGCCTCGTCACCAGCAATCAGCCCGGCTTGCATCCGATGCAGCCGATCGAGCCGCCGCGGGCGCCGGTAACCACCGGTACGATTATCGTGCCGGAACGGGACCCGCGCTATCCGAACGTCCCCGTCGTGCCGATCGTGCCGCGCGGCGCCACCGGAGGCGCCGGGATCGAGACCTCCCAGGACCGGGTGGCGCGTTGCACCCATCAGGGCGCGCTCGGCGGGCTGCCTGCCGGCCAGCAGGGCACTTACATCCACAACTGCGCATTCTAGTTCCGCACTTCCGCTCATTCCCGCGACAGCGGGAATCCAGCGGGTCCCCGCTTGCGCGGGGACGAGCGGAATTGATTACCGCAGCGCGGCGTTGATCTTGTCCAGCGCAGCGGAGCCCGGGCACAGCTCTTTTTCGCCCAGCGCATTGAGCGGCTGCTCCACGGTGTTAATGCTCCCGTGCAAATCGTGCGCCTCAGGCTCGACATAGAGCAGGCCGGTGACGACTTCCCCCGCCGCCCCGCGTTCCAGCAGATAATTCATCGCCGCCAGCCGATCATTGACGTTGTAATCCTTGGCCAGCTTGCGCAAGGCCAACGTCGAGCCATCGTGCTGCTTCACCATCTCGAGAGTGCCCGGCTCGTAAGCGACCTGGATCTGCTCGCGGCCGGTGATGAAATCGAGCCGGTTCACCGCCTCATTATGCTCACGCACATAGTCGAAGCTCTTGGTTGAGCCAGTGTGATTGTTGAAGGCGACGCAGGGCGAGATGCAATCGATAAAAGCCGCGCCTTTGTGCTCGATCGCCGCCTTGACTAACGGAACCAGCTGCGCCTTGTCGCCGGAGAAACTACGCGCGACGAAGCTGGCGCCGAGTTGCAGCGCCAGTGCGGCGAGGTCGATCGCGCTGTCGCTATTGGTCACGCCGCGCTTGCTCTTAGAGCCGCGGTCGGCAGTAGCGGAAAACTGACCCTTGGTCAGGCCGTAAACGCCGTTGTTCTCCACGATATAGACCATGTTGACGCCGCGGCGGATGCAGTGGGCGAACTGGCCCAGCCCGATGGAGGCACTGTCGCCATCGCCAGAAACGCCAAGATAGATCAGCTCGCGATTGGCGAGATTGGCGCCGGTCAGCACCGACGGCATGCGCCCGTGCACCGAGTTGAAGCCGTGTGAATTGCCGAGGAAATAATCCGGCGTCTTCGACGAGCAGCCAATGCCGGAAATCTTTGCCACCCGGTGCGGCTCAATCGACAGCTCGTAACAGGCCTCGACGATGGAAGCGGTGATCGAGTCATGGCCGCAGCCGGCGCAGAGGGTGGAAATCTTGCCTTCATAATCGCGGTGGGTATAGCCCAGCGCGTTTTTCGGCAGCTCCGGATGATGGAATTTAGGTTTGGCCAGATAGGTCATGAGCGGGAATCCAGGTGAGTATCGCCGACAAGCGCCAGCTTGGCGCGCTGCTTATGGGTCGCAGCCGCGCCGCCGTAAGCCTCGATGTCGCGGGCATAGAGACGAGCAAGACGTTCCCGCGCAAGCGGAACCAGGAAAGCGCTGTATGGCGGCCAGGCGCCGTTGCGCGCCGCCTCGCGATCGAAGCGGTGGTTATAGGCGTCGGCAGGGGCGGCGGGCGCCTCATTATGACGGTGCTTGCGGTGGATCTTTTGCAGCCATTCAAGCGTGCTGAAGTCGGTGATCGGCAGATGAAAGTCGGCCTCGACCTCATTGAGCCGGCTGAAAAGATCTTCGGCAGAGGCATTGATCAGATGCCGCGTCGGCAGGCGGTCTTCGATCGGATGCCGTTGGACGCGGAAATGCGGATCACAGGTGTTGAGATCGCAGTGCTCCAGAAAATCCAGGAATTCCGAAAACGACAGGCCCGCGGTGCTCATGTCATTGCGGCCCAAAGCCCTGGCGATCTCCTTGTCTGCCAGGCCCCCTTTCTGCACATGCCGAAAGCTGCTGACGGCACGCTCGAGCGGATCGCGGACGACACGCACAAGCGAGAATTTTGACAGGTCGCGCTCATAGGCACGGCGATAGAGCGCGGACTTGTAATAGACCTCGGTCCGGTATCGGTGTGGCCAGGAGCTGTAATCCCGCGCCGCTGCCGAATGCCCAAGATGATGGAAGAACCAAATGACCACGCTGGTGCAGGCGGACTTCGGAGAAAAGACTACGATCATCCGTTTGCGCGGATAAATCAGCGGCCGCGGATCGGTCCAGAGCAGGCGGCCGAGTTCGCTCGCCGCGCCGGGTGGAGGATCATTCCCGGTGAGCTGGTTGAGACCCGTGGCTTGTGACAGGGCCTGCCAGGTGCTGCGCAGCTTGTTCGCGCCGATCATGCCCCGACCCTCCGCAGCGGCGTGATCTTCAAGGTGTCGAGACGGTCGCCGATAGCGCTGGCGATAAAGCGCGCGGTGATTGGTGTGCCGTCGTAATGCAGCACCGGGATCAGCCGGGCCGGGTCGATGCCGCATTCGTTGACGATCAAGGAGCGCATCTGTGCGTCGCGATTCTGCTCCACCACGAAAACGAAATCGTGCTCGCTGATGAAATCCTCGACGGTGTGATGGAAGGGAAAGGCGCGCAGGCGCAGCCGGTCAAGATTATGCCCTTGGGCGGTCAGCATCGAGATCGCCTCGTCCATGGCCGGGCTGGTAGAGCCGAAATAGATTACGCCGTAGCGCGTCGGCCGCTCCGAATTGGCGCGTAACGGGCGCGGCACCAGATCCTTGGCGGTCTCGAACTTGCGCAGCAGCCGCTGCATGTTGTCGACGTAAGCTCTGCCGTCCTCGGTGTAACGCGCATAACGATCGCGTGAGGTGCCGCGGGTAAAGAACGAGCCTTTCGTTGGATGGGTGCCGGGATAAGTGCGATAGGTAATGCCGTCGCCGTCCACATCGAGATAGCGGCCGAAATCCTTGCCGCTTTCCAGCTCGGCCGCAGTCGTTATCTTTCCGCGGTCATAGAGCCTCGAGTCGTCCCAGCGCAGTGGACGCGAGAGGCGGTGGTTCATGCCGATATCGAGGTCGAGCATCACGAAGATCGGCGTCTGCAGCCTGTCGGCAAGGTCGAAGGAAGCGGCGCCGAATTCGAAAGCCTCGGCCGGGTCTTCCGGCAGCAGCAGAACATGTTTGGTGTCGCCATGAGAGGCATAGGCGCAGCTGATCAAGTCGCATTGCTGGGTGCGCGTCGGCATGCCGGTGGAAGGACCCGCACGCTGCACGTCGAAAATCACCGCCGGGACCTCGGCGAAATAAGCCAGCCCGATGAATTCTTGCATGAGCGAAATGCCCGGGCCGGCAGTGGAGGTGAAGGCGCGCGCGCCGTTCCAGGCAGCTCCGATCACCATGCCGATGGAGGCCAGCTCATCCTCGGCCTGCACGATGGCATAGCGGTTCTTCTTGGTCTCGGAATCAACCCGCAGCCGCTTGCAGTGGCCGGTAAACGCCTCGGCTAACGAGGAAGAGGGTGTGATCGGATACCAGGCGCAGACCGTGGCGCCGCCATAGACTGCGCCGAGCGCCGCCGCCGAATTGCCCTCGATCAGGATGCGGTCGCCGACGCCTTCCGAGCGGCGCAACCGCAAGCCGATCGGGCAGGAGAGATGCTGCAGCGCATAGTCGCGGCCTAAATGCAGCGCATGAATGTTGGGCTGGATCAGCTTTTCCTTGCCCTTGTACTGCTCGCCGATCAGCTTCTCCAGCACCGCCGGGTCGATATCGATCAACGCCGAGAGCGCGCCGATATAGATGATGTTCTTGAACAACTGGCGCTGGCGCGGGTCGCTATACTGGCTGTTGCAAATCGCGGTAAGCGGCACGCCGATGATGCTGATGTCGTCGCGGAATTTAGTCGCCGGCATCGGTTTGGTGGAATCGTAAAACAGATAGCCGCCGGGATCGATGGAGGTGACGTCGTTGTCCCAGGTCTGCGGGTTCATCGCCACCATCAGATCGGTGCCGCCGCGGGCGCCCAGATGGCCGGCTTCGCTCACCCGTACTTCGTACCAGGTCGGCAGGCCCTGGATATTGGAGGGAAAGATGTTGCGCGGCGCGACCGGAATGCCCATGCGCATCACCGCGCGGGCGAACATCTCGTTGGCGCTGGCCGAGCCCGAGCCGTTGACGTTGGCGAACCTGACGACGAAATCGTTTATGCTCTGGATCGGCATGACTCTCCTGCCTGGGCCATTTCCAGGAAGAACTTCTTCATATCCCATGCCCCGGTGGGGCAGCGCTCGGCGCATAACCCGCAGTGCAGGCAGACGTCTTCGTCCTTGACCATCACCCGCCCAGTCTTGAGCTCATTGGCCACATAGAGGTCCTGCGCGAGATTATTGGCCGGCGCCTTCAACCGCTGGCGCAACTCGGCTTCCTCGCCGTTCTCTGTGAAGGTGATGCAATCCATCGGGCAGATATCGACGCAGGCGTCGCATTCGATGCAGAGCGAGGAGGTAAAGATCGTCTGCACGTCGCAATTCAGGCAGCGCCCGGCTTCCGCCAGCGCAAGCTGCGGATCGAAGCCAAGCTCGACTTCGGCCTTGATATCCTTCAGCGCGATGGCTTTTTCCCGGTGCGGCACCTTGTAGCGCTGGTCGAGCGCAATCTCGTTGTCATAGCTCCATTCGTGAATGCCCATCTTCTGGCTCATCAGATCTACCGCCGGGATGGGTCGATCGTGAATGTCCTCGCCGTTGAGCATCTTATCGATGGACACCGCGGCTTCGTGCCCATGGGCCACGGCCCAGATGATGTTCTTCGGTCCAAAAGCGCTGTCCCCGCCAAAGAAGACGCGCGGATTGCTGGAGCCCATCGTCTTGGGATCAACCTTCGGCATGCCCCATTTGTCGAACTCGATTCCGGCGTCGCGTTCGATCCAGGGGAAGGAATTTTCCTGGCCGACCGCGATCAGCACGTCGTCGCAGGGCACATGTTCGTCCGGCTCGCCGCTGGGCACCAGATTGCGCCGGCCCTTGTCGTCATATTGCGCCTTCACCTTCTCGAACAGGATGCCCGTGAGCTTGCCGTTCTCGTGGGTGAATTCCTTCGGCACCATAAAATTGAGGATCGGGATACCTTCATGAATCGCGTCTTCTTTTTCCCACGGCGAGGCTTTCATCTCCTCGAAGCCCGAGCGCACGATCACCTTGACGTCCTCCCCGCCGAGCCGGCGCGAGGAACGACAGCAATCCATCGCGGTATTGCCGCCGCCGAGCACGACGACGCGTTTGCCAATCTTGCTGATGTGGCCGAAGGAGACGCTTGAGAGCCAGTCGATGCCGATATGAATGTTCTGCGCCGCTTCCTGGCGGCCCGGCAGGTCGAGATCGCGGCCGCGCGGCGCGCCGGACCCGACAAAGATCGCATCCCAGTCTTCCGCCAGGAGCGCCTTCAGGCTGTCGATGCGTTGCCCGCCACGGAATTCAATGCCGAGATTGAGGACGTAATCGCATTCCTCATCGATGACGGAATCTGGCAGGCGAAATTTCGGGATCTGCGTGCGCATCATGCCGCCGGCCTTCGGATCCTGATCGAAGACCACGCAGTGATAGCCGAGCGGCGCCAGGCCGCGCGCGACGGTCAGTGACGCCGGGCCGGCCCCGATGAGGGCGATACGTTTTCCGTTTTGCGTGGCTGCGGGCTTGGGCAAGCGGGAGCGAATGTCGTCCTTGTAGTCGGCCGCCACTCTTTTCAGGCGGCAGATCGCCACCGGCTCCTTCTCCACCCGCACGCGGCGGCAGGCCGGCTCACACGGCCGGTCGCACGTGCGCCCCAAAATCCCGGGAAACACGTTGGATTTCCAATTGATCATGTAGGCGTCGCTGTAGCGGCCCGCGGCGATCAATCGGATATATTCTGGGACCGGCGTATGCGCCGGACAGGCCCATTGGCAATCGACTACTTTATGGAAGTAATTCGGCGCGGCGACGTCAGTGTCCTTCATTTACGCCTCGCACGCCCCCCAAAAAACGCCACCGGCAAAGAGGACCGCTTCGCATTCATCCTCCGCCATATCGGCTTGTTTTCAACGTCGAATCCGGCTGCGATTTTAGGGGAGGAGGGTTACGAAAGCTATCAAAAGCGGACAAAAGGACGAGCTGTCACGGCGCTTTGTCGATTAACATCGGATCGCCGCAAGGCCATGAAAGAAGGCGGTAATCGGGCGCCGTTGCGGTGCACAATAAGGCGACGGCGCCCGCCACAGGACGTAAAAGGCTGCATGCGCGATATTTTCGAAGAAATCTTCGCCAAGGATCCGCTTGACGCGATGGAGGCCGCGCGCCGCTCCATGCGGCCCATCCTGCGCCGCCGCTTTTATGACAGGGCGACAATCGAGAGTGGACCGTCAGGTTTCGCGGTCTTGCTTGACGGCAAGCCGGTGCGAACTCCAGCGCGCCGGCCACTGACCGCGCCTGCGTCCGGGTTGGCTGAAGCGCTCGCGGCGGAATGGAACGCCCAGAAGGAAGTGGTCGACCCCGCCGCCATGCCGCTCACGCGACTAGCCAATTCCATCATCGACGGCGTGGCGCAGACCCCGCTGCCGGTGGCGGAGGAGATCGCGCAATATCTCCGTTCCGATCTTCTGTTTTATCGCGCCGAGGGACCGCAGGATCTGGTGGAGCGGCAAGAGCGGCAGTGGGACCCGGTCGTCGCCTGGGCTCGCGACGTTCTCGGGGCGCGTTTCGCATTGGCGACCGGAGTGATGTTTGTCGAGCAGCCGCAGCAAGCTGTAGCCGCGGCGACGGCTGCCATTCCCGTGGATGCATGGCGCTTGGGCGCGGTGTCTTCGATCACGACGCTGACTGGCTCCGCTCTGCTGGCGCTCGCAATGCTGCGCGGAAGGATGTCGGTGGAGGAAGCCTGGGCAGCGGCGCATGTCGACGAAGACTGGAACATGGAATTTTGGGGACGCGACGAGCGCGCGCTGGAGCGGCGGGCCTATCGTTTTGCCGAAATGCTTGCAGCGGCGGAAGTGTTGCGTCTGGCGCCGGCCGGCTAATGCCGATCAGCAAGTAAACATCTGCGCCGGCTGATTACGTAGGGCGCTTGATTTGTCCCAAACCGTGTCCACTTTTCGGAGTCACGCGCTAGGCCATCGCTTTTGCCGCTGCGATCGCCAGGCGCACCAGATTGTAAACGCTCAGGATCGAAATCACGATAGCGACCAGGATCATGAGCGTGCGTGGCGCCAGGATTTTGCTCAGATAGCCGGCGAGCGGTGCGGCTATGGCGCCGCCGATCACCAGGCCCAGCACCACTTGCCAATATCTGCTGAAGTCCAGCGCCAGGATGAACGTTATCGAAATGGCAACCGTCAGAAAAAATTCTGCTAGCGATACAGAGCCGATGGTCGATCGCGGGTGATCGCCGCGCGCCAGCAGCGTCGATGCTACCACCGGTCCCCAGCCGCCGCCGCCGATGGCGTCGAGAAACCCACCGCCGGCTCCCACCACCGGAGTCGCAATCTTGCGCTCGCGCTGTGCCTTGGTGCCTTCCTGCACTTTCTTGCTAGCAAATATGCGCCGCGTGATCATCAGCGTCATGCCGATCAAATAGAAAGTGATCATGACCTTGACGAAAGTTTCCGGCAGGCCGGTGAGGACATAGGCCCCGACAATTCCTCCTGCAACTCCTGCCGGGGCGAGACGCTTGAACAGCTGCCAGTCGATATTCTTGTGCCAGACATGCGACGATCCGGCGAGGCCGGTGGTCACTACTTCCGCTGCATGCACGCTCGCGCTGGCGAAAACAGGCGCTGTGCCGAGCGAGAGCAGCACGGTGGTTGTGATCAGGCCATAGGCCATGCCAAGCGCGCCGTCGACCAGCTGCGCGGCGAAACCAATTCCGATGAAAATTAGAAGGTCAGCGGTAATAAAATCGGTCATTCAACGTTCCCTGCCCACAGGCAACGCCAATGCCGGGCAGGGCACATTAGTTCCAAAGTCTCGGTGTTGCGGACCTACTGAAAATGTCATTCCCACAATGCCTTGGCCGAATCAGGCGAGAACCCTTGGCGGCTAGAAATTCCCAGGCCACCGTATGAAACTCCGCTCGCTTGAGGACGTCGTCGTCATCGCGGCACCGGCCGTTTTCGTCGTGCTGTGGAGTTCGGGGTTCATCGGCAGCAAGGCGGGGCTGCCTTATGCCGAGCCGATGACCTATCTGTCGTTGCGCATGGTTGCGCTCGTGCTGATGCTCGGTGCGCTGGTTGCGATCGCTCGCCCGGCTTGGCCATCCCGCGCGGTGTGCCATGCATAACGTGGTCGCGGGTTTAGGCGTGCACGGACTCTATCTTGGTGGCGTGTTTATTTCGATCGATCAGGGCTTGCCCGCCGGACTGGCGGCGCTGATCGTGGCGCTGCAGCCGATCCTGACCTCGACCCTTGCCAATCGCTGGCTGGGCGAGCGCGTCGCTTTGCATCAATGGGTGGGACTGGCTCTTGGCTTGGCCGGCGTTTGGCTGGTGGTTCAAGAGCGGGCAGGCGGCGACGCGACGCTCACGGGCTGGATCGCCATCTTCATTGCATTGATCGGGATCACCCTCGGAACGCTCTATCAGAAACGCTTCGCCGGCGGCGTTGATTGGCGCATCGGCCTTCTGGTGCAATATACCGCGTCGGGCGCGTTGTTCGTGCTAGCGGCCTTCCTATTCGAGACCCGGGTGGTGGAATGGACACCGCAATTCATCCTGGCGCTCGGCTGGCTGGTCTTCGGGCTGTCGCTCGGCGCGATCTGGCTATTTTATTTCATGATCCGCAGGTCCGCGGCGATGCGGGTGACGAGTCTGTTCTATCTGACGCCGCCGGTCACCGCGCTGATGGCATGGCTAATATTTGACGAGAGATTGGCGCCGCTGGCCCTCGTCGGCATGGCGGTCTGCGTCGCAGGTGTGTTCTTGGTGAACTGGAATGGCCGCTGGCGGCGCAGCTGAGCTCACGCCGGCAGTGGCGCGTGTGTACCGAACATCGCTTCCATCTCGCGCCGGATCTTAACCGCGATATTGTCCGCATCGTAGGCCACGTCATCCCAGGTAAGTTGACGCCCTTGCGCGACATCGCGCACGAGCTTGACCTCATGCGCAAGGCCGAGCGGCAGCAGGTTTTCCCGCAGTGAATCCGGAGCCGGTGTCTGCTTGCCCCAGACGCAGAAGCCGCCTTCGCCGTCAAGCATTTCACCTTTCTTCAGGTGGCGCTTGGCGGTGGCGATGGCGTCAGAACGGAAGCCGGTCGGTGCTCCGGTCGGCTCCTTGCGCAACGCGACGCTGGCGACTGAAATGCCCAGTTCCAGACCGATCATGTGGATGGGGCGATAAAGCGCCGCGTAGCGGCCGCTCTGGTCCGGCAGCATCGCATATTCCTTGAAGCAGCGGCGCGCATAGTCGGATTCGGCTTTGATCACGGCATAAGTGCCAAGCGCGAGATGATGCGGCACGTCACGGCCATCGCGGTAAACCGACGACACCACTTCCGTGACGCCAGCTTTCTCCAACGCGCCGCCCTCGCTCTTGGGCTTGCATATGTCGGCTAGTTCAAAGCGCGATGCGGGCGGAAAGCCAAGCCCATTGCTCTGCGGCACAAGCCCGGTCGCATTGCAGACGGCGGTCATTTCGATGGCAGATTTGCTGCCGTCGATGAAGCTGTTGAACATCTTCGGATTGATCGAGGCGCGGTCTGTTATCTGCAAATAACGGTCAAGGATGTCCCACAGGGTCTCGGGCGTGGACTGGTGATAATGCGGCTCGTAGCGTGTGCCCTTGCCGGCCGCGATCACCTCGAAGCCGCAGGCGCGGGCCCAATCCACATGTTCGCAGATCAATGCCGGCTGATCGCCCCAAGCGAGGCTATAGACCACGCCGGCGGCTTTGGCCTTGCGCGCCAGCAGCGGGCCGGCCACCGCGTCAGCCTCCACATTGACCATGATGATGTGCTTGCCATGCGCAATGGCCGCGAGGGCATGCCGGATACCGGCGGTGGGAACGCCGGTTGCTTCAATGATCACCTCGACGCGCGGATCAACGATCAGCGTCTCGCTGTCGGCGCTGACATGGAGCGCCCCGGTCTTCACCGCCTCATCGAGCGACGCGGCGGAACAAGCCTTCCGGCGGCCAACCCACATCCTTCAGCTGGCGGCGCGCCCGCGCCACGTCGAGATCGGCAAGACCAGCTATGTGCAAACCGGGCGTTAGCCCGCGCCTGGGCGAGAAACATGGCGCCGAATTTTCCCGCGCCGATCAGGCCGACGATGACCGGCCGTCCGGCAGCGTGGCGCTGCATGAGCAGGGCGTGCAGGTTCACCGCGCGGTTTCCAGGGCGATCATGGCGCGGATCGAAACACGCGCCTGCAAGAAATACAACGAGGCACCTTCGCGCGGTGCCGCCACGGGTATAAACTGCCGTGAGATTGGGGAGGCAATTGCGATGACCAGCCTGATGTCACGCCTGCTCCCGGCGAGTGGAGCCATGCTCTGTGTAAGCCTGATGGCCGGAGCCGCTTATGCGCAATCCGCGGGGCAGGGAAGCTGGACGTCAAAGACGCCGCTGGATATGGCGCGCAACGAAGTCGTCGCGGCGGCCGCCAATGGCAAGGTCTATGTGCTCGGCGGCAATACCCGCGAAAAATATGACCTCACGCTCAATGAGGAATACGACCCGGCCACTGGCAGATGGCGTTCGCGCGCACCGTTACCGTCCGGCGCCAATCACATGGCCGCCGCCTCGCTTAACGGCAAGATTTACGCGGTCGGCGGCTTCACGGCCTCGGGGCACAAGGGCGCCACCGCCCATGTGTTTGAATTTGACCCGGCCGCCGACGGCTGGCGGACGCTCGCTCCCTTGCCGGTGGAGCGCGGATCGATCGCCGTCGCTGTGCTCGGTGGAAAGATCCATGCAATCGGCGGCCGCAACGACCAGGAAATGACGGCGCTGCATCACGTCTATGATCCGGCGGCCAACAGTTGGAGCGCGGCCGCGCCGATGTCGCGCGGGCGCGACCACATGGTGGCGCAGGCCATCGACGGCAAGATACACGCTATCGGCGGCCGCTGGGGCGCCAGCACGGAAAGGACCGACACGCACGAAATCTACGACCCGGCGACCAACAGCTGGACTCTGGGCCCGCCGCTTCCGACCGCGCGCAGCGGCGGAACGGGCATCGTATTTCGCGACATGATCCTTGTTGTCGGAGGAGAGAGCGGGTCGGGCGGCACGACCTTTGTCGAAAACGAAGCCTTCGATCCCAAAACCAATAAATGGGTGACGCTCGCGCCGATGCCGGCCGGCCGGCATGCCTTCGGCCTGGCGGTCGCCGGCTCCACTGTCTATCTGGTGGCGGGATCGACTGGCCCGGGCGGAAGCGGCATCACGCCCGACGTGATTGCTTTCACGCTGCAGTAAAATCCGTGCTCAACGCAAAAGGGCGCGCAGGTGTTTTGCGCGCCCTTTCGATTCACACACTACAAACTACTGCTGCGGGCTCGCTGGCGGCCGGGGCGACGCCTGGCCGGTCGTGTCCGCCGGAGCCGGCGGGTTCACGCTGCCGCGCGGGGCGTTTGCAATGTTATTTGCCGGCGGGGTATTGACCACCGGCGCGTTCGACTGGTTGGACGCAGTATTTGCAGTATCGCTGGGGCCGCCGCCGAAAAGGAATACCAGCATCAGCACCAGAACCACGGCGCCGGCAATCCAACCCCACATGGCGTTCGAACCATAATTACGGTCGATCCGCGCATCGCGATCGAGGTCGCTGTCGCGTAACGGATCGGGATCTTGGTAGGTCATAATATACCTCCGTCAGGATGGGTCCTGTGAGTTAACGAGCAGCGGAAAGCACAGTTCCCGTTCAAGACCTCCCGGAGGCGGTTTTAGGAATATCCTCACAGCATGGCAGGTACCCGATAATCGCATCAACGATGGGCCAGCCACGCCTCTGCCGCCACGATGTCACGCGGGGAGAGATTATGCCCGGCCGGCACGATCTCATGCGTTACCTCGGCGCCGGCGGCGCTGAGCATATCCGCCAGCTTCTCGCGGTTCTCAGGTTCCACCAGGGGATCAGCCGCACCGGACAACATCAGCACGGGTATGCCGCTGAGATCGGGCAGCATCGTCGGCTCGAACGGCATCATCGCCCGCAGCAGTACGGCGCCCGCCAAAACGTCTGGCCGAGTGAGCAATAGCGATGCGGCAATGTTGGCGCCGTTGGAAAAGCCGAAGGCGATCGGCTTGGCGAGCCCATACGTCTTGCGCTGCGCGTTCAATAAAATCCGCCAGCTCCCCGGTGCGTGCGGCGAGATCCTCAAGGTCGAAGACGCCTTCAGCCAGGCGGCGGAAGAAACGCGCCGCGCCTCGTTCCGACACCTTGCCGCGCGGCGACAGCAGCGCCGCGCCCGGCGCAAGCCGGTGTCCGAACGGCACCAGATCGTTTTCGTCACCGCCGGTGCCGTGCAGCAGCAGCAGGGGAGGCCGCCTACGGTCGGACCCCGGAATGTAATTGTGAATGAAACCGAGGTCGGGCAGCGCGCTCATCGTATCCTCATAACAAAACGGGGCGCGGTGGTGCCGCGCCCCGTTCAGTATCTATTCCAGCCTTACCGAGGCTGCGGGACGATGCGGATATAGGGCTTCGGTGATTTCCAGCCCTGCGGATAAGTCTTTTTGGCGTCGTCGTCGGAAACCGAGCCGGCGATGATGACTTCGTCGCCTTGCTTCCAGTTAACTGGCGTTGAGACCTTGTGCTTCGCGGTCAATTGCAGCGAGTCGATCACGCGCAGCACCTCGTCGAAGTTGCGGCCCGTGGTCATCGGATAGACCAGGATCAGCTTGACCTTCTTGTCCGGGCCGACGACGAAGACATTGCGGACAGTCTGGTTGTCGGCAGGCGTGCGCTGGGCGGGGTCGCCGCTCACCGCGGCCGGCAGCATGCCGTAGAGCTTCGACACGTTGTAATCCACATCGCCGATCATCGGGTAATTCGGCGCGAAGCCCTGGGTTTCCTTGATGTCGTCAGCCCATTTGGAATGCTTGTCGACTGGATCGACGGACAGGCCGATGATCTTGACGCCGCGCTTGTCGAATTCCGGCTTGATCTTGGCCATATAGCCGAGCTCGGTCGTGCAGACAGGGGTGAAATCCTTTGGGTGAGAGAACAACACCGCCCATTTATCGCCGATCCACTCATGAAAGCGGATCTTGCCTTCTGTGGTTTCCGCCTCGAAATCCGGAGCGGTATCACCAATCGCGAGAGTCATCTAAACCTCCTCGAACTACGCGAAAATCGGCCGGCTCCCCGCGGAACCGGGCATGTCCTTAAAGTAGAGGACGAAGTGCTGGAACGTAAGATGGCCGACATTTCAAAGAAATAGCGGACATTGGAAGAGACGTTACGCCCCGAACGCTGATCGTAGCATGGCCTTCCCAGGTGGGGAACCGGCCCACCAGGGAAGCGTTCACTCCGGGAGTTTTTCAGGAGCCAGCCATGAGCGAATGGCGGCACCGTGGTCGGTGGATAGGTCCTACTGATTCAGGAGTTGAATCGTTTTCGGATCGGGACCCGCCGGTATCGATGCCACATAGGCATAGATGTCGGCGAGGTCGTTGTTGGACAGGATCTGCTCCGAGTAAGGCGGCATCGCGCGGTTGGTCGTCCGCACGAAGTTCACGAAGGCTTCTTCGGGCATCGGCTTCGGGGCCAGCTTTGAGCCAGCCTGCCCGCCTTGCCCCATAAAGCCATGGCACTGGTAGCAGCCATTCTTGACATAGGCGATTTTGCCCTTGGCGGCATCACCGGCGACCGCACCGCTGGAGAGGACGCTGGCGGCGGTTGCCGCCAGCGCCAAGGTACGGAGGAACGAATAGTTCATGGCTGTCTCCCTCAACGCGGCTGGGTGACAGTGTCGAGGAGAGCCGGCTGGCCGCTCTTCACAACGTCGACCGCCTTCTTCAGGGCCGGTCCAAGCTCCTTCGGATCGGTGATCGGTCCCATCGCCCACACGCCCATCGATTTCGCGAGGCTTGCGTAATCGATGTTCGGGTTTTCGATGCAGCATCCGACCGGGCCCATGGTCTTGCCGAGGTTGGCCACGCGGTTGCGCCGGTTGGACAGGCGCTGCAGATGCATGACTTCCTGATGGTAGCCGCGGTTGTTGTGCATGATCGTCAGCAGTGGGATTTCATGATGCGCGGCGGTCCACAGCGCGCCCGGCGCGTACATCATGTCGCCGTCGCCCTGGAACGACACGGAGAAGCGGCCAAGCGCCTTGCCGCCATGCGCGGCGCCAACGGAAGCTGGCAGGCCATAGCCGAGGCCGGAACCGCCGGAGGCGCCCAGGAAGCGATAATGCTTGTCCATGTCGAAAATCCGCGCAGCCCATTGGCGGATATTGCCGCCCTGCACGAGTGACCAGTCCTGGTCCTTGATCGCCGCCCAGGTCTTCCGCACACACCCGCGCGGTGTTGATCGGGCTCGCGTCCCAGCCGAGCGCCGCCTGCTCCCGCAGCCGCTCGCGGTCCTTTTTCCACGCATCCTTCATGGCCTGCCCACGCTTCTCGAAGGCATCTTTCTTGTCGGCCGGGATCGCAGCCCGTACTGCCTCGATCAATGCAGGCAGCGAGGTCTGCGAATCGCCCGCCATGGCGATGTCGACCGGCTGATAGCGCTGGAAGTCCTGGAAATTGGATTTGGTGAGGAGGTCGACGCCGCTGATGGTGATCAGCTTGGCGTTCGGCCTGATCCGCTTTTCCTGCAGACCATGGCCATGGTTCTCGCCATTGTCGATCCACTGGTTGACGGTATTCCAGAAGTCGGAGCATTCCAGCCCGAGGATCACGTCGGCATTGCGGATCAGCTGTTGGCCGCCCTGACTTTGATTCAGGTAATGCCGATTGGGCATGTTCATGCGGCCGCCCTGGTCGACCACTGGAACCTGGATCAGCTCCGCAAGCGTAATCAGGTTGTTCACGCCTTCCTGGTTGCGCGCCATGCGGTCGACGACGATGACCGGGCGTTCGGCATTGACGAGAAGCTTTGCGGCTTCGCGCAGCGCGCCGACATCAGCCTGCGCCGGCGTGGGCGTGGTGTATTTCGGGATAAAGAGGTCGGGGCTTTCCACCGGCGTCTGCTGAATGCCGGCATCGAGCGAAATCAGCACCGGCCCATAAGGCGGCGTCATCATCGCCTTATAGGCGCGCACGAAGGATTGCGCGAAATGCTGTTGCGAGACGGGCGCGTCGTCCCATTTGGTATAGTCGCGCACCAGAACGCCGATGTCCTGAGCGGAATGGTAGGTCGGCGTCCCGGGTGGGCGCTTGGCGGCATCGAGGTCATTACCGCCGACGATCATCAGCGGTACGCGATCACACCAGGCATTGTAGACCGCCATGGTCGCGTGCATCAGGCCGACCGTACCGTGGCACAGCATCATCTGTGGCTTGCCGGTGGCCTTGAAATTACCGTGGCACATCGCCACCGAGGATTCCTCATGCATGCAGGTGATGAACTCCGGCATGCTGTTCTTGCCGTAGTTGATCAGCGATTCATGCAAGCCGCGGAAGCTCGAGGCCGGGTTGGAATAAACGTAATCGATATTCAGCGATTTGATCACGTCGACCATGAAATCGGAGCCCGGCCGGCCATGGCTTTTTGCGGTGGAGTCGTGCACCGCGCCGGTTTCCACCGCGATCTCATGCGCGGTCGGCGGTAGAACGGCCGGCAGCCGGCCGGCGTTGGCCGGCGTTGGCCCCGCCTTGGCGGTTTTGATGGATGCCGCGGTTGCGCCTGCTACCGCAACGCCGGCGAGGAATTTGCGCCGGTCGACTTTGGTCTGCGAAGCTTTCATGAATACCTCCCTCGATCGGTGCTCCTTTTAAACGGGAGCGGTGGAGCGACGTGTTTCCATCGTCAATTGGGTGCTAGCATCCTGCGATTACTCCGGTGCGGCAATCGAAAAAAGACCTTTGACGTAATTTTGACAGGTGAAAACGTGACTGAAGGGCGCAAAACGGCCAGAGCGCTCTTCCGCCCGCATTTTCTCTTTGGGCTGCAGCGCAGCCGGGAAGTCGCGCATGAGCTTGCTCGATCTTAGGCATGTAATGATCCACGGCCGGGTGCAGGGTGTCGGCTACCGCGCCTGGACGGAAGACACCGCGCGTGAGCTCGGCCTGCAAGGCTGGGTGCGCAACCACCGCAACGGGGCGGTAGAGGCGGTCTTCGCCGGTTCCGGCGAAGACGTCGCGAAAATGATCGAGGCCTGTCGGCAGGGCCCCTACGGCGCGCATGTCACGGGTATCGATCAGCGCCCCGGCACATCGGACGATCTGGCGATGCGCCGGACCGGTGAAGAATTTTCGGTGCTGCCGACGGTTTAGCCAATTTCGCTCGTCCCGCGAAAGGAAGGGACCGATCGCGCTTGACGATAAGTTTGGATTTCCGCTTCCGTGGGAATGAGCGAATGTGAATCGCTCAGCGGTCCGAACAACGGCTCGAATTCCCGCCGCAACGCCTCATCCACTTCGGTCATGCTCGCGGTCAAGCCAAGGTCGCGCAGGCTGGTGACGCCGTAGCGCCTGTCGGAGACGCCGCAAGCCAGAATGCCCGAGTAATGCGTCAGGTCGGGCGCGACATTGAGTGCAATGCCATGCTGGCTAACCCACCGTTTCAGCCGGACGCCGATGGCGGCGATCTTGTCCTCAAAACCTTCGCCCTTATCGGGCCTGGGCACCCAGACGCCGACGCGATCTTCGCGCCGCTCGCCTTGCACACCAAGGCGAGCCAACGCACGGATGATCCATTCTTCCAGAGTCGCCACATAGCGCCGCACGTCGGGCGCGCGCCGGTTGAGATCGAGCATCAGGTAGGCCACCCGCTGCCCAGGCCCGTGATAGGTGAACTGTCCACCGCGGCCGGTGGCGTGCACCGGGAAGCGGGACTCGATCAGCTCCTCCGGCCGCGCGCTGGTGCCCGATGTATAAAGAGGAGGGTGCTCGAGCAGCCAGACCAGCTCCGGCGCCCGCCCGGCCAGAACCGCCGCAGTTCGGGCCTCCATGGCCGCCAGCGCCGCTTCATAAGAGACGACTGCCGCGCTCAGCCGCCATTCCGCCGGAAGGGATTGCGGGCCGGTTTTCAGGCCTAAAGCCAGATCGTTGCGCGCGTCCATCACCCGCTGACCATACCATAGGGAGCTAAAGCGGTTTCAATGGTGACGCGCGGTCGAGGGCACCAGATCCGGTCGAGGTGAAGGATTTGCTGCCGCGCCGGCCAAGCTGCGCTGGACCCCGCTGGACGGCCATATATGCAGGTAAATCCGGCATTTCTCCGGCCTTGTCCCCCGCTGGGCGATTTGTTACATCGTGCCTGTCACCGAGACGCGAGCCTCACAGGCCAGCGTTCATCCCAGCATGCGGCCATGGCGGAATTGGTAGACGCGCTAGCTTGAGGTGCTAGTGGGGCAACCCGTGGAGGTTCGAGTCCTCTTGGCCGCACCAGCTAAAAACAGCATCGAATATATTTTGGGTTGCCGCGCGCGCTCGGCAATGCGTCAGAACGCGTCGGCAGCCGTACAATCGTCAACGGCCGCTACTTGGGCAGCTGAACTTGCCAGATATAAGTTCGGTATGTAACTTTCAAAACGCAGACACAAGAGGGCCAATATGCACCTCACACCGCGAGAGTTCGACAAGCTCATTATTCACATGCTTGCCGACGTCGCTTCCAAACGTCAGAAAAAGGGTATCAAGCTCAACCATCCTGAAGCCGTCGCCGTGCTTTGCGCATACGTTCTTGAAGGTGCGCGCGAAGGCAAGACCGTGGAAGAGGTTATGGATGGTGCAAAGTCCGTCCTCAAGCCGGAAGACGTGATGGAGGGCGTTCCGGATTTGCTACCTTTAATTCAGGTCGAAGCCGTCTTTACTGATGGCAGCAGACTGGTCAGTCTTCATAATCCAATAACCTGACATCTTTGATCGAAATTCTTTGCGCGGAGGCGAAATGGCGAAAGCTCCTGATGAAAAGCCCCTCCACCCGCAGCCAAACCATACAGAAGTCCCGCACAAAGCCTTGCGTCCCCTTGGCGGTTATGTGCTCAGGGATGAGCCAATTGAGCTTACCCCCGGGCGTCCGCGGACCACGCTGAAAGCCAAGAATACTGGCGATCGTCCGATTCAGGTCGGCTCTCATTTTCACTTCTTCGAGGCCAACCGCTATCTGGAGTTCGACCGGCGGGCAGCCTTCGGACAGCGCCTCGATATACCAGCAAACACTGCTGTCAGATTCGAAGCGGGGGATGAAAAGGAAGTGACCCTTGTCCCGTTCGGCGGCAAAAAATTTGCGTACGGTTTCAATAACCTTGTCGATGGTTGGACGGGCGATGGCCCGCACCCGGATTATCGCCCGAATATCGAAGCGGCGACGGAGCGGGCAAAAAAGCGTGGATTTAAGTCGGGAATCCCGCAAGCTCCGGCTTCACCGCCCACCAAATCTGCAGGCGGCAATCCGGCCAAAAAATAGATACGCCTGAGCTCTTCCGAGCGTCCCGAGGATTTCAGACATGACGCAGATTTCTCGCCGTCAGTACGCAGACCTCTATGGTCCGACGCTTGGTGACAAAATCCGGCTTGGCAACAGCGATCTCTATGTTGAGATTGAAAAGGATTATCGGGCCTTTTATGGCGACGAACTGCAATACGGCGGCGGCAAGACGCTTCGCGATGGAATGGGCTCTGACAACAGGCTCACGCAGGAAGCAGGCTGCCTCGATCTCGTCATCACAAATGTGACGATTGTCGATGCCGTCATTGGCGTTGTGAAAGCCGACGTCGGTATCCGCAATGGCAGGATCGTTGGAATTGGCAAGTCGGGCAATCCCGCGACGATGGACGGTGTGTCGCCACTCCTCGTGACAGGCACGTCGACCGATGCCATTTCCGGGGAACATCTTATCCTTACAGCTGGCGGGATGGACACTCACGTCCACTACATCTCGCCGCAGCAGGTCTATGCCGCGCTCAGCAACGGCATCACCACTCTTTGGGGTGGCGGCATCGGCCCGGCTGATGGCTCTAATGGCGTGACCTCGACCAACGGCCCGTGGAATCTTGAAATGATGCTCCGCTCAGTTGAGGGTCTTCCGATAAATTTCGGCCTTTACGGCAAGGGCAATTGTTCCGGGCGTGGTCCGCTGATCGAACAACTGCATGCCGGCGCCGCGGGTTTCAAGGTTCACGAAGATTACGGATCGACGCCGTCGGCGATCCGCGCCGCGCTCAGCGTCGCGGAGGAATACGATGTTTCGGTGGCTGTGCACACCGACACTCTCAATGAAGCCGGCTTCGTTGAAGATACCATTGCCGCCTTCGATGGAAGAACGGTTCATACCTACCACAGCGAGGGTGCAGGCGGCGGCCATGCGCCCGATCTCCTGAAGGTGGTAGGCCAACACAATGTATTGCCGAGTTCCACCAATCCGACACTACCGTGCGGGCAAAACTCGGTGGCAGAACTGTTCGACATGATCATGGTCTGCCACAACCTGAATCCGAAGATCCCATCGGACATCGCCTTCGCGGAGAGCCGGGTACGCGCGGAGACCATTGTCGCCGAAAGCGTCTTGCACGACTTGGGCGCGATTTCGATGATCGGAAGTGACTCTCAGGCGATGGGACGGATCGGAGAATCGTTTTTGCGCGCGGTGCAAACCGCGGACGCGATGAAGAAGGCGCGAGGCGCTCTGCCCGAAGACGCATCGGGCAATGATAATTTTCGCGTCCTTCGCTACATTGCAAAAGTCACGATTAACCCGGCTACCGCCGCCGGCATCTCGGACGCCGTCGGCTCGATCGAGCCAGGCAAAATCGCCGACCTCGTATTGTGGGAGCCTGCCTTCTTCGGTGCAAAACCGAAAATGGTGCTCAAGGGCGGCTTCATCGCCTGGGCGAACATGGGCGACCCAAATGCCTCCCTACCGACGCCGCAACCAATGTACTATCGGCCGATGTTTGGCGCGTTCGGCTCGACGCTGCAGAAGACTTCTTTCACGTTCGTGTCACGCGTGGCTTATGATCAACGCATCAACGAGAAGTACGGGCTTTCGCGCCCCATTTTACCGGTGTCACACTGCCGCGTGCTCGGAAAGCGATCGATGATCCGCAACGACTACCTCCCGAACATCGAGGTTAATCCACAGACATTCGCGGTGACGGTCGATGGCGTTCATATGACGGTCACGCCTCCTAAGACGATCGCGCTAAATCAGCTCTATTTCTTCAGTTGATGTTTCGAAGACGACTTTAATTGCGGGTGTTTGAACGGATGGAAAGAAAATAACGTGATCATCGTTCATAACATAGTCGGCAACTTCCACGAGCCTCCATGGTCGGCACGTCTCGAAGGCGCACACATCGATATTCTCATGCTCGACCAGTGGGAAGCACAGAAAAGCCGACTCCGCAAAACAACTCTGGGTGATATCGAGCTGGCGCTATCACTAGATCGCAACACGCAACTCCAAGACGGCGACATCCTCGTCTGGGACGAAAAAGAGAAGCGCGCGATCGTGGCACGGATCGCGCTTAATGACGTGATGGTTGTGGAGGTGAACGAGGTCCAAGGCGAGCCGATGGAAGTAATGGTTCGAACCATCTTCGAGCTTGGACATGCTCTGGGAAACCAGCATTGGCCGGCTATCGTCAAAGGTACTCGTGTTTTCGTCCCGCTTACGGTCGACCGCAAAGTGATGACGTCTGTTATGAAAACTCACGCTTTTGCACATGTTAGCTATGAATTCGTGCCAGGCGTCGAGGTCATTCCTTATATGGCACCACACGAGGCTCGGCGGCTGTTCGGTGGCGCCAGTTCGCCATCGCATGCTCATCCAAACGGCCATGCACACAACCGCCACCAAGACGACGGTCACGCCCATTGACCAACATGCATCGCCACCTGACGGGGCTTTTGCATCTGCTGCAGTTTGGCGACTCCGCGCTCCCAATTGGCAGTTTCTCGTTCTCCCACGGCTTGGAATCCGCGGTACAGCAGGGCTTTGTCCATAACGCGGAGACGCTGACCGCATTTGTGAAAACCGCCTTGCAGCAAGCGGCCACAACCGATGGCATCGCGCTGGTGCGCGCCTATGAGGCAGCAATTCTCCGCGATATCCCCATGATCGCGCAGATCGACCGCATGACCTTCGACCGCAAGCTCAACGAGGAGGTTCGGCAGATGAGCGTCCGAATGGGACGCAAATTGTCGGAACTCACCGTAGCTGTCGTTAGCGATGACCTGAACGGCGACTGGCTTGAGCGGATAAAGCGCGCCGATACACCCGGAACTCATCCCGTCAGTTTGGCTTTGGCGCTATCCGCGCTTGGCGTTGACGCCCGCGATGGCTTCGCCGTGCAGCAATATGGCGTAGCCACGACGATCCTTGGGGCCGCGTTGCGGCTGATGCGTCTGTCCTTCATCGATACTCAGCGCATTCTGCACGAGGTGTTCACAACGATACCCGACATTTGCGATGAGGTCATGAATGCATCGCTGAGCGATATGGCAAGTTTCGCACCCATGAATGATATTTTTGCGGCCGTGCATGTCAAAAGTTACGTGCGCATGTTTATGAATTGAACGGAGAGAGTCCCCATGAAGAAAATTCCGCGTATTGGCATCGGAGGGCCAGTCGGATCGGGCAAGACCGCGATCGTCGAGGCAATCACGCCTCTGCTTGTTGAAATGGGAGTGCGCATCCTGGTAATCACCAACGATGTCGTGACGACCGAAGATGCAAAGCATGTTCAGCGCACGCTACGGGGAATTTTAGTCGAGGAACGCATCTTGGGAGTCGAGACTGGCGGCTGTCCGCACACAGCCGTTCGCGAAGACCCGAGCATGAATCTCGCGGCGGTTGAAGAGATGGAGGAGAAATTTCCTGACTCTGATCTCGTGCTGCTTGAAAGCGGTGGCGACAATTTAACCCTGACCTTCAGCCCGGCATTGATCGATTTTTTTATCTACGTGATCGACGTGGCGGCGGGCGACAAAATCCCGCGAAAGAATGGTCCCGGCATTTCACAATCCGACATATTAGTTATCAACAAAACGGATCTTGCTCCTTATGTCGGCGCCAGCCTGCAAGTAATGGAGGACGATTTTCGGATGATGAGAGGGAAGAAGCCCTTCGTCTTCACCAATTGCAAGACCGGTGACGGAATTGCTGAATTGGTTCGCCTGATCCGCGACAACGTCCTCTTTGATATCGAGCTAAAGGCCATTGCATAAATGCTGCATGCGCCGCGCGAGCTGGCCAGATTTAAGGATGAGCCGCGGCAGCTGCCGAGCGGCTCATTCGGCAAGAATGGCCACCTGCGCCTGGGCTTCGAGCCGCGATTGGAACGCAGCGTCCTCACCACTCTGCATCGCCGTGCGCCACTGATTGTTCAACAGGCCTTGTATTGGGACGAAGAGATGCCGGGCTTGCCGTGCGTATGCATGATCTCCAATGCGGGCGGCATTCTTCAAGGCGACCGCAATACGATTGAAGTGGAACTGGCGCCTGGTGCGCAGGCACATATCAACACCCAGTCCGCCACGCGCATACACGAAATGGATGCAAATTATGCCACGCAGGACCAAACGCTGAGTTTGAGCGCCGGCGCGTATCTGGAGTTTCTCCCGCACCCGATAGTTCCGCACAAACACTCGCGCTTTGCCCAGCGCACCACGATATCAATCGAACAGACTGCAACTCTGATCTATTCCGAAGTATTGCTTGCCGGACGCAAGCATTATGGATCTGGCGAAGCCTTCGAGTATGACGTCTTCTCTTCGCTTGTCAGCGCCGCTCGTCCGGATGGATCCAGCCTCTTTACAGAACGCTTCGTTATTGAACCCGCGCGAACAGGCATCTCGCATCTTGGCGTCATGGGCGATTATCATGTTTTCGGCAACTTGATCATTCTGACGCCGAAAGTGCATGCCGAACGGCTGTTCGAAGCCGTCGCGCCGGGCTTCGATGCGGAGGCAGGTTTGGCCTCTGGTGCAAGCCGGCTGCCAAACGACGCAGGAATCATTTTCAAAGCTCTCGGCTCTGAGAGCGCACAGGTCGTTGCCGCGATCCGTCAAGTATGGTCACTCGCCCGGCAGGAAGTGATAGGCGCGCGCATACCAGAAAGATTTCTTTGGTCTTGAGGAGAAGCACGATGGGTGACCTTGCCTCCTGGAGCCGCCTCTCCGAAAGGAATGGGCTCCTACGATTTATCGATTTCAATCTTCGCGGGGTTGGTCAGGTCATATTTCAGAACAATCCGCTGACAGGTCTCCTGTTTCTTCTGGCCATCGCTTACGGGGCGTTCGATGCCGGACAAATCAACATTGCATTCGGCGCCATCGTTGCGCTCATTGTCGCCACCACCACGTCGATGATGCTGGACGGGGATAAAAAGTCGTTGAGCCAGGGAATGTTCGGCTTCAACGGCGTTTTGGTCGGCGCGGCTGTGCCGACCTTCCTGGCGAATACGCCTTCAATGTGGGTATTGCTGGTTGTCGGTGCCGCCGTCTCAACCGTCGTAATGCTTGCTATCTCGAACGTGATGAAAACATGGGGGGCGCCGGCACTCACTTTCCCCTTCGTGCTGACCACCTGGTTTTTGGTGCTAGCGGCGTATTCCTTTGGCAATGTTGGAATTGAGGGGATGGGGCCGCCGGCGTTCGCACGTCATCCCGCGACCGGCAGCATCGATGTCCAGGCAATCAGAGTTGATGCGCCGCTATTGCTGGATGCATTTCTCAAAGGTCCCGCCCAAGTTTTTCTCATCAATAACTGGGTTAGTGGAATACTAGTGATTTTTGGCCTCGCTGCTTCTTCGCTCTGGGCTGCTGGTTTTGCGCTGATTGGGTCGGCGACAGCACTTTTACTCTCGCTGATTCTTGGCGCGAGCTTCGGTAGTATTGGCAACGGACTCTATGGATTCAGTCCGGTGTTGACCGCGGTCGCCATAGGCTGCGTATTCTATCGGCCGTCTTGGCGGGTGGCGGTTTATTCATTGCTCGCCACGATCTTCACTGTGATCGTCCAGGCAGCGATGGATGCGGCTCTCGCGCCAATTGGTATCCCAAGTTTTACGGCACCGTTCGTCTTTGTAACGTGGCTATTTTTGCTACCCAAAGCAGGGCTCAAGCCGCATCCCCATGAGCCAATTGCAGACGGCCTTTTTGGGCAGTTGGGTCATGAGTGATATTGCAAAGCAACCAATCGGTGTTATTGGTGCGCTTTCCATCGGTGTCGGCGGAATTGTCGGCGGCGGGTTTTTCGCCACCTTTGGTATCACCATTGATGGTGCGCTCGGCGGCACACCGATTGCCTTTCTCATCGGGGGATGTATCGCGCTCGTCACTGCCTATTCGTATATCGGACTGACAATCCGTTATCCCGGCCCTGGGGGTACAATAGGCTTTCTGCGCATAGCCTACGGTCGGGGCCTGTTACCGGCTTCGATGTCGGTGTTGCTGGTGCTCAGCTATGTCGCAATCATGTCGGTGTACGCGTCTGCAATGGCATCATATTCGACGCCCTACCTGCCAGAAGGTATGAGGCCGGCCGCTCATTATTTCATAGCGTCCGCTGCCATCGCCATTCTCGGCTTCGTCAACTTTGCGGGTGCGAAGCTCATGGAGAGAATGGAATCGATATTCAATGTTGGAAAACTGGGCGTTTTAGGCCTATTTATTGTTGCTGGTTTTCTGGTCGGGCAGCTGGAATGGACCAGATTTGAGCCGGCGGCCTGGGCTCCCGTGTCAAACGTTATTGCGACCGGCATGTTAGGTTTTCTTGCTTACGAAGGCTTCGAACTCATTTCCAACGCGTCAGGAGATATTGAGAACCCGAAGCGGACGTTGCCAATCGCGCTGATCGGTAGTGTAGCGATCGCAATTGTGATTTATTTCCTGGCATTCATCGTGGCCATCGGCCACATGAGCTTTGAGGCCGTGCGGGAATCTCGAGATTTCGCCGTCTCAATGGCTGCAAGCACTTTTCTCGGCCCGATCGGCTTTGGAATCATGACAGTCGGAGCCGTGCTGGCCTCGGCGTCTGCGATCAATGCCGACTATTTCGGTGCGGCCAAGCTACCCGTCAGGCTTTCCGAGCACGACGAATTGCCTTCGGTATTTCACAGCGCGATACGTGGTCAATCGCTTGCAAGCTTGATCGTCATCGGCTTTCTGGCACTGATCGCGGTGAATTTTGTCGATATCCAGGCTCTCTCCGCGGCGACGAGCGGCGGATTCCTGGTCGTCTACGCAGCCGTCAACATTGCCGCGATCCGGCTGCGTCGCGAAACGGGTACGGCGCCTTGGATTCCTGCGTTCGCCTTTCTACTCTGCCTTGCCGCGCTCGTGCTCATGATCATACAGTTTCTATCATCTGACCGGACTGTTCCGTCAGCAATCGCGGTCGTCGCAATCGTTGTCATATCAATTGCGATCGAACTGGCCTTTCGGCTTATCCATGGGCGACCGTCCGGTCAACGACGGCACGCTGCCACATAGTTCCTATCGGTTCGGTCTGATTGCAACCGCTTTCGGTTGAAGGGCAGGTTGGCATGAACTTGGCTTTGCGTGTCGCCGCGCTCAGGTTGCAGTAAATTTCTCTGCTTGCCTTTGTAGGCTGCGTCCAACGACGCCACGTTTAGAAGCCACGATTACACGTGGAAGCGCCGCAATCCTGGGACGTTATTTTTTTACCGTCGACATGACGTCGATCGCCTTGGAGCCGGGCTTCTCAAGACAGGCCTCGACGAATTGATCGCTTTGCCTGCGCAAGTCATCGACGTTAAATTTATCCGCCCCGGAGTTACCCAACAAAAAGCCGTGCAGAAAAGCGATTGCGACGTCACGGTCGGGTCCACTTTCACGCATCACGTCTTTGCAGGAATACTGCGCAACCGTGCGATCTTGCGCAAATAACGAAGGAGCACAAGCCACCAAAAAACCCATAGACAGAGCGGAAAACAAGACCAGCGTCTTTGCAGCGGATCTTAGCTGCATTTGCCTCTCGTCAGCAGGCCAATACATCGCGTTCCGCCTCCTCTGAACGATATTGCTCCAAACGTAGCTGCGGGTACTTCTCCGATCGGCGAGAGATCCCTTCCGATGCTTTGAATTGGATCGAAGCTTACGCCGCCTGGCATTGAGGGAGAATTTCCCCTCTGGGCTGGCAGCGAGGCGCAATAGGTACCGTCAATGATCGGGTTGCAAGGCTGCGCGACTGCCGCCGCGCTCAGCAGCAACGTTGATACCGCCACCAATGCACTCTTGCGGCTCATCTGTTTCCCGCCATCGCCCCAGTTACGCGTCAACCTAAGGTAGATTTTTCTTTAGATCAACCGCGCTAGTGCTGCTCGGCGCGGCCCGCACCTTCTATCGGGTGCGGATATCCTTGGTGGCAAGCCTCTTGCGATCAGCGACGCGCGTGTAGAGAGATGCCACCCCAGGGACCGTTGCGCCGAGTGCGTTTCGATGTCGCCGTTCATAGCGCACCCGTTGTTTTAATGATCAGCGGCATCGTTCGGGCGTTGCGCGACGGCGACTATCCCGGCCAAGCCGGAGAGTACCGCCCATAGGGCGTAGCGGAAATCCGTGGCAACGCCGATTGCGAAGAACGTCATCATATAGATGACAGCCGAGCCGCAGACTCCAATGACAAATGCGCCGGCAGGCGTGTCGCGGCGGTGCCAGGCGAAGAAGCACCACACGATGTCGAGCAGGAGCCACGTGCCCGCCCGGAACAACGGCGTCGGCTTGAGCGCATCGTGCAGCGTCCTGAGCGCCATCAACTGCGGGTTATCGGAAAACGCCGTCTTCGAGGTGTCGTCTAGATCCATCGTCCACATGGTGAGGCTTGCATCGACCAGGAACGCCCGCATGAACGCGACGCGATGCTGAAGGTAGGCGATTGGATGCGTCATGATCGCGCGCTTCCAGGCGTCAGCGAGTACCGGTGTGCCGAAGATTTTATCGCCTTCGAGGCGCGCCATCACGAATTTGCACGGCTCCTGCGTCCAATAGATGTCCCAAGCGATCGGTTTGTAGCAGCCCTCGGTAATGAGCCTGGTTTCCTCCGCGCTCCAGGAGCCGGGAAACCTGTTGTCTTTGGCGAAATGGGAAATGCCGCCGAGGTCGAAGATCATGATCGAGTGCAGCGGGTATTGTCGTGTGGCACCTAGGACGTTGTAGTAGATGACTTGCACCAGTCCGTAGAGCCCAACCGCCATGGGCAGATAGAGAATCGCCGTTCGCTTCCAGGAAAAATGTGAGGGCCACAGGATATAGGCCGCAAGGACGGGCGCCGCCGCGAGCGCATTCGGGCGCAGCAGGACTCCGAAGGCGAGCAGCATGAGTCCGATGGCCTGAGCTGGCGCGCGCACCTTCCAGCCGTGACCGGCCATCGCAAAGGTCGATGTGGCAGCTAGCAGCCATGCGGTGGCGAACAAGACGTCCCGCCAGATGATGCCGACAAAGATGAAGGCCGGCGGCGACAGCGCGAGAAGCGGCAGCAGGAGCGCCAGCCGCGGCGATCGCCGCGCCGTTGTCAGCGCCAGCAGGCCGAAGGCTAACCAATAGAGCGCTGCCGCGAGCAACAACAGGCTTGCGGGCCCCGGCGCGATAGGGTCGATTAGCGACCATAGGTAAGTCATCACCGGGGACTGCCAATCACCGAAGAAACCCTTGGCGATATCCTGATAAACGTAGCGGGCATCGAAGGTCATGATGCCCGGGTAGAAGACGTAGAGCGTCAGCACGAAACCCGCGGCTGTCATTGCGGTGATCAGCAAGGCCGTGCGGGAGACGTCAGGCCAGACGCGCATAGATGTCCCCGGAATTGGCCTCGGGCGGCAGCGCGGCAAGCCAGCGCGTGATGGCATCCGCGTCGGTCCAATCGTCACGCACCAGGGTCTGGCTCTCCCCCAATGATGCGTTGAATTGGGCGTAGCCCAGAGCGATGCAACGTTCGATGCAGGCGCGCGCGATATCCCCCTGGATCAGCGTGAACTCAAAAGACAATGCTTGAACCAGCCGACTGAGACCGGCCAAGGCCTCGGCCTCGAAACCTTCAACGTCGATCTTGATGAAAGCCGGCATGCCGTGCCGCGCGATCAAGGCGTCGAGGGTGGTGAGCCGAACGCGCAGGCGCTTGGTCCACGCTTGGCCCTGCCAGCCGGGTGCGCGAGCCGCCGCTGCAATGAAATCCGACGACGCAGTAGAGACGGTCGGGTTATCGATATTCAGACTGAGCTCGACAGCGCCTGACTGACGGCCGACCGCGGTTTCCTCGATTATCACCTTCGGGTCGCGGCCATAGAGCAGGCGTAATGTCTTCACCAACGCCGGTTGCGGTTCGACGGCGACAATGCTGGCTCCCAGCCGCCGGAAGGAGGCGACGCGATCGCCCACATGCGCGCCGATGTCGAAAACAAGATCGTTCGGTCGTACGAACTGCCGATACAGCCGGTCCATGGCGGGGCCATGCTGCCGGTTGCCGTAATAGATGCGCAGCGATCGGATAATTCCTCGTAGCGTCCGGAGGAATTCAAACATTCCGGGGCTGAGGCTCCATTGGCACCACCGCCGGGGCACTCGCAGCGACCGCCGGCAAGTGCAGCGGCAGCAGTACTATCGGGGGCTCGTTCTCTTCGGGAATACGGCCGATACCGATCCGCGCGAACAATGCGCCGATGCGAGGCGAGGCAGTGGCCACTGCAAACGGCACGGCCAGGATGAGACCAGTCGAGCCCAACAAGGCGAAGCCGATATCGTTTGGCGCTTTGATGGCGACCACGGCCAATATGGTGCAGCCGGCTACCATCTGCGGCCAGAGCTTTGTGAAGGCGAGCCGCCATGGCACCGCATGGCTTTGGCGCAGCTGACCGGTCCAGGTGCCGGCGCTCCGAAGCAGGATGAGGCGGGCCAGGAAAATGGTATGGGAGAGGGCGATGACAGGAAACAGCAGAGCCATGAACAAGGCTTCAGCCAGGATGTTCAAGGCAAAGACGATGGTGCCGCTGTAAGAGCGGCGCGCAGTTGGCGTCATGAGGATATCGATGATGCTCGCGATCTTCGGAGCAAACGTCATCAGCATCATGATGGCGAACAGCACTGTGCCGGCGCCGACCTCGACGGGTACATAGGGCCCGGACGGCGTATCGGAGAGAGCAAGCAGAACGATGCCGATCGCCGTCATGGCCATCCAGGCCGGGGAACCGAGATACATCTGGATTGCGAAGAGCAGTTGAAACCTGCTGACGGGTTTCAAGCCCGGTAGTGTTAATAGCCGCCAATACTGCATGTTGCCATGGCACCAGCGCAGGTCGCGGCGGCTGAATTCCATCAGCGTCGGAGGATTTTCCTCCCAGCCGAGTCCTTCTTGCACAAGCACCCGGACCTCGTAGCCGGCCCGGCGCATGAGCACGGCCTCCACCTGGTCATGGCTGAGAATGGGACCGGCAAGCGGGCCATTGCCGGGCAACATCGGCAGGCGGCAATGCGCGATGAAAGGCTCCAGCCGCAAGATGGCGTTATGGCCCCAATAAGGTCCGCAGTCGCCCTGCCACCAGGTGGCGCCGAGGGTGTAAGAGCGCATGCCCAGCCGCATGCCGAACTGAAACAGCCGTGCGAAGGGGCTTATCGACGGCATACCGACAATGAGGGTTTGCAAAATGCCGAGGGTAGGCTTTGCCTGCATGATCCGCACAAGACGCAGCACGGCATCGGCCGGCATGAAGCTGTCGGCATCGAGTGTGACGGCGAAGGTGTGGTTACCGCCCCAGCGATCGCAGAAATCGCGGATGTTGCCGGCCTTGAAAGCGGTGTTCACCGCGCGGCGGCGGTACGTGACCGGGATCCTCCCGCTCCAGTTCGCGATAAATGCTTCGAAGCGGGATGTTTCCGCCAAGATGATGTCCGGATCGCTGCTGTCGCTGAGCAGATAGACCTGGAACAGGTGCGCGACATCCGCCTGCACGAGTCCATCCAGCAGCGGCTGGATATTGCGGACGACCTGGTCGGGGCTCTCATTGCGGATACATATTAGGATCGCGGTCGAAGCCGTCACCGCCTCGTCGCCGCGGATGCTGGCCGCGAGCGGGTTCACCGCCGTGGCCGGATCGCGGCACAAGCGCATGATCAAGAACCCGATCACGGCATTCCAGAACCCGATCACGGACCAGGGCAAGGTCACGGCGAAAAGCACCAGAAAAGTGATGGCCCCGAAGCTGTGAGGCGGGACCGCTACAGCAGCAAGCCACAGGACTGCGGCCATGGTGCAGGCGACAAGCACCGCGAACAGCGCGCGGCGCCGGGTAAGCGTCGCCGCTTGCTCCCCCGCTGCAACGGAAAGAGTGGCCGGACGGTCGAGCATCCGCAGCTTGTTCCTGCTTTTTTTTCCTGTTCAGGATATAGCAGCGGGGCGATCGCAAAGTCCAACCGGGACCAGAAAAAAGTGCCTGATGAAACGCTAAAGACTGCGGCGGCGCTTTGGTATGTCGGTCCGGGGAGGGCGGAAATCCGCGAGGAAAAGCTGGCGCCATTGATCCCTCACCACGTCCGCGTGCGCGCGCTGCATGGCGCGCTCAGCCGCGGCACTGAGGCCTTGGTCCTGGCCGGCCGCGTTCCCGAAAGCGAGTTCGAGCGCATGCGCGCGCCCTTCATGGACGGCGCTTTCCCATTTCCGGTGAAATACGGCTATGCCACCGTCGGCCGGGTCGAGGCCGGGCTCGATCACCTCGTCGGTCACATCGTCTTCGCATTGCATCCGCACCAGACCCTGTTCGATGTCTCGGGCGAATCCATGGTGGCGGTTCCTGATGGGGTGCCGCCCGAACGCGCCGTGCTCGCCGCCAATATGGAGACCGCCATCAACGCGGTGTGGGATGCGGCGCCCGGACCGGCCGATCGCATTGCCGTCGTCGGCGCGGGCGTCGTCGGGGCCTTGGTTGCTTTCGCCCTCAAGCGGCTTGTTGGTTGCACGAACGTCACCATGGTGGACATTAATCCATCCCGCGCCAAACTTGCGCAGGCATTCGGCGTGCATTTTGCTACGCCTGAGGCCGCGCCACCCGACTGCGATCTCGTGGTGCATACGAGCGCCACCGCCTCGGGTCTTGCCACCGCGCTGAACCTCGCGGCCGATGAGGCCACGGTGTTAGAGCTCAGCTGGTATGGGACGGGGGCCGTGCCTGTACCACTCGGCGGTGCTTTCCACAGCCGCCGCCTGCGGCTGGTATCCAGTCAGGTTGGTAAAATCGCGCCGTCGCACCGCAAAGAGTGGACCTACCGTGCGCGGCTCGAGCTTGCGTTGAAGCTTACCGGCGCGCCGGAGCTGGATGTGCTGATGGAGCTCCCCGTGGCGTTCCATGATTTGCCCGCCCGGCTTCCAACTATTCTCGCGCCCTTGAGCGGTGTTCTGTGCCAACGTATTGATTATCCTTGAACGGGGAGAGCGCTCTTGTTTGCCGTCGAAGTCCGCGACCACATCATGATCGCTCATTCTTTCCGCGGCGCCCTGTTCGGTGCCGCGCAGGCTTTGCATGGCGCGACCTTTGTGGTCGATGCGGCATTTATCGCGGAGCGACTCGACAGCAATGGCGTCGTGGTGGATATCGGCCGTGCGCATGAGGCGCTGAAAGCGATCCTGGCGCCGTTCAACTATCGCAATCTCGATGAGATTACGGAATTCAAAGGCGCCAACAGCACCACCGAGTTCATGACCAAGCATATTTTCGATCGGCTGGCGCAGGCGGCGCGCGCCGGCGATCTCGGCCGCGACGGACGCGAGCTCAACGCTATCCGTGTCACCATCTCGGAATCGCACGTCGCGCGCGCGTGGTACGAGGCGCCATTGTGGTGAGAAGCGTCACCTTCGCGGTGCCGGGCGAACTTGCTACACCGACAGGCGGTTATGCCTATGACCGCCGCATGATTGCCGAACTTGAGCATTTCGGCTGGAAGGTCAACGTGATCGATCTCGGCGAGGGCTTCCCACGGCCCAGCGAGGAGACGCGAACCAGGGCGCAGACGCGTCTTGCGGCGGTGCCGAAGGGTCAACCCATCGTGATCGACGGACTGGCCTTTGGCGTGCTGCCGGACGTTGCCGCGCAGCTTCGGCTACGTCATCCGCTGGTTGCCATCGTGCATCATCCGCTGGCGTTGGAAACCGGCCTTAGCCCGGCCGAGGCGGCCGCCCTGCATGCAAGCGAGCAGGCGGCGCTCGGCGCTGCTGTCCGCATCGTGACATCAAGCGCGACCACTGCGCGCGGTCTTGTGGCCGATTACGGCGTTCCGGCGGACCGCATCACCGTCGCCCCGCCAGGCACCGACCGGGCAGCGGCAGCGCGCGGCAGCAGCGACGGGATCGTCCGGCTGCTTGCCATCGGCTCCGTCGTGCCGCGCAAAGGCTACGATGTGCTGATCGCGGCGCTTGCCACGCTCTCCGATCTGCCTTGGCGTCTTACCATCGCCGGGGACCGAACACGCGACCCGGCCGTTGCGGCGCGGCTTGATGCCGATCTCCTGCGCGGCAACCTTGGTGACCGGGTTGCCGTATTGGGCGCCGTATCTCCCGAGCGCATCAGCGAACTCTATGCCGCCGCAGATCTGTTTGTTCTCGCCTCGCGCTTCGAAGGCTATGGGATGGTCTACTCCGAAGCGATCATGCGCGGCCTGCCGGTGGTGGGAACGACCGCCGGCGCCATTCCCGAAACGGTGCCAACTGGCGCGGGGGTTCTGGTGGCGCCGGATAACGTTGCGGCGCTCGCCCTTGTACTGCGTCGACTGATCGAAAATCCTGGCGAGAGGAGCCGTCTGGCCGCGGCTGCTCGCGCAGCGTCGACGCGGTTTCCTGCCTGGCAAGATTCCGCGAAGCTGTTCGCGCGCGCGCTCGAGGCGGTCGCATGAGCGGGTTCGCAGCGGAATGGCTGGCGTTGCGTGAGCCTTATGACCGGGAGGCGCGCGATCCGGTTATCCTGGATGCGGTTGTCGCGTCGCTCGCCGGTCATCCGTCGATTACCATCGCCGATCTCGGCTGCGGCACCGGATCGACACTCCGCGTGCTCTCGCCACGCCTGCAAGGGCGGCAAAACTGGCGCTTGATCGACAACGATCTGGGTCTGCTCGCCCGCGCTTCGGCTGGCGCGTCCCCCGGTGTGAACCTGCTGCCGACGGTGCTCGATCTTAGCCGCGACCTTGAGGCCGCGCTCGACGGCCCGGTGGACCTAGTCACCGCTTCGGCGTTGCTCGATCTCGTTTCCGAGGATTGGCTTGGACGGCTCGTCATGGAGATTGCCGCGCGCAAAGTCCCGCTCTATGCGGCTCTGACCTACGATGGCCGGATCGTATTCGATCCTTCCGATTCCGGCGATGCCAGCATCGTTGCGGCGGTTAACAGACATCAGCAAAGAGACAAGGGTTTTGGCCCCGCGCTCGGGACGGCCGCCGCGGCGACCGCCATCGCGCGCCTCAAAACCGTGGACTATTCCGTCGATCACGGCACTGCGGACTGGGCATTCGGCCCGGATGACAGCGCGATGCAGATGGAAATTCTTTCCGGCTGGGCCGCGGCTGCACGTGAAACAGGAGGCCTGCCGTTGGCAGAGATAGTGGGATGGTTGGAACGCCGTCGCGATACTGTCTCGGCCGGGCGTTCGTCAATCCGCGTCGGTCATGTCGACATTTTCGCGCGGCCGATCGGCACCCGCTGAGCCGACAGGTCGCAGTCGAACAAGACCTCATCGTCGAGTTGATAAATCCGCATCGGTGCACGCAATGCCTGATCGGCGCGTTCCACCGGCGGCAAGATGAACCCCGGACGTCCGCTACCGAAGATGATCGGTGCGACGGTCACGTGCAGGCGGTCGAGGCAACCAGCAGTCATAAAGCGCGACACGGTGTGGGCTCCGCCCTCGATCAGGATACGGTGTAGCCCGCGCTCGGCTAGCGCGGCGAGAATGGCGGGTGGAGCGATCCGTCCGTCGGTGACGGGCAAGGCCACAACCTCTACGTCCGAGGGCAGGGAGCATCGCGTTCCTTCCGCTGTCATCAGCAGGCGACGGACGCCATCGGTGGTGAAAACCTTGGCGCCAGCGGCGAGCCGACCGCTGGGGTCGAGCACGACGCGTGCGGGATGCGGCCCGGCAACCCGCCTGACTGTCAGCTGAGGATCATCGGCGATTGCGGTGCCAACGCCGATGACGACCGCATCGACCAGCGAGCGTAGCCTGTGCAAATGGGTGATGCCGGCCGGTCCATTGATATATTTCGAGTGTCCGGATGCGGTGGCGATGCGCCCGTCGAGCGATTGGCCGATTTGGCCGATGACCACCAAACCGTCGGACCCTCCGGTTCGAAGCGGCCCGAACAGTTCCCCCCAGGCTGAGGGCAAAGGATGGGCCGTACTGCGAAAAACGCGCGTAAAATCGGCCCATGAATCCGATGGATCGGCATCGTTTCTCAGAAAATCGCGGCTGATATTGCCGTCCAGCTTGGCTTTCGCTAGAGGCGTGTAGGTTGTTTTCAACGGCACGCGACTTTCCTTATATAGAAACAGCTTGCCGCCACGCTCGCACAAAAACAAATGCGGCGGAATGGGCATGGCGTCCGAGGTGTTCTACATTGGAGCCCGGGGGGCTATTCCAAAGTCTCCGTAGGAAATTGGTTTAATGACGGCAGTCAGGAATAACGGTGTTTCCAGCTTGTTCGGAACGAAAGGGCAGGTTGGCGTCAATCGCGGGGTAGCCGAATTTCACGCCGGAAGGCCGGTCCTCATTACCGGGGGAGGCGAAACTCTTCTTACTTTGCCGGTCGAGGGCCTCGACGCTCGACGGCTCGCAGAATTTATGGCGCTCTGCGCGCCGGTCCTGCCGCAGCTGGTCATCACCGCGCGCCGCGCGCTTGCGCTCGGATTTGGTGCCACGACGCCGGTAGCTCTGCCTCTGACCGCAGACTTCGACGTGGATCTTATTCTTGCGCTCGTGGCCGATGCGAAAATCGATCGGGAGATTGAAGCGAAGTCGGTCGGTCCCGCGGCCACGTCTGCCATCCAGCTGGTAAAATTATCGCAAGGGTTGCCGGCAGTGTTGGTCGCCGATGTCGCCGGGCGTGACGCGGTAACATCCGATTCCGGCATTATCACCGTCGAGGTCGAGGCCGTCGCCCGCTTTGGCGATGAAATCATCGAATCCCTGACGATTGCCAACAAGGCTTCGGTGCCGCTCAGTTCCGGCCAGCGCGCGTGCTTTTATGTTTTTCGCGATGCGATGGGCGGCAGCCAGGTTGCCGTCGTCGTCGGCGCGCCTGATTTCTCCGAACCGGTTCTGGTCCGCCTGCATTCGGCTTGTCTTACCGGTGACGTGTTCGGTTCACGGCGCTGCGACTGTGGCGACCAGCTCAGGCTTGCTCTCAAGCAGCTTGAAGAAGCGGGCGGAGGCATCGTGCTCTATCTGGCGCAGGAAGGCCGCGGACTTGGCCTCTCCAACAAGATGCGGACCTACCAGATGCAGGATGATGGGCTCGACACTGTTGATGCCAATACGACGCTTGGATTCGAGAACGACGAGCGCGACTACGGCATCGCTGCCCGCATGCTGCAGATGCTCAACTGCAATCGCGTAGTTCTGTTGACCAATAATCCGGCCAAACCCGAAGGCCTTGCCAAGTCAGGGATTGAGATCATGGGACGGATGCCGCTGGAGGCTCCCATCAACTCCGAAAACGAGCGATACCTGACGGCGAAAGCGACGCGCGCCGGCCATCTGCTGAATCATCCGCTTACCGGGTCGTCGGATGCGTGACTACTAGCGTCGCGGATGCCCGCCGAACCCTGCGCGTGTTTTATAGTCAGGCTATGCTAACATGGCGCCAAGCGACTTTTCGATTAACGTGACAGTTCCCGGGCAGATACGTCCATGCATGATTTCGATGCCGCGGTCGGGTATTGGATCCATATTGTTGGCATCGGGATCGAAATTTTCGGTGTGCTGGTCATAGTGCTGGGCATTGGCTGGTCGACGGTTCTTTTTGTTGGCTATCGGCTGGCAGAGCAGCACTACGGAACCTACAAGATCCGCATCGGCAGATCCCTGTTGCTCGGCCTTGAGGTGCTCGTAGCCGCCGACATTGTGAAGACGATTGCACTCGACCTCACATTCACGAGTCTTGCTCTGTTGGCTGGCTTGGTATTGATACGTACCTTTCTGAGCTGGACCCTCGTGCTGGAAATAGAAGGTCGGTGGCCCTGGCAGCGCGACAAGCATCGCACGTGAGCGTCGCTCAGGGCGGGCAGGTGATCGCGGCAGGAGTGCCCGGAGGCAGTGGGCGCGGGTCCACCTCCACGATGCCGTAATTGATTCGCGCGCGGTAGGTGGCGAGTTTTTCCGTGAAAGGGGCGGGCGCGCAGCCGTCCGCGAGCCGGTATTCGTAGCCGTGCCAGGGGCAAACAATGCATCCATCAACGATGCGGCCTTCCCCAAGCGGACCATTTTGATGGGCGCATAGATTTGTGAGCGCGCCGATTTGATCGCCATCACGGAAGACGGCGATACGCTCGCCGCCCGGCGCCGCGATAATGCGCGCGCCCTTATCCGGGATGGATCGCGGTGGCCCTACTGCAATCCAGCCTTCGTCACTGGCAGTGATCCCATTGTCGATCACCCGCTCGCGCCAGCCGGTTATGAGGTGGAGCGCGGCCACGGTGGCGAAGCCGCCCACCAGCATCAGCGGAATGAGCGGGGTGCGTTCATATTGCATGATGCCGAGCGCGACATGCATCACCACCAGCCCATAGGCGATGTAGAGCGCCATGTGCAGCGCTTTCCAGATGCGCGGCGTGAGGAAGGTCAGCCAGAAATCATGGCTGGTAGCCGCCATCAGGAACAGGATCAGCAGAGCGGCGATGCCAAGTACCTTGAAGGGGAAGCCTATGAATTTGCCGTAATCGCTCCACGTCGTCAGTTCCGTGGCCAGGTTCGGCAAATTGTTCTGCACCATGTACCAATCCAACATGAACCAGACATGCAGCGCCGCGACGAAGAATGTCAGCACTCCGAAATGACGGCGATTATACAGAAGCGGAAGGAAGCGGCGGTTGAGCCGCGCCAGCGGGCCGATCGACAGGATCGCCGTCAGCATGAGGAACGCGCAAGTCCCAAAGGCGCGAATCCAGATATCGATTGCGTCCGGCAAATTCTTCGGCGGATGGAGCCACCAATAGATTGCGGCAAAACCACCAATATAGAGCGCGACGACAGCGAGCAGAATGCCGTCATAGACGAGTTTTTTCCTGTTCCATTGCACCGCGCGGAAGCCGAGGCTCATCAGTATTCTCCTCCTTGTGAGGATGCTCAGGCAGGAGGTGGCGCTCGCAGCAGCAGCGCCAGCATAAAGCCCAGCGTCACCGCCAGCGCCAACAGCGGCCAAAGCATGCGATGGACTGATCGGTGAGATCGTCTCATCGAACCCTGCGGGATTTCAGCCAGCGGAAGAGCACGTAAGGCCACAGCGCGGCGGCGCCGGGGAGCAATAAAATCCGCGCACCCGCCGTTACCGTGGCGGAATGAGGCAACACCTGCGTGACGCCGAAGATCACGAAGACGACGGCCGTGACCAAGCCGGCCAAGACATAGAGAGCAAGGCCATAAAGCAGGATCATGGCAAAGCCAGCATGCGCTTCTTTCAGTGCGTTAACGTCGCCTATTATACGTCCCAGAACAAGTACAGTCGCAGGTCACGAGTGCGATTTTCATCTGTTGCCCTGACGTGTGAGCCTCTTGGCCCAGCTGCTGACGCGAACTGCCATAGCAAGCATATGATCAGCCACGGTGAAGCCGGAGACAGCCTTGCGAGGCTTCAGGTCATGATCACCGTCTTCAAGCCAGAGAATCTCGATCGAGTTCGAGAGCTTGTAGGTAGCAACCTCTTCGCGTGTGCCAAACGCGTCGCGCGTACCCTGCACGATGAGGGTCGGCGTCTGCATGTCGGCGAAATGCGCAGTGCGCAGCTGATCCGGTTTGCCGATTGGATGAAACGGATAGCCAAGACACAGCAGTCCGGCGATCCGGCCAGATCGGTGGAGCTGGTCGGCGGTCATGCTGGCGACGCGCCCGCCCAACGATTTTCCGCCGATGACGAGCGGGCCCGTCGGGTCAAGTGCATCGATCGCGGCGATGTACTCGGATATGAGCTTTTCCGCCCGCGGGGGCGGCCGTTTCGCCTGTGAGGTCCGGCGGGACGCCATGTAATCGAACTCGAAGCGGACGACGCGCAGGCCAGCGGCCGCGAGCGCCTTTGTGCTGGCGTTCAGCGACGCGGAATCCATCGACGCGCCCGCACCGTGGGCCAGGAGAATGGTCACCTCTGCGTCGTCAGGGCCCTCGAACAGAAACTTTGTCATTTGTCACTTACCAGGTCTCAATCCAGCCATGTGCCCAGCCAGGAGCAGGCCTCCTTACACCGCCCGTGTACGCAGTTGAGCGGGGTCTTGTTTGATTGGGCCGGTGACCGTCTGGCTAGACGTGACCGTATTTCTTCAAGGCTTGCTGCAGTGTTAGACCCGCAGATATTTCTCTTCTGATTTCCGCTTCGAGCGACGTAAGGCGTTCGGCTTCGGGAAGCACCTGGGCGATGGCGTCATTGGGAATAACAAGGCCCCCATCGTCGTCGGCAAATACAAAATCCCCGGGATTTATTGTTACCCTATGCGTTGTCGCGCCCCGCAGGTAAACCGGCTCCTGCCATCCAGTTACGCGCCAGCGGCCTATCGATTGGATTGCCGTGCGGTAGCGCGCAAAAACGGGAAAACCGTGCTCTCCGAGCCAGTGCACGTCACGGATCCCGCCGTCAACGAGCGCGCCCATCGACCCCCGTTCCATCATTCCCAGCGCTATGAGCTCTCCAAAATAGCAAATCCCCTCGGCGTCTCCGCTCCAAACGCTGATCTCGCCCTGCCCGATCCCGTGGCAGGCCTCCATCTTCTTCGCATCGCCGCTTCCCGTGTAAGGCACCATTTGCCCGCGGATCGTGTAGGCCCAGCCCGCCAGCTTGCCTGCGGTTGATGGAAATGGGGTGAAACTTGCGTGGAGGCCCTGATCCGGCAACCCGATCTTATCGAGGACGTCGGCAACATTGGAAACATCCACAGCCAGGAACCGCCGCCTGATCTCCTCTCTCTCAGACGCGCTGCGTGAGCTATATGCCAGGTTTTCAATTTGCATTTCTAAACCGCCTAGCAGGGGATTCGCTGCGAAAACCAGCACGACTTTCTTTTCTACACCAAGGTTTATTGCTTCCCCGATCAGCCGACGCGGAGAGGAGCATTCATTTTTTTCAACAACGAGATCACGCTGAGCGCCGTGATACGGCCGGTCTTCGGATTCTCGGTCGGTATATTCTCGATGGACATATCCAATCGGGCGGAGTCGGACTCAACCACGATATGATGCATATTTCTCACGGCGCCCGGATCCGCCCAGATTTCCAGTTTGGTCAAATCCGGGCCGATGCCGGCAAGTGACAGCGCAACCGCAACGTTCAGATTCGCCGGAAAGCCGATCGCCGCCTCCCTGGCGGTACCACGGAACACGCACAGAGGTTCGGTCAAACCCACGATGTCGATTTTATTTTCCACCAAATACGGTGCGCCGAGCAATCCTTCGACCGGCTTTCGCGTCGTCATGATGACAGAATAGATTTTGGCTTGCGCGGCGGCGCCAACCGCATCCAGTCCCAACAACGCGCCCGTTGGAACAATGATCTGTCCGCCATTCTTCTTGGCGACATCGACGAGATCAAAATGCGACAGTAAGGCCCCCGCGCTGAGAACGACCGCCTTCTTTCCTGCAGAAACAGTAGGCCTCACGATTTGCTCAAAGATCGCTGCAGGGGCGCACTCCAACACGACGTCGGCATTTCGATGCAAGTCCTTCAGAGACGTTACGGGCGCGTCGCAGCCGATTTGATCCAGCGTGCGACGGCATTTGTCCACGTCGCGGGCTGCAACTGCGGTGATTTCAATTTCCGGGAGCACGCCACTTGCGACCGCCCTCGCGATGGTGGTGCCGACCGTTCCCATACCGGCGATGGCCAATCTGGTGCGAACTCCGGCCCGCCCCGCGTCCGAAGGGACCCTTAGCGGCGCTTGCCCAGTGAAGAAATCGGACATGTGCTTGTCCTCGCTTTACCTGAAGCGGCACTTGAAATGCGCTTTTACCGCTGTGAACAAAAGAGATTTAGGGCACCCGCGAAGGAGTTTGAAGTGCCAAACATCGTGTTCAGCGGGATCTGAAGGCGTTAGCAACATCTAATATTTAGGGGCGCGCTCAGTAGCGACCCGATACGATCGGCCATTTCGAGAGCAGTAGCGGCGGTCCTATGCGGAGGGAGGTGGCAGATGCGTTTGCTTTCGTTGGCTTTTGGCTTGCTGGTTTGGCCTGCCGGCGCGGCGATCGCCGACAATGTCGCCGACTTCTATCGCGGAAAAACCGTCACCATGGTGGTTGGTACGCCAGCCGGCGGCGGCTACGACATTTATGCCCGTTTGCTGGTACGGCATCTGGCCAAACACATCCCCGGCAATCCCACGATCATCGTCCAGAATAGGCCGGGAGCCGGCTCGGTCATTGCCGCAAACTACGTCTATGAGGTGGCGCCGCAGGACGGCACCGTCCTTTTGGCTGCCACCCGCACGGCGGCATTCGCGCAGCTTCTGGGCCAGCCGGGAACGCGTTACCTCGCCACCAAATTCAATTGGTTGGGCAGCATGAACAACGAGGTCGGCGTGATGGCGGTGTGGCACACCACGCCGGTCAAGACCGTCGAAGAAGCCCGCAGGATTCCGGTGATCTTTGGCAGCGCGAGCACCGGCGGTGACGGCGATATCTATCCCGCCCTGATGAACAATACCCTCGAGACCAAATTCAAAATTGTTCGAGGCTATGAGGGCAGCGGCGGCGTTGATCTCGCCATGCTGCGGGGCGAAGTCCAAGGCCAATCCAACTCTTACACCGCGCTGAAAAAATTTGCTCCGGACTGGCGGCAGAAGACGCATGTCCTTGTGCAGCTTTCGTTCAACAAGCATCCGGAGATGCCGGACATCCCGTTGATATTTGAGTATCTGAAGCCGGAATTTCTAAAGCCGGGATTGACGGTTGAGCAGGCTGAAACCGTGTGGCGGATCATGCTGATCCAAAAGGCGATGGGCCGGCCTTTCGCCGTCGGACCGGATGTGCCGGCGGCTCGTGTCAAAGCCCTGCGTGAGGCCTTTCTCGCTGTCCTACGAGATCCGGAATTTCTGGCCGACGCGGATAAAAGCCAGAGTGAAATCAATCCCGTGGATGGCGACGAAATCCAACGGATGATCGCGACAATCAGTTCGGCCTCGAAGTCGGATATCGACAGGCTGAACGATGCGATCTCCTACAAGGAGGACGCGAGCGCCAACAAAGGCGCGGCAAAGCCCTGACCGGCGGCGCTGTGCACAAGGGGCGTATCCATGCCGGCTGTCGCCACGGGGATTTTTACACCAGTGAGGACGCGAGACATTCCTGGTGGCGGCTGGACCTGGGTTTGAAAATTGACGATCTGTCCAGCCTAGCGCTGACACACGCGTGAAGCCGCGCCCCGTTGACTGGACCTTGCCGGAGGCGGAAAATCATGAAATCGGCGCAGGAACAAACAGCGCGAGATTACCGGGAGGAATGGTGCGATGCGCAAGCTGTCCCATGCTTATCTTGCCGTGATGCTGGCGGCCGGATTTGCGGCTCTTTCTTCTGTGCTCGCGCATGCGCAGCAGGTGGGCGAGAAAGACATCGGTGGCGTCGTTACCGGACCCAGCGGGCCGGAAGCCGGGGTCTGGGTGATCGCGGAAACCAGCGATCTGCCGACGCGCTATGCCAAGATCGTCGTTACCGACGACCAAGGCCGCTACCTCATTCCCGATCTGCCTAAGGCGAATTACCGCGTCTGGGTGCGCGGCTATGGGCTTGCGGATTCCGACAAGACGCCGGCGAGCCGGGCAAGACCGTCAATATCACCGCGGCCAAGGCGCCGAACCCGACCACAGAGGCGAAGGTTTATCCCGCCGCCTATTGGTATTCGATGATGCGGCTGCCAAGCAAAGACGAATTGCCGGAGAAGGTGACGATGGAGCGTTACCTCAACGGCATGAAGAACAACGGCTGCATCGGCTGCCATCAGATGGGCAATCTTGCCACCCGCACGATCCCTTCCGCGCTGGGCGAATTCAAATCCTCGGAAGAGGCCTGGATGCGGCGCCTCGCGTCCGGCCAGGCCGGCGCCAATATGGTCAATCAGATCGCCGGCGAGCTTGGCGGCGTGCCGTTCCGCTTCTTCGCCGACTGGAGCGATCGTATCGCCGCGGGCGAAGTGCCGGAGACGAAGCCGCAGCGGCCGCAGGGCGTCGAGCGTAATATCGTCGCCACCGTGCGCGACTGGCTCGACGACAAACATTATCTGCATGATCTCAGCGGCACCGACCGACGTAAGCCCACGGTGAACGGCTATGGCCCGTGGTATGGCGCGCCCGAGCTCTCTACCGACAATATGCCGATCTTCGATCCAAAGACGAATACGGCCACGGCGTTCAAGTTGCCTGTGCGCGATCCCGATACGCCAAGCGAGGACCGTGTCGCTCCGGCGCAGCCTTCACCCTATTGGGGCAATGAACGCATCTGGGACAGCAAGGCGAACGTCCATAATCCGATGCTGGACGACAAAGGGCTCGTCTGGCTCGCGGCGCGCGTGCGCGGCAAACATCCGGATTATTGCAAGGAAGGATCCGATCACCCGTCCGCAAAGCTGACGCCGACGACGAGCGCCAACCGTCACCTCTCTGTATTTGATCCGAAAACCAAAGAGTACAAATTCGTCGACACCTGCTACTCAACGCATCATCTGCAGTTTGCCTATAACGATCCCAACAACATGCTGTGGACGAGCGGCGGTGGCGCCGTCATCGGCTGGCTGAACACCAAGATGTTCCTGGAGACGGGCGACGCAGCGAAGTCGCAGGGCTGGAGCGCGCTTATCCTCGACACCAACGGTAACGGCAAGCGCGACGAGGGATATACCGAGGGCAATACGCCGATCGATCCGACCAAGGACCGGCGTATCACCACCGGCTTCTATGCGGTGATGCCGAGCCCGATCGACAATTCAGTCTGGGGCTCTTATCGCGCCCATCCCGGCGCGGTGCTGCGTGTTGTTCCTGGCGACAATCCGCCGGCAACGACGCTGACGGAAATCTATAACGTGCCGATGCCCGGGTTCGGCATCCGCGGTGCGGATGTCGACCGCAAGGGCGTAGTCTGGTCATCTCTCGCCAGCGGGCATCTCGGGAGCTTCGATCGCAGCAAGTGCAAGGGGCCACTCAACGGGCCGGCTGCCACCGGAAATCACTGTCCCGAAGGCTGGTCATTTTTCCAGTTTCCCGGGCCCGGGTTCAAAGGCATTGGCGAAAACAGCGTGGAGTCGAGTTACTACACCTGGGTCGATCAGTGGAACACCGGCGGCCTCGGCGAGGACGTGCCGATCGCCACCGCCAACTTGTTCGATGGCGTGCATGCGCTGGTGAACGAGAAGTTCGTCACCTTGCGCATTCCCTATCCGCTCGGCTTTTACGCCAAGGGGCTCGAAGGCCGCATCGATGATGCGAATGCGGGCTGGAAGGGAAGGGGCTTGTGGGTGACGAGCGGTGACCGCACGCCGTGGCATATGGAGGGCGGAAAGGGCAATAAGCCCTTGATCGTCCATTTCCAGGTCCGCCCGAATCCGCTGGCAAACTAGAACGAGTAAAGCGAGTGCAGTCTGTCCGGTGAGGCTTTATCGGTCAGACTCAATTGATGCCCCGCCTGCGGTTTCTTGCATCGCGGATAATACGCGCCCGAGTCACCAGCGCGGCATGCATTTGCACTGCGCTTGACAGCTTTGCCAGGCGCAGCGCTCTTTCTGTTAATCGGCTCGGCCTCACGCTGGGGCTTCGCCACCGGCCAGTCCGCATCCTCCGCTGAAGTGAGCGACGCAAGGCGAACCTGGCCCGGCCAGTCCCGGTCCATGCCGGGCGCGAGTCGCGTCATATCACCCGGTATTGTGGCGCTGTCTTCTTCCGCCCAGATGCCGTGTGGCAAATGGAAATCCTCGCCGGCCGCCGCCACCACATGCCGCACCGCAGGCGTCGGCGTGAAAGCCGCGATCGGCTTTGCAGCCAAGTCAAGGCTAAGCCGGCTCGGCACGGGCCGTTTCGGGTCGATGCCGCCCTCCGCGATGACGACGAGCGAACGTTTGTAACCATGGGCGGCCCATTGCTGCGGCTCGCTATAAGTCTTCGGCCGCCCGGGCGCGGCAGGCACCACATGCACCACACGGAAGCCGCGCTCCTTGAGGCCCTTCAATATCTTGGGCATCGCCAGCGCGGTGGCGGGATGAATGTCGTGCAGCAGCAGGATGCCCCGGCCTCGTGCTTCGAGTCGGCGCAGTGCGCGGGTAGCGATATCGTCGGCGGTGATGCCGCGATGCCAGTCGTCGGCAACCAGATCGACGCTCCAGGTCACCAACGCACGCGAAGCCAGCACGTTCTCAACCGGGCTAGAGCGCATGAGGCCGGGAATACGGAAAAACGGGGCGAGCTGGCCTTGCTCCCCGAGCGCGGCTTTCACCAGGTCAATGCCGCCGTCGATCTCACGCTCCGCGTTTGCCAGCGGCATACTATCGAAGGTGAGCGGATGGCTGCGGCTGTGCGTACCGATGGTGTGGCCTTCTCTCTGGATCCGGCGGGTGAGCTCGGGATTGCTCTGCGCCATCGTTCCCACAAGGAAATAGGTCGCCTTCACGCATTCGGCCGCTAGCAGATCGAGGATTCGGTTGGTGTAAGGCCCGAGCGGACCATCATCGAAGGTGAGCACCACCTCACGGTCCGCCAGCGGCAGCGTCTCGCCATATTGCTGCGCGCCCAGCCGCGGATGCGACGTATTATCGATCACCAACGTGCGGCTGGTTCCCAAAACATTTGGTTTTGTGCATTCGGCCGCCAAGGCGGAGGAAACGGTCAAGCAAAACGCAAACGTACACCCAATGGCCGTGATCCGGCGCATATCACGTCACCCCCCTGCGACGGACCCGGGAGACGTTCCCCGTGCCCTCAATCCCCTAAATTACAAACTAGCATCTTAACGGCAGGTTAGACCTAGAGCCCCGGCGCGGCTTGTTGATTGCGAACTGGTTTTTGTCGGCCGGTGTTGCAAATAAGTCAATAAATTGTGGCACCTGGCACCACATGGACCACGCGGTAGCCATGGCGCTTTAGCTCGCGCAAGAAGGCTGGCAGCATTGCTGCGGTCTGCGCCTTGGTGTCGTGAAACAGTAAGATACCGCCGCCGTTCGCGTTAAGCCGCCCCATCACCAGCGCAAGCTCGTCGGCAGGGGTCATGGGATTCCAGTCGCTGGCCCAGAGGTCGGCCCCAAAGACCACGATCCCGCGTTGCCTCAGCCGGTCAAGCAGCGCTGGAGACGAGGCAAAGCCGGGAAAGCGGAAAAACGGCGTTGCCGGGTGCAATCCGGTCCCGCCGGAAGCCGCCGTTTCCACCGCCGCGATGCCGCGGTTGATTTCCGCCTCGGCGGCGCCGAACGGAAGTCGAGCCAGCAAGGGATGAGAAAAGCTGTGATGCGCCACCGTGTGGCCTTCCGCAACCTCGCGGCGCACCAGTTTCGGGAAGCTCGCCGCGTTGCGTCCGAGAAGGAAGAACGTCGCCTTGACGCATTCGTGCCGTAACGCGTCGAGCACGCGATCGGTGGGGCCCGGCCAGGGGCCATCATCAAAAGTAAGCACAACCTCCTTGCGCGCGAGCGGCAAAGTGGTGGCGAAATGCTTGTGACCGACTTGCGGCGTGGTCGCCGCGTTAACCGCCAGGACGCGTTCGGTGCCGAGCGCATCCGGGTTCCCGGGGCAGGGCGCCGCTGCCGCGGCAACGCTTGTCGCTGCAAAAAGCGCAAGCCGCAAGAAGCTTCGAGACAAGCTTCGCAAGACGTTTCGGGTCATTACCCTGCCCCTCGCAATGACGGCAATTGACCCCGGACCGCTCCTCCGTGCAAGAGCGCATTCTTGATTGCACCCATATAGGCCGGAGCGTACAAACCGCGGGGGGCCTGCATTTTTGGGACGCGCGGCATGGATGAGAAGCCTGACATCACAGTCATGCCGACCGACGCGCTACGCAACGATCGCGGCGAGATCCGTCCCGAATTCGTCGAGCAGGTCAAAGCCGCGATCGAGGCATCAGATGCGCCCGCGCTCCGCGCACTCGCGAGCGATCTGCATGAAGCCGACATGGGCGATCTGCTGGAAGCGCTCGACGCTGAGCATCGCCCGCTTCTGATTGAACTGATGGGGTCGGAGTTCGACTTTACCGCGCTGACGGAAGTCGACGTCACGGTACGCGAGGACATTCTTGAGGAATTGCCGGCGGAGACCGTCGCCGAGGGCGTGCGCGATCTGGATTCTGACGATGCCGTCGAGATCCTGCAGGACCTTCCGAAGGAAGACCAGGCCGAGATCCTGGAGCAACTGCCGGCCAGCGAGCGTGTCGCGATTGCGCGCGGCCTTGATTATCCGGAGGATTTCAGCGGGCCGGCGGATGCAGACCGAGATCATCTCGGTACCGCCATTCTGGACCGTCGGACAAACCATCGATCACATGCGCGAGACGCCCGATCTGCCGGACCGTTTTTTCGATGTTTATGTTGTCGATGCCGCGCATCGTTTTCTCGGCGCCGTCCCGCTTGACCGGCTGCTGCGCGCCAAGCGCCCCGTGCTTGTAACGGAGTTGATGGAGGAAGACCGCCGCCTGGTCCATGCCAACGACGACCAAGAGGCCGTTGCGCGCCTGTTCGAGCGTTACAATCTTGCCGCGGTGCCGGTCGTCGATGCTGGCGACCGGCTGGTCGGCGTCATCACGCACGACGATATTGTGGACGTGATTGAGGAGGAGGCCGAGGAGGACATCAAGGCGCTTGGCGGAGTCAGCGGTGAAGAAGAGTTGTCTGACACCGTCGCCACCATCGCCAAGGGACGGTTTCTCTGGCTGTTTGCCAATCTGCTGACGGCGCTTGCCGCCTCGTGGGTGATCTCCCGCTTCCAAGGCTCGATCGAGAAGATGGTGTCGCTCGCCGTGCTGATGCCGATCGTGGCCAGCATGGGCGGCAACGCCGGCACCCAGACCATGACCGTGGCGGTGCGCGCGCTCGCCACCCGCGAACTGAGCAGCGCCAATGTGGGGCGGGTGGTGCGGCGCGAAGTGCTCGTCGGGCTGATCAACGGGCTCTGCTTCGCCGTTATCTTGGGTGTCGTGGCGGTGGCGTGGTTCCAGGTCACCGACCTCGGAATGGTGATCGGGCTGGCCATGATCTGCGTGCTGACCGCGGCAGCGTTCGGCGGCATCGTTATTCCGCTGCTACTGTCGCGACTTGGGGTCGATCCCGCCGTTTCGTCCGGCCCCTTTGTCACCACCGTCACCGATGTAGTCGGCTTCTTTGCCTTTTTGGGCATCGCTACGCTCTGGTTCGGATTGCGCTAGCGAAAGCGCCCGGATGGGCCGACCCGAGAATAAGGCATTAACCCTGTTTCCCCATCCGGCATTAACCATTCCCGCTTAGCGTTGCATCGGTGACTTACGCTGCGCGTGGTCTGCGGGTGTTGCATGGGGCTCGGCCCTGACGAAAAGTACCTGGAAAACTCCGGCGACTTGACGCCGTCGATGCCGGCTCCTTCGCTGGCGCTTCCCGGTGCATTGAAGATCGCGTCGCGATTAATTCCGCCACTGTCGATCGGCTTGCTCGTGGCGTTGATCGTCGGCGGTCTCGTTTTCCTCGCTCACGCCCGCGTGGCCGACGACCGCGAGAATGCACACCATCACACCGCGCTGCGCAGCGGCATCGAACAATTGCGGGTGGCGCAGGACACCGGCGTTGTCGATACGCAGGTGTTGCGGTTTCTGCAGGACCTATCCGGCGTCAAAAATCTGAGGTGGGAGACCGAGCCCGATCATCGCGACCGCGAGGTCCATTCGGTGCAGGATGCGAATGGACGCATCATCGGCTGGTTCACTTGGGAATCCGAGCGCTCGACGACCGCAGCGGCCATGCGCTTCATGCCGTTATGGGCCATCATCGGCGCCGGCCTGCTGCTGCTTGCCGCGCTTTCGATGTGGTATGTGCGCGAACTCAGGCGTGAACTGGAAACGGCGAACGAGCGCACCCGTCGGATCGCAAGTGAGGATCCGATCACCGGTCTGCCCGAAGCCAGCACCATTCTGGAAACGCTTGAGCAGACGTTGGCAAGGCGTGAGCCCGATGAATTCGTTACCTTGTGTTATCTGGATCTCACCGGCTCCCGTGAACTAAGCGACGCCTTTGGGCGGCTGTGGAGCAACGAGCTCGTGCGCGTCGCCGCCGACCGCCTGCGCGAGCTGGATTGGCCGGGCTCTGCGCTGGGCCGAGTAGGCCGTCATCGCTTCATTTTGATATTGTGCTCCAAGGATCCCGAAGCAGGCATGCGAATGGCGCGGGACGTGGACAAGCTCCTTGCTAAGCCGATGACTGTGCAAGGCCAGATTGTGCACGTCAGAACCCATATCGGCGTGACTTATGCGCCGCGCGACGGCGTGACCTCCGATGATCTATTTCGCCATGCGACCCTCGCCATGCGCGCGGCTAAGCGCGCCGGCCACAGCCATATCGTCGCATTCGAGTCCACGATGGAGGCCGATCTCCACGAACGGCGCTTTCTCGAACGCGAGCTCAAGCGCGCTCTCGACGAGGACACGCTCGAAGTGCATTACCAGCCGATCGTCTCGGCGGAAGGCTCGCAGATCATCGGCGTCGAGGCGTTGCTGCGCTGGTCGCATCCGACGCGCGGCAACATCCCTCCCATGGTTTTCGTCTCAGTGGCAGAGCAAACCGGCATCATGAGCCGGCTCGGCGAATACGTGCTCTACCGCGCGCTCAACGATGCGAAGCGCTGGCCAAATCTCTATGTGGCGATCAATCTTTCGCCGATCCAGCTGAAGGACCGCGCGTTGTTTGCGCTCGTTTCCGCGATGCTGGAAGAAACCGGCATTGAGGGATCGCGTGTGGTGCTTGAAATCACCGAAGGCATGCTGATCGACGATCCGGAAGAGAGCCGCAAGCGGTTGGAGGAAATCCGCGAGCTGGGAGTGCGTGTCGCGCTGGACGACTTCGGTGCCGGCTATTCAAGCCTCAGTTATCTGCAGCGCCTTCCCTTCGACAAGCTGAAGATCGACGGCAGCTTCGTCGCTCCCTTGGGTAAATCCGAAAACAGCGGCTTCATAATCCAGGCGATTGTGGCGCTGGGCCGCGCGCTTAATCTCAGCGTGCTGGTCGAGGGCGTGGAAACCGAGGAGCAGCGCGTATTGTTGCGACTCGCCGGCTGCAACGAAATGCAGGGCTTCCTGTTCGCCAGGCCCGGCCCGCCGAAGACGATCGACGCGCTGCTGTTGGAGGCGAAGCTGGAAACCGCGCGGGCCCAAAAGGGTAAGGCGCAAGCCTCCTGATCCGGAGGCCGTGAAACCGCCAACTGTTCCACGATAGGCGGCAACGTGGCGGGACATCGGCCCTGGCAGCGCGTCCTTTGCACGACTGGGCCTATGACCGACTAGGCCAGCGGCCCATGACCTCCCGTTAACCCGAAATTAACCATACGTTGCCAAGAGTTCGGCCAGTGAACCATAGCGAAGGACCATCCCCATGCGGGTGCGGCTGAAGGCGGACGGACGTCTGGTTGAGATCATGGCAGACGGGAGCGAGCGGGCCATTGCCGCCGGCGTTCGCTCGATGGCGCCAGCCGAAAGCCAGGCGGCTTATGCACGGCGCGTGCGTGCGGCCACCAGCCTGACGCAGGCGGATTTCGCCGCCCGGCTCGGCGTTCCGGTTGAAACGGTACGTAATTGGGAGCAGGGCAAGCGCGCACCGCGTGGGCCGGCGCGGGCGCTGCTCAAGGTGATCGAGCGCGCGCCTGATCTCGCCTTTGCCGTACTGGCCTCTTGAGATCATCAAAGAGTTGCCGCGACACTCGACGGCGGTCCGCGGGATTGGCAAGCGATAGCAGTCCCGGCATTCTGCGCAAACTGCCAAGGAAGCGATCATGCCTGCAGTGACGGGGCAAAATGGGGCTATTCCAGTCGTCGGTCTCGGGACCTGGGAGCTGCGCGGCCGCGTCTGCAGCCATATCGTCGAGCAGGCGCTGCGGCTGGGCTATCGCCACATCGACACCGCGCAAATGTATGACAATGAACGCGAAGTCGGAGAGGGTTTACGCGGCTCCGGTGTGAGGCGCGACGATGTCTTCGTGACCACCAAAGTCTGGCCCACGCATTTTTCTCCACCAAAACTTGAGCACGCAGCCAAAGCCAGCTTGAAACGCCTGGGTCTGGCCGACGTCAATCTCCTGCTGTTGCATTGGCCGAGTTCGACGATTCCGCTCTCCGACACCATCGGCGCATTATGCAAAGTCAAGCGCGCGGGCTTGGCACGCCATATCGGGCTGTCGAATTTCACTGGCGAGCTCCTGGAGGAGGCGGTCAAGCTGAGTACTGAGCCACTGATCTGCAACCAGATCGAGCTCCATCCCTTTCTCGATCAATCCGCGACTGTCGCGGCGAGCAAAGCCCATGGCATGACGGTGGTTGCCTATAGCCCAATCGCCAAGGGCGCGGTCGGGAAGAATGCCGCACTCGTGCGCATCGGCAGGGCGCATGACAAGACCGCGGCGCAGGTGAGTCTGCGCTTTCTGTTGCAACAGGATTTCGTGGTGATCCCCCGCAGCAGCAAAGTGGAGCGGCTGGCGGAAAACTTCGCCATCTTCGATTTCGCATTATCGGCGCAGGAGATGCAAGAAATCCAAAAGCTCGCCCGGCCTACCGGCAGCGTATTGACGTCATGATCGCAGAGCCAAGCCCTGAAGCTGCGCTGGTGCTGTTCTCTGGCGGCCAGGACTCCACCGTCTGTCTCGCCTGGGCGCTACAACGCTTTGCGCGCGTGGAGACCATCGGCTTCGATTATGGCCAGCGGCATGCGGTGGAACTAACGGTGCGGCCGCGCCTGCGGCAGAAGCTTGCCGCCTTGCGCGCAGATTGGGCGTCGCGGCTCCGCGAAGATCATGTGCTCAAGCTCGACGCGCTGGGCGCGATCTCCGATACCGCTCTGACGCGCGAGACGACGATCGAGATTGCCGCATCCGGCCTGCCGACCACTTTTGTTCCCGGACGCAATCTCGCATTTCTGACGCTTGCCGGTGCGCTCGCCTATCGTCGCGGGGTTCGACATCTTGTCGCCGGCATGTGCGAGACCGATTATTCCGGTTATCCCGACTGTCGCGACGACACCATCAAGGCCATGCAGGTGGCGCTCGGACTTGGCATGGACCGCCGTTTTGTCATTCATACGCCGCTGATGTGGATCGACAAGGCAGCGACCTTCGCGCTGGCTGAAGAACTCGGCGGCCACTCTCTCCTCGATCTGGTGATCGAGGAAACTCATAGCTGTTATCGCGGCGAGCGTACCCAGCGGCATGCCTGGGGCTATGGATGCGGCGACTGTCCGGCCTGCAGGCTGCGGGCGGAAGGTTTTGCCCGCTTCACCGCCAAGGGAAACTGAGCAGCTATGTTCTTTCCGCTCTCCAAGATCTTTGGCTTCGTCGCGCTCCCCTCAAACCTCATGATGCTGGTCGGCCTTATCGGCACGGCCTTGCTCTTCACGCGCCGCAAGCGCCTCGGGCAGGGGATGATGACCGCGAGCCTTCTCATGCTGGCCATCGCCGGGTGGTCGCCGCTTGGCAACTGGCTGATGGCGCCCTTGGAGGATCGTTTTCCGGCGGGGCGAGGCGCAGGCGCGCAGGACAGCGTCAACGGCATTATCATTCTTGGCGGCGCGATCTCGCCGGAGGTGTCCGGGGCGCGCGGTAGCGTCGCGCTCAATGAAGCCGCCGAGCGCATGACCGCGGCTGCCGATCTTGCCCGGCTATATCCGGTGGCCCGCATCGTGTTTTCCGGCGGCAGCGGACAACTTTTTGGCGGCGCGGCGGAGGCCGATTTTGTCCTGCCGCTGTTCGAGAGCTTCGGCATCGCGCGTGAGCGCATCACGCTGGAAGGCCGCTCGCGCAACACCGCGGAGAATGCGCGCTTCACAAAAGAACTGGTGCAGCCAAAAGCCGGCGAGCGCTGGCTGCTGGTGACCTCGGCTTATCATATGCCGCGCTCAATCGGGGTCTTCCGCAACGAGGGTTTTGCCGTCGATGCCTATCCTGTCGATTGGCGAACCGCCGGTGCTGCGGATGCGGTCAGGCCCTTTGGCGCCATGTCGGCTGGCCTCGGCCGCACCGACGCCGCCTTGCATGAATGGCTGGGCTTGCTGGCTTATCGCCTGACAGGTAGGACCGCAAAGCTGTTGCCGTAGGCGAAACAGCTGGGGCGATGCCGAGTTTCCTTAAGGAGGGATGTCACCTTCAGTGAAAACCGCTGTTAGCCTTGGCGTTAATTCTTGGCGATGGCGTGCTGCGCCGCCGAGTTAAATTGCCGTCGCCACATCACGACGACGACTCCGGCCGTGGTGACGATGAACGGCAATGGCCCCACGAACCAACCGAGATAACCGAGTGCGAAGAAAAAGGCGCGCTGTCCGCGGTTGAATTGCCGGCCGGCATCGGCCAGCACCTGCGCGGCGGTATGCACATATTCCTGCGCTTGCGGCGTGTCCTGTTCCGATGCCGGGGGAGCGGCGCCCAGCATGATCGCCACGTAATTGTACAGCCGGTAGGACCAGGAGAACTTGAAAAAAGCATAGACCAGGATGGTGGCGAGCCCGAGCGTCTTGGCTTCCCATTGCAGGCGCGTCGGCACCGCGCCGAAGGGCAGGGCGGCCACCAGCGAAATGATATCGCCGCTGGAATGAAACAGCGTAAGCGAGCCGCCGATCGCGAGCAGCGAGGTGGAAGCGAAGAAGGCGGTGCCATTCTGCAGCGAAGCCGACACCTGCCCATCGATCATCCGCATGTCCCGGCGCAGCATCTGCTGCATCCAGCGTTCCCGATATAAGTTCATGCGCCGGTTGAGGGCTCGCTGGCCGTAGAGCGTATGATCGAGCGCAATCGCATAGGCGGCCCAAGCGCCGGCGAACCAGAAAAAGGCAATGTAATCCAGGGTGGAGAATCCGAGCATCAACTCGTTTCTGTAAATTTCGCCCATGCTGCATCGGCAGCCCAGAACGGGCAATAGCCGAGCGACGCCCCTGTTCAGGTCACCCTGTCATCGGGCGTCACGCTGGAGCTCGACTTGCGGTTAGCCATCTCGGCGCCGGCATCCCTGTCCAGTTGCAGGAAGATGAAGGCCGCGATGGCGGAAATCGCGCCGACAAACAGGAAAGCGGGACGGAAATCTTCCGTGGTCAATGCAGCACGATTGCTAAAGCGGAAAGTCAGCTCCACCGCCAGCGCACCAACCGCCACGCCTGAAGATATCGAAACCTGCTGCAAAACGCTCACGAGAGACGTTGCCTTGCTCATGCGCTGCGGCGGCACATCGGCATAGGCGAGTGTATTGATGCTGGTGAATTCCAGAGAGCGGAAAAAGCCCCCTACCACTAAGATGACAAACATCACCGCGATCGGTGTGGTTTCGGTAAAGCTGGCACAGGCCGCCAGCAACACCCCGCTGATCACCGCGTTCGGCACCAGGATCTTCTTGAAGCCGAAGCGTTTGAGCAACGGCGCAATGGCCGGCTTCATCAGCAGCGCGCCGAACGAACCCGCAAAGGTGATCAGGCCGGAGTGGAATGGATTCATCTTCAGTCCGAGTTGCAGCATCAGCGGCATCAAGAAGGGCCAGGCGCCGATGCCGAGCCGGAACAGGAAACCGCCGATCACGCTGGCGCGGAATGTCGGGATCGACAAAAGCGATAGATCGAGCACCGGAGCCGGCGCGCGCTTCGCATAGATCACATACAACACCAGAAACACGGCGCCGAGCGCGGTCACAGCAAGCACGGGAGCCAGCGGCAGCAGGTCGAGGCCTGCCACGGAGAGACCGAACGCCACCCCGCCCATGCCGAGCCCGGCCAGCGCCATGCCAATGAAATCGAAACGTTCGCGCGTGTCGCCGCGAATGTCATCGATGTAAAGCGTCACCAGCACAATGCCGATGATTCCGATCGGAAAGTTGATCAGAAAGATCCAGTGCCACGAAGCATAGGTGGTAATGAAGCCGCCGATCGGGGGGCCGACCATCGGCCCGATCAGTGCGGGCATGGTCACCCAGGCCATGGCGTTGAGCAGTGCCCGGCGGTCGATGGTGCGGAGAAGGATGAGGCGGCCCACGGGGGTCATCATCGCCCCACCGATACCCTGTACAATGCGCGCGCCGACGAAATCGCTGAGCGAGTTTGCCATGGCGCAGGCAAGGGAGCCGAGAACGAAGACAGCGATGGCGGCGCGGAAAACAGTCCGGGTGCCGAAACGGTCCGCTACCCAGCCGCTGGCCGGAATGAAGATCGCGAGCGAGAGAAGATAGGACGTAATCGCGAGCTTCAGCGCCAGCGGATTGGCGCCGATATCAGCCGCGATCGCCGGCAACGCAGTGGCGATCACGGTAGAATCCATATTCTCCATGAACAGGGCCACGGCCACGATCAGCGAAACGAGGCGATGACGGTTCATCGGCGCGGGCGCGCGCCGAGGCGGACTAACCCCTCCGCCGGCTCCTTCAGGTTCGGCTCGAGCGCTAGCGCCCGGCGGAAATCGGCGATGGCCTTGTCGCGCTCGCCGAGCTTCTCGTAGATCAAGCCGCGCGCGCTGAAGGCCGGCGCCTTCTTGCCATCGAGCTGGATCGACTTTTCGATGTCGGCAAGCGCGTTCTTGTCGCGGCCTGCAAAGTGAAGCGCAGAGGCGCGGTTAAACAGCGGCAGCGCATTCTCAGGCGCCAGCTCCGCCGCCTTGCTATAATCGGCGATGGCGCGCTCGTAATCTTTTTTTTCCAGAAAGGTGTTGCCGCGATTATTGAAGGCCTGGAAGTATTGCGGATCGAGTTTTAGCGCCTCATCGTAATCCGCGATGGCGCGGTCATAGTTACCCTGTTCCGCAAAAGCATTGCCTCGGTTGTTAAAGGCTGCGGCGTTGTTGCGATCGAGACCGATGGCCCGGTCGAAGTCGGCAATGGCGCGTTCGAGATCGCCACGCCGGCGTAGCGCCATGCCGCGGTTATAATAGGCTGCTGCATACTTCGGATTCAGCCGTATCGCCTGATCATAGTCGGCCAGTGCGCGGCCGCGGTCACCTTTTTCGTCATGGGCGTTGCCGCGGTTGTTGTAAGCCGTCGCGCGATTGGGATCGAGCCGGATCACCTCGCTGAGATCGGCAATGGCGCGCGGGTAATCGCCCTTGCGGTAGAGGATAAGGCCGCGTTCCTCACGGGCCTGGATGTGAGAGGGGTCACGGTTGACGGCCTGTTCGAAATCGGCGAGCGCACGATCGGTCTCGCCCTGCCGCCGCAGCGCGATGCCGCGGTTGAGATAAGCCAGCGCGTCTTTCGGATCCTGCTTGATCGCCTCGGCATAGTCTTGCAGCGCGCGCTTGCTGTCGCCGCTGTCGTCATAAGCATTGCCGCGATTGACGAAGGCGCGAGCGAAAGCAGGGCTCAACTTGATAGCCTGATCGAAGCTGGCGATGGCGCGCTCGTAATTCTTCTTCTCGTACCAGGCCAAGCCACGGTTATCGTGGGCCGGCGCAAAATTCGGATCGAGCTGGATGGCCTTGTCGAAATCCGCCAGCGCGCGATCCGGCGCGCCGCGATCGCGCCAGATACTGCCGCGGTTGTTGTAGCTCGCGGCATCCTTCGGATGAGCTTTTATCGCGCTGTCGAAATCGGCCAAGGCGCGCTCGCGGTCGCCCTTCTCGGCATGGGTCAAACCGCGTCGGTTCAGCGCTCCCACATGCCCGTGGTCGAGCTTCAGTACCTGACCATAGTCGTCGATGGCTGACTGGAGGTCCCGCTTTTCGCGCTGTGCGTCGCCGCGCGCCAGATAAAAGCCGACGAGTTCCTCCTTGCGCGTGCCGGATTTGCCAATGAGCGCCGAGCAGGCTGCAATACGCTTATCAACGTTGACCGCGACTTGGCCGAGACAGTGCTGCTGTTCGGAAGCCGGTTCGGTGGTTTTCTGCGCCTGTGCGGGCAGAGCCGCCATTCCCGACCCCAAGGCAAAGAACGTCAAGGCCAGGAGGGCAAGCGGCCGGACAGGCGGGCGGAGCGAGGGAATCGTCAAAGGCGGCATTATTTTCAGTTTAGGCGGGGGCGGACGATCCTGCCAGTTATGGCAGGTCATGCCGGAAAACATGGCCTAAGTGAGCTCCGGAGGCGAACGCTCTAGGAATCATCGCGCCGTCATGCTAACGACCTCCGCCAACCCAAAAGCGGGTTTCGACCGGGGCGGGAATATCGTTTCCGCCGCATAAGGGGCATTATTTTCCCCCTGCCGTCGAGCCCGCACATCGGGGCGCCCGTCCGGGGCGCGGGGAGCGGAGTTGGCCATGGCCGCGAAATCCAAAGAACCACCGCGCGAGGCGCTGACGTTCGACGACGTGCTGTTGAAGCCGGGGCTGTCGGATACGCTGCCTTCCGAAGCCGATATCCGCTCGCGCATCACCCGCACAATTGCACTGAATGTTCCGATCATCGCCTCCGCTATGGACACCGTAACGGAAGCGCAGATGGCCATCGCCATGGCGCAAGGCGGCGGGCTCGGCGTCGTCCACCGCAACATGGATCCGGAGGAACAGGCCGCGCAGGTGCGGCAGGTGAAGAAGTTCGAATCCGGAATGGTAGTAAATCCCGTCACCATTCATCCCGAAGCGACGCTGGCGGAAGCGCTCGCACTGATGAAGGACAATCGCATCTCGGGCATTCCGGTGGTTGAGCGCGGCACGAACGGCGCGCCCGGCAAGCTCCTCGGCATTCTCACCAACCGCGACGTGCGCTTCGCCACCGATCCGCGCCAGAAGATTTCCGAGCTGATGACGAAGGACGGACTCATCACCGTGCGCGAGGGGGTCGGGCAAGATGAAGCCAAGCGCTTGCTGCATCAGCACCGGATCGAGAAGCTCCTGGTGGTTGACGCGCAATACCGCTGCGTCGGGCTGGTTACTGTGAAGGACATCGAAAAGGCGGTCGCCAATCCCAATGCCTGCAAGGATGATCAGGGCCGCCTGCGTGTCGCCGCCGCCACCACCGTCGGTGACAAAGGCTTTGAGCGGACCGAGCGACTGATCGAAGCCGGCGTGGACCTGGTCGTGGTCGATACAGCCCACGGCCATTCCAAGCATGTGCTTGCAGCCGTCGAGCGCATCAAGCGGCAGTCCAATGCCGTGCAGGTGGTGGCCGGCAATATCGCCACCAGCGAGGGTGCCAAGGCGCTGATCGATTCCGGCGCGGACGCTATCAAGGTCGGCATCGGCCCGGGCTCGATCTGCACCACGCGCATCGTCGCCGGCGTCGGCGTGCCGCAGCTCACAGCGGTGATGGACGCGGTAGAAGCCGCACGCGCCACCAATACGCCGGTGATCGCCGACGGCGGCATCAAATATTCCGGCGATCTGGCCAAGGCGCTCGCAGCCGGGGCAGATTGCGCGATGATCGGCTCGCTCCTCGCCGGAACCGATGAAACACCGGGCGAGGTGTTTCTTTATCAGGGCCGCTCCTACAAGACCTATCGCGGCATGGGCTCGGTGAGTGCGATGGCGCGCGGTTCCGCCGATCGCTACTTCCAGCAGGACATAAAGGACAGTTTGAAATTGGTGCCCGAAGGCGTGGAAGGGCAGGTGCCTTACAAGGGCGCAGCCTCTACCGTGCTGCACCAACTGGCGGGTGGCTTGCGCGCGGCCATGGGCTATGTCGGGGCGAAGAATCTCGAGGAGCTGCATCAGAAGGCGGAGTTCGTGCGCATCTCCAGCGCCGGTCTGCGCGAAAGTCATGTGCATGACGTGACGATCACGCGAGAAAGCCCGAATTACCCGGGGCGCGGCTGATCATGGCCGCAGGCTCGATCCTGTGGCCAATGCTGGCGCAGATCGGGCTGACCTTCTTTCTCTATGCGTGGCTGACGTTTGCGCGCAAGATAGCGGTGCAGCGCGGCGAAACCGAAAATGCCTGCTTCGTGCTCGGCCGCGACGAGCCGCTGCATGTTGCGCGCATCACCCGCAACCTCGCCAACCAGTTCGAGCTGCCGGTCATATTTTATGCGCTGGTGGTGTTGCTGCTGGCGCTCGGGCGCGCAACGTGGATTGACGTTGTCGCCGCCTGGGCGTTCTTCGCGGGGCGGATTATCCATACGCTGGTGCAGACCCTGACCGACAACGTGCCGCTCCGGGGGCAGGTGTTCCTGATCAATTTTCTCGCGGTCGTTGTCCTTGCCGGCCACGTCGCCTTGCTAGCCTGGGAAGGCGCCGGTGTCAGGTAGTCAGCGCTAGTCTTCGCCCGGCCAGTCGGCGCGGTAGCGGATCTCGTAATTCTCTGCGGCGGTCGGTTTGCGAGTCTCGGACTTTCCCGGCTCGCCGATATAGCTCGCCCGCTGCCAGTCCGAAAATTGCCGTGAATGTTTAGGCACCCCTGATAGCTTGATGTCGAAGATGGCGTCGGTTTTGTCCGGCATGGTGATCGTCAGCAGGCGCGAAGACGTGCGGTAATACATCTCCACCGCGCCGACAAGAACCGGACGGCCGGCATCGTCACGCGTTGCCGCCCGGTCCATTAGTGCGGGCATGCGATTCTTGCTGGTTTCAAGCTGGATCGGTCTTTCATTGTCCGTTGGCAGCGCCGCGCCCGCGGGCAGCCGTATTTCGAAGACGAGCCTTGGTGGGTTGCCGTTCGGATTGACGATGTCTTGGGAGAGATAGAGAACGCCCACGGCGGCCGCAGCAACAAGCACAACGCCGATCAGAACGACACCGATACGGCCGGTGATTGCACCGAAACCACTTATGCCGCGCTTGCGCAGAACAAGCGTTGCACCGAGGACGAGGCCCAGCAGGCCTCCGATCGGCCCGCCGATAAAAACAGCGAAATAGCCGGAGGCGCCTTCGAAGCTGGAAATTCCCAGCAGCGGCGCCAGCAGGCCGGCGACGAAGGAGCCCAAAAACGCTCCGACGGCCCCGCCCACGATGGCGGCAAGAAGCGCAAGCACATAGGTCATGCAGGAACCCCCGAGAGACAGCTTTCTTTATTCTCCACCAGCCGCTAGAAAAGTCTACGTCTCGGCCAGGTCGCGCCCAAAGAGCTGTCCCATGTCAATCCAGATGATCCTAGCGCCGCTATTCGTGCAGGTGCTGCTGACCTTAATTGTCGCCTATATGCTCGCCGGGAGCCGCGCCCGCGCGGTCAAGCGCGACGAGGTGGCCGGTCCGGTATCGCTGCGCGAGGCGAACTGGCCGGTTTATGTGCGCAAGTTCGAATACAACTATCAGAACCAGTTCGAGCTGCCGGTCCTGTTCTATCTGCTGACCGTGCTCAGCATCATCACGCGTCACGCGGATCTTTTCTTCGTGCTGATGGCCTGGGTCTTCGTGACGCTGCGCATCATCCACGCCTTTGTGCATGTGACGAATAATAAAATCCAGGTCCGCGGCGCCGTTCTTCGTTGCCGGGGCGATCGTCCTTACGATCATGTGGGTGGTGTTCATCGTCCGGATCATGCTCGCCCTGCCATGACGCCGGCCGCCCGGCTTTCTGCCGCCATCGAAGTGCTTGCCGATATCGAGTCGCGCCGCCGGCCCGCCAGCGACGCGCTGAAGGATTGGGGCCTGTCGCACCGCTTTGCCGGATCGGGCGACCGCGCGGGGATTGCTGGTCTTGTTTACGACGCGCTGCGCCGCCGCGCTTCCAGCGCTCATGTCATGGGCGAAGCGACCCCGCGCGCTATCCTCCTTGGGATGCTGAAGCTGGAGCGCGGCTTCGACCGTGACACCATCGCCAGGCTGTTCGATGGATCACGCTTTGCGCCCGAACCGCTCACGGAAGCCGAGGCCGCCGCGCTGGAAAGCGCTTCGCTTGCCGGCGCGCCGCCCTACGTTGCGGGCGATTTTCCGGAATGGCTCGATCCGCATTTCGCCCGCGTCTTCGGCGACGAACGCGCGGAGGAGGGGGCAGCGCTCGCCTCCCGCGCGCCGGTGGATCTGCGCGTCAATACGCTGAAGGCCAGTCGCGATGACGCCGTCCGCGCGCTCGCCGACCTGAAGGCAGAGCCGACGCGCTGGTCGCCGGTCGGGCTGCGCATCAAGCTCGACGCCGGCGCCAAAAGTCCGGCGATCCATGCCGAGCATGCCTTCATCAAAGGGCTGATCGAAATCCAGGACGAAGGCTCGCAGCTGGCCGCGCTGTTGGCGGGAGCGAAGCCGGGCGAGCAGGTGGTCGATCTCTGCGCCGGGGGCGGCGGCAAGACCTTGGCACTGGCGGCCGCGATGGAGAACCACGGGCAGATTTACGCCACCGATACCGACAAGCGCCGCCTCGCGCCGATCCATGAGCGGCTTGATCGCTCCGGTGCGCGCAATGTGCAGGTGCGCCCACCCAAATCCGTGGGCAACGAGCTGGCCGATCTCGAAGGCCGCATCGACCTGGTGCTGATCGACGCGCCCTGCACCGGCACCGGGTCCTGGCGGCGCAATCCGGACGCGAAATGGCGGATGCGGCCGGGCGCCCTCGAACTGCGGACGAAGGACCAGGCGGCCATTCTGGACCGCGCAGTGGGCCTTCTGAAGCCGAAAGGCCGCATCGCCTATGTCACCTGCTCGGTGCTGGACGAGGAGAACGGCGCGCAAATCCGCAGTTTTCTCGCCCGTCAATCCGGCTTCAAACCGCTGCCGCCGGTCGAGGTGATCAAGGCGCTGGGCGAGCGCGCTTTTCTATTCCACCGTGCGGTGCTGATCTCCGACGAGGGCCTGTTGATGACGCCGCGGCGCACTGATACCGACGGCTTTTATGTGAGTATATTGGCCCGATCCGCCTGATTTCCGGCCCATCTCGACAGACTCGCGCTGACGGTTTAGAAGCCGCCATGACCCCCCACGATAAAATTCTAATCGTCGATTTCGGCTCGCAGGTGACCCAGCTGATCGCGCGGCGGGTGCGCGAGGAAAAGGTCTATTCCGAAATCGTGCCGTATCAGAAGGCGGAGGAAGCCTTCGCGGCGATGAAGCCGAAGGCCGTCATTCTGTCCGGCGGACCGTCCTCGGTGCTCGAGCCGGGCGCGCCGCTCGCGCCGATGTCGATCTTCAAGGCCGGCGTGCCGGTGCTCGGCATCTGCTACGGCGAGCAGGCCATGGCGCATCAGCTCGGCGGCAAGGTGGAGGGCGGGCATCACCGCGAATTTGGCCGCGCCGAGGTTACCGTGACCGAGGACACGCCGCTGTTCGATGGCGTTTGGAAGAAGGGCGAGAAATATCCGGTCTGGATGAGCCATGGCGACCGCGTGACGAAATTACCGGAAGGCTTTCGCGTGGTCGGCACCTCGCCGAATGCGCCGATCGCGCTGATCGCCGACGACAAGCGCAAATTCTACGCCACGCAGTTCCATCTCGAGGTCGTGCACACGCCGCAGGGCGCCGCGCTGCTGCGCAATTTCGTGCGCAAGATCGCCGGCGCCAAAGGCGACTGGACCATGGGCGCCTTCAAGCATGAGGCGATGGAAAAAATCCGCGCGCAGGTCGGCAAGGGCCGGGTGATCTGCGGCTTATCCGGCGGCGTCGACTCCGCGGTGGCCGCGGTGCTGATCCATGAAGCGATCGGCGAGCAGCTTACCTGCGTCTTCGTCGATCACGGGCTGCTGCGGCTGGCGGAAGCGGAAAAGGTGGTGGCCCTGTTCCGCGAGCACTACAACATCCCGTTGGTGCATGTGCAGGCCGAAGATCTGTTCCTTGACGCGCTCGCCGGCGTCGAGGACCCGGAAATCAAACGCAAGACCATCGGCAAGTTATTCATCGACGTGTTCGAGCAGGAGGCGAAGAAGATCGGCGGCGCAGAATTCCTGGCGCAAGGCACGCTCTATCCCGACGTGATCGAAAGCGTCTCCTTCACCGGCGGGCCGTCGGTCACCATCAAGTCGCACCACAATGTCGGCGGTTTGCCCGAGCGCATGAACATGAAGCTGGTCGAGCCGCTGCGCGAATTGTTCAAGGACGAGGTGAGGGCGCTCGGACGCGAGCTCGGGCTGCCCGACGCCTTCGTCGGCCGCCATCCGTTTCCCGGCCCGGGCCTCGCCATCCGCTGCCCGGGCGAGATCACCCGGGAGAAGCTCGAGATCCTGCGGCTCGCCGACGAGATCTATATCGAGGAGATCCGCCGCGCCGGGCTCTACGACCAGATCTGGCAGGCTTTCGCCGTGATCCTGCCGGTGAAGACCGTCGGCGTGATGGGCGACTTCCGCACTTATGAGCATGTCGTCGGCTTGCGCGCGGTGACGTCCACCGACGGCATGACCGCGGATTTCTACCCCTTCGACATGGCCTTCCTCGGCCATGTGGCGACCCGCATCATCAATGAGGTGAAGGGCGTCAACCGCGTGGTCTACGACGTGACATCGAAGCCGCCCGGGCACGATCGAGTGGGAGTGAGAAGGCAGTATTGAGACCAGCACAAATTCCAACCGCGAGGCGCTAAATAACAGCCATGGGATTTGGGGTTTTCATTCATCGCTCAGATTCACTCCGGCTCGCCGGTGTTCTGTTCGAGCATCTTTGCCCATTGCTTGAGCTGGGCGTTCGGCACCAGCGGAAAGCCGCCGTAGTCCTGCCAGAGTTCGATGGCGCTGGCCCCGGTCTGCACGCCGAGCCTGATCGTCGCCTCGAAATCCTCCGGCGTTTCCTTGAAGGTCTGAAACTCGATCTCGGGCCCCAACTTCTTCATGTAGTCATAGAGCGGGACGAGGGACGGCGTCAGGTCGCTGTCGAGGTCGTGGTTGTCGAACACGCAGCGCCGCCCGACCGCCTGCCGGCAGGCGTGCATCACTTCTTTGGTGAATGCGGCATCGCCGGGCCCGGGCGTTGAATTTGTACGCAGCGGATTGACCGACAACACCAGCCGCGTCTGCTTCCACGGTGCGTAGTCCTGAACCGCGTGGGTGAGGCATTTCTTGTAGGGCTGTGGGTTTGAATCCGGCAGCCAGCAGCGGCGTCATCACCGTGGCTTCGGTAGTGGGAATGAAGAACGGTTCGGCCGTGAAGGACATGCAGGAGGTGATTGCCACCTCGCGGATCAGCCGTTCGTCGTCGAAACGCTTTGCAAGCTGCTGCTGGAGCGCCGCCCAGGCTTTCCGGTATTCCGGCAGCCAGAACCGGCCGATGATGCGCTGCTTGCCTTTGTGCACCGTGCTGATGGGCGCCCCGCCGATCTTCTTCGCCCACTGCGGCGCTTCAAAGCCGCCCCATATCCGGAGCTTCACGGCCAGCGGCTTTTGTGGATTGCGCCTGTTGTAGGCCCGCACCTTGTCGAGCGCCTGCTCGATGACATTGTCGTCGCCGATCGTGGCGTTGGGCCGCGGCTGGAGTTGCGACCATGTTGCGATGATGACGATGCCGCCGAAGATGCCCGGCTTCTTGTTGAGTGGCTTCAGCGTATTGTCTGGATCGCCTCCTTCGCCGACGAACTTGTACGCGCCCATGGAGATCAGGCCGCGGATCGGCGGCTTGATGCCCGCTGACTCCTGCGCGTGCGACGGCGCGGCCGGCGAAAGGAAAAGCGTCGCGCAGGCGAGCATCAGGCAGCGGCTGAGGAGCATGCATCTCTCCGTGCTCCATTCAACGGGCTGGAGCTCCGGCGATCTAGCGCGCAATGGCTTGCGATATGGTTACGGCAGGGAACCGGGCGTGCCGCGCGCGGGACGCGGTTGCCCGGATGTTAGTGGAATACCGGGCATTTGATGTTGTTTCACGGGATCATTTTCGCATGCACAGCACATAACGCAACGGTCCGGATGTCACCGCGTCTGATGGTCAGCTTGAATGCGACGCGGCAGCCCCCGCGGTGCCGGGTTCTGAGTACCCCGCTTCTACGCGGACATCCACGACCGCAACTTTACCCGCATCAACAGCAGAAATCGCCTGCTGCAAAGTGGGGAGAAGTTCGCTTAACGCTGTGACTTGACCAAATCCAAGAGCTCCTTGCCCCCGAGCCAAGGTCGGAATGTCAAGTTCAGGCCCAAGCATTTGCTGTCCGATCCATTTATTCTCGGGCGGCCGACCACGGGCTATCGCGAGATGTTCCTGGTGAAGTTCGTCATTGTAGTACGAGTGATTGTTAACGATCACGAACAGGATCGGTATCTCGTAACGTACTGCGGTCCAAATCGCAGTTACGCCCATCAGGAAGTCGCCATCCCCGCAAACCGAAATGGGCAACCGTCCTGTCCCTCTCAAGGCGAGTGCGGCTCCAATGGACTGACCTGGACCTCCACCCACGCCACCACCCCCGTCGGCGCCAAGAAAGTCGAGGGGATCGCGAATTGGCCAAAGAGATCCGGCCCAGGACAGCGGTGGATGCGTAAGACTGCTTTTCCGATTGGCAGTTGCGACTTGTAGTGCGGCAGCGACATGAGGAACTGTGATGGGACCTTTGCCGTCCAGCGAGGGCAGGGCTTTTGGCTTGTGCGGCGTACGCCCGGGCCATGCCGCCGTTTTCCGAGGACCCAATTTTGCGAGTTCGCGATTTCAGAGCCGTGACCGTGGGCTCCGGCTCGGCCAGAATGTAGTGATCAACCGGTGCAAGCTGCAGATAGTCCATGCTCCAGCCGTTGTGGAGATGTTGGTCCACAGCGACACGGATGATCTTTGACGTGATAGGCGCACCTTTGTGCGCGGCTTGAAGCACCCCTCCGAGGTCCCGCGCCTCCAGGCTTAAGACCACGTCAGCATTTTTGAGCGCTTCCACTCCTGGGGGTGTAAGTCGACTTCCCGCTGGTGCCCCATGCAGAGGGTGCTCGGTTGGGAACGCACCACCAAGCTTAAGGTCGGTGAGCACGACCGCGCCGAGAGATTCAGCTAATTTGACACGCTCACCCCACGCACTCTCATCGCGGGATACACGTCCCATGAGGATCAGTGGCCGCTCCGCTGCGTGCAGTAACTTTGCGATGTCGGCAATCAGGTCAGGTGGCGGAGCCGCTGGCGCAGGTGGCTTGTACCGGGAAACATCCGGCAGGGTCGGTGGATTTTCGACCTTTTGTTCCTGCAATCCAACGTCAAAGCAGACATAGGTTGGTCCGCGTGGTGCGGTTTCAGCGATTTGACGGCCACGGAGAATCGCCTCCGGCATCGCCGCCACGGAGTTCGGTTGATCGTCCCACTTCGTGTAGTGACGGATCAGCGCTCCCATGTCCTTGGACGTATGGATCCAATCGATCCATGGGCGCCGCTTCGCCGCGTCCATGGGACCAGTTGCTCCGTAAAGAAGGAGCGGCATGCGATCGCACCAAGCGTTAAACAGGGCCATCGTCGCGTGCATAAGTCCGACGTTGCTGTGAACGATCGCCATCATGGCGCGGCCTGTCACCTTGGCCCATCCATGCGCGATCCCTATGGCGTGCTCCTCATGAAGGCAAAGAAGCATCTGCGGCGCGCGGTTGCCCAGGTGGTTGACGAGGCTATCGTGCAATCCGCGATAGCTTGCGCCTGGATTCAACGCCACGAACGGGATGTCTAAGGACCGGATCACATCTGCCGCAACATCACTGCCCCAGCGGCCGGTCCCCGTGGAGGGAACGGGAACTTCGATTCCCGCCGGCTCATTTCTGCCCTTGACGATTTCGTCCATTTAACTTTGCCCTGTGATCTCGATTAGTCGAGTTCGAACGCTGCTAGCCGTCATATCCTCGTACGGACAGATCGAAGTTGTTTCCGTCTGGATCATGAGCGCGGGTCTCGGCAAACGCTCGATCGGCTGGGCGCTTTGCTGGGACAGCGACGCCCGCCTTGGAAAGTCTCTCCGAGATTTCATCTTGATCGGCCACGTGAAATCCAAAGTGATTGAGACCTGAGGGACGGCCATCGGCCCTGTTGTGCAGCAAAGCCAGAGTGATATAGCCATCCGTCATATAGATGGCCTTGCTTCCACCCGCGCCGGGCCGCGGGATGCGCTCCATCTCGAAGACCTGCTCGTAAAACTTCGCGAGCTTCTCGGGATCAACCGTCATAATTGCAAGATGTCGGATTTGCGGCTTCGCCATCCGGTCCTCCCTTATTCGTTAGTTACCCACTGACAGATCCGAGCATATGCAGGTTGCAAATTTGCCTTTCGGCCGAGAGCGACGCCACTAATTTGCGACCGCTCCTTTCGAAGCCTTTTCGATGATTGCCTGAGGAATTTGCATCTCGGCATGAACAAGCGCCGCGAGTTCCTCGCCGGTCCTGACCGTTATTTCAAAGCCTCCAGCGTCGGCTTCTTGCATGAATGCGGGGTCTTTCATGGTCGCCAGAAAGGCTTGCCGGAGGGCAGCGAGGCGATCGGCCGGAACATCCGGAGGCGTCAACATGGGCCTGCCCATCTCCATACTCGATGCAAGAAACTGAAAAATCTGACGGTCCTCGTCCTTCTTGATGAACTCAAAGATGCTTGGGGCATTCAATTCCGGGACGCGCGTCTGTTCCATGTTGAAGAGTACGCGGGCTTTACCCGCCAGCACATGTTGTGCGCGCTTGCCTTTCATCGTCGCAATGGTCTCAACGACGGCGTGCACCTCGCCCCTTTCCATCGCAAGCAATACATCTTGCGGCGCGTGATACCCTGTGACTACCTTTAATTTCATGCCGAGGATGTTCTTGAGAAGTATCGGCGCCGTCGTGACAGCCTGAGCAGCACCCACGGCACCGATGATGAGTTCGCGCTCGAAAAGCTCCTCCGCCTTCGTGAAGCCAGAGTTCGCAGAAACAACCAAAACGCGATGAGCAAGTTCGGGGCTCCCAAGCCAGTTGAACTTGCGCGGGTCGAAGCGGACCCCGGGAAGCTTCATAACAGCAGCATCGGGGATGTTTCGGGATACCATCCCGATGACCGTTCCGTCGCGCGGCGCTATATCGAAGAGGTAGTTGGCCGCAATAACATGACCGGCTCCGGGCATATTCTCCACAACAATGTTTGGCGTACCCGGAATATGGCGACGCATGTGGCGCGCAATCAATCGGGCCCAGAGATCATATTCCTGCCCTGCCGCCGTTCCGACTATGAAGCGGATTTGCTTGCCTCGGTAGAACTCCTCCGGAGTTTGGGCCGAGGAGGCCTGAGCGCCAGCGAGGGTAAGCAGGCACGAGACATACAATACCCATTTGCGCATCGTTACCGCTCCTCCCAAATCCAAACTTGCTGTAGTGTTTGCAAGACGCTACCAATGAAGTTCGCGTTCGTCCATGTCCCGATGGGCTGCAGGAAGGCGTCCTCGATAACAGTGCGAGTTTCTAAAGGAGGAAACCAGTGGCAAAGATTCGTCATATCGTCTTCAACACAACGGACCCTGAGAGACTTGCCAAGTTCTATGTTGATGTGATGGGGCTTACGATCCAGCATCGGGCAGAGAATGGGGGTATCCAGTTGACCGACGGATACATGAATCTCTCAATCCATACGAATAAGATCGACGGTAAGCCGAGCGGCTTCAATCATTTCGGGTTCTTAGTGGACGACAACGATGCCGTGGCCAAAGAGTTTGAAACGCACGGATATCGTCCGCCGCTTAAGCGTCCGGGCGACCGCCATTTCGCAGAATACCGTGCGATTGATCCGGACGGTAACAACTTTGATATTTCAGTGCACGGATACGACAGCACCCGGCCAGACCGTGAGACCTCAGGTGGGTCTAAGTCTAAGTAGGTCGATCATCTCATGGAACGTCTTCAAAGCGTCACCAGCAGCAACTCGGAACAGAGCAGCGTAAATCGTTACGCCTAACCAGTAGATGAGTCCCGATATAGAGAAAAAGGGACTCGGCGGGGACCTAGGCTTTTCCTTCACCACTGGATTCCCGCTTGCGCGGGAATGAGCGAACTAACTGCTCGTCAGGTTGATCGACGCTTTGGTTTCTTGGGCAGAGCGTGCGCCCATGCGGTTTCGAGCGCCTGCTTGAGATCGGCCGCGCTGAGCTTCGACAGTGTCGCAGTGGTCCAACCCTGCTTGCCCCACGCATTCGGCACGGGAGCAAACGCTTCCGGGGCAAGCATGCATTTGAATTCCTGCTCGTCAGGCGTGAACTTGAAATTTGCCGTGCGGGCGTCGGCGGCGAGTGTCACGTAGATCCGCGCCACTTTGAACGCCGCCCGATCGAAATGCGGCGCTTCGGTGGTCCCTTCAAGCGACAGCGCAATGCGCCGCAGGTCATTTCCGGTGGCCATCCTGAACCCTTCTTCGATTCTCGCGAATCCTTTCCCCTCGACCGCTTCACTCCAGCCCCCGCGCCAGCTTCCTGAATGCCTGAGATCGAAACTTTACGCGCCGCAAATCGCTCCGCGCCAGCTCACGCGGTCAGGTGAGGGCGCTCGGGGCGGGCCGTCATAGCCTCGGATCGATCGGCTCGCTCTCAAGCGCCAGCACGGCGAACACGCATTCATGCACCCGCCTCAGCGGTTGGCGCGCAACGAAGCGATTTAATGCCTCGAATGAAGCGTACGTAAGTTTCTATCCCGGAGTTATGCCGGAGAAACAATCATGCTGCGCAGGATGATCGTGCGATCGATCATCGGGACTGCCTTGTTCGGGGTCGTCCTTTTCGCCCCCGCCGGCACCCTCGCGTGGCCGCAGGCCTGGATCTTCCTTGCGCTGTTTATCGGCTGTAGCGTGGCGATGGGCATCTGGCTTTACCGCACCGACCCCGGGCTCCTCGTCGAACGCATGCGATCGCCGCTGAGCCGCCAGCAGAAACCGGCCGATCGCCTGGTGGTGGCAGCCCTCCTAGTTGCGTTCTGGGGCTGGCTGATCCTGGCGGCGCTCGATGCCCGGCGTTTTGGATGGTCGTATGTGCCGGTTTGGCTGCATCTGGTCGGCGCGATCCTTATTCTGGTTGCCTTCTATGGCTGGGTCACGGTCATGCGCGCCAACAGCTTTGCCGCGGTCGAGATTCGGCTGCAAAGCGAGCGTCGGCAGACGGTCGTCTCCACCGGGCCTTATGCTGTGGTGCGTCACCCGATGTACAGCTACGCGATGCTGCTGATGGTGGGCACCGCGTTGCTCCTGGGTTCGCTTTGGAGTCTGGCCGCCGTGCCGCTTCTCATGCTCCTGTTGATTGCGCGCATAGACGGAGAAGAGAGACTCCTGCGCGATGGTCTCCCAGGCTACCGCGACTATGCAGCGAAGGTCCGCTACCGTCTGGTACCGGGAGTTTGGTGAGTAGAGCGGTGCATAGACGGCCTGCAGGCCTCGGGCTACTCATCCATAAAAAATGTTAGCCGTTCATCGGCTCTTGATGGCGTGATTTCAAGAATTTCGGCGCTTACGACGTTCTGGGTGACAAAAGGATCAGCATTCACCCTGCTTTGAAGATCAGCCAGCGATGTATTGTGCGCAACAATTCCGCCGCCCAAGTTCGGCTGAAGAGTGCCGACCAATAAAAACACGCCGTCGTCAAAACCGCGTTTGATCCATTCCTTGTGGCCTTCCATGACTTGGCTGGCCTGGCTTTTGTTGCGAGAAAATTTGAGCAGTACGATAAACATCTGACGTCTCTCTCTTTCTCACTCACGCACGCTTGGGCTTCCTCCCGATAGGGCGCCTTTGCTTCGCCGTGCATGCACTCAACCAGTCGCACATTTGCTTGACTTCCTGCTTGATGAACTTCTCATCGTGAAAGGCATTTGCCAGCATGGCGACGCCCTGGCTGCGGGCGAGAAGATGCATCGCCAGCGCGTCGGCATCCGCCCCGCGGCCGAGGAGCGTGAATTGCCTGCGCAACCAGGTCCGAAAGAGCGTGAATAGCTTGTTTGCCTCGGGTTGTGAGACATGACTCAGCTTCGCAAGCTCGGTGCAAAGCGTACCAACCGGGCAGCCGGAACGTTTGATGTCGGCTCGGTTCGCTATCAGAATATGTATAAAGCTTCGGATGCGATCTGCCGGTTGCTTCCCTTCAATTTCCCACCGCTCCAGCATCTTCCGGGTATTAGCCAGACGCGTATTAATCACGGCATCTAGGATTGCATCCTTGGTCTTGTAGTGAAAATAGAAATTGCCCCGCGAGATCCGCACGACATCGGCAATGTCTGAGAACGAGGTATGCTCGTAACCTTGTCGATAGAACAAATGATCGGCAGCTTCAACGATGTGATCGCGGGTTGTCCTGTCATCCATAAAACATCTTCCCGTCTAATCCCGCCCTTCCGGTTGCCGAGCGTCAGGCCGCTAACTGACGATGATTTCCGACGGGGAAACAGTGGGACGGTCGTCCTACAAAAGACTAGGACGGCCGTCCGAGTCCTGTCAAGGCCCCAGACAGCGAGGCTTAGGCGGCCGCGCCAGGGGCGGCGGCGTTGTCGCTTCGCGACATCGAACTGTCAGCCCTTGCCGTACTCGTCGTGACGGCGAAACCAGAGGCCGGTCTCGTTGCGGCCCTTGGGGGCGCGGTCGAGCCACTGATACATGCCCCAGAGGCCGTCCACTCCACGCGAATAGGCGGAATAGGTGTGGTAGACGCCGCCGTCTTCGAGCACGAAGGCGCTCATGCCAGGCCGCTCGCGCGTATAGGTGGCTACATCGGTTCCGGACATACCCGCGAACTTTCGTGCGCCTTCGGGCATTGCCTCCGACGGTATTTCGGCCGCGGGCTCACGCCTGTAGTTGTATTCGACGCCCCCCTCGCGCTGTTGCTCCTCGGTGACCGAGACGTTGAAGTCGAAGTTGAAGTCGCTGCCGAGCGAGGACGCCCAGGGGAACGTCCACCCCATCCGCCGCTTGTACGCCTGCAGCTTTGCGAGCGGCGCCCGCGACACCGCCGAAAGGGTGACGTCGTGGTTCGCCAGGTGGACGACAGAACCGTCAAACCCGTCCGCGATCGCCGAGCAGGCCGGACAGCCCGCCGTGTAGTTGGGCCCGAACATGAAGTGGTAGACGAGGAGCTGCGAGCGCCCTCGGAAGAGGTCTGCCAGCGAAGCGCTCCCCTCGTCGGTGTCGAATCGATACTCCTTGTCGATCCGAACCCACGGCAGCTCCTGCCGCCGCCGCGCCAGCTCGTCGCTGCGGCGGGTGAGCTCCTTCTCCTCCTTGAGCAATCCGAGCCGGGCTGCAAGCCACTCTTCACGCGAAACGACCTGATGCTGCATCGTTGACCTCCTGTTTGTTGAGGCTTCAGTCAGCCGGCAGCCGCCGGCCGTATTCGGTCTTCAGGCGGCTGAAGCCGTCCCAGAAGGGCGCTGGCTCCTTGCCGCTCGCGCGGGCGGCCAGGATGTCGAGATGCATGTGCCAGCCGGCGCTGACGTTCAGCATGGTTGCGCGGTCGGGCAGCCGGCGATGGATCACGGTGAGCAGCACCTCGTTGCCCTTCGGTTCCAGCTCGAAGGAGACGCCGCCGGTATTGCCCCAGGTGATGGCGAGCCTGTGGGGAGGATCGAATTCGGTGATCCGGCTCTGCATTCGGTGCTCGTCGGAGAAACCGGAAGGCCGCTGGCCGGGCGGGTTGGTCAGCTCGTCGTTTCGCCAGACCAGCTCGAAGGGCGCGCCGACCTTCATCGTCCATGTCGCCCGCCGCCAGCCACTGTCGGCGCAGGTCGCTCTCCGTGAGATAGGCCCAGACGCGCTCGATCGGGCCGGGCAGAAGGCGCTCGATCTTCAACGTGGCAGGCTCGGTCAGCGCGCCATAGGGGTCAGGGGTCGCGCGGTCGGTCATTTATCGTCTCCTTTTGGGAGTGCGGGCTTTGCGTGCGTCCTCCTCGCGGAGGAGGCGTTCCAGGACGTTCAGACGATCGAGCCAAAAGCGTTCGTAGAAGTTCAGCCACTGGTGGGCGCTGGCGAGCGGCCCAGGATCGAGGCGACAAAAATGGGTGCGGCCGCGCACCTCGCGACGGATCAGCCCGGCGCTCTCGAGCGCCTTGATGTGCTTGGAGGCGGCCGCGAGCGAGATCGCGAAGGGCTTCGCCAGTTCGCCGACCGTCCGTTCGCCGTCGGCGAGTTCGCGAAGCATCTGCCGCCGCGTGGCGTCGCCGAGGGCGTGAAAAATCGTGTCCAGTTGGGGCGTTTGTAATTCAACCATACGGTTGAATATATGGTCCACATTTGTCGAAAGTCAACCACTTGGTTGAATGATTTGTTGCGAATGATTCCAATCCGTTAGGCGAGCCCGCCATCATAAAAATCCGATCCAGCGGCCGGCCACTAATACGCACAGCCAGAGTAGGGCTGAGATAACTGCCCGGATGCGGACCGGAAGGCCGGTGTGGCCGCCCTCCATCGCCAGCACAAAATCGCGACTGCGGTGTTGTAGGGCGACGTTGCCGAGCGCGGTGGCGAGCAGAGCCATCTTCCAGAGAAAAGCCGGGTTGGCGATGTACTCGGATGGCTTCACCGAAAACAGCCATAGCCCCATCAAGATCGCCGTCGCCGCGCCAACGGTTGCGACACGCAGAAGAAACGGCCCGATCACGACGATCGGCACGCTGCGAAAACATCCGGCCAGCAGCAGGTCGAGCGGCAAGATGCTGCCGACAAGCAGTCCTATCCCAAGAATGTGCGCCGCATTGACGAACAGATAGGCGGTGCCTGATTCCTGCAGCAGTAATGCCCCCGGCCAGGCACCGATCCATTCGATCATCTGCATCGGCGCTGCTTATCTCTTGGCGCCGATCCGCTCCGGATACATGTCGTAGTTCTTTCCGCCGATGGTGATGCGTACCGCCTTCATCACCCGCTTGGATTTGTCTTTGTGTTTGTTGCCGAGGATGACAATGGAGTCGCCGGGCTTGGCGGAGGCGCCGGTGAATCCGGAGCGCTCGGTCTGGCCGGGATTGCTGAGATCGACCTGCCAGACCACGCCGTCCGCCGCCTTCACCTGCAGTGAGGGATGCGGCGGCGCCATGGAAACCTTTTGCACGGTGCCCTTCATCTCGGTCTGTTCGGCTTGCGCCCAGTCCCAGCCGTGGTGCGCCAGGGCCGGCAGGGTTACGGCGGCGAGCGATGCGGCAAGAGTGGCTGCCATTAGTCGGCGTCTGATCATGATGCCATTCAGAAATGCTTGGCTCATAGGATTTTCCCTTTGGATCACAGGTGCATGAGGCGGCCCGTCGTCAGGCGGGTGAAATCGTGTTCTTGCATATAGGCGCGAGGGGAATGCTTGCTAAGCTCCGCGTCAATCGCTCCATGAGCGGTCGGCTTTCACCTAGTTCGTTGCGGAGGTAATCCGTTAGATCGGGGCATTTTCGAACCGATACGGATCGAAACACGGCAGGTCCGGGTCGGGCGATCCGGTCAGCTCGGCGGTCAGCAATTCGGCTGCCAGCGCCGCAAAGGTGATGCCGTTTCCGCCGAAACCATGCGCCAGCCAAAGCCCGTCGCTGTTGGCCGCGCGCCCGATGGCCGGCAGCCCGTCGGGCGAGGACCCAAACACGGCTGCCCAGCGCTCGCGCGGCTCGATCGGCGCACTCACCAGTTTTGCAAGCTTGGCCGCGATGGCCTGGGCTTTCTCCGGGATGAGGGCGTCGCGCCGCCGCGCATCGCCGAAAGCCTCATCTTCGCCGCCGGCTATGACCCGGCCGTCGGGATCGACGCGGGCGTAAAGATAGGAATCGGCGGCCTCCCATATCATCGCATTGTCGCGCCAGAGCGGCGCGGTGCCCGGCGCGGTCGCCATGGCGTAACTCGACTTCAGGGCGAAGGTGGCGGGAAGAAAAAGGCGCGGACGCTCGTAACCGCTGGCGAGGATGACGTGGCGTGCCCGGATCTCACCCTGATCGCTCACCAGCACAACCGCGCCCGCATCGTGGGCCACCCGAAGCACGTCTGCTGGATAGCTAACCGTCGTGCCCCTTTTGCGTGCCATATCCAGGAGCGCCAGCGCCAGTTTGAGCGGATTGGCCTCGAAACTATCGGTCGAGACGATCGCGAAGCGCGGCGCGATTCCGAAGCGTTCGGCCGTAGCTTCGGCCTGCAGGAAAACGGAGGGCAGCCCATGCCGCGCGCGCAGTTCCGCTTCCGCCCTCAACCCTTCGCCATCAAGCACGCTGCCGTCGAGGTAGAGACTTGGGCGGGCTTTGTACTCGGACGCTAAATCCTCCCGCTCCAGTCTTTTCCAGAGTTCCGTTGCCGTAAGGTGGACACGCCGCCAGCGTCGCACCGCCTCCTGTTCGCCCAGCTTGCGGGCGAGATGGGTGAGCGGGACATCGGCTTCCCAGAGAACGAGGGCGGTGGAGGCCGAGGTGCTGCCCAGTCCGGGGCGACGCCGGTCCAGCACCGCGACCGCAAGGCCGGCGGCAGACAGGCGCTCGGCCAGCATTGCGCCCATGATGCCGGCGCCGCAGATCGCCACGTCCACCGGCCTGCCGGGCAGCTTGTCGCTCGGCCCGAATTCGGGAACGCCGTCGTCCCACGGCGCTGCACCGCTCCTGAGGTCGTGGCGTTCTGTGAGGTCCATGCGCTACCAATTATGATTGAGATGATTTTTGAGGAAAGCAGGCAATGGCAATCACCATCTACGGCATCAAGAATTGCGACACCATGAAGAAGGCGCGTGCCTTCCTCGACAAAAAGGGCGTCGCCTACGATTTTCACGATTACAAGACGCAAGGCATCGAGCGCGGCCAAGCTGGAGGGCTGGGCGAAGAAGGCGGGCTGGGAAACGCTGCTCAACAAAGCCGGCACCACGTTCCGGAAACTGCCCGACAAGGACAAAGAAGGCCTCACCGAGGCCAAGGCGATTGCGCTGATGCTTGCGCAGCCCTCGATGATCAAGCGCCCGGTGCTTGAGCTTGGTGGCGGTAGGATCCTGGTCGGCTTTAGGCCGGAGGACTATGCAGCGTTGAAGTGATCTCACATCAAAAACCGGGAGGAAGCCCTTGATCCAGCCCCATTTCTTTGCCACACCCAGCGCATGAATCAGCCCGTCAGCGCCGCGGAAATCAGCGCCAAGACCTCGCCCCTGGCGGTTGAAGTGCAGCGCCGGCGCACCTTCGCCATCATCTCGCACCCCGATGCGGGCAAGACCACGCTGACCGAAAAGCTGCTGCTGTTCGGCGGGGCCATCCAGCTCGCCGGGCAGGTGAAGGCCAAGCGCGACCGCCGCTCCACACGATCGGATTGGATGTCGATCGAGCGCGAGCGCGGGATTTCCGTCGCCACCTCGGTGATGACCTTCGAATACGACGGTCGGGTGTTCAATCTTCTGGATACGCCGGGCCATGAGGACTTCTCCGAGGACACCTATCGCACGCTCACCGCCGTCGATTCCGCGGTAATGGTGATCGACGCCGCCAAGGGGATCGAGGCGCGCACCCGCAAGCTGTTTGAAGTCTGCCGGCTGCGCGACATCCCGATCATCACTTTCATCAACAAGATGGATCGTGAAAGCCGCGATCCCTTCCACCTGCTGGACGAGATCGAAAAGACGCTGGCACTCGATACCGCCCCGGTGACCTGGCCGATTGGACAGGGGCGCGATTTCGTCGGCACCTTTGATATTGCTTCCGGCAAGGTGCGGCTGCTCGATGCCGACGGCAAGACCGGCGATTTGCTTGATATGTCGCTTGCGGAAATCGCCGCGCTCAAGCCGACCTTCGATCCTCCGGCGCTTGCGGAGGAACTGGCGCTGGTGCAGGACGCTTGCGGCGAGTTCGATTTGGCTTCCTTCCGGGAGGGTCATCTGACCCCGGTGTTCTTCGGCTCCGCGCTGAAGAATTTCGGCGTGAAGGACCTGCTCGACGCAATCGCCGCTTATGCGCCGCCGCCGCGCTCCCAGGCTGCCGGAAACCGTCGGGTCGAAGCCGAAGAACCGCGCATGAGCGCTTTCGTTTTCAAGATCCAGGCCAACATGGATCCCAATCACCGCGACCGCATCGCCTTCGCGCGTCTTTGTTCCGGGAAGCTGGCGCGCGGCATGAAAGTGAAGCAGGTGCGCACCGGCAAGCCCATGACCCTGAGTTCGCCGGTGTTTTTCTTCGCGCAGGATCGCGCCATCGCCGATGAGGCCTTTGCCGGGGACGTGGTCGGGATCCCCAATCACGGCACGCTGCGCATCGGCGACACGCTGACCGAAGGCGAGGAGATGAATTTCGTCGGCGTGCCGCATTTCGCGCCGGAAATTCTGCGCCGCGTGCGGCTGATGGATGCCATGAAGGCGAAGAAGCTGAAACAGGCCTTGCAGGAAATGGCGGAGGAGGGCGTGGTGCAGGTGTTTCGCCCGCTCGACGGCTCACCCGCTTTGGTCGGCGTGGTGGGACCGCTGCAGCTCGACGTGCTGAAGGTGCGGCTGAAGGACGAATACGGCTTGCCGGTCGATTTCGAACCGTCGGAGTTCCAGATGGCGCGCTGGATCGCCGCGGACGAGCGCAAGAAGCTGGACGACTTTGTTTCCGCCAACGGCTCCAGCATCGCCGAGGACCTCGACGGCGACGTGGTCTATCTCGCCAAGAACCAGTTCTATCTCGATTATACGCGCGAGCGCGCCCCTGGCATCGCCTTCACCGACATCAAGGATGTGAAGGCCGATAAGGTGGCGTAAGCAATCTTCATCCTCATGGTGAGGAGCGTTGCGGAGCAACGCGTCTCGAACCATGGAGGGCCGTGTCGTTGCCCATCCTTCGAGACGGCGCTTCGCGCCTCCTCAGGGTGAGGATGAAAGATTACCGGTAATTCCGCGGCAGGCTGTTGTGGATGGCGGTGGCCGCTACCGCGGCATGGCCGGTAGCGACGCTGATCTGGTGCAGGTCGGTGACGACGTCGCCCCCGGCATAGAGGCCTTCCACGGAGGTGCGCTGCCGGTCGTCGACATGCAGGTTGCCGATATCGTTGCAGCGGGCGCCAAGTGCGAGCGCGAGCTGAGAGCGCACTTCGCAGCCCATGGCGGGGTAGAGCACATCCACGCGCAGCCGGCGCCCGTCGGCAAAGACGGCGACGACCTTATCTCCGCTGCGCTCAACATCCACGACGCGTTGCTCAAGCGTGATGCCCGCTTGCGCCAAGGCGCGCGCTTCCTCGTCCGCTTTATCCGGCTCGTCGATCGGCAGCACCACCACGTCGCGGCTGTAGGTACGAAGAAACTGCGCCTTGCCGGCGGCAGAGTGCGCCGGGCCGAGCACGCCGATACGCATGTCCATGGCCTCAAAAGCATCGCAGATCGGGCAGAACCGCAACGCGCCACGATAAATCGCATCTTTCAGCCCGGGCAGATCGGGCCCTTCATCGACGATGCCGGTCGCGAGCAACAGGCGTTTGGCACGGATTTCGGCGTTTCCAACACGGGCGACGAAGACGCCATCGGCTTTATGCAACTTCTCGACACGGCCCTCCTGCAGGCGCGCGCCGTTTTCTTCCGCCTGTTCCCGTAAGGTCGCCAACAGGTCTATGCCCGATATGCCGAGAAAACCGGGATAGTTGTGCGTTTCCGGAATAAGCCGCGCCCGGCTTTTGCCATCGTCCACCAGTAACGCGTTGCGGCGGAAGCGCGCGAGATAATTTGCGGCGGTGAGGCCGGCGGGGCCGCCGCCGATGATCAGGCAGTCGAGATCGGAAGTTTCCATCGCTCCAGCCGCGTCGCAGGGCACGGCGAGTTAACACCCGCCGCGGCCATCGGTTCACGCCGGCTCGCGAAAAGACTGCAGGCTACGCGAACGGAAATCGTAGAGCTTGCCGCTCTCGGTGAAGTCGGGGAGGCAAAGCGGCACGATGCTTTCGGCCACCTGCGCCGGCTTTGGCAGGATGGCCGGATCTTCGCCCGGCATCACGGTCGCGCGCATGCGGGTGCGTGTCGGGCCCGGATTGAACAAATTCACGCGCACCTTGGTGGTGGCCGTTTCAGCGGCATAGGTGCGTGCCAGCGCGTCGAGCGCCGCCTTCGAAACTGAGTAAGGTCCGCGATAGGCGCGCGTATTGCTGGCGGCGCCGGAGGTGATGAACACCGCACGGCCGGCGTCCGATTTCTGCAGCAGCGGATCGAGGAAACGGATGAGGTGCCAGTTGGCGTTGACGTTGATCGCCATCACCTGGTCCCAAGTCTTCGGCTCTACATGGCCCAGCGGAGAGATATCGCCGACGATGGCTGCGTTGCCGATCAGCACATCAAGTCGGCCATAGCGCTTGTCCAGCGCTGCCGCGAGCCGGGCGATGCCACCGGTATCGGTGACGTCGAGCGGTACCAGCGTGGCACTGCCGCCCGCAGCGCGGATCTCGTCGTCGAGTTCCTCCAGCGCGCCAGTGGTGCGCGCGATCGCCACCACATGCGCACCGGCCTTGGCCAGAGCGAGCGCGGTCGCAGCGCCGATGCCGCGCGAGGCTCCGGTCACCAGGGCGATGCGGTTGGAAAGGGGTTTATCCATAGGTCTCTTCTTGGTCATGCCCGGCAAAAGCAGTCTAGCTGGCGCAGACTGCGTACCCTTGTCTGCGATGCCGGGGATCCACCGTCCGCAAGGCTCTTTTTAAAGACGTGGATGGCCGGGACAAGCCCGGGCCATGACGCCCCCAAGCGCGTCAGCTGGCTTCGGCTAACAGCGAGAGCTGGCGTGGAGGGCTTTCCTGCGCGGTGCGGTCGGTGAGCGGGGTCGGGTAGTCGCCGGTGAAGCAATGATCGGTGAACTGCGGCTTGAGCGGATCGCGCTTTTCCTCGCCCATCGCGCGGTAGATGCCTTCCACCGACAGGAAAGCGAGAGAATCCGCTCCGATGATGGCGCGGATTCCTTCGATGTCATGGTTCGCTGCGAGCAGCTTTTCCTTCTCCGGCGTATCGATGCCGTAATAATCCGGATGGGTGATCGGCGGGGAGGAGATGCGGAAATGCACCTCTTTGGCGCCTGCGTCGCGCATCATCTGCACGATCTTCATTGAGGTGGTGCCGCGCACGAGCGAGTCGTCGAGCAGCACGATGCGCTTGCCCTTGACCACAGCGCGGTTGGCCGAATGCTTCAGCCGCACGCCGAGCTCGCGGATCGACTGCGTCGGCTGAATGAATGTGCGGCCGACATAATGATTGCGGATGATGCCCATCTCGAACGGAATGCCGGAAGCCTGAGAATAGCCGATGGCGGCGGGCACGCCGGAGTCGGGAACCGGGATGATGACGTCGGCGGCAGCGGGCGCTTCGCGCGCCAGCTCAGCGCCCATCGTCTTGCGCACGTCATAGACCGAGCGTCCGCCGACGATGGAGTCAGGCCGGGAGAAATAGATGTATTCGAAGATGCAGGGCCGCGGCGCCATCGGCGGGAACGGCTTGTATGAATGCATGCCTTCTTCGTCGAACACCACGACTTCGCCGTTCTCGATGTCGCGCACATATTGCGCGCCGATGATATCGAGCGCGCAGGTTTCCGAGGCAAGGATCGGGCAGCCGTCGAGCCTGCCTAGCACCAGCGGGCGGATGCCGAGCGGATCGCGCGCGCCGACGAGTTTCTTGTTTGTCATGCCAACAAGTGAAAAGGCGCCTTCAATATCCCGCAAGGCATCGACAAAACGGTCGACGAAGCGCTTTTTGTGCGAGCGGGCGACCAGATGCAGAATGACTTCAGTGTCGGTGGTGGACTGCATCATCGCGCCTTCGCGTACTAGCTGGCGGCGCAGCGTCAGGCCGTTGGTCAAATTGCCGTTGTGGCCGATGGCAAAACCGCCTGCGTTTAGTTCGGCGAACAGTGGTTGCACGTTGCGGAGGATGGTTTCGCCGGTGGTGGAATAGCGCACATGGCCGATCGCGACCTGGCCGGGCAGGCGGTCGATCACTTCGCGCCGGGAAAAAGTATCGCCGACCAGTCCCATGCGGCGTTCAGAATGAAAGCGCGTGCCGTCAAAGGTGACGATTCCGGCGGCTTCCTGGCCGCGATGTTGAAGCGCGTGCAGGCCGAGTGCCGTGATCGCCGCGGCATCCGGATGATTATAGATGCCGAAGACCCCGCATTCTTCCCGCAGCCGATCTTCCTCGAGATCGAGAAGATTGTCGCCGGAAACGTCCATCGAATGGCTCATAGGCCCTCTGAGCGCTATCGCGCGGTTGCCGCCTTATTTTCGATCAACTGCCGCATACCGTCGCGGTCGTTTCGTCCGTAACCGCTCGGATCAACGCCGCGCGCCACGCTGCCGGTTATGGTCCCCAGGTCGGACCGCGTTTCCGGCGGCGGGCCATCGGGCGCATCGGTTTCGTCGCCCCTGGGCCGCTTCAGTCTCTTCAAGATGGTGCTTTCCGGGTCATCCGGCAACATGCCTTTCAGCCAATCCCCGGTGCTTTGCAGCACAACTTTGGATTTGGCGCCTTGCACCCAGTCCGGCTGGGATTTCGAGGGCACCAGCCAGTCGAAGAACAGGAAGGCGACCACCACGATAATGAGCCCGCGCCCCAGGCCGAACAGGAAGCCCAGGGTACGGTCGAGCGCGCCCACCCGGCTGTCCAGGATCATGTCCGAGATCCGGACCGTCAGCACCGAAACAATCAGCAAAGTGCCGAGGAAGACGCCGCCGATGACCGCGCCCGCGGCCACGATGTCGTTGTTGAAATATTGCTTCGCTAGCGGCAGGAGGCGGGCATAGGAATAGACGGTGGCGATCGCGGCAAGCGCCCAGGCGGCGATCGACAGGACCTCCCGCATAAAGCCGCGGATCATGGCAAGCATCGCCGAAATCAGCATAACAACGAGCAGGATGAGATCGAGAAACGTAATCGGCATTCACTGCTCATCGTTTCCGCGGTATCCGCGGGCGGCATCGAATCGCACAGCAGGCGAGCCATTACCTGACGTACGCAAGCGGCGGCGACAAGGCCCACCCAGCATCGAGCCAACAGATTAATTTTGTGACTTTTTCCGGCTGTTTTGGTCGCCTGGTCAGCCAGAATTTCGCCCGCGCTGTATAGCCGCCCAGGGCCCCGCCGTCACCCGTTTTTCAGCCCGTTTTTCGGTCGGTTTTGCGCGCCGGGACGCCTTCTGCGGCAATATCGGCAACAAGGCCGGCAAGGGTCGCGACCTGGGTCGTTTGCAGACCGCCATCGGCGAGCGTCTCCGCCCGGGCGGCCTCCGGCATGACGGCCCGCTTGAAGCCGAGCTTGACCGCCTCCTTCAGTCGGGCCGCGGTCTGGGTTACGGGCCGAATCGCCCCGGAAAGGGATACTTCGCCGAAATATACCGCGTCCGCCGAGAGGGGCGCATTGACCAGCGAAGAGACCAGCGCCGCCGCGGCAGCCATATCGGCCGCAGGCTCATTGATTCGCAGCCCGCCCGCCACATTGAGATAGACGTCGTGGGCCGACAGCCGCACTCCGCAATGCGCCTCCAGCACCGCCAGCACCATAGAGAGCCGGCTCTGATCCCAGCCAACCACTGCCCGGCGCGGGGTTCCCAGGGTTGTCGGAGCCACCAGTGCCTGGATTTCCACCAGCAGGGGCCGTGTGCCCTCGATACCGGCAAAGACCGCCGTGCCCGGGCTGCCCAGATCCCGCTCGGACAAGAACAGCTCGGACGGGTTGGCGACTTCATGCAACCCGCCGCCGGTCATTTCGAAGACGCCGATCTCGTCCGTCGGCCCGAAACGATTCTTCGCCGCACGCAGGATGCGGAACTGGTGCGAGCCTTCGCCTTCGAAGGAGAGCACGGCGTCCACCATATGCTCGACGACGCGCGGGCCGGCAATTGTGCCTTCCTTGGTCACATGGCCCACCAAAATTACCGCGGCGCCCGAACGCTTGGCGAAACGGATCAGCAGCTGGGCAGCGCCCCGCACCTGGGTGACGGTGCCGGGGGCGGAATCCACTGCGTCGGTCCACATTGTCTGGATCGAATCCACCACGACAAGGCGAGGGGTCTTGCCTTCCGACAAGGTGGCGATGATGTCCTCGACCGAGGTTTCCGCGGCGAGTTCCACGGAGGCATCGCTGAGCCCCAGCCTTTCCGCCCGCAACCGCACCTGCGCCACCGCTTCCTCGCCCGAGATGTAAATCGCGCGCTGCCCCGTCCGCGCCAGGGCGGCGGCCACCTGGATCAGCAGCGTTGATTTGCCGATGCCGGGGTCGCCCGCCATCAGCAGTACTGAGCCGCGCACAAAACCACCTCCGGTGACACGATCGAATTCAGCGATGCCGGAAGGAAGCCGCGGCGCCTCATGGGCTTCGCCGGCGAGCGGTTCGAGCGCGAATAGGCGGCCTTTGCGCGGAGCGCGGCCGGGCATCGTTCCCGCTGCCCCGGGGCCTTCCTCCACCAGCGTGTTCCACTCTCCGCAGGCTTCGCATTTGCCTTGCCAGCGCGAAGAAGTCGCTCCGCAATTCTGGCAGACAAATGTGGGGGTGCGCCGAGCCATGGTTGAGTCGGAGGCTAGTGTAATAAGGTGGTCAACAGCAACCGCGTCGACCTTACGCGCCGCGGTAGACGCGGTGATAGCGGCGGCCGAGCCGCGTGAGCACTTCATAGCCGATGGTGCCGCTGAAACGCGCCACGTCATCGACGTCAATATCGCCGCCGATCAGGGTGGCATATTCGCCGCGCCGGGCCTCGCCTTCCGCCAGATCGGTCACATCGATCGCCATCAGGTCCATTGAGATGCGGCCGGCGATCGGGCAGCGCTTTCCGGCGACGATCGCTTCGCCGCCTGCGGTATCGTCCGCGCTGCTCGCGGCGCGCGGATATCCATCCGCATAGCCGACGGCGACGATGGCGATGCGCGCGGCGCGCTTGGCGGTCCAGACGCCGCCATAGCCGACGGTCTCGCCCTTCGCCACCGGCCGCACCTGGATGATGCGCGCCTGCAAGCCGACGACGGGAAGCATCGGATTGGGCTTGCCTGGTGTCGGATTGACGCCATAGAGCGCGACCCCTGGCCGCACCAGGTCGCAATGCGCTCCATCGCCCAGAAAGATGCCGGAAGAATTGGCAAGCGAAGCCGGCACGCCGCGGAATTGCACGCGAATTTCACGGAATAGCCCGATCTGTTTTTGGTTGAGCGGGTGCTCGGGCGTTTCCGCACAGGCGAGGTGACTCATCAGCAGCGTGAATCCGTGATTTTCCCTTTGCAGGCGCGGGGTGAGCGCGAGCACCTCGTCGACGTTCATGCCGAGACGGTTTATGCCGGTATCAACATGGATGGCAGCGCTGCCGTGCCACTTCGAGCCGGCGATAAAACGGTCCCATTCGGCGAGTTCTACCAGGCTGCTGATCACCGGCCGCGCGTTGACCTCGGCAAAGGCCGGGCCGCTGCCCGGCAGCGCTCCATCCAGCACATAGATCGCGGCGTCCTGCACTTGCGGACGCAGCCGGCGCGCCTCGGAGAGGTCGGCGACGAAAAACGTCTTGCAGCCGGCTCTGACAAGCGCGGTGCCGACCTGTTCGATGCCGCAGCCGTAGCCGTCGGCCTTCACTACGGCCGCACATTCCACCGGCAGCGCCTGCTGCGCGAGCCGCCGCCAATTTTCCTGCAATGCCGCAAGATCAATCGTGAGCAGCCCGCCCGCTTCGGTCTCGGAAGGACCAGCAGCAAGCGGTTCGGGCGAAGGGGAGGCAGGGGCGATGCGCGAAGGCATTGGTGGATCACGATTGCGGGGCAGCGCATCATGGTGGGGATGCGGCCGCGCCACAAGCCTCCGGCATGGCCGAAGGACCGATCCGGGACAGGCCTTCCCGGATCACGGGCTAGAAGCGATCCGGCAGCCGCTCGGTTTTGACGAGGTTCGAGAAGCGGGTGACTTCCGCATCGAATTGCAATTCCACCGTGCCGGTCGGGCCGTGGCGCTGTTTACCAATGATAGCCTCAGCCTTGCCGTGCACCTTCTCGCCCTCCGCCAGCCATTCGGCGAATTTGTCGGCCTGCGATTCCGAGGGCTTGCGCATTTGATGGTAGTATTCTTCGCGGAAGACGAAGATCACCACGTCGGCGTCCTGTTCGATCGAACCGGATTCGCGCAGGTCCGAAAGTTGCGGGCGCTTGTCGTCGCGGCTTTCGACCTGCCGCGAGAGCTGCGACAGGGCGAGCACGGGCACATTCAGCTCCTTGGCCAGCGCCTTCAGCTTGGTGGTAATTTCGGTGACTTCCTGCACCCGGTTTTCGGAAGAACGCCGCGTCGAGCCTTGCAGAAGCTGAATATAATCGATGACGAGAAGATCGAGTCCGCGCTGGCGCTTCAGCCGCCGCGCGCGGGCCGCCAGTTGCGCGATCGAGAGCCCGCCGGTCTCATCCACATAGAAGGGCAGGTTCTGCAATTCGATTGAGATGTCCTTGATCTTCTCGAAATCAGCCTCGGTGATGCCGCCGCGGCGGATCTTGTTAGAAGGGATTCCCGTTTGTTCGGCGATGATACGGGTGGCGAGCTGCTCGGCTGACATTTCCAAAGAGAAGAAGCCGACAATGCCACCATTGATGCTGACCATATGCCCGTCGGCCTTTACTTCGCCCTGCCAGGCCTTGGCCACGTTATACGCGATGTTGGTGGCGAGGGCGGTTTTGCCCATGCCCGGGCGGCCGGCGAGGATGATGAGGTCCGACTGCTGCAGCCCGCCCATCATGCGGTCGAAATCTTCCAGGCCGGTCGCCAGTCCCGACAGTTTGCCATCGCGCTGGAAGGCATGCGCCGCCATATCCACGGCGGTGGTGAGCGCCTGGGCGAAACGCTGGAAGCCACCGTCATAGCGTCCAGTTTCCGCCAGCTCGAACAGCCGGCGCTCGGCGTCCTCGATCTGGTTACGCGGAGCGAGATCCACCGGGGCGTCGAAGGCGACATTGACCATGTCCTCGCCAATCAGGATCAGCAGGCGGCGGATCGAGAGGTCGTAGATCGTGCGGCCATAGTCTTCGGCGTTGATGACGGTGGTGGCCTCGGCGGCCAGCCGCGCGAGATATTGGCTGACATTCATGCCGGCGATGTCGATGTCGCCGGGCAGGAAGGTTTTCAGCGTCACCGGGGTGGCGAGCTTGTTGGCGCGGATCAGGCTGCGCGCGAGTTCGAAAATTTTCTGGTGGATCGGCTCGAAGAAATGCTGCGGTTCGAGGAAGTCGCCGACCCTGTAAAGCGCTTCGTTGTTGACCAGAATGGCGCCCAGCAGCGCCTGCTCCGCTTCGATATTATGCGGCGCGGTCCGATAAATCGGAGCGGCAGGTTCCGGAAGCTTCCGGACGGTCGAATCAACGGGTGCCATGGGACCAATGCTAGCCTAGCGGAATGTGGACGTAGCATGGCGCGTGACGCGAAGGCGCAGTCACTTCGGACTTATCCCGCAATTCACACTGTTAAATGACAGTCGCCTCAGGGCCTGTTTGTGCTTGACTACTCGCCGGCCAGCCGCAGCGGCGTGCGTTGCCCGCCTTCGGCGGCACGCAGGCGCCGCTCTTCATGCAGGATATAGTCGCGCGTCATCGGCACGACGCCCTGCCGCTTGGTGATCTGGATCTGGAACACCATGGCGGCGTGGTCGCGGAAATTCACTTCCGCCGCGGCAAGATAAAATTCCCACATACGCACGAAGCGGGGGTCGTAAAGCCGCTCAACTTCGTTCTTGTGAGCGAGGAAGCGCTCCCGCCACGCCTTCAGCGTCTCGGCGTAATGCAGGCGGAGGATTTCAATATCGGCTACCAGCAGTCCGGCACGCTCGATATAGGGCAGCACCTCCGAGAGGGCCGGGATATAGCCGCCAGGAAAAATATATTTCGCCACCCAGGGATTGGTGATGCCGGGCCCTTCCGAACGCCCGATGGAATGCAGCAGGAAAACGCCGTCGTCGCTCAGCAGATCCGCGCATTTGCGGAAAAAGGTGTCGTAGAAGGTCAGACCGACATGCTCGAACATGCCGACCGAGACGATGCGGTCGAATGGCCCCTTCACGTCGCGATAATCTTCCAGCTGGAAATCAACCTGGCCGGAAAGCTGCTTTTCTGCCGCGCGCTGCTGCGCCAGCGCATGCTGCTCTCTGGAAAGCGTGACGCCCTTGACCCGCGCGCCGCAGAATTCGGCCAGATAAAGCGCGAGGCCGCCCCAACCGCAGCCGATATCTAGAACGCACTGATCCCGTTGCATCAACAGCTTGGCGGCGAGATGCCGCTTCTTTGCAAGCTGGGCGTCGTCGAGCGATTGGCCCAGCGATTCAAAATAGCCGCAGCTATATTGCCGGTCGGCGTCGAGGAACAGCGAATAGAGGCGCTCGTCCAGATCATAGTGATGCGCGACATTGCGCTGCGCCTTGGGCTTCGGATTGCGCTGCTGCCAGCGGCGCTTGAGATAGCGCAAGCAGATAAAGGGGACGGCCCCAGCGTTTCGCCTCGGCGTCGTTCCGGCAGAGGACATGGAGCACGTCGGCGATGGTGCCTTCTTCGACGACCAGCGTGCCGTCCATATAGGCTTCGCCGAATTTCAGTTCGGGATCGAACAGCACCTCACGCAATGTCGAGCGGCTGGTGAAGCGTATGGCGACCGGCTTGCCGGTGCCGTCGCCGAAGGTGAAAACCTCACCGTCCGGAATCGTCACCCGGAAATTGCCGCGACGAATATATCGTCCCGCAACATCCTGAAGCAACCAATGCATTTGGCCGCCTCCACTCCCGTTACGCCCCCTCGGAGCGAAGCACCCCACTTACATCGCGGGGCGAGCAAACAGTCTCCCAAATAAAATACTAAATTACGGGCTAGGAAAAAACATATCAAAAAAAAGAGATTTTGATCACGCAGCTGATGTCTATCAGGAAGAAGCGGCTCGCCCTGCCGTAATTTGGGCTAATGGTAGGTGCGGTATGCGACTCGGTGGATGCGATCGGTAGGAGGAAGCGATTTGTTTGGAAGAAGAGCTTGTGCTGGTGTTGGTTGTGGCGGGCGCAGGGTTGAGCGCGCAGTCCGCGCTGACCCAGGAAGACCTCAACCGCGGAAAAACGCCAGCACAGCTTTTTGCGTCCGACTGCGCGGACTGTCACCGCAACCCTCGCACCTTGGCCAAGCGCGAGAATGCCGGTGCGCTCGCCGACTTTTTACGCGTGCATTACACCGCGAGCCGGGAAAGTGCCGCCGCGATCGCGGCCTATCTGGTTTCGCTCGGTCCTGATCCGCGGACCGGATCGGGGCGGCCGACAACGCAGCGCTCCAGACCGGCGGCATCCCAAGACCAGAGCAAGTCCAACCAGACCCGACCGGCGACCCTGCCTGCCGAGCCCGACCCGCCGGTGCCGCCTGAGACGGTGCCACCAGCGCCGGCTGCCGCGCCTGCCCCCGAGCCTGCCAACGAGCCAACCCCTGCAGCGCCTGCCGACCCGCAATAGCTGCGGGCAGGCGGGGCGCAGCCGGCTTATTTCTTTTCCTCTTCCTTGCCGGCTTCCTCTTCCGTTGCCTCACGGGCCTGACGGGCTTCGACCGCTTCAGGCTCGAAGAAAGCCTCTTCCGCGACGACGGGCATTTCTTCCTCGCCCGCTTCACGGCGCTGCGTCACATCTTCGCCGCGCTGTAGCCGCTCGGCTTCGTCCTGGCTGCGTGCCACGGTGACGGTGACAGTGACCTCGACTTCCGGATGTAGCGCGACCGGGATCTTGTACATTCCGAGCGTCTTGATCGGCGCATTCAGCACAATCTGCGAGCGATTGACGGTGATGGCATCGTCGCTCAGCAGCGTGGCGATGTCGCGGGCGGAAACCGAGCCGTAGAGGTGGCCGGCTTCACCAGCCTGGCGCAGGACGACGACGCTCTTGCCGGCGACCTTTTTCGAGGCAGTCTCCGCTTCGCCTCGAAGCTGCGTGTTGCGAGCCTCAAGCTCGACCTTCATGCCTTCGAAACGGTCACGGTTTTCTTTGGTGGCACGCAGCGCCTTGCCGTTCGGCAGCAGATAGTTGCGCGCAAAACCGTTCTTCACGCGCACGACCTCTCCCATTTGGCCGAGCTTGGCGACGCGTTCAAGCAGAATTACTTCCATGGTTTTTCTCCGTCTTCGTTCGATGTGTTGGTCGGAATATTCATGACAGCGTGGGTGGACCGCGGGTGCGGGTCGTCCGCCCGCGCAGGTCGAGCGCGGTGTCGACGAGGCCGAGCAGCGCGAGAATGATCGCCGGCCACCCGAAGATGACAACCGCGGTGTAAACGCCGCCCAGAACGAGTGGGCGCCCGCTGGTGCCGCGTGTGACCACATGCAGTACGGCGAAGCCGAGAACGGCAAAAGCCATAATTAATGCGGCGGCGAAAACATCGGAAACAATGCCCAGCAGGCCGGGCAAAAAGACTCCAGCCAGGGCAACGGCAAGCAGCATGGGTGCAAACCGGGGGAAACTGATCGCCGGCAATTCCGGCCATGGCCTGCGCAGTTGTCCTGATAGCTTCACAATGCGCGCGGCAAGCCAGGTATTGATCAGCAATACGACCGTGGTGAGCGACGCCACCATCGGCGGCGCCAGTTTCGTCAGCATGTCGGTATCGATGAGCTTTTCATTGAGTTCGCCGCCGGCGCGGCCGCGCAGCCCGAGCGCAACTTCGATGGCGGATCGCAGATTGCTATGGAAGCTCTCCGCGTCGGTGCCGAAATATGGGATCGCGATCACGATGGCGGCGGCTCCGACAACCGCGGTCCAAAGCACGATTTTCCCGACGGGGTACCATTCAAGCGTGCCGGTGCCGTCGGCGGGGCGCGCAAGCAGTACGAGATAACCAAGCCACCAGGCCGGCAGGCCGACGCCCACGACGAAGGCGAGCGCGAAATGACCATCGAGCACGAGGGCAAGGCAGGCCGCGGCGAATAGGGCTGCGATCAGCCCCGCCAGGTAATTCCATCCGATACTTGCGATCAGAACCGGCAAAGGCGAGAGGTAGAAAAGCACAAGCGCAAACAGCGAGCCGGACGCCAGCGATGCGAACAGTAACGCCGTCGCGGCACCCGCGCCAATACCAATGAGAACGATCTGGGTCATTCCAGCTGTCCCGCTCCGTCAGGGGCGGTTAGAGGCGGATCGATGTCCGCCCCAACCATCGGCCGCCGGACCATTCCGCCGGCCTGGATTTCTTCAGCGCTTGCGCCCGATATTTTACGCAGCCTGGCTTACGCCGGACTTGCGGTCAACGTCAGCGGATCACGTATGGCAAGAGGCCCAGGAAGCGGGCGCGTTTGATCGCCTTGGCCAGTTCGCGCTGCTTCTTGGCAGAGACCGCGGTGATGCGGCTCGGCACGATCTTGCCGCGTTCCGAAACATAGCGCTGCAACAGACGCGCATCCTTGTAATCGATCTTGGGTGCGCCCGTGCCGGAGAAGGGGCAGGTCTTGCGCCGGCGAAAGAACGGCCGACGCGCGCCGCCGCCACCGCCACCAGCACCGCCTTGAGGAGAGAATGCCATGGGTTATTACTCCTCCGCTGCCGGGCTATCGTCGCCGTCGCGCGGGCGTCGCTCACGGTCGCGGAAACCGCCGCGATCACCACGATCGCCACGCGGGCCACCGCCTCCGGCGCGACCGTCATCGCGCTCGCGGTCGCGGTCTACTTTGCGCATCATCGCGGATGGGCCTTCTTCAAGCTCATCGACGCGAATGGTGAGATAACGGATGATGTCTTCGCTCAAGCGCATCTGCCGCTCCATTTCGGCAAGTGCCGGAGCTGGAGCGTCGATATTGAGCAAGGTCATATGAGCCTTGCGGTTCTTGCGGATGCGATAGGAGAGTGACTTCACGCCCCAGTATTCGGTCTTGGCGACCTTGCCACCCATCCCTTCGATGACGGCTTTGTACTGGTTGGTAAATTCATCCACCTGTTGCGGGCCAAGGTCCTGGCGCGCAAGGAATACGTGCTCGTAAAGCGGCATGCAGTGCCTTTCCTGTTTCAATCCAACGCCCCGGCGCCTAGCCCTTCGAGCCTTTCGGAAAGGCTCGATGCTCAGAAGGCGGAAACTCCGGGACGCCGGGCGAGTGGCCCATGCCGCAAGCGGCCGTCCGTTCGGTTCCCAACCGGGATCGTGCGAAGTGCGGGCTTATACGCGATTGCGCCGAAAAGGCAAGACTTTAGGGGCGGCTTAGGCTGCTTTTGACGACTCGTTTTCTCGCTTCGCCGCCTGCAGCATATCGGCGAGTTTCACCGCCAAATCAACGCCGTCGCGGATCTGGCGGGCGGAGGTTTTATCCCAGGCATTATTGGTCGAGCGCATCTTGTTGAGGGTCAACAGCAGCACTTCGAGATGGTTGGAGAGCAGCTTCTGCCGGAAGGCGGGATCCTGCCGAGCCCGCTCCAAATCCTCATCGGTGACCGCGGCGAAGTCGACCATAGCGCTACCTGCTTGGGCGAGATGTTAGGCCTTGCACCTTGTCGTTTCGTTACGTTAGCGGCATAACATCTAGCGAATGTTTTTTATACGAATATTCAATTTGTTAGTGGCTGTTGCGTGCAATATGGTTAAAGCCTGACAGGGCTGTTAGCTATTTGTGCCGCTCAGGCAAAATGTCCGCATCACGCACTGGAGTGAAGCTATGTCCGCAGGGTTGCCGCCTGTCCGCCGCGTTGTGACCGGTCATGACGCCAATGGCGTCGCCAAGGTCCTGATAGACGGACCCGCGACCAATGTGCGGTCCTCGCGTCCCGGCTCGGCATCGACATTGATGTGGTCGACGGACGAGACGCCGGCCGATATCGCAATCGGCGAGGATGTCGAAGACCTCGGAGCCCGCACGCTCGGCACGGCGCCGCCCGCTAACGGCACACGCTTTACGATCAACGATATTCCGCCAGGCCGGCCGGGCCTCATGCATCGGACCGAGACGCTCGACTATGCGATCGTGTTGGCTGGCGAGATCGACATGGTGATGGATGACTCGAGTGTGACCTTGCGGGTCGGCGATGTGGTGATACAACGCGGCACCAACCATTCCTGGGTCAATCGGAGCACGCAGCCGGCGCGCATCGCTTTCATGCTGATCGACGCCAAGCCGCTAGGCATCGGCAATCCGCGCACGCGCGAAAATCCCGACGCGCATTCCTGAGGAGTTCCCCGGCGCGCTTGACATCACGCGGAACGCGGTGTCTTACGGCGCGTTTTCCCAAGGTATCACAATGTCCGTTGCGTTTGTTTTTCCCGGTCAAGGCAGCCAGACGGTCGGTATGGGCAAAGCGCTTGCCGATGCTTTTGCGCCGGCGCGGCAGGTCTTCGACGAAGTCGACGACGCACTGGGTGAAGAACTCAGTACCACGATCTGGGAGGGACCGGCCGATGCGCTGACGCTGACAGAAAACGCGCAGCCCGCGTTGATGGCGGTATCGCTCGCGGCCGTGCGTGTCCTGGAAAGCGAAGCCGGGCTTGATCTGCAACGCGATGCGAAATTCGTGGCCGGACATTCGCTTGGTGAATATTCGGCGCTTGCTGCGGCAGGCGCTTTTTCGCTCGCCGATGCCGCGCGGCTTTTGCGCACCCGCGGGCGTGCGATGCAAAAGGCGGTTCCGGTGGGCACCGGCGCCATGGCGGCGCTGATCGGGCTGGAGCTGGAGCAGGTCGCGGCGATCGCGGCGGAAGCGGCACAAGGCCAGGTTTGTCAGGCGGCCAACGATAACGGTGGCGGGCAGGTAGTTGTCTCGGGCGACAAAGCGGCGGTGGAACGCGCAGCGGAAATCGCCAAGGCCAAAGGCGCCAAGCGCGCGATAATTCTGCCGGTCTCTGCGCCTTTCCATTGCGCGTTGATGCAGCCGGCCGCCGAAGTGATGGCGCAAGCGCTTGCGGCGGTGACCGTCAAGGCACCGACGGCTCCGCTGGTCGCCAATGTACTGGCGCGGCCGATAAGCGAACCCTCTGAAATCGTGCGGCGGCTAGTCGAACAGGTCACCGGCACCGTACGTTGGCGCGAATGCGTGTCCTTCATGGCCGGGGAGGGTACTACGACTTTTTACGAGCTGGGTGCGGGCAAGGTGCTCAGTGGCCTGGTCAAGCGTATAGCTGGGGGCGCCACTGGTATTGCTGTTGGTGCTCCCGCTGACGTAGACGCATTCATCAGAGCGCGAAGGATCTAGCATGTTTGATCTCTCGGGGAAGACCGCGCTCGTGACCGGCGCGACCGGCGGCCTCGGCGGCGCCATCGCCAAGGCGCTGCAGGTGCAGGGCGCCACCGTGGCGCTGTCCGGCACACGGCGCGAGGCTTTGGACGCACTTGCCGCCGAGATCGGCGAGCGCGTTCATGTGCTGCCCTGCAATCTTGCCGACAAGAATGAGGTAGAAGCGCTTGTGCCAAAGGCGGAACAGGCGATGGGACAGCTCGATATCCTGGTCGCCAATGCCGGCATCACCCGCGACAACCTCTTCGTCCAATTGAAGGACGAAGAGTGGGATCAGGTCATTGACGTGAATTTGACCGCTACCTTCCGGCTGGCGCGCGCTGCGGTCCGCGGGATGATGCGCCGACGCTTTGGCCGCGTAATCGGCATCACTTCAGTTGTCGGCGTGACAGGCAATCCGGGCCAGGGGAATTATGCCGCCAGCAAGGCTGGTATGATTGGCATGGTAAAATCGGTGGCGGCGGAATATGCCCGCCGCGGGGTTACGGCAAACTGCATTGCGCCCGGATTTATCTCAACGCCGATGACCGACAAGCTGAATGAGAAACAGCGCGAGGCCATCCTTGGTCGCGTGCCGGCGGGACGGCTCGGCAGCTCGGAAGACGTGGCCGCAGCGGTTGTCTTTTTGGCCTCCAATGAGGCCAATTACATAACGGGCCAAACCCTGCATGTGAACGGCGGGATGGCCATGATATGACTTGGATAACCGCGCTGGCCAAGCCAAATGAAGTATGGTAACCGACACCACTGGCTCGGCCGGGGGCAACCGGAAGGGCGGAACGTGGCATCGCGCATTCCGCGCGGGGCCGGTTCTTTCCGCCTGCGTCACCACGACGAGGGCCACGCACGGCTCGTATCGCTTTGCCGATAGAGCCCCATCCGAAAGGCATGAGGTTTGAACGATGAGTGACATTGGCGAGCGGGTTAAGAAGATCGTCGTGGAACACCTGGGTGTTGAGCCTGAAAAGGTGACCGAAGGCGCGAGCTTTATCGATGATCTCGGCGCCGACAGCCTTGACACGGTCGAACTGGTCATGGCCTTCGAAGAGGAATTCGGCTGCGAGATTCCCGATGACGCCGCTGAGACCATTCTAACGGTGGGCGACGCCGTAAAATTTCTTGAAAAGAACGCTAAAAGCTAACGCCGCCGCTCCAGCAATTACGTGGACAAGCATGGCTTCCGGTGCTTGTGCATCCGGAAAGGCCCGGTTTGGCGCCGGGCTTGAGATCTAGACTATGAGACGCGTCGTTATTACCGGGCTCGGCATGGTTACGCCGCTGGCTTGCGGCGTCGAAGCGACGTGGCAGCGCATCGTCGCGAGCAAGAGCGGCATCAAGCGCGTCCAGGCATTCGAGGTATCGGACCTTCCATGCAAGATCGCCGGCAGCATCCCGCGCGGCGACGGCACCGACGGCACCTATAATCCAGACCAATGGATGGAGCCAAAAGAACAGCGCAAAGTCGATCACTTCATCGTCTACGCGATGGCCGCTGCTAAGCAGGCGGTAGAGGATTCCGGCTGGAGCCCCACAACGGATGAAGACCAATGCGCTACCGGTGTCATGATCGGCTCCGGCATCGGAGGTGTGGAGGGCATTGCCGAGACGTCGCTGGTGCTGAAGGAAAAGGGACCGCGGCGGGTCTCGCCTTTCTTCATTCCCGGCCGCCTGATCAATCTGGCTTCCGGCTACGTCTCCATCGAATATGGCTTCAAGGGCCCCAACCATTCGGTGGTGACGGCCTGCTCCACCGGCTCGCATGCGATTGGCGATGCCGGCCGCCTGATCGCCTTGGGCGATGCCGATGTGATGCTGGCGGGCGGCACAGAGTCGCCGATCAATCGCATCTCGCTTGCTGGATTTGCCGCTGCACGCGCACTGTCGACGCATTTCAACGACACGCCTGAAAAGGCATCGCGGCCCTACGATAAGGACCGCGACGGCTTCGTAATGGGTGAGGGCGCCGGTCTGGTCATGCTCGAAGAATACGAGCATGCGAAAAAGCGTGGTGCCAAGATCTATGCCGAATTGATCGGCTACGGCATGTCAGGCGACGCCTATCACATTACCGCCCCGACGCCGGACGGCAACGGCGCATTCCGCAGCATGCAGGCGGCGCTACGCAGCGCGAAGATTACGCCGAGCGACATCGACTATATCAATGCGCATGGTACCTCTACTCCGCTCGGCGACGAGATAGAACTTGCCGCGGTGCAGCGGCTCGTCGGCAACGCCGCCAGCCAGATCTCCATGTCGTCGACCAAATCCAGCATCGGTCATCTGCTTGGCGCGGCGGGTGCAGTGGAGGCGATCTTCTCGGTGCTGGCGATCCGCGACAAGGTGGCGCCGCCGACGATCAATCTGGAACATCCGTCGGTCGAGACGCCGATCGATCTCGTGCCCAATACGGCGCGGGAGCGTGATATCGACGTGGTTCTGTCCAATTCCTTCGGATTCGGCGGCACCAATGCATCCCTCGTGTTCCGACGGGTCGTGGATTAGCTGGGCGCCGCCGACGATCTCCTTCACGGTAGTGCTAGCTTCGATCCTATCTTCCGTCGTCTCTGGCCACGACTCTAGCCGGCGCGGCTGTAGACAGGACGATCAGAACTGCCGGTGATGTCGAAAGATGGATCGCGACAAGGTGTTGACGGTGAAGGTGTTGAATTTGCCGCAAGGTGAAACGGGAAAGGCACTCCTCGGGGGCCTGCGCTGCCAAGCCATGACATTCCGGCACCCGCCGGTATCTCGGGTGCAATCTCCGGCATTGCAGTCGGACGCCTCTATCGGGCTATATATGGCGTCGGGGCCGGCGCCGAATGGGACAGGCTTGCTGTTTCCGGTGACCGGGAGCGGCGGCCGCTTTTCCGCGACGCTTATGCGCTCTGATCCGGGCGGCCACTCAATGGAATTGGCATATCGCTAATGGAGCAGAAAAGGATCAACCCGCGCAGTCCACGCGTCGCGCTCGAGCCGGAACGTGTGCCGGTGCCCAAGCGCCCCTCCAAGCGGGCACGCCATCCGCTCGTGGTCGCCGGCAATGCTATTGTCACCTTCGTGATCCTGCTTGCAGTCGGCGTGGGCGCCGCGCTGTTGATAGGCAAGCAGCGCTTCGACGCGCCGGGGCCACTGGCAAGCGAGAAGGTCGTCAACATTCGATCGGGAATCGGTTTTCGCGATATCGCCGATCAGTTGGAGCGCGAAGGCGTGATCGATCAGCCTTATCTGTTTATGGCTGGCGTCATTGCTGTGAATGCGAAATCCGACCTCAAATTCGGCGAGTATCAATTCGCAAAGCAGGCCAGTTTGCGCCAGGTCGTCGATACGCTGGTAGACGGCCGGGTGGTGCAACACGCCATCACCGTTCCCGAAGGTTTGACTTCCGAACAGATCGTGGCGCGCCTTCTGGAAAATCTGGTGTTGACGGGCAACATCAAGGAAATCCCGCGTGAGGGCACGCTCTTGCCGGACACCTACAACTTCCCGCGCGGCACCACGCGTGAACGCGTCATTTCCACAATGCAGCAGGCGCAGCAGCGGGTGCTTAAGGACGCGTGGGAGTATCGCCAGCCCGATCTTCCGCTGCGCACGCCGGAACAGCTTGTTATCCTGGCCTCGATTGTCGAGAAAGAAACCGGCAAGCCGGATGAGCGGACACGCGTCGCGTCGGTCTTCGTCAATCGCCTGAAGCAGAAGATGAAACTACAGTCCGATCCGACCATCATTTACGGTCTGGTCGGCGGCAAAGGGACGCTGGGACGCCCGATCATGCGCAGCGAAATCGAGCAGCCCACCCCTTACAACACCTATGTGATCGATGGCTTGCCGCCGGCGCCGATTGCCAATCCGGGCCGCGCGTCGCTCGAGGCGGCCGCAAAGCCGGCGCGCACCAAGGAGCTCTATTTCGTCGCCGACGGTAACGGCGGACACGTGTTCTCCGAGAATTACGAGCAGCACCAGAAGAATGTCGCGCGCCTGCGCGTCATCGAGCAGCAACAAAAGACGCCGGTCGATGCGGTACCCGCCGGCGAAACAGCGGTGGTACCGGAAGCCGCCCGCACATTGCCGAAGCCTGTCCTGAACGGATCGCGCACCCGCTGACAGCTAAAGGGGCGGAACTTATCCATGGCGCTTTCGAGCATGACCGGCTTCGCCCGAAGCCACGGCGTCTGCGGCCCCTATGCCTGGGCCTGGGAGCTGAAGTCGGTCAACGCCAAGGGTCTCGAGTTCCGGCTGCGGCTTCCGGCCGGCTGGGATGCCGTAGAAACTCCTGTGCGTGCGAAAGCCGCCGAGTTGCTCTCTCGCGGCACAGTGCAAGGGACGCTGACGGTTACGCGCGAAGGCGTCGCCCCCGTTGTGCGGGTGAACGAAGCAGTGCTGTCGGCGGTGATCGAAACCATGCGCGATTTGGCGGAGCGTATTGAAGCCTCGCCGCCGACGCTTGATGGCATTCTTGCAATGAAGGGCGTGGTCGAGGTTACCGAGCAGGAGGACCGCGAGGAGGAGCGCCTGCTTGCCGAGGCCGCGGTGGTCGCGGGCTGCGGTAGGACGCTCGAGGCGCTCGCGGAGATGCGCCGGCACGAGGGCGTTGCGCTCGGAACTCTGTTGAACATCCGCCTGGACGAAATCGCGACCCTCACGGCGCGCGCCGAAGCTGCGCCCGGCCGGCGCCCGGAGGCGATCAAGGCGCGCCTCGCCGAGCAGATCGCTACCATCCTTGGCAGCTCCGACCGCTTCGATGCCGACCGACTGCACCAGGAGGCGCTGGTGATGGCCAGCAAGGCCGATATCCGTGAAGAGCTGGATCGGTTGGTGGCACATGTGGCGCAGGCCCACAGCCTCCTCAGGGAAGGGGGCGCGGTGGGGCGCCGACTGGACTTTCTGGCACAGGAACTGCATCGCGAATCGAATACGCTCTGCGCCAAGGCTAACGATCTTGAACTGACCAATATCGGACTCGGGCTGAAGGGCGTCGTTGAGCAGTTCCGCGAACAGGTGCAGAATCTGGAGTAGGGGGATGACAGGGGCCGAAGGGGAGCCGGTCGCGCGCCGAGGCTTGATGCTGGTGCTATCGTCCCCGTCGGGCGCGGGAAAAAGCACACTCTCACGCATGCTGTTGGAGGCCGACGCGTCGGTGGAACTATCGGTCTCCGCCACCACGCGGCCGCAGCGGCCGGCTGAAGTGGATGGGCGGGACTATCATTTTGTCACGCGGGCTCGCTTCGATGAGATGATACGCAACGACGAGTTGCTGGAATGGGCCGAAGTTTTCGGCAATCGCTATGGTACGCCACGCGCTCCAGTGGAAGCTGCGCTGGCACGCGGACATGACGTTCTTTTTGATATCGACTGGCAGGGTACGCAGCAGCTCCGCGACAAGGTGGCAAAGGATTTTGTCAGCGTCTTTCTGCTGCCGCCATCCATCCCCGAGCTGGAGCGGCGGCTGACGACCCGCGCACAGGATTCCGACGAAGTGATCCGTGGACGTATGGCCAAGGCATGGGACGAGATGAGCCATTGGGCGGAATACGATTACGTGCTGATCAATCGAGATATCGACGAAACATTCGCTCAGGTGCAGGCGATTCTCCTGGCCGAACGGCTCAAGCGCGAGCGCCAGCCGGGTTTATCCGACGTCGTGCGCGGGCTGCAGGCTAAGCTGTAGCGCTGGCCCGCTGAAAGGCGCGCGCCAGCGCGACGAAGCCCTCCACCGAAATCTGTTCCGCACGCTCGGTTGCCTCAATTCCCGCTTCCGCCAGCAATACAGCGGGATCGGCGCCGAGGGATCTCAGGCTTTGCCGCAGCATTTTCCGGCGCTGGCCGAAGGCTGCTTCGGTGACGCGCTCCAGCATCCGGCGGTCGCAGGTCAGCGGCGCGCGGCGGGGCACGAGCTGTACCAGTGAAGACGTCACCTTCGGCGGCGGCACGAATGCCGAAGGCGCGATATCAAACAGGATGCGGCTCTCTGCGCGCCATGCGGTCAGCACCGAGAGCCGGCCATAGGTCTTCGATCCCGGCTGGGCGACGATGCGCTCGGCCACTTCGCGCTGGAACATCAGCACCAGCGAGTCATACCAGGGCGGCCAGGGCTCGGCCGACAGCCAGCGGATGAGAAGCGGTGTCGCGATATTGTAGGGAAGATTCGCGACGACCCGCGCCGGCTCGCCGTTCAGCTCGGGCGCCGGATCGAATTCCAGCGCATCGCCTGCGATCACATCGAGGCGTCCTGGATAATGCGCGGCGACTTCTGCAAGGGCGGCGACCGCGCGCTCATCGCGCTCAACGGCAATGACGCGGCGCGCGCCCTGCGCCAACAGGGCCCGCGTCAGTCCGCCGGGGCCGGGGCCGACTTCCACCACGGTCACCTGTTCCAACGGTCCCGCGGCGCGCGCGATCCGGGCGGTGAGATTAAGATCGAGCAGGAAATTCTGGCCAAGCGATTTTTTCGCGGCAAGCCCGTGACGGCGGATGACCTCCCTCAGCGGCGGCAGCGTATCTATCGCGCTCATGCGCCTGCGGCCGCAGGGGCCGCCACCCGTTCCGAAAGGCGTGCAGCAAGTCTAAGAGCGGCGATCAGGCTGGAAGGGTTGGCGCCGCCGCTGCCGGCGATATCGAAGGCGGTACCGTGATCGGGCGAGGTGCGCACGAAAGGCAGACCAAGCGTGACGTTCACGGCATTATCGAATGCCAGCGTCTTGATCGGGATCAGCGCCTGATCGTGATAGGTGCACAAGGCAACGTCGTATTGCGCGCGGGCGGCCGGGTGGAACATGCTGTCAGCAGGCAATGGGCCACGCGCGTCGATGCCTTCCGCCTGCAGCTGTTGGACCGCAGGCCGCACCACTGCATCATCTTCACTGCCCATCGCGCCTTCTTCGCCCGCATGCGGATTAAGTCCGGCGACCGCAATGCGCGGGCGCGCAATGCCGAAGCGGGTTTTAAAATCGCGCGCCACGATGCGGCCGGTGCGGACCAGCAGATCGGTTGTTAGCGCGCCAGGCACCTCCTTCAGCGGCAGGTGGATGGTGACAGGAACCACCGCCAGATCTGGGCACCACAACAGCATCACAGGCTGCACCGCCCGCCCGGTCATTTCTTCGACCAGCTTGGCCAGATATTCGGTATGCCCCGGCTCCTCGAATCCCGATTGATAAAGCACGTTCTTGGCAATCGGATTGGTGACGACCGCCGCCGCGGCGCCGCGCAGGACGTCGGCAACTCCGCGGCGGATCGCCTCGATGGCCGCCGGTGCGCTCGACGCGTCGGGGCGCCCTGGTTCCGCTGTAATCTCCCGATCGATCGAAACAACGGGCAGGGCGGTCGGGAAGGTTTCGGCCGCCTTTGACGCCGCGACCGTGGTCACCGGCACGTCGAGCCCGAGCAGTTTCGCGCGTCTTGCCAGGAATTGCGCGTCGCCGAGCACATAGAAAGGCGGAAGCGACAGTTGCGATCGCTGTTGCCAGATCGCGAGCGTCAGATCCGGTCCGATGCCCGCCGGCTCGCCTAAGGTCAGCGCCAGCGATTTGGACATCACGGACTATTTCATTTCGATCATGGCCTGGCGGCGCAGCTCGCTCAGGTAACGCTTGGACTGCGCCTCGAAGCGCGAGTTGAAAAGCGCCGTCCTAGCGGCGCGCTTCTGCGGCGTGTCGGTCGTGTTTGCCACCTTCTCGCACAAGGCGAAGACCGCCACGCCCTGGGCACTGACTTCGGGCTTAGTGAGCTTGCCGACCGGTGTGCTGTTGAGAACCTCGCGTAAATTATCCGGCAAATCGGCCGAGCTGCGCCGGACTGGATCGCGCACAGCGACGTCGCGCAACGCGCGCGCGAAAGCCACGCCATCCTCGCAGTTCGCGAACCGGCTGCGAAGCGCTTCCGCTTCGCGCAGCCGGCCCTCGATCACTGATTGCGGCGAGCCTTTAGGCACGATGAAAAGAATTTGGCGCAGCCGGTAGTCATAAGCCACGGCTTCGCCTTCCCCGCCCTTTTTCTCTACAGCATCCCTGACCTCTTTTTCCTCAATCGCCAGGGTGGCGGGAAAGCGGGCGCGCAGCAGTTGGTTCCAGGCAATCTCCGCCCGCAAACGCGATCTGATCGTATCGATATTGACGCCCCGTCCGACCAATGCCTGCGTGAATTGCTCGACGTTCAGACCTGTGCGGCTGGCCATGTTGCTAATGGCCCGGTCCACATCGGCTTTTGGCGCATCCATGTTGTAGCGGCCCGCTTCCTGGACCTTGATCCTTTCCTCAATCAGCGTCTCCAGAACTTCCTGCCGCGGCGGCGTTTTTTGCGTGGAGAGTTGCATGAATTTCGAGCGCTGCTCGATGTCATAGGTCGTGATCGGGGTTCCGTTCACCATCGCAGCGACTTGTTGGGCCGCGGCCGGAGAAGCCGCAGCGAGGCTTGCGGCCATCATCGCCGCTGCGCAAATCCGCCCAATCCGATCACGCATCATGCAAAATCCGATGTTTCGCCGCGACATCATTCTGAGGTCAGCCGTCTTCCTGGTGAAGCAAGGTGAGGACGCCGATCAGGCCCCCGAACAGCACTGGAAGCCAGGCTGCCGCTACCGGATCGAGCAATCCGGCCTTGCTGAAATCTTCGAAAAACTTCGACAGAACATACAACAAAAAGCCTGCCGCCACTCCAGCTAAAACCATCTTCTGGACGCCGCCGAAACGAAAAAAACGTAACGATACGGCCCCCGCCAGAAGCACCATGGAAACGAACAGGAACGGCAGGGCCAGCAGCTTCTGGTACTGCACGCGGTAGCCGGCGGCGCCAAGCCCGGCACTATCCGCCAGCTTGATATATAGCGGAAGGCTCCAGAATGGCACGGTTTCCGGGGTGGCGAAGCTTTCCCGCACCTGCTCGGGTGTCAGGTTGGTGCTGAGCAGATAGGTCCGCGCGGGAACAGCGGGAGTGCCTGTGACATAGATGCGCGCGTCTTCCAGGCGCCAGTTGCCGCGCTCCAGCACGGCGATTCTGGCCTCGATGCGCTCCTGAAATTTTCCGCTGTTATCGAACGTGAAGGCGGTGATGCCGCCGAGGCGCACGCCTTGTTCACGGCTGGTCTGCGCATTGATGATCGATTGGCCATCGACGCTGCGCTGGCGCACCCAGAATCCGCCGCCGGAACTGGAACGCAAGCCTCCGAGGTCTTCGCCGAGCAGCTCTGCCTGCAACAGTTTCGATTGTTCCTGCAGGAATGCCGAAACCGGATTGTACACGGTGGTTGCGGCGATGCCGATCAGCAGCGCCACGAGGAGTGCGGGACTGATGAATTGCCACGCCGACATGCCAGCGGCGCGGGCGATCACCAGTTCCAACCGGCGCGAGAGATTGAGGAAGCACACCATGCCCGCCAGCAATATGCAGAAGGGCAGAAGGCGCTCGGTTATCTGCGGCACGCGATAGAGTGAGGCTTTGGCTACCGTCCAGCCTGAGATATTCGGCACGTCCGCGGTGCGGCGCACAAGCTCGACATAGTCCACCATTGCCACCACCGCAAAGACGCCGAGAAAAATCGCCAGCGCCGCATTGACAAAACGCGCGGCGAAGTAGCGATGCAACGTGGTGACCCTGCGCATGGAAATCACGCTGTTGCCGGACGCGGCGCAAAGCGCTCTTGCAGCGCGCTCAAGGTATTCGTGATCACGGCGGGAGGCTCGATGATGATCCCGCGTCCGATCGCCCAGATGCTCAGCGCCGTGGCCGTAGCTAACAGGAAATAGTGAAACACGATCATAAGCGGTGCATTGACCGAGATCACCGTGGTAGCGAAGCCGGAAAATCGCAGCAGCGCCAGCACGCCAATGGTCCCGAGCAGCGAGAGGTTGCGGCTTTGCCGCGTCGTTCGCGGGGCTCCGAGATAGGCGTAGGCAACCAGCACGAATACCAGCGGATAAAGCGGGGCGGATAGGCGATCATGCAGTTCCGCGCGTAACTGCCCTGGTTGCGATTTCACCAGCGGGTCCTTCGGATCCGGCCATAACAATTGCCAGAGATAACGTTCGCGCACCGACTGATTGAGCGTCGCCGACGAAGCGAACTGCGACAGATCGAAGGCATAGCGGTCGAATTCGACAATGTTCGGCTCGGTCTCGGTGGACTGGTGCCGTTGCACGGTGCCTCCCTCCAGGATGAGGAAGGTGCCGTGCTCGTTCTTCAGGATCTCGCCCCGTTCGGCCAGGACGGAAAGGTGTTCCTTCGGGTTGCGTTTGTCGTCGATCAGCACGCCGAGCAGCTCGCCATTGCTCTGCCGTTCACGGATGTGGAAGGTGACGCCTTTCTGAACATTGATGAACCGGCCGGGACGGACGACATAAGTCACGAGATCAGTGCGTACTTCCATGAACCAGCTGCGAAAGGCGTGCAGACTCTGGGGCGCGACATAGAAACTTAGAATAGCCACCAACACGGAGACGAGCGCGGCTACTGCGAGAAAAGGTTGAAACAAGCGCCAGGGCGACATGCCCGAGGCGTTCATCACGATGATCTCGGAGTCCGTGCCCAAGCTTGTTGAGCACATAGGCGGTCGCCATCAGCAAGGCGACCGGCGCAAGCAGCACCACCAGATTCGGAATGACGAGTGCCGTGATCTGCAGGAAGACCAGGGCGGTCTGGCCCTGATCGGTCATCAGCTCAATCTCGCGCAGCGCCTGGGTAACCCATATCAGAGCGGTGAGGCTGACCATGACAGCGACAAAGGCACCCAAGGTGGTGCGAAAAATATAGCGCCCGATCGACCCCATTTTGCCTGACGCTCCTTGCGGTCCGATACCCGCCACAGCCTTGTTACTCTTGCAGGATTCTGTTGATTTCTCCACAAAATGGCTTCGGCAAGGCCAATTTGGGGCGTCGGGAGAGAACGCAGGTTAAACCCTGCATTCCCTAGCCCCGCTCGGCCTTTCCCAGTTTTAGCGCTTTGCAGAGGCCACCCAGGCGGTTCATATGGACCCGCAAGAACTTCCCGTAACCCCCCGCTTTCCAAGCGCAGTTAAGAGGCTTTCTGAACATGTCCGGAGCCAGCAAGCTCGGATTTTCTGGTTTTGCCACGCCCGCCAAGGGCGCACTGGTGGTTTTCTGCGACGATAAGCTCGCCTTCGGCGCGGCCTCGAAGCGGTTGCTCGGGCAAGCAACTGACTTCATCAAGCGCGCGGCAACCGCAGACAGCTTCACCGGCAAAACAGGGACGCTCGACATTATCGCTCCGTCCAGCTTGCCGGTTTCCCGGCTGGTGGTCATGGGCGTAGGCAAGGCGAAAGATTTGAAGCCGCTCGACATCATCAAGCTCGGCGGCAAGGCAGTAGGCAAACTTCCGCAATCCTGCACCGAGGTCACCATCGTTGCCGACCTGCCAGCCGGCGCGATGAAGCCGGATCAGGCCGCCGATTTAGCCATGGGCGCGCAGCTGCGCGCCTATGCATTCGAGCGTTACAAGACCAAACGTAAAGAAGGCGAGGAAAAGCCAGCCCTCGCCAAGATGACGGTGGCGGTAGAAGACGCAGGTGCGACCCGCAAGGCCTGGGCATCGCGCGCGGCAATTACTGAAGGCACCGTGATCGCGCGTGACCTCGTCAACGAGCCGCCGAATGTTCTCTATCCGGAGGAGTTCGCCCGTCGCGCGGCTGCGCTGAAAAAACAGGGCGTTGCGGTCGAGGTGCTCGACGTCAAGGCGATGCGGAAGCTCGGGATGAATGCCTTGCTCGGCGTGGGGCAGGGGTCGGTGCGCGACAGCCGCCTCGTGGTGATGCGCTGGAACGGCGGCAAGCCGGGGACGCCGCCGGTCGCCTTCATTGGCAAAGGTGTGTGCTTCGATACCGGCGGCATTTCCATCAAGCCGGCGGGCAGCATGGAGGATATGAAGGGCGATATGGCGGGCGCGGCCTGCGTCGTCGGTCTTATGCATGCGCTGGCCGCGCGCAAAGCCAGGGTCAACGTGGTCGGTGCGATCGGGCTGGTTGAGAACATGCCGGACGGCAAGGCCCAGCGCCCGGGCGACATTGTCACCTCTATGTCCGGCCAGACCATCGAGATCATTAACACTGATGCGGAAGGCCGACTGGTGCTGGCCGACGTGCTGCATTACGTCAACAAGCGCTTCAAGCCGAAATTCATGGTCAATCTGGCCACGCTAACCGGCGCGATCATCGTCGCGCTCGGGCATGAATACGCCGGGCTGTTCTCCAATGACGACAAGCTGTCCGAACGCCTGACCAAGGCCGGCGAAGCTACCGGCGAGCGCGTCTGGCGCATGCCGCTCGGTCCCGAATACGACAAGCTGATCGATTCCAAATTCGCCGACGTGAAGAATACCGGCGGCCGTAACGCGGGCTCGATTACCGCGGCACAGTTCCTGCAGCGTTTCGTCGATAAAACCCCATGGGCCCATCTCGACATCGCCGGCACCGGCATGGGATCGCCCCAGACCGACATCAATAAGAGCTGGGGCTCCGGCTTCGGCGTCCGGTTGCTTGACCGGCTGGTAGCGGATTATTACGAGAAATAACCGCGCGGCGGAGCGATGACCGAGATCCTTTTCTACCATTTGCAACGCCAGCCGCTGGAACGGGTGCTGCCGACGCTGTTGGAAAAATCATTGCAGCGCGGCTGGCGTGTCGTGGTGCAGGCATCATCGGATGAGCGCGTTGAGGCGCTTGATGCGCATCTGTGGACCTACCGCGATGACGCTTTTCTACCGCACGGCACGTCCAAGGAAGCAGAGGCCGCGCAACAGCCTGTCCTGATCACCAGCGGGGACGACAATGTTAACAGCGCCCAGGTTCGTTTTCTGGTCGATGGGGCGCCGTTCCCCGTCGATACGGCGGCATACGAACGCGTGGTCCTGCTGTTCGACGGCGATGATCCGGATGCTATTGCCGCCGCGCGCGAGCGCTGGACGGAGGTCAAGGCGCAGGGTTTCGAGGCCACTTATTGGCAGCCGGATGAGCAGGGCCGGTGGGTGAAAAGGGCCTGACCGCATTAATTAATTGTGCCCGAAGATGGTTTTTTCGGGTTGTCTAAGGCATTGAAGCCGTCATGATCGTGTCGCAAAATTAGGCTTGGTCGTTTCCGGTTCGGCCGGACAGGGATTTCCTAACAGATGCAATATTTTGGGCGGAATCGGATGCGGGGCTTGGCCCTGCCGGTGACGATGCTGGCGCTGACGCTTGGCGCCTGCGGCTCGATGGAGAAGGTCACAGAACTGGTGCCGAAGGCTTCGGACTTCAGCGTCACCAGCTTCGAATGGAATCCATATTCCAAGGCATCGATGTCAGTCCCATCAACATTCAAACGCACTCCCCTTACGGCGGCGGATTATATCAGCGCCGACGGCAGCTGCGCCGAGGCAGCGGCCGCCGAAGACGGCTCCGAACCGAAGGTTGCGGGCGCGGTCGCGTTGCAGATGAGCGAATGCGCGGTTGTGCGGGTGCTGGGCGCGCCGGAAAAGGTCGATATCGGTGCCAATGAACGCGGCGAGCGCTTGTCCAAGCTGCTGTATAGCCGCGGCGAACGTCCGGGGCTGTATTCCTTCACGGCCGGCCAATTGACCGAGATCGCACGCGTGGCTGAACCGGCGCCGCAAAAACCGCAAAAGCCCGCGGCGAAACCGCGCCGCGCAGGCACCTAAAGTCACGCCGTGACCGCCTCGAAGGCGGCGCTCGCTTCCAGCCATTCCTCTTCGGCACGCGCCAGCGCAACGGCAGCATCTGCGCGCGCCTTGGCGACACCTGCGGCTTTCTGCGGGTCCTGCGTGAACAGCCCGCCGGCGAGCGCGGCTTCCAACCGTTCGATCTCAGCCTTGTGCCTGGTGATGGCTTTTTCCGCCGTGGTGATTTTGTGACGCAAGGGCGCAAGCTCTGCGCGTCTGTCGGCGGCGGCGCGCCTGGCTTCGACCTTTGAGAGTTGCGGTTCCCCCTTGGCCGCGCCGTTGCCGGAGCGGGCGCGGTCGCCGCGAAGCACCATCCGCCGGTATTGCTCGAGATCGCCGTCAAAGGCCGCGACCGAGCCGTTCTCAACCAGCCAAAGCCGGTCGACGCAGGCCTCGAGCAGATAGCGGTCATGCGACACCAGAATCACCGCGCCGGGGTAGTCGTTGATCGCATCGACCAGCGCGGCGCGGCTATCGATATCGAGATGGTTGGTCGGCTCATCCAGAATGATCAGATGCGGATGATCGAAAGTTGCAAGCCCGAGCAACAGCCGTGCTTTCTCGCCACCGGAGAGACTGGAGACTGGCGTGTCGGCCTTGTCAGCGGAAAAGCCGATGGCGCCGGCCCGCGCCCGCACCTGCGCCTCGCTCGCTTTCGGCATCAGGGCGCGCACATGGTCGTAAGCGCTTTCGTTGAGATGCAACTCGTCGAGCTGGTGCTGCGCGAAATAGCCAATCTTGAGCTTGGAGGCGCGGGTAATCTGTCCACCCAGCGGACGAAAGCCGCTCGGCAAGGATCTTGGACAAGGTCGATTTGCCGTTGCCGTTTGAGCCAAGCAGCGCGATGCGGTCGTCGTTGTCGATGCGCAGGCTGAGATCGCGCAACACCGGACGTCCGGGTTCATAGCCGGCGGCAACGCCCTCCATGGCGATGATCGGCGGCGACAACAGTCTTTCCGGTGCCGGGAAGGTGATTGGGAGAACGTCGCGATCGATCATGGCCTCGATCGGCACCAGCTTGGCGAGCAGCTTGACGCGTGACTGCGCCTGTTTCGCCTTGCTGGCCTTGGCTTTGAATCGGTCGACGAAGGCCTGCAAATGTTTGCGCTGGGCCTCCTGCTTCTTCGCCGCTTTGGCATCGAGCTGCTGACGCTCGGCACGCTGACGCGCGAAAGACGAATAGCCGCCGCGGTAAAGCGTCAGCTTTTCGTTTCCGAGATGCAGGATGTGATCGACCGAATTGTCGAGCAGGTCGCGGTCGTGGCTGACGACGATCAGACTTTTTGGATAGCGGGCGAGGTGGTCCTCCAGCCAGAGCGTGCCTTCGAGGTCGAGATAGTTGGTCGGTTCGTCGAGCAGCAGCAAGTCGGGCTCGGAGAACAGCACGGCAGCAAGCGCCACGCGCATGCGCCAGCCGCCGGAAAATTCGCCGACGGGGCGCTGCTGCGCCTCGGTAGAGAAACCAAGACCCGCCAGGATGGAAGCCGCGCGCGCCGGAGCGGAATGTGCATCGATGTCCACGAGACGCGCATGGATTTCCGCGATTCGGTGCGGATCGCGCGCGGTATCTGCCTCGGCCAGCAGCTGCGCGCGCTCGGCATCTGCCGAAAGCACCACCTCGACCAGACTCTGCGGCCCATCCGGGGCTTCCTGCGCCAGTCGGCCGATTCGCGTGCGTGAGGGCAGGACGATGCTGCCGGTTTCCGGCGACAGTTCTCCCGCGATGGCGCGAAACAACGTGGTCTTGCCGGTTCCGTTGCGCCCCACGAAACCGACTCGGGAATTCGCGGGAAGCTGAACCGACGTGTGGTCAATCAACAGGCGTCCGGCCACGCGGATGGATAGGTCTCTGATGAGAAGCATGGGGCGCTTTGTGGCTATGCCCTCGGCCGGATGCAAGTGTTTATAACGCGCAGCCAGTTTGCATTCCGGCGGCGTCTGCTATCTTGCCCCCAGCGCGGCTGGCAATTTGGTTCACCAGGCGGGATCAAAGGCGGCTTGCGGGCTGCCCTTTTTTTGCTTGCGTGCCGAGGCCGAGCGTCTGTGTGATGACTTGCCCAAGCGCGAGAAAATCTGCCTTGCGCGGCGAGGTGCGCCGCCAGGCCAGACCGATGCTGCGGCGCGGTTCCGGATCGGTGAAACGCAAAAGCTTCACGCGCCGGTCCGCAAGCTTGGCGTCGAGCGCGATGCGTGGCAGCAAAGTTGCGCCGTAGCCGTTGGCGACCATTTGGGTCACCGTCGCGAGACTGGTGGCGCCGAGACCGGCGGTCGGCTCGGAATTCTGCATCGCGCAGAAGGCGAGCGCCTGGTCGCGCAGGCAGTGGCCTTCCTCCAGCAGGATCAGCTGGCGCTGGCTGACATCATGCGCGTTCACCCGCGCTTTCGCCGGCAGCGGATCGTCCGCCGGTACCGCCAGCAGGAATGGATCGTCAAACAACTTGAGTGTCTCGATCTCGCCGTTGCCGACAGGCAAGGCAAGGATGAGCAGATGCAGACTTCCGCGCGCGAGTTCATCCAGCAACACGGCGGTCTGGGTCTCGCGTAGCTCCAGCCTTAGGTCGGGGTATTGTTTCTGGAGCGCCGGCAAGACGCGCGGGAGCAGATAAGGCGCGATCGTCGGAATTACGCCGAGCCGCAACGGCCCCGACAACATTTTCTGTTGATGCCGCGCGAAGTCGACAAGATCATTGGCGCCGGTAAGCACTTGTTGCGCGCGGTGCGCGACCTCGCCCCCGAGTTCAGTCAGCACTACCTCGTTCGGCCGGCGCTCCACCAGGGGGGCGCCAAGCGACTGTTCCAACTCGCGGATTTGCATGGAAAGGGCGGGCTGGCTGATCGCGCAATCCTCAGCCGCCTTGCCGAAATGCCGATGCCGGGCGAGCGCCTCGAAGTAGCGCAACTGCTTCAACGTGACCACGCCGATAAGATAGCCTTATCGGACCCAATAGGCAATTCGATTAGACCTTATCTAATGAGCGGGGGAAACTCGCGCCCAACCCGCATCTCAAAAAAGGGAGGATATTCCATGGATGCAAAGACCGACGACACAGGCCCCGGCAAATGCCCGTTCACAGGCGCCCGCGGACACAGGAATCGCGACTGGTGGCCGGACGCGCTGGACATCGAGATGCTGCATCGGAACTCGTCGCTGTCCGATCCGATGGGGAAGGATTTCGACTACGCCAAGGAGTTCAAGACTCTCGATCTCAACGCCGTAATCAAGGACCTGCATGCCCTGATGACGGATTCGCAGGAGTGGTGGCCGGCCGACTTCGGCCATTATGGTGGATTGTTCATCCGCTTGGCGTGGCATGCCGCCGGCACCTACCGCATCACCGACGGCCGCGGCGGTGCCGGCACCGGCCAGCAGCGCTTTGCTCCACTCAACTCTTGGCCGGATAACGCGAACCTCGACAAGGCACGCCGACTCTTGTGGCCGATCAAGCAGAAGTACGGCCGGAAAATCTCCTGGGCCGACCTGATGGTTCTCGTCGGCAACGTTGCGCTCGAGTTCGATGGGCTTCAAGACGTTCGGTTTCGCCGGTGGCCGCGCCGACGTCTGGGAGCCTGAAGAGCTCTTTTGGGGTCCTGAGGGAACGTGGCTGGGTGATGAACGCTACAGTGGCGAACGCCAGCTTTCGGAACCGCTCGGCGCAGTGCAAATGGGCCTGATCTACGTGAATCCGGCGGGGCCGAACGGCAATCCCGACCCCATCGCCGCGGCGAAGGACATCCGCGAAACGTTCTTCCGCATGGCAATGAACGACGAAGAGACGGTCGCGCTGATTGCGGGCGGCCACACCTTCGGCAAGGCCCACGGCGCGGGCGATCCGTCGCTGGTCGGACCGGACCCGGAAAGCGGCGCCCTCGAGGATCAGGGTCTCGGTTGGAAGAGCAAACATAATACGGGCGTGGGGTGCGACGCGATCACCGGCGGCCCGGAAGTCACCTGGTCGCAGACGCCGACGCAGTGGAGCAACCACTTCTTCAAGAACCTGTTCGAAAACGAATGGGAGTTGACGAAGAGCCCGGCCGGTGTGCCGCAGTGGAAAGCAAAAGGCGCCGCTGCCACGATTCCCGATGCCTTCGACAAGTCGAAGAAGCATGTGCCGATGATGCTGACCACCGACCTGTCGCTGCGGATGGACCCGGCCTACGAAAAGATCTCGCGGCGCTTCCACGAGCATCCGGAGCAGTTCGCGGATGCATTTGCGCGTGCGTGGTTCAAGCTCACGCATCGCGACATGGGCCCGATCCATCGTTATCTCGGCCCGCTCGTGCCGAAGGAGACGCTGATCTGGCAGGATCCGATCCCGGCGGTGAATCATCCGCTGATCGATGACGAGGACGCTGCCGCGCTGAAGGCGAAGATCCTGTCGTCGGGTCTGACGGTGTCGCAGCTGGTCTCGACCGCCTGGGCGTCGGCTTCGACGTTCCGCGGCTCCGACAAGCGCGGTGGTGCGAACGGCGCGCGCATCCGTCTCGCGCCGCAGAAGGACTGGGAGGTCAACCAGCCTGCCCAGCTGAAGACCGTCCTGCAGAAGCTCGAAGCGATCCAGAAGGAGTTCGGCAAAAAGGTTTCGCTGGCTGACCTGATCGTTCTTGGCGGCTGCGCGGCGGTCGAAAAGGCCGCGAAGGACGCCGGCGTCGACATTAAGGTGCCCTTCGCACCGGGACGCATGGACGCGTCCCAGGAGCAGACCGACGTTGAGTCCTTCGCGCCGCTAGAACCGCGCGCCGACGGCTTCCGGAACTACGTCAACAGCAAGAAGCTCCAGTTCATGGCGCCCACGGAGGCGTTGGTGGATCGGGCTGCGTTGCTGCGGCTAACGGCGCCCGAAACGACGGTGCTCATCGGTGGCCTGCGGGTGCTCGGCGCCACCGTCGACGACTCCAAGCACGGCGTCCTCACCAAGCAGCTGGGCAAGCTGACGAATGACTTCTTCGTCAACCTCCTCGACATGAGCACGCAGTGGCACCAGGCCGGCGACAATGTGTATGAGGGCCGCGACCGCAAGACGAACGCGGCCAAGTGGACCGCCACGAGCGTCGACCTGATCTTTGGCTCGCATTCGCAACTTCGCGCGTTTGCGGAGGTCTATGCCTGCGCCGACTCAAAGGAGAAGTTCGTGAAGGACTTCGTGGCGGCGTGGACCAAGGTGATGAACCTCGATCGCTTTGACCTCGACAGCAGGCCGAAAGGCGGGATCTCGGGAGCCGATCTACCGGCTGCCGCGACTGTGCAGTAGCGCGCAACAGACTTCCTCGGCACGAAAGCCACCAGGGCGGTCGCAAGGGCCGCCCTTTTCGGATTCGCCACTGCGCGATGTCGCTTGGCGGCTTGAGCCTCTGCCCAAGGTTTCCTCGACAATATGGATGCCCCTCTGCGCTGTTTACCGAATCAAAATCCCGGCCTCGCAGAAGCGAGGCCGGGGCCTACGCATTCATGCAACCGATCGCTCAGCGGCAGACCCGGACGCGCTGCACCCGCCAACCCCAATGGGTGCGAACCCAGCGCTTCTTCGTGAAGCAGTATCGGGAATAGGCGTAATACGGCGCGGCGTAGCGCACATTGACGCCATAGTGGGGGCGGTGATGATGACGCCAGCCGTCGCGCCAATGCGCCGAGGCTGTGGTCGGGATCGCTGCGGTGGCTACGAGGGTCGCTGCGGCAAGCGCGTAAGTGATCTTGCGGAACATGGGAGTCTCCCGGTTTTTGGATGCCGCCGCATTGGCTGCGGCCGGACATCCAAGCGTTTAGTGTCGCCATCATAGGCAGCAGCGCTGAACGCGTTCTGAGCGGCGAATTCATAAGAGCTTCAGGCAGATGAACTGGGCCGCGGCAGGCCGTTCAGATCAGGTTCAAACAGCCTTGCCGCTCGGGAGACCTGCCGCTATAAGCGCCGCAGCCCCGCGCCGGCGTATGATCCGGCGAAGTGGAACCCGGTTCGCCGACAAGATCTTGCGCGAATTTAATAGTAAGCGCGCGATCGAACGCAAAACCGGTGCCCGCTTTTGCTGATCGCGCGCATGCTCCGGGGATTTTTTTTGAAGGACGACGCGATGGCGGTCGAACGCACTTTTTCTATCATCAAGCCCGACGCGACCGCGCGAAATCTGACCGGTGCCATCAATGCCATGATCGAGGCGGCAGGGCTGCGCATCGTCGCGCAGCGGCGCATCCGCATGAGCCGCCAACAAGCCGAAAAATTCTACGAAGTGCATAAGGAGCGCCCGTTTTACGGCGAGCTGGTGGATTTCATGACCTCCGGCCCGGTGGTCGTGCAGGTGCTCGAGGGCGATAACGCGGTGGCAAAGTATCGCGAGGTGATGGGGGCGACCGATCCAGCGAAGGCGGCCCCGGCCACGATCCGCAAGGTACATGCGCGCTCGGTCGGGGAAAATTCGGTGCACGGCTCCGACGCGCCGGAAACAGCGGCCCAGGAGATCGCCCAATTCTTTTCCAAGGAGGAAATTGTCGGCTGACACTCGTTTGGATGCGGCCAAAAGTCCGCCGCGAGCCTGTCCAGTTTTCGTAGCAGAGGCCGGGCGATCCCGATAGATTGCACTGCGATCAGGTGCAATTTTTTTATGAGCGGACGTCCATCCGCCGACAGAGAAAAGGACAAGCGACCGTGGAATTGCTGTTAGAGGAAATCACGCATCCGGCCTATTGGCTTGCGGCGCTGCAGATCATCTGGATCAACGTGCTGCTTTCCGGCGATAACGCCGTGGTGATCGCGATGGCCTGCCGCATGCTGGAGCCGCGTCAGCGGTTCTGGGGCATGATCCTCGGCGCCGGCGTGGCGGTGCTGCTGCGCATCCTTTTTACCGCCGTGGTCGCGTCGATCATGGCCTTTCCATTCCTTAAGTTGGTCGGCGGGTTGCTGCTCCTGTGGGTCGCCATCAAGCTCCTGGTGCCGGAAGAGGATCACGGCGATGGCAAGGTCAAAGCCGCCGACGCCTTGTGGCCTGCGGTGCGCATCATCGCCATCGCGGACATCGTGATGAGCCTCGACAACGTGATCGCCATCGCCGGCGCGGCCGACTCTGCCGCGGTGAAGATGGCCGCGGCGTATACCGGGCAACAGGCTCTCGACCTCGCCTCTTATGTCAAGTTTTCGTTGATTACCTTCGGTCTTGCGACCAGCGTGCCGCTGATCATCGCCGGCAGCGCGCTGCTGATGGCGATGCTCGATCGTTTCCCGATCCTGGTCTGGGCCGGGGCCGGTTTGCTCGGTTGGGTCGCGGGCGAGATCATCATCAAGGATGCTGCGGTCGCCGGCTATCTGGGCGAGGAATTGGTGCACCGCTGGGAGTTCTGGTCGGCGGCCGCCGGCGTGGTCTTTGTGCTGGCGATTGGATGGCTCATTCGTCGCAGCAAGCATAAAGCAATGCTGGAGGAACCGCTGATCGTCGATCCGCCGGGGCCGGAAGAATTCCCGCATCCGGATCCGATATCCCGACAACCGGCAAGAGATTAGGCCGGCACTGTCACGCCGTCTGGAACGCGCGCGTTGTCGATGATGCATTTGCCGTCGACAACGCGCAACTTTCCTTCCGCCAGCCATTTTAGTGCCAAGGGATAAATCTTGTGCTCGACCGCGAGCACGCGCTCGGCGAGCGTTTCCGTCGTATCACCATCGAGCACCGGTACCGCGGCCTGACAGATCGTCGGCCCCGCATCCATGTCGGCGGTGACAAAATGCACGGTTGCGCCATGTGACGTCGCGCCGGCGGACAACGCCTGCTCATGCGTATGCAGGCCTTTGAAATTCGGGAGCAGGGCCGGGTGGATGTTGAGCATCCGACCTTGCCAACGGCCGATGAACCACGGCGTCAATAACCGCATAAAGCCGGCAAGGCAGACGATCTCGATGCCGCTGCCCTCGAGCACGGCTTGCAGCGCCTGCTCAAAGGCTTCGCGATTTTTTCCATAGTCGGTGTGGTCGATGATAGTTGTCGCGATGCCGGCGCCGCGCGCATAGACGATGCCTTCCGCCTGCGGACGGTTGGAAACGACCAGCACGATCTCGGCGGGATAACTGCTGTCTTTGGCGGCTTCAATCAGCGCGGCCAGGTTGGAACCCCGGCCTGAAATCAGAACCGCCACACGCTTGCGCGCCATTTATGTCACCGTGCGAGCTCAAGGCTTCCAGTATAACGGACTTGCGGGCCGCTCGCGGCCGGAACGATCTCTCCCAGTTCGACCACGCTTTCACCCTCGCGCTGGAGAACTGCAGTGATCGCCCGGGCGTCTTTTGGCGCCGCCACCAGCACCATGCCGACACCGCAATTGAAGGTGCGTAGCATTTCTTCCTGTGCGACGTTGCCCGCGTGCGCGAGCCACTGAAATACCGGCAGCACCGGCACGCGGGTGAGGTTCACCGTGGCGCCGAGTCCTTTCGGCAGCACGCGCGGAATATTGTCGAGAAATCCGCCGCCGGTGATATGCGCCAGCGCCTTCACAGATTTGCTTTCGCCAATCGCTGCGAGGCAGGATTTTACATAAATGCGCGTCGGCGTGAGCACCGCTTCGCCCAGGGTCTTGGCAGGATCGAACGGCGCCGGCGCGTTCCAGTCCAGCCCGGCATGGCTCGCGACTTTGCGCACGAGCGAAAAGCCGTTGGAATGCACGCCGGACGATTTAAGCCCAAGCATGATATCCCCGACCGCGATGTCGGTGCGCGGCAGCAATGTCCCGCGCTCCGCTGCGCCGACGGCGAAGCCCGCCAAGTCATAGTCTCCGGGTTGATAAATTCCGGGCATTTCGGCGGTCTCGCCGCCGATCAGCGCGCAACCGGCTTGGCGGCAACCTTCGGCGATGCCTGCGACGACCGCCGCACCGATTTCCGGATCGAGCTTGCTGCAGGCAAAATAATCCAGAAAAAACAGCGGCTCGGCACCTTGCACAACCAGGTCATTGACGGACATGGCGACCAGATCGATGCCGATGGTGGCGTGACGGCCCGTTTCGCAGGCAATCTTGACCTTGGTGCCGACGCCATCGGTGGAAGCCACCAGCACCGGATCGCTAAAGCCGGCGCTTTTCAGATCGAAAATGCCCCCGAAGCCGCCGATTTCCCCGTCCGCGCCCCGCCGCGCCGTCGCCCGAACGAGCGGCTTGATCAGCTCCACCATGCGATTGCCGGCGTCAATATCGACGCCGGCCTCGGCATAGGTGAGGCCGGACACTTTGTCGCCCATGATATTTCCTTGGCTTACGCAGCGAATCTGCAAATTCGGTACTTGGGAATCATGCGCTGTGCAATGGCAGGATCGTGGCTATACTGAAAGCTTGTGCGGCGCGCTTCCCGGCGTAAGGGCAGGGCGGCTGTTACCGGGACCCGCAAAACTCCAGATCCATGAGTATCCCAAACCTTATTACCCTTGCCCGCATCTTGCTGGTTCCTGTTCTGGTCTGGGCCATCATCGCCGGCGAGATGCGGCTGGCCTTTCTGCTTTTTCTCGTCGCCGGTATCAGCGATGCAGTCGATGGTTTTTTGGCCAAGCGGTTCGGGATGGCGACCGAACTCGGAGCCTATCTCGATCCACTGGCTGATAAGGTGCTCATCGTTTCCATCTATGTGGCGCTTGGTATCACCGGCGTGCTGCCCGCTTGGCTGGTGATTCTGGTAGTCTCGCGCGACATGATGATCGTCGGCGCCGTGTTGTTGTCATGGCTGGTGGATAACCCGGTGGCGATGAAGCCGGTGCTCGTCTCAAAAGTGAATACTGCTGCACAGATCGTCTTCGCGACGCTCACGCTGGCCTCGCTGGCCCTAAGTATAAACGCGGAGCCACTGCTCACCGTGATGATGGGGCTGGTCGTTATCTTGACCCTGCTTTCAATCGGCTTCTATCTGCGCGAATGGGTCCGCCACATGAATTCGGCAGAAGCCCGAAATTGAACGAAGGCAACGCGGCATGCGCGCAGACGCGAGGACGATGAATTTCCGGCGACAGATCGTTTTCTGGGCATCGATCTTTGCCCTCACCATCGTCGTGATGTGGCTGTTGGGCGACGTGCTGTTACCTTTCGTGGCGGGAGCCACGATTGCCTATCTGTGCAATCCGCTGACCAACCGGCTGGAACGCTTGCTCCCTCGCTGGATCGCGGCGCTGATTGTCATCACGCTGGTTGTCCTGTTCTGTGTGCTGCTGATCCTGCTGATCGTGCCGGTGATCGGTGCGCAGCTTGCGGCCTTCATCGAGGACCTGCCGGGTTATGTGCGCAAGCTTCAGGCGCTGATCAGCGATCCGAGCCGCCCCTGGCTGAGCCGCATTGTTGGCGAGCGCTTTGCCGGCGCGGACAAATCCAGCGGTGAGCTGATGACCCAAGCCGCCGCGCTGGGAACGGCTTTTCTCGGCAAGATCTGGTCGGGCGGCACCGCGGTGCTCTCGCTCTTCTCGCTCCTCGTCATAACTCCGGTCGTTGCCTTCTATTTCATCGTCGATTGGGAGCGCATCATCACAAGTCTGGAGCGGCTGGTGCCGCGCTCGCAGCACGACACGGTGGTGAAGCTCGCGCGGCAGACCGACGCGGCAATTGCCGGATTTGTGCGCGGCCAGACGGTGGTTTGCGTTCTCCTCGGTATTTTCTACGCCGTCGCGCTGTCCGTGGTGGGGCTGAATTTCGGCCTGCTGATTGGGCTGCTGTCCGGCCTGATCAGTTTCATTCCCTATGTCGGCTCCGTCACCGGCTTCGTCCTGGCGACGGGCATCGCGCTGGCACAATTCTGGCCGGAATGGATCTGGATCGTCGCTGTCATGGGCATATTCCTGTTCGGGCAGTTCATCGAAGGTAATATTCTCGTGCCGAAACTGGTCGGCGATAGCGTCGGCCTGCATCCGCTCTGGTTGATGTTCGCCTTATTCGCCTTCGGCTATCTCTTTGGCTTCCTCGGCTTGCTGCTCGCGGTTCCGTTGGCGGCGGCGGTCGGTGTCCTGGCGCGCTTCGGCGTCGAGCGTTATCTGGACAGCCCGATTTACAAGAGCGGCGCGCGCTAATGCGCGACCGGGAACCCGACCGGAGGAATGCACGGCCGCGGCAGCTTGCGCTTGCGCTCGGGCATGAAGAGAGCCTGGCGCGCGAAGACTTTCTGGAAGGCCCTTCTAATGCGACGGCGCTGAAGCTGCTGGAAGCTTGGCCCGATTGGCCGGCCCCGGTGGTCATGCTGACGGGGCCGGAAGGCAGCGGCAAGAGTCATCTCGCCGCGATTTGGGCTGCGGCTTCGGGCGCACGCGTCATCGCCGCACGCGCGCTGACGGAGACTTCGCCGCCGATGGCGCTCGCAACCGGCGCGCTGGTGATCGAGGATCTCGGGGCGGGGGAATTCGACGAAGCCTCGCTTTTCCATGTGCTCAACCTCGCGCGGGAAGAGCGGGCCTTTATCCTGCTCACGGCGCGCATGTCGCCGGCCAACTGGAATGTCGGGTTGCGCGATTTGGCGTCGCGGCTGCGGGCCGTGCCGGTCGTTGCGCTCAAGGCTCCGGACGACGCCTTGCTGCGCTCGGTCATTGTCAAGCTCTGCGCCGACCGCCAACTCACCGTGGATGAAGCAGTGGTGGGCTATTTGACCAGCCGGATCGAACGGTCATTCGGCGCTGCCCGCTCCGCGGTGGAGCGGCTCGACCGGGAGGCCTTGCGGCAGAAAAGGGCGGTCAACCGTGCGCTTGCTGCGGACCTTTTTCGTGATGCCGGTGCTTGACGAGGGGAAGCCCCCAAGCGCGATCATGTCATCGAGACGACACGATGCGCGGCTAAGTAACCTTTTAATGTTATACTTCAGGTCATGACCGACATTTCACAAGCTACTGTTTTAACAGAGAAAAAAAGCAGAACTCCGGCTTCAGCCCCAGAACCGGCAGCGCCCACGCCGCTATTCGAAGCCGCCAGCGGGGATCGGTTTATCAACCGGGAATTGTCCTGGTTGCAGTTTAATCGCAGGGTTCTGGAAGAGGCGGAGAACCAGAACCATCCCCTGCTTGAGCGGGTACGCTTTCTTTCGATCTCGGCCAACAACCTGGATGAATTCTTCATGGTCCGCGTCGCCGGTCTTAAGGGCCATGTGCGCGCGGGCATTACTACCAAGAGCCCGGAGGGTTTGACGCCCAGCGAACAGCTCGCGCGCATCAACGAGATGGCCTCGCGCCTTGCTTTCGATCAGCAGCAACGCTGGAAAGCGTTGCGCAAGGAACTTGCCGAACAGCGGATCGTCCTGGTCGACAGTGCGGATATCACCAAACAGGAGCGTGCCGCGCTGGAATCGCATTTTCTGGTTCACGTCTTTCCCTTGCTGACGCCGCTTGCTGTCGATCCAGCCCATCCGTTTCCCTTTATTTCGAATCTCAACTTTTCTATCGCGCTACAGCTCACCCGCACCAGCGATGGCAAAGGGATGAATGCGCTCATTCGCATGCCGAACAAGATCGACCGCTTCATCCGGCTGACGGGAAACGAGAGCGATGCCGTTCGCATGGTGACCATCGAGCAGGCCACCAGCCTGTTTATTGGCCGGCTTTTTCCCGGCTACGCGGTGAAGGGACAGGGCGCCTTCCGCGTGATCCGTGATTCCGAACTTGAAGTCGAAGAAGAAGCCGAGGATCTGGTCCGGCTGTTCGAAACCGTGCTCAAGCGCCGCCGCCGCGGATCAGTGATCCGCCTGGAGGTAGAGGCGGCGATGCCCGAGGAGCTGCGCCGTTTCGTCCAGCGCGCGCTCGCGGTAGCCGACGACGAACTGGTGCTGATTGACGGGGTACTGGCGCTGAACGAGCTGGCGCAGCTCACGAATGTGGACCGGCCCGACTTGCACTTCGTGCCTTACAATCCACGCTATCCGGAGCGCATCCGCGAGCAGGGTGGCGACTGCTTCGCCGCCATCCGGCAGAAGGATCTTATCGTTCACCACCCATACGAGTCCTTCGACGTGGTGGTGCAGTTCCTGCAGCAGGCCGCGCGCGATCCGAATGTCGTCGCGATCAAGCAGACTCTCTACCGCACCTCGGCCGATTCCCCGATTATCAAGGCGCTGGCGGAAGCTGCCGAAGCGGGAAAATCCGTAACCGCGCTGGTGGAATTGAAGGCGCGCTTCGACGAGGAGGCCAACATCCGCTGGTCTCGCGACCTGGAGCGCGCGGGCGTGCAGGTGGTGTTTGGTTTCATCGAGCTGAAGACCCACAGCAAATTGTCGCTGGTGGTTCGGCGTGAAGGTTCATCGCTCGCAACCTATGTCCACGTCGGAACCGGTAATTATCATCCCGTAACGGCACGGGTTTACACGGACCTGTCCTTCTTCAGCGCCGATCCCGTGATCGCGCGCGATGTTGCACGCGTGTTTAACTTCATTACCGGCTATGCTGAGCCTGCAGAATTGGAAAAAATGGCGGTGTCACCGCTCACGCTGCGTAAGCGCATCCAGAAGCACATTGCCGACGAAATCGTGCATGCCAAGGCCGGGCGGCGCGGCGCGATCTGGATGAAGATGAATGCGCTTGTCGATCCCGACGTCATCGATGCGCTCTATCGGGCCTCGCAAGCGGGCGTGCAGATCGAGCTTATCGTGCGCGGAATCTGCTGCCTTCGGCCGCAGGTCCCCGGGCTTTCCGACAATATCCGGGTGAAATCAATCGTTGGCCGCTTCCTCGAGCACGGTCGCATCTATTGTTTCGGCGCCGGCCTTGGCCTGCCGCATCCGAAGGCGGCAGTCTACATTTCGTCTGCCGATTTAATGCCGCGAAACCTCGACCGACGCGTCGAAGTTTTATGCCCAATTCTTAATCCGACCGTGCATGAGCAGGTTCTCGATCAGATCATGATCGCGAACCTCAAGGATAATGAGCAGAGCTGGAGGCTCTTGCCGGATGGCAGCTCGACGCGCATAAAGGCGGCGGCGGGTGAAGAGCCGTTCAATGCGCAAAAATATTTCATGACCAATCCGAGTCTCTCCGGCCGTGGCAAATCGCTCAAGGAATCGTCGCCCCGTCTCTCGCGTCGCCTCGACCGGGCGTAGCCGGTTGCCGGCTGGAAACAAAGTCGCCCAGGGCAGGCTCGATGCGGGTCCGCCTGTTGCGGTCATCGACATCGGCTCCAATTCGGTCCGCCTCGTGGTGTACGAAGGGTTGACGCGTGCGCCAACGCCGATCTTCAATGAAAAAGAGCTGTGCGGGCTTGGGCGTCAGGTGCAATCCACGGGTTTGCTCGCCAGGGACGCGGTCATGGAGGCGTTGCGGGCGTTAAGACGCTTTCGCGCACTCTGCGACACGTTATTGGTGAAGCGGCTGTGGGTGATCGCCACTGCCGCCTGTCGCGACGCCACCAACGGACCTGCATTTATCGCCGCAGCGGAACGCATCTGCCGGGCCAAGATCGACGTGTTGTCAGGCCCGCGCGAAGCGCAATTGTCCGCCTTGGGGGTAGTATCCGGCATCCACCATCCCGACGGTATCGTCGGCGATTTGGGCGGCGGTTCGCTGGAATGCACCCTTGTCCGTGGCTCACATATCGGCGCCCGCGTTACGCTGCCGCTTGGCGGGCTGGTGCTGCAGGACGCCGCGTCGAAATCCCTGAAGAAAGCGGAAAAGATCGTCAGCAGAGCCTTGCGCCATGTTCCTCATCTGAAATCGATGCGAGGCCGCTCCTTTTACGCCGTGGGCGGGACCTGGCGCGCGCTTGCGCGGTTGCACATGTTTCAGACGGGCTATCCGCTGCATGTGATGCACAATTATATCTTGCCGGCGAAGGAAGCGTTGGAATTCGCCCGGCTCGTGCACAGGGTGAATCCGGAATCACTGTCGCGGATTGAGGTAGTGGCCAAGGCGCGCCGGCCTTTGTTGCCCTATGCCGCGCTGGTGCTGGAGCATCTGATCCGGATCGGCAAGCCGCAAGACATCGTGATATCCGTGCTCGGGGTGCGAGAGGGGTTGCTCTTCTCGCAGCTGAAGGCCAAGCAGCGCAAACAGGACGCCTTGATTGCCGCGGCTTCCGATCTCAACGTCCTGCGCTCGCGCTCACCGCAGCACGGCGAAGAATTGATTCACTGGACCGACCGCTTCATGGCGTCCACTGGCGTGGAGGAGGACGCTCAGGAACGCCGGTTGCGCCATGCGGCCTGCCTTTTGGCGGATATCGGCTGGCGAACGCATCCGGATTATCGCGGTCAACAATCGCTCAACATCATTGCCAATAACGGGTTCTTCGCCACCGATCATGCCGGGCGCGCGTTTCTCGCGCTGACGGTTTATTTCCGGCACATGGGGCTGATCGAGGAAGATCTGTCGCCGCGCCTGCGCGAGCTGGCTTCCAGCCGAATGCTCGATCATGCCCGCATTCTGGGCCTCGCCATGCGCGTGGCTTACCTGGTTTCCGCCTCGATGCCGGGCGTGTTGCCGGACACCCCGCTGCAGGTGCGCCGGCGCAAGCTGACGCTGGTGTTGCAAGGCAAATACCGTATGCTGGCAGGCGAGCGCGTTTTCGGCCGACTGAAACAGCTCGCACGCCTGATTGGGCGCGAACCGGTGATTATTACCGACTGAACCTGCCGCGCCATGATTGCCGCCCGGCAACACGCCTTGCCGCCGCCCGACGATGCAATTCTCTCGCAGGTAGCTTGTGGATGTCCGGGACGGGCTGCTTCGACGTAGCGGAGGCGCCGCACTTGGTCGATGTTTCCAATTTGCACCCGGCCCCTGTTTCGACTCCAGTTGCTTCAAATTGAATTATCGAGCGGTCTTTTCTGATCTGGGCAGGTGGCCCATTCACTAATTCTTGTGTGTTGGCGTCAACGCCTAAAGGTTAGCTTCGTACAAAATGCGGGGAAGCCCGATGCAAGAGCACGCTAACCAATATCTGGAACGTGCCATCGATTACGAGGCGAAGGCGAAGCAGGCCGAAGATCCGCTTATGAAGAAGACTTATGAAGAACTCGCCCGCAGCTATCGAACGCTGGCAACTTACGTTCCGAAGACCAAGGTGCAGAAGTAGGCCGCCGGTAGCCTTTGTCAGCGAAATGGACGTTGGGCGTACTGTCCTAACTCCTCCTCACCGCTCTGATTTGCTTTTTTTTGTCCCTAATTCGGGTTGCCGCTCGCTCCGGCGCTGATAAGGTAGGCGCGTAGGGGAATGCGATGTCAGCCAATTTGTTTAAGGACGCGCCGTTCAGGCCGGACGTTGTTCGCGTGTTAAGCGAAGCCTTCGATAGAGCTTGCAAAGCTCTGCAGGACACGGGGCAGCCCGACATTATTAAAGAAGTCCTCGTCAGCCGGATTATCGCCGCGGCCCAAAAGGGCATGCGCGATCCGACCAAGCTTTGCGCAGAAGCGCTCGCTTCATTCGGCCTGAAAGCGGACTGCGATTAGGCGCGTTTCAGCCCGCGGCCTCTTTCTTCAAAACGGTGTGACACGCCCGGGAGGCGCGCTCCATCGCATCTTGGCGGGTAGCAGTGGCTGAGGCGGAGCCGTGGTGCTGATCGGTCAGGCGGCGCGTCGGGGTGAGCACGTGAGTTTCTGCGTCTTCAAGGCTCAGGCCGCAATCCAATGAAGAACCGCCCAAGCCCAGTAGCCGAGCAGTGTCAACCACGCAGCGCTTAGGAAAAACGCCGAAGCAAGTGTGAGAATTACCACGACCAGGGTGAGGATAAATTCTTTGCCGTACTGAGGATCAGCGGAGTCCGTGTCCATCTTATTTTCCATGGCGCCTTCTCTGCTGCCACATCAAGCCCCAAGCTGGCAGGGCGCGCCATGACGAAAGAAAATAAACCTTAACCCCCATGCTTAACGCGACGCTGTGGTGAGCAGACGGCAAAGATGTTGCAGCGGTGTGGATCGGCGAAAGATCAGCTTCCTCGGGCGAGAAGGCGCGCTGCTGAGACGCTCGCCGCAATGGGATGGCGCTCAGGTTACGGCTGCACTTTCATGCTATTGGGATCGATCATCAGCGATGAAGTATCCACTGCTTCGAATGCCGAAGCAGGTACTTGCTTCAACTGGTCCAGGAGCGCGACCGGCCAGCGAATATCGGCAGTGCCCTGGAAGTACCAGGGCGAGCCGTTATCGGCGAGGACCAAGCCGTATTTTTTCATCGCCAGCAGAACCGCCCTCGTGTCCGGGCGTAGCGATCACGCGATTACATAAGAGGCCTTAAGTCGGAAGCGCGCCCCCATAGGTGGAAAACGCGGGTCGTCGATAGAGCCCGCCTGATGTCTCGCCGGCCACAGAAAACGTTTGTCGGTGATGTCGGTGGTGAAGCGGATCGCATGATCGATATTGCGGGCCGCAACTTCCTCGTAGCGCAAGAGGCCAGGCAGGATTGGCAGGCCGGCTGCGTCGGCAGATGTCCAGCCTCGTGTGCGCAGTTGGTTGCTGCGCAGGTTCCACGTGGCGCCACTGCCCGCGTACCATCGTCCGCTGGCGCGTCGCGTCTGCCATGTTTCATAAAGTCGACAAGTGTCACGGTCCACCACAACCGTATGGCGGTCGCCGGATGTCCATTGGCCGCCTTCAACCTTTGTATCGGAGCCGAGCGGATAGGGAACGTCGTCGCTCTCGCTGGCATATTGAAATTGCACGCGCACCTTGGCATGCGAGCCGGTCACCACCGTAATCGGAATGCCGTAGGGCGCCGGTTGCGCGCCGAAAGAAGGGCCAAAATCTGGATGCAGCTTCCGGCTCGGCGACATGCGTGCCATCCATTGCGCACTGCGCACATGCACTGGCAGTTTACTTACGTCCGCATGCCACCAGGAATCGGCGGGAAAGTTAGGGCAGGAAGTGCCGGGGATCGGATGACTGGTTGGTTGCGCGAAGGCAGGCCCGCAGAGCGATGCGATACCGAGGGCACAGACTATGGCGCGCAGGGAGCGTGTTTCGGCATAGGCCATGCTTCGGGGCTTCCGTCTAAAAAATAGCCGGGGGTGGCCGGGTGATACCGCGGCGTCGTGAAGAGTGCGTTAGTCGGACGCGACAGTTTGTTTCAATTGTGGCTCAGGATTGCCTAACTGCGCTCCACCGGAACCACGCGGCCCTTCTCCACCGCCAGCGCTAATTTGCCCTGCTTCAAGGCGAGCGCCTTGTTGCCGAATAATTCGCGCCGCCAGCCCTTGAGCGCCGGCACGTCCGCATCGTCGTCACCTGCGATTGTCTCGAGGTCATCGACCGTGGCGATCACCTTGGCGGCGACCGCATGGCGCTCGGCGGTCATGCGCAGCAACACTTTCAGCAGTTCGACGGTAGCGCCGCCATTGGCCACGCCACGCGAACGCTCCAGCCGCGGCAGTGTTTTTGGATCGCGCGCAATGCCGCGGTTGACCGCTTCGACAATAGCGTCTCCCCATTTTGAGCGTTCAAAACCTTTCGGCAGCGAGCGCAGATGGCTGAGCCGTTCCACCGTCGTGGGTGCCTGGACGGCGATGTCACCCAATACGTCATCCTTTAGTACGCGTCCGCGCGGAATATCGCGGCTTTGCGCCTCACGCTCGCGCCAGGCGGCAATTTCCATCAGTACCGCAAGCTCTTTCGGTTTCCGCACTCTACTTTTCAGCCTTTGCCACGCATTTTCCGGGTCCGCGCGGTAGGTATCGGGCGAGGTCAGCACATCCATCTCGGCGCTGACCCACTCGGTGCGCCCGCGCTTTTCCAGGTCGGCCGAGAGCGCGCGATAGACGTCACGCAGATGCGTGACGTCGGACACGGCGTAATTCAGCTGAGCCTCGCTCATCGGCCGCCGCGTCCAGTCAGTGAAGCGGCTCGATTTGTCGAGCACGTCACCGGTAATCCGCTGCACGAGCTGGTCATAGGAGATCGAGTCGCCGTAGCCGAGCACCATGGCGGCGACCTGGGTGTCGAAGATCGGATGCGGTAGCTTTCCCGCGCGGTGCCAGCAGATTTCGATGTCTTGGCGCGCCGCATGGAAAACCTTCAGCACCTTCTCGTCGTTCATCAAATCAAAGAAGGGGGCGAGGTCGATGCCGGGCGCGATTGCGTCGATTACTACCGCCTCATCCGCGCCGGCCATCTGAATGACGCAGAGGATGGGATAATAGGTCGTCTCGCGCAGGAATTCGGTATCGACCGTGATGAAGGGATGACAGGCGAGGCGGGCGCAGGCCGCCGCCAGTTCTTCGGTTGTCGTGATCGGCTGCATGGCGCCTAGATAGCTCAGCTTTCCGCCCGGGCAAAGCGGACTTTGCCTTGACAAACAAGGCCATAAATGTGCTTCTCCCGCCACTTTAAAATCCGAGCAACTCACCTTCCAGGACCGTCCATGCATCGCTACCGCACCCATACTTGCGGCGCGCTTCGCGAAAGCGATGTGGGCAAGGATGTGCGCCTGGCCGGCTGGTGTCACCGCATTCGCGATCATGGTGGCTTGCTGTTCATCGACCTGCGCGACCATTATGGGGTAGCGCAGGTGGTCGCCGACCCGGACAGTCCGGCCTTCAAGGATGCCGAAAAGCTGCGCGCGGAATGGGTGGTGCGAATCGACGGATTGGTTCGCAACCGTCCTGCCGGCACCGAAAATCCTGACTTGCCGACCGGAATGGTCGAGGTCTTCGTCAAGCAGATCGAGGTGCTCGGCGCGGCTGCGGAACTGCCGGTGCCGGTTTTCGGCGAGCAGGAATATCCCGAAGAACTGCGACTGAAATACCGCTTCCTCGACCTGCGGCGCGAGCGCTTGCACCGCAATATCATGAAACGCGGCGCGATCATCGACTCGCTACGGCGGCGGATGAAGGAGCAGGGCTTTTTCGAATTCCAGACGCCGATCCTGACCGCCTCCTCGCCGGAGGGCGCCCGCGATTATCTGGTGCCCTCGCGCATCCATCCCGGCAAGTTCTACGCACTGCCGCAGGCGCCCCAGCAGTTCAAGCAGCTGATCATGATCGCGGGCTTCGACCGCTATTTTCAGATCGCGCCTTGTTTTCGCGATGAGGACGCGCGCGCCGACCGCTCGCCGGGCGAATTCTATCAGCTCGATATCGAGATGAGCTTCGTCACCCAGCAGGACGTGTTCGACGCGGTGGAGCCGGTGCTGCGCAGGGTTTTCGAGGAATTCGGCGAGGGCAAGCCGGTGACGCCGAAATTCCCGCTGATTCCCTATGCCAGCGCGATTCGCGAATACGGCACCGACAAGCCGGACCTGCGCAACCCGATCAAGATGCAGAATGTCAGCGAGGCCTTTCGCGGCTCGGGCTTCAAGATCTTCGCCAACATGCTGGCCGCCGATCCGGAGGTCGAGGTCTGGGCGATCCCCGCACCGAACGGCGGCAACCGCGCTTTCTGCGACCGGATGAATTCCTGGGCGCAGGGCGAAGGGCAACCGGGGCTCGGCTATATTTTCTGGCGCGAAGGCGATGAAAGCGGTGCTGGTCCACTTGCTAAAAATATCGGGCCGGAACGCACCAAGCAGATCGCCAACCAGCTCGGTCTCGGCGTGGGCGATGCTGTTTTCTTCGTCGCCGGGAATCCGAAGAATTTTGTGAAATTCGCCGGCCCGGCGCGCACGAAAGTCGGCGAAGAACTCGGACTGATCGACAAGAACCAGTTCGCCCTGTGCTGGATCGTCGATTTCCCGATGTATGAATGGAACGAGGAGGAGAAGCGAATCGACTTTTCCCACAATCCTTTCTCGATGCCAAACATGCCGGCCGACGAGTTCCTTGCGCTGGACGTCAATGACCAGGAAAAGATTTTGGGAATGAAGGCGATCCAGTACGACATCGTCTGCAACGGCGTGGAGCTGTCGTCCGGCGCCATCCGCAATCATCGGCCCGATGTGATGAAAAAGGCCTTTGCCATCGCGGGCTATGGCGAGGACGTGCTGGAAAAGAAATTCGGCGGCATGCTGCGCGCGTTGCAATACGGCGCCCCGCCGCACGGCGGCATTGCTCCGGGCGTGGACCGCATCGTCATGCTGTTATGCGGGGAGGAGAACCTGCGCGAGGTGGTGCTGTTCCCGATGAATCAGCGTGCGGAGGATTTGTTGATGGGCGCTCCCTCGGAGGCCACGCCCAAGCAGCTGCGTGAACTGCATATCCGGCTTGATCTGCCGAAAAAATAAACTGCGCCTCTTGGGCACGGACTATTTGCCGCGCAAACTATCCTTCAGGCCGCCGATCGCGTTCTGCACCTTACCTGCGGCCTTGTCGGTTTTGCCTTCGCCCTCGAGCTTCGCGTCGCCGAGAGCCTGGCCGGCCTTTTCCTTCACGGAACCTTTTACTTGCTTGGCAGAACCCTCAATGCGGTCTTTGTCCATTGCGTTGCTCCTAAGAAGAGTTATGAACAAATCAAACGTATGACGGGATGCTTTCGTTCCGCTCTCATCAGCTCTGAATGGTTGAATGCAACTGCAGAAGGAGCGGCTTTTGGTAAGCGATGATTTTTTTTAAAGCAATGTCGTAATCGAACCAGGCCAGCCGATCGATTTCCGGAAAACTCTGGCGTCGGCCCGACCGCGGCGGCCATTCCATCTCAAATTCGTTGCTGCTGAACTGGGCGAGGTCAAAATCGGCTTCGAAGGCCCAAGCCATCACCGTTTTGCCGCTTCGCTGCCGCACTGCCTTCAGCGGCAGCATGTCGCCGGCTGCAACGAACCCGGTTTCCTCGGTAAATTCCCGCCGCGCGGCAGAGAGCGCGTCGACATCTGCTTCGGTATCGCCTTTCGGGATGGTCCAGGCGCCGTCATCCTTTTTTATCCAGAACGGCCCGCCGGGATGAGCAAGCAACACCTCAAGTCCGTCACTCCGGCGGAACGCGAGCAATCCTGCACTGATCTGCGATCTACGCGACATGGATCGAAAGTGCTGATGGTCAGAAGGGAGCAGTCTTCTCGCATGATAGCTGACGCGTGCGATTATATTGCGGCAGTAAAGACGATTTCCACCAGGCTTGCGCCCTCCAGCGCCGCGCCGACGCAGGCCCGCATGGGCGGATTTTGCACGTCAGCCCATTCGTCCCACGCCCGGTTCATCTCCGGCTTTTGTTTCATGTCCGCCACATAGACCATGGCGGAAAGGATGCGCGACTTGTCCGTTCCTGCTTCAGCAAGCGTGGCATCCGCATCCGCCAGCGCCATCCTCGTTTGTTCATACATCGAGGCGACTTTCTCGCCCGCGACCGCGACCGCGAATACCAGCTGGCCATGGATTACGGCACGGCAGCGGGTTGGCCGCTTGCCCGAAAGGCGGACGATCATGTGAGGCTCCTTGCTGTTACGAACCGGAAGTCCACAAATCTAGCCTTTCCGACGAAATGAAAAAGGGCGGTCGCTCGACCGCCCTTTTCCGCTGTAGGTGTTTATTGTTTTACACGACGACAATCGCCACGATCTTGTAGCTGCTCGGCTCGATGATGATGATCCGCTCTTCCACGATGACGTATTGATAGCTGCGCCATTGCGGATAGATCTCCACCAGGATGGGTGGCAGCGGAGCGAACCGCACGTCGCGCGGGACAACGGTGCCGACCGAGACCGAGAAGTTCACATTGGTCACGCGCGGAGCGTTGCTCGAGCGAATGACCGTCTCGCGGACCTTGGTCTTCTGCTCCGCCGACAGGGTCTTGCCACCGTCGCCGGATTTAGCGTCACCCTGCTTCTGGGCGTCCTGCTTCTGGTCACCCTGCTTCTGAGCGTCCTGCTCTTCTGCTGGTCACCCTGCTTCTGAGCGTCCTGCTTCTTCTGCTGGTCACCCTGCTTCTGAGCGTCCTGCTTCTGGTCACCCTGCTTCTGAGCATCCTGCTTCTGGTCACCCTGCTTCTGGGCGTCCTGCGCTCGCTGGCCTTGCGGCTGCTGTGCGCCGGTACCGCTCTTCTGTTGTTCCATGTTAGCGCCACCGCCCGAGGCTGCGGGCTGCTGGCTCATCGTGCCTTGTGAGGCCGCGATATTTACGCCCGCCAAAAGCGCGCCGGCGGCAACTCCGATCATGAATGTTCGTTTCATCGTGTTCTCCCTGAATCGCGTTGTTGGAAATGAGATACCGTTTGCTGTGGCAAAGAGTTTTCAACGCGTGGGGTTCAACGCGACCACGGTGGCGGACGTTCCTGCGTGATGGCTGCTTTCGAAAAATTGATCCGGTTAATTAACGGCTGTTCACCCTGGAAATATTGAGCTTTGAAGCGCTTGTGGCACGTAACCACAGGAACCATTGCGAACCGACAGCGTTTAATTTGGAGTGCCACAGAGGAGAATCCTAATGCGCAATCACATGCTCGCTTCAGCAGTAGCTATTGCCGTCATGGCGCCGACTCTTGCATGGGCCCAAGCGTCCACTGCCACCGGTGCGGTGGGTGGCGCGGCGGCCGGAGCGGTCGTCGGTGGGCCGGTCGGCGCCGTTGTCGGTGGCACGGTTGGTGCGGCAGTCGGTGCGGCGGGTGAGCCGCCGGCTGAAGTACGCACCTATGTCACTCGTGAGCAGGTACCGTCCGTACGCGTAACTGAAAAGGTTGTGGTCGGCGAGCCGCTTCCCGCCACCGTGACCCTACGGCCGGTTCCGAACCATGCTGATTACAGCTTTGCGGTGGTCAACGATCGACGCGTCATCGTGGAGCCGAGGACCCGCAAGATCATTCAGATCATCGAGTAGACGTACAACCTGGTGCAAAAGCCCGTCCGGATTTCCGGACGGGCTTTTGTTTGCGAATTTCTTCGCCTCGGGAACTTCGGAGCAGGGGAGCCCTTTCTCATTCCCCAGATGTTCGAGAAATCGACAAAGGCAAGCAGAACCCCGGGTAAAACCGGGGCTCTGCCATTTAGGGGACTCGATAACCCGTAATTATTTGGCAGCAAGCCTGTCCCATTCGCGACGCAGACGTGAGGTTGCGCGCCCCCAATTCGCGTCGACGACGTCCCAATTCACCATCGGTCGGGCCGCAGTGGCCGCCGCAGGGGAGGCCTCCGCTGCCGTCCTGTCGTACAGGTAGGCGCCTCCGACCGTAAGAATGATACCGACGAAAACTCCCAGCAAAAAGCGCATGTCCCAAATCCCTCTCTCGCCTTTCTCAACCGAAGCCTGCAGACCTTAGGAAACCCGGAAAAGTGAAGGGAGTTCCGGTGCTAGCGGCCGTTAGGCGGCTTTGGAGAGTTGCGCATCCCGCACCAGCCATTCATGCCGCTGGGCGCACGCGGGGCAACGCGCCACCACCACCTTGTTGGCTCGGATGCGAAGAAAGGTCTGCAACTCCCCCTGAATACCTGCGTCGACGGTTTTTCCCGTCAGCGGGCAAGTGAAGACCAAGCGTTCCATAACGTGTCTCCGTATTGGGACGGCTCCTGTCTCAATGCGAGCCGACGACATTGGTTCGACCCGCGCAAGGCTGGCGACCTCATTTGGCTTCGCAAAGGCGAGACGACGGCGTTTTTCGACAACCTTCGTTGGGGTCTGGAAGGCTCGTTATGCAGATAGGGCAGGGCAGTACCTTGGTCGTAGTGTTCCCGGCTGGTGTTGGCCCCAACCTATTGATTTCTTGCTGGATCTTCCCGAATTCTGGCAGCGGGCAACCTGCCATTTTGATGTCACTTTTCGGTCCCCGCCGCAAAATTAGCTGCTATAGTTCCGCCACCATGAAAAATTCAGCCAAGAAAGCCATTCGCGAAAGTGTCGCCGCACCCCCTCCCGCTCGTGAAACGGGACCGAGGTCGCACAAATTTCATGTGGGCCAAGCGGTTTATTTTACCGCCGGTACAATGGGACGTCCCGGGGCCAGCGGCAGCTACAAGATTGTGAAGCTGCTGCCGTCCGAAGGCGACGAACATCAGTACCGGATTAAGAGTCCCGGTGAGGCATTCGAGCGCGTGGCCAAGGAAAGCCAGCTCGACCGCGATCGCTAACATCCACGTCCGAGCGCGTGATCAAGATCAAGCTTCCGCAAATTGGGTAAGCTTTCCTGTAATTGCGCGCCAACCCGTGTCTGGCCGGCGGAAGTCCCGCTTTGCCGATGACCTCGCCCCCAGGGCAGGGAGGGTTTTGCCACTTCACGCTTGTCCCGCTTAGCCGTTGGCAGGGCTTGCGGCCGCTTGTCGCCAGCGTGTTGAATGGAGCCTGCGGGCAACCGCCGGGCAACAGCGGCGGATCTGCCTTATCCGTTTGCGGGAGGGATTGATGCACGTCTTACTGCGTGTTGGCACACTTGCCGTTATTTCCATTCTGGCCGTGATGCCCTGGACCGGCGCCGGGGCGCAGGATTATCCAAACAAGCCCGTGCGGATCATCGTTCCCTTCGGTGCGGGCGGGCCGGCGGACGTCTACGCACGCGTTCTGGCCCAGCATCTGGGCAACTCGTTCAAGCAGTCTTTCGTCGTGGAGAACCGGCCGGGCGCGGGCGCGATCATCGGCACCGATGCGGTGGCGAAGGCCGAGCCTGACGGTTACACCCTGCTCTTGATGTCGAATACGCATACAACGAATGAATCGCTGATTCCGAACAGGCCATATGAGTTGATGCGAGATTTCGTGCCGGTGTCACCGATCAACTATTCCGATCTGCTGATGGTCGCGCATCCATCGACGGGTGTAAAAAATCTGGAGGATTTTATCGCACTAGCAAAAAAAGATCCGGGCAAGCTGAACTACGCCTCCTCAGGGCCCGGGACGCCGTATCATATGGCGGGTGAGCTTTTCAAAGCGATGAGCGGCACTAATATTGTTCACGTTCCGCATAAAAGCTCCGGCGACATGCGCAGCAGCGTTATCGGCGGTCATGTGCAGATGATGTTCGACGCCATCACGGTGATGGCGCAGGGCGTGCAGTCGGGCCAGCTGATTGCCCTCGGAACGACCGGTAAGCAGCGCTCCTCAGTTATGCCCAATGTGCCAACGGTGGCGGAAGCCGGCGTGCCCGGCTACGAGGCTACGATCTGGCTTGGCATCCTTGCCCCGGCGAAGACGCCCAAACCGGTCATCGACAAGCTCAACGCCGAGATAGTAAAGATCATGAATCGATCGGATGTGAAAGAAGCCTGGGCCAAGCAGGGTGCGGTGCCGATGTCCATGAGCCCGGCCGAGTTCGATAAATACATTCGCGCGGACATAGAAAAATGGGCGCAGGTGGTCAAAGTATCCGGCGCCAAGATAGAATGAGGACCGGATTTTCTTGCCATGAATGGGAATGACGACTGAATGCCGGATTTGGTTGTGACTGCGATTCAGACGCTGCCGCTGCCTCTGTGGACGGCAGCAGCTCTTCTGGTGCTGTTGCTCGTTATTATTATTATTGTAGCGGTGCGCCGTTCCGGCTCGTTTGCGTCTGTCGGCGCTCTATTCGGCGTCGCCGCGCTGGTGGTCATTGCCTTTTCGGCCTGGAAGTTCGCCGAGCATTCGATTTTGCGGCAGCGGGTGGCGGAGCGCGAAGCGCTCAATGCGCGCGAGCTGCAGCTCACCGCCGCCGCCCTGGTGCCGGGATCACCGCTCGCCTGCCTTGATGGCGTGGCCGGTGAAGCGGTGAATGCCTCCTGTGAGGCCGCCATCTTCCGGTCGCCGGACACCGTCGCCGCGGCCGTCGCTTATGTCGAAGCGAGGCTGCGCCTGCTGGCGGATGGTTACGACTATGCGCATCGAGTCGACGGACATTATTGGTATGCGCTTGCCCTGTTGCGGAGCAGCCTGGAGGCCGACCGCTATGGTTTCGTCGCGCATGTGTTGATGACGCGCGACGGCTGCAGTGTTGATTCCTGTGCCGTGGTCGGCTGGTTGCTGCGCGACTCCGGGCCGGTGAAGGCTAATATCAATGCACGAACGCTCGAAAATCAAATCCAGCGCTATGCCGGCACTTGGCCCGCGACAGAAATCTTCGCCGGCTGCAGCGGCGTCGCCGCCGGAATTGCCGCCCGCCGTCGCGGCCATCATGTCGGGGCCGATCACGACCAAGCCGATCGACTTTCCCACTGCCGCCTCCATCCCGCCGGTGAGCATCATGACCGAACCGCCGGCTGCTCCCGCTTCAGCGCCGGCGGAAGCCGCGCCCGCTCGCCGTCAGCCAGCGCCGGCTTCGGCCGCTTCGCGTCCGCAATAGGGCTATAATGGCGCTGCATCTGATCAAGCTTTGCGTCGGCTGCGATTCCGTCAAGGATCTCGAGGACTGGATCCGCGAGAAGCTCAAGCGCACAAAAAAGAGCGGGCGTGCGCGCGAGCATATCCACACCACACGGATGACGCCGAAACGCGCGGACGAGCTTTTGGACGGCGGCTCGCTCTATTGGGTGATCCGGGGCCAGATCATGTGTCGTCAGCGGCTGATTGCCGTGCGTCCTTTCATCGACAAGGAAGGCATCGGCCGCTGCCGGCTCGCGCTTGAGCCCAAGGTGGTGTTGGTCGAACCACGACCGTTTCGCGCCTTCCAGGGCTGGCGCTATCTCGAGGCTGAGAGCGCGCCGCGCGATCTCGACCGCGCCGCGCCGGGCGCCGCCGCCATGCCGGAACAACTCCGGCGGGAATTGCGCGAGCTGGGGCTCTTGTAGCTAGACCGCCACATTATCGATAAGCCGGGTCTTGCCGATCTTCGCCGCCACCAGCAGACGCAGGGGCCCTTTCCGCCGCAAAGCCACCGGCTGCAAGGTTTCCGCATGTCGGGCCTCCAGGTAATCGAGCGCGAAGCCGGCGCGCTTGAGAGCATCGCGTCCCTCGGCCAATACGCCTTGTATCGGGCGGCCCTTACGGATTTTCCCCGCACAATCTTTCAGCACCCGATGCAGCATGGGTGCGATCGACCGTTCCTTGGGCGACAAGAAGACGTTGCGCGAGGACAGGGCGAGGCCGTCTTTCTCCCGGACAATGGGCGCGCCAATGATTTTTACCGGGATGTTGAGATCGCGTGCGAGCTGCGTGACGACCCGGAGCTGCTGGTAGTCCTTTTCTCCAAAGACCGCCACATCCGGTGTGCACTGGGTGAGGAGCTTAGTCACCACGGTGGCGACGCCGGAAAAGAAATGCGGGCGGAACGCATCTTCCAGGCCCACGCTGGCGGCTCCCTGCGGCGCGATCCGCGTCGCAAAGCCCTCGGGATACATGATGTTTACGGACGGCGCCCAAACCAGGTCGACGCGGTCCTGGGCCAAAGCGGCGATATCTTGCCGTATGCGTCGCGGATAGCTCGCCAGGTCCTCGTGCGGCGCAAATTGTGCCGGGTTTACAAAAATCGAAACCACGACCCGGTCGGCTTGGCGCCCGGCGCGGCGCACCAGCGCCAGATGTCCCGCATGCAAGGCGCCCATCGTAGGCACCAGTGCCACCGTGCCTCCGGCGGAGCGGAAGCCGGCGATCACCCGGCGCAGGGCCGGGATGGACCGCGCGACAGAGATTGTGGACGGCATCGGGACAAGCCTTGGCGAGATGATTTCGTGACTGCCCGAAAGGCTAGCAAAATTGCGATCAAGGGACCATCGATCGCTGGGTTATAAACTGCCAAAACGAATCGAACTTGACCCGGCCCTGAAAAAGAATCGACAATCAAAATTGCCTCGGGGAATGCAATGGGTATCCAGGCTGCTGCGCGGGCCAAGTCTGCTCACGTCATCGTACTTGGTAATGAAAAGGGCGGGTCGGGGAAATCAACGACTGCCTTGCATATTGCTGTCGCGCTGATAAAGAGCGGTCAGCGAGTCGCCACTATCGATCTCGACTCCCGGCAAAAGAGCTTCACGCATTACATCGAAAATCGCCGCGACTGGGCGAAGCGCGCGAACATCCAGCTCGAAGTGCCGGCGCATTACTGCATCGCGCGCGGCACCAGCATCAAGCTGGACGAGAACGAGGCAGTCGAATTCGCCGGTTTTGCGGAAGCGGTAACCACGGTGGAGAAGTCGCACGACTTCATCGTGGTGGATACACCGGGCACCGACAATTATCTGATGCGGCTTGCGCATTCGATGGCCGATACGCTGGTCACGCCGCTTAATGACAGTTTTCTTGATTTCGATGTGCTCGGCACGATCGATCCCACCACCTTTACCGTCACCGGCCAGAGCCAGTATGCGGAGATGGTGTCGGAGAGCCGCCGGCATCGTCGGTTGATCGATGGCGCGCTGCCCGATTGGATCGTGGTGCGCAATCGTCTTTCCATGCTGGGCTCGCGCAACCGCCGCCTTGTCGGCGAAGGCCTGAACGAGTTGGCGCTGCGGCTGGGTTTCCGGTTCACCGACGGCTTCGCCGAACGCGTGATCTACCGCGAATTCTTCCCACGCGGGCTTACTGCGCTCGACGATCTTGACGAAAATACGCTCGGCACCCGGCCCAACATGTCGCACGTGACCGCGCGCGAGGAAGTTATGCAGCTGCTTGGCCAGTTGAAACTGCCGTTGGATGAACGCGGGCAAAAGCGCGCGGCCGCCCGCGCGGAATGGCGTTCAGTCGCCACCGAGCCCCTTGAGGTTCATGACCTGCTGAGTTGACCGCTGGGATGGCCGTGCTGCTGCCTAACGCGGGGGCGGAAGAACGGCGGCACGAGCCCCGCATCGCCCATCCCGCACCCGTAAGCAGGACCGAGCATAGAAATCCACCCGGCGCGGCAAAGAACACGGGCGGGGCGCCTGCGCCGGGCTGTTTACTATTGGTGGCAAGCGCGCAAAGGAGCCCATTGCTTCCGAGCCGTGGGCTCGCCAAGTTAAAGGGCGTGGGAGGATATCTCCCCAGGGCCTCGGAATGAATAATAAGGACCGTCCGCTCTCGCCCAAAGGCAGCGAGACCCGCAGCGACCCGGCTACCGTTTCTCCGCGCAGCGAAATCGAAACGTTTCTTGCGCAGGTGAAGACGCTCGGTCCGCGTAACGCGCCGGGCGAGCGTGGCCGTCTGATTTTTGCGCTCGACGCGACCATGAGCCGGCAACCAACCTGGAATTCCGCGCGCCGCCTGCAAGGCGAGATGTTCCGCGAAGCCGCCGGGATCGGCGGCCTAGACATCCAGCTTGTCTATTATCGCGGCTTCGGCGAGTGCCGCGCCTCTGGCTGGGTTTCCCAACCGGAAAAACTCGCCGGCTTGATGGAACGCATCAACTGCCTGGGTGGCCACACCCAGATCGAAAAAGTGCTCGGCCATGCGCGGCGCGAAACTCAGGCGAGGAAGGTGCAGGCTGTGGTCTTCGTCGGCGACGCCATGGAGGAGGCGGTCGACGACCTGTGCAAGGCCGCGGGCGAGCTCGCGCTGCTGGGTGTGCCGGTTTTCATGTTCCAGGAGGGTGACGACCCGGTCGCTGAGCCAGCGTTCCGCGAAATCGCACGGCTCACGCGCGGCGCCTATTGCCGCTTCGCGCCCGGCGCCGCGCAAGAGCTGGCCGAGCTGTTGCGGGCGGTCGCGGCCTATGCTGCCGGCGGCCTCAAGGCGTTGTCCGATGCCTCGCGCCGCTCCGGTGCTACCCAAAAATTGCTGCGGCAATTGAGATAAGTCATGCCAACGCTAATTTTCGGCGCGATCATATTGATCCTGCTGCTGTGGGCGGCCAATGTTTTCGCCAAGGCTGACACCAGTAAGCTCGTGCGGGTTGTGCGTCCCGCTGGCGGCATCGGGGCGCTGGCATTAGCTGTTTTTCTCGGCGCACGCGGTGAGTTTGCTGTCGCAGTGCCTGTGGGCTTTGCCGGCCTCAGTTTGCTCGGGTGGCTGCCGTTCGGGCCTGCAGGTTTCGGCGCCCGCACCAGCAAGACACCGCGGCAGGCTTCCCGGGTGCGCTCGGCTTTCCTGGAAATGGAGCTCGATCACGACACGGGCGCGATGCGCGGGCGCATCCTTGCGGGCGCGCATGAGGGCGTCCCGCTGGAGGCGCTGGACGTCGCGACGCTGGTCAGCCTGCTTGCCGGTATCGACGAGGAAAGCCGCGCGTTATTGGCCGCTTATCTCGACCGCCGGGAGCCCCGCTGGCGTGAGAACGCGGATGGCGATGCGACAGCGGGGCAGGGCGCGCCGTCTCGCTCGGGGAAAATGACGCCAGAGGAGGCTTATCAGATCCTTGGCGTGGAGCCGGGGGCGAGCGCCGCCGAAATTGGCCGGGCCCATCGCGCGCTCATGAAAAAACTTCATCCCGATCAGGGGGGCTCGACGTACCTCGCCGCGCGCGTGAACGAGGCCAAGGACATTCTTCTTCGCCGCCATCGCTGAACTCCGTAAGCAACATTACAGCGAGCGGCTCCTGTCGTTGACGCGAGAATTTTCTTATTGCGTATGATCGTTTCGGCGGATCGGTTCTGACTTCGCCGGGATCATGCGTGCCTAATTTTTTAGGGCCATGCAGGCAATTTCGTTTTTCTTCAGATACTGACAGGCTGCCTCGGCCCGCTCCTTGTCGAGACCGGCAAAGCGGGCGCGGTAGAGCGTCTTATCGCCTTTCACGACGCGCTCGGTGAAGCCGTCCGCCTCCCCGAGTAGGGATTTAGCGCGCGCCTGCGCGGCGTTCAGGCGCAGCTTAGCTTCGTCCTCCTTGTCGAAGGCTCCTACCTGGATCACCCAGCCGGGACGTTGGGTCGGCGGCTGCGGGGTCACGGTGGGCTCCCGATGGGCCGGCTGCATCGGCATGGCGGATGCGGTCTTGGTCGGGATCGTGCTGAGGACATCCGGGTGACGGTCGCGGCTGGGATCAGCGAATGCGAGCTCCGGTCCGTTCACCACGGCGGACGAAATGCTGGGCGATGCCGTCGGAGCCGCGAGCGAAACCGACACACCGGGCTTGACCGATAAGGTTTTGACAGCAATCGGCTCGAGCGGCTGGCTGGAGCCGGGCACTGCGGCGGCCGAAGAACTGACGGCCGAAGAACTGGCGGCCGGCAGCGTCTCAACCGACGCGGATGCAACCTGGACCGGGATGCTGGCAGCCGGGGTAGGACGAGGGCGTGGAAGAGCGGCCTCAGGCGAGGTTTCCGCGCGGGCCGGCGTAATGACGGCGGCGGCAATCCGCTGCACCACGTTGCGCTTCGGCGCTGCCGGCGTTGCTTCCGCGAGAACCGGAGCGGCAGTGCGCGTGGCGGAGGCGACCCGGACATAATCCGTAATCAACTCTCGCATTTTCGCATCGCGCGAGCTGGCGCTGCGTCCGCCAAGAACGACACCGACGACATGACGGCCGGAGCGTTTCATTGACGTCACGAGATTGAAGCCGGAGGCATTAGTATAGCCGGTCTTGATGCCATCGACGCCTTCGACCCGCCCCAAGAGACGGTTGTGACCGGAAATGCTCTTGCCGCGGAACGAGAAGCGGGTGGTGGAGAAGAAGCGGTAATATTGCGGAAAATGGTCGTGGATCGCGCGGCCGAGCAGGGCCTGATCGCGCGCCGTGGTGATTTGCGCATCATTGGGCAGACCCGAAGCATTTTTATAAACGGTATTCTGCATGCCGAGACTGCGCGCCTTGGCGGTCATCAGTTTGCTGAAAGTATCTTCGTCGCCGCCCAACGCCTCGGCGATCACCGCCGCCACGTCGTTGGCCGATTTGGTAACGGTTGCGTTGATCGCCTCTTCGACCGTGATGCTCTGGCCTGGCTTTAGCCCCAGCTTCGACGGGGCCTGGGACGCCGCGTGAACCGAGACCGGCAGTTCAGTTTTGAAAGTGATCTTGCCGGCTTCCAATCGCTCAAAGAGCATATAGAGCGTCATGATCTTGGTAAGCGAAGCAGGGTGACGCAGGGCGTCGGGATTGTCGGAATGAAGGACGGCGCCCGTATTGGCGTCCACCACGATGTCTGAATACGGCGGCGTATAGGAGAGGACGGCTGCGGTCTTGGCACCGCGCTTACGTTTTGCGCGCGCGTCCGCCGGGTCGGCGGTGGCCGAAACGACGGCTACAGCGGTGATTAAACTGAAAATGCCCCAACGCAGCCTGTAACAGGCTTTGCCAGCCTTTTTCTGCATCGATTCCCCTGCCCCCACTCCGCTGGCGCCGGTAAAGGCGCCAAGTCCCTGTTGTCCTGATCCGGGGGAAGGGGGTCGGACGATGTGCCTGATACGGCGTGCCTATGCAGGCGAAAACGCCGACCTGACACTCGAAACGGCTTTAAACCCCTCACCACGACCGGATCGGCCGTCCGTCCCGACGGCACAGTCGGTCAGCCTAGGCGGATGCCCTTGCCAAAGCGTTAAATCAGCAATCCCCCTCTCGCAACCCTAAATTGGGCTCATTATGACACAAGGTCGCGCTCTGGGAGGGGATTTTCCGGCGGAACTGGCGGTAGCGGGGGTAGTGGTAAATGGCGGGGGCCTTTTCGGGTATCTGGTGGGCTTCAGCCAATGCCCTCGACTAAGCAATCCAGTACCGGGTTGCACCGCCGGCCTGACCGTTCCGCATCGTCTGCCGGGCACCGGATCTCCACGGCTGACGGCCATGGGTCCAGCCAGCGACAATTTCGACTCCCGCCGTATCCTGAGGCCAGGCCGGGCGGTTATGAATCAGGCGAGCGGCAAAGTGCCGCGCGGCCATTGGGGAAACCTTTATGCGCGTTGCCATGACCAACCGCTGCGCATGGCGACGACTATCGCTGCGAAAAATTCCGAATCATCGAGGTGACGTTCGCTGCCGCGTCCGCTTACTGCACAAGAGTGGCGCCGGCAGACGTATATGCAGTGTTCACGCTGCCGCCATATGCGTCGAAGGTGAAGTTCGAGTTGCCCTCGTATGAGATCTTCTGTGCGATGACGTAGCCCGATTTGGACGTCACACTCAGATCGGCGTCTCCGTGAAGCTCCAAGACTTGCCTCGGCAGATAAACAGTCCCACTGACGAAATAGTCCTTGTTCCCGGTGAGTTTAAAAATTGGCAGTTTGGTGTCACTTCGGGATCCGAAAATTGCGATCCCGGCATGGGTTCCGCTCTCCATTGGGCTGAACGTGATTTTTCCCGCTCCAGATGCATCCCATTCGCTGTCGGAGCTGAAGTGAAGCATCGCCTTGTCTGCGGTCATGCTTATATTTGCACCTGTCTTCACCTTTGCGTCTTTGAAATAGTGTATTCCAGGGCCGAACGTCGTGCTGGCGTTGAAAGTTATAGTGCCGCAATACACGGTTCCTCCCGGCAAGGTCACCGGCCCATCCCAGGTTTTTTTCGTGTATGTACACGAGCCGGGGACTGTCGGCTCTGCGATGCTGCTGAGAGGATCGGCGACGACCGGTTTCTTTTGTGGCGTCGGCGTGTAGTTCCCGGAGGTGAAACCGCCCACGACGGTGATAGATTTTGCTTTGATCCAACCAGAACCCGAGTTCGTAAGAGCGTTGGTGTGGCTCGAATTTACATGCATCCCGCAATTCGGAATGTTCACCGTGCCTTGCCCCGATACCTTGAAGGCGGCGTTCGCAGAAGCATCTAGCGCAATAACGCAAGCTGGTCTGGTTGCTTCGCGAACCTTTGCGACAACAGCTACCTCCATGGTTTCTATGCCGACCATTCCCATGAAAGTCGTCGGCACGCCTGCCGAACCAGTGACCGTCAAAATGCCCGTCCCCGGGTCGTATTGCGCGGTAACGTCGACGTTCTGCGCGTCCGGGCTGTTGAACACTGCCGTAAACAATGCAGTCGCTTTGGAGGTGAGGTCTTCATTCGGGAGCGTTCCGGCATCTTGGACGAGCTGTAGAGCCGCGCTATCAACCGCTCCCTGCATGGCCGCCTTGGTGGCCCCGCCTCGGCTGAAATCAACGGCCGCACCGACCGCGGACATAAGCGGGATGATCGCGAGACCGAAGATGACCGCAATGCTGCCATGGCGAGCGGCGCCAAAGTTGCGGATATGATTGCGCAGTTGCGAAGCGATCAGTTTCATCGCCATAGCCATCATCCAAAATCTGGTTCGTCCCTGATGCTGATCGTGAACGACAGATGTGAAAACCGTGTAAAGTCATTGGATGAAACTGGGGAGTTATTGATTGCAACTTCGAAAGAAATGCCTCCCGATTGCATTTCCTATAAACAGCTTACTTTTTATCGGAGAATTTTCGATACCAATGAGGCCAGTTGTTAACCCCGTACGGTGCGTTTGAACCCGCATGGCTGGCACTTGCAGGCCGCCGTTTTAATTATCTCCAGGCTTTGGACCGAGCTGTCGCATGTGAGCAGTGCATTCCTCCGACAGTCGTTCCCAGGCCCATAACGGAGATGAAAATGAGAAATGCATTTGTGATTGGTGGCGTCTTCGCGCTGGCGACCACCTTGGGTTCGACCGCCACGTTGGCTCAGGCTACTGGCGGTGGCGGCATGCATCTTTCGGCTTCCGCATACGCGCAGCCCGGCTCCAGAACGATTGTCGAGGCGGAAGGCGCAACGAGCTTGGCCCGCGCCGACAAGGTCACGGTCAAGCGCGGAGTGAAGGATCGCAATGCCGTGCGCACGCGCGGTGCCAACAAGCCAGGTTTTTGACCTCCCGGACAAGAGAGTAAGCCCCGTTTGGGCGGCCAATTCAGTGTTGATCAGTTGACTTCATAAACGCGGCTCGCTCGTTGCGGGCCGCGTTACTTTGCGACGTGTTCGAGAGGTGAAATGCGCGTCGCCTTCAAGGCGCCGGTAAAACTACGATCAGCGCACCAGGTGAATCGGAGTGTCTGACCACTGTTGCATGCCAATGAGCTTGCAACCGGATGCAACCTGCGAGAAATCCAAACTGACCGAGCCCTTGGTGGTGAACGTCTTGGTGACGATCTTGCTGCATTTGTTATTGTTGCTGGTGGCAATTCCCTGCAGCTCGACGTTCGAGTTCGGAAGGTAGACCACGCCATCCGCATTCAAAGTGGCGCCGGGCCCCCAGTTATTGTCGACCTTGAAGGTCAACGTGGGATCCTGGTAAATCGCGATGCCCTTCCAGGGATTGTTCGGATCGGTGGGCGGCGACAAGGTAAGTTTCGCGCTCTGGCCGTTGCCATTCGGAAAGTCTATCGCGCTTGCGACACTGTTGTTGCCAGTCAGAACAATGGCTGTCCGAACCGCGCTGACCGCAGCATCGGGGGCAAACTTGAGGCCACCATTCTCAATGATGATCACGCTGTCGGAACTCGGGCTGTTCCCTGTCAGAAAACCGCTTCCCGAAACCGTCAAATTTCCACAGACGTGATATTCGGTGTGAGTAGCTTTTGCCACGGTCTTCACTACCGATGGAATCGATGCCTGAATGTTCCAGGTCACGTTCGAACTGGTTCCACCGCATTCTTTGGTGATCTCGGTCGCAAGGCGCTCGTAGATGTCAGGCAAAACACGGGCGTAGGACCGTGAATTACTGCAGCCGCTCGCTGAACCGGCAGCGATCGAGGCGGCGGCGCCGCTTCCATGGCCGTTGCAATTGAGGCTGCTATTCGAGCGGGTGGAGCATCCTTCAAGTTTGATATTCGGGGAGCCGCCGAAAAGCATTGAAACATGCGAAAGCGCCGCCCCCTTGTCCAAGGTCAGCAGGCAAGAATTGTCGGCGTCTCCGCCCGGCTTGACCGCAGATTTCGCGCTGATCTGAATGGATGACTTGCCCAAGAGGCCCGATATCTTCGTGGGCACATCCGCCGCGGCCTGGCCGACATAGTTTCCGTTCCCATCCGTCGTAAAGACCGGTGTCCCGACCGTTGCATCTTTCAACGCAACCATGGACGTGAAGGCGGTTTTCGCCGTGTCCTTCCAAGTCGTGCTACCTTCTTTGGCCGCGTAGAGGAGGGCCGAATCCAGGGCAGCCTGGAGCCCGACGCGAGCGGCATCCGCGCGTGAATAATCCAGGCCAGCGCCAACGATGCTTACGATCGGCACGATTGAAAGCGCAAGCAGCGGCGCAACGCCGCCCTTGCGGTCCTGAAAAAAACGGGCCAGCAACATAAAAAAGCCCCTGCGCAACCCTTGTTTCCTGCTTTCCGCCCATCATGGGGGTAGCGACTTGAAAAATTGTGAGGATCACGGCGAAAATTTGCGCCAAATTTGCTTTAATAGCCGGTGATTAGCTTGAGTTCATTCGGCCAATACCCAAATGGGCAGGCGAAGGCCCAAAAAAATGGGGTTACCGTGCCGCCCGGAAAGGAACTGGAACCGCGCCGGTCCGGACCTTATGATCTTTTAGGCCCGGATCATTAACCCAGGCTCTTTGACGCCACGCCAAGGAAGCGTATTCGCCGCCACGTCCATGGTAATCACGAACAATAAAACATCCGGTCCTGGGGGTGACCCGCTTGGGCGGCCGCAAATGGCAGGGGACGAGCGGAAACGCCGCGGAGATGCCGGTCCCGGCACGGCGATCATCACCAAGACAAAGCCACAGACCAAGCGCCCGAATATGTATCGGGTGCTCATCCTCAATGACGACTACACGCCGATGGAGTTCGTCGTTCACGTGCTCGAGCGCTTTTTCAACAAGGATAGCGAATCGGCGCACCGCATTATGATGCATGTGCATAACCATGGCGTGGGCGAGTGCGGGGTCTATACTTATGAAGTGGCTGAGACAAAGGTCACGCAGGTGATGGACTTCTCGCGCAAACACCAGCATCCTCTGCAATGCGTGATGGAAAAGAAGTGACCGGAGTTAAGTTGTCCTAAAAGACGGGGGCCAAGGAAAGTGAAGGGACGTTAATGCCAAGTTTTTCCCGCAGCCTCGAGCAGTCTCTACATCGGGCCTTGGCGCTCGCCAATGAGCGCCATCACGAATATGCGACGCTGGAACACCTGCTGCTGGCGCTGATCGACGATCAGGACGCTGCCGCGGTAATGCGTGCCTGCAACGTCGATCTTGAAAAGCTGCGCCGCAGCCTGATCGCTTATCTCGAATCCGAGTTGGAAAATTTGGTTGCCGACGGAGCAGAGGATTCCAAGCCCACGGCCGGCTTCCAGCGCGTGATCCAGCGCGCCGTGATCCATGTGCAGTCCTCCGGCCGTGAGGAGGTGACCGGCGCTAACGTGCTGGTCGCAATTTTTGCCGAACGCGAGAGCCATGCCGCTTACTTCCTGCAAGAGCAGGACATGACCCGCTACGACGCGGTAAATTATATCAGCCACGGGATCGCCAAGCGGCCCGGCCTTTCCGAATCCCGCCCGGTGCGCGGCGTGGAGGAAGAAACCGAAACCAAGACCGGCGACGAGCCGAAGAAAAAAGGAGATGCGCTCGAGGCTTATTGCGTGAATCTCAACAAAAAGGCCAAGGACGGCAAGATCGATCCGCTGATCGGCCGCGACACCGAAATCAGCCGCTGCATCCAGGTGCTGTGCCGGCGGCAAAAGAACAATCCCCTCTTCGTCGGCGATGCCGGGGTAGGCAAAACCGCGATCGCGGAGGGCCTCGCGCGCCGCATTGTGCATGGCGAGGTGCCGGACGTGCTGAAGAAGGCGACGGTCTTCGCGCTCGACATGGGCACATTGCTCGCGGGCACGCGTTACCGCGGCGACTTCGAGGAGCGGCTAAAGCAGGTCATCAAGGAACTTGAGGCGTATCCCGGCGCCATCATGTTCATCGACGAGATCCATACGGTAATCGGCGCCGGTGCGACTTCCGGCGGCGCTATGGACGCATCGAACCTGCTCAAGCCGGCGCTGGCTGCGGGCACCGTGCGCTGCATCGGCTCCACCACCTACAAGGAATACCGGCAGTATTTCGAGAAGGATCGCGCGCTCGTTCGCCGCTTCCAGAAGATCGATGTCAACGAACCGACGGTTCCGGATGCGATTGGCATCCTCAAGGGCCTGAAGCCGTATTTCGAGGATTATCACAAGCTGAAATACACCAATGAGGCCATCAAGGCCGCGGTGGAGCTCAGCGCGAAATATATTCATGACCGCAAGCTGCCGGACAAGGCGATCGACGTGATCGACGAGTCGGGCGCGGCGCAGATGCTGCTGCCTGAAAGCCGGCGCAAAAAGACCATCGGCCTGAAGGAAATCGAGACCACCATTGCCACCATGGCTCGGATTCCGCCAAAGGCGGTATCCAAGAATGACGCGGAAGTTCTGCGTCACCTGGAGACCACGCTGAAGCAGGTCGTCTACGGCCAGGACAAGGCGATTGATGCGCTTGCGTCATCGATCAAGCTCGCCCGCGCCGGCCTGCGCGAGCCGGAAAAGCCGATCGGCTGCTACCTTTTCTCCGGTCCCACCGGCGTCGGCAAGACCGAGGTGGCCAAGCAGCTCGCAGCGACCCTCGGCGTGGAGATAATCCGCTTCGATATGTCGGAATACATGGAGCGGCATACCGTCTCGCGCCTGATTGGCGCGCCACCCGGTTATGTCGGCTTCGATCAGGGCGGCTTGCTCACCGATGGCATCGACCAGCATCCGCACAGCGTGCTGTTGCTGGACGAGATCGAGAAGGCTCATCCGGATTTGTTTAACGTGCTGCTGCAGATCATGGATCACGGCAAGCTGACCGATCACAACGGCAAGCAGGTCGATTTCCGCAACGTGATCCTGATCATGACCACGAACGCGGGCGCCTCCGAACTCGCCAAGGCGGCCTATGGTTTCACCCGCAGCAAGCGGGAAGGCGACGATCTCGAGGCGATCAACCGGATGTTCGCGCCGGAATTCCGCAACCGGCTCGACGCGGTCATCACCTTCGCGCATCTTTCGCCGGAAATCATCGCCAAGGTGGTGGAAAAGTTCGTGCTGCAACTCGAGGCGCAACTCGCCGATCGGGATGTCACCATCGAGCTGTCGGACGATGCCTCGAAATGGCTGATCGAACACGGATACGATCAGCAGATGGGCGCGCGGCCAATGGCCCGCATCATCCAGGAGCACATCAAGAAGCCACTGGCCGATGAGGTGCTGTTCGGCAAGTTGAAGGCCGGCGGACATGTGCGTGTCGTTCTGGTCAAGGACGAGGACGGCCGCGACAAGCTCGACTTTGAATATCTTGATGGACCAGTGACTCCGAAACCGGAAAAAATCCCGGTGCCGGCAAAGCCGAAGAAGCGGGCAGCGCCGAAACGAAAGCCGCCGCGTGGTGGCGACGACGGGCCCCGCGGCTCCGTGCCGAAAGTGCCGCTGGTAAAGGTCTAGCTCGGGCTTCTTTCACCTCTCCCCGTTAGGGGAGAGGTGGACTTGCACGCCGGCGTCTGCGTGGCCTGAGGCCTTCCGCATTCCGAGCTTTGGGAAGGTCCATCACGAAGCCAACAACCCGCAGCACTTAGAGTGCCATTCCAGGTGAACCCGAGGCGGGAAAGGAGATTGTGGCGCCCGCGCTTGTGTGAAACATCTCGCACATGTCTGCGCCGCTTGCCTCTCCATCCGCACCTTCGGCCTTCTTGCGCGGATTTGCCGTCGCTTGGCGTTCCGTCTTCGCCTATGTGCTGTTCGGCACTTTCGTCGGCATCGGCGCCCTTGGGCACGATTTTGGTTTTTCACTGTTCTGGATGGTGTTGTCGACCATTCTGATCTGGGCGGGGCCGGCACAGGTCATCCTGATCTCCGCGCTCGGCACCGGCGCCAGCGCCATCGAGGCCGCGATTGCGGTAACGCTGAGCGGGGTGCGGCTGTTGCCGATGGTGATCGCGCTTGTGCCCATGTTGCGCATGGAAACCACTCGCACGCGCGATCTGTTGCTGCCGGCACATTTCACCGCCATCAGCATGTGGGTGGAAAGCTTACGGCTTCTGCCATCGGTCCCGCGCGATCAGCGCATCGCCTTCTGCAACGGGCTGAGCGTCGGGCTGGTGCTGTCGGCGGCGCTTGCGACCGCGGTAGGTTTTTATCTCGCCAGCAGCCTGCCGCCGGTTTATGCGGCCGCCTTGCTGTTTCTCACGCCGCTATCCTTCACCGTCTCAGTGCTGCGCAACAGCCACCTGTTAGTGGATCGGCTGGCATTTGCCTTCGGCCTGGTGCTCGCGCCTGTTCTCGCAACCTTGAATATCGATCTCGATCTGCTCTGGTCTGGCGCTATCGGCGGCACGCTTGCCTATCTGCTTTATCGCTTGCGAAGGGCCGGGCGATGAATCCAGTACTGCAGGAATTCTGGCCTTATCTGGTGCTTATTTTCGTGGGCTTCCTGCCCAATGAGATCTGGCGACTGCTGGGCCTCGTGCTGGCATGGCGGTTGAATGAAGGCGCGGAAGTTCTGATTTGGGTGAGGGCCGTCGCTACCGCGATCCTGGCGGGCGTGGTGGGCAAGTTGATCTTCTTTCCGCCCGGCGTGCTTGAGAGCGTGCCGCTGCCGGTGCGGATCGGCGCGATCGCGCTCGGTCTTGTCGCCTTCGTGCTGGTCCGCCGCTCGGTTTTCGCCGGCGTCGTCGCAGGTGAAATGGCGCTGATTGCGGGCGCGATGCTACTCAGCCCTTGAGTGCGCCGGTAAGCTTCCTGGCATGCTCCGCCAGCACTTCCGGCCTTTCCTTGTGGGTGGCGGGTGGCTTCATCGGCACGCCGTCGTGCCGCGGAATGACGTGCACATGCAGATGGAACACCACTTGGCCGCCGGCGCCCTCGTTGAACTGCTGGATGGTAACCCCTTGGGCGCCGAAAGCCTCAATTGAGGCTTGCGCAACCTTCTGCGCCACTTTCATGACATGAGCGAGATCATCGGGATTGATGTCGAGGATGTTGCGCGCTGCCGTCTTCGGCAAGACCAGGGCATGGCCGGGCGCCCGCGGCATGATATCGAGAAAAACGACCGCCTTATCGTCCTCATAGATTTTGTAGGCCGGCAATTCGCCGCGCAGAATTTTGGCAAAGATATTGTTCGGGTCGTAACTCGGCATCGCGCTCTCCGCCCCCAATTTATGCTGAGAAATACTCTCCCATCTTATCACGACTGTCCCGCGGCGAAGTCCTTGCGGAACGGGGCAAGCGCGGCGAACTCCGCGCCTTCCGCCGCCACATAGGCGCGCTCCCGGGCCAGATAGTCGGCAACGGCGCGGCGGAGGGAAGGATCGGCGATGAAATGCGCGGAATAGGTGGTTGTGGGCAGGTAACCGCGGGCAAGTTTGTGTTCGCCTTGGGCGCCTGCCTCGACCCGGGCGAGCCCGTGGGTGATGGCATAGTCGATTGCCTGGTAATAGCAGACCTCGAAATGCAGCATCGGGTGATGCTCGATCGCACCCCAGTGGCGGCCATAGAGGGCGTCGGGGCCGATGAAATTGATCGCGCCTGCGATCCACCTGCCGGCGCGCTTGGCCATCACCAGCAGGATGCGGTCGGCCATGCGCTCGCCGACAAGTGAATAGAATTCGCGGGTGAGATACGGCCGGCCCCATTTGCGCGAGCCGGTTTCTATATAGAAAGCGAAGAAGGCATCCCACACGTCTTCGCTCAGGTCCTTTCCGCTCAGCCAGTGCACGCGTGATGCCGTTCGCAAGCGCCTCGGCGCGTTCGCGCCGGATCGTCTTGCGCTTGCGCGAGGCGAGCACGGCGAGGAAATCCTGGAATGAGCCATAGCCGGCATTGTTCCAGTGGAACTGCTGGTCAGTGCGCAAAAGAAATCCCCGCGCGGCGAGGAAGCGCGCTTGCGTTTCGGGCAGGAAGGTGAGGTGGACCGAGGAAGCCGTCAACTCTTGGCACAAAGTGACCAGTCCGCCGGCGAGGGCGGCCCGCACCTGTTCCGGCCGCTGGTCTGCACGGGCCAGCAGCCGCGGGCCGGTCGCGGGTGTGAAAGGCACGGAGACTTGGAGTTTGGGATAATAGCTGCCACCGGCGCGCTCATAGGCCTCTGCCCAGCCACGATCGAAGACATATTCGCCGCGCGAATGCGATTTCAGATAGCAGGGCGCCGCCCCCACGATTTCGCCTTGCGCGTTTTCCGCCACCACATGCCGCGGGTCCCAGCCGGCGCGGCGGCCAACCGATTTCGACAACTCCAATGAATGTAGAAATTCGTGAGATATGAAAGGATTGAGACGATATCCTCGTGTCTTATCGAAGATCGCTGAGGCCTGCTCGAATTCGGGCTTAACCGGTAAATCCAAAGCGCAGGCATTCCAGCACTCGGCGGGGATATCGCCGATGGACGAAACCATACGGAGGCGGAGGCTGTCGCTCATTCCGAACGCCAATCTAGTGGGCTTTATGGCCGAAATCCCTCGAAAATCATCTGGTCTGCCCAGCGCGCCGCGCGGGCGCGGTCTTCCTCGCTGCGGACCGTCCAGGTGAGCAGGGGAAGCCTGAAAAGATGGCGGCTGAAAAGCGGGACCGGCGAAGGCAGGTCGCGAACCGAATAGGCCAAGAACTGCGGGCGAGCATCCAACACGGCGCCGAGATAGGCGGCGCTGCTGCGGAACCGGCTCAAGTCCTGGTGTTGCGGCCGAAAGCGGTTGCTCGGCAACGAGACCACGCCGCAATCCGGGAGCCGCATGCCGAATTGCCGCGATTTGGCCGGGATCGAACGACATCGACAGCGACCGGGCCGCTATATCCGCGCAGCACTTCCACAACTCGCATCGGCAGCCGCCGGTCGTCATCGAAATGACTTTTCAATTCCAGCACCAGCGTAACGCGCCCGGCGACAAGTTCGCACAACTCACCCAGGCTGATCATGTGGTCGGAGGTCGTTTTGAAAGCAACGCGCCGCAGCTCCGCCGCGTCAATCGCGTTCAGCGCCCCGCGGCCGTCAGTCAGCCGCCCCAGCGCCTCGTCGTGGTGGACCATCGCCTCGCCGTCAGCGGTGATCTGCAAATCAACTTCAATGGCATAGTTCGCCGCGATGGCAGCGGTCACGGAAGAGGGGGTGTTTTCGATCACACCGTGCGCGGCGTCATGCAATCCGCGGTGCGCCACGGGGCGGGCCGTCAGCCAGTCGGGCGCGCGCATGACCGCGGCTCAAGAGACTTCGAAGGCGCCCTCGACCTCAACCGCGGCGTCCATCGGCAGGGCCGCCACGCCGATCGTGGTGCGCGCATGCCGGCCCTTTTCGGCAAACGCCGTGACCATGAGATCGGAGGCGCCATTCATCACCTTTGGGCCATCGATGAAATCCGGCATGCAGTTGATGAAGCCGCCGAGCCGCACGACGCGCGTGACCTTGTCGAGGTCGCCGAGCGCGGCCTTCAATTGCACAAGAAGATTGACCGCGCAGGCGCGGGCCGCCTTCTGACCGTCCTCGATGGAAACTTCACCGCCGAGCTTGCCTTTGGCAATGAGCTTGCCTTCGGCGTCGAGACAAAGCTGGCCGGATACGACGAGAAAATTTCCGGTGCGTACGAAGCCGACATAGTTGGCGACGGGCGAGGTAGCCGTATGCAGCACAATCCCAAGTTCCGCGAGCTTCTTTTCCACCGTTCCCGGCATTCAATCCTCCGTCACAATTTGGTCTGCGCCGCGCGATAACCTTAATCCTATTGTCTTCGCCGATCAGGCGGCGGCTGGCAAGCGGCCGGCACAACGTCGCTTGCGGCCCAACGGCAATGACCCTATGTTTTCCCGCTCAAAGGAAGAAGGATTCTCATGATCTTTGCGGCCAGAATAGGCTCGCTGTTTCTCGGCGCAGTGGCGGTCGCCGGCGTGGCCTGCGCGGCGCCTGCGGGCAATCCCGACATCGACGTGGCGAAGGTCGAACTCGTGCCCCACCTGGCGATTTATGACTTGCGTCTTTCCCATTCGCGCAACAGCCGTTCGGCCGAGGCGATAACCGGACGCATCCTCTATGATTTCTCGGGCAATTCCTGCGATGGATATGCATTGCAGTTCCGCCAGGTTTCCGAGTTGAATACTGGCGAGGGAAAGTCAGCGGTAAGCGATTTACGCACCATCACCTGGGAAGACGGCACCGCAGCGAGTTACCGCTTCCAGTCGCAGAACCTGATCGACGAGAATCAGGTCGAAACAGTTGACGGGCAGGCTGACCGCCGCTCCGACGGTGTGGCGGTCAATCTGACCAAGCCGGGCCGGAAGAAGTTCGACACCGACGCGGGGGTGGTATTTCCGACCGAACACATGCGCCGCATCATCGCAGCGGCGCGCGCCGGCAAAGCGATGTTGGAGCTGCCGGTCTATGACGGCTCGGAGAATGGCGAAAAGATATTCAACACACTAACCATCATCGGCGCGCCGATCCCGCCAGATCAGCGTGTGCCGACTGACGCGGCTGCCGGGCAGCAGGCACTCGACGGCATGACACGCTGGCCGGTAACCATCAGTTATTTTGAGAGGGATGCAAAAGGCGGCGAGCAGACGCCGATCTATTCCATCGCTTTCGAGCTCTATGACAACGGTATCTCGCGCGCGCTCACGCTCGACTACAACGACTTCGTCCTGCGTGGCGACATGAGCGTGCTGGAGATTAAGGACAGCAAGCCCTGCCGGTGAGGCGGGCTCAGACCTCGCCGCCGTTTTCACCGCCTGCCTCGGCCAGCGCGCGCCGCGCGATCGCAACGGTTCCCGGGTCGACGCTGGCATGGCGGGCGAATGCCAGTAGGAGATGCTCATCGCCGCTTAGGTAATCCAGGACGCCGACCAGGAAATGGCGTTCGCTGGCGGCCTGCCGAATCTCGCTGGGTCCCATGCCGGTCAGGGCGAGGAAACGTCCCAGCCGCTCTTCGTCCTGGGCAATGAAGCCAAGGGCCTGAATGGCCAAGACTTCTGCCACTTCAGCCGCCAACGGTTTCTGCCTGAAACGGGACATCTGTTTGCGTTTCCGTAACAAATCCAAAATAAACTTGTAGAGAACCATGGCGGACGGCCACCCGTTTGCCATGCATCCGTTGCCTAACTCGCCAACAGCAAAGTGGGTACCGGTTTTGCGTCCGATCGCGCGTTATTTAGGCGCATGATCTTCTCGGCGAGCCGATGCTCATGTCGCCGGATCATACGTCGGGGAACGCGGCTACAGCCGGGAAGGCACGGGAATGCCCAAGACTGTCATGATCGTGGAAGACAACGAGCTCAATATGAAGCTCTTTCACGATCTGTTGGAAGCCCATGGTTACCAAACCGTAGGCACGCGCAATGGAATCGAGGCGCTTGATCTTGCGCGCAAGCATCACCCTGACCTCATCCTGATGGATATCCAGCTACCGGAGGTGTCCGGGCTGGAGGTCACCAAATGGCTGAAGGATGACGCCGAGCTCAAGAATATCCCGGTAGTGGCGGTCACTGCCTTCGCGATGAAGGGCGACGAGGAACGCATCCGCGAAGGTGGTTGCGAAGCCTACTTGTCGAAGCCAATTTCGGTCGGCAAGTTCATCGAGACCATCCGCCATTTTCTCGGCACCGCTGAAGGAGAGCGGCAATGACCGCACGCATTCTCGTCGTCGACGACATCGCTGCCAACGTCAAGCTGCTCGATGCTCGGCTTTCGGCGGAATATTTCGACGTTCTCACCGCCATGAATGGCCGCGACGCGCTGGCAATCTGTGAGCGCGGGGAGTGCGACGTGGTGCTGCTCGACGTCATGATGCCGGGGCTGGACGGCTTCGAGGTCTGCCGCCAACTCAAGACCAATCCTGCGACCCACCATATCCCGGTGGTGATGGTGACGGCTCTCGATCAGGCGTCGGACCGCGTGCGAGGGCTTGATGCCGGCGCCGACGACTTTCTCACCAAACCGGTGTCTGACGTGGCGCTGGTTGCGCGCGTGCGCTCCCTGGCGCGGCTGAAGTTGATGACTGACGAGCTGCGCATGCGCGCCGTCACGTCGAAAGAGATCGGCATTCAGAATCCCGAGCGCGAGGCGGTATCCGACCGGGGGCGGCAGGGCCGCGTTCTGCTGATCGACGACCGCCCGACCTCGCATGAACGCATCGCCGCGATGCTCAACGATGAGCATGCGGTCGAGATTGATAGCGATCCAAACGACGCGTTGTTTCGCGCCGCCGAGGGCGACTACGATCTCGTCATTGTCTCGCTATCCCTGGAGAATTTCGACGGGTTGCGATTATGCAGCCAACTGCGCTCGCTTGACCGCACCCGCAATGTTCCGATCCTCGCGATTTCCGAGGGCGACAGCAATGCGCGGCTGGTGCGCGGTTTGGAGATCGGCATCAACGACTATCTGATGCGTCCAATCGACAAAAACGAGTTGCTTGCGCGCGTGCGCACCCAGATTCGCAAGAAGCGCTACACCGAACGCCTGCGCGACAATGTGCAGCTGTCAATCGAAATGGCGATCACCGATCCGCTGACCGGGCTATATAATCGCCGGTACATGGAGAGCCATCTCGGCTCGCTGCTGGAGCAGGCAGTCTCGCGCAAAAAGCCGCTCACGGTGCTCGTACTCGACATCGATTATTTCAAAGCAATCAACGACACCCACGGCCATGACGCCGGCGACGACGTGCTGCGTGAATTCTCTTTCCGCATCAAAAAGTCGATCCGCGGCATCGATCTGGCCTGCCGCCACGGCGGGGAGGAATTCGTTGTGGTAATGCCGGAAACCGATATAACTGTCGCGACCATGGTGGCCGAGCGGCTGCGCCGGCGCGTTGCGACGGAGCCTTTCCCGATCCAGGACGGCTCGCGCTCGATCGAGGTTACTATCTCCATCGGAATTTCGGCGCTGGGTAGAGACGACACCGCCGCGAATATCCTCAAACGGGCGGACGCCGCGCTCTATCGTGCCAAACGCGACGGCCGTAATCGTGTGGTGCCGGACGCCGCCTGACGCCCTCGGTCCCAGCCTTTCGCCTCCGCCATTCTCGGCCATCTCGGCACGAGAACGAATTCATCTGCACAAGCAATTTGTGAGTGTCGCGCCGAAGGAGTAGAAGCGCCACGTGTCGTGCGTTGCCGTTGGACGCGCGATCCTTGCGAATGCGTGCCCTTAAATTACCGCGAGGCTCTCCATGTGGCCAAGCCGCCGTCTGCTCGACCTCTTGCGCATTGAGCATCCCATCATCCAGGCGCCAATGGCGGGCGCCATGGATGGCGACCTTGTGGCCGCTGTTTCCGAGGCAGGTGGGTTCGGCTGCCTGCCTTGCGCGATGCTCAATGCCGAAAAGCTGCGCGAGGAGGTCGGAAAAATCCGTGCCCGCACGACAAAACCGATCGGACTGAATTTTTTCTGTCACACTGCTCCCGTGCCTAATAACGCACGCGAGGCGGCCTGGCGGGAGCGGCTCGCTCCTTATTACCAGGAGTTTGGTATCGATCCGGCGGCGCCGGTGCCGTTTTTCAATCGCGCGCCCTTTGACGAGGCCCTCCTGGCGGCGGTGTTGGAAACCAGGCCGGAAGCGGTGACCTTTCATTTCGGGCTGCCCGCGGCCCCGCTCTACGAGCAAACTCAAGCGCGAAGGTTTTCCGGTCATCAGCTCGGCTACCACGGTGGCGGAGGCGCGCTGGCTGGCCGAGCGCGGGGTCGACGCGATTATCGCGCAGGGTTTCGAGGCCGGCGGCCATCGCGGCATGTTTCTGACCGAGAATGTGGCCGCGCAAGTTGGCACGCTCGCGCTGGTGCCGCAGGTGAGGGACGCTGTATCCGTGCCGGTCATTGCGGCCGGGGGCATCGCCGACGCACGTGGCATTGCGGCGTGCTTTGCGCTTGGAGCCGACGGCGTCCAGATCGGCAGCGCCTATCTACGCACGCCGGAGTCCAAAATCTCTGCGCCGCATAGGGCCGCGCTCAATACCGCGCGCGACGACGCTACCGTGCTCACCAACGTCTTGACCGGGCGGCCGGCGCGCGGCTTCGTCAATCGCATCATCCGCGAGCAGGGACCGATATCGGATGCGGCCCCGCAGTTCCCGCTCGCGGCGGGGGCGGTGCAGCCATTGCGGGCCAAGGCCGAGGCGCAAGGCTCGGGCGATTTCTCGCCGCTCTGGTCCGGTCAGGCGGTGGCGCTGGGCCGCGAGCTTGGCGCGGCAGCGCTGACGCACAAGTTTGCTGCCGAGGCACTGGACCGGTTGCGGAATCTCGCGGGCTGACGAAGATTGCCGTCTAGAACCCTGCAAAGGCGCGGGCGATCGCGTTCACGCCGCTTTTCACGTCGGGATTTTTTATTTGAGTGGCAGCCTCGGCTGCTGCATTCCTTAGCAGCGTGCGATCATCCGGAGCCATGAATTGTGCCGCCTTGGGCGTCATTTTGAGCAAAAGAGCTACCCGGAGGAATTGCCATTCATCGGGCAAGCCTTCGAGCACGAAGGTATGAAGCAGTCCGATCACGGACTTGGCGGCACTATCACTGATGTTGTTTAGCGTCTTTCTGAATTCAGGATCCTTCCGCTGTTCCGGTGTGGAGGCGAGGACCTCCGCCAACGCTGTATCGATCAGTGCGGATTGCAGATTGATCTGGGCATCGTAGTAGCGGCCGAATTCCGGAGCGAAGGTTACGGTGTTCTGGTTGGCCTTTACGGTCAAATTCTGGTCATTGGCGACCACGTTCGGGTCCTTTGTGCCGGTGCCCGCCAGGTAGTAAACCAGCCCAATTTTTGTCGCCGCCTTGCTCCAATCGTTGAGTTTTTGGACGTCCGACCATGGCAGCGGCTTGTCGCTTTGGATCTGCTTGGTATCAAGCACAGTATCGAGCAACGGCTTGGCGGCCGGATCGGAATAGCGCGGAGGCTGGCCCGTTGTGTGCGAATCCTTTGCCAGCGCGAGGAAGGACTCGGTGGCCGTATTGATATTTGCGATCCTCGCGGCATCCAGCGTCTGCGCCTCGGCCATGCCGTAAGGCGCCGTCAGCGCGGCGATAGCCGTCAGAATTTGTATATGTCGACGCATGAGGCGGCTTTCCTGTCATATTCGAGTGGGGTTGGCCAATTTTAACCGCGCGGTGGGCGGCTTGGGTAGAGGATTTTAGGTCTCTAAGGTTGCCCGGAGAAATGTCACCCTGCTATATGCCGTCGGTTTCCTGACGAGGATCGCATGTCCGTGGATGCCGCTACCGTCCGGCGCATCGCGCATCTGGCGCGTATAGCCGTCGCTGAGGAAGAGGTCGAGCACCTGCGTGGCGAGATAAACGCCATACTCGCCTTCGTCGATCAACTTTCCGAGGTCGATGTGCACGGGGTCGAACCGATGACCTCGGTGACACCCATGCAGATGAAGCGCCGTCCGGACCGGGTTACTGCGGGCGGCGACCCGGATTCGGTGCTGCGAAATGCGCCGGCGCGCGAGGGGAATTTTTTTGTCGTCCCCAAAGTGGTCGAATAGGCGATGGCGGACGAGCTTACCTCCCTGACCATCGCCCAAGCGCGGATCGGACTGGCAAAGAAGGATTTCACCGCCTCCGAGTTGGCTGACGCGCATCTGGCGGCCATGGAACGCGCGCGCGCGCTCAACGCCTATGTGCTGGAGACGCCGGAGCGCGCCAGCGCCATGGCCAGAGCAGCAGACGCGCGGATTGCTAAAGGTGCAGCCGGGCCGCTCGAAGGCATTCCCTTGGCGGTGAAGGATCTTTTCGCGACCGAAAGCGTCCGCACCACGGCCAGTAGCCGCATCCTCGGAAACTTCTCTCCGGCCTACGAGTCGAGCGTCACTGAGAGGTTGTGGCGTGATGGCGCGGTGCTTTTGGGAAAGACCAACTGCGACGAATTCGCCATGGGCTCATCGAACGAGACATCGGCCTTCGGGCCGGTCGTTTCACCTTGGCGGCGGAAGGGGAAGAATACGCCGCTCGTCCCCGGCGGTTCCTCCGGGGGGTCGGCCGCGGCGGTGGCTGCGCATCTCGCACTTGGCGCGACCGGCACCGATACCGGCGGGTCGATCCGGCAGCCGGCCTCCTTTACCGGCATCGTCGGCATGAAGCCGACTTATGGCCGCTGCTCACGCTGGGGCATTGTCGCCTTCGCATCTTCGCTCGACCAGGCCGGTCCCTTTGCGCGGACGGTGCGCGATAGCGCGATCCTGCTGCGCTCCATGGCAGGATACGATCCGAAGGATGCGACGTCAGTCGACACACCCGTGCCCGACTATGAGGCCGCGGTCGGCAAGTCGATCAGGGGCATGCGCATCGGCATTCCCAAGGAATACCGCATCGAAGGCATGCCTGCGGAGATCGAGAAGCTGTGGCAGCAGGGCGGCGAATGGCTGAAGGCGGCGGGCGCCGAGCTGGTGGAGGTGTCGCTCCCGCATACGAGATACGCACTGCCAGCCTATTACATTGTCGCCCCGGCGGAAGCTTCCTCCAATCTCGCCCGCTACGATGGCGTACGCTATGGGCTGCGCGTGCCCGGGAAAGACGTGATCGGAATGTATGAGAAGACCCGCGCCGAAGGTTTCGGCTCGGAGGTGCGCCGGCGCATCATGATCGGCACTTACGTGCTGTCGGCTGGCTATTACGACGCTTACTACCTGCGTGCGCAAAAGGTGCGGACGCTGATCAAGCAAGATTTCGACAACTGCTTCAGGGCCGGGGTCCACGCCATGCTGACGCCGGCCACGCCCTCGGCGGCATTCGGCATCGGCGAGAAGGGCACAGCCGACCCGATAGAAATGTACCTCAACGACGTCTTCACGGTGACCGTGAACATGGCGGGCCTTCCAGGCATCTCCGTACCGGCGGGACTTGACGCGCAAGGCCTCCCTCTCGGGTTACAGCTGATCGGCCGCCCTTTTGGCGAGGAAAGCCTGCTTGCGCTCGGCCAGGTGATTGAAAAAGCGGCAGGTATTTTTTCGCCCAAAACCTGGTGGTAGGCGGGTTTCAGAAAAAATTTCCACAAGGGAACTGGATACCTGTGCGCGGCGTTAATCCGCGTCCCGTCGGTACTGCGTGCGTTTTGCATCGCCAATCGTCAATTAATTCCAATGTGGATTCATGACGATACCAAGTGAGCCTCGAAAGCCGCCCGCTCAGTCTTCCGCTGCGCCGCCACCGACGGCGGAGCAGGTAGGAGAGCTTCTGACCTCGCCGGAGATGGCGAAGGCGGTGGAGAGCGACGAATTCAAGCGCTTCCTCGACCATGTGCCGATCGCGATTGTGATTTCTTGGTGCGTCAAGGATCAGCAGCGCATTGTCTATGCCAACCTGGCTTTTGCGGCCCTGACCGGCCAACCGGCCATGGAAGTCGACGGAAAACCGTTGTCGATCCTAGATAACTTCACCCATGAGGATGACACCTCCCTCAGGCTGGGCCAAGCGGTGGCAAGTGGCGAGGATTTTCTCGGCACATTCCGGGCCGCTCTGGCGGATGGAAAGCAGGTCCTGGCGCAGGCCTATGCCAGCGTCATCGAGGACGAAAACGGCGGAGAGAGCTACCGGATCGCGGCTCTCGTTGATGTCACCGACCGCGAGCGCTCGCAGCGCGAAGAATTCGAAAAAGAGATCCGCGATAAAGATATGCTGCTTAAGGAGTTGCAGCATCGTGTCAAAAACAACCTCCAGCTCATCACTGCGCTGATCCGACTCGAGGCGCGCGCCGCGCAGCGTGGCGACAAGGTTGATCTCAATCGGCTCGCGGGCCGCATCGATACGCTGTCGCTGCTCTATCAGGCGCTATCCACCGACCACTGGGGGCCGACGGTAGACCTCGGGCCTTATCTCAGCGATATCGCCTCCGCCTCGGTGCGCGCCCATGCGAGCAGCGGCGTTACGCTGGATCTGAAGATGGGTTATTGCCCGGTTTCTATTAACGTTGCGATGCCGGCCGGACTCCTGGTCAACGAACTACTGGCGAACACCTTTAAATATGCCTTCGAGGGGCGCGAGACGGGCACTATCAGTCTCGAGTGCCTGCGCGAGGACGAGGAGCGCTATCGAATCGTCTACGCCGATGACGGCGTGGGCTTTGCCCGCGGGACGACCTGGCCGACGCCCGGCAAGCTCGGCGCGCTGATCCTGCAGACGCTGCGCGAGAATACGCGGGAATTGAGCTTTCAGCTGACGTCGGGGCCGGGCGAGGGTGCGCGGATGACGATCGAGTTCGTCTGCCGGCCTACACTGCAAAGGGCAAGTTGAAAGTCCGGCAGGGTGTAAGGCTCGCGTCAGTGCTTTTTCGGCACCGTCGGCTTGGGCATTCCCACCGTCAGGTTTTCTGTATTGCCGCCGGCCGGCATGCCGTAGACGACGAAACCCACAAGCACCGCCAGCAGCCCGATGCCGCCCAGCACGATGGCGAAGAATGTTTTTTTGCCGCCGTTTTTGGCCATCGTGGGCTCCCGTTCGCCCGAATTACATTCGATACTATTGGCAAAGTCGTGACCGGTCCTAGTGACCAATTGCCGCCGCGACATGGTAACTCAAGCTACCCTTGAAGGCGGCGGTCGGACCCTCTATCGAATGGCGCGAGGGTACCGCATGGATGCTCCGACAAAGACCAAGCTGATCAAAGGCGCCACCGGCGACTGGGAAGTCGTTATCGGCATGGAAGTGCATGCCCAGGTAACGTCCAATGCCAAGCTGTTTTCCGGCGCCTCAACCGAATTCGGCGGCGCACCCAACTCTCATGTGTCGCTGGTCGATGCGGCAATGCCGGGCATGCTGCCGGTGATCAATGACGAATGCGTCAAACAGGCGGTCCGCACCGGCCTCGGCCTCAAGGCTCAAATCAATCTGAAATCGGTTTTTGACCGGAAGAATTATTTCTATCCGGACCTGCCGCAGGGTTACCAGATCAGCCAATACAAATCGCCAATCGTCGGCGAGGGCGAAGTGGTCGTTGACGTGCCGGAAGGCGACACCGTTACGGTCGGGATTGAGCGCGTGCATCTGGAGCAGGACGCCGGCAAGTCGCTGCACGATCAGCATCCTTCCATGTCCTATGTCGATCTTAACCGCTCCGGCGTCGCGCTTATGGAGATCGTCTCAAAGCCGGACCTGCGTTCCTCGGACGACGCCAAAGCCTTTGTCGCAAAGCTGCGTACTATCCTGCGTTATCTCGGTACCTGCGACGGCGACATGGAAAAGGGATCCTTGCGCGCAGACGTCAACGTCTCGGTGCGCCGGCAGGGCGATCCGCTCGGCACCCGCTGCGAGATCAAGAACGTCAATTCCATCCGCTTCATCGGCCAGGCTATCGAGCATGAGGCGCGCCGCCAGATCGAAATCTTGGAGGAGGGTGGCCGCATCGATCAGGAAACCCGCCTGTTTGACCCCGGCCGGGGGATCACCCGTTCCATGCGCAGCAAGGAAGAGGCACATGACTATCGCTATTTTCCCGATCCCGATCTGCTGCCGCTGGAATTGAATCAGGCTTTAGTCGATGAACTGAGAGCGCATCTGCCAGAGCTGCCGGATGAGAAGAAGGCACGCTTCATGCGCGACTTCGCCCTATCCAGCTATGACGCTGGCGTGCTGGTGGCCGAACGCGCGACTGCCGAATTCTTCGAGACTGTGGCGAGGGGGCGTGATCCCAAGGCGGCAGCTAACTGGGTGATCAACGAGATGACCGGCCGGCTGAATAAGGAAGGCAAGGACATCGCCGCCTCGCCGGTCTCGGCCGATCAACTTGGCGCGATTCTCGACTTGGTGGCGCAAGGGACCATCTCGGGCAAGATTGCGAAGGACCTGTTCGAGATCGTGTGGAACGAAGGTGGCGATCCGCGCGCGCTGGTGGAAGCCCGCGGGCTCCAACAGGTGACCGATACCGGCGCCATTGAGAAGATGGTCGACGAGCTCCTTGCCAGCAATCCCGACAAGGCCGCGCAGGCGAAGGAAAGGCCTGCCGTTGTTGGCTGGTTTGTGGGTCAGGTGATGAAATCCTCGGGCGGAAAAGCGAGCCCGCAAGTGGTCAATGAGCTGCTCAAGCGCAAGCTTGGACTGTAAATCTCATTCGATCGCGGACCGAACCGGCAAACGTAACGCGCCTTCAATCCTGCCGCGATGCACAGGCGACACTACCCTCGAGACGCAATGCGCAGGGTTTTCGCCGCCGAAGAATGTCGCGTGAACCCCACCCGGCAAGCACGCGCGCGACCCTGGCAGGCGAATCACCAAGGCCCGATTCGAGCGAGTGAGAGCCGTTGGGCGCTCCAAAATGCGCTGGACGGCGCCAGCCTGTGAAAAAAACTTGTGAAGGGTAAATGGTCGCAGACGGACCGATTTTGGGCGGGCTTCCGTGCGCTATCGCAATTTTCCGCGCTTAAGACGCGTTCGGGAGAAAACTTTTCACGCGCGAGAAGTCCTTATTTCATCAGGCTTTATCGCTTTCTCAGCAAATGCGTGAGAAAAGTTTCTGTTGGCGAGACAATCGTGCGCTCTCCGTACCGTGCCGTGCGCGTTGTGTCCCCCGCACAACATCTTTCCACCGCCGCATACACAGTTCGTTAAGCGGAGTCGCTGTTTTTTGCATTGTGCTGTAGTAATCAAAGTGCAGTGCAGGTCGATTCGCGACTGCACTGTTACTACAGCGCCATTTAATCGTGGCTAGGAGGGCAGCATGGCTAAGAGAGCCAAATCGAAGACCAAGTCAGCGGCGAAGAAGACAGCCAAGAAGACGAAGCGCAAATCCGCTAGGAAGAAGAAGTAAGGCCGCTCGGTCGATCGGCTTCGAGACAGTCGACAGACTGTGTCACACGAGCCGGCGATGCCACAGGGCAGGAGGCGGTGACGTCACCCCCCGAAAGCGACGCCGGCTCTAGTCGACACGAGGGCGTCGGCGAGACAGGGTTCAAGCTTCCAGGCATTATTGTCTGAGAACAGGAGGGCGGAGAAATCCGCGTTCCACCCGGCGAAAGCCGGCCAGCTTGGTCCCGCGATCTCGCCGACGCCCTCAGTGCATCCGCGGGACGGAATAGCCGGGCGCGGTTCTTTAGCTTTCCGAAAGCCTTGGAACGAACCGGCCGGGAGAAGGTTTGGTTGCGGTTTGCCGGCGGGCAGCCTAGCTCTTGCGGACACCTTCGCAACAGGAGCCGGTCTTCGCCATGGCCCGCGCCAGCAAGTCAAAAATCAAACGTAAGTCCAAAACCGTGCGGCCTGCGCGCGCTACGCAGAAGCCGATCGACCTGTATTACTGGTCGACGCCGAACGGGTTCAAGATTTCCATCATGCTGGAAGAATGCCGGCTCCCTTATCGGGTAATCCCGGTAAACATCGCCAAAGGCGATCAATTCAAGCCGGAGTTTCTGGCGATCTCGCCAAATAACCGGATACCGGCAATTGTTGATTATCAGGGTCCAGGCGGCAAACCGATCTCGATTTTTGAGTCAGGCGCGATCCTGCAATATCTCGGGCGCAAGACCGGAAAATTCTATCCGTCCTCCGAGCGTGCCCGGGTCGAGGTGGACCAGTGGCTGTTCTGGCAAGTTGGCGGGCTCGGCCCCATGGCGGGGCAAGCGCATCACTTTCGCCTCTACGCCCCGGAAAAATTACCCTATGCGATCGAGCGCTACACCAACGAATGCAATCGCCTCTACGGAGCGATGAACAAACGCCTCGCCAACCGCGAATTCCTTGCCGGCAAATACTCCATCGCCGACATCGCCTGTGTAGGCTGGGTAACCCGGTGGCCGCGGCAAGGCCAGGACATCGAGCAATTCCCGCATGTGAAGCGCTGGCTTGAAAGGATGCTGGCGCGTCCGGCAGTCGACCGCGGTATTCACTTGAAGGTGGAAGAGGCCGAGAAGGTGGATATGAAAGACCCGCAGGTCCGCAGCATCCTGTTCAATCAGCGCGCGCGCTAGAGATCAGCTTCTGAAAGTGGTTAGCGGGTCGCCAACCAGCACGGTTAGCAATTACTCGCCAGAATACGAAAAATAAGCGCAAATGAAAAAAAACACCACTACTATCGGGGCTTTAGTGGATAAATTGAGCCTTGCCGCGATCCGACGCCTTTGATTGTTACCTTTAGATTCATCGCGATAATTAAACAGCCGTTCAAATTTTCGCTTGAGTATTCCCTCGTACGACGACGAACCCGTCGCGTACATGGCGTGAAGTCCGCGACGGACCGCGGCGCGCGCCGACAGGGAGAGTGAGATGGGACGCTACGAACTTCCAGAGATCGAGATGTCGGTCGCAGGGGCTGCGCCGATGGGCGGGGAAGCGCTGTTTGAGCTCGGCATGATGTACTCGTCGGGCAACTCGGTGCCGGTGGATTTTGTGTCCGCGCACAAGTGGTTCAATCTCGCAGCGATGAAAGGCTACGCCGATGCGGTGCGCCTGCGCCGAGAAATTGCCGCTGAGATGACCGACGCCGAGATAGGCAAGGCCCAGCTTGCTGCCCGCGAGTGGCTGAAGCTGCATCCGGAACCGCAGGTCAAGGCCTGCGTCAGCGCCGAGCCGCTTTCGGTTGCCGCCTAGCCGGAAGGTCTTTTCCGTTCGCTTGCCAAGCCTCCGTCGCTCGGGCATATCCGACCGGGACGGAGACGTGGCCGAGTGGCTGAAGGCGGCGGTTTGCTAAACCGTTATACGCTCTCAAGGCGTATCGAGGGTTCGAATCCCTCCGTCTCCGCCAAGTTCTCCAGGAATAAACACGCTTCCGCAGCCACCAACACGTCACACACGATGCGAGCCATCGTGCCTTTGGCCGGCACCAGCCATCCCCTTTCGTCGCGGACAAAGGCGTGGCATTTCAAGCTGCCCTTGAAGACGCTTACCCCTCGAAATTAATCCGCCCCGTTTAGGTCCGTTCCCGCCCAGTCAGCTTTTCGGGCGGTGTCTACAAACCGTGGCAAAAATGTGTCTGTAGGCGGCGCGGAAGCCGCGGCAGGCACAGGTGCTCGTCAATGTAGGGAGGGGAAGGTGGGGGCCTCTACCCGGTCAGGCCACGCTCCGCAGAAATAATCGCTCATTTGCGACGTACACGAAGGGGTGAACGCGCCGCTCATCCTTCGTTTCGCCCGGACCTCTCGATTGACCTAGGGCTGCTGCGCATGAGTTCACTCTCGCTCAAGATCGTAGTGAGATCAGCGACTTCGCGAATTGCGCGTAAGCTCTTTCTCTCCAGCGAATGAGAAATCCATCCTTGCGCTGCCAAAATCTTTCGCGTGCGATTGCCGCAGCCAGACCAAGCTGCCTTACCTTTGAACACCGCGCCTGCAAATCATTTGCTTCTGCTGCGGACAAGCCAAAAATCCGGGCGACCTCTTGCCGCGGGAGTCCCGCGATCCACTCCAGGAGTTCAACCGCACGCGCCGGGAGAGGGGCAGCGTAGCCATTGGCCTGATAATTCAGTGGGCGGTCTGGATAAAATAGGGGTTTGCCATGGCCCCACGGCATCGTAGTCCCAAAAGCAAAATCGAGGTCGATGAACCAGAAGGGGAAGTCGCTTTGGTCAGTGCTGAACAAAAGATTTCGTCGCAATCCATGATCGGCAAGGTGGGCGATATAGGACAAGATCGCCCCCAAATGCCGATGTTCGGCGCAAACTCCGCGCAGCACTTGGCGAGCGACTTTGTCCCCCTGCATGTAAGTTGATGGAGCGTATTCTGACACCACAATGTCGGTGTTCGCCGGCACGCCGGAATGACTATGCGTGAAACGAGTGAGTACGGCAGGCGAACTCATCCGATCGGGGCTTAGGGCGCGCGCGAGGCGGTGAAAGGCATTGGTGTGGCGCTCGGACGCCACGGGTCTCACGTGAGTGACGACGCGTAACGCGCTCAGGACCCCGCCGACCTCGGCGCGAAAAACTTGTTGAGTTGCGGAAGTCAGAGGTTCGACTGAGGCGAAATTCTTTCCGAGGACGGCAGAACGGAAGGCCGCGATCTCCTGATCTGCCAGCAGCAATCCTCGCTTGATCGACCAGTCGATCTGCTCAACCATGGCGTAGACCTCGGGTAACCCAAACGCATTCACAGCGGTAAGGGCCGATGTAAAAGTTCATGCTTCCTAGGGCAGGCATAACGCAGGTCCCTGCCTTTTAGAAAGCCGGGCGTAGCGGCATCGGTTGAAACTGGCGGCCCCTTGTCGCTTCATGTTTCAGGCAGTGCTAAAACGAAGAAGGCATTATGGATCCTCTGATGTGGCGGGAGCCATAGTGCAACGGATGTTACCTGGCGTTATAAAGGTTGGCTGGGCGGCATACTCCCTCATTTCCGCCAAGTGAGACTGCCAATGGACGCGCCAACAGAAACTGCCAGAGAAGCTCGCTTTCCCAAATGGGCCGCGGCGCTAAGCGACCAGGACGCCTTTCAGCAGGAACAGGCACGGCTCGGGCATATTTGGACATTCCTGGGGCTTACCTTGGATGTGGCCAAGGACAGCGACTGGTTCACCGCGGAACTCGGCGGGCGTTCGGTCTTCGTGCAACGCTTCGGCAACGATTTGAATGGCTTTGAGAACCGCTGCGCACACCGCTTCTATCCCTTGCGGACGAAAGAAAAGGGCAACGGTCCGATCAAATGCGGCTTCCACCACTGGACCTATAATCAGCAGGGCCGTGCGGTCCAGATTCCCCGCTGTAAGGAATTATTCGGTGTCACGCCGAAAGAACTAAACGCGCGCATTGCTCCGATCGAGATTGCGACCTGCGGCTCGCTGATCTTTGGCAGATTCCAGCATCCGCGTGCCAACGAAACCCTGCAGCAGTTTTTGGGCGACGCGGTGCCGATCATAGAGGCCATGTGCACGCTGCAACGCCACCCGCGTTCGGTCAGTCTGACGGTCGAAGCCAACTGGAAGCTCTGCTATCACATCAGTCTCGACGACTATCACTCGCCCGCCGTCCACCCGACCACGTTCGGAAAGGGAGGGTATCTGCATCGCGACGCGTTGCAATATTTCCGCTTTGGTTCGCACAACGCCTTCTTTCCGGGCGCGGACGAAAACGCACTGCAAGCCATGATCGAGGCCTGTAAGAACGGAACCTACCGTCCGGTGCGCTATCGCATCTTTCAGATCTTCCCGAATCTGCTGATCGCGCTGTTTCGTGCTCAGCAGTACTGGTACGTCAACCTCCAGCAATATGTGCCGGTGGCGCCGGGCCGTTGCTTCATGCGCTCGTGGTATTACCGGGCGCCCTTCGCAACGGATCAAGGAACGCTGGGGCGGTGGTTGGATGCTGCCACGGAGCCGGGAAGGGCAAGGGTGGTGGAATATTTCATCCGCAAGGTCCATTCCGAGGACAATGATGTGGTCGAGCGGCTGCAGAGGTTCGCCGCGCAGCAGGGCGGCTGGCCGCGGGTGGGCTATGCGGAAGAACGGATCAAGTGGTTCGAAGAGGCTTACGCCAAAGCCCTGGCGGATTAGGTCAGGACCGCTCGCAGTCGGCAATGAATTGGCCGACCCGGGCGATGATACCGTCTTCCGTTAAGAGCGGCGCATGGCCCTGGCCGGGCACCTCCACCACCTGCAAGTCGGCTTTTCGCTGGCGCATAGCGGCGACCGTCGCGCGCGAAAGCAAGTCAGAATGCTCCCCCCGCAACACCATCACCGGTACACGCGCAAGCGCCTCGAATTGCTCCCACAGCGGCGGCAGCGGTTGGTCGATATTGAAATTCGCGAGGGTGTGCGCCAGCGCGAGATCATAGGAGGGCAAGAGTTTGCCGTCGCGCTCCTCGAACGTGCGACGGGCAAAAGCCGTCCAGTCGTCGGCCGTGAGGCTGGGAAATTGTGCACCGTGCAGTCGGCGCAGCATCTCGCCGCCGTGCTCGAAACTGGTGGGCTGCGATAGCTTGCCGACATAACCCTTGATACGCATGAGCCCAGCCGGCTCGATCACCGGACCGATATCGTTGAGCACGGCTCCCACGATAGCTTGCGGGCGGATCGGGGCCAGCAGCATCGTAAGGATGCCGCCGCGTGAGGTGCCAATGAATACCGCCGGTCGGATATCGAGCGTCGACAGCACCGTCACCACATCATTGAGCTCGGTGCCGACATTGTAGTTGGCAGGATTGGGATCGTAGTCGGATCGCCCGCGCCCACGGTAATCGAGGGCAATAACCTGCCGGCGATTGGCAGGTTGCCCAGAAAGCGCAAGCGCCAGGTGATGAAAATCGGCGCTGGTGCGCGCCAAGCCATGAAGGCACACCACCGGCAGGCTGCGGGCGGTAGGCGGGCCATAAAGCCGCACGTGCAGATTCAAGCCGTCCGGCGTGCTGACAAACTGGCTGACATAGTCGGACATGCGTCTGGATAGGATAACCGAATAGCGCGTGCAAAAGGCGGCTATTGCGTGCGGGTCACGCCGCGCTGCACATCGGCCTCGATCTGCAGTTTGCTATTGCCGCCGAAGCGGATGCGATAGACCTGCAAGGCTTCCAGGATGCGCGGAACGTAATTGCGCGTCTCCGCGAACGGGATGCGTTCCACCCAGTCGACCGGATCGACCTTGGGATCGCGCGGATCGCCGAAACGCTCGATCCAGTCCTTTACCCGCCCGCGGCCGGCGTTATATCCAGCAAAGGTCAGAATGTAGGAACCGCGATAAAACTCAAACAGGTCGCCAAGCTCCGCCGCGCCCATTTGCGTATTGTAGACCGGATCCTTCTGCATGCGGCCCCAGTCGAAGATCGCCTTGAATTTCTTGGCGATGTATTTGCCGGCGTCCGGCGTCACCTGCATCAGGCCTACCGCCTTGGCGGTGGAGACGACGCGCTGATTGAAGTGGCTTTCGGTGCGGGCGATCGAATAAGCCACGCTCGGATCAATGGCGGGTCCGATCGGGGAATAGCCTGGCAGGCCGACCGTCGGATGCGCGTAGTAGTCGAACGGATGACCGCGGCCCAGCGCGGCTTTGCCGAGCAGCAGCATGCCACGCGCGTCATGGGCACGGTTGGCGGCTTCGCCGAGCCCAGCGAGGACGTTGAGGTCGTCGCTGTGCTCGCCGATATCCGCCAGCATGATGTTTGCGAGGTCGCGCTCATCCAGCGCATAAAGGATCTCCGCCGCCCGGACCACATCCGGCGTCGCGCCCGTGCGTCGTGGCGGCGGGCGCAGTGGCAGATCGGGAAGGCCGAGCTTTGCCCGCGCAAGCTGTCCATAATAGACCGTGGAATGCCGGCCAGCGGCGTCGTAATATTTGCGTGCCTCCTCGCGCCGACCCTGCGCTTCCAACGCCCGCCCCATCCAGTAGTTCGCACGCGATAGCGCATGCGGGTTGGAGCCCGTGAGGCCTTCTGGAATGCGAGAGAAATGAGTCAGCGCCGTTGCGGGATCGTTGAGGAAGCGCAGCGCGATCCAGCCGGCGGTGAACTGGTGATCGACCCGGTAATTTTCCTTCGGCGGCGGCGACGCATCGCGTGCCACGAGATAAGCAGTCTTTGGATCTCCGATATCGAGAAGTTTGCGCGCGAGATAGCGCCGCTCCATCCACCATTGGTCTAGATCGCCGAGCACGGTCGGGTCGCGTGGCACGGCAAGCATCGCCTTACCCGCTTCTGCAATCTGGTCGGCCCGCCTCAAATACTGCGCCAGCGTGAACAGATAGACGGGGTCGCGGCGTCCCTCCGCCGGAACCGCGTCAAGCATGGCCTTGAGGTTGGCTGCCTTCTTAATCATGGCGATGCGTGCCTTGGCGATGGCAAGCTGTGTGGGACCCAGCTGCTGCGCCAGGCGCATCCCGGCTTCGACATCCTCGTCGTAGAGCCGTTCGTCCATTCGCATCTTATGGTCCGCCGCCGTCAGCATGTCTCCAAAGGTGCTGGTGACCGTGGTTTCGAGGGTAGGTGTGAGGCTCTCGTGCCGCCAAACGTGGCGCACCAGCGGCTCGGCCGATTTGCGGTCGCCTTGCGCCAGCATGGCGCGCGCCAATACCAGGCGGCCCTTCGCGCTCACCGGCGCGCGGCTGGTAAAATAATTGCGAACGGTCCGCGCTTCGCGCTTGTCTTCCCACAGGGCGCCCTCAGCGCGACGGCGGAAAAGTTCTAGGCTGGGCCAGCTGGGATTCTCGTCGATGAAGGTGACGTAGCGCTCGAAACTGATGCCGTCGTTATAGGGCGAGCGCAGGATTGCCCATTCTACCAGCTTGGCTGCGGCGCGCTCGCTGATGCTGCGCGTCATCGAACTGGCTTCGTCGATTTTGCCACGGCTGACGAGAGCCATGGCCTGTTTCGTTGTGGCGAGGTCGGAAGAAGAAATTGGAGAGGCGGCTTTGGGAGCAGGCATTTCGGGCGCAGGCGCGGCAACCGGGGCGGGAGGCGCCATTTGTGGCGAAGGTCGCGTTTCGGGTGACGGCACCACCGGCGCCAGGGCCGCGGTCCTGGTGCCCGCCGCTGCCGGCCGCGCGCGGGGCAGAGGAACGCGCGTATTTGCGCGTACTGTTTTCGTCGCGGCAGGCGTTGCCGCCGGCTTGGCAGCGGATTTCGGCTTTGCCTTCGCTGCAGGTTTCACCGCCGCTTTGGCGCTGTTCTTGGCCGGCGCGGCATTCACCGCACCGCTACCCAGGCCCAAAAGCAGGGCCAGACCGATGGTCGCCGCCAGATGCGTAATCGGGAACCTCAGGGGTCGATTCATCGGTCCGGTCATACCTTGTCCACGCCTCCAGCTACAGAGGATTTTTTCGCTGACTTCGGTTGATGCCCTGTAAAATCCGCAATTCGGGGGTCTTTTTGCAGCCATATCGACGAATGCAGGCGCGGCCTGTCGCCGCGCCGGCCCCTCTTTCTTCCGTCCGTCCGACCCGATATCAATGGACTGAGGCTGCCCAGCGCGCGCCAAAATCGGGGATTGCTCATGACCGCCAAGACGAGCTTCAGGGGCTCGTTCACCGCTCTCGTCACGCCGTACAAGAACGGATCGCTTGACGAAAGCGCCTTTCGTGCCCTGATCGATTGGCAGATCAGCGAAGGCACCAGCGGCCTCGTGCCCGTGGGCACCACGGGCGAGAGCCCGACGCTGTCCCATCGTGAGCACATGCAGGCGGTGGAATGGTGCGTGCACCAGGCCAAGGGGCGCGTGCCGGTAATCGCCGGTGCGGGGTCGAATTCCACCCAGGAGGCGATCGAATTGTCGCGCCACGCCGAGAAGGCGGGGGCGGACGCCGTGTTGATCGTGACACCCTATTACAACAAGCCGACGCAGGAAGGACTCTACGAGCACTATAAGGCGATCAACGACGCCATCGGCATTCCGATCATCATTTACAACATCCCGGCGCGGTCAGTGGTCGACATGTCCGTGGAAACGATGAAGCGGCTGTTTGCGCTGAAAAACATTGCCGGCGTGAAGGACGCCACCGCCAACGTGATCCGAGTTTCGCAGCAGCGGGCTGCGCTCGGCCCCGACTTCAACCAGCTCTCGGGCGAAGATGCTTCAGCCCTCGGCTTCATGGCGCATGGCGGCCACGGCTGCATCTCCGTGACGTCTAACGTGGCGCCGCGGCTTTGCGCCGAATTGCAGCGTGCCTGTCTGAAGGGCGATTACGTCACTGCTCTCAGATTGCAGGACAAGTTGATGCCCCTGCATCATGCATTGTTCATCGAGACCAATCCGGCGCCAGCGAAATACGCGCTTTCGCTGCTCGGCAAATGCGAGGAAACCGTGCGGCTGCCCATGGTGCCGCTGTCGGAGCCGACCAAAACGGCGGTGCGCGAGGCCATGGTGCATGCCGGGCTGACCAACTAGGCGGGCAGATAGTTTCTTCGTTTGAGGAACATCCCCCGCTGCACCGCGTTGGAATCTGATGGGAAAATCAGATTTGGTGTCGCGTGTCGCTTTATCGACCAAAACAGAATAATCGCTTTTGGAAGCCTATCGAATCCGCGCCGCCCGACCGCGAAGTCGAGCTGCAGGTCGCCGATCAATTTGGTTCCTACACACTGACCTTCCCCTGCCGCCTGACGGAAGAAGGCTGGGTCAACGCCAATTCGCAAGGCCGGCTGGAAGTTGAGCCGACCCATTGGCGTGAGCGCAAGGCCCATTGACCTCGCTGCAAATCGAATCGACTCTGGCCGTCCTCTAGGCCGATGACCACCCGCGGCGAGTCCTCGCCGGGAGTCAGCGCGCCAATGCGGGGAGGAGAGGGCAATGCTGAAGGAATTCCGGGAATTTGCCGTTCGCGGCAACGTGGCCGATCTGGCCGTGGGCGTGATCATCGGCGTCGCTTTTAACGGTATCGTGCAGTCGCTGGTTGGGGATATCTTCATGCCGGTTATCGGCGCTGTCACCGGAGGGTTGGATTTCTCCAACTATTTCACGGGTCTGTCGTCCACTGTGACGGCCGGCTCGCTGGACGAGGCCAAGAAGCAAGGCGCGGTACTGGCTTGGGGCAACTTCGTTACGGTAACGATCAATTTCATGATTGTCGCCTGGGTGCTGTTCTGGGTGGCCAAGGTCATCAATCGCATGCGGGCGGCGGAAGCAAAAAAACCGGATCCGGCACCCACGCGGCAGGAAGCGATCCTGATGGAAATTCGCGATCTGCTGAAGTCCGGACCCACGCCGCCGACGCAGCTGGCCTAGGGCCTCCCCAGTCATTATTCGTCACGAATCCTGCGGACTGGGGCTGTTATGATTATCGTTGGGCGACGGGAGACGTGGAGCGATGGCGGCGAAAACAGAACGCAAGATCAAAGTCGTCGCCGACAACCGTAAGGCTCGCTTCAATTACGAGATCGGCGAGGTATTCGAGGCCGGCATCATACTGACGGGCACTGAGGTCAAGTCCTTGCGATCCGGCAAGGCGACCATCGCGGAGTCATACGCCGATTCGCGCGGGGGCGAGATCTGGCTGATCAATTCGAACATCCCTGAATATCTCCAGGCGAGCCGATTCAACCATGAGCCTAAGCGCCGCCGTAAGTTGCTGCTGCACAAGAACCAAGTGAACAAGCTTGCCGGTGCGGTGGAGCGCGAAGGCATGACACTGGTGCCGTTGCGGTTGTATTTCAACGAACGAGGCCGCGCCAAGCTTGAACTCGCGCTGGCGCGCGGCAAGAAGCTCCACGACAAGCGCGAGACGTTGAAAAAACGGTCCTGGGATCGCGAGCGCGGCCGGTTGTTAAGGGAGAAGGGATAGCGGAGCATGCAGAAAGAGTTGCCTGTTCCACAGGACGACGGCGCTGCCCGGCATTTGAGCGGCGCGCGGATGCCGGACATTTCACTGATCACGACGGAAGGGAGTTCGGTGAATTTTTCCGAGCTTGCCGGCCGGATCGTTATTTACGCCTATCCCCGCACCGGCGAACCGGGCAAAGCCCCGCCTGAGGGCTGGGCCGCAATCCCAGGTGCCATGGGCTGTACGCCGCAAAGCTGCGCCTTTCGCGATCATTTCGCCGAGCTGCGCCAGCATGCAGTGGCGAATGTCTTCGGCCTTTCCACCCAGACACAAGATTATCAGCGCGAGGCCGTGGAGCGCCTGAAACTGCCGTTCCCGCTGGTCTCCGACTCCGAGCTCAGGCTCGCAAAGGCCCTGGAGCTGCCCACATTCGACGCCGGCGGAATGACATTGCTCAAGCGGCTGACGCTCATCGCCGATGACGGCGTGCTGACCAAGGTATTCTACCCGATCTTTCCGCCGGACAAGAATGCCGAAGAGGTTTTGGGCTGGCTCGCGGCGCATCCGAGATAAGCGCGCGCCTTGGCGAAAACGTCGCGAAACATTTCCGGCGTCAGCACGCCGGTGTTCGTGTTGTAGCGTGAGCAGTGGTAGCTGTTGAATAGCGCGATTTCGCCGAGCATGTGCTGGCAACCATGGGCGAACGCAAATCCCGAACGCTTGCCGCCCAAAGCTACGATGGAGGCGTCATGCGCAATGCGTCCCAGCGAGATCAGCGCGCGCAGCTTCGGCATATCCGCGATTTCCGCTTTCAAGAAATCATTGCAGGTTCTGATCTCTGTTGTGGCCGGCTTGTTCTCCGGCGGTACGCAGCGCACCGCATTGCTGATGCGGGCGTCGACCATCGTTAGCCCGTCGTCGACGCGCTCCTCGTATCGTCCCTTGGCAAATCCGTATTCGATCAGGGTCGGGTAAAGCAGATCGCCGGCATAGTCGCCGGTGAAAGGCCGGCCGGTGCGGTTTGCGCCTTGCAAGCCGGGAGCCAGGCCGACAACCAGCAGACGGGCGTCGATCGGGCCGAAGGAGGGGACCGGCGCGTTGTGCCAGCCTGGCTCCTTGACGCGCCAATTCTCGCGGAAGGCGACCAGTCGCGGGCAGCGCGGACAATCGCGCGAGGGTTCAACGCGCTCGACGGGCATTGCCCCGCTCTCTGGAGGGTTACTCTTCGAAATCGTCGTCGTCTGCGCCCGCGCGTTGTGGCACCGCGGGCCTTTGCAGGAATTGTGGCGTGTGCTGGCGCGGCTCGCGCGATTCACGTGGCTCTCGTGGCGGACGGTCGCTCCGGTCTCCCGGGTCACGGCCAATCTTGCCCTGCAATTCCATGATGTCGATGAACTGGTCGGCCTGCCGGCGCAACTCATCGGCTACCATCGGCGGCTGGGTCGAAATCGTGGAAACCACGACCACACGCACGCCACGCCGCTGCACCGCCTCCACCAGGGAGCGGAAATCGCCGTCACCCGAGAACAACACCATCTGGTCGATATGGCCGGCGAGCTCCATGGCATCGACTGCAAGCTCGATGTCCATATTGCCCTTCACCTTGCGCCGGCCGGTCTGGTCGACGAATTCCTTGGTCGCTTTGGTCACCACGCTGTAGCCATTGTAGTCGAGCCAGTCGATAAGCGGGCGAATCGAGGAATACTCCTGATCCTCAATCACCGCAGTGTAGTAAAAGGCTCGCACTAGGTAACCGCGCGACTGAAATTCACGCAATAGGCGCTTGTAGTCGATGTCGAAGCCGAGAGCCTTGGCGGTGGCGTAGAGATTGGCGCCATCGATGAATAGGGCTATTTTTTCATTGGGAAGGGGCATGTTGCTCTCTCGTAATAAAACCATTTAGGACCCATAGCGGGCCCGCAGCGAGGCGGGTCAAAAAATAGGATCGTCGCTTAGCAAAAACTCCGGCTGGCCAAGTATAAGGGCCGCACCGTTGGCCTCGGCAGGTCCTTAAATGTGGCGGACCGGACCGGACTTAAGCTTCGGGAGCGGTCACAGAGCCCCCAGATCGCGCTTGGACGAAAAATCGTGCTTGAACTTCGGGCTCAGGATGGATACTTAACGTTCAGATTTCACCCAATGTTCCATGAATATAGGAGCGCGAGCCGATGGCCCGTGTCACTGTTGAGGACTGCATCGATAAAGTCGACAACCGGTTCGACCTTGTCCTGCTTGCCAGCCACCGCGGACGGATGATTTCGTCAGGCGCGCAGATCACCGTCGAGCGGGATAACGACAAAAATCCGGTGGTGGCGCTACGCGAAATCGCGGACACCACCATCTCGCCCGAGGATTTGCGGGAGGATTTGATCCATTCCCTGCAGAAGTATGTCGAGGTCGACGAGCCGGAGCCCGAGGCGGTTCCGCTGATCGGCGCGGCTGCTGCCGGTGCTGGCATTGAAGCCGACGATACCGAGGTCACGGGCGAGCGGATGACCGAGGAGGAGCTCCTCAAAGGCTTGGAAGGTCTGGCGCCACCTGAGGAGCAGCCGGAAGAGGAAGAATAAGGCCTCTTCCCGACGATCATTCTGGACGGCCCGGAGCTTCGGCTTCGGGCCGTTGCATTTTCGGCAACCTTTAAAGGTGGTTTCTTGCGGCGCGGGCGAATCGCCGTGTTATCTTTATCGTTAGGCCGCGCATGATCCGGGTGGAGTGTAAACCGGTTCGCCGATTAGATCCTGCGCTAAGCCAGTAGATTCCGCGCGATCGGATACACAATGGGTACTCCCTTTGCTGATCGCGCGCTGGGCCAATTATAGCGTTGGTTCAAGCAGCCGGGATAATGATGGCGCGATCAGGTACCGAACTACCGATGGCCAAGGCGGGTGTGCTGCACCCGCCGCCGGGCGAGCATAATCCGGTCCGGGCCCGGCAGGGGACGGAGCGCAGCCCGCGGCGCAAGCCGCCCCAAATGCGGCAGTATGACCTGATCGAGCGTGTCCGCCGCTACAATCCCGATACCGACGAGGCGCTGCTTAACCGCGCTTATGTCTATGCGATGAAGGCCCATGGGGAGCAAACGCGCGCCTCCGGCGACCCCTATTTTTCCCATCCCCTGGAAGTCGCGGCGATCGTGACGGATCTGAAGCTCGACGATGCCACCATCGCCGCGGCGCTTCTCCACGATACCATCGAGGATACCGAGACCACGCGCGCGGAAATCGACTCATTATTTGGTCACGACATTGGGGTGTTGGTCGACGGACTGACCAAGCTGAAGAAGCTCGATCTTGTCACCAAGGAAGCGAAGCAGGCGGAGAACCTGCGCAAGCTGCTGCTTGCCATCGCCGAAGACGTGCGCGTCCTGCTGGTTAAGCTCGCCGACCGGCTGCACAACATGCGCACGATTGAGCACATGGCGCCGGAGACGCGCCGGCGCATCGCCGAGGAGACGCTCGATATCTATGCCCCGCTCGCCGGCCGCATGGGCATGCATGAGATGCGCGAAGAGCTGGAAGATCTGTCGTTTCGGGAGATCAATCCCGAGGCCTATCACGTCGTCACGGAACGCCTGCTCACGCTTGCCGATCGCAATAAGGACCTGATCAGCGAGATCGAGGAGCAACTCGCCAAGAAGCTAGCGGAACGCGGCTTGCTGCGTGCCAAGGTACACGGGCGGCGAAAGCGCGCCTATTCGATCTGGCACAAGATGGAGCGTAAATCGGTCGGCTTCGAGCAACTTTCGGATATTTACGGTTTCCGTATCGTGCTTAAGACGGTGGACGAGTGCTATCAAGCACTCGGTATCGTGCATACGACTTGGCCGGTAGTGCCCGGGCGCTTTAAGGACTACATCTCAACCCCGAAGCAGAACGATTATCGCTCGATTCAAACGACAGTGGTTGGGCCGGGAAAGCAGCGGGTTGAACTGCAGATCCGCACCCGCGAGATGGATGAGATCGCAGAATACGGCATCGCTGCGCATGCGCTCTACAAGGATAGCGAAGGCTCTCCGACCGAGATGCTATCGCGGGAATCGAGTGCCTATGCGTGGCTGCGCCGCACGATTGAGCTTCTGGCCGAAGGCTCAAACCCCGAGGAATTTCTCGAGCACACCAAGCTCGAGCTGTTTCATGACCAGGTCTTCTGCTTTACCCCCAAGGGCAAGCTGATCGCACTGCCGCGCGGCGGCACACCAATCGATTTTGCCTACGCGGTACATACCGACGTGGGCAACATGGCCGTGGGCTGCAAGATCAACGGTCAAATCTCGCCTCTCGCCTCGCAGCTCAACAACGGCGATGAGGTGGAAATCATCACCTCAAAAGCGCAGGTGGCGCCGCCGGCAGCCTGGGAATCCATTGTGGTCACCGGCAAGGCGCGCGCGGCGATCCGGCGGGCAACGCGCGTGGCCATACGGGCCCAATATGCCGGGCTTGGACGGCGCATCGTGGAGCGGCTGTTCCAGCGCGTGAAAATCGAATATTCCGACGACAAATTGCGCGGCGCGCTGCCGCGCCTGGCACGTGCCTCGATCGACGATGTGATGGCGGCGGTCGGGCGCGGCGAGATGAAAGCCGCAGATGTCGCCCGAGCGATGTATCCGGACTACAAGGAAGAACGCGCAGCGGCGCGGGCCGCCCAGCCGGCCAAATCCGAAAGCGGCTGGTTCGGGCTGAAACGCGCGAAGTCGCTGAAGTTCAAGGTGCCAAGCGAGGGCACCCCGCTGCCTATCCGCGGCATCAACAGCGACTTGCCGGTGCGTTTCGCGGCCAACGGCGGCGCGGTGCCAGGCGACCGGATCGTCGGGATTCTCACGCCAGGGCAGGGGATCACGATCTACCCGATCCATTCGCCGGTTCTGAAGGACTTCGAGGAAGCGCCGGAACGGTGGCTCGACGTGCAATGGGACATGGACGCCGAAAGCCCACAGCGCTTTCCCGCGCGCCTTCAAGTGCAGTCGCTCAACGAGCCCGGCACGCTGGCGCAGATCACCCAGATCATCGCCGATCACGACGGCAATATCGATAATATCCACATGACCCGGCGTTCGCCCGACTTCACCGAACTGACCATCGATCTCGAGGTCTATGACCTCCAGCATCTCACTTCGATCATCGGGCAATTACGGGCCAAGCCGGTGGTGGCCAAGGTCGTGCGTGTGAATGGGTGAACCTTGGCGAAAGCTCCGCAGCTCCGTCTCGGCGTGAACATCGACCACGTCGCTACTATCCGCAACGCGCGCGGTGGCCGGCATCCGGATCCGGTGCGCGCGGCGAAGCTTGCGATTGAGGCAGGCGCCGACGGCATCACCGCCCATCTGCGTGAAGACCGGCGCCACATCCTGGATGACGATATTGCGCGATTGAAGGCGGAAATTTCCAAGCCATTGAATTTCGAAATGGCGGCGACAGAGGAGATGGTGGGCATCGCGCTGCAGACACGACCGCATGCTGCCTGCCTGGTGCCGGAAAAGCGCAGCGAGCGCACGACCGAAGGCGGTCTCGACGTCGCCGGCCAGCATAATATTCTGGCGCCGGTCGTGGAGAAACTCGGGGGCGCCGGCATCCGCGTCTCCTTGTTTATCGCGGCCGAGCCGCAGCAGATCGAGGCGGCCGCACGCCTGCGCGCGCCGGTAATAGAAATTCATGTCGGTTCCTGGTGTGAGGCGCTGATGCAGGGCCACGCTGAGGCGGCCGAAGCGGAGTGGACACGTATTCGGGAGGGCGCGCGGTTGGCGAAAAGCCTCGGGCTCGAGGTCCATGCGGGTCACGGATTGGATTATGCCAGCGCCCAGACGATTGCGGTTCTACCGGAAATCGTGGAACTCAATATCGGCCATTTTCTTGTCGGCGAGGCGGTGTTCGACAGCCTTACCGTGGCGGTGAAATTGATGCGCGCCGCCATGGATCGCGGGCGCGCTAAGGCAGGCAGCGCATGATTCTCGGCATTGGCTCAGACATCATCGACATCCGGCGGATCGAGCAGACCATCGTGCGTCATGGCGACCGCTTTCTCGACCGCATCTTTACCGACGTGGAGCGGGCAAAAGCCGAGCGCCGCAAGAACCGGATTGACACCTATGCCAAGCGCTTCGCCGCCAAGGAGGCATGCGCCAAGGCCCTGGGCACCGGCCTGCGCGCCGGCGTCTTCTGGCGCGACATGGGCGTTGTGAATTTGCCGTCGGGCCGGCCAACCATGCTGCTGACCGGCGGCGCGCTGGCGCGTCTCAGCGCGATTACCCCGGCCGGGTATGAGGCGCGCATCGATGTGACGATCACCGACGAATATCCCACCGCCCAGGCCTTTGTGGTCATTTCCGCAGAGCCCGCAAAGGGCTGAAAATGGTCTAACAAAGGTCTCTATCTCTTTCTATTGGCTAGCAAAAAAGACGTGCGAGTGGGAGGCCGTAGGTTTCGTTGCACGGCTTCCGGCCAACAGCTACAAGTGCCCGGGTTTCGCGAATAAAGGACGAAAGGCGAATGAGCGTGACGACCGCAAAACGCAAGGAAGGCGGCATCGCCGAAACGGTGAGGGTGATCATTCACGCGCTCCTTATCGCATTGGTGATCCGCACTTTCCTGTTCCAGCCTTTCAACATTCCCTCGGGCTCGATGAAAGAGACGCTGCTGGTCGGCGACTATCTTTTCGTCTCGAAGTACAGCTATGGCTACAGCCATTATTCGCTGCCGTTTTCACCGCCGCTATTCAGCGGCCGCATCTGGTCATCCGAGCCGGAGCGTGGCGACGTGGTGGTATTCCGGCTGCCGAAGGATGACTCCACCGATTACATCAAGCGCGTGATCGGCTTTCCCGGCGATCGCATCCAAGTCATTCGGGGCGTGCTGAACATCAATGGTCAGCCGGTAAAGCGCGAACGGATGGACGATTATCTCGACACCGAGGAGGGCTCCGCGACGCGCGTGAAGCGATGGCGCGAAACGCTGCCGAACCGAGAGGCTGGAGAACCAGGCGTGACCTATACGACGTTGGATCTTGTCGACTCCGGCTACAGCGACAATACCGACGTGTTTGTCGTGCCGCCCGGGCATTACTTCATGATGGGCGATAATCGCGACAATTCAACCGACAGCCGCTTCCCACAGGTTGGCTACGTGCCGTTCGAGAATATCATCGGCAAAGCTCAGATTATTTTCTTCTCCATCGGCGAAGGTGAGCGCCCCTGGCACTTCTGGCGCTGGCCCTGGGCGGTGCGCTGGAACCGGCTGTTCGCGCTGGTCAGATGAAGCGGAAGAAAGAGAGAGCTTCCTCCGCGCCGGCGGCTTCCGGCAAGACCGAAAGCGGCGCGTCCACAGTATCCAATCCGGCACCGCGCAAGCGCCGGCGCAAGGGCACGGGCGCGCTGGAGGACCGTATCGGCTACCGTTTCGAGGACGCCGATCTTCTGGATTGCGCGCTAACGCATATCTCCGCGTTGACCGGTCCGCTCAATCGGGTGGGCAGTTACCAGCGTCTTGAATTTTTGGGCGACCACGTGCTCGGCCTCGTAATCTCCGACATGCTGTTTCGCAATTTTCCCAAGGCGAACGAAGGCGAGCTGTCCCGTCGGCTGGCCGACCTTGTCCGCAAGGAAACTTGCGCCGAAATGGCCCGCGAGCTCGATCTTGGCGCCATTATCCGGCTCGGTTCTTCGGAAGCTGGATCCGGCGGCCGTTCGCGCGATGCCATCCTGGCGGATGTCTGCGAGTCACTGATCGGCGCGGTCTTCCTCGACGGCGGCTATCCGGCCGCCGCAACGTTCGTAGAAAGAATCTGGAGTGAGCGCATGCGTACGCCGGTGCGCCCGCTACGCGACCCAAAGACCACCCTGCAGGAATGGGCGCAAGGACGCGGCCTGCCTACTCCGACCTACCGCGAGGTCGGCCGCTCGGGTCCGCACCACAGCCCGGAATTCCGCATTGCCGTTGAACTTCCCCAGCTTGCGCCGGCGGAAGGCAGCGGCCGCTCCAAGCGCGCCGCGGAACAGGCTGCCGCCCAAGCGCTTTTGCAGCGCGAGGGTGTGACGGCAGACCCTGGCAATGGCTGACCACCCCACGGAAGCAACGCGGAGCGGATTCGTTGCGCTGATTGGCGCGCCCAATGCCGGCAAATCGACGCTTCTGAATACGCTCGTTGGCTCCAAGGTGACGATCGTCTCCCACAAGGTGCAGACCACGCGCGCGCTGGTGCGCGGCATTGCCGTTGAAGGAAGCGTCCAGCTCATTTTCGTTGACACGCCCGGCATCTTCGCGCCCAAGCGCCGGCTTGACCGCGCGATGGTTACCAGCGCTTGGAGCGGCGCGCATGACGCCGATGTGGTTGCGGTGCTGATCGACGCGCGCAAGGGTCTCGACGAAGAAGCAGACGCTCTCCTGACAGGCCTTGCGGAGGTGCGGCAGCCAAAATTGCTGCTGCTGAACAAGATCGACCTGGTGGAGCGGGAGAAATTGCTGGCGTTAGCCAAGGCCGCCAACGACCGAGTGCTCTTCGCCGCTACCTTCATGATCTCTGCGCTCTCCGGCGACGGCGTCAGCGATGCAAAACGCTGGCTGGCGGAAAAGATGCCGCCGGGACCATGGCTTTATCCGCCCGACCAGATGTCGGATGCGCCCTTGCGGCAGCTCGCCGCCGAGATCACGCGCGAAAAGCTCTTCCATCGGCTACACCAGGAACTGCCTTACCAGTCGACAGTGGAGACCGAGAGCTGGAAAGAATTGCGGGACGGCTCAGTGCGGATCGAGCAGACGATCTATGTGGAGCGGGAAAGCCAGCGCAAGATCGTGCTTGGCAAGGGTGGCACCAGCATTAAGGCAATTGGCGCCGCCGCGCGCAGGGAGATTGCCGAGATCGCCGAAAAGCCGGTGCATCTCTTTCTGTTTGTGAAGGTGCGTGAAGGCTGGGGCGACGATCCGGAACGCTACCGGGGCATGGGACTGGAATTCCCGAAGGAGTAGGCTGCGCTCATGCAATGGGCCGATGAAGGTATCGTGCTTGGGGTCAAACGGCACGGCGAGGCGAGCGTTATCGTCGAGCTAATGACGCGCGAGCATGGGCGCCACCTCGGTCTGGTGCGTGGTGGCACTGGCTCGCGCATGCGCCCGATCCTGCAGCCAGGCAACAGCGTGGCGGCGACTTGGCGGGCTCGGCTCGACGAGCATCTGGGCAATTACACGCTGGAAGGCACGCGGCTGCGCTCCTCGCTTTTCCTAGGTGCCTCGCATGGCGTTTATGGCCTGACGCATCTGGCAGCGCTCACGCGGCTCTTGCCGGAGCGCGATCCGCATCGTGATGTCTATGAGGTGCTGGAGGCCATTCTGGAGCAGCTCGACGACGTCGCAAGGGCGGGCCCGCTGGTGGCGCGCTTTGAGCTCATGCTGCTGGCTGAACTCGGCTTCGGCCTCGATCTCTCGCAATGCGCGGCGACCGGCGGCACTGCCGATCTGGCCTTTGTGTCGCCGAAATCGGGCAGGGCGGTATCACGCGATGCCGGACAGCCCTGGCAGGACAAGTTGATGCTCCTGCCGGCTTTCCTCACCGCTCAGGATGAAGAAAAGCCATCGGCGATGGATGTCGCCAATGGCTTCGAAATCACGGGCTTCTTTCTTGCCCGGCATTTGTTTGAACCACGCGGCGTTGAGATACCGGAAGCGCGGCGACAATTCATCGCCGCGATCCTGCGCGCTCTTCCGAGCGCCGCGTGAAAGCCTTAGGCTCTCGCCGGCGCTATTAGCGCCGGTGGTGGCCACGATGAACGTGCCGGTGAACGACGGTACGATGACCGCCATATCCGTAGCCACCGCCCCACCAACCGCCGTAACCGAGACCGATTCCAACGGTCGGCCCGTAGCCGTAATAGCCGCCGTAATACGGATAGCCGCCGTAACCGTAATACGGATAGCCGCCGTAACCGTAGCCTCCGCCATAAGCCACCCGGCGGTGCGCATAGCACACCAGCCTGCCATTCGCCGAGCGGTAACAGCGATGCCGGATCGGCTCCGCTACGTTTACGCCTTCGGTGGCGAGCCGCACGCCCGCGGGAGCCGTGAGTGTCATTGCGTTGGCGCCGCTCGTCAGGAAAGCTCCTGCCGACAAAATCGTCGCCGCCGCTGCTGCAACAAGGGTTTTGCGCATTTATCTCTCCTTGGTTCGGCCGATCCGAACCCCATTTGTTGTCGTCGCCGTAACTACTTAATGGCGAAGACCGAACTCAGTTCCCAATTTAGCGCCTTTGAGCCTGAACGCGCCCCAATTGGGCCGTTCATCACTTGTTCAGGTAACGGCCCTGCGTTAACCCATCCCCCATGGGCAAAAGATCGATTCCCCCTGAGCATAATGACGTGCAGGAGATTGCGCTGCGCGAGGCACTGGAGGAGCGCTACCTCGCCTATGCGCTATCCACCATCATGCATCGTGCGTTGCCGGATGCCAGGGATGGGTTGAAACCGGTACACCGGCGGCTGCTGTTCGCCATGCGGCAATTGCGGCTAGACCCCGGCGCGGGATTCAAGAAATGCGCGCGCGTTGTCGGTGACGTCATCGGCAAATTCCATCCGCATGGTGACCAGGCGGTCTACGACGCGCTGGTGCGGCTGGCGCAGGAATTTGCCCAGCGCTATCCGCTGGTAGACGGGCAGGGCAATTTCGGCAATATCGACGGCGATAACCCCGCCGCGATGCGTTACACCGAGGCGCGCCTGACGGAAGTCGCGCGGCTTCTGATCGACGGCATCGACGAAAATGCCGTGGATTTCCGTCCGACCTATGACGGCGGCGACGAAGAGCCGGTAGTGCTGCCGGCGGCCTTTCCCAATCTGCTCGCCAACGGCTCACAGGGTATTGCCGTCGGCATGGCCACCGCGATCCCGCCGCATAACGCGGCAGAGCTGTGCGATGCGGCTCTGCATTTGATCGATAATCCAAATACCCGCAGCCGCACGCTTTTGAAATACGTGCAGGGTCCAGACTTTCCGACCGGAGGCGTGATCGTCGATCCGCGCGAGGTCATCGCCGAAGCCTATGCGACCGGCCGCGGCTCGTTCCGCGTGCGTGCGCGCTGGAACCAGGAAGACACCGGGCGCGGCACCTATGTGGTCGTGATCACCGAAATCCCCTGGCTGGTGCAGAAGTCACGCCTGGTGGAGAAGATCGCCGAGCTGCTGAACGCCAAGAAGCTTCCGCTGGTGGCGGACGTGCGTGACGAGTTCAACGGAGGACGTGCGCCTGATCATCGAGCCGCGCTCGCGCACGGTCGATCCCGCGCTGCTGATGGAAAGCCTGTTCAAGCTGACGGAACTGGAAAGCCGGGTTCCGCTCAACATGAACGTGCTGTCCAAGGGCCGCGTGCCGAAGGTCATGGGCCTGGCAGATGTGCTGCGCGAATGGCTCGACCACCGTCGCGAGGTCTTGCAGCGCCGCTCGCGCCATCGCCTCGACGCCATCGAGCATCGGCTGGAAGTGCTGGGCGGCTATCTCATCGCCTATCTGAACCTCGACAAGGTGATCAAGATCATCCGCAATCAGGATGAGCCCAAACCCGTCCTGATGAAGAGCTTCAAGCTCACCGACGTGCAGGCTGAGGCGATCCTTAACATGCGGCTGCGCAATCTGCGCAAACTCGAGGAGATAGAGATCCGCGCCGAGGACAAGGCGCTGCGCACGGAAAAGAAAGAACTGCAAAAGGTACTCGGCTCGGAATCCGAGCAGTGGAAGCTTATCGCCGGGCAGATCAAGGAAGTGCGTGCCGCCTTTGGGCCGAAGACCGCGCTCGGCAAGCGCCGCACGCAATTCGCCGAGGCACCCGAGCATGACCTCGCCGCGATCGAAGAGGCGCTGGTCGAACGCGAGCCGATCACCGTTGTGGTCTCGGAAAAAGGCTGGATCCGCGCCTTGCGCGGTCATGTGACCGATCTCTCCGGCGTTGCCTTCAAAACGGATGACGCGCTGAAATTCGCCTTTCCGGCGGAGACCACGTCCAAATGTCTGGTATTCGCGACCAACGGCCGCTTCTACACTCTCGACGCGGCAAAGCTGCCGGGCGGGCGCGGTCATGGCGAGCCGATCCGGCTGTTTATCGATCTGGAGCAGGAAAGCGATCTTATTTCGGTGGAGCCGTTCAATGGCGGGCGCAAATTCCTGATCGCGGCCCATGACGGGCGCGGCTTCATCGTTCCGGAAGACGAGTGCCTGGCCAATACCCGCAAGGGCAAGCAGATACTTAACGTCAAAATGCCGAACGAGGCGCGCGCGCTGACGCCGATCGAGGGCGAACTGGTGGCCAGCGTCGGCGAAAATCGAAAAATGCTGATCTTCCCGCTGGATCAGGTACCGGAAATGACGCGCGGTCGCGGCGTGCGGGTGCAGCGCTACAAGGACGGCGGGTTGTCTGACGTGAAGACCTTCAAGGCCGGGGAGGGGCTTACCTGGATAGACAGCGCGGGAAGGACGTTCACGCTGACGCTGAAGGAATTGGCCGACTGGCGTGGCAACCGCGCCGATGCGGGACGGCTGGCGCCGAAGGGCTTTCCCAAAAATAACAAGTTCGGCCGCGCGCCCGGCGGCTAGGGCTAGACTTTCACGAAGATGGCCGTGACGTACATGATCGCGATACCCAACGTGAGACCCGCAAGCGTGCTGGGGGTGAACCAGGCTTCGCCCGGTCCGGCACGCCGCTTCAGATAGCCGCCGACCTCGACGATCACCTGCAGAATGGCGCCGGCGCCGATGGCCAGGGCCAGCGCCGCCCAATGCGGCGCATAGCTGAGGCTGCCGATCCAGATCCCCACGATAGCAGGCGCTCCCGCCAAAAGCGCGAGCCCGAGAAAAGCAGGAAGCGTCGGCGGTTCGTCCACCAGCGGCGCAACGATGCCGATCCCTTCGGTCACATTGTGCAGCGTGAACCCGAGAACGAGAAAGGCACCAAGGCCGGCAACGCCCGCGGTAAACGCGGCGCCGATCGCCAGTCCCTCGCCAAAATTATGCAGCCCAATGCCAAGCGCAATGTAAGTGGCCAGCGCCAAGCCCGTTGGGATGCCATGGCGGCGGCCGACCGCGTAAAGCAGCAAAAAGGCGGCGGTGGCGGCCAACACGACCATCGGTATGCCCTGGAATGAATCGGCGGACTTCAGTCCGAATTCGATCGCTTCTTTCATAGAGTCGATGAAGAGGAAGGCGAGCAAGCCAATGGTCAGCGCCAGCACGAAATTCAAGCCGTTGCGGCCGACGCCCCGCAAAGCGGGATAGAACAACATGCCGATGATGACGGGCACGATGCCGACGAAAGTCCCGAGCAGCGCCTGCGGTCCGAGATGGCCAAACTCCGCTTGCGGGGTCGGCACCGCAACTTCAATTTCGTGCTTGAAGACGACACCCGAGCGGGTGAGCACTTTGACCTCGTGCTTTTCGGCAAGCACCCAGGGATAGGGAATATGCAGCCAGGCCGATGACAATGGGGCAAGTTCGCCGCCGGGATCTTGTCTGAACGACCAGTAAGCATCGTCCACCAGCACCTGCGCGATGGATAAGTCGGCGGAGCCGCCGGCCCGGACCTGCAGATGAATCCCGTCATTGTCGAGGACCGTGCGCTCGAAGGTGAGTTTTTCCACCGGCGGAGCGCCGGTGTCGAAAGCCTTGAGCCAATCGCTGGTGACCAGCCAAATAGAGGCCAAGATCAACGCCAACAGCGGAACGCCGAACCAAAGAAGGCTGGCGGCGCGCGAGGCGCGCGGCGGCAGCGCAACTTCGGCGGCGACGGGAGTGCGGATATTCTCGTTCATGACGTGGCCTCGGCGACATCGAACATGCCCATCCATCCGAGCTCGGCGAACTCAGATTGGTGTGCGTGAAACATATAGAGCCCGGTCTCGTGGCCCTTGTAATTGAATTCCAGAATGCCGCGTTGTCCCTGGCATTGCATGACAGTATCGACCGTCTTCAGCGTCGGCGTCAGCGTCGTGCCGTGATCGTAGTAATCGAAGAAATTGCCATGCAGGTGGAATGAGTTGATCGGGTCGAATTCCGTGACGTTAACGACATAGACGCGGATCGGTTTGCCGCGCGCGATCGGAATCGGATGTTTCGTATAGTGATGGCCGACGGTATTGACGGCATAGACCTCGTTCTCATTATCGAAATCCGTATCGAAGGCGTTCATCACCATCACGAATTCCTGCCACTCCTTGTTCTCGGGCGTGCCGAGCAGGCGGGAACTCGCGATCGCGGCTTGCTCGGGATGCCGCGCCGGGTCGGGATCGATGATGAAGGCGCCATACATCCCTTTGTGAATGTGCCGCTTCAGCGGGAGTGCGTGGCAATGATAGAGATGACAGCCAAATGGCAACGCATCGAATTCATAAATGAACTCCTCGCCGGGCTTGACCATCCCGGCGCCCGGAATTCCGTCCATACGCGCGGAATGAATACCGTGGAAATGCATCGTGTGAGGGTGTGAGCCATTATTTCGGAATACGATGCGTAAGCGGTCGCCCTCCGTGGCCCGTAATGTGGGTCCGGGCACGCGCCCGTTGTATGTCCAAGCTGGAAAGAATACCCCCGGAATGATCTCGATCTCCTTGTCCTCGCCGGTCACTTCGTAGGTCCGCAACCGCCGCCCATCGGGCAGCTGCGAAAGAGTGCCGGTCTCCCAATCCGTCAGCATCTTGGAAGGATCAAAACCGTTTTTGGCATTGTCGACGTCTCCCCCCGAGATCATGTTCCCATGCGCGTGAGATTTCGGGTCGGAGGCGGATGTGGCGCCATGCGTGCCGTGGTCGGCGTGTCCGGATTGTGCGGCGACCGGTTGCGTGCGCGCCAGGGTCGCTAGCCCTGCGCCGGCAGCGGCCAGGGCGCCTGCCGACAGCAGATTCCGCCGGCTGAGGCTTCGTCGAATCCAATCGCGCATTTTGCCGATCCTCCGCAATTGCTATTGCAAATTATTTGCAACAAAATGCGGTGCGGCCGGCGGATTGTCAAATATAATTCCTGTAATTACGCACCATTGTGCAGCGTCAGGAGCTCACGCACGGCCTTAAACTGACCCTGCAAGTTCTTGTAAATCCTTGATCTGAGGCTCAATACTCGACCCGGCGCCAGCCCTCGGGCATCAGCCGTTCCTGCGGCAGGAACCGGCCCTTGTAGTCCATCTTGCGCGAGCTCCGGACCCAATAGCCCAGATAGACGTAATCCAGCCCCATCCGGCGGGCGCGGGCGATGTGATCAAGGATCATGAAGGTGCCGAGCGAGCGGTCAGCCTCTTCCGGATCGAAGAACGAATAGACCATGGAAAGGCCGTCACTGAGGACGTCGACCAGCGTCACCGCCAGCAATTGCCCGGCGCCACGCCCGGTGATGCCGCTGTCAGGACCACGCCGGCGGTATTCCACGACACGCGTTTGCACGTGGCTGTCTTCCACCATCATGGCGTAGTCGAGCACCGTCATATCGGCCATGCCGCCGTTGCGGTGACGGGAATCGAGATATGCGCGGAATACCGAATACTGTTCGGACGAAGGCTGCGGCGAGCGCAGATCCCCAAGCACGTCGTTGTTGCGTTCCATCACCCTGCGCATGTTGCGCGATGGCTTGAACTCGGAGGCGATGACGCGGACCGAAACGCAGGCCCTGCAGCTATCGCACGCAGGCCGGTAAGCGATGGACTGGCTGCGGCGAAATCCGCCGTGGGTCAGGAGATCATTCAGTTCGCCCGCGCGCTCACCGACCAGATGGGTGAACACCTTCCGCTCCTCCTTGCCTGGCAGATAGGGGCAGGGAGAGGGTGCCGTCAGATAGAATTGCGGCGTGTCGCGCGAGTGTCTTGTCACAGGCCCAAAGCTTTCGTCCAAGCCTCATTGGCGGAGGAATCCCCCGCACACTAAGCATCGCGCCTTCAAAGGGTTCCGTCAAAGGCTTCGGACCCCCAATCAGGGTCCGACGCCGTATGTGGGGCTGTCCCAGGAGGGGCGGTGAATGACCACCGCGCCGATCAGCATGTCATGCAACAGCCGCCGGCGGCTACTGAAGAAACCCACCAGCAGAATGAAGGGCGTGAGCAACGACACCGTCAGCCAGAACAGGATGGCGTGCGTGACGCCGAGCAGAAAATACGAGGGCGCGCCGTACCAGGTGCGCATCTGGATATTCATCACGCGCATTCCGATTGTAGCGGACTGCGGGCCGCCCAGGGTGATCCCATAATAAATCACCGCCCAGATCACCGCCGCGGGCCACCATAACCAGAACAGGATCCAGCCGAGCCCGAGGGTGATCAAACCGAAGATCAAAATAAACAGCGCGGCGAATATCACTGGGATCGAGATCACGATGATGTCGATGACGAAAGCCATCATGCGGCGCGCCAAGACGCCGTCGAATAGTTCCGGATTCCTCAGCGGATCATAGGCATGCGGCCTCCCTTCGGCAGAGAGCCCCATGTTGCTTGGGCCGGTCGTGGACATAAATCGCCCCTTTCCCCCTCATGCAAGGATGGAAAGGAATGTTCTGCCGCGCAAGAGGAAACAATGATTTCCGGGTGAGGGCGCAGGTATAGTGGCGCCCGGAGGAAACCCATGGGCATAACCCTTGCCGACATTCAGGCAGCCCGCGCAGCGATCGCAGGGCAGGTGCTGCGCACGCCCATGCTACCGGCACCGCGGCTTTCGGAACTGACGCAAGCCTCGATCTTTGTCAAATACGAGAATTTGCAAGTCACCAATTCGTTCAAGGAACGTGGCGCACTCAACAAGCTCGCTTCCCTGACGGCGGCGGAGCGCGCACGCGGCGTTATCGCGATGTCCGCCGGCAATCACGCGCAGGCGGTAGCCTATCACGCGGCGCGGCTCGGCATTGCCGCAACCATCGTCATGCCGGTGACCACGCCCGTTCGTGAAAATAGCAGCAACGAAATCGCACGGGGCGGAAGTTGTGCTGGAGGGTGAGACGATTTTTGAGGCACAAGCCCGCGCGGGGGAGTTGGCCCGCGAGCGCAACCTGCTCTGGGTGCATCCCTACGACGATCCAAAAGTGATCGCGGGTCAGGGAACGATCGCGCTGGAAATGCTGGAGGATGAGCCCGCTCTCGATGTGCTGGTGATCCCGATCGGCGGCGGCGGGCTGATCGCTGGCAATGCCATTGCCGCCCACGGCATCAATCCAAACATCGAGATCGTCGGCACGGAAGCCGCGCTCTATCCCTCCATGTGGAACGCGCTGCATGGCGAGGATCGGCCGATCGGCGGGCCGACGCTGGCCGAAGGCATCGCGGTGAAGACCGTCGGCACGCTGACGCTGCCGATCGTGCGCGATCTCGTCTCCGACATCGTGCTGGTGGACGAGGCGCAGCTCGAACAGGCGGTGAATGCCTATCTCACCTTGCAGAAAACCATGGTGGAGGGTGCCGGCGCGGCAGGGCTTGCGGCGGTGCTGGCGCAGCCGGAGCGCTTCCGCGGAAAAAAGGTCGGACTGTTTCTGTCGGGCGGCAATATCGACCCGCGCATTCTCGCCTCGATCATGGTGCGGGAGCTGGAGCGCGAACAGCGCATTGTGTCCTTCCGCCTCACCATTCCGGATCGGCCGGGCGTGCTCGGCATGATTGCGACACGGCTCGGCGTGCTCGGCGCCAATATCCTGGAGGTCAACCACAAGCGGCTGTTCCTCGACGTGCCGGCCAAAGGCGCGCGGCTTGACATCACCGTGGAGGCGCGCGACCGCGCCCATGTGGAGGAAATTCTCGCCGCGCTTGCGGCCGAAGACTACCACCCGCAGCGGATCGAAGCTGGCGATATGGAATAGCCGCGCAGACCTAAGCCTGCGCGCGGCTTTCCTGGATGGCACGCCACACGCGTTCCGGCGTCGTCGGCATTTCAACATGGCGGATGCCGAGTGGAGCGAGCGCATCCGCTATGGCACTTGAGACCGCCGGCATCGCGCCGACGCAGCCGGCTTCGCCCGCGCCCTTGATGCCGAGCGGATTGGTCCTGGTGGGTACGGGGTTGCTCTTGACCTCGACCGGGCTGAGGTCGGAGGCCCGCGGCATCGCGTAATCCATGAACGAGCCGCTCACCAATTGGCCATCGGCATCGAAATGGATGTCTTCCATCAGGATCTGGCCGACGCCTTGCACGACACCGCCGACGATCTGTCCTTTCAGCAACAGTGGGTTCATCACCGTGCCGACGTCGTCCACCACACTGTAACGCACGATCTGGATCGTGCCGGTCTCCGGATCGATCTCCACTTCACAGACATGGCAACCGTTCGGGTAGTTGGCGGTTTCGGTGCGGAAGACAGAATTGGCGATCAAGCCCGCGTCCAGATCCACTGGAACGTTCTTCGGGTTGATCGCCTTGCGTGCCAGCTCTTTCATCATGATGGTCTGGTTGCTTTTGGTCGAGGAGAAGATGCCCTCGTCGAACTTGATATCGGCGGCGTCCACATTCCACATGTGCGCGGCGATTTTCTTCGCCTTCTCGATGATACGGTCGGCTGCCTGATTAAAGGCGGAACCGCAGATCGCCGCGGTGCGTGAGCCGCCGGTGCCGGTGCCGAAAAAGACCTTGTCGGTATCGCCCTGCACGTAACGCACATCGTCCGGATGCAGGCCGAGCTTGTCGCAGACCAGCTGCTTGAACACCGTTTCGTGGCCCTGGCCCTGAGTAATGGAGCCGGATAGCAGCGTCACGGTGCCCGCCCGGTCGAAGCGGATTTCGGCTCCCTCGGTGCCGGCGCCCGCCGCCCGTTCGATGCTGTTGGATATGCCGAGCCCGCGCAACTTGCCGCGCTTTTTGGATTCCGCGCGGCGTTTCTCGAAGCCGGCGGCATCGGCGAGCTTCAGCGCCATATCCATGTTCTTTTCGAACTCGCCGTTGTCGTAAGTGAAGGTGAGCCCGGTTTTAAACGGCATGGCCTCCGGCGGAATAATGTTTCGGCGGCGGAGCTCCACCGGATCCATTTTCAGTTCGGCCGCGGCAAGATCGATCAGCCGCTCGCTGACATAGGCCGCCTCTGGGCGGCCGTTGCCGCGATAGGGCCGCGTCGGATGCGTGTTTGTCATGACGGCCGTCAGCTCGACGTGGATCGCGGGCGTTTTGTAGACGCCGGCCAGCGTTCCAAAATTTCCCGGAAAGGCGTCCGAGGAAGCCTGTGCGTAAGCACCGATATTGGCGATGGTTCTGAACCGCATGCCAAGGAAGTTGCCTTTCTTGTCGAGCGCCAATTCCGCATCGGTGACGTTGTCGCGCGCCTGGGCGTCGCTCAGGAACGCTTCCGAGCGCGTTGAGACCCATTTCACCGGCCGGCCGACGAGCTTGGACGCCAGCAGCACCAGTCCGACCTCGGGAGTGACCGACGATTTCATGCCGAAGCTGCCGCCAATGTCGCCCGCAACAACCCGCACGTTGCTCTCTGGCACCTTCAGCACTTCTTTCGCCAGCTCTCCACGGTAGACATGCGCGCGCTGCAGCGTCGTGTAACAGGTGTAATGGTTGTCGGTGGCATTGTAGTCGCCGATGCAGGCGCGCGGCTCCATGGTGGCCGCAGTGACCCGGTTGATCACGAAATGATGCTTGACGATGTGATCGGCTTTCTCAAAGGCCGCGTCGGTAGCCGTTTTGTTGCCTACGCTCATCTCGAAGATGATGTTGTTTTCGCAATCGTCCCAAACCAGCGGCGCGCCGGCCTTGGCGGCCTCCGCGGTGTTGGTGACGGCAGGTAGGCTCTCGTATTCCACCTCAATCAGCTCGGCGGCATCCGCCGCCTGGTGGTAGGTTTCCGCGACCACAAAGGCGACGTAGTCGCCGACCCAGCGCACGCGATCCTTCACGAGGCCCGGGTTGGCTGGCTTGTACATCGGTCGGCCGTCTTTTCGCTCGCGCTGGTTCGCCCTCGGCATGTCGCCAAATCCGGAGGCTTCCCAATCCGCGCCGGTCAGCACCGCCAGCACACCCGGCGCCTCCTTGGCCGCGGTCGTGTCGATGGATAGAATTTTTGCATGGGCATGCGGCGAACGCAGCACGAAGCCATGCGCCATGCGCGGGAGTGTCATGTCCGCTACATAACGGCCGCCACCACGCACGAGCCGGGGATCCTCGAAGCGCGGAACCGACTGACCGATCGCAAACTCACCCATCTTGACCTCTTCTCTGGAGCAGTAATGGCGGGGCTATAGCTGCCGCAACCTCCGCGGCTTCGGCAACCATCTCTTTTAGGCAGGCTGGCGCAGAACGAAAGTCCAGGCGGCGTCAGCTCGTCAGTATCTCAGGCCGATTGCCGGCCAAGCTTCTCCGCCACTTGCGGGGCGAAATAGGTCAACACGCCGTCGGCCCCCGCGCGTTTGAAGGCGATCAGGCTCTCCAGCATCGCCTTTTCCCCGTCGATCCAGCCGTTCTGCGCGGCGGCGAGGATCATCGAATATTCGCCCGACACCTGATAGGCGAAGGTGGGCATGCCGAAGGCGTCCTTGATGCTGCGCAAAACGTCCAGATAGGGGAGGCCGGGCTTGACCATGATCATGTCGGCACCCTCCGCGATGTCGAGCTCGGCCTCGCGCAAGGCCTCTTCGGCATTCGCCGGATCCATCTGATAGGTACGCTTGTCGCCGCTGAGCATGGCGTTGGAGCCGATCGCATCGCGGAACGGACCGTAGAAGGCTGAAGCGTATTTCGCCGAATAGGCCATGATCTGGACGTCGATCATATTGGCGCGGTCGAGGGCGCCACGGATCGCGCCGACGCGTCCGTCCATCATGTCCGATGGTGCGATGATGTCGCAGCCCATCTCGGCCTGCAGCAGCGACTGCTTTACCAACAAGGCGACGGTTTCGTCATTGAGAATTACCCCGTCGCGCAAGAGGCCATCATGACCGTGGCTGGTGAAGGGATCGAGCGCCACGTCGCAAAGAAGACCGATCTCGGGCACCTCCTTTTTGATCGCGCGCAGCGCGCGGCAGACGAGATTGTCCGGGTTGAGCGCTTCGGAGCCTTCCGGGTCGCGGCGCGCCGGATCGGTATGCGGAAATAGCGCGATGCAGGGAATCGAAAGCTTGGCCGCACGTTCGGCGGCGCGCACGGCTTCGTCGATCGACAGCCGTTCCACGCCCGGCATGGATTGCACCGGGGTGCGCCCTCGTGCGTCGGTCAGGAATAGCGGCCAGATCAGATCATCCGTGGTGAGCACGATTTCGCGTACCAGTCGTCGCGCCCAATCAGCGCGACGATTGCGGCGCGGCCGGCTTGGCAAATCGAGCCGCGCTGCCGCGGCGTCGGCGGCCGCCTCGCTCTCTACCGGCGTGAACCGGGTGCGCGCTTCAATTGGGCGCCCGAACTTGATGGCCATGAAAGCTCCTCCGTAACGCTTCTTTATCGCATTTGGACCGACCACGGCCAGGGGAGAGGGGATGCCACAGTTTGGGCAGCAGGCGGTGTGCATGCCAGCCGCGTTCGGGCTAAGCTTATCTCGTGTTAGGAAATCCCGTGCCGCTCATCACCCGCCAGTCTCACATCCATGATCGAACCCTTTATCACTGACCAGGGCCGCGCGCTCGAGCCGGTCCATGCCGGGGAGGAGCGGCAGACCGAGGGCCGCTGGACCACACGCCTGGTGTTATTCCTGCGCGTGATGGCGGTCTTGTCGGTGATGAAGGGGCTTTATCATTGGTCCATCCTCTGCGGCATTGGTGACGGGCCGGACGCCACATTCGAAACCGCGCCGTTGCCGTGGCAGACGGCCACCGTCTTCTTCGCGGTGATCGATTTGGTCGCGGCAGTCGGATTGTGGCTGACCGCGGCATGGGGGGCGGTAGTCTGGCTAACCGCCGCCATTTCCATGGTGGCGGTGCAGATCCTGTTTCCGAATATTTATGGCGGCAGCCTAGCGCCAGTAGTCGTGGAGCTCGGTCTGCTGGTTCTCTATCTGGCACTGGCCTTGCAAGCGGCGCGCGAGCACGCGCCGTGAATGTAAGGGGCAATGGCGGCCACAGAGTAAACAGACGGTGACGAAAAATCCGCGTAGTTGAAACGTCAATCAACGATTTACCGTTGAAAAATAACCTTCCCTTTAGTGTGTTGTTTAAGCTGATCTTAGACCGGCTTCGTTAGTTTGCTTCCTGAGCGCGGGGAGAACAGGGCCTCGCGGTGTATAAAAACTGGGAAGGCGTCACAATGAAAGCCGTTGCAAAAACGGTCGAACCTGCCGAGCGCGAGGCAAAACTCGACCAAATCCAGCCGCTGTATCTTGAAGCGTTGACCTTGGTTGAGCGGCTGCACAGGCGCTTGCTCGACGTCATCAAGGACGAGTTTGATCGTCGTGGACGCGCTGACATCAACTCCGTGCAGGCTCTGCTTCTCTACAACGTCGGCGATAAGGAACTGACGGCGGGAGAACTGCGCACACGGGGTTATTACCTCGGATCGAACGTTTCTTACAATCTGAAGAAGCTCGTAGAGATGGGCTTCCTGGATCACCAGCGGTCGCGTGTCGACCGCCGCTCGGTACGCATCAAGCTAACCGACAAGGGTCAGGAAGTGCGCAACATTGTCGACACGCTCTATCAGAAGCACGTTCGCACTGTGGAGCAGGTCGGCGGCATCTCTGCAGATGAATTTGTTACTCTGAACAAGTCGCTTCATCGGCTCGAGCGGTTCTGGACCGATCAGATCCTCTATCGCTTGTAACCGGCGTCGACCGGCGAGAATTCAGCCCTGGCTTTGGCCGGGGCTTTTTCGTTTTAGGTCGGTAACAAATCATCCGGCCGCCCACGCGGGGAGAGCGGACAGCCTCCAGGCCACCTCTCGCGGTCGAGCATTTTGCTGTTAAATCGCTAGATGTTGCGGCTGGGGGCAAATACGTTCCCAAAGCTTGGCGCGTTGTGCCCAGTATGCTATCGCCAGTTTCTGGCCCAAGCCGAGCCGGGCGGGCTAATTGCTACTTCAAGTGATGTCTCAGGAGCTCACCGAATGTCGCTGACCGATCAGCCTGCGTCGTCGGCCCAGGCGAACCGCTTTTTCGAGGCTTCGCTGGCCGAAACGGACCGGGAGATCGCCGAAGCTATTGGCCTCGAACTCGGCCGCCAGCGCGACGAGGTGGAGCTGATCGCATCGGAGAATATCGTCAGCCGCGCCGTACTGGAGGCGCAGGGGTCGGTGCTTACCAACAAATATGCCGAAGGCCTGCCAGGGAAGCGCTACTATGGCGGCTGCCAATTCGTCGACATCGCCGAGCAGCTCGCTATCGACCGCGTCACCAAATTGTTCGGCTGCGGCTTCGCCAATGTGCAGCCGCATTCCGGCGCCTCCGCCAATGCAGAAGCGTTTTTCGCGCTGATGCAGCCAGGCGATACTTTCATGGGTTTGAATCTGGCAGCAGGAGGGCATCTCACCCACGGCTCGCCGGTGAACCTCTCAGGCAAGTGGTTCAAACCCGTGCCTTACGGTGTGCGGCGCGACGATCACCGCATCGACATGGAGGAGGTGGCGAAACTTGCCACGGAGCATAAGCCGAAAGTCATCATCGCCGGCGGCTCTGCCTATCCGCGTATTCTCGATTTCCGCCGCTTCCGCGAGATCGCGGATTCCGTCGGAGCCTATCTCATGGTGGACATGGCGCATTTCGCTGGCCTGGTGGCAGGCGGCGCGCATCCGAGCCCATTTCCGCATGCGCATGTCGTCACGACGACCACGCATAAGACGCTGCGCGGTCCGCGCGGCGGGGTCATCCTCACCAATGACGAAGCCTTGGCAAAAAAGTTCAACTCGGCTGTCTTCCCCGGTCTGCAAGGCGGGCCGCTCATGCATGTCATCGCCGCCAAGGCGGTAGCCTTTGGCGAAGCGCTGCGTCCCTCCTTCAAGCTTTACGTGAAGAATGTCGTCGAGAACGCCAAGGCGCTGGCGGAAACGCTGAAATCGCGCGGGTTCGATATCGTCTCCGGCGGAACCGATACCCATCTCATGCTGGTTGACCTGCGGCCCAAGCGCCTGACCGGCAAGGTGGCGGAAGCGGCGCTCGAGCGCGCCCATATCACCTGCAACAAGAACGGCATTCCGTTCGACCCGGAAAAGCCGATGATCACCTCGGGCATCCGGCTCGGCACGCCGGCGGGCACGACGCGCGGCTTTGGCGTCGCCGAATTTCGCCATGTAGGCGAACTGATCGCCGAGGTGCTCGACGTGCTGTCGCAGAAGGGCACCGAGGAGGACTCGCTGGTGGAAGGCGCGGTGCGCCAAAAGGTGAAGATGCTGGTTTCCCGCTTCCCGATCTATCAGGGATAGCAGCCGAAAGGGGTGGGGGAATGCGCTGTCCGAGTTGTGCGAGCCTCGATACCCAAGTGAAGGATTCGCGGCCAACCGAGGATTCGGCGGTAATCCGTCGCCGCCGCGTTTGCCTGGCCTGCAATTTCCGTTTCACTACGTTCGAGCGCGTGCAATTACGCGAACTCGTCGTGATCAAGCGTAATGGCCGGCGCGTGCCTTTCGATCGCGACAAGCTGATGCGCTCGGTGCAGATCTCGCTGCGCAAACGGCCGGTCGATCCGGAGCGTATCGAGCAAACGGTTTCCAAGATCGTGCGCGAACTGGAAAGCCTGGGCGAGACCGACGTTTCCTCCGAGGCCATCGGCGAGATCGTCATGGAGCATCTGCGCGGGCTCGACGACGTCGCCTATGTGCGCTTCGCCTCGGTGTACCGTAACTTCCGCGAGGCCAAGGATTTCGAGGCGGTACTCGGGGAATTGTCCGGCGACGAGGAGCCGCGCCCGGCGCCGCGGAAATAGCGATGCCCGAGGCCGCCGACGCGAGATTCATGGCCCTGGCGCTGACGCTGGGCCGGCGCGGACTCGGCAATACCTGGCCAAATCCTGCCGTCGGCGCGGTTGTCGTAAAAGATGGACAGATCATCGGCCGCGGCTGGACCCAGCCCGGCGGCCGCCCGCATGCGGAGACGCAGGCGCTCAAGCGCGCGGGCAAGGCCGCGCGTGGCGCCACGCTCTATGTCACGCTCGAGCCCTGTTCGAATGAAGGCAAGACGCCGCCTTGCGCCGACGCCGTCATTCGCGCCGGCATCGCGCGCGTGGTTTCCACTATGGACGACCCCAATCCGGAGGTTGCCGGGCAGGGGCATGAGCGGTTGCGCAGCAAAAGCATTGCATTAGAGGTCGGGCCGGGCGCCGAGGAGGCCCGGCGCGCGCATGCCGGCCACTTTCGCCGCATCCGGGATGGTCGCCCGCATGTATTGCTCAAGCTTGCGGTATCGAGCGACGGCAAGGCCGGTGCAGCCGGCCGCCAGCCGGTGGAGATCACGGCGGCAGAAGCACGCCGGCACGCTTTTCTCCTGCGCGCCCAGAGCGACGCCATCCTGGCGGGGCTTGGCACGGTGGTCGCGGACAATCCCTCGCTCACAGCGCGGCTGCCCGGGATGCGCGAGCGCTCGCCCATACGCGTCTTGCTCGACTCGCAATTGCGCGTACCGTTGTCGATGAATGCGGTCGCGACCGCGCGGGAAAATCCGACCTGGATATTCTGCGCGTCGCAGGCCTCCGCGATGGCGGAACAGATATTGCGCGAGAAGGGCGTCGAGGTTTTCCGGGTAGCGGGCAAGGACGGCCGGCTGGATCTTGCGGAAGTTTTGAACGTCTTGGCGGAGCGCGGCATCACGCGCCTGATGGTGGAAGGCGGCCCGCGCGTGGCAGCGTCCTTCGTTTCTGCCGATCTGGTGGATGAGGCCGTTGTATTCCACGGTCCCAACAGGATCGGCGAAGATGGCATCGACGCGCTCGAAGGCCTGCCGCTGAAGGCGCTGGGGCGCCATCTGCAATCCGTGGGCAGAGAGGCATTCGGCCCCGACAGCGCCGAATATTTCGAGCGGAAGTAAAGATGTTCACCGGGATTGTGACAGATATCGGCGAGGTGATAGCGATGCAGCCGGCCGGCGAAGGGCTGCATCGGCTGAAGGTCGCCTGCGGCTATGATCGCGCCTCCATTACCGATGGCGCATCCATCGCCTGTTCGGGCGTTTGCCTCACCGTGGTCGGCCGCGGCGAGGAAAACAGCCGCACCTGGTTTGCCGCCGATGCCGCGGCTGAAACTCTGAAGGTCACGACGGTCGGGCGCTGGCGATCGGGCACCAAAATCAATCTGGAGCGCGCGTTGAAACACGGCGACGAACTAGGCGGGCATATGATCAGCGGCCATGTGGACGGTTTGGCGAAGGTGCTGAGTCGCGAGGACGGCAGCGATTCCGCCCGCTTCACTCTGCGTGCGCCAAGCGCCCTCTCGCGCTTCGTTGCTACCAAGGGCTCGGTCACGCTCGACGGCGTCTCGCTTACGGTGAACACGGTGCAAGACCACGATTTTTCGGTACTCATCATTCCGCATACGCTGAAAGCGACCACTCTTGGGATGCTGCAGGCGGGTGATGCGGTTAACCTCGAAGTCGACATGCTGGCACGCTATGCTGCGCGTCTGGCAGAGGCGCGCTAGCAAGCCTGCGCTCACACGGTCGAGGATATCCGACTCGTGAATTGAACGGAGCCGATCCCCGGGAAAGTCGAGATTAGAGGACTTGGGGGGAGGGCGGCCTTGCTTTCGCAGGTTGCGGCTTGCTACTGACGCGCTGATAACGGGACATCGAGACCATGGCAGAGCCGCGGCGACCCGCGAGCGACAAGACCGACAACCTTGCGGATCTGCGCGTCCTCATCGTCGAGGCGCGTTTCTATGACGATATCGCTGATGCGCTCCTGGCGGGAGCCATGCGCGCGCTCGAGCACGCCGGTGTCAAATTTGACCGGCTGACGGTTCCGGGCTCGTTGGAAATCCCGGCCGCTATCGCTATCGCCGTGGAGGCGGCGGCGAAGCGCAAGCAGCCTTATGACGGAGCGGTCGCGCTCGGCTGTGTCATCCGCGGCGAAACCATCCATTTCGAGATCGTGTCGCAGGAATCGGCGCGCGCGCTGATAGATTTTGCGGTAACCCAGCGCTTTCCCATCGGCAACGGCATCATCACGGTCGATACGGAATCTCAGGCCTGGGCGCGCGCGCGCATGGAAGAGGCCGACAAGGGGGGAGACGCTGTGCGCGCATGTCTGGCCATGGTGAAGCTCAAGCGCCGCGTCGCGGCCGGTTGATCCGATGGCCGCCGGTGCCCCCAAGGACAAACGTAAAGCCAATCGCCGAGGCGCCGCGCGGCTCGCGGCAGTACAGGCGCTCTATCAAATGGATGTTGCGGGCACCCCGCTGCACGAAATCCTGGCACAATTTGAAAGCCACTGGATCGGGCGTGAGGTGGAGGGGGACCAATATCTGCCCGCCGAAGCGGCCTTCTTCCGAGACGTCGTTGGCGGCGTCGTGCGGGAACAGCGCCGGCTCGATCCGCTGATCGATGCAGCCTTGGAGCACGGCTGGCCGCTGAAGCGCGTTGAGGCCGTGCTGCGCGCGGCGCTGCGCGCCGGAGCTTACGAACTCGATCACCGCAGGGATGTGCCGGCACGCGTCATCGTATCGGAATATGTCGACGTGGCGCATGCCTTTGTCGAAGGCGACGAAACCGGGCTGGTCAATGCGGTGCTCGATCAGCTCGCGCGCGAGATGCGCGCGCCGGAGTTTCCAGCGCGAGGGTGAGCGATGAGCAAGACTCCCGCTGAGACCGGCGAGGAACGCCTGATCGCGAAGTATTTTGCTCCGATCGCGAACCATCCGGGTGCACTTCGTCTTTCCGATGACGCCGCGATGCTCACGCCGCCGCCCGGCTGCGATCTCGTCCTTACCAAGGACGCGATCGTCGGCGGCGTGCATTTCTTTCCCGACGAGCCGGCCGACGCTATCGCCCGCAAGGCCCTGCGGGTGAATCTCTCGGATCTTGCTGCCAAGGGTGCCGCGCCTGCAGGATTTCTGCTGGCGCTGGCGCTGCCGGAGAACGTGACCGACAGCTGGCTCGAATCCTTCGCCAAGGGCTTGGGCGGGGATGCAGACCTTTATGCTTGTCCGCTCCTCGGGGGCGACACGGTGAAAACGCCGGGGCCACTGATGGTTTCGATCACTGCCTTCGGCTTCGTGCCGCAGGGCGGGATGGTGCACCGCCACGGCGCCAAGCCAGGTGAGCGGATCATCGTGACCGGAACGATCGGCGACGCGGCGCTCGGCCTGCGACTGCGGAGCGATGCCGGTGCGGGGCGCCGCTGGAATCTCGATGACAAGTCACGCGAACATCTTTTGGACCGCTATCTCCTGCCGCAGCCGCGCAGCGCCCTAGCAAAGCTTGTGCAGGCGCATGCCTCAGCGGCGATGGATGTTTCCGATGGTCTTGCCGGTGATCTTGCAAAACTTTGCCGCACCTCGGGCGTCACTGCGCAAATCGACGTCGCGCGCGTTCCGCTGTCGGATGCCGCGCGGACGGCTTTGGCCGCGGAACCAGCTCTGATCGAAACCCTTCTTGGTGGCGGCGACGATTACGAGATCGTCTGTACCGTTCCGGCTGCACAGAGCGACGCCTTTATTGCCGCGGCGCAAGCTGCCGGTGTGGCGGCTGCCGACATCGGTGGCGCGACGGCAGGCGAGGGATCTCCACGCTTCATCGGCGCTGACGGCGAGCCGCTACGCTTGCGCAAAACCTCGTTCAGCCATTTCTGATTGAACTCCATATCACCGCTGCTTGTTCGCTGAGTCTTCGTCATCATGGCTGCCGCCGTCGGCGCTGGCTGCTTGCGGGGGTGACGTCATCCAGTGGTTCCCTGGCCAGCGTCGCGCGGGCAGAATAGAACACGCGCTTCGAGTCACGGAGATTGACGCCTTGTCCTCTACCGCCGCTGCCAGCGAATTCCCGGCCGACGATCGTCTCGCCCGTCGCAATGTGCTGGTTCTGGCAATTGCCCAGGCGCTGGCCGGCGGTAACCAGGTCATCGTGGTTACTACTGGCGGCATTATCGGGACGATGCTCGCTCCGCATAAGGGATTGGCGACGCTACCGATTAGCGTGATGGTTATCGGCATGTGGCTCGGCACCTTGCCTATCGGTGCGCTGGCGAGGCGCTATGGCCGGCGCGCCGCGTTGCAGATAGGCGCAGCCATGGGTGCGCTGGCGGGCCTGATTTGCGCGGCGGCGATTCTGCAAGGCTCGTTTGGGTTGTTTCTGCTCGGTGCCTTTTGCAGCGGTGTCTACGCAGCTTCGCATCAAGCCTATCGTTTCGCGGCCGCCGATACGGCGAGCGTCGCATTCCGGCCGAAGGCGGTATCGTGGGTGCTGGCCGGCGGCGTCGCTTCCGCGGTGGTGGGACCGCAGCTCATCATTTTCACCAAGGACTTCCTGCCGCCCTATATCTTTTCCGTGACCTTCCTCGGTCAGGCAGCCCTCGCGGCAGCGGCGGCGGCGGTTCTCATTCTGGTCAAAATTCCCCGTCCACCATCGGGGCAGGAGCAGAGCAGCGGACGTCCGCTCGCGGAAATCATCCGCGGTCCGCGCTTCATCACGGCGGCCGTTTGCGGCGCCGCAAGCTATGCCATGATGAACCTGGTTATGACCTCGGCGCCGCTGGCCATGCTGGCATGTGACCACTCGGTTACCGATGCGACGCTCGGCCTGCAATGGCATGTGCTCGCCATGTATGTCCCGAGCTTCTTCACGGGCGCTCTGATCGTGCGATTCGGCGTCGAGCGGATTGTCTTCCTTGGACTCGCGCTTATCGTTGCCAGCGCACTAATAGCGATCTCGGGTATCGCCTTGTGGAATTTTTGGACCGGTCTGGTGCTGCTCGGCGTTGGATGGAACTTCGCTTTTATCGGCGCCACCACCATGGTCACCCAGTGTCATACCACCGCCGAACGCAACAAGGTGCAGGCCTTCAACGATTTTCTGGTGTTCGGCAGCATGGCGGTGGCCTCGTTTTCCTCCGGCCAGCTACTGGCGAGCTTTGGTTGGACGACGGTAAATTATGTGGTGTTCCCGACGATTCTCGCCGCCGCCCTGCTACTCACTTGGCGAAAGCTGCGGGATCGGCAGGTAGCAGTCTGATTGGAGGCTAAATCTGCCAAGAAAGGCCTGTCCGCCGTTGCGCCGGGGCAACCTTTTTGGCAATGTCCGCGCGAATTTGCATCCGGTCGGGTAGATTAGCCCGGCAAAATCCAAAAAATCGGGGTTGAATCTATGTCCGTCTTGAGCGTGATCATTGCCTGCGGCCTGCTTGCCATCGTTTATGGCATCTGGGCCATTGTTTCTGTGATGCGGGCGGATCCGGGCAGCCCGAAAATGCAGGAGATCGCGGCCGCTGTCCGCGAGGGCGCGCAGGCCTACCTCAAGCGCCAATACACCACCATCGGCATCGTCGGTGTCGTCATATTCTTCATTGTCGGCTATTTCCTCGGCTGGCTGGTCGCCGCGGGCTTTGCCGTTGGCGCCGTACTCTCGGGCGCCGCCGGCTTCATCGGCATGAATGTCTCGGTTCGCGCCAATGTGCGCACCGCGCAGGCGGCCATCGGCTCGCTTGGCGCCGGCCTGGAGATCGCGTTCAAGTCGGGTGCCATTACGGGCATGTTCGTTGCCGGCCTCGCGCTCTTGGGTGTTGCGGGCTATTTCGCCTTCCTAACGCAAGCCATGGGTCTGCAGCCCAATAATCGTCTCGTGATAGATGCGCTGGTGGCGCTCGGCTTCGGCGCTTCGCTGATCTCGATTTTCGCGCGTCTCGGCGGCGGCATCTTCACCAAGGGGGCCGATGTGGGCGGCGACTTGGTCGGTAAAGTGGAAGCTGGCATTCCGGAAGACGATCCGCGCAACCCGGCGACCATTGCCGACAACGTCGGCGACAACGTCGGTGATTGTGCCGGCATGGCCGCTGATTTGTTCGAGACCTACGCGGTGACCATCGTCGCCACCATGGTGCTAGCCTCGATTTTCTTTGCCGGGGATAGCGCGCTGCTGATCAGCATGATGACGCTGCCGCTAGCCATCGGTGCGGCCTGCATCATTACGTCGATCGCCGGCACCTTCTTCGTGAAGCTCGGCGCCAACCAGTCGATCATGGGCGCGCTCTACAAGGGCTTCATCGCATCCGCGGTGCTGTCGCTCGGCGCTATTGCCTTTGTGATGTACGCGCTGATCGGTTTCGGCCCCGTCGCCAAGACGGGCTATACGGGGATGGATCTGTTCCTCTGCGGCGTGGTCGGCCTCGCCGTGACCGGCCTGATCATCTGGATCACCGAATATTACACCGGCACCAACTTCCGCCCGGTGAAGTCGATCGCCTCAGCCTCGGTGACCGGCCACGGCACCAACATCATCCAGGGTCTTGCTATCTCAATGGAGGCAACCGCGCTTCCCGCCCTCGTCATTATCGCGGGTATCCTCTTCGCTTATGGCCTTGCCGGACTTTTCGGCATTGCCATCGCGGTAACGACGATGCTGGCGCTGGCAGGCATGGTGGTCGCGCTCGACGCCTTCGGCCCGGTGACCGACAACGCCGGCGGCATCGCAGAAATGGCTGGTCTGCCGAAAGAGGTGCGCAAGTCTACGGACGCGTTGGACGCGGTTGGAAACACCACCAAGGCAATCACCAAGGGCTACGCGATCGGCTCTGCTGGTCTTGGCGCGCTGGTGTTGTTCGCCGCCTATAACGAAGACCTGAAGTTTTTCATCGCAAATGCCCAGACTCACCCATACTTCTCGGGAGTGAAGTTGGATTTCGCGCTGACCAACCCATACGTGGTGGTCGGACTTTTGTTCGGCGGGCTCTTGCCTTATCTGTTCGGCGCGATGGGCATGACTGCAGTCGGCCGTGCGGCCGGCGCTATTGTCGAGGAAGTGCGGCGGCAATTCCGCGAGCGGCCCGGCATCATGACCTACGCCGAGAAGCCGGATTACGGCCGCGCCGTGGACATGCTCACAAAAGCAGCCATCAAGGAAATGATCATCCCGTCACTGTTGCCGGTGCTGTCGCCGATTGTCGTCTACTTTTTGATCTACTTCATCGCCGGAGGCGGCGCGGCGGGCAAATCTGCAGGCTTCGCGGCCGTGGGCGCCATGCTGCTCGGCGTGATCGTGACCGGCCTCTTTGTCGCCATTTCGATGACCTCAGGCGGCGGCGCCTGGGACAACGCGAAGAAATACATCGAGGACGGGCATTATGGCGGCAAAGGCTCCGAAGCCCACAAGGCCGCGGTTACCGGCGACACCGTCGGCGATCCTTACAAAGACACGGCAGGACCGGCGGTGAACCCGATGATCAAGATCACCAACATTGTGGCGTTGCTGCTGCTGGCCATTCTCGCGCATTAGCACGAGATGCCGGTTAATATCTTGGGAGTGGTGGCGTTAACGGCCGAGGCCGGGAAGCCCGCTGCCGCCCCCAAGAAAGTTTCCGAAGATGGATTGCACGTAATTTGCGTCGCGGCCGCCGGTAGGCGTGGTGCGGCTGACATAATCGAACACCTTGCCGTCCTTGATGCCGTAATCTGCGAGGCGCTCGACCCGGCGGTTCTTGTCAAAATAGATTGCGACCACCCGCTGGTCGGTCGGCGTGTCGGGTATGAAAGCGGCTGCAGATTCCGTGCGCTGCGAGATGTAATAAAAAGTATCGCCGCTCACGGTGGCCACGGTGGATGGTGTGCCCATTACGATCAACACCTGTTCCTGGGTGGCGCCTATCGGGATCTGTTGGAGCGCACCTTCGGGAATTACGTAGCCGCGTTGATAAACCTGACCAAGGCAACCGCCCAGCATGATGCCAAGCGCCACGATCGCGACAGCCATCCTGAGTACCGGTGGGCGAGTTTTTTTATGACGCGGCATTTTGACTTTCGTTCCTGCATCCAAGGAGCCGTTGACGTACCTGCCGGAACGGCGAATTGCAACGCCGGCTGGCCCGCCCTGGGCTTCAAGCGGGTCGCAGCACACGAGCCAAATCGATGATTTCCGGCCTTTTCTCCCGCATCCCGAGGCAGAATACCATCGACGCGCTCTATGGCGCGATAGTGGCGCAGGCCCGGTCGCCGGTGTTCTACCGCGGCTATGGTGTCCCGGATACCGTTGCCGGACGGCTGGAAATGATACTTATCCATGCATTCCTGTTTTCCCGGCGCGCCCGTAACGGGACGAAAACTATGCAGCGGCTTGGCCAGGGCGTTTTCGACCGATTCTGTGACGATATGGACGCGAACTTACGCGAGATGGGTGTCGGCGATCTGGCAGTGCCAAAACACATGCAGCGGATTGGCGAAGCCTTTTATGGTCGGGCAACTGCCTATGACACCGCTTTGGCTGCAGAGCAGGATAGCGCGCTCGCGCAAGCCGTGATTCGAAACGTATTCGCGGGAGCACCGCAATACCCGGAACGCGCCCAGTGCCTTGCCTCTTATATCAAGGCGGCTGACCTTCAGGTCGCGCAACAGGAAGATGTGGAACTAACTCGGGGGCGGATCAGCTTTCCTGACCCCGAAACTTTTTTAAATCAGGCAGATGGAATCAAATAAACCAATCGACAAACCTGCGAGCCAGCTGCCTTGGAGCATGCCGGTCGCACTTGCCGAGATTCCTGAGAACGGCAAGCGGTTCCATCTCGTTGCCGACGAGGCCACGCGCGCAGCGGTGGCGAAAATCGCCGGGTTGCGTGCGCTGCCCCGATTGCACGCTACGTTTGATCTCACCCGCCACGGGTCGGATGGCTTGCGGGTCAACGGTGAAGTGTCCGCCACTGTGGGTCAGAATTGCGTCGTGACCCTCGATCCGATCGACGATGAAGTAAGGGAGGAGGTCAATCTCGTTTTCGCTCCCCCCAGCGCACCTCTTTCCCGCGAGGAAGAGATTGACGAAGCCGTTCTCATCGATCCCGGCGACCCCGAGCCACTAACAGGCGATAGGATTGATCTCGGCGCGCTCGCCACCGAATTCCTGCTTCTCGGAATCGACCCCTATCCGCGCAAGCCCGATGCAAAATTCCAGACTCCGGAGGTGGAGGACGATTCCGCGCATCCTTTCGCGGCGCTCGCGGCACTCAAAAAAGGGCCGGATGTCAAGAAATGAGCTCCTCGGGGCCGCGGTAGGCATCCCCTTTGTGTCGCCGATCCGACACGCTATTGTCCCCGCCATCGCGCGCACCGGGCTGTCTTCCCGCGGCGTTTCGCATCCAAGGTCATTTGATGCCAAATAAGATCCGCATCGCGCTCGATGCCATGGGAGGCGACCATGGACCCTCGATCGTGGTTCCGGGAGCCGAGTTGTCGCTGGCTCGGCACCCGAATGCCGAACTCATTCTGTTCGGTGATGCCGCGCAGATCGAGCCTCTGCTGGAAAAATCCCCGCGCGTGAAAGCGGCCTCGCGGGTCGTACACACCAGCGTGGCGATCCGGATGGACGACAAGCCAAGCAAGGCGCTGCGCCAAGGTCGCCGGAATTCCTCCATGTGGCTCGCCATCGACGCCGTGAAAAAGCGCGAGGCGGATGTCGCGGTGTCCGCCGGCAATACCGGCGCGTTGATGGTGATGTCCAAATTGCATCTCAGAATGATGGCCGGGGTCGATCGGCCGGCGATCGCTTGCCAATGGCCGACCCTGAAAGGCGATTCAATCGTGCTCGATGTCGGAGCTTCTATCGGCGCTGACGCCGAACATCTGGCGCATCTCGCAGCCATGGGCAGCGCGATGGCGCGCGTACTCCTGAACGTGGAAAAGCCAACCGTGGGCCTGCTGAATATCGGCGTGGAAGAGGTGAAGGGATTGGAGCCGGTGCGGGAAGCCGCGCGTATCCTGCGAGAGCAGCCGTGGCCGCATATGCAATATTACGGCTTCGTTGAGGCCGACGACATCGGCAAGGGGACCGTGGACGTGGTCGTGACGGAAGGCTTTGCCGGCAACATCGCGCTGAAGGCCGCGGAAGGCACCGCCCGGCAGATCGGCGAATTTTTGCGCGCGGAGCTAAAGCGGCGGCTCCGTTCGAAGCTGGGTTATCTGTTCGCCCGACCGGCATTCGCTGCGGTGCGCGAAAAGATGGATCCGGCCAAATCCAATGGCGGCGTTCTCCTGGGGCTTAATGGCATCGTTATCAAAAGCCATGGCGGCGCCAGTGCAGAGGGGTTCGCGGTCGCCATCGATATCGGCTATGACATGGTCCGCCACGACCTCCTCGCCAAGATCGGCGAGGCTCTTGGCCATGACCCAGGGCGTGCGACTTCCGCCGGTCTGGTGGAGGGAGTCGCTTCGTGACCGTTATGCGTTCCGTTGTGCTCGGCTGCGGCGCCTATTTGCCAAGCCGCGTTGTTACTAACGCCGAATTGGCGCAGACCGTCGATACTTCTGACGAATGGATCGTGCAGCGCACGGGCATCCGCGAGCGCCATATCGCGGCGCCAGGGGAATACACTTCCGATCTCGCCATCCATGCAGCGCGCGCGGCGCTGGCCGATGCCGATGTCGAGGCGCAATCAATCGACCTGATCCTGCTGGCGACCTCGACGCCCGACCGGTCCTTTCCCGCAAGCGCCGTCACGGTGCAGGCGGCGCTCGGCATTACCCAGGGCGCCGCCTTCGATCTGCAGGCCGTCTGCTCCGGGTTCGTCTACGGGATAGCGACTGCGGATAGTTTGCTGAAGGCCGGCCTTTTCAAGCGTGCCCTGGTGATAGGTTCGGAAAGCTTCTCACGCCTGGTGGACTGGAAGGACCGCACCACTTGCGTACTTTTTGGCGACGGCGCCGGCGCGGTGGTGATGGAATTGCAGCCGCAGCCCGGTACCAAGAAGGACCGCGGCGTTCTCACCGCCCATTTGCGCTCCGATGGCCGCCACATGAGCAAGCTTTATACCGATGGCGGAGTGTCCACGACCGGCACGGCCGGCGTTATTAAGATGGAAGGCCGTGCGGTGTTCAAGCACGCGGTGGCAATGATCACTGACGTGGTCGACGCGGCGTTCAAGGCGACCGGATATACCGCCGCCGATATCGACTGGTTCGTCCCGCATCAAGCCAATAAGCGCATCATCGACAATTCCGCACATAAACTCGGGATCGACCCGAAGAAAGTTGTCATTACGGTCGACAAGCACGGCAATACCTCGGCCGCCTCAATACCTCTGGCCCTCTGCGCCGCGGTCAGAGACGGAAGAATCAAGCGCGGGGACCTGATTCTTTTGGAAGCCATGGGTGGCGGATTCACCTGGGGCTCGGTGCTTTTGCGGTGGTAAGCCCCGTTGACCACGTCCTTCAATGCTAATATCGTCGATATTTCAGTAACCTATAATCGCCGATAGCGGGGCAGGCGATGACCGGAAAAACAGTGACACGTGCCGACCTGTGCGAGGCGGTCTACCAAAAGGTGGGCTTGTCGCGCACGGAGTCATCAACGCTGGTTGAGTTGGTTCTGAAGGAAATTACCGACTGCCTGGAGCGTGGCGAAACCGTGAAGCTCTCGTCATTCGGCTCTTTCGTCGTGCGCAAGAAAGGCCAGCGGATCGGCCGCAATCCCAAGACCGGCAAGGAAGTTCCGATTTCCCCGCGCCGGGTCATGGTGTTCAAGCCGTCCGCCATCCTGAAGCAGCGCATCAATGGCGGCCACGAAAACGGCGGCGGCTAGCCGCGACGGCAGGGAGCGCTGCTTTGGACAAGGCTCCGGACGCATTTCGTACCATCAGTGAGGTTGCTAGCGAGCTCGAGGTGCCTCAGCACGTGCTGAGGTTCTGGGAAAGCCGGTTCAGCCAGATCCGCCCGATGAAGCGGGCGGGCGGGCGGCGTTATTACCGCGCAGACGATGTGGATCTGCTGCGTGGCATCCGCCAGCTGCTTTACGGGGAGGGCTACACAATCCGCGGTGTGCAGCGCATCCTGAAAGAACACGGTATCAAGTTCGTCCAATCCGTCTGGCAAGAAGGCGCGGAACAGCCGGCGCGCCTGCCGGACGATGACACGGACATGGGGGAGGAGGCGGTCGAACCCACCAGCGGGGAACCCGCCACTGGGCGCGGACTGCGCGGGCTGTTGCCGTCCCTGCACAGCAAAGAAATGGATCGGCGCGAGCCGCGGCTTGAAGATTCGGCGCGGCTTCCCGATACGGATAAAGATCTACCTGAGCCGGACCTGGTGAATATATCCGGTTCGAAACTCGGGCCGGCAGACTTGCGCAAGCTACAGGCTGTGTTGCACGAACTCAGCGAATGCCGCCGTCTGCTGGAAGAGGTCCTGCGCTAGTTCCGCACTCCGTAGGATCTCTTGGCTTCGTCACGCAGCGTCGAGCGGATCCGAGGGTCCGGATCGGAGCCCACATATTCGCCCCGCACATACACATCAAATTCGGGATTGCTCGAATAAGGCGAGGCCCGTCGCGGCTGCGTGTAGGTGGTGACAACCTTTTTCTTCTTGGCTTTCTGCGAATCGGACGCCGCATAGCTTTTAAGCCCGGCGCCGCTGCCCTCGCTTTTTATGGACTGTGCGGACGCGGGCGTTGCGATTAATGCGGCCAAAGCCGCCGCGGCAAAAATTTTCGTCATCGCTACCTCCTTGCTCTAATCAATAAACACCAGGCTCTGGAGTTTAGTCCACTTAGCCAGAAAAAGCCCCGGCCGTTTTGGCCGGGGCTTTTTACTTGGGATGGATCTCCTTCGATTTTTAGTCGTCGCCGCTAGAATTCATCCTGAACGAGCCGCCGATGCGCGGATCCGGATCACGGCCGTTCTCGGGATCATAGGTCGGTCCGTAGCTGAAGGAGTTGAAGCCGGGGGCGTGGCCGTATGCCATGTAGCCGGGAGCCGGCGCGTAGGCGTAACCCGGCGCGTAGGCGTAACCCGGCGCGTAGGCATAGCCCGGGTGATAGGCGTAGCCCGGTCCATAATATCCGGCATGAGCGTTAGCCGCCGCCGCACCTATGAGCGCGCCGGCTGCGAAACCGCCGGCCGCATAGCCCCAGCGATTGTCCGCAAAGGACGGCGAAGCGGAAGCCACAGCCAACGCTCCGGCGAGAGCCAATGCCGCAACATGATTCTTCTGAATTTGCATCAAATTTCTCCTATCGCTTATGAGGGGATTACGCTCACAGGTGCGAACGGCGCCGGTGAGCGCGTCCTGATAAATAACGTTTGCTTGCGGCGAACGTTCCGAAGCGATGACGCTGCCACAGTCGCACCACAATGTGAGATGCGGGAATTTCGGCCGAGAAATTGGTCTTTACTGAACGCGCTCTGTTGCCCCACTTGATCTAGCGAGAGGCCTGCGGCCCATCTATTTGTTTGGCCGTTCGCGGATAAACGGCAGGATGGGCTGAGGCCGCACGACGATGAACTATTTTCGCACCGCTGTTCTGCTCGCTGGGCTCACCGCCCTTTTTATGGGCGTCGGGTTTCTTATCGGTGGCCGGGAAGGCGCGTTGATCGCGCTTCTGGTCGCGGCAGTCATGAATCTGTTCGCCTATTGGAATTCCGATCAGATGGTGCTGTCCATGCACGGCGCCGCTGAAATCGACGAGCGGTCCGCGCCCGAACTCTTTGCAGTGGTGCGGGATCTCGCGGCGCGGGCAGGCTTACCGATGCCTCGCGTTTATATCATGGACAATCCGCAGCCGAACGCGTTCGCCACCGGCCGCAATCCGGAGCACTCGGCCGTTGCCGTCACCACAGGCCTACTCAGCGTCCTCAATCGGGAGGAATTAGCCGGCGTGGTCGCGCATGAACTTGCACATATCAAGAATCGTGACACGCTCATCATGACCATCACCGCGACGATTGCGGGCGCCATTTCCATGCTGGCGCAATTCGGAATGTTTTTCGGCGGTAGCCGCGACAACAACCACGGATATGGAGTGATCGGCACCCTTGCCATGGTGATTTTGGCGCCGATTGCGGCGATGCTGGTGCAAATGGCGATCAGTCGAACCCGCGAATATGCCGCCGACAATGCTGGGGCGCAGATTGCGGGCCGTCCCCTGGCGCTCGCTTCGGCTCTTGCAAAAATCTCGAATTATGCAGAGCGCATACCGAACGATACGGCGGAACAGAATCCGGCAACCGCGCATCTTTTCATCGTGAATCCTCTTGCGGGCGCCCACGGCTGGGACAACCTGTTTGCCACCCATCCAGCCGTCGAGAACCGCATCGCGGCGCTGCAGCAGCTCGCAGGTGAATTGGCCGCTGGCGCCCCGGCCGCCGCCCCTGCGTCCGGGTCTACCGCGCGGCGCGGGCCATGGGGGCTGTCGCGCAGAGGACCGTGGGGCTGATTAGCCTGGCGCTGAAACAGACTATTGATCGGACCGAAAACTGCCGGCGCCCAGTCCGTTAGTCGTAGGTATTTCCCGCGCGCCCGACTTTGTGCGGATGAATTTCTCTCGTTCCTGGCAGCCGTTTTGGTACCGCCTTTGTTCCCAGTCTCGTGTCCCGCCGTTATCAAATCCTAAGAAATTGCGGCCAATATCTCCGCCTATGGAAAAGCGCACTCCTGAGCGGCAGCGGATGCTGAAGCATGCCACCATCATGTTTGGTTGGGCAGGTGGAATTTCTTGCGTGGTGCGCAATATCTCGAAAGTCGGCGCTTGTTTAGAGGTGCAATCCCATTCGGGAATTCCTGACACATTTGATCTGGTCTTCGACAAGGACAAGTCGAGGCGGGCTTGCGAAGTCATTTGGCGAAAACGGCTGCAGATCGGCGTAGTGTTTAAGCAGTATTAAACAACAACGCCCGCCGCGCGCTTTCATTTGAGGCAGGCCGGCGCTTCGCAGGAGCGCCGCCCTGGGTTCAAGTGATGGGCCTTCCTACTTATTCATAAGTCGGCGGTCGATGATCTTCTCTTCGGCCACCAGATCCGCCCATGGGTGATAGGCGGCGGCGACAGCGAGAACCCCAACCAGCGGGTACGCCCACCAGTACAAATCCGGCCAGATGTAATAGACGCCGAAGCTGATGAAGCTGGCGCATGCGAGCGCGCCCAGAGCGAGCAATTGTGAGTCCCTGAGCATTTGTGCCCCCGTCCTCAGGATCCACAAATGCTAATCGCAGTCAGAGTTTCCCACCATAGCCCTGATCGGCATGACAGCTAAATAATTCTGGGTACAGTGGGCCCAAATGGCATGCGGGCAGGCGGAGCGTGACGCATCTCCGAACTTTTTTTGAAATTCGCCTTCGCGAATTTTTCGCAGCGTCGGGTGCATCCCACGTGTCGATACTCAATCGTTACGTCCCGGCGCGCTGGTGTAACCCGTAAATTTTGCGGAAGCTTTTGGTCGGAGCGCGAGATTTGAACTCGGGACCCAGTCCCCCAGGTAGGGGCGGCTCCCAGCGATCATTCGGCAATTCTTGCAACGGCTGCTGTTTCGAGCGACTGACGATCAATCACTTAGCATCGACTCCTGCAAACGGGACCCGCTTTGCGGATCTGCCTAGCCAGGAACCAGAATCCCCCAATTAGCTCATTCGGTGATTTGCCTCGTCGCGGCCGGCCGATCCTTCGCGATATGGTCGGGATCTAAGCCAAGTTTGATGGACCGAGCGCCGACCTTCAACGTCCTTGCGTTGTGGCACTGAATGTCCTGCCGCGATATTTGAGCTAGGTACTTGCATATTGATGCCCTTGCGGGCGCCGATATTGCCCTTAAGGCCAATACCGGATTTTGATCGCATGATGTTCGATAATAAATCGCGAATGTACGCAACCGGGCGCCCCGTATCAGCGGGGCGGAGTGACTTGTGAGCGCCGGAGATCGCTCCTCGACCGTCTCATTTTCGGGGGTGATGGGAATCAACGCCACTTCGCGAGATAGACTATCGATGCAAGGCACCATGCCGGGCAAAGGCTGGACACACTGCTCCGGCTCTACGCGCCGCTCGAGCCCTGGTTTGACAACACCTGGAAGCCGGGAGACTTCGAGCGGGTGAAGTGAGCGCTCCTTGCAGGGTGGAGCGGATAGTGGTCCTACCAAGCGTGAGAGAAAGAATCTTGTAGTTCAAAACCCCAACTCTATTCAACGGAGACAATCCCGATGCGCAAGCTGATTCTCATTTTGGCTATTGCAATGACCGTCGCGCCTGGTTCAGGCCAGGCACAAATGACAATCGACATGTCGCGAGTAACCTGTGCGAACTATCTGGCCATGTCGCCGGACCAGACTTCTACTTTCTCCGCCTGGATGAGCGGTTGGTTCAATCACAAATGGGGCTACGTCTGGGTTGGCCTCAATGATTTCGCGAGGAACATCGCGAGTATCAAGCAATTTTGCACCACCTCTCCCCAGGAGACCGTTATGGCCGCCTTGGAGCGCTCCATTCCACAGCCGGCGCCTGTGACCGGGCAGATCAAGATCGATATGTCGTTGATCACATGCAAACAATATTTGGGCTCGGATGCTGAGCGAAAGGAATTGATCGGCGCTTGGATGAGCGGCTACTTCCGCGCATCGACGAACCAGTCAATATTCGATTTCCAGAGATTTGCGAAAAATACGAGGACCGTCGGAAACTACTGCAAGAAACATGGCGGCGAGACCGTCATGAGCGCAATTCAAAAGAGCGCGCGGTGAATTGGATCGCCGGCGGTTGGACGTGGCCGCGGCTCAATAATTGCGCGTTGAAAAACTAGTCGTGAACACGGAGCGAGCATGCCGATGTGGATCCTGATGTACGTCTTCTCCTACTCAGTCAGTCCGGCCGCTACAAACGACAGGGCGGAATGGAGGCTCCTCCCAACCGTGGTGTTCCAAGAATTCTCGAATGAAGAGCGATGCAGGGCGGCCAAGTCGACACTTGAGGTAAGCTTAAAGGAGGCGGGAGCCAAATTTAAAAGTGGTTTAGAAGACTTGAAGAGCATAGGTAAGGCTGACCCAGCGCAGATCATCATTGCCTTTAATGTGGAATGCCTTCCGAAATAAGGTCGGATTGGATGCCGGGCAGCGGGCGACCCGCTGTATTCCAAACACGGATTGCCACCGGCAGAGGATGGATAGCGGCGCCTTGGCCCCATGACCCGCAGGGGTAGACCAACCGGCCAAAGCTGTCGCGTAGCCGTCCTGAACGCAAATACGACGCGCAAATCTGGAACTGCGGTGGCACGTCCGGTATTTCTTTTTGCAGGAGAGCCTCGGGAGGCTCACTTACACGCAAGGGAGGAAAAGATGATCAGGTTGATCGCTGTTGCTGGCTTCACCTTGGCTTTAGCGACATCGGCTCAAGCAATTACGCCTGCGCCGGTTTCTCAGCCGGAGGTTTCGACGACACAGGTTGCGTACGCCTGTGGAGCGGGGAGGACAAGGATTGCCGGTAGGTGCGTCGCCCGAACCACGGTCCGGCAAACGCGCCGGGACGTCCGCAGGTGTGCGCGATGGAACGGAAACGTCTGCGCTAGGTGGCTGTGAACGCCCTGCATTGGCTTCCGAAAACTCCCAGTCGGACGCCAATGCTCTTCTTTCGCCCGTATTCGCGGCCCGCAAGGCGCCAGAAGCCGGACAGCCGCGCTTAACTCATCATCAGCCTGTTGTGAAGCCGAACCAACAGCAACGAAAGGCAAAGAAGCAGGCGAGCAAGAAGGAGCCGCGCAAGTGAGGGCCGGCGCAGGATCCCCCGCTGCCTCAGCGATTCAATTGCCCTAGGGTACAGGTTCTGCCGACGAGGCCTGTTACGATACGATCGGTTGCGACAATGCGAAGATCGGCCTCAGCTGAGCTTCTAGTTGGGGCGTCCTGCAGGGATACCAACGTGAACCCTACAGATGAAATCTCGGCAGAAAGGGTCCAAGAGATTTATGACGATTTCGCCTTCGGACGGCTGGATCGTCTCTCGGAAGTTTTCGATCAGGATATCGATTTTATCAGCCATGCCCCTACCACGTTTTTTCCTTATTTGGGAAAGCGTCATGGGCGTCGGAACGTCTTGGAAGCTTTGACGGAGCTCCACGAGAAACTGCAAGTTACCTCTATCCGCCTGATGTCAGTCTTGGTTGCTGATGATCAAGCGGCCTTGACGGTTCTGATGGACGTGACAGAACGCCGTTCTTCTCGGAAGGCGCAATTCCTCGCAGCTCATTTCCTTCGCTTCCGCCAGGGGCAGATCGTTTCTTTCTGCGGAATTATCGACTCTTTAGATGTGGTGCGGCAATTGACGGCCCACAGGTTAGACCCGTTTCAAGGCAACTCGTAACGCTAAGCGTTTTCGCGGTTTGCTTTGCGTGACGCGCTTTCAGGGAGACGGGGCGAGAGAGTCCCAGCGCCGGCGGAAGCGGGCCTTCTGACACACTGGCCGGGCATTCCAGCGGTGCAGGGGCCGCAATCGTTCTATTAGCGGCGGATCGCCGGAAGTTGCCTGGGCTTGGCTTCGCCCATCGGCGCGTTTGCCGCTGGCGTGCGCTTCCATCAATAGCTTCGCGGTCGTCTGCCAGATCGGCTTGGCTTGCCGCGAAACTAGGGCCACTTCCACAGAATGACAGCAAGCCACACCAGCCATGATACCGAGAGTCCGACCGTAGCGTACATCCAGCGGTCGGCTGCCTTTTCCAATTCTGGCTGTTCTTTTTCCCGGCGGGCCATGTAAGACGAATAATCAGAGGTCGCGGCGGCGTCTTGCGAAAATCGGACAAAGTTTTGTTGGGGAAGAGCCGAGCACGCAAGCCAGCAGCTCCGGTAGACGCCTGGCGGCCGAGAGTCGCACCTCGCCTAAAAAGAAAAGGAGCCTTCCAACACTGGGCTCCTTTTCACGGTCCCGGTGGGCGAATGAAAATTGGAGGTTCACCGGGAGGCCGCCACACAAGGATTACACGCTCCAGCCCTTCGCGCCAGTTGGCGCGGGAAGGATTTACTGCTTAGGACAAAGGCCCGAACGCGCCGGGGTTGGCGCGGCCCGAAATTCAGCGGCACCCGCTCGCCGGTACAGTGCCGCAGGAATAGCGAGGCAATACTGCGCTTTTAGAACGTCCCGTCCTCAATGCGCGTGTATGCTGGCGCCTTCCTGTTCCTGATCTTGATCCACGTCCTGGCGCGACCCGAGCGGTAAGGTGCATCCAACCGTTTCGACACGATGCCCTCGCACCCCAGCTTGCACGCCTGTGCGAACACGATCTCACCATCCGCGGCGATATGCTCGCTCAGCCAGATGCCAGGCTTGGCCTGCGCAATAGCGGTGTCGGGACTTGGCGCAAGCAGTCGCCCACCGCGCGGCGGGCTCGCCGCGCGCGGGATCGAACATTGGGTACCAAATCCAATACCGATGTTTAGGTCAGGCAACCGACATTAGGCTGCGGGATTCTCCGGCACCATTTGAATTTTCTTAGGCGGAGGTAAGTAGTAGAATGACGATTCTTCAACTACATTTTTGATCAGCGAGTTTTCCGACAGATATCTGTGATACTGCGAGATCACTGCCTTCGCTTCCTTCAGCGTGGCAAGCCTCCATTGTATCTCAAGATTCTCCAGACCGGTGACGCTCTCTACAACCCGGCGCTCTTCCACGATCAGCTTGAATTCACTGGGTTGATCGGAATCTGCGGCCTCGTCAATGAGAGTCGCGAAATCGATACGGCCGGTAGCCACCCAATTCCGTTTTATAAAACCAGGAGACGGTTCGGTTTTCCAGCGTTTCCAGCCTCGCAATTTTGTCATGGATATCAGCACATGATGAGTCATGGTCTGTCCTTTCTACACTGCACAAGCGGTAGGGGATCCGGACGTACACGGAGTTCCCCCAGCGCTTACACGATACGCAACCGCCCGAGCGGGTTTTAATCACTTTTTAGAAATCGCCGCCTCTGGTCATCGACAACGGCACGAAATGTTTCGGGATGGCTCGCCCTCGTGTGCAGACGAGCATAACTCTCGGAGGCCGCGCCCATGCTTCAATCCCCGCATTCACGAACTAATCTAAGTCACTGAAATACATGAGGATGTGGTGCGTTCGCGCCATTCACACCAAGGCTATGCCCGTGACGGCGACACATCAGCCCCGAGGGCAGACCGTTCGCCTGGTGGGCTTCGGACACGCCGGCAGCGGGATGAATGCGATGTGCGAGGCCGAGCGAACCCTCGCGGTAAGGCGACAGCCGCGTGCGCCTGTTCACCCATGCACCCAGCCGGGACCGCTCGGCGGCCTCGCGGCCACCGTGGGAAGACACGGGGTTATAAAACCGGATGGGGCGCGGAATGATCGGCCCGGCCTACTAGAACGCCATGGCATGAAAACGCTACTCTACAGTCGCCCACCCGAGCCGGGATAAGGCCGGTGCAGTGCCGTTTGTGGAGTCGAAATGCCAGACGGAATGATTGTGCTGCAGCCCAACGAGTTCAGCCAGCCCGACTATGCGCTCAAACTGGCTGCAGAAGTCTCTCGCCTCGTTTGCGGAACGATCGCCGCCGACCCATAGCTAGCTCGCTGGTAGCGTCGGCAGTAAATTCCACCCCCAAACCGTCCTTTGAACGTCGAACGACGCGGCATCTCTTAGCGCGGCCGCGAGGTGAGATGCGGAGAATGAACTCGTCCGGAACTGTGCTAGGTTCCAGGCCAATAATCTTGGCACCATCATTTGAAAAGTTACTCACGATACATCGCCCGGTGAAACGGCCGTGGCTATCATAGATTTCGGCTGGCGAGTTCCATTCGACACGAAAGTTCTTTCGGCGTTCGCGCATGTTCGCGGTCTCGAATAAGGTGGAAGGTCACGACATTGAAGTCGGCAAACGTGAGAAGCGCTTTAATCGATATGTGAAAAAGCTACATAGTTTTCGATTCAATCATTCATCAAACCGCGGTGGCGCGGGTCAAGGTGACACTGAACCAGGGACGAGCGGAATGCACCTGCTCTGTCGCCCGCAGACGAGATCGCGATGCCTATCAGTGCCGCCGCCGATTCAGTCGCACCGCCGGGGCTTCCCACAATTGGCAAATGGATGATTTCGGCAGACGGTGCGATCGCCCATTGGCTCGGCGAGATCTACGAAGGAAAGCGCCTGCGCGAGCCGATCAACGTGATTCTTGTCGATGCGGCGGCGGCGAGTGTCGATGATGCGAAGCAGAGGCTCGTCGAGGCGGCCGCGGCTGCAGGCTATCCGATACGTTTTGGGCATTCGACCGGCTACCGCGCCCTTATAGGCGGCCAGATTTACGCGCAACTGCCCGCTGGCCGCGACGATGCCTTCTCTAACCGCATCTTCGAGTTGAGCAACAATCATGGCCGCATTTTCGGCCCATCCATCATCGACGGGGCGTATGTCTTCATCGGCGCGTTTAGTCGCGAAGAGGTGCGCCCGTTCCGCTCGCCCGAGCACGGCTATGCCTCCTTCAACCGTGCGCGCGACGACTTTTCGCAAGACCTCGATCGGACCACTCAGTTCAAGCTCAGCGGCTTTATCGATATGGCGAACGCGATCATTGGCGATCCGGAGATTACCACAGGCGACCACGACAGGCTCGCGGTGCTGCTGCGGGCAGGAAGGTGAACGACCGTACCGCTCGGGCCGCGCCAAAACTCGAATCAAAAGTGCCACCAGCAAGCGTCGTACGCAATCCTACCCGATCCTGTCGCCCGAGAGAATTTCCTGAGCGAAGAGGGCGATCTTGAAACCGCTTCATTGCGCCTGTCGGCTCCCGCCAAAAAAGGAAAGCGGGGACTAACGGGAGAACTTGATGCTGCTGTCGAGGCAATGAAACGAGTGCCGTGGACGACTCTCGCTGAGCTTAAGGGCGATCCGGATATACTTCAGAAAATCGATAACGCGGAAGCCTTGCTCAAAACCCTGAGGAAGGCCCTTTCGTCTTAGCCAGGGGCGCTTGGGCAAGCTTACCGCCAGCCATCTCGTAAACTCGGGCAAGTTGTTTCGCCAAAAGCAAATCGATTAGGCGTTCCATCACCGAAACATCTACTCGCTGCTCCTTCCAGGCGTAATCTGCAGCGTCTAGCGCGTCTTCGATCGGAGCCCCACCACCAAGTGCGCCTCAGTTTCCGGCAACTTGGTGGAAACGCCCTTGTGTTCCGGCCATTATAATTTGAGCCGAAAGAACTCGACGATGACATCAAGTTCCCGGATCCGCGCCCCAGTTATGGCCTTCATAGATTCGTTTCCCTCACGACGATCGCGCACAATCCAGTAGCGGCCGCCCGGTTCACGCTCGAGGTCAAATCCAAGGTGACTGAGACGAGCGCGGATTAGTTCTTCTTTGAGTTCGAGATCCACCTTGATTCAATTACAGCATTGAAATTTTGATGTCCATTACGGTGCATCAGCGTCGGTGATATAAGCCGGGGTGAAGGTCTGCGCTCGCTGAAAGTGCATCGATAGAATACACGGCCTTTGCAGAGTCCAAAGGGGCGGGTGTGCTATGCGTTGCGCGCAACAGAATTCGCCGATGGAGATTACCAACGTGAGTTCGAAATTTGTGAGTGCTGAGCGGGCGCTTGCTACCATAAAGCCGGGGAGCCGAATTTTCTTGGCCACTGGTTGTGCCACGCCGCGCAAGCTGCTTTCCACGCTCGAGGGAATGAGTCCGGGTCCGGCGGACCTTGAGTTTGTCAGCTTTGTAACAACATCGCCGCTGCCGAAAGGCGGCGCGGCTTTGACGACCCGGTACCGTCACCGAACATTCTTTGTCGGCAGTGACGAGCGTCTGTTTGCGGCCAGCGGGCACCTGGACTATGTCCCGATCTGCCTTGAAGAAGTGCCAAAGTTGCTGGCCGCCGGTAGATTGCCGATCGATGTGGCCTTGCTCCAAGTCTCGTCGCCAGATGCTCGCGGCTTCGTCAGCCTGGGCGTTTCCGTCGATCTCATGCCTGCAGTCCTCGCGGTAGCGCGATCTGTGATTGCCGAAGTCAACCCGGCAATGCCGCGGACCCACGGCGATAGTTTCATCCACATCGATCGTTTCGATGCACTGGTGAGCGTGGATACACCAGTGACCGAGTATCGCCACCCACCCGCCGGCGAAGCCGCCGAGATGGTAGCGCGTTACATCGCCGCCATTATCGACGATGGCTCGACACTGCACACAGGGCTCGGGCGCGTGCCAAACGAGGCCCTTCGATATCTAACCGACAGGCGCGATCTCGGAATTCACAGCGACGTCATTACCGATGGAGTCGTCGATCTGGTGGAGGCCGGCGTGGTGACCGGGCGCCACAAGACACAGCATCGCAATCGGATTGTCACAAGTTATTGCCTTGGAACACGCCGCCTCTATGACTTTATACACGATAACCCGCTCGTGATGTTTCTACCGATTGATCAAGTATGCGATCCCGTAATGATCGCAGCGAATCCGAAGATGGTTTCGATCACACAAGCATTTGCCGTGGACCTGACTGGTCAAATTTGCGTCGATCAATTTGAAGGTGAATATTATGGCGGGATTTCCACGCAAGCAGCATTTATTCGCGGGGCGGCCCGTGCAATCGGCGGCAAGCCGATCATTTGCCTCGCTTCGACTACGGGAAACGGCAACTCACGGATCAAACCGTTTCTGGCCGATGGCGAGGGCGTCGGAATCGCACGATCTGATGTGCATTACGTGGTTACCGAGTACGGCATTGCCTATCTGTTTGGGAAGTCCATCCGCGAGCGGGCGCTCTCGCTGATCGAGGTAGCCCATCCGGATCATCGAGAGGAGCTGCTGGCTACAGCAAAGCGTCTGGGATACATCCCGGCCGAGCAGTATCTGGCCTCGCATGTCGGTTATCAGGTTCGCGAGGAGCGCACAGTGCCGGTCAAGAATGGGGCGACCGTCCTGATACGACCGACACGGGCTGCCGACGCAGACGCGTTGCGGGCGCTCTTCCACCGCATGTTGCCGGACGACGTCTATACTCGGTTCTTTCGGCGTGTACGCTCTCTATCTTATAAAGAGCTGCAATCGCTCTGCAACGTAAACCACGAGACAGACGTAGCCTTCGTGGCGGTGATCGGACCGCGCGAGAGCGAAGTTGTTGTCGGCAGTGGCTGTTATTTTCTTAACCCGACAACCAACCTCGCTGAGGTTGCATTCATCGTCGCGCCTGACTGGCAAGGCGTCGGCCTCGGAACTGCCTTGCTGCGTCGTCTTCAAGAGTACGCCATTAGCCGCGGAGTGCGCGGATTTGTTGCACACGTCCTGCCAAGTAACACACCCATGTTACACCTTGCCCATAGCGCGTCGGGCACAATTACCACATCGAGTGACGAGGACGGAGTACATGTGACGGCGCTTTTCAGTGATCGTCGATTATCCGAAACAGAAAAGGCTTTACAAAGGAATTGAATCACGCACGACAGCTGCGAGGACGCTAGTCATCGGCGTTTCATTCGCGCCGTTACAGTTCTGGGCGCGCAGGTCGTCGGCGCCCTGTTGTGGACATCGCTTTACTGTTTTGGGCCGTATCTGTTCAGCGAGCTGTTTCACCTGCACCGGGGTTAAGCGCGCTGGTCACCACTCGGTCGGCAGCAAAAGGCGAATTGAAGGTAATCCTCGCGATGCTGGATGACCAGTTCTGGCAGCGTCGGCGTTTCCTGGAAGCACGAATCCAAGCTTCATTGAAAGCACGAAGAAGGAAGGACTCGCGATGTGCGGCCGGCGGCGGCGGGAATAAAATTTCCAAAGGATGCGGCGACTTGATCCATCGCGGCCCAGTGGTCATTGTCACTTTAACTTGTGCGGCACAAGATTGAGCCGGATGCCTAAGAGCTTTCGTCCTTCTTCCGTTTCGAAGGGCTCAACATGGGAGACTGTAGCGGTGACAGGCGAGCCCTTGTCGAGACGTTCGGCCATTTCGGCCGCCCACTCACGGGGGAGGAATCCGATATCCTGCCCATTCGCACGATAGAGAATTATTGCGTTTAAATCGTGAGGATTGTCCGGTTGCCTAATAAGATAGATCGGTTCCTCGTTGCGCAGTTTGGCGGCGATTTATTGGCGATGTTCGCCAGAGATTACCATGCTGCGGGCAGGAAGGTGGACGACCGTACCGCTCGGGCCGCGCCAAAACTCGAATCAAAAGTGCCACAGCAAGCGTCGTGCTGCCCCTATTGCGCGTTGAAAAACTAGTCGTGAACACAGAGCGGGTGGGAGTAAGGTTAGTCGGAAATAACTGGGACTTCTCTCAATGGCGCAAACCGCACCAGTCTCGCTATGCAAACGGGAAACGTACGACCTGAGCTAACTAGCTGATATCGTTTGGTCGGAGCGCCGAGATTTGAACTCGGGACCCCCAGTCCCCCAGACTGGTGCGCTAACCGGGCTGCGCTACGCTCCGAACGGCGCGGACTATAGGGAGGCGGGCAAGACCATGCAACACGGGCGTGTTGCGCCGTTTTCTTAGCGGAAACGGCTGCCGTTGGCGCGCAGTTTGCGCGCGGTTTCATTCATAGAAGCCACCGCAAGTCCCCAGACCAACCCGAGCGCCAGGAAGTAATGCCGCCAGTGGTCAGTATCGACGACGAAGCTTTCAAAGGCCTCGCCGCAAAATGTCCCGAGCGCCGCGATGAGATAAGGCTGCCAGGGCGTCGCGACGATGCTTTGGCGGAATCCGATCACGACCGTGAGGACCACCAGCAGGACATAGGCCAGGCCGCCGATCCAGCCATAGACTAAAAAAGCCTGGAAGTACGCATTGTGCTGCTGGCCGCCGTAGACGCGGGCAAATTCAAATGGACCCATGCCGGCGGGGTTTTCCAGCACAGCCTCGACCGCCTTTTCCTGCAGGCCGAAACGGCCGCCGCTCCCGACGTCATAGCTTTGGGTAAGTTTGGCGCGCTGCTGGAACATTTCCGCAAGCGAGCCGGCGGATAGGGCGCCCGCCACCAAGGCGGTCAAACCGATCACCCCGACCGCGCTCAGCACAACCAGCCGCAGCCGTGTGCGGATGTTGGGTGCGGTGAGAAAGGTCAATACCAACACGATAGCGGCGGACAGCAAAAAATGCGCCCAGGCGCCGCGGGAGAAACTGAGCAGCAGGGCAAATGCCAGCACGCCGAACAAAATCAGATGTCGGAGCCGCATCGCGGGACTGATGATCGTCTGCAGCAGCAGGACCAGCGGCAGCACGAGAAACGGGCCGAACACGTTTGGATCTTTGAAGGTGGACCGCGCCCGGTCATATAGCGTGGCGTCGGGAAGGTAGCCGAAATAGCCGCCAATACCGATCAGCGACGCGATGAAGGCGGCGATAAAATAGGCCCGCCGCAGGATGATCAGCCGCCGCAGGCTGTCCTCGCTGAAGAGGCAGGCATAAACGACAGTGGTCATCGCAAGGTAAAAGGAGACACCCACGTAGATCGCGGCGTCGCGGCCGCTGGCGTCGTGGCGCGGCAGAATTAAGGTCAGCAGACCGCCCAGATTAAAGATCAGCAGCAAAGCCGCCAGCGGCAGCAATTTGCGGTCGAACCTGACACCTGCCACGAAGCAGGCCAGCACAAGCAGCGCGCAGGCGGCTTCATAGGGTGATGGCTCAACGGAGACGAAGCGGGCTGACCAGAATCGTGAGGAACAGCGCACCATGCAGCAGGGTGGCCGACGCCGGCGACGCAGTCCGGGCCACGCGGGGGGCGTCATACAGATCGGCTGCCGATCTGATCAATAGGCATTCTCGGTGCTGAGCAGCGCAAACGGTGTGCGGGCGAGGATGTATAGATCTAACAGCAGCGACCAGTTCTCGATGTAATAAAGATCATGCTCGACGCGGGCCTGGATTTTCTCGGCGGTGTCGGTTTCGCCTCGCCAGCCGTTGATCTGCGCCCATCCGGTGATGCCGGGCTTCACGCGATGGCGCGCGAAATAGCCGTCGACCGCTTCGTCGTAGCGCCGCTGAGCGGCTTGCGCATTCACTGCGTGCGGGCGGGGACCGACGAGCGACAGGTTGCCCTTGAAAACCACATTGAAGAGCTGCGGCAACTCGTCGAGACTGGTTTTGCGAATGAAGCGGCCGACCCGCGTCACGCGCGGATCGTCCTTGGTGACGAGCTTGGACGCCATGGCGTCGGTCTGCTCGGTGTACATCGAACGGAATTTGTAAACTCCGATCAACTCGTTGTTGAAGCCATAGCGCTTTTGCTTGAACAGCACGGGCCCGCGGCTATCGAGCTTGATAGCGAGCGCGACCAGCGCCATGACGGGCGCGGCGGCGAGGAGGATCAGGCCGCCGACGATTTTATCGAACAGCCACCTCATCACGATATCCCAATCGGCGATCGGCCGGTCAAAGACATCAAGCACCGGAACATTACCGAGATAGGAATAGGAGCGAGGGCGGAACTGCAGCTTGTTGGTATGGGCTGCCAGTCGAATGTCGACCGGCAGCACCCATAATTTTTGCAGCATCTCAAGGATCCGCTCTTCTGCCGAGATCGGCAGCGAGAAGATAATGAGATCAATCCTGGTGCGGCGCGCGAACTCTACCAGGTCATCCACCGTGCCGAGCTTCCGCTGTCCGCCCATGGTGCTGGGCGATCGTTCGTCATTGCGGTCATCGAACAGTCCGATGAGGCGTACGTCGGAGCCGCGCAGTTCTTTGAATTGTTCGATCAATGCCTCGCCGAGTTCGCCGCCGCCAACGATCACGGTTCGGCGGGTGAGACGGCCTTGGCGCGCCCAATGCCGAATGAGGTTGAAGAACACCATGCGGAATGCCGCCAGGGCCGCAAGGCCGAGCAAGAAAAAGGAAAGCGTCCAGACGCGGGAGAACTCGTCCTGCAATTTGCCGAAGAAAATACCGGCGCTCAGCAGAAGAAAGACTATCAGCCACGCCGCGACCAACCGTGCATATTGGCGGCTGCGGCTGCGAAAGGATCGCATGCGGTAAATGCCGGCGGTCTGAAAGGCCAGAATGCTACAGGCGGCTACCCCGAAAATCGCGATAGGATAATACCAAGTGAAACGATTGGCCGGCAGCACATAGGCGGCATATATCGCAAAGCCGATGGTGGCGATCAGGCAGAATTCGACAAAGCGCGCGACGCCCGCAACAACGATCGGCGAATAGGATGGCGGCGCATATTCGGAAGCGATCGCTGCCGCTTCCGAGGAGAGCTCTGCTCGGTTGCTGGGCGTGCGCGGCCCGGCGGCGGTCTCCGCCGGGGGCGCAATATTGATTATCCTTTGAGCGCCGATCGTTCCCATCGTCCTTTAAACCCAATTGCCACGGCCCTTAGGCGTGCCGGAGCACCCCCGATCGGCGGCGGATATTAGTTAAAGAGAATCAAGAAATGCTTAGGCCGGTCATGAAACCTGCCGGTAAGCGGCGAGAACTTGCTCGATCATGAGTTCGGCCGAAAAGGCCGCGCGAACGCGCTGCCGCAACGCTTGGGCAAATTGCCGGCTTTCTTGTGGATCCTCCAGGGTCGTGGCGATAGCTGCGGCCAAGGCCGGCGCATTTTCGGGTGGTATCAAGCGTTCGCTGTCGGCCCCGAAAATTTCCGGTATCCCGCCGACCTGGGTGGCAACCAGAGGCAGGCCCGCGCCGGCCGCTTCCAGCACGACGTAAGGCGGCAATTCCGAGCGCGACGGTACCACCATCATCCGGCCGAGAGAAAAGCGCGCCGCGCAGGCATGGCTGGAAGAAAGCGGACATCTCCCGCCAGGCCGCGCATCTCGACGGTGGCGCGCAAGGCCCCTTCGTCAGACCCGGATCCGACGATGGTTGCGCTCACGCGCCGGCCCTGCCGGTGCAACAAGGCGACGGCGTCGATCAGCACGTCGATGCCCTTGATCGCACGCAATTCACCCACGAAGAGAATATCGGTGGCATCCGCAGCCGGCTCTATGAGGTTGAAATCGGCCTCGGCTATTCCGTTATGCACCACGCGTACGGTGCCGTTTGGTTTGGCGACTTTGGCGTGGAAAACGTCGCGACTATAAACGCTTTCGAACAAGTACAAGTCACCGCGCGGCATCAACAGGCGCTCGAGCCCGAGATAGATGACCCCGAGTGGCGTGTTCGGCCGATAATGCAAACTGCCGCCATGGGGCGTGTAAACGCGAATGGTTCCCTTCGGAGCGGCGGCGAGCCGTGCGTATGCGCCACCTTTAGCGCCATGGCCATGAATGACATGCGCACTCGTCTGTGCGATCCGCCGCGCCACATGCTGCGCGCCGCTCAAATCGCCCAACCCGAGATGCCGGGGGAAAGGGTGCTTGGAAATGCCGAGGGTGAGGTCATGAGCAAGCGGGGTCAGCACTTCATCGGCACGCGCGCCGCCAGTCGTACTGTCCACGATCAAACCGACGTTATGGCCGCGAGCGGCTTGTCCGCGTGCAAGATCGATAACATGGCGAAACAGCCCACCCAACGGGGCGCGAAAGACGTGCAGAATGTTCAAAGGACTCGAGGACGCTGCCTCCATGCCTCAAAACCATCGCTCGTCGATGCGCAGCGTATCGCCGGGGCGCAGCGGATAGGTGAGCGGCACGCTGGTGCGGGTGGTCTGCCCGCCGATGGTGCGTGAGACCGTCGCCTTGCTGCGGTCGGCGCGCGGGCCAAAGCCGCCGGCAATGGCGATGGCCTTCTCCACGGTCATGTTGGCGACATAGGGGTATTGGCCGGGCGTGAGGACCTCGCCATAGATGAAGAAGGGCCGATAGGCCTCCACCTCGATGGCTACCTTGGGCTCACGGATATAGCCCTGTTTCAGCCGCTCGGTGAGCGCGCGCGAGAGCTGCGCGGGGGTGCGCCCGCGGGCGGCAATGCTGCCGACCAGCGGCATGGTGATATTGCCGGCTGCGTCCACCGCATAGGAATTGGTCAGGCCGTCCTGGCCGAAGACGGTGATGCGCAGGCGATCTCCGGCATCGAGCAAATAAGGCTGCTCGAAGCTGGCCGCGACAAAGACCGACGCGGAAACAGCGTCGCAACCCTGCGCGCCACAGGGCGGCGAAGCATGGCCGGGCGCGCGGGCAAAGGGTCCGCCGAGATTGGCGGTGAAGAAGCCGCGGGCCGGCGGAACAGGGGCTGCCAGTGCCGCCGGAGCAGCAGTTGTCTGATAAGCCGGCGCGGAGACGATCGGCTGTGCCGCCTGCGCTGCCGGGACATATTGTTGGTGCTGCACCGATTGCCCGCGCGTGAGGCAGCCGCCGAGCGCCAGCGTCAGCATGGCCACAAGCAAAACCGAAAGATGGCGCATTCGCATGAAAGGCAAATCCCGGGCCCAAAAGAGTTAAGCCCGATTAAGGCCTTCCATGGTTAACAAATGCTAACCATTCCGCGCGTTTGACCCGGCAGCGCCGGGAGAATTAACGAGGTGGCAACCATAATTCCGGCATCGTTGCTGCGTAATGCAGGTATGGAGTCGCGCATGTCACAGGTAAGCGGCCGCTTGGGCGACGAGTTGGAATTGCGCGCGGTTGGCCGCGCCATCTGGTCTCGCCGACGGACGATTTTCGGTCCCGCCGCCCTCCTTTCGGTGCTGGCTTTCATCATCGTCAATTTAATCACGCCGCTTTACCGCTCCGAAGCGCGTATTTTGATCGAGGGCCGCGACAACATCTATTTGCGTCCGGAAGCTGACAAGAGTTTCGACCGCAGCATTGTCGACCAGGAAGCCGTGGCCAGCCAGGTGCAGGTAATTCTGTCGCGCGATCTTGCGCTTCGCGTTATCCGCCAGCTCAAGCTTGGCGAACGGCCGGAATTCGATCCCGTACTCAGGGGTGTGTCGATTGGCGCGACAGTGCTCAGCCTTTTCGGATGGGGGCGCGATCCGTTGCGCATGACGCCGGAAGAACGCGTATTGGAGGTCTATTACGCCCGGCTCGATGTGTTTGCGATAGAGCGCTCGCGCGTCATCTCCATCAATTTCGAATCGCGCGATCCCGCGCTCGCCGCCCGCGTCGCCAATGCCGTCGCCGACGGTTACCTCGAAATGCAGCAATTCAGCAAACAGGAACAGGCGCGCGCCGCCGGCCAGTATCTCTCCGGCGAAATCGACAATATGCGCAAGAAGGTGGCGGAAGCCGAAGCCAGGGTGGAGGATTTCCGCTCCAGATCCAACCTTTTTACCGGCCCAAACAGCGCGGGTCTGACAAGCCAGCAGCTGGCCGACATCAATAGTCAGATTGCTATCGCACGCGGACAGAAGGCGGACGCCGAAACCAAGGCGCAGATGATCCGCAGCATGATAGAATTCGGGCAGACAGCTGGAAGCTTCAGAAATTCTCAATTCCGATCTAATCCGGCGTCTTAGCGAACAGCGCGTTACGCTACGCGCCCAGTTGGCGGAGCAATCGGCGACGCTGCTCGAGTTCCATCCGCGTATCAAGGAATTGCGGGCGCAGATCGCAGATCTGGAAAACCAGATCCGCGCCGAAACCGAAAAGGTCGTCCGCTCGCTGGAAAGCAACGCCAGAATTGCCGACGCCCGGGTGAATACGCTCAACGTCAGCCTCGGCCAGCTTAAGACGCAGGCCGCCTCCAGCAACGAGCAGGACGTCGAGTTGCGCGCCCTGGAGCGCGAAGCGAAGGCCCAGCGCGATCTGCTGGAATCTTATCTGGCGAAATACCGCGAGGCCGCCGCGCGCGACAGTCTGGAAGCGGCGCCGGCGGAAGCGCGCATCATCTCACGCGCAGTGGTCTCCAATACGCCATCCTATCCGAAGAAATTGCCCTTCGTTCTTCTGGTCGGTCTTGGCACGCTGCTGCTCGCTGCCGGCTGGGTGGCGACCGGAGAACTTCTGGGCGGGAGTTCCATGCCCCCTGTGTTGGAAGAACCCGCGCCACGGGCTTCGATGGTCCACGCCACGCGCGGCCTCGGCCGTTTCTGGACCAAGCGCGCGGAGCCGGAGATCTTGCCGCTTGCCGCGCCCCCAATGCGCGCGGCCGCCGAGCCGCCGGTAAACTCGATCGACGACATGGCGCGCACCTTGCGCGAAGCAGGCGAGGCGGGCCGGCGTGTCACTATCGTCGGCGCCGCGCGCAATGTGGGCACGACGCATGCCGCAATCTCCCTCGGTCGGGCGCTCGCCAAACATTCTCCCTCGGTATTGGTCGATCTCGCGCTCAATTCGCCCAATATTTCGGTTTTCTCGCACGATCCGAATGCGCCCGGGATCGCCGAACTGGCGCGCGGGGAGGCGACGTTCGGAGAAATCATTACGCGCGACCGCTTCTCGCGCCTGCACCTCGTCGCTGTCGGTCGCGTGGGATCAGATGGCCCGGCTATCCTGGTGTCGCAGCGGCTGGCGGCCACGATCGATACCCTGGCGCGCGCCTACGACCATGTCGTGGTGGACGCGGGCGCCTTACCGGAAGCAGCGATCGAGCGTCTGGCGCGGCTTGCGCCGCGAGCCGTGCTTGTGGCCACCAATGTTACAAATCCGGCGACCGCTGCCGCCTGCGAGCGGCTGATAGCCGCTGGTTTTACCGATGTGGCGATGCTGCTCGGGCAACCGCGCGAGGAAGCCGCGGCCTAGCTCCGTCTGGGGCGTTGCACCCGGAGCATGCGCCAGCGCGTTAAAGCGGATTTGGAGAAAATCTTCATATTGGATTGGCGACCGGGTCGGCAAATCCCCTGCGAGTTAAATGTGCTTTCAATCCTTTCGATTAGCTTCGGGCGGCGCGTTAAACTGACGGAACGGCGAGCGCAACGAATCGCGCCTGCAAAACATTCTTGGGGACGATCTTGGCCGGTTTGAAGCACAACGTGATCCGCACAGGTCTGGAGGCGCTGTATTTCACCGGCGCACATATGGTGATGCGCCCCTTTGTCGGCGGCATCGGCGCGATCCTGATGTTGCATCATGTGCGGCCGCCGCGCCAAGACCGATTTCAGCCTAATCGTCTTTTGGAAGTGACCCCGTTTTTTTTCGACCGGCTGTGCCGCAAGCTGCGCCGCTCCCGGCTTGATATTGTCACGCTTGATGAAATGCACGAGCGGCTGATTGAAGGCTATTCCAAGCGCCGCTTCGTCTGCGTGACCTTCGACGACGGTTACCGCGACAATTTGCAATTCGCCTATCCAATCCTGAAGAAATACCAGATCCCGTTCGGGCTTTATATTCCGACCAGCTTCCCCGACCGGCTGGGTGAATTGTGGTGGCTTGCGCTTGAGGCGGTGATCGCCAGGAACGACCGCATTGGGCTTGTGCTCGACGGCAAGAACCAGCACTTCGACTGCCGCACGGTAGCCGAAAAGCGGGCGGTGTATGCTTTGATTTATGCTTGGCTGCGGCGCCTTCCAACCGAAGAAGAAGTCCGCCGTGTCATTCGTGACTTGAGCCGGCGTTACCAGGTCGACATCGCTGCCTTCTGCGAAGATCTTTGCATGAGCTGGGATGAGCTGGCGGTGCTCGCATCCGACCCTTTGGTCACTATCGGTGCTCACACGGTCAATCATGTGATGCTGAAAAAAGTGCCGGAGAAAGCTGCGCGCACAGAGATGGAAATGAGTCGCCGGTGATTGCCGCCTCGCTCGGGGTGCGGCCGCAGCATTTAGCCTATCCGGTCGGGGATCCGACCTCCGCCGGTCCGCGCGAATTCCAGATCGCCCAGGAACTCGGCTTCAAAACCGCCGTAACCACGCGTCCGGGCGTCCTTTACCGGAAGCACCGCAATCATCTGATGGCACTGCCGCGTATCTCGGTGAACGGAGAGTTCCAGCGCGTGCGCTATATGCGGGTACTGATGTCGGGCGCCGCCACCCTGGTGTGGAACGGGTTCCGTCCCGTCCGTGCAACTTAGTGCATAATCCCACAAACCGCTGCTTGCTGTAGCTGATCGCGTTATTTACGCGACATCCAGCGAATGAGCGGCATGGCGGGCAGCACCCAGCCAAGCCCCGCGACCAGATAGTAAATAGCTGCGACAAAACCGGAGACGGAGGTCAAGACCGTCTGCGCCAATGCCATCGCCAGCAAGGTCCAGACAATGACAAGCGCGAGCAGCGCGACAGCGCCAATCAGCTTGCGCAGGCGAATAGGCATTGCAGGCATCGGTGCGTTCCGGTTGCGGGGGCAGGGAAGGGAACTATATGGTCCGCTGCGTGCAGGCGATCCCCGACACCGAACAGGCCTCTTCCGCGCGGGACTTTCGCCGCCGCGCCGTCCGGTTGTGGCTGTGGGCGGTCGCGGCGCTTGTTTTCGCAACGCTGCTGGTCGGCGGTGCGACACGGCTGACGGAATCCGGACTGTCGATCGTCGAATGGAGGCCGGTAACCGGAACGATCCCGCCAGCTAGCGAAAGCACATGGCTCGCCGAATTCAAAAAATACCAGGCGACCACGCAATACCAGCAACTCAACCGCGGCATGACGCTCAATGAGTTCAAAACCATTTATTGGTGGGAATGGACGCATCGTCTGCTCGGCCGGCTGATCGGCGCAGCATTCCTATTGCCTTTCGTCTGGTTCCTCTGGCGCGGCTGGATCGAGCGCGGGCTGAAGTGGCGGCTCTGGGCGCTCTTTGCGCTCGGCGCCATGCAAGGCGCAGTGGGATGGTGGATGGTCGCCTCCGGCATTGCCGGCCGTGTCAG
>CAVVSK010000010.1:0-445586 GCA_963750965.1 uncultured Alphaproteobacteria bacterium
GGCGGTCTCGCCGTCGCGCATTTCGCCGACCATGATCACGTCCGGGTCCTGGCGCAGGAAGGAACGCAACGCGGTGGCAAAGGTGAGCCCGATGGCGGGCTTCACCTGCGTTTGGTTTACGCCCTGGATTTCATACTCAATCGGATCTTCGATGGTGAGGATCTTGCGATAGGGGGCGTTCAGCCGCGAGAGCGCCGAAGCCAGCGTCGTGGTTTTGCCGCTGCCGGTCGGGCCGGTCACGATGAACAGTCCATGCGCGGAACTGAGGTGATGCTCGACGATGCCACGGTCGCGTGCATCGAGGCCAAGCTTGACGAAATCCAGCAGCCGTTGGTTGCGCTCCAGCACGCGCAGGATCGCCGCCTCGCCCTGCGCGGTCGGCATGGTGGCGACGCGCAGGTCGAGCTCGTGCCCCCGGACAGTCACGCGCGCCCGGCCGTCCTGCGGTAGGCGGCGCTCGGCGATATTCAGGCCGGCTAGAATTTTCACGCGCGAAACGATGGCGCGCGCCATGTCGGCCGGGGGCGGTGGAATATTACGCAAGAGGCCGTCCACCCGCAGCCGCACCTGCAAGGTGCCGCGGAATGGCTCGACGTGAATATCCGTGGCGCGCAGCTCAATGGCGCGCTCGAACAATTCAGTGACTGCGCGGACCACCGGAGCTCCGCTTGCCATGTCGCGCAGGCTGTCGAGATCGTCGGCATCGCCGCCGGCAAACAAAGCCTCGGCCACTGCCAAGTCTTCGCCTTCCGCTGCCGGCCCAGCGCTTTCCAGTGCAATTCCGAGCGCGGTCTCGATCTCGTCAAAGGGGGCGATCTCTCGCACGGTCAAGCGCCCGAGCGTCAGCTCCATGGTGCGCAGCACGCTGTTATCGGAGGGGTCCGCCACCGCCAGATGCACGATGCCGTCTGCGGTCTCATAGGGAAAAACGAAGAATTCGCGCAGAAAGCGCGAGGAGAATCCGTCGAGCAGGGCGCGGCCTTGGCGCATAACCGCGAGCGTGGTTCGCGGCAGTCCGTGAAATTTGGCCACGGCGTCGGCAAAGGGTGCCGGCTCCATTCCGCTGCGTTCATACAAGGCGCGATAGGAGGCGGGCCGCCGGCTTGTCGCCGCGCCTGCCGGCGGGGTCAAGAGTCCTGCGGAAATCAGGTGCTGTTCGAAGTCAGATTTTACGCCAATGTTCATCGAGTTGCCTAAGCCAGGCAGCGGCCCCGCCCAATTCAAAGTCTACCAGAGCCGCTCCACCGGAGCGAACCGTTTCTGAAGCTCGGACAAAGGCATAGGAGGCACGGAATACGGCCGAAAAACGCCATTTGCCTTGGATTTCGGGGTTCGGCCGCAAGTCTTAGATGCGGTTAATTTTTCCTTGCGATGGCGCCCGTCTGCCCCCTCGAAGGCAAAGGAGGCAGGGCGGCGTGCCTTATTTGTAGAGCTTGTCGATATAGCCGCTGTCGTCGATGGCGCGCAGGTGATGCAGGTCCCACATCACCAGCGGATTGAAACCAGCCACCAACGGGTTCTCACGCACTCCCAGTGCGAAGACGTTCTGGATCGCCTCCAGTGTTGGATACGGCTTCTTCTGGTAAATCTCGGCGTGGTGGTCGTAAAAAATATCGACCTCCTTGTCCGACTGCAGTCGCAACAGATCCCGGCTGGTCCGGTTGATGATCTCGATCGTGCCTTGCCGGTTGGTCTTGAAGTAATGGATCGCGTCGACCAACGCATGCATCAGGCCGTTGACCTCTTCCGGATGCTCATTGATGTATTTGGTCGTGGTGGTCACGGTCGGGCCTTCGATCATCGGAATGGTTCCCACATCGATTACACGGGCTCCCAATTCCTGCGCCCGATGCGCGTCGACCGGGCCCATGAAGGTCCCGTCAAAAGCGCCGCTCATCACAGCGCGAATACGCTCGACAGCGCGGCGGTCGCCCATGATCATCTGGACGTCCTTGCCCTCTTCCAGCCCGTTCTGCTTGAGGAATAGCCAGGCATTGAGGCCAGGATGCTGGTCGAGCTTGTCGATCGAAAGACGCTTGCCTTTCAGGTCGGCGACGCTGTCGATGCCGTTGCCAACAACAAGCCAGTGCTGCTGCCAGTCGTTCTGCACCTGTCCGATATGCACGAAAGGCTCGTCATGCAGTGCGCGCCGTGCATAGAGGCTGTGATGATTGCCCGAGACGATATCGAGATCGCCGGAGAGTAGCCCTTCAGTGGCGCGAGCGCGCTTGTCCTCCATCGACCCAAACTCCATTTCAAATCCGTGCTTGGTCAGGAAGCCGCCTTCCTCCATCACCTTCCAAAGCGGAACGTGTGCTGGCGCGCGGTAGTAAATACGGATTTTCTTTTTAGCCATGTTGTCTCCCTGAGTATCAAACGCTGCGGTTTGGGCGCGCGGCGGTCCTACAGGTCCTCAAACCTGCCGTTGGTCCAGCGCGAAAGGATGGTCGGCCCCGGCCCGCGGCGGCCATTATGGTTGTCCGGGCTAAATGAGCATGTTCCGGTGGCGCCCTCCAGCGTCACGCCGCTTTCCAGGTATTCGATGGCGCGCCTGGCGTCGCCGTCGCCTGCCTGCAGTGCCAGGGCGCAGAACTTCATGCAGTCCCAGCCGAAAGCGTGATTGGTAGTCGGCACCTCAACTCCGTTTTCTTCCATGACCTGGACGAAACGCTCTTGGCTTTCGTTTCGCATCCGGCTGCGGCGGAAATTGGTGTCGACGAACCAGAATTCGCCGGTACGCCCGTTCAGCGATTGCAAGAAGCTTTCGCGCAGCAGCGAGCGGCCGAGCACGAGCGGCGTATCCGGCATGCGCTCGCCGATCGTTTGCACGACCTTCAGCGCCTTTCGTTCGCTGGAAAACACGACATAGATCAGTTCGGGTTTCCAGCCGTCGGCACCGATGTGCAGCGCATCACCCGGATTGTGGGCCAGCGACCGAGCCTCCATGCCGGATTCACGCAAGCGAGCTTCCATGGTGGTGGCGACGCGGGTCTGAAATTCGGTGGCGTCGTGCAGCATAAGATAGCGTCGCCGATTGGCGCTTCGTGTCAGTTCGGCTGCGACCGCCGCGGTGGTCTGGATGGTTGGAAAACCGATGTGAAAGATGTTGCGCCGGTTTTGCCAGACTGCGGGATTGTTGTTGGCGACCAGACATAACAGGTTCATCCGTTCGGCCAATTGCCCAAGCCGTTGCAACTCGGGGACGCGCATGGCTCCGATAACGCCGGCGACCTTCCCCTCCCACGAACTCAGCTGCCTCGCTAAATCGTCGGGTTCGTCGCGCCGGAACAGTTGTTCCCGAATTTCGACCTCCGGACCCGCGGCCAGCCGCGCCGCGAATGTCTGGTCCGCCGGAGAGGAGTCCTCGCCCTCCGGATGCATGATCAGGACCGTATTTTTCTTCATCGTTTGCGCGCTCTCTTCCCGTTCTTTTTTGCTTGCCTGCTTTTGTTATTTCTTCAGCAGCGCGCGCACATCGTTTGCGGCCTCGACCCGCTCTTTGGCGATCCACTTGAATTCCGTGTTGTCGGAATAGGCCACGTCAGGACGCGGGATCGTCTTGGGATCCAGAAATGACTCGTCCACATCCGTGCGCAAGGTAGGCAATTCATAGCCGCGCGAGTAGAGTTCCAGTCCCTCCTTGCCGACCAGCCAATTGATGAAGATGCGCGCCGCGTTCGGATGCGGCGCCTTGTTGGCGTAGGATAGAATGAAGGGCGAGGAATTCAGGCGGTTCTTCAGATCGGAGAGTTCGAAGACCTCCGTGATTTTGAAACCCTCCTTGATCAACTGGCGGATGTCGTCGGTGCGGCAGGTCAGGCAGACCGGGTAAGTGCCGCGCGCCAGCCAATCGGTCAGCTGCCGGCGCTCGCGGCTGATGCCTGGTTTCTGGTCGATATAAAGCTTCTTGGTAAATTCCGGGCCGAGCTCACGCAGGATATGTCCCGCGGTATTGGCGCCGGTGCCGCTGCTGGTCGGATCCTCGCTGGATATTTTGCCGGTAAATTTCGGGTTCAGCAGATCCTTGGTGGAGCGGATTTCCTCCGGCTTCACATAATCGGTGTTGATGTAGAAATGGCTGTCCACGTTGGCGAAGAGCATCAGGATGTATTGCTCCTCGGGATCGATGAACCAGGGCTTGCCGCGCTTCCATTTCGAGCCGTCGGTGACCTCCGGCAGGATGAGAAGCGGCTTCAGCGGATCGATCATCTTCTCCGGGTAATAGACATTGACCGTGGTTCCGAGCCCGGAAAGAAAAACGTCGACCGAATAAATACCGGACTGACGCTCGGTGCGGATGCGGCCGGAGGCCTGCCCGGAGCTGCCGACGGCGATGTATTCCACCGTAATGCCGTAGCGCTTCTGGAAAGCCGGGATGATCTCGTTGCGCATCACCGGATCGGGCGAGCCGATGATCACCACCTTGCTCTCGTTCTTGGCGGCGGCGAGCGTTTCGTCCCAAACCTTCTGCCAATCGGCGGGCTGCGCCAGGGCGCTGGGCGCGAACAATAGTGCCATGAGAAATACGGCGATTTGCTTCATGTCGGCAGTCCTCCCAAGGTCTGCGCGCCTTCAAGCGAGCCAGCAACAAACGCCGCGCCTTGTTCCTGGCAAGTACCCGTGCGGGGCGTGTTCGCCCTACAGGCGAGCCACTGAGCCTGCGGCCGGCCGCAGTTGCTAGTTCTTCAGCATTGCGCGGATCTTGGCGCCATATTCCAGCTTGTCTACGGAGCGCCATTTCGGATCGGCATCGTCGGGGTAGCTCACGCCCGGCTTCGGGATCGAGCGAGGATCGAGGAAGAACTCATCCACGTCCGTCCGCAGCGTCACCGCCTGGAAGCCGCGGGAATAGATTTCAAGGCCTTCCTTGCCAGCCAGCCAGTTGATGAAGACCTTCGCGGCATTGGGATGCGCCGGCCTGTTGGCGACGCTGAGCAGGAAGGGCGAGGAGTTGACCCGGCCCGTCAGGCCTTCGAGATCATAGATCTCGGTGATCTTGAAGCCCTCTTTCTGCAGCGGGCGCACGTCGTCGGCGCGGCAGGTCAGACAAATCGGATTATTGCCGCGCGCCAGCCAGTCGGTGAGTTGGCGACGGTCGCGGCTGAATTGGACCTTCTGCCCGACATAGAGGCTCTTGGCGAAGTCTCCCCCGAGCTGGCTATAAATATTGGCCGCGGTATTACCCCCGCTGCCCCGGTCACTGGTCGGGTCTTCCGAGCTGATCTTGCCCTGCCACTTTGGATTGAGCAGATCCTTGGCCGACTTCATTTCCTCCGGCTTGACGAAATCCGTATTGATGAAGAGCAAACTGTCGACGCTGTTGAAAAGGCGCAGCACATAGGCGCCGTCCTTGTCCATGAACCACAGCTTGCCGGGCTTCCAATTCTTGCCTTCCGTCACCTCTGGCAGGATGAGATAGGGACGCAGCGGATCGATCAGCTTTTCCGCATGCAGGATGTTGTACTGAGTGTCGGGTCCGGAAAGATAGGCATCGACCGCATAGATCCCTGCGCCACGCTCCAGCTTCACGCGCTCGGTGATTTCCGCCGAGCGTCCGGCGATATAATCCACCTTGACGCCGTAACGCTTTTCGAAGGCCGGGATCACCTCGCTGCGCATCACCGGGTCGGGCGAGCCGACGACGGCGACCTTGCCCTCCTTCTTGGCTGCGGCGAGCGTCTCATCCCAGGTTTTTTTCCAATCACTCGTCTGCGCCATGGCGCTCGACGACACCAGCATGGCCGCAGCAAATCCGATGATCGTTGAAACGTTTTTTCTCACCGCATCCTCCCCACGTGAAAAAAGCCGGCTAACCCGCCGGCCTCTTTGTTACTGGTACAGTTTGTCGATGTAGCCGCTATCGTCGATCGCCCGAAGATGATGCATGTCCCACATCACCAGCGGATTGAAACCTGCGTTTTCCGGGGTGTCATGTACCCCCAGCTGAAAGACATTCTGAATCGCCTCCGGTCTGGGGTAGGGCTTCTTCTCGAAGATCTTCGCGCTTTCGTCGTAGAAGGCCTCCAGCTCGTCGTCCGACTGCATGCGCAGAAGGCCGCGGCAGGTGTCATTGATGAGGTTCAGCGTACCCTGCTTGTTCGTCTTGAAATAGTGCAGGGCATCCACCAGGGAACGCAGCAGGGCGTCTACTTCTTCCGGGTGGCTGTTGACGTATGTGGTCGTGGTGGTGAGCGTGACGCCTTCGATCATCGGAAAGGTCGGAAGATCGATCACGCGCGCGCCGAGCTGCTTGGCGCGCAGCTGATCGACCGAGCCGATGAAAGTAGCATCGAAAGCGCCGGCCATCACATGCCGTACGCGCTCCACGCCCTTCTTGTCGCCGTCGACGATCGTCACGTCTTTGCCGTCCTCTAGACCTTGCTGCTTCAGATAGAGCCAGAGGTTGAGGCCCGGATGGCCAGCGCGCTTGTTCATGCTGATGCGCTTGCCGCGCAGGTCGGCCACAGTGTTGATGCCATCCCTGGCCACCATCCAGTGCTGGTTCCACTGGTTATTGACCTGTCCGATATGCACGAAGGGCTCGTTGTGCAATCCGCGCCGGGCATAGAGGCTGTGGTGATTGCCGGAAACGATGTCGATCTCGCCAGTCAGCAGGCCTTCCGTTGCGCGCTTGCGCTTGTCTTCCAGCGAGCCGAGCTCGAACTCGAAACCGTGCTTCTCGTTGAAGCCGGCTGCTTCCATTACTTTCCAGAGCGGTACGTGGCTGGGCGCGCGATAAAAAACCTTGATCTTCTTCTTTGCCACTAATTTCTCTCCCAATTTACTTACGCAGCAGCTGCTGCATGATTGCCATGACCTTCTTCCGCGCCGCCACGCCTTCATTCCAGTCGTGCACGTCGAAGTAGCTCGCCGCCGGGTCGGGAATGATCTCCTTTGGCAAATACGCTTCCGCGTTGATGTCGTTGCGGGTCGGCGCCTCGCCGCGGGCGCGGGAAAAGACCTCGAGGCCCTCCTTCGAAGCGACCCAGTTCGCGAACAATCGCGCCGCGTTCGGGTTGGGCGCCTTGTCGAGCAGCACCATCTGGCCGATGCCGGACGACACCGTGCCGCCCATGTCCTTGAATTTATAGATCGCTTCAATCGGCAGACCGTCGGCCTTGAGCTTGCGCAACTGCTCGTCCTCGCCGTCGAGCGCGATCATCAGCGCGCCGCGGGCGACGCCGTCGGTCAGCTGGCGCCGGTCCCGGTTGATCACCGGTTGCTGGTCGACATAGAGCTTTTTCAGGAACTCCTCGCCGAATTCCAGGTAGAAGCGTGTCGATTGGCCGTTGCCGCTGCCGGCAGTGGTCGGGTCATGCGCGCCGATCTTGCCTCGCCATTTCGGGTTCAGCAGGTCCTGCGCCGACTGCAGCTCACCCGGCTTTACCAGATCCGTGTTGATGAAGACGATCGGGCCGGCGGTGTTGAACAGCCGCAGCACATACATCTCTTCCGGATCGGTGAACCAGAGTTTGCCCTTCTTCCACTTCTTCGGGTCGGTCACGTCCGGATCGATCAATTCGGGCTTGAGCGGCACGATGAACTTTTCGGCGTAATAGGTCGTGGCGAGGCCGGTGCTGCCGCCGAAGGCGACGTCGACGCTGTAGATGCCGGAAGCCCGCTCCGAGCGCAGCTTAGCCGTCGTGTCGGATCCGCGCTGGCCGATATATTCGACTGTGATGCCGTATTTCGCCTTGAAGGCCTCGGGCAGCGCCCTGCGCACCACGGCGTCGGGCGGCCCGTTGACCACCACCTTGCCTTCCTTTTTGGCGGCGGCGACGAGCGCGTCCCATTTCGCGGCATCCTGCGCCAAGGCACTGGAGCTCGAGAACAGGACCGCCAGGATCAGAATTCTCATCATGCCTGTTGTATCCGCTTGAGAGCTGATCAGTTGCGCAGCATCTGCTGCATAATCGCCATCACTTTCTTCCGCGCTGTCACGCCTTCGGCCCAGTCGTGCACGTCGAAATAATTCGCCTTTGGATCCGGGATGATCTCTTTAGGCAAATAAGCTTCTGCGTTGATGTCATTGCGCGTCGGGGCCTCGCCGCGCGCCTTGGAAAAGACCTCGAGCCCTTCCTTCGAGGCGATCCAGTTGGCGAAGAGCCTCGCCGCGTTGGGATTAGGAGCCTTGTCCATGAGAACCATCTGGCCGATGCCGGAGGAAACGGTGCCGCCCATGTCGTGGAACTTGTAGATCGCTTCGATCGGCAGCCCATCCGCTTTGAGCTTCCTGAGCTGTTCGTCCTCGCCGTCGAGCGCGATCGGATGCGCGCCGCGCGCGACGCCGTCGGTCAGCTGGCGGCGGTCGCGCACGATCGTCGGCTGCTGGTCGACGTAGAGTTTGCGAAGGAAGTCTTCCCCGAATTGCAGATAAAAACGGGTGGCCTGGCCGATCCCGCTGCCGGAAATTCGCGGGTCGTGCGCGGAAATCTTACCTTTCCATTTCGGATCGAGCAGATCCTGCACGCTCTTCAACTCCCCAGGCTTCACTTGCGAGGTGTTGATGAAAACGATCGGCCCCGCGGTATTGAACAGCCGCAGCACATAGGTGTCTTCCGGGTCGCTGAACCACAGCTTGCCCCTCTTCCATTTCGTGGGATCGGTCACTTCCGGGTCAATGAGCTCGGGTTTTAGCGGCGCGATGAATTTTTCGGCGTAATAGACGGTAGCCATGCTGTCGCTGCCGCCAAAGGCGACGTCAACGGAATAGACACCGGCGCTGCGCTCGGACCGCAGCTTGGCGGAAGTTTCCGTGCCGCGGCCGCCGATATATTCTACCGTGATGCCGTATTTCGCCTTAAAGGCGTCGGGCAATGCCTTCCGCACCGTTGCGTCCGGCGGGCCGATGACGACGACCTTGCCTTCTTTCTTTGCCGCGGCAACCAGCTGGTCCCATTTGGCGGTATCCTGCGCGAAGGCGTCGGTGCTGAAGAGCAGAATTGCGAGCGTGAGAAGTTTGATCATGCCGGTTGTTTTTCCTTACTTGCGCAGGATCTCCCCCATGCGCTCCCTGATCTTTTCTTTGGTGCTCAGCGTGAATTCCCAGTTATAGGTGTCGAAATATTCGACGCCCGGCTTCGGGATGTTCTCGACGGGCATCCAACTCGTGGCATCGATATCGGTGCGGGTGGGCGCGCCGCCGCGCGTGCGGGAGAACAGCTCCAGCCCTTCCTTCGACGCCATCCAGTTGATGAATAACTTGGCGGCGTTGGGATGCGGCGCATTTGCCATCAGCGCGAGCTGGCCGACGCCGGCCGACGTCGAACCTGGCAGGTCGCTCAGCTCATAGATCGGATGGACGGCGATGCCTTCCTTCCTGAGCTTCTCCATGTCGTCGTCCTCAGCGCCAAGCGCGATGGCGAAGGAGCCGCGCATGATCCCGTCGGTAATCTGCCGGCGATCGCGGAGGATCCGCGGCTGCTGGTCGATGTAGAGCTTCTTGATGTAGTCCTCGCCGAACTGGACATAGAGGCGCGCGGCGTCGTTGCTGCCGGTGCCCGGCACGGTCGGATCATGCGCTACGATCTTGCCCTTCCATTTCGGATTGAGCAGATCCTGGGCCGACTTAATTTCTTCCGCCTTCACGATCGAGGTGTTGAGGTAGAACATCGCGCTGATCGTGTTGAACAGCCGCAGGATGTATTTGCCCTCCGGATCCATGAACCAGGGCTTGCCCTTCTGCCAATATTTGCCTTCGGTCACTTCCGGGTGGATCAGGACGGTGTCGTCGATCGGATCGATCATCTTTTCGCGATGGAAGATCGCCGCCATGGTCTGGATGCCGGAGAGGGCGACGTCGACGGTGTGGACCCCGGCATTGCGCTCGGCGCGCATCTTGGCAGCCGTCTCGCTGCTGCGGCCGCCAAGGTAATCAACCGTAATGCCGTATTTCGCCTTGAACGCCGCGGGCAACGTTGCACGCACTTGCGGATCGGGCGGCGCGATGATGACGACCTTGCCTTCCTTCTTCGCGTCGGCGACGAGCTGGTTCCACTTTTTTTCCCAGTCGGGCACCGTCTGAGCCGAAGCTTGAGCCAGAGCAAACGAGGCGTAAGCAACCATTGCCCATGCGAGGTGCTTCTTCATCTCACTTCCCCAACATTTCCTTGACCCGCAGGCGGATCTTTTCCTTGGTGTTCAGGACAAACTCCCAATTGTAGCTGTCGAAATACTCCACGTCGGATTTGGCGATCATTTCGGGATCAAGGAAACTCGTTTCATCGATGTCGTTGCGGGTAGGCGAGCAGCCGCGGTTGCGTGCGTAGATCTCCAATCCTTCCCTCGATGCGATCCAGTTGACGAACAGTCTGGCCGCGTTCGGATGCGGCGCATTGTTGAACAGCCCGACGTGCCCTTCACTCGGCGATACGATGTCTGACATGCCCTTTAGGCTGTAGACCCGGTGAATTGGGAAGCCTTCCTTTTGCAGCTTCACCATTTCCTCGTCTTCCGCTCCCATCGCGATAGGCCAGGCGCCGCGCGCCAGACCATCGCCGATCTGCCGCCGGTCGCGGCTCAGCACGGTTTTCTGGTCGATGTAGAGCTTTTTGACGAAATCCTCGCCGTACTGGATGTAGAAGCGTGCGGAGTCGCTGCTGCCGATCCCCGGCAAGGTCGGATCGGAGGTGACGATCTTTCCCTGAAATTTCGGATTGAGCAGGTCCTGGGCCGACTGGATTTCTTCCGGCTTCACGTATTTGGTGTTCAGGTAGAACATCGGCGTGCGGGTATTGAAGATCCGCAGGATGTATTTGTCTTCTGGGTCGATGAACCAGAGCTTGCCGGACTTCCATTTGGAGCCGTCCGTGACTTCCGGGTCAATGAGAGCCGGCCGGAGCGGATCGAGCATCTTCTCGCCGTAGAAGATGGACGCCATCGTGAGCGTGCCGGAAAGCGCGACATCGATGGTGTAAATGCCCGATTGGCGCTCAGTGCGCAGGCGCGCGGCCATATCCGAGCTGCGGCCGCCGAGATATTCCACGGTGATGCCGTATTTCGCTTTGAACGCCGCCGGTATCGCCTCGCGCACCTGCGGGATCGGAGGGGGCGATGATGACCACCTTGCCCTCTTTCTTGGCGTCGGCGAGGAGCTTGTCCCAGCCCGGCGCAGGAGACTGCGCCCAGCTCTGGGTCAGAGTGGCGGCTGCGTGGAACGCCAGCGCCAGTGTAACGGCAAACCAATTCTTCATCTTACCTTCCCATCAGCTCCTTCATCCGGAGCCGGATCTTTTCCTTGGTATTGAGGACGAATTCCCAGTTGTAGCTGTCGAAATAGTCGACGCCTGCTTCAGGGATCATGGCAGCGGGCAGGTAGCTCTCGGCATTGATGTCATTGCGGGTAGGGGCCCCGCCGCGGGCGCGGGAATAGACTTCCAACCCTTCCTTCGAGGCGATCCAATTGACGAAGAGCTTGGCCGCGTTTGGATGCGGCGCATTGTTGAACAGACCAACGTGCCCGACGCTCGGGGAGACGATTTCCGACATTCCTTCGAGGCTGTAAACGCGGTGAATGGGGAAACCCTCCTTCTCCAGCCGCTCCATCTCCTCGTCTTCCGCCCCGAATGCGATGGGATAAGCGCCGCGCGCCAGCCCGTCGCCGATCTGCCGCCGGTCGCGGCTGATCAACATCTTCTGGTCGATGTAGAGCTTTTTGACGAAGTCCTCGCCGTACTGGATGTAGAAGCGTGCGGAGTCGCTGCTTCCAATCCCCGGCAGGGTTGGATCCGAGGTGATGATCTTGCCCTGGAATTTCGGATTGAGCAGGTCCTGCGCGGTTTTGATTTCTTCCGGCTTCACGTAGTTCGTATTCATGTAGAACATCGCGGTGCGGGTGCTGAACAGCCGCAGGATGTATTTGTCCTCGGGATCGATGAACCAGAGTTTGCCGGCCTTCCATTTTGAGCCGTCGGTCACATCCGGATCGAGGAGTATCGGCCTGATCGGGTCCAGCATTTTCTCGGTGTAGAAAATTGACGCCATCGTCAGCATGCCGGAAAGCGCGACATCGACTGTGTAGACGCCCGACGCGCGCTCGGTGCGCAGCCGCGCGGCCGTATCCGAGCTGCGGCCTCCGAGATATTCGACGGTGATGCCGTATTTCGCCTTGAAGGCTTTCGGGATGCCCTCGCGCACCTGCGGATCGGGCGGGGCGATGATGACGACCTTGCCCTCCTTTTTGGCGTCGGCGACCAGCCTGTCCCAATCCTGGGAGGGACCCGATTGCGCCGCCGCGCAGGAAGCATAGAGCGCTAATGCCAACGCCAGAAGCTTGACCATCGTTTTCTCTTTCTTGTTACTTCAACAACTCACGCACCTTTTCGGCGGTTTCGTTTCGGCCTTTCTGCAGCCAGCCGAATTCGGTGTCGTCCGGATATTTCACGCCCGGCTTCGGAATCATCCGCGGGTCGAGGAAGGACTCGTCCACGTCGGTGCGCAACGTCACCGCCTCGTAGTCGCGCGAATAGATTTCCAGCGCTTCCTTGCCGGCAAACCAGTTGATGAAAATTTTGGCCGCATTGGGATGCGGCGCCTTGTTGGCATAGGTCATCAGCAGCGGCGCGGAATTGACGCGGTTCGGGATTCCATCCAATTCGAAGACCTCGTGCAGCTTGAAGCCATCCTTGATCAGCTGCTTCATGTCATCGGCGCGGCATGTCAGGCAGATCGGATAGGTGCCGCGCGCGAGCCAGTCGGTCAGCTGCCGGCGGTCGCGACTATAGACCGGCTGCTGATCGACATAGACTTTCTTGACGTATTCCGGGCCGAGCCCGACGTAAAAATGCACGGCGGTATTGGCGCCGCTGCCCATCAGGCGCGGGTCCTGGCTGGCGATCTTGCCCTTCCATTTCGGGTTGATCAGATCGTTCACATGCTTCATCTCTTCCGGCTTCACGAAGTCGGTATTGATGAACAACGTGTCGTTGACCGTCGAGAAGAGCATCATGATGTATTGCCCTTCGGGATCGATGAACGTTGGTGCGCCGCGTTTCCATTTCTTGCCGTCCGTCACGTCGGGATGGATCAACATCGGCTTGATCGGATCAAGCATCTTATGGGGATAGAGCGTCGTGACGGTGCTGCCGGCGCCGGCGAGATAGATGTCGACCGAATAGATGCCAGAGGAACGCTCGGTCTGCACCCGTCCGATGATCTGGCTGGAGCTGCCGGCCAAGTACTCCACCTGGATGCCGTATTTCTTGGTGAATTGCGGGATCAGCTGGTTGCGCATCACCGGATCGGGCGAACCGACGACCACGACCTTGCCTTCCTTCTTCGCAGCGGCCAACGTTTCATCCCACTGCTTCTGCCAGTCGGAAGGCTGCGCCACGGCTGCAGGCGCGAGCGCCAACGAGATCAGCAAGACCAGTAAGTTTTTCATGGTTATTTCCCTAAACGCGCGCGGCTCAGCGGATTGCAAGCGCCTCTTTCATTTTTTCAGCGGCCTCTAGTCTCCCGTTGGCTATCCATTTCGCATCGATGGCCTCGAAATACGATACGCCCGGCTTGGGAACAACACGAGGATCGAGGAAGGACTCGTCCACGTCCGTCCGCATGGTCGCCGTGCGGTTTTCGCGCGAATAAATCTCCAAGGCCTCCTTGCCGGCTAGCCAATTCACGAAAACGCGCGCAGCATTTGGATGCGGTGCCTTGTTGGCGTAAGTCAAAAGAAACGGAGAAGCAGTGACACGATTGCGGATGCCTTCTATCTCAAAGACCTCCTGAAGTTTGAAGCCCTCTTTCGTTAGCTCGTTAGCGCCTTCAATCTTGCACGACAAACAGATCGGATAGTTGCCGCGGGCAAGCCAATCGATCAGCTGGCGCCGGTCCTTGCTGAAGGTCGGCTTCTGGTCGACGTAGAGCCTCCTGACGTAATCCGGCCCGAGCTCATTCAGCCAATGCAGCGCCATGCCGGCGCCGCTGTTGCTGTCTGTTTTTGGATCTTCCGCCGAGATCTTCTCTTTCCATTTGGAGTTGAGCAGATCCTTGGCGGAACGGATCTCGCTCGGCTTGACGTAGTCGGCATTGACCATCAGCAAGCTTTCGACGCTGCTGAAAAGCACCAACACGTATTGCTCTTCAGCGTCGGCGAACCACGGTTTGCCGCGCTTCCATTTAGCAGCGTCGGTGACCTGGGGATGGATGAGCAGCGGTTTCAGCGGATCGATCATCTTTTCGGGGTGTAGCGAATAAAAGGTGGAACCCGCCCCGGCCATGTAGACGTCGATCAGATAAAGGCCGGAGCTCCGCTCTATGCGTATCCGGCCCAGGGTCTGGCTGGACCGGCCGGCTAGGAATTCCACCTGGATGCCGAACTGCTTGGTGAATCTCGGGATGATTTCATTGCGCATCACCGGATCGGGCGAGCCGACGACGACGACCTTGCCTTCCTTCTTTGCGGCGGCAACGGTTTCATCCCATTGTTTCTGCCAGTCGGAGGGCTGCGCGATCGCGGCCGGTGCGAGGGCCAGCGACATCAGCAAGGCTATTGTTGTTTTCATTTTTTTCTCCCCGGCTACATGAATCCGTTTCAGCAGTGCCTCGGCCTCGGCAAGTCATGGGCTTTTCAGGGCCTGCAGCATCTTCTCGGCCGCTTCCTTGCGGCCAGCGGTTATCCATTTGATGTCGGTAACGTCGACATAACTTACGCCCGGGCGGGGAATGACGCGCGGATCCAGAAATGATTCATCCACGTCGGTGCGCAGCGTCGCTGTGCCGTTTTCGCGGGAGTAGATTTCCAGCGCTTCCTTGCCGACAAGCCAGTTCACGAAAATACGCGCGGCGTTGGGGTGCGGAGCTTTATTGGCGTAACTCAGCAAAAACGGCGACGAATTGATGCGGTTGGGTATGCCCTCGAGCTCAAAGACCTCAAACAGATTGAAGCCTGCATCTTTCAGCTCACTCGCGCCTTCTTCCTTGCAGGACAGGCAGATCGGATATTTGCCCTGCGCCAGCCAGTCGACCATCTGGCGGCGGTCGTTGCTGACGGTGATCTTCTGGCCGAAATGCAGCTTTCGCATGAACTCCGGTCCCAGTTGGTGGAACCAGTGCAATGAGCTGCCGGCGCCGCCCCCACCGGCTCGCCCCAAAGGATCTTCCGACGAGATTTTGCCCTTCCACTTCGGGTCGAGGAGATCCTGTATAGAGCGCAACTCCTCCCGCGTGACGTGGTCGGTATTGATAAAGAGAAGGCTCTGGACACTGCTGAACAGCATCAGCACATAGCCTTCCTCGTCGACGAACCAGGGCTTGCCCCGTTTCCACTTTGCGGGATCAGTGACTTCAGGATGGATGAGCAGCGGCTTCAGAGGATCGAGCATCTTTTCCGGCAGCAGTGTGAAAAAGGTGGTGCCGGCGCCCGACATATAGACATCGATCAGATATTGCCCGGCAGCGCGCTCGAGCCGCACCTTGCTGATGATCTGGCTGGAGCGTCCCGCGATAAAATCGACCTGGATGCCGTAAAGCTCGGTGAATCGCGGGATGATCTGGTTGCGCATCACCGGATCGGGTGAGCCGGCGACGACCACCTTGCCCTCCTTCTTCGCGGCGGCAAGCGTCTCGTTCCATTGCTTTTGCCAATCGGCGGACTGCGCGAAGGCCGCCGGCGCGCACATGATCGACATCAGCAAGGCGAGTATTGTCTTCACGCTGCCTCCCGAAGCCGCGTTGATTTTTTTGACGCTAAACCGCACCGCGCGGCTTGGCTTCCTCCCGTGACGGGCCGGTGAGCCTCAGGCCAAACCTTCTGCCGACCAGCATCATCACGCAGATGATGCCGGTGATCAGCAGCCCAAGAGCCGCAGCGCGTTCGATTTCGCCCGTGAAGCTATATTCCAGCAGCAGGATCGACAGCGGCCGTGACTCGGCGCTGTAGAGCAGCACCGGCGTGCTGATGCTGGTCAGTGCGCTGCCGAAGTTTAGCATGCCGACAGTGACGGCGATCGGCGCGACCAGCGGCAGCAGGATGCGCAGATAGGTGTAGCTCCAGGATGCGCCGGAGACGCGCGCCGATTCTTCGAGATCGGGTCCGAGCTGCATGAATCCCGACTTGAAGGCCTGGGTGCTGACCGGACTGTCGTTGATGGTAAGCGCCAGCGCGATGCCCCACACGGTGCCGTAGAGAATGCCGCGCAACGGCGTCGCCAGGAAGATCCAGAGCAGACCCAGGCTCATCAGGATGCCTGGGACGACCCACGGCAGCCAGCAGAAGAATTCCAGCGCGGCCGGGGCGACCAGCTTCCTTGATGCCAGCAAGTAGCCGACGATGGAGTAGATCAGGATGCCGAGGATGGCGGTGGTGGAGGCGATGATCAGGCTGTTCTTCAATGAGCCGATGAACAGCGGATCGCCCAGCAGGTTCTGCCAATGCGCCAGCGTGAAGGGGTTGCTGATGTTGAAGAAACCGTAGCGCCGCATGAAGGAGCCGATGATCAGGAAGATCAGCGGCAGCACCATCATGATCAGGAACCAGGCAACGATTCCCCCAAGCGCGACATAGCGCCACTTTCCGAGCTTCACCCGCAGCGTGGAATAACCCGAGCCGGTCACCACCGTGAACTTTTTCTTGCCCTGCAGATAGCTGCGATAGAAGAAGGCCAGTACGAACAACACCAGCAGGAAGACCGAGCCGAGCGCGGTGGCTTCGCCATAGGCCGGCGGTTCCTGGCGCAGATAGTCGTAAATGCGCGTGCCATAGACATAGATGCGCGCAGGCAGGCCGAGCAGCAGTTCGGTGTTGAACGATTCCAGTCCCTTGATGAAGCTGAGCACCGCGATCGCAAGGATCATCGGCGACAACACGGGGAAGGTGATCCGCCACAGCGTGGTGAAGGTGTTGGCACCGGACACCCGGGCGGCTTCTTCCAGGCTGGCGCCAAGCCGGCGGAATACGGGCGTCAGCAACATGACGTTGAGCCAGATTCCGCCGGTGCCGAGATGCACCCAGACGATGCCCCAGAAGCTGTAGGGATTGAAGAGCGGGCCGTCCACGAAAGGCAGGTACTTCGCGGCGGTGTTGAGGAAGCCGAAATGCGGATCGAGCAGCAGGATCCAGGCAAGCGTCAGCGGGAAGTCCGGTACGAAATAGGCGAACCAGCACAGGAACTCGATGGCGTTACCGCCGGGCATGTCGGTGCGCGCGATCAGCCAGGCCACGATCACCGACAAGGTTAGCGAGGGGATCAGCCGCACCACCGAGAACAGGAAGCTCATCCACAACGAGCTCAATGTCTGCGGATCGGAGAAGGCGCGCACCCAGTTTTCGACACCCCAGCTCCAAGGTTGTCCCGGCGCGGCAGTATTAAAGCTGCCGGCAAGCATGAACGTGATCGGCAGCGCCATGACCAGGCAGAAGAACAGCAGAACAAATATTTCCGCGATGCGCACGCCGCGCAGTCTCGGCCAGGAGGATGCAAGGGGAGGGGCTGCGATCGTGCTCATTGGGGTAGTGCCGTGACGCGAGCAGGATCGAACACGAGGCGGACACCGGCGCCGACGGCGTAGTTGTCACGCTTACTCGCCGGCATTAGGAGCGTGCGGCCCGCCGCTTCGATCGTGTATTCGAGGTGATCGCCCATATAGGCGACATGCTCCACCTTGCCGGCCACCTGATTGGGCGCGAGTTCGCCCGCCGGCAGCAGCGATATGTCTTCCGGCCGCGAAAGGATGCGCACGCCGGCGCCTTCGCCAAATGAGATGTCGCCGTTGACCATGACGCGGCCAGCGCCCTGGACGTCAACGACGCTTTGACCCGCGTCTTTACGCATCGTGCCTTTGAGAATGATGGTCCGCCCGAGAAAATCACCGACGAAGCGCGTGTGGGGATGCTCGTACACTTCCGCCGGGCTGCCGACCTGCTCCAGCTTGCCTTGGTTGACCACGGCAATGCGGTCGGACAGCGCCAATGCCTCCGCCTGGTCGTGAGTAACATAGACTACCGCGAGGTTCAGGCGTTTGTGCAGCGCGTGCAATTCCTCGCGCATCTGCTCGCGCAGCTTAACGTCGAGGTTAGATAGCGGCTCGTCGAGCAGCAGAAGAGCGGGTGTGTAGACAATGGCGCGCGCCAGCGCGACTCGCTGTTGCTGGCCGCCGGATAACTCGGTTGAGCCACGATCTTCGAAACCCCCAAGGCCGACAACCTCCAACGCTTCGAGTACCCGCTTGCGGATTGTCGCCCTCGACTCCCCGCGCACGCGCAGCGGAAAGGCCACGTTTTCGAACACAGTGAGATGCGGCCAGATCGCATAGGACTGGAACACCATTCCCATGTTGCGCTTGTCGATCGGCACCAGGATGTTGCGAGCAGGCGCCGCAAGGGTGCGCCCCAGCAGCGTGATCTCACCGGCATCGGGCGTCTCCAGGCCGGCGAGCAGACGCAGCGTGGTAGTCTTGCCACAGCCGGAAGGGCCGAGGAGGGTGAAGAATTCACCCGGCGCGACGGTGAAAGTGATTCCGTCAACGACCGTGGTCTCGCCGTAACGCTTCACGACGTTCGAAAATTCGAGAAGTACGTTACCCGACAAGATAAACCCTCCCCACGCCCGCTCTTCGGCGGCCTCCTCACATTATAGTCTATACAGCTTGCGGGCGTTCATCTCGAAGATGGACTTTTTGTCGCCATCGCTCAGCCAGTTGAACCCCTCGATGATTGGCCGAAGGTCGTCCATGGCCTTGCCGGTATGCGGGTTGATCGACGATCCGGCGCCGGGCGCCTCGGTTCCAAAGCAGCAATTGGCCGGACCGATCACCTTGAACAACAGTTCTAGCGCCTCCGGCGTATAGAGGCAGGTGTCGTAATAAATCTTCTTCGCCACGTTTTCGAAATATTGATCTGGCGACACGGCCTTGCGGGCCATGTCGCGGCGGCTCTGATAGCGGCCTGCCATAAAGCGGCCGATGTGATAGGGAATTGCGCCGCCGCCGTGGGCACATACGATCTTCAGCTTGGGGAAATGCTCGAACACTTTGGAGTTGACGAGCGAAACGACTGCGATGCTCTCTTCATTGATGAAGTGGAGCGTGTAGTTCAGCCGCGACGACAAGCAGGTGGAGGAGTGGATCATCCCCGGCACGTCGAGTTCGCACATCTTCTCATAAAGCGGATACCAGTATTCGTCGCCCATGCCCGGCGTAGAGTCGTCACCGCGCGCGCCCGGATCCGGGTTGATCAAGAGCCCGACGAAGCCAAGCTCCTTCACGCAACGCTCCAGCTCCGGCAGACAATTCTTGATCGGCGCGCCCGGTGACTGCGGTATGCCGGCGACGCCTTTGAATTTGTTCGGATACATCGCCACCTGCTGGGCAATGAGATTGTTGCAGGCCTGGATATAGGCATTCACGATTCCCCAAGGCTGTTCGTGATGCATCTGGGTGTAGGGGCGAGGCGACAGCAGCTGCATGTCGGTGCCGGCCTCTTCCAGGAATTTCAGGTGGGACTTGAGGCCCTTTTCGACCTTCTCGTCTTCCAGCTTCAGGACGCGCTTGGCGGGCGCGCGGCTCGCCAGCATGTTGGCCTGGTAAGCGTAAAGCTCCGGCGGCGCCGAAACGTGGGCGTGAACGTCGATGATCATGAAAATAATCCCCTTTGATCGGCTTTTATGAAACGAGCTATCTTCGATTAGCGATTTTTACGACGCGAGCTTCAGGACATCGTCCATCCTGCTCTTCACGCCATTGTTGGCGAGCGCCTCCTCGAACATGGCGCGGATCTTTGGATCTTCATCCGCGTATTCAATCTGGTGGCCGCCCTCCTTCAGACTGACGTCGGTGCCGCCATCGGCATGGCCCACGGCGCGCACGAATTTCCGTGCGCCCCAGCGGATCGCGAGATAGCGCGCCGGCGTGGCGCCCGTATTGAAATGCTGGTGGAACCACATATTCGGCGGCACCACGACGCTGCCGTACTTCCAGGGGAAGACCTGAATCGGAGAGCCCTCCGGCCACATCAGCGAATAGCCCTCGCCGCCGATAATCACCACATGTGCGCCGGCGCCGTGGCGATGCGCTTTCTTGTAGGTGCCGACCGGCATTTCCGAGATGTGCGCGGTCATCTGGTTTTCGGACATCTCAAGGCCGAGAAAACTGCCGCCGGCACCGCGGTTGTTGCGGCGGTGGAGCTCGATGGAGCGCACGTCCGGCACGAAATTCGTGTCCCAAACCGTGGTGGCGCCGACCGGGTAGGAGACGCCGGTGCCCGAAAAGCTGTCCGGCTCCTCGTCAAAGCGGTCGTTGAAATTGAAATTCGTTCCGAAGATGAATTTCTCGTTGCGGAACAGATTGAACAGGATGGGAGCCGAGGTCACCACCAGGAAGCGCGCAGGCTTGTCGCCGCTGCCGTTGAAATGCTGGCGCCAGGTGTTGAGCGGAGGAGAAAACAGGCTGCCTTCCTGCCATTCGAAGCTGACTTTCTTTTGCTCGTCGTTCCAGACGGTGCTCGATCCGTTTCCATCCAGAACAAGATAGAATTCTTCAAACAGCATTCTCTGCGGCTTGACGCTGCCGCCGGGCGGGATCTCGAGAATGTAGGCGTCGTTCGAATCTTCGGTGCCGATCAGATTGAGGATCGCGCCTTTGGCGCCTTTGAACGCCCAATCGGCGACAGCGACCGTTTTCAAGTCCTGGATATAATATTCCTTGATAACCGGAATGTTCTGCGCCTGTACCCAACGCTGATAGGTGTTGACCTTCAGTTCGATCTTTTGACCCTTGATCATTTCTCCCCCACCAGGCTGCAGTAGTAACGCCACAAGGGCGCACTTTTCGGGCCCTTCGTGCTGTCCCCGCGCGTGATATGCGCGACTTCATCGTCGGGAATCGGCTGCGGATTCCCCAACAGCTGCGCGCGATAGTTCATCTCGGCCAGTTCGTTCAGCTTGATCGCGGTGAGCGTGGCTTCTTGGACGGAGGATCCAACGGTCGTGATCCCGTGGCCCCGCATTAGGCAGGCGCGGCCGGGCATGCTGTTGGCGAATTCCTCCCCCAGCTGGTCATTCGAAACCGTGATGCTGCGGGGATAGGTCGGGATGCCCTCCATCAGCAGCTTCAGGCTCGAGGGATCATAGGCGCCGTAGAGCGGTAGCAATGGCTTGTTGCAGATGGTGAAGAGCACCACCGTGGCAGGATGGGCATGCACCACGGAGGCGAGCTCCGGCCGCTTGCGGTACATCCAGGTGTGGATGAAGACTTCCTGCGGCGGTTCGAGGCCGTCACGCCCGGCCAATTTCTTGCCGTTGAAATCGACCGTGATGACGTCCTGCGGCTCGGTATAGCGCACGCCTATTTCATCCGGTCCACGCGCCCGAATGAGAATCGTATCGGTGCCGGGCACGCGGGCGCTGATATGGCCAGTCGCTGCCTTCGTCAGGCCCAGCCCGCCGATGACACGGCAGGCCTGGGCTACCTGTGCTCGAAGCTCTTCCACCACTTACTCGGATCCGTTCCACATGGTCAGGAAGCCAGTCAGCTCAGCCATGTTATGCCTCCACCTTTTCTCTAAGGTCCACGCTCGGGACCTGATGCGAGAGCGTGATCTCGCGCCGCTCTTTGGAGGACTGGAGCATGGCGAGACAGACTTCGAGCGTTGCCTTGCCCCAACGCCCGTCGAGGAAGGGCGGCCGATTTTCGGCAATTGCCGCCTGCAAGCACTTCAGCTCGGCGGCGCGGCCTTCGTCCTTGCCGCAGGGAATCTCTTCGCGTCCCTTCTCGCTGTAAATGAAGAGCCCGTTGGGCGACTGGCGAATGATGCCCTGCTCGCAAGCAACGATGGTAATGCCGAAGAAGGATTGCGACGAGCGCTCGCGCGTCGCGCGTTCCTCGGTGGTGCGGGGGTTGGCGTATTTGTAGGCCATATCGACCGCGCCTTTCAGGCGCTCGCCGGGAGCATGCCTGCCAGTATCTTCCTCCGGCAACCGCTTGCCGCCTTCGCCAATGCCCCAGGTCAGTTCGGCGGCGTCGAAGAAGCCATAGCCGTTGAAGACACCGGTTGCCGCGCAGCCGTCCTCGAATTCCAGGAAGGCCGTGTAGTCGCCTTCAGTATTGAAATTCTTGTCGTTGCGGCCGGTGATGGCGCGCACACTCCTGACCATGCCGCCACCGATATAGCGGATGATATCGATCATGTGCGGGCCCTGGCGGAAGACAATGCCGCCGCCGACACTGGTATCCACCTCGGAGGCGAGGCGAGGGCGCTGCAGCCAGTCGTTGGAATTCCAGCTGTTGATCTGGATCACTTTGCCAAGCCGGCCGCTCGCGACGATCTCTCGAATCTTCTGGATGGCCGGGCCGTAAACCTTGGAATGGCCCTGCACCAGTTTGACCTTGTGGCGGTCGCACGCCTCGATCATGCGGTCGGTTTCGGCGAGGGTGACGGCCGTCGGCTTTTCCACGATGACATGGATACCATGCTCGGCCGCCATCACCGTGTGATCGGCATGATTGACGTTCGGCGTCGCGATCCAGACGGCGTCGATCTCGCCGCTGGCGTACAGCTCTTCAACGCTGTTGAACGCTTGGCGGCCGTCGTATTTCTTTTTGAATTCCACGACTGCGTCCGGGCGAGTGTCAGCGCCCGCCGTCAGCGCCATTCCGGGAACACGATCAATATGCGGAAGAATTTGCTTCGACGCAGCTCCCAGCCCCGCCACTCCAATTCTCAGATTTGTGCTCACGCGATGCTCACTCTGCTTGGAGCGGACGAACCCGGTCCGTCGTTAATAAGAGGGATCGCTGTTTATTCAGCGGCTTGGCGGACGAGACCGATCCGTTCGTTGATGACCGGGATATCGATGATCTTGTTCTTCGCAGGATCGCGAATGACGCCCATTGGTTCGCCGCCCTTCTGCACGATCTCGATCTGCTCGCGCAGCAGCCGGCGGAACATCACGATGCCTTTGTCGGCATGGCCGAGATGTTCCTTGGTGCGGTCGGTGATCGGGCCCTGCGTCTCCCAAGCCATCGAGTCCTGCGCGCCGACGATGGTCGTGTCGTATTTCGTCATCGGGATGTCCATCGGCAGCTCCCGCCCGCCTTCGGATTCGTCGATGAACTTCAGGGGACGCAACTCCCAGGGAGCGTCTGCGTCGGCCGGCGAGCGGTCGGTGGCGGTCGGGATGAAGTTCACGCGATAAACGCGGGTATGGGTGTCATCCATCGGCACGCGGATTTGCAAATTGTGCCGATACAGCGGGTTGGCCTTGCCGCGTTCACCGGAGACATGCCGCAGGCTGCAAGGAAAGATCAGCGGATGCTCATCGGTGCCGTTCGGCGTGATGCGGCGCTTCATGATGCCGTATTCGAACGGGATGAATTCGTGTTTCTCCTGATATTGCGCTTCGCGCTTTTGTTTCTCCACCGGATCGACCAGATGACCGGAGCCGTAACGGTAGCCATGCAGCCAGTAGAGATGCGATGGATCGACGGAATTCTCCATCGGCTGCAACCAGTTACAGTCCAGGATAGATTCAACGGAGATGATGCGCTTGCCGTCTTCGCGCGCCAGGCAATCCCAACGCGGCAGAAGCGGCACCGGCTGTGGCCCCATGTAGGTCCAAAGCAGCCCGCCGAGCTTTTCTACCGGATAGCCGACGTGCTTGATCTCGTTTTTGTAGGCCCACTCTTTCGGCTCCGGCGGGGTCTCGAGGCAGGTGCCGTCGAGGCCGTATTTCCACCCGTGATAGGGGCAGCGGATGCCGTCTTCCTCGACGCGCCCGTAGGCCAGTGAGGCCGAACGGTGGCTGCACTGCTCGGCGACCAGCCCATAGCGGTGGGTGGTTTCGCCATTCGTGAGCGGCAGGCGAAAAGCCACAAGATATTCGCCGAGGATCAGCACCCGCTTGATGGGATTTTCGTCCGTCAATTCACCGGCGACACAGACGGGGTGCCAATAGCGGCGCAGCAGTTCACCGGCCGGCGTTCCCTTGCCGACGCGCGTGAGCATCTCGTTTTCGGCTTGTTTCATGGTCTTCCTGCCCTGCTGCGTATTTCAGCCCGCGGCTCGTTTCGTGGCAGCGGTACAAAATTCGATATGCCTTATGAATTTCAATAATTACATCTTTGGCCGGGGCCATGTCTAGAGCGCCGGCTTCCAGCAGTTTTGCATTTTCCCGAAAGTTTTCGTCGTTTTCGTTCGCGCTTAGGAGCGGCAGGCGCGTGCGCCGCAGCTGTCCAGGGTTCACACAAAATCCGGCCGGCGTTCGGCCTTTGTGTATGTCATTCGGCTTTGCAGACCCTGTTTAGCCAACTCCGCCTCAAACATCCGCCGGATCTCGGGATCCTCATCCTCGAATTCGATCTGGCTGCCGCCTGTCTTGACGCTCTCATCGACACCGTAGCTCTTCATCTGCCAGGGCCTTGGATATTTCTGGCTGCCCCAGCGGATCGCGAGATAACGCGCGGGCGCCGCGCCCGTGTTGAAGTGCTGGTGGAACCATCGCTCCGGCGGCACCACAACGCTGCCGTCCTTCCAGTCGAAGCGCTTGATCGCCTCGCCTTCCGGCCACATCAGCGAATAACCCTGGCCGCCGATGATGATGACGTGGGCTCCTGGCCCATGCCGATGCGCCTTTTTGTAAGTCCCGACTGGAAATTCCGAGATGTGCGAGGTGAGAGAATTTTCGGACAGCTCAATGCTGACGGAGGCGGCGCCGGGGCCGCGGTCTTCCCAGCGATGCACCGGCAAAGTGCGGACATCTGCGACGAAATTTGTGTCCCACACCTGCATGCGCCGGCCGCGATAGGATTCGCCGGTGCCTGAGAAGCTTTCCGGATCCTCGTCGAAACGTCCTTTGAACTGATAACTGTTGTTTAGAATAAAATCGGTATCGCGGAACAGATTGAACAGGACGGGGGCGGTCGTCACGGCCAGCAATCGCGCCGGTTTCTGGCCGCTGGCGTTGAAATGCTGCCGCCAGGTATTCGCAGGCGGCGAGAACAGGCTGCCGGCCTGCCACTCGAAGGTGACCTTCTTGCTTTCGTCGTTCCAGACGGACGTGGATCCGCTGCCCTCAAGGACGAAGATAATCTCTTCGAAAAGCAACCGTTGCGGCGCGATGCTTTTACCCGGCGCGATCTCGAGCAGATAACCGTCGTTGACGTCGCCGGTCCCGATCAGATTGAGATAGGCGCCGCGCGCGCCTTTCCACGCCCACGTCGCCAACTCTACCTTGCGCAAATCCTCGATATAAAACTCGCGCAGGATTGGAATGCCCTGCGATTCAATCCATTTGTGATAGGCGGACTTGCCGCCGATCTCGACTGTCTGGCCCTTGATCATTGCTGCGATGACGCGCGTGGGAATTCATGTTCTGTTGTCACGCGGTCTTCCTCCCGAAAGTATTTCTTCCGGAATTATCGGCTAAGTCAACGTGCGTCGGGTCGCGGGGCCGACGACTTCATTTTTCTTGCGACAGCATGGCTTCGTAGCCAAGCGTTTCCATCACCTCGACCACCGAGCGGCCGGTGCGGATCGCTTCCGCCATGCGCTGTTCGCTTGCCGCCAGGGCTTCCGCCTGGGTGAGCACATCATGCTCCTTGGCACGCGAGATGAAGACCACGCCGCTCATGTCGGCAATGACGAGATCGCCGGGATGGACTTGCACGCCGGCGCATTCGATCTCCTCGTTGAAGGATTCCTGCATTACGCGTCCGCGCGCGGTTACCTGCACCGCGCCGCGCCCGAACACCGGGAATTCCAGCTCGCGGCTTTCGTCCACGTCGCGCGCCGCCCCATCGACAATGACGCCACGGATCTTTTTGACTTGCGCGGCAAGCGAAAGAAGCCCGCCCCAGGCCGCAACATCGATGCGCCCGCCATGTTCTATCACGATGACGTCCGATTCCGTCGCCGCCGCGATGGCGGGCGTGCACAAATGCTGCTTCGGCTTCTCCAGCCCGGCCGGCTTGATCTTGACCGTCACCGCGCGTCCCACGATCCGTGGGCAGGGCCATAGCGGTCGCAGGCCCAGCACCGCGCCCTTCAATCCAAGGCGATCGAGCGCGTCCGATACGGCGCAGGTGTCGAGCTTGGCCAGCCGGTTAATGGCTTCGTCTGTGCTCATTCTTTGTTCTTTCCTGATTGGGCTGCGTTGCAATTGACTAGCGCGCGATTTTGTCAGTACACGCAGTAAGACTCGTAAACTCCGTTTTTCGCGAGAAATATGGAAGCTCTATTGCCGAACGCGCCTTTGTCAATCCAGCCGGCCTTTTTCACGAAAGCATGGGTGTCGCCAGGGGTTTGCGTGAATGAATAAGCGTGCAGCCCGCCGCCGTTTGCCGGCCGGCCTGATCGCGCTGCGCGAACGCAATTTCGTTCTTTACACGGTTGGACAGTTTACTTCCCAGCTCGGCAGTTGGATCGAGCTCACCGCGGTGAGCTGGATCATTTACGAGATGACGAATTCTCCCTTTTTGCTGGGGCTTGTCGGCCTGTTCCGCGCCACCCCGACCATTCTCTTGGCGCTGTTTGGCGGCGCTATTGCCGATCGGGTGCCACGGCGCCTTCTGCTGATGTGCACGGAATCGACCATGCTCACGGTCTCGCTCGTCATGGGCATCCTGTCGTTCACCGGCCACCTGGAATACTGGCATCTTTACGCGTTGAACCTGGTCAGCGGCACGCTGCAGGCCTTCTCGGTGCCCTCGCGCCACGCGCTGTTTGCCGGCCTGGTGCCGCGCGAGGCGATGTCGAGCGCGGTCACTTTGAACTCGGTAGCCGTGCGTGGCGGCGGCTTCATCGGTCCCTCGATCGCCGGCCTGGCGTTGGTGCTTGGGGGTTATTCGCTGCCGTTCTTCCTCAACGCCGCCAGTTTCGTCGCGATGCTCACCGCGCTTTGGATGATGCGCTTGCCGAAAGCGCAGGCGAACGCGACCGACAAACATCCGCCCTTGCGCGAAGGGATCACCGAAGGGGTGAAGTTCGTCTGGCGCACGCCGGTCTTGCGCGTCGCCTTGCTGCTCGAACTCGCAACCGGCTTGTTCGGCCACAATGCCGCACTCATTACCATCATAGTGCGCGATGTACTGAATGCCGGGCCAGAATCCCTCGGCCTGCTGCTGAGCGCCACGGGCGCGGGCGCCTTGATCGGCATGACGCTGCTGCTCACCTTCCCGGTCAAGCAGCACGGCCGGCTGATCCTCACGCTGGGCGTTCTTTATGCCGTCCTCTGGGCCGGCGTTGGCGTGTCGCACCTGATCTGGCTTTCAGCGCTGCTTTTGCTCGCGCTCGGCACGGTCGATAGCATGTGGGGCGTGACGCGCAACACGCTGGCGCAGTTGCTGACCACGGACGCGCTGCGCGGCCGCGTCATGTCGGTGGTGATGCTGGTGACCCGCGGCGCCTCTCAGCTTGGCCGCGTGCAAAGCGGCTTCACAGTGGGACTGATCGGAGTGCAGCCGGCGGTGCTCCTGGGCGCCGCCGTTGTAGGCGCGGCAATTCTCGCCTCATGGCGCGTACCGATGCCGGGATATATCGGCAGGCCGGTGCCGCCGCAGACCGAAGAAGCCCCCGAGCAACATTAGTTGCAATTCTTTAGCCGCGGCGGCCGCAAAAACTAGACCGCCTTGGCCGTCGGCACCGGCGAACGGTACTTGGCGCAAAGTTGCTTCCAACGTTCGGCGCGCTTCTTCTGTCGCTCCACCACCTCATCCGGAATGGTCAGGAAGGGGGGACGCAGCGGGCCGCAGTCGACATAGCCTGCCGCCTGGGTCGCGATCTTCGATGCGGTTTCCCGCCAGGAAAGGTTCACCGGCACGCCCGGCGGTGGCAGCAGGTCGAGCGTGATGTCCTCCGCCAGTTTGCGGTCGCCGCGCGCCACTGCGTCGCGCAAGGCGAGCTGCGGCCACGGTCCCATCCAGGCGTCGATCGACCAGAAGCCGGCGGCGCCATGTTCGGCGAAATTGAAATACTGCGTCTGCATCACGAAGATGCTCATCTTGCCGCGCACTGTGCGCATCAATTTGAGGAATTCCGGCACCTCGCGATGGCTGTCCTTCATGCCGATCACCGCCGGATTCTTGGTGATCTCGACGAAGGCTTCCACTGGGATTTTGATATTGTGCAAAGTGGGGTTGTGATAGATCATGATGTTCAGCTTGGGGAACATCTCGCCGATCTCGCGATAGAAACGCACGGCATTGTCCACCGTCGAGGGGAAATAGAACGGCACCCCCAGCAGCACGCCGTCGGCGCCGGACTTCTCTACCACCTTCATCTTCTGCACCACCTCGCGGCTGTTAAGCGAGGTCGTGCCGACGAACACCGGCACGCGTTTCTTGGCGGCGGCGACGGTTTCGTTGGCAAGCACTTCGAATTCATCCGGCAAAAGGGTGTGGAATTCGCCGAAGCTGCCGGCGGCGGCCATCACGTTAGCGCCGTCCTGGATCATGCGGTCGACGCCTTTGTGCAACTTGGCCACGTCGACGGTGGAGGTCGCGTGGATGTCGGCCGCGTTGTCGGTGGCGAAGGCCGGCATCATCGCCATCAGCCCGCCGATATCTTTTGAGCTCAGCATCGTTGCACTCTCCTCGTTGCCGCGGGTGCTAGCCGCCGTTCAGGAATTTCAGTTTCCCGCTCCATTTGCGCTTGATCGCTTCGGCGTATTCTTTGTCGACCGTGTTGACCTTCGGGAAGTCGTCTTTCCAGTGATAGGGCCGCACAGCATAGATGATAATGCGGCTGTTCGTCATGTCGCCGCTTTCGCGCCGTTCCGGCAGCAGCATGGGGTCGATATAGCCGGTCCACATCCCGTCGATGATATCGGTCGCCGTCTTCGGGTCCCAGCGCGTGGCTACCGCCCACATCACTTCGGCGGGGTTGGTGATGTCGATATCATCGTCGACGATGATGATGATGCGGCCGAGGTAAGCCGCGGAGCCGCAGCCGGCCGCGACTAACCCGGCCATCTTGGCGTGCCCGGGATGCATCTGCTCGATGGCGATCACATTGATGAAACGCGTGCCGCCGCCCGGCACTTTCCACACTCCTTTGATGCCCGGCACGCCGGCGGCTTCCAACTCGTCCCACAGCGAGGCAGCGCGAAACAACGCGGAGCCGGCGACGCCGTATTGCACGCCGGGATGCGTCGGCAGCGCGGGCGGCGAGCCGGTAATGATCGGACCGTTGCGGTGATAGATCGCTTTCACCTGCAGCACCGGCTCCAGCCCGCTGGAGGCGTAGTAGCCGGGCCATTCTCCGAACGGACCCTCGGGCATGGAGACCTGTTCGGGCGGCGGCATGAAGCCTTCGAGCACGATCTCGGAATCGGCGGGGAAGGGGATGCCGGTCACCTTGCCCTTGATGAGCTCGATCGGCCGGCCGAGGCGCGCGCCGGCGGCGGCGAATTCGGATGCGCCTTCCGGCGGCGTGGAAGCCGACGCCGCGCTCAGCGCCGGCGGCTGGCCGACACTAACGGCGAACGGACAGGCCTCGCCGCGCGCCCAATATTTCTTGCGAATGGTGTCGCCGTGCTTGCCGGGCTCGATGAAGATGTTCACCGTCTTCTCGTCCTGCACCTGCACGCGGTAAGTGCCGGCATTGACCCAGTCGCTGTCCGGATCCTTGGTGATCACCATGCATTCGGTGCCGATATAGCGGCCGCCGTCACCCTTGTTCCAATGCGGCGTCGGGAATTTCAGCACGTTGACCTGATCGCCGGTCATGACGTTTTCCAGCACCGGACCGGAGGTCACGACCTGCGGCGGGATCGGATCGGTCTTCTTGCGGCGGTGCTTGCGATAGGCCTGCACCAGCTCAAGACCTTCGCCTTGGACGAAAATCTTTGAGGCGCGGACATTCACCACGACGCGGAAATCGTCCGGATAACCTTTGATTTTTTGGAACAGCAAGATTGGCGGGACCTGCTTGGCCTGGCTCAGGGTATAGAGCACGCCCATTTCGAGGTGCGGATCGGCGCCATCGATGACCTCGAGCTCGCCCATCTCGTCGGCCAGTTCGAGGCATTTGCGAAGGTCGCCCAGCGCGGCGTTGCGCCGGGCCTGCTCGTTACTCTCGGGCATGCTGCTCCCTATCTTCGCGGCGGTGAACGGCCGCTTATTCCTTGAAGTCGGGCGAGATCTCTTTCTGCTGCAGGTCCGAGGCGAGATGTTCCTGGATCGGCACATTGATGAAGGCGGCCCAGACCGACGGCTTGTCGTCGAGATTGAAATGCTGATGCTCAACGCCGCCGGGCTTCATCGGCAGCAGTACGAGATCGCCCTTTTCCCAATCCCAGCGCTCGCCGTCGACGATGGAATAGCCTTTTCCTTCGACCACGAAGATCAGGAGCCCACCCTGGTGGACATGCTTGCCGGACTTGGTGGTGATCGTATGAATGAACACACGCCACTGCTGCAGCGGCGTATCCTTGAACGAAACGGGGTCCATGTAGAAGCGCAGTTTGCCCTGCCGCGCCTGGAACATCTCGCGGTCTTCCGCGCGGATCACCACCGGCCCCGTCAGGTTGCGTTCCTTAAGCTCCGCGCGCTGGCGCAGCACGGCCTCATAGGGATTGTCCTTGATCGGCGGGCGCTCCCGCTCTTTTGTCCGCTCCATTTCAGCCATTTTCTTTTCCCTTTGCCTTATTGGTTTTGTCGGCTTCGAGCGCGACAAGAACGTCAGCGATGGTAGGTGCAGCGACCTGGGTGAAGCCGGTGCGCTTCATCGCGTTGCGTTTTGATTCATCGCAGAGTTGCCGCAGCCGTGCGCCGGAAAAGCCTTTCGTCATCGGCACGATTTTCTTGACGATGGCGTCAATTTCCTTGCGGGCTTCGAGCTTCGGCGTGCGCAGGCCAAGGCGCAAAATCTCGGCCCGCGCCGGGGCGTCGGGCAGGCCGACGGCAATATGCACGCCGAAGCGGCCGGGCCGCAGCACCGACGGGTCGATCAGATCGATGCGGTTGGTGGCGCCCAGCACGATGACGCGGGAAAGTTGCTCCACGCCGTCGAGTTCCGCCAGTAACTGTCCGACCACGCGGTCGGTGGTCATCGAGCCGACATTGACGCCGCGGATCGGCGCAATGGCATCAAGCTGATCGAAAAAGATCACCGTCGGCGCGACCTGGCGGGCGATGCGGAAGATCTGGCGCAGCCCTTCCTCCGTCTCGCCGAGCCATTTGGTGAAAATCTCCGGCCCGTCGATGGAGATAAAATTGACCCCGCATTCATTGGCCAACGCTTTCGCCATCAGGGTCTTGCCGGTACCGGAGGGGCCATAGAGGAGGGCGCCGACATGCGGCGGCAGGCCGCTGGCGGTCAGCAGCTGTGGATTGCGCAACGGCAGCTCCACCGTGTCCTGCAGCCGCTGCTTGACCTCGGCAAGGCCGCCGATATCGCTCCAGGAGACATTCGGCACCGAGATCAGGGTCTCGCGCAGCGCCGAGGGGCGGATCTGCGACAACGCCATCTCGAAATCTTCCTGCTCGACCCGCAGATCTTGCAGCGGGATGCGAAAGGCGGCCCGGTGGTCGGCAAGATTGCCGGCGCTCCTTCGCATCGCGCTGAGGCCGGCGTCGCGGCAAAGCTCCATCAGGTCGGCGCCGAGGAAACCGTGGGTACGCCTGGCGATCTCGTCGAGAAATTTCTGCGCCCCGTCGGACAGCGGCATCTCGCGGGTATGCACTTCCAGGATCTCTCGGCGGCCGGCGACATCCGGCGGGCCGATGAAGATCTCCCGGTCAAACCGGCCTGGCCGGCGGAAGGCGGCGTCTACCGCATCGATCCGGTTGGTCGTAGCAACTACAATGACGGAATCGACCCGCTTCAGTCCGTCCATCAGCGACAGCAGCTGCGTCACCGTACGGGTATCGGCGTGCGCGCCGGTCTCGCCGCGCTTGGGCGCCATCGCGTCCAATTCGTCGATGAAGATGATCGCGGGCGCGTGGTGGCTGGCCTCGCTGAACATGCGACGCAGATTGGCTTCGGTCTCGCCTGTATAGGTGCCGATCACGTCCGGGCCGTTGATGTAATAGAAGCGCGCGTCCACCTCGTTCGCCACGGCGCGCGCAAGATGCGTTTTGCCCGAGCCGGGGGGGCCGTAAAGGATGATGCCGCGCGGTGGATTGATGCCGAGGTGGCGATAGACGTTCGGATATTTCAGCGGCAGCTGCACCAGCTCGCGGATCAGCTTGATCTGTTTGCCAAGCCCGCCGACGTCCTCAAACGTGATGTCGAAGGCGCCGTCCGGCAGATGCGAGTCGTGATAATTCAAAACGACTTCGGTCGACTCGTCCACGTAGCCGGGACCGTCGCTGACCTTGCCGATCTCATAGGTGGTGCCGGCATGGGAATTGGGGAAGGGCACATAAACCACCGCGCCATTGCTGGCAGGCGTTCGGTTCTGCACCATCACCGATTTTAGATGCGGCGTCAGATCATGCGCGAGCGAGACGTCGACGGCGGGACGCAATTCGATGCGCTTGGCCGGACCCAATTCGGCTTTCTCGATCTCAACTTCTTCATTGAGATGGGCCTTCAGTGCCTGCCGCACAAACCGGTCGAGCCGCACCACCCCGCTGTCGCGATCCTGATCGAGCGGGGCATCCAGCCGCACGATGATGCTGCGCCCGCGGTCGGTGGCGACGCGTACGAAAGCATCGGCGGCCAGGCCGAGCTTCTGCATCAGCGCCGCATCGAGCCGGATCGCCAGCCTCGCGCTGTTGCCGAATTCATTCGCAAGATGATCGACACTCGCATGCACGTGCGGAATCCCGCCCGCGGGGTGGACGTCGTGCGAGTGACGGATGTCATCCATTCTTTTGCGCTCTGTGTTCCGGAGCCTCTTCCATCACCTCAAAACCGCAGCCGCGGTCAACGGTGGTGGCTTCGAACCAGTTCGGCTCGACCGCCAGAAATTTGGCCGTGACCGAAGAGTCGGTGTTGAAGTGCTGCACGATGATGCCTTCGTCGCGCAGCGGCAGGTTCAGCACGTCGCCCTTTTTCCAGGTGTGCTTCACGCCGTCGATCGAAGTGTAGCCCTTGCCGTCCAGAATCATGATGACCTGGCCGCCCTGGAATTTCAGCCGGCCGGAGCGGCTGCCGGGCGGAATCTCCTGTTGATAGACCATCATCACATTGACGACGGTGTCCTTCAGATTGGGATGCAGGTACCAGCGCATCTGTCCCATGGGATTGGTCTCGAGCGGCAGGTCCTTTTCCTTCACGACCTGCAGCGCGCCCTTGGTTTCTTCGCGCTGGCGGTCGCGCAGCGCAATCAGCTCGCCCCACATATTCCTGCCCTCAAGCAGTGCTTTTCTATCTTTGGCCATGAGGCGGTCTCCCAAGCCGGCGCGGTGAATGCCGCCCGTAATTTCGTGAGCACGGTTGCGAGGCCGCTGAACCTGACAACGGCTGGCTCGCGCTTCTTACAGTCGAATGCGGCCGGCTCAAACCCGGCCGCGGTTATTGTTGTCCACGTCGGCTTTTTACAGCCGGTTATAGAGCTTGCGCGAATTACCGCTCAGTAGGGCCTTCTGCATCTCGTCGTCGATGCAGTCGGTGTTCTCTACCACCCAGTTGGCCGGGTCGAGCGTCTGGTGCGGCCAATCGGAGGAGAAGCAGAACAGATCCTTGGCGTGGCACATCTCGAGCAGCCACGCAAAATGCTTGCGGTTCTTCGGCATGGTGATCGGCTGGGTGGAGAAGCGCACATGGTCGAGCACATATTGGCTCGGCAGCTTGTGCAGCTTCTTCTCGCCGGTTGCGAGCTTGCGCTCCACCAGCGCGATATCGCCGCCCGAGCCGAGATAGAAATCGTCCATCCGCAACATGAAGTCGGGCAGCCACCAGTAACCGCCTTCCTGGAAGATCACCTTCTGGTTGGGATACTTGTCGAACATTCCCTGCACGATCATAGCCGCGAGATGCGCCATGCAGTTGCCGGCGGGTGCATTACCGAACAGCTCGATCCAGGTGCGCGCTCCGTTCCACAGCGGCGTAAAATGCGGGAAGAAGCCTTCGCTGTGACAGGTCAAGGTCAACCCGAATTCCTGCATGGCGTCGAGGATCGGATCGAACTTGGCGTTGCCGAGCGGCTCATAGAGCGCGCTGAACGAGCTATAGACAGTGACGAATTGCTTGTGGTGACCAACGCGGCGGATTTCCTCCGCGCCCATGAAAGGATCGCGGTGGCAGATCATCAGCGAGGCTTTGATGCGCGGGGAGACCGGGAAAACTTCTTTGATCAGGTAATCGTTATGCGCCGCGGCGATGGCCGCGATCATCGGCTCGTTGAAGATGCTCTGCGGCCGGTTGTAGCCCGGATTGAGGATGACGGTGTCGGTGCCGAACTGATCGAGGATCTTGATCACGTCTGCGCCGGTGGCGGCGATGCCATGGGTGTCCTGGCCGACGCCGGGCTTTTCGTTCGCCGGCTCCGGATTGTATTCCAGACTGCCCACCGGATAGTGGAAAAGAAGGCTCTGGAACGGCTCCTTCAGGTAGCTGCGGATCGTCTTCCATGACGGCGTGAAGTGGAAGTCGGTATCGATGACTTCCATCTGCCGGATTTTCGGATTGATCGGATCCGGAGAAACCGCTTCGGCTTTTTCCCGTTCGAAGCCGGTATGGGACGCTTCGTTCATGACGTCGTTCCTTTCGCCATAAGGCCAGCGGTCAGGCGTAGAGGATCACCTGATCGCCGTCGGTCTTTATTTCATAGATGCGGATCTTCTCGCTCTGGTCGTAGCAATGCTCGCCGGTCGCGATGTCGAAGGCCCAGTTATGCCAGGGGCAGCGCACGACGGTGCCACCATTGGTGATTTCGCCCTCGCACATGGATGCGCCCTTGTGCACGCAGCGATTGGCCATCGCGTAGAATTTGCCGTTCGAACGGAACACAGCAACCGTCGCCCGGCCGGCCTGAAAGGCGCGCCCCTTTCCTTCGGGAATGTCGTCAATATTTCCGATCACGTATTCCTTCATCGTCCGTCCTTATTCCGCCGCCGAGAGTTTTGCCGCCGGCACGGCAGGCGGCAGCGCTTCGGCGCTGTCTTCCGTTTCCGCCCGGTAGAAGCCAAGCGTGGTGAGGATGGGGGAGTCCGTCATCGTGAACAGATAGGCCGGCTGCCGGCCCGGGATTGACGTGGCGGTGCCAGCTCCAGTTCGGGATCGCGACAGTGTCGTGCTTGCCCCAGTCGACTTCCTTGTCGGCGAACATGGTGCGGCCTTCGCCCTGAATGACAAAAGCGATCGAGCTCGCGGTCGAACGATGAAGGCGGCCGGTGAAGCCAGGCGGCAGCATCTGGATCTGGCACTTCATGGTGGGCAGGCATGGCCCGCCGTTCGTAGGATTGATGTATTCGAGCAGATGGCCGTGATACGGGTCGGCGTCGGCGCCTTCCATTTTCTTGAGGACGCGAGAAGTTTCTTTCCAGGGATAACGGAAAGGCCGCGCTCCGAGGCTCTTCTGCGCCCCGTTTCGATAAAGCACATCCGTCAGCAACTCCGCTCCGGTCTGCTGCTGTGAGATATCGCCCGGCTCTTCGTAGAAGTTAAGGTTCATGCCGACGGTGAAAGGCACGTCGAGCGCGTCCATCCAAATGGCATCCTGGTCGCTCTCGTTGTGATGGTCGTGCCAAGCCCAGCTCGGGGTCAGCACGAGATCATAAGATTCCATCGGCAGCGGACGGCCATCCACCACGGTGAACACCTTCTCGCTGCCCTGGATGGAAAAGCGCAGCGCATTGATCGTATGCCTGTGAGCCCAGGCGATCTCGCCTGCCTTCACCGCCTGCATCCCGGCGACGAGGTTCTGCACCGTACCGCGCGGCAGCTTCGGATTAGTGAACATCAGAGCGCGGCGGGCGGTGTGGCTTTCCGTCATCGCCTCACAAGCCTGTTGCAGGATTTGCTGCATGTCGGTCCAGCGCCAGACATGGGGAATGCCGGCGGGCATCGGCTCGATGAAAAGTTGGCCATTGCCGCCCCTGCGGACATTCTGCGGACGGTTGGCGTCGATCTGCCATTGGCCGCGCAAATTCGCGGAGGCCATCTGGGCTTCCAGCTCGCGCATGCGCGGATCGGCTTCGATATCTGCCATCGGACGCTCCCTTTAATACCGCGGCCTTTTCGGTCTTGTGGTCGGTCTTGTGGGCCTGCAGCGGTTAAAATAGTATGGCTACCATACTAACTTGTCAACGGGCTCCGTCTATGCTCGGATCGGGCAGTTTAGCGCCGCGGCCAGGTCACGGCCAATCAAGGGTTTTTGTCTATGGCGACGAGAAAAGGGGTTTCCGCCGCAACGGGGTCGCCGACCATTCCGGCCACTGCGGGGCTTGGCTTTTACCTGCGCGAGGCCTACCGGGCCTTCAGCCGCGATTTCCATGCCCGCCTCGCGCGTCACGGAATAACCCACGCGCAATGGGTCATTCTGTGGTTTCTCTCCCAGGCCGGAAGCCTGACACCGCTTGAGCTGTCGCGCCGTGCGGGGATCCAGAAGGCCTCCGCCACCTCGGTGATCGATGCGCTGAAAAAGCGCCGCCTCATCCGCGGCGACCAGGACAGCGTCGACCGGCGCAAGGTCAACCTGCATCTAACACCGTCAGGCCTCGAGACGATGCAGGACCTGCTGGTCTGCGCAGCGGAAGCGAATGCGAACGCGCGCGAAGGCTTTTCCGAGAAGGAATTGGAGACGCTGCTGCGGCTCTTGCGCGGGGTAACTTCGAATCTAGAGAGCAAAGTGCCCGGCGCGGTTTAGCCGGCTTGTTGCACCACCGCCATTCGCTATGCTCCAGGAAATCGAATGGAGGCCATATCATCATGAATGGCGATGCAGCGTTTATCGGCAGCATACCGCAGTATTATGATCAAGGTTTGGGGCCGCTGATCTTCGTGGATTATGCCGAGGATATCTCCCAACGGGTTGCCGCTTGCAATCCGGCAAAGGTGCTGGAGACGGCAGCCGGGACCGCCATCGTCACGCGCCGACTGCGCGATCGCTTGCCGGCCGCCGCACATCTGATCGCGACCGATCTCAATGCGCCAATGCTGGAAATTGCGCGCGCAAAGTTCCGGTCCGGCGAGCAGATCGAATTCAAGCCTGCCGATGCCACGGCGTTGCCGTTCAAGGATAGCAGCTTCGACGCCGTCGTGTGCCAGTTCGGCCTGATGTTCTTTCCGGATAAAGACAAATCCTATCGCGAGGCTTATCGCGTCCTGGCCCCCGGCGGCCGGTATTTCTTCAATGTTTGGGATTCGCATCGCTACAATCCATTTGGGAGGATCGCGCACGAAACTGCGGGGAGGTTTTTTCCTGCCGATCCGCCTCAGTTTTACAGCGTGCCATTCTCCTGCCACCAGATCGATCCGATTAAAGAATCCCTCATTGCAGCAGGTTTCATCGACATTGAGGTTGCGGTGGTCAGTCTCCAGAAGGAGATTCCGGACGCGGCGCTTTTCGCGCGCGGGATAGTTTACGGAAACCCGCTCATCGATCAGATCCGGACACGGGGCGGCGTGGAGCCGGAAAGGGTCTTCGATGCCGTAGTTCAGGATCTTCGCCGCGAATTCGGGGCCGACCCCGGACGCATGCCGCTGCAGGCAATTGTATTCGCTGCGAAACGGCCGCCTTCCTAGGTATTGCCGCCTTCGTTGAAGATCTCGCCCATGCCGGACTGCACGCGGTTCTTCTTCAACTCCTGCAGGAAGATCTTGTGGATGCGAGGGTCCTGATCCTCGTATTCGATCTGCGCGCCGCCTTTCTTCGCGTCCTGATCGACGCCGAGGAAAATCTGCCGCTTCTGCGCGGTGAAGGGATAGCGCAGGCTGCCCATCGCCAGCGCCAAGATAGCGGGCGGGAAAGGCGCTGGTGTTGAAATGCTGGTGGAAGATCTGGTCCACCGGGGCGAACACCACTCCCGGCTTCCAGTCGATGCGGATGAAGTCCTTGTCGCCTTCGCGCCAGAACAGCGAATAGCCGTTGCCTTTTAGCGTCAGCACATGGAAATCCGGACCGTGGCGGTGCCCTTTCTTGTAGGTGCCGACCGGCATCTCGGAGGTGTGCGCATGCATGATGCCTTCGCCCAATGCGAAGCGCATGTTCGAGCTTTTGGCGCCGCGCCGGTCCCAGGACTCCAGCTTGAAATTGGCGACGTCGGAGACGAAATTGGTCTCCCACATGAAGCGGCCGCGCTGCGTTTCCACCATCTCGCCTTCGCCCAGAAAATAGTTTTCCTTGCCGATGCGCTTCCTGAAGACCGCGGGATTGTTGAAGATGAAATCTTCGTCGTAGAACTGGTTCATCATGGCGCAAAGATTGTTCGCCGAAATGAGCCGCGCCTTCTCGTTCCCCGAGGCATTGAAATGCTGATAGGCAACGTTGAGCGGCAGCGCGAACAGGCTGTTCGGTCCCCATTCGAAGCTGTGGGTCTTGCCGTCAATCTCGATCTTGGTGCTGCCGCTGCCTGAGAGAACGTAAATCACCTCTTCATAGAGGTGACGCTGCCGTGCGGTCTTGCCCCCGGGCGGCAGGTCGATGACGAAGAGCGACATGAAGTCGCCGCGTCCCTTTAGATGAACAAAGGCAGCCGGTACATCCGCGCGTTCCCAGCGCTGCGTTTCCACCAGGTGCAGGTCGACCGCGAATTCCTCGATGATCGGGACGCCTTCGGCCTGCGCCCACTCAAAATAAGGGTCGCGCAGGAAATTCGCTCCCTCCATAACCTGGGAACTGTCCGCGATCGGTGCCTGTTTGTTCATTCTTCTACTCCCGCTGCGCCTGCACGCTACGAACTCCCGCGTTAATGCAAAAGCCCTTTTTTACCACGGGGAAATGGCTGGACAGAAAAGGCAAACTTTGCGACTTTTGCAAAAAACAACATCAATGTCGCATTTCTAGGGAGTGCCATGGATAAAGTCCGCGTTTCCCTACCGTTCTTCCAGCCATCTCATCCTAATGCATGTCGTGGCCGAGTCCGGCGCCTGGGAAAAACACGGGTTGCAGGCGACTACGACTACAAGATTGGCTCCCTCGATGCGCAGGCCGGCATCATCGACAGCCTCTACGGCAATCAGCGGCCCTCACATTGAGTAGGAGTGTAGATTCATGAAACGCCTGATGCTCGGTCTCACAGCAGCGTCGCTGATGTGCAGCGGCGCGGCGGCGCAGGAGCCGGTCAATTTTGCCGGCAAAACGATCACGATGATCATTGGTTACGCGCCGGGCGGCGGTACCGACACATCGGGGCGCTTGATTGCCCAATTCCTCGCCAAATATCTTCCTGGCAGTCCGAATGTCATTGTCGAGAACCGCCCTGGCGCGGACGGCGTGACGGCGATGAACTTTTTCTATCAGCAGGTAAAGTCCGACGGCATGACGCTGACGATGGCATCGAGCACGCAGGGCGATCCGGTGGTCTACAAGCAGCCGCAGGTCAAATACGATCCTAGCAAGCTGGAAATTATCGGTGGCATCGGCCGCGGCGGCTCCACGGTCGTCATCCGCAAGGATGCAGAAGAGCGTCTCTATGACAAGTCGAAGCCGCCAGTCGTCATGGGGGCGGTCGGCGGCGTGCCTCGCTCCGGAATGCAGACTACGGCGTGGGGCATCGAAATCCTGGACTGGAACGCCAAATGGGTGCTCGGTTATCCCGGCACGAACGATCTCTTCGTCGCGCTCGAGCGCGGCGAAATCGACATGACCGCGAGCAGCAATCTGTTCCAGGTGCAGAAGCTGCTCGACACCGGCAAGGTCAAGGTGCTGACCCAGACCGGCGTCATGGAAAATGGGAAATTCTCGGGGCGCTCCGAATTCGGTGACGTGCCGGTTTTTCCCAACCAGGTGGAGAGCAAGCCGCGCACTCCGGTTCAGGATCAGGGTTATCGCTATTGGTTTGCCCTCGTGCTGCTCGACAAGTGGCTGGCGCTACCGCCCAACACGCCAAAGCCGATGGTTGCTGCGTATCGGGGGGCCTTCGCCAAGATGTCAAAGGACCCGGAATTCCTCGAGAAAGGCAAGAAGATGAGCCAGGATTTCGAGGCGCAGACCGGTGAGGATGTCCAGAACCTGATCACCACGCTCGGCAAAACCTCGCCGGAAGCCTTCGACTATATCCGCGCGATGATGAAGCGGCAGGGTATCGGCGACTGAGCGAACAATAGGCGCAGCGGGACGCAAGAAATCCGCGCGTTACATTCAGGGAGAGGGAAGATGAAGCGTTTGATCGTTACGGTCGCAGCGATGCTGGCGCTCTGCGCCACCGCCTTCGGACAGGCTGCGGTCTCGTTCGAGGGTAAAACCGTCACGATGATGACCGGCTCGCCGGCTCCCGTGTCGTTGGAGGGCAAGACCGTTACGATGATGATCGGCCCGCCGCCCGGCGGCGGTACCGACACGGCGGGGCGCATGATCGCGGCGGCGCTCGCCAGGCATCTGCCCGGCAGTCCGAACATCGTGGTGCAGAACATGCCGGGCGCGGACGGTATGGTCGCAATGAATTATTTCGTCCAGCATGCCAAGCCCGACGGGCAGATGATCATAATGGCGACCGGCACGCAGGGCGATCCGCTGGTCTATCGCGGTTCGCAATCGCGCTATGACGCCACCAAGCTTGCGATCGTCGGGGGCGTTGGGCGCGGTGGGACCATCGTCGTCATCCGCAAGGACGCCGAGGATCGGCTGTATGACAAGAGCAAGCCGCCGGTGGTGATGGGCGCTGTCGCCGGCGTTCCGCGCGCGGGCATGCAGACCACCGCCTGGGGTATCGATCTGCTGGGTTGGAATGCGAAATGGGTGGTTGGCTATCCCGGCACCAACGATCTCTTCGTCGCGCTGGAGCGCGGCGAGATCGACATGACGGCGAGCGGCAACTTCTTCCAGGTCGGCAAGCTGCTGCAAGGCGGCAAGGTCAAGGTGCTGAACCAGAGCGGCACACTCGCGGGCGGCAAAATGGTTCCGCGCCCGGAATTTCCGGATGCCCCGGTTTTCACAAACGAATTGCAAGGCAAGCTCCCCTCCGGCGTGCAGGCAAAAGCCTTCAATTACTGGTTCGGTCTGGTCGTCCTGGACAAATGGCTGGCGCTGCCGCCGGATACACCGGCTCCGATCCTGCAGGTCTACCGCGACGCCTTCGACAAAATGTCGAAGGATCCGGAGTTCATCGAACGCGGAAAGAAGATGAGCGAGGATTTCGCGCCGCAGGCCGGCAAGGACGTGGAGGACCTGCTGAAGACGCTGGGGGACACCACGCCGGAAGCGCTCGATTACATCAAGACCATGTTGAAGACGCAGGGGATCGGGTAGCGCTACGCATTGTTGCCTACAAAACAAAAACGGCCGCCGGTGAGGCGGCCGTTTTTTTGAGCGGTCGCTTACTTCGCCAACGCGGCTTCCACCACGGCCTTGGTCGGGCGGGTGCCGAGCGAGGCGCCTTCGTGACGATCCACCCCAGGTGGGACGCGCAGGTCGATGACGCAGACCTTGCCGGCGCGCAATGCGGCGACGCCCTTGTCGATAGCCGCCTTGACGTCCGCCGTCTCGGTCACCGGGCCGATGCCGACGGCGCCCTGCGCCTCGCACAGCTTGGCGATGTCGGTGGTCGGGGTGTTGGAGGCCTGGCCGATCCAGCGGTTCTTCGGCTCGCGGCCGCGCGTCACCGCCACCGTCTCCTGATGCAGTTCGTCGTTGAAATACGACTCGTTGTTGTTGATCAGGATCAGCATCGGGATCTGGTAATGCACCGCGGTCCAGATGGCATTGCCGCCCATCAGGAAGTCGCCGTCGCCGAGCACCGAGATTGCCAGCTTGCCCATGTCGTGCAGCGCGAGCGCGACGCCGACGGAAATGCCGGGGCCGGAGCCAATGCCGCCGCCGCCGTCTTTGCCCATATAGGCGTGCGGGTTCTGATGCGGCCAGATATCGATCGGCCAGCCTTTGCACAGGCTGGCGAAGCCGACTTCATTGGTGTCGTTGAAGGCGGCCTTCAGCGTGGCTGCGATCATGTTGAGCGTGATGGTGTCGCCGCCGGTGTCCTTGGCCTTGGCTTCGCGCCGCTTCCACGGGTCCTTCTTGCCCGGCCCGAGCGCGGCGAGAAGCTCGGTCACGGCGACGTCGCCGATGCAGGCCATCGGCACGTCCACGGGGGGTAGGCCCTGATGATCCATGTTCATGCCGTTAGAGAGGTGAGTATCGAGCGTGGCGTGGATCACCTTCGCGCTGACCTTACCGACGGTCTTGGCCTGCTTCATTGCACCGTGCAGGTCGATCCAGTCGAGCGAGAGGATGACGTCAGCCTCCGTCAGGATTTGACGCGCGCCTTTGCCCAGCACGTTGAAGGGATCGACCGGATGCGCCGGATGATCGGTCGGGAACATCGAACCGGCTTTCAGGTCCGACATCACCACCGCGCCGAGGCGCTCGGCGAGCTTGACGCGCGCATCCCAAATTTCCTGGTTGCGCTCACCGCGGCCCATCAGCATCACGATCTTCTGCCCCTTTTTGAGCAGCGCGACCGCCTTGTCGACGCTTTCGCTGGCAGGACGCGCCGGCGGAGGCGGCATAAAGCGCGCCAGGTCCGGCCACTCCGGCTCCTTCTCCAGCTTTGATTCCTGCAAGCCGGCGTCGAGACAGATGTAGACAGGTCCCGTCGGCGCGGTTTGCGTCAGGATGTAGCCGCGCGTCATGCCCTCGACGATGGCCTGCGGCGAGGAGGGCAGGTCATCCCACTTGGTCATCGAGCGCACCCAGGCGCCCTGGTCGCGGGTGGTGTGGATCCAGTCGATCCAGGGACGGCGCTGCGTGTTGTCGAGCGGGCCGGTGGCGCCCATGATGATCATCGGCGCGCGATCGCACCAGGCATTGTAGATGCTCATCATGCCGTGGATCAGGCCGACATTGCTGTGCAGGGCGCAGGCCATCGGCTTGCCGGTGACCTTTGTCCAGCCATGCGCGACGGAAACGGCATGGTCCTCATGCAGGCAGAGGATCATGCCCGGATTTTTGTTGCCGAGATGATTGACGACGCTGTCGTGGAATCCGCGATAGCTCGCCCCCGGCGTAAGGCTCATATAGGGGATGCCAAACCGCCGCAGCATCTGCGCCGCGACGTCGCTGCCCCAGGCGACCTTCTCGTCGGGTTGCCCTTCAGGCTTATCCAGTTTCATTTAACTCTGCCTCCCAAAACCGACTGCTGCGTTTTTGACTCGCAAAACAGCGCGTTTCGAACAATGATCGCCGCCCATCGGCGGCGGTACGCATTCCGGCGCCTATCAAGACCGCCTGATGAATTTTCGCAAGAGCGGTGCAAAGTAAAGGAGGGTCGAATGATCCACAAGTTGCGTATTTTAGGGACCGGCGCCGGGCTTTTCACGGCTGCGATGCTGGTTGCCGCGGGGCTAAATCCCGCTTCGGCCCAAAAGTCGGTGGAAGACTTCTATAAAGGGAAAAATGTTGATCTCGTCATCGGTTATTCGCCGGGCGGCGGTTACGACCTCTATGCGCGCCTGGTCGGGCAGTACCTTGGCAAACACATTCCTGGCAATCCGAACATCATCCCGCGCAACATGCCGGGCGCCGGCAGCCGCACCGCGGTGGCATGGATTTCCAATGTTGCGCCGAAGGATGGCACCGCGCTGGCCACTGCCGACCAGTCGCTCTCGGTCGCGCAGGCCATGGGTGACAAAGCCCTGACCGACATGAAGATCGACACTTCGAAGCTAATCTATATCGGCAATCCGAGCGCGGATAACAACACAACGTCGATGTGGCACACCTCGAAGGTCAAGACCATCGAGGACGCCATGAAGTACGAAGTGCCGATGGGCGCCACCGGCGGCAGCACGTCCTCACAATATCCCCGCGCGATGAACGCTCTCCTCGGCACCAAGTTCAAAATCATCCTCGGTTACCCGGGCGGCAATGACATCAATCTCGCGATGGAACGTGGTGAGGTGGAGGGCCGCGGCTCGAACGCCTGGGCGTCGTGGAAGTCGACCCGGATGGACTGGATCAAGGATAAGAAGGTCAACATTATCGTTCAGATCGGCCTGACCAAGGCGCCTGACCTGCCCGACGTCCCCTTGATGATGGACTTGGCCAAAAATCCGGAGGACAAGGCCGTGCTGAAACTGCTGTCGGCTTCAACCACCATCGGCCGCCCGCTTTTCACCAGCCCGGGCGTTCCGGAAGAACGCGTCAAAGCGTTGCGGGACGCGTTTGAGGCCACGATGAAAGATCCGGAATTTCTTGCCGACGCGCAGAAGCGCGGCTTCGACATTAATCCGGTGCCCGGCGAGGAAATGCAAAAGATTGTGGCCGACATTGTCGCCACGCCAAAGCCGATCGCCGATCGGCTGCAGTCGATCATCGGGACGGAGTAAGTTGGGGATACAAGGTGAAGCGGCCGGGTAGCGCATAATCCGGCCGTTTTTTTACGGCTGCACCCACCTGGCGATCGCATCGCCGTGGTTGCGCAGATAATGGTTGAACCAGACCGAGTAACGCTCGGGATGCGCCGCCTGGTCGGCCATGAGCTCTTCGAACGGCATCCATTTCCAGTCGCTGACCTCATCGGGATCCGGCGCAACGGTGCCGTCAATCCTGACATCGAAGGTGCCGCCGAACACGTGCACGACTTCGTTTTCGATCAGATCGTTTGAAACGGCCGCGCGGTAATGCGCGGTGAACAGCGGCCGCAACTCGCAAAACACACCCATTTCTTCGAACAGCCGCCGGCTTACCGCATCTTGGTTGCTCTCGTCAGGGCGCGGATGGCTGCAGCAGGCATTGGTCCATAGCCCTTCCGAATGATATTTGCCGGAAGCGCGCCGTTGCAGCAGCATCATGCCGCGCGGGTTGCGCACCAGCGCCGAGACGGCGCGGTGTTGCAGCCCGCGCCGATGCGCGTCGAGCTTGGGAGCGGTGCCGAGCGGCAGGTCGGCATCATCCACCAGCAGGATCATGTCGTTGTCGGTCGCGCCAAGGATGCGTACGCTGCTTTGCATGCAAAAGACCTATCAGCGATGGACGATGTGGTCGAGTCTGGCGCGGCAAGCGCGCGTCTGGTGAAGTTAAGCACGGGAGAAGCTGCCATGAATTCCGCAACAAAATCGCTGGTGCAATCGCAGTTCGGCGCCAATGCAGAAAGCTATGCCACAAGCCGGGTGCATGCGGAGGGCGAGAGCCTGTCCCGCCTGGTGGAGGCGGTGCAGCCACGCCCGGATTGGGCAGCGATTGATATCGCCACCGGGCCCGGCCATACCGCCTTAGCCTTCGCGCCGAAGGTCAAGCATATCATCGCCTCTGACGTGACACGGGAAATGCTGCAGGTGGCGCGGGGGCTCGCGGAAAAACGCGGGCTGACCAATGTCAGCTTCGCCGAGATGCCGGCCGAAAAGCTGCCGCTTCCCGATGCCTCATTCGACCTGGTGACCTGCCGTACCGCGGCGCATCATTTCGCTGACGTGCCGGCCTTTGTCGCCGAAGTGGCGCGCGTGCTGCGGCCCGGCGGCGTCTTCGGCCTCGTGGACAACATCTCGCCCGACGAGCCGAAGGCGGCTGCGCTCCATAATGAGTTCGAGAAACTGCGTGACCCGAGTCACGGCCGTTGCCTGAGCGAAAGCGAGTGGCTCGACTTGATTGCGGATGCGGGTCTGATCGTGCGGCATCGCGAAATCCTCACCAAGGATATCGAGCTCGAGGGCTGGGCCGGGCGCATGCAGGCATCGGCGGAGAGCAAGGAAAAGCTGCGCACGATCTTGCTCGGCGCATCGGGCGGGCTGCGCGATTTCCTGCAGCCGAAAGAACTTCCGGACGATATCGGCTTCGTGCTGAGGGAGACGCTGATCGTGGCGGAGTTGGCAGGCGGCGCCTTAGCTCAGTGACCGTAAGGGCGGACAGTGAACATTGTGGCACGAGCTTTTGCGCGCGGTCAGAGGTGGCATGGCGACACGCGCGAGGCAGGCAACTATCCTCGACCGCGCAGCAAAATCACGCCGAAAGGAGTGGAGCGGGGTCTCGTTAGCGAGCTTAGTTCGTCCGCTTTCCGAAGGGGCCTCTCTGATAAAGCCAGGCGCGAAAAACCGCGGAAGGAGGCCGCGATGAAGACGTCCCGACCACCCCCATCTCCAATCAACTGGCGGAAGATGTTCCCGCTATCGATTGCCGCTGCCGACAGCCTCCGCGACCGATTTGAATGCGTCCGCACGGAGCAAGGCTGCAAGTTCGCGCTTGATGCGTTTCACCAGTCCCGGCCCCTGGAACACCATCGCGGAATAGAGCTGCACGAGTGAAGCGCCGGCCTTGATTTTGGCATAAGCATCTTCCCCGCTGGCGATGCCGCCGCAGCCAATGATGGGGATGCGGCCGCCAGTAATTTTGTACATCGCAGCGAGGCAGGCGGTGGATTTCGGCATCAACGGCCTTCCCGATAATCCCCCCTCCGCATCGCGGTCGGCGCTGCGCAGATGCGACGGCCGGTCGACCGTGGTGTTGCCGATAATCAGGCCGTCGACACCGGTCTTCGTCACAACCTCGGCAATGTCGCGCAATTCCTGCTCGCCAAGATCGGGGCCGACCTTGGCAAGTACCGGCGGCAGCCGCGGGCCGTCGGGGGCCGCGCGGCTACGGGCCTCCAGCACGCGCACGACCAGCGCTTCCATTTCTGCGCGCGCCTGCAGCGCGCGCAGCCCGGGCGTATTCGGCGAGGAGAGATTGACCACAATGTAATCGGCAAGCCCGGCCACTGCTTCGACCCCGGCTACGTAGTCGGCCGCGGCGTCATTGCTGTCTCGGTTCTTTCCTACATTGGCACCCACAATACCTTTGCGTCCGGCGCGCCTGCGCTCGGCGAGACGTTCGCTGAAAGCGGCGAGTCCGCAGCTGTTGAAGCCGAAGCGGTTGATCACCGCTTCGTCCTCATCGAGCCGGAACAGCCGTTTGCCGCTGTTGCCCGGCTGCGGGCGCGGCGTCACGGTGCCAGCTTCGGCAAAGCCGAAGCCTAGCGCCAGCATGGCGTCGGGCACTTCCGCGTCCTTATCAAAGCCGGCGGCAAGACCGACCGGATTGGGAAAATCGAGCCCGAACACGCGGGTCGCGAGAATGGGGTCGTCCGGCTCGCTCGCGCCGCGTACGAGGCCGAGTTTCAGCGCGCTGATCGTCACGCGATGCGCGCTTTCCGGCTCGGTCCAGCGCAGGAGGGCCCGCGCGAAAGGGTAGAGGTCCATGTCCCGCTATCTTGCTATGGCTGCTCAACTAGAGCAAATAAGCCTGTCGCGCCTGTTGGTTAGGCCGGCAGCATGGACAGCTTGGTTAACGCATGAGTCAAGCCGCACCGAAAGCGCCTCCACAGGGATCGCCATTCTGGCAATTTTCCCTGGGCCTTTATCGTGCACCCGGCGTGGCCGATGCCTGCATCCTGTTGCAGGACGAGGCGGGGGTGGACGTCAACCTGCTGTTCTTCCTCTTGTGGAACGCATCGCTGAAGAGAGAGTTCGCGTCTACCGATGTCCATTCAGTGGACAGTTGCGTCGCCGGCTGGCGCAAGACCGCTGTGATTCCTTTGCGCGAAATCCGCCGTGCGCTGAAGTCGGCGCACCGGGTTGATCGAACCGGGCGCAGCGGAACTCTTCCGCACCAAGGTTAAGGGGCTAGAGCTCGAAGCTGAGCGTCTGCAGCAGGAAACGCTGTTTACGCTTTCACAGTCCGCCGCTTTGGGCAGGGAAGCAGCTTCTGCTGATGCCGCGGCGCGTGCCAACATCGCGGCTTACGAAAAATATTCCGCTCGCAATTTCCCGAAGCCTGCAGTCGATGCGATCCTCGCTGCCTTCGGCACAAAGCACCACTGATGCCGGACAGGAAAACTTCCATGGCCGCGAAAACACCCCAACGCCTGATCGTCGGCATCTCCGGAGCGTCGGGCGTCGTCTATGGCGTGCGCATGCTTGAGGTGTTGCGCGACGTCGGCGTCGAGACGCATCTGGTAATGAGCAAGGCGGCCGAGCTGACGCTGGCCTACGAGATGGATATGAAGCCGAAAGATGTCCGCGCGCTCGCGTCGCATTTCCACGCACAAGCTGACATCGGCGCCTCGATCTCCTCAGGGTCCTTCCCGACCATAGGCATGGTGATCGTGCCTTGTTCGGTCCGCTCCATGAGCGAAATCGCCGCCGGTACCACCGGAAGCCTGCTGTCGCGAGCGGCCGATGTCGTGCTGAAGGAGCGCCGCCGTCTGGTGCTGGCTTTCCGCGAGACGCCGATCCATGCCGGCCATCTGCGGACCATGACGCAGCTCACTGAGATGGGGGCCATCATCGCGCCCATCGTGCCCGCCTTCTACAATCGCCCAAAAACTCTGGATGACGTGATCAATCACACGGTCGGGCGGCTGCTCGACCTTTTCGGGGTGGAGACCAAGCTGGTCAAGCGCTGGAAAGGCAGGCCGGAAGCGACCTAAAAACCGCCCCGGCGTGGCATTTTTGTCCCTATTCCGCCCAGTCTTTGGCGCAAAGTCCGCGATTTCCGGGGGTTCCGGATCTACAATTAAGAGTCTGGTCTTGAATGCGCCTTCATCTTAGGCGAATCGGGCTGGACTTCGTTTCCGTCCGGGGAGGGGTTCTGGATGTTCCTGCGCTTTGCCACCGCTTGTGCCGTGCTTGCGATCGGGCTTGCTTGCTCGCTGGATCGCGCGGATGCGCAAGGATACCCGTATGTCTATCGCAACGTTCCTCCGGGGCCGCCGCCGCTGCCCTATGAGATCGTGCCGGACATTGATGACGACGAAGGACCCGTCGTCTTGGTCCCGGATACACGCCCCGGCTTCCCTTATGCGGCGCGTCCGGAACGCTACGCGCCCCCGGCCCCGGGCTTCGTCTATCCCGAGCGGGCAGAACCGGCGCCTTACGGCCACATGCCGGGGCGTGACCCCGCGATCCGTCGCGGCGAGCTTCCGCCGTTGCCGCCGGCCGATATCAGTGCGCCGCGGCCGCCGGCGGGTGTCAATCCCAACCAGCAATCGATCTATTCCACGCTGCCGCCGGAAGATCAGCCGGAAGTGGGCGAGCGAAAGGAATTGCCGCCCCACCTTCGCCGCCAGCTCGTCGACTACCGCACCAAGGAACCGGCCGGCACGCTAATCATCGATACGGCCAATACCTATCTCTATCTCGTGCTCGGTAACGGGCAGGCGATGCGTTATGGCATCGGGGTTGGCCGCGAAGGCTTCACTTGGGCGGGGACGGAACGCATCTCACGGATGGCAGAATGGCCGGACTGGCATCCGCCGGAAGAGATGATCGAGCGCCAGCCTTACCTGCCGCGATTCATGGCAGGCGGTGAGGGCAATCCGCTCGGCGCGCGCGCGCTCTATCTCGGCAAGACGCTGTTCCGCATCCACGGCACCAACCAGCCATCGACCATCGGCACTTTCGTATCGTCAGGCTGCGTGCGCCTGACCAACGAAGATATCCAGGACCTCTACGACCGGGTGAAGGTCGGCAACCGCGTGGTGGTATTGCCAGGCAGGCCGCCTGCCACCGCGCAGGCCCAACCACCCGCTCCGGCGCAGGGGTTGCCACCCGCTCCGGCACAGGGGTTGCCGCCCGCGACGGTACAAGGGTTGCCGCCCGCGACGGCACAGGCGCAGCAGCCGCCACCGATCATTCGCGCTCGCTGATCCCCCAGCGCCGTCACTTTGTACTCGTGCATGACCTTACCGGTTAACCGGTTCTCACTTCGTCGGCTCTTGCGCTCGGAACCCCTTCGTCTGCTCCCGGTTTATGTCTTGCTCAACCGGGAACGGCAGGTGCGATGGCTGATGCAAGCGCGGCGTTAAACAGGCTTCTCCAGGCCAGAAGCCGCACGCCCGGCCCCCTGCGCCGAGTTTCACCCAACGAACTCAACATCCGCCGTCGCCGCAACGGCAAAGGATTCTCCTATATCGGGGCGGGGGGTCGCGCGGTGCGCGACAGCGCCACATTGCGCCGGCTGAAATCGCTCGCGGTGCCGCCTGCCTATGAAGACGTGCTCTACTCCGAGGATCCGCGTGCGCATCTGCAGGCGGTGGGGCGCGATGCCGTCGGTCGCCTGCAATACCGTTATCACCCGGAATGGGAAAAGGTGCGCGAGCGCCGCAAGGCTAAACGCCTGGTCGCGCTCGTGAAGGCGCTTCCGCGTATCCGCCGCTGCATCAACAAGCATCTCGCCGCCGGCGAGGTGACGCGTGAATTCGTGTTGGCGGCGATCATCCATTTGGTCGCGCAAAGCGCAATCCGCTCGGGCAGCGAGGCTTATCTGCGCGCGCATGGCACCCGCGGTGCGGCGACGCTGTTGAAATCGAATGTGAGCATCAATCGCGACACGGTGGCGTTGGCCTTCAAAGGCAAGGGCAGCCAGGCGGTGCAGCGGGAGATCCGCTGCCGCAAGCTCGCCAAGGCCGTCAGTCTTTTGCTGCAATTACCAGGAAAGCGGTTGTTTCAGTATCATAACAGCGGCGGCAAGCGGCGAAGTGTGCGGCGGCGTGAGGTCAATGAATTTCTCTACGCGATCGCCGGCGTGCGCATTTCACTGAAAGATTTCCGCACCTTGCTGGCGTCCACTTCGGTGCTGGAAAAGCTGGCGCATATTCCGCCGGCGAAGAGCGAGCGCATGCGCCGCCGTCAAATGCTTGACGCTGTGCAGTCCGCCGCGGACGACCTTGCCAATACACCCACGGTCTGCCGCCGCAGCTATGTGCATGACACGATTTTCGCGGCTTTCGAGAACGGCGCCCTGAATCGCTTCTCCTCACAACTGAAGCAGTGCCGTTCCTCGAGCGGCCGCGAACGCGTGTTGGCGCAGGTCGTGGCGAGCGCCGTGCATTAGCTCCATCATGAAAATGAGTGGCGCATTGTTTGCCTATCGCCCCAGTCAGGCAACAGGAAGAAGAAACGTTATGCGACCTTCTCCAGTAGCTTGGCGCAAAGCCGCAGGTCGTTGACAAAGCGGCTGTATTCCTCAGCCTTGTCGTTGTCGTCCCGGATCCGCAACAGATAGGACGGGTGGATGGTCGTGATCAGCGGCGTGCCATCGGCCAGCGGCACTGCGCGGCCGCGCAGCTTGACGATCGCCGTCGGCCTGCCGGTCAGGCTGCGCAGCGCGGTGGCTCCTAGCGCTACCACCAGCTCCGGCTTGATGATGCGGAGCTCCTGCTCCTGCCACCAGCGGCAGCGGTCGATTTCATAGGCATTCGGTTTCTTGTGCAGCCGCCGCTTGCCCCGCTGCTCGAACTTGAAATGCTTCACCGCATTGGTGACGAAGATTTTGCGGCGGTCGAGCCCCGCCTCGGCGATGGCGCGGTCAAGCACGCGCCCGGCGGGGCCGACAAAGGGCTTGCCTGCCAGGTCTTCTTTATCGCCCGGCTGCTCCCCCACCATCATCACCCGCGCGCGCGCCGAACCTTCGCCCGGCACCACCTGAGTTGCGTCCTTATAGAGCGGGCAGCGCGTGCACTGCGCTTCTGCCTGAGCGAGGGCAGTCAGGGAACGGTAAGCGATCGGTTCGGCCATGGGTCCAATCCCGAGTAGTCCCGGAATAAACCGCTCGGCGACGGTCCCGGTTCCGTCCCGCTCCCTTTCCCTATGGTTTCATTTGGTTGATCGGCTTGCCGTCGAGCCAGGCTCGGATATTGGCGACCATGCCGGCATAGAACACTTTGTAATTGTCCAAAGTCGCATAGCCGAGATGTGGCGTGGCCACGACATTGTTCAGTTTCCGGAACGGATGATTCAGCGGCAACGGCTCCTCGTTGAAAACGTCGATACCGGCGCCGCCGATCTTCTTGTTCTGCAAGGCAGAAATCAGCGCGCCTTCATCCACGCATTGTCCCCGCGAGGTGTTGATCAGGTAGGCCGTCGGCTTCATCAGCGCCAGATCGGCGGCCCCGATCAGCCCTTCGGTGCGCGGCGAGAGCTGCACATGAAGGGTGACGAAATCGGATTGCTTCAGCAGCTCCTCTTTCGTCGTCAACGTCACGCCCAGTTGCTGGCAGCGTTCCGCGGTGAGATTTCTGCTCCAGGCAACGACATTCATTTCCATCGCCCGTGCAATGCGCGAGACATGGCTGCCGACTTTGCCGAGGCCGATGATGCCAAGCGTGCGGCCGAGCATGCCGGTGCCGGCCGTGGTTTGCCACTGCACGCCGTCCTTCATCTGCCGGTCCTCGTAGCCGATGCGGCGGGAGAGTTCGAGCATTAGCCCGACGGTCAATTCACCGGGTGTATAGCCGATCGATTCCGTACCGCAGACGAGGATGCCGCGCTCGTTGGCGGCGGCGATATCGATCGCTGCGTTGCGCATACCACCTGAAGTGATGATCTTCAGATCCGGCAGCGCCTCAATCACCTCGCGAGAAATCGGCGTGCGTTCGCGCATCAGGCAAAGTACCGCCACGCCGTTTAGTGCCTCGATGACGTTTTGCGTGTCGCCGAGCGGCCTGGTGAAGGTCTGGAATTCAACCTCGGGAAGCTGCGACCAGTCGGCAACCTGCCGCGCCACGTCGATATAGTCGTCAAGGATGGCGCCGCGATACTTCATACATTCCCCCGGAGCGATTTGCCTGTGCGGCTTTTCTCACCATACCGGGATGGCTCCCGCAAGGGACCATCGCGGCAGGCCGAAAGCGGACGAGCCGGTGCGGAATCAGCGGGCGGCGTTGAGGTGGGAAAGGTCTACTTCCCGGCGATCGGTCGAGGCGGGCAGCTGGCGGTGCTTCTCCTGCCACTTTGGGCCGGGACCGCGCATGTAATGGAGTTCGGGTCGGTAGGTACTGAACACGATGCGGGTCAGTCGCCGGGTTCTTGCGGCGATCCTCGCGGCTACCGTGGTTGCGAAAGCAACTGCTGCCTCACCCATGGCGCATTCCCAATTGCACGGCGCGCAACTCTTCATTCTCAAGATCGCGCCGTATTTGGCGACATCATCGCTCGCAACGGTTAAGAGCTGGTAGGGGGGCGACCGTCACAACGAAATAGCGTTTCCACAACCTTACCTGGATCTACTAGGCGCTCCTCCCTCGCTCCGCGCATAGCCGACCGGCAAATCCGGGATGATCGGAACCTCTGCGGGCGGATATCGTTGGGTTAACAGGGGGCCTCCCGGAGAAAGCAACAAATGCGGATTGCGCAGATCGCCCCGCTTATGGAAAGCGTGCCGCCAAGGCTATATGGCGGCACCGAGCGGATTGTGTCCTATCTGACCGAGGAACTGGTGCGCATGGGTCACGACGTGACCTTGTTTGCCAGCGGCGACAGCATGACCTCAGCCAAGCTGGTCGGCTGCGTCCCGCGGGCCTTGCGACTCGATGTCAACGTTCGCGATACGATCCCCTATTACATGCTCATGCTCGATCGGGTGCGGCAGCACGCCGGCGAATTCGACATTCTGCATTTCCACATCGACCAGTTCCAATTCCCGCTTTTTCGCCACATGGCTGGCCGCACGGTTACCACCCTGCACGGCCGGCAGGACCTACCGGATCTGAAGCCGCTCTATATCGGTTTCGCGGATATGCCGCTGGTTTCGATTTCAAACGAACAGCGGCGGCCGATACCGAACGCCAATTTCGTTCAGACGATTTATCACGGCCTGCCGACGGACTTGCACAAACCAATCTTCCGTCCGCGCGGTGGCTATGTTGCGTTTCTTGGACGCATTGCGCCGGAAAAACGGCCCGACCGCGCGATCCGGATCGCCCGATCGCTCGGCGTCCCGCTGAAGATCGCTGCCAAGGTGGATCGCGTCGACGAAAGTTATTTTCGCGAGGTTATCGCGCCGCTGCTCGACGGGCCGGACGTGGAATTCGTCGGCGAAATCAACGAGCAGCAAAAGAACGAATTTCTTGGCGAGGCGCGGGCTCTGCTGTTTCCGGCCGATTGGCCCGAACCTTTCGGCCTGTCGATGATCGAATCCATGGCCTGCGGCACGCCAGTGCTGGCCTTCCGCTGCGGTTCAGTGCCGGAGGTGATTGACGAAGGCGTTACCGGCGTTGTCGTGGAGGATCTTGAGGAAGCCGTGAACGCCTTGCCGCGTGTCATTGCGTTCGACCGGCGGGTGGTACGGCAGCAGTTCGACGAAAGATTCTCTGCCAGCCGTATGGCCAAGGACTATGTTGACGTCTATCGTTCGCTGCTCAAGCGCTCGCCGACCGAACAGCGACCGGAAGACGACGGGATGGGGCTTGCGCCGGACATGATCAAGGATGCTCCGAGGGCCCACATTGACTCGTGACGTCCCGCTTTTGCCCGCCGCCGCCGAGGCGGTGACCGAGACACCGTTCTACATACCGGCGACCGGACCCTCGACGCGGCCGCGCTGCACACTCAAGCATGCGGATACCTTCGCCGTGCTCGACAAGCATGGCGACATCGGCGCGACACCGGACGGGCCCGATGGTCTTTTCCATGCCGACACGCGTTACCTGTCGCGGCTGGAGCTGTTGATCAATGGAATGCAGCCTTTGCTGCTCGGTTCCAATGTGCGTGACAATAATTCCGTCCTCACCGTCGACCTGACCAACCCGGATTTCTATCTCAATGAGAAACTGATCCTTCCGAAAGATACTGTGCACATCGTGCGCACGATCTTTCTTTGGCAAAAGACGGCTTATCAGCGCTTCGGCATCCAGAACCACTCCGAGCGGCCAATCAATCTGCATCTGGCGTTCGCTTTCGCCAGCGATTTCGCCGATCTGTTCGAGGTGCGCGGCATGCGCCGGGAGCGTCGCGGACTTATGCGCCCGGCAAAGGCGAGCGATTGGGAGGTCATGCTCAGCTATGAAGGGTTGGACCGCCGGCTGCGCCAGACCGTACTGTTTTTCGATCCTGTCCCGACTCACCTTGGCGCAAGCACCGCCTCCTACGATCTCACGCTGCAGCCGGGCCAGCGCTGCGTTCTGTACGTCGCGGCCGAGAGCAACGCGGAGCCCGGCGTGCGTCCGCCGCCCTTCCTTCGCGGCATGCAGGCCGCCTTCCGGGCAATCCGGCTTTCCACCGGAGACATGGCGGCGGTCGAGACATCCAACGCCGTGTTCAACCAGGTGATTTGCCGCTCGGCGGCGGACCTTTCTATGCTGATGACGCGGACGCCGCAGGGCCCTTATCCCTATGCCGGCATTCCCTGGTATTCGACCACTTTCGGCCGCGACGGCATCATCACCGCGATGCAGACGCTGTGGTGCGATCCGGGCATCGCCAGGGGCGTATTGGCACGGCTCGCGGCGCATCAGGCGAAGGCGGAGGATCCGCTCGCCGACGCGCAGCCCGGAAAAATCCTGCACGAAATGCGTTACGGCGAAATGGCCGCGCTGCGCGAGGTGCCGTTCGGGCTTTATTATGGCAGCGTCGATTCCACGCCGCTGTTTGTCTGGCTTGCTGGTCTCTATGTGCAGCGCACCGGGGACATTGAAACCTTGCGCACGCTGTGGCCGCATATCGAAGCCGCACTGAATTGGATCGACAGCTGGGGCGATCCCGATGCCGACGGTTTCATCGAATACCACCGCATGACGGAGGAGGGACTCGTCAACCAGGGCTGGAAGGATTCGCAGGATGCGGTCTTCCATGCGGATGGCAGCTTGGCGGAAGGGCCGATCGCTCTGGCGGAAGTGCAGGGTTACGTCTACGCAGCCAAGCATGCCGCCGCGCAATGCGCGCGTTGGCTGGGAAACAGCGTGCAGGCGGAAGCGCTGGAGAAATCAGCGGCACAACTCGCCGAACGTTTCGAAAAAAGTTTCTGGTGCCCAGACCTCGGCACCTATGCGCTGGCGCTCGACGGCAAGAAAGAACGCTGTGCGGTGAAAACGTCCAACGCCGGTCATCTGTTGTTCTGCGGCATGATCAGGCCGGAGCGCGCCAAGCTGGTGGCGGAAGGGCTGATGCGTCCGCAATTCTTCACCGGCTGGGGCATCCGCACCGTGGGGAAGGAGGAGGCGCGCTACAATCCGATGTCTTATCACAACGGTTCGGTATGGCCTCACGACAATGCGCTGATCGCGCTCGGCTTCGCCCGCTATGGATTCAAGAGCGCGGTCGATCGCTTGTTCATGGGCATGTTCAATGCGGCGAGTTACATGGAATTGTCACGGCTGCCGGAACTGTTCTGCGGGTTCCGCCGCGCTCCGAGCCAGGGACCGACGCTTTACCCGGTCGCTTGCGCACCGCAGGCCTGGGCCAGCGCCACGCCTTTCGCTCTGCTGGAGGCCTCGCTCGGTCTGGAATTCGAGCCGGCTACCAAAGAGATTCGACTGCGCAATCCGCGTCTGCCGGTCTTCCTCGATGAGGCGGTTCTGCGCAACCTGCGACTCGGCCAGTCCAGCGTTGACCTACGCATCCGCCGCCATGGCGAAGAGGTTTCCGTGCAGGTGATCCGCAGCCGGGGTCATGTGCAAGTGAGCGCGGTCTATTCCTGAGGCCGGCCCGACTTGCTCTTTGGCGGCCGGATCGCTAAATCAGCGGCAACTTTCCCCACAATGCGCCATGGCGCGACACGAGGGCAGGGCGCCGATGGCCCGTCAGTTCATCTATCATATGCAGGGTCTGTCCAAGACCTATCCGCCAAGCCGCAAGGTACTGGAGGATATCCACCTGCAATTCTATCCCGATGCCAAGATCGGCGTGCTCGGCGTCAACGGCTCGGGCAAATCCACGCTGCTTCGCATCATGGCGGGGATCGACAGGGATTATTCCGGAGAAGCCTGGGTCGCCGAAGGCGCCACCGTCGGCTATCTGGAACAGGAGCCGCAACTCGACGCGAAAAAGACCGCACGCGAAAATGTCATGGAAGGCGTTGCCGCAAAGAAGGCTCTGCTCGACCGTTACAACGAGATCGCGTCGAATTATTCCGATGAAACCGCCGACGAGATGGCGAAGCTGCAGGACATCATCGACAGCCAGAACCTCTGGGATCTCGATTCCCAGGTCGATCTCGCGATGGACGCCTTGCGCTGTCCTCCGGACGATGCAGACGTCACCAAGCTTTCGGGCGGCGAGCGCCGACGCGTCGCGCTGTGCCGGCTGCTGCTGTCGCGTCCGGACCTGCTGCTGCTCGACGAGCCCACCAACCATCTCGACGCCGAGTCGGTGAACTGGCTGGAAGAGCACCTGCGTAATTATCCCGGCGCGATCCTGATCGTCACCCACGACCGCTATTTCCTCGACAATGTCACCGGCTGGATTCTCGAGCTCGACCGCGGCCGCGGCATTCCCTATGAGGGCAATTACACCGCCTGGCTGACGCAGAAGCAGAAGCGGCTGCTGCAGGAAGGCCGCGAGGAAGAGGCCCGGCAACGCACACTCGAGCGCGAACAGGAATGGATCGCGGCCTCGCCCAAGGCGCGACAGGCAAAATCCAAGGCGCGCTACCAGCGCTACGAGGATCTGGTGAAGAAGGCCGGCGAGAAGCAGACGACGACCGCCCAGATCATCATTCCGGTCGCCGAGCGGCTCGGGCAGAACGTGGTCGATTTCACCGGGCTGACCAAGGGCTATGGCGATAATCTCTTGATCGACGATCTCACCTTCAAGCTGCCGCCCGGCGGCATTGTCGGCGTGATCGGGCCGAACGGCGCCGGCAAGACCACCCTGTTCCGCATGATCACCGGTCAGGAGAAGGCTGACAAAGGCGACATCAAGGTCGGCGAGTCGGTGCAGCTCGGCTATGTCGATCAGTCGCGCGATGCGCTCGATGCCAAGAAGAATGTCTGGGAGGAAATCTCCGGCGGGCAGGACATCATCCATCTCGGAAAGCGGGAGATGAACTCGCGCGCCTATTGCTCCAACTTCAACTTCAAGGGCGCCGACCAGCAGAAGAAGGTCGGCCAGCTTTCCGGCGGCGAGCGCAACCGCGTGCATCTCGCCAAGATGCTGAAGTCCGGCGCCAATGTGCTGCTGCTCGACGAGCCGACCAACGACCTCGACGTGGACACCTTGCGGGCGCTGGAAGAGGCGTTGGAGGATTTCGCCGGCTGCGCCGTGATCATCAGCCATGATCGCTGGTTCCTCGACCGCATCGCCACGCACATGCTGGCTTTCGAAGGCGACAGCCACGTGGAATGGTTCGAGGGCAATTTCCAGGATTACGAAGCCGACAAGAAGCGGCGGCTGGGCATCGATTCCGTCATACCGCACCGGATCAAGTACAAGAAATTTAGCCGGTAGGGCAGCTAGGCCCTGTCACATCCGCCGATCCGAATCGCATATGAATAACGCTAGCGTCCTTTGCGTCCAAAAGAGGTCACGCCATGTCGTTGACACCTGACATTCCGACCCCGCCGCCGGGCACATTGCGGCCGCTGCCGCAGCTGATCTTCGGCTCGCGCTGGCTTCAGCTTCCGCTCTATCTGGGCCTGATCGTCGCGCAAGGCGTCTATGTCATCCTTTTTCTCAAAGAGCTCTGGCACCTCATCCTGCACTCATTCGACTTCAGCGAGCTGCAGATCATGCTGGTGGTGCTTGGTCTGATAGACGTGGTGATGATTTCCAACCTGCTGATCATGGTGATCGTGGGCGGCTACGAGACCTTTGTTTCGCGACTGGAGCTGGAAAATCACCCGGACCAGCCAGAATGGCTCAGCCACGTCAATGCGAGCGTGCTGAAGATCAAGCTCGCCATGGCGATCATCGGCATCTCATCGATCCATCTGCTGCGGACTTTTATCGAGGCGGGCAGCCTGGGCTCCGATCGCACCAGCTACACCGAAACCGGAGTGATGTGGCAGACGATCATCCATTGCGTCTTCATCCTTTCCGCGATCGGCATCGCCACCGTGGACCGCATGGGCCAGTCAATTCCAGTCGGCCCCCACAAGGCCGCCGGCCACGCATCATGATGCTCCGACTCGCTGGGCTGACTTTGGCTTGGCTGATCGCCGCGGTGTCGCTACCGGCAAATGCCGCTGATACCGCATTCCAGCAGTGGCTGCAGTCGCTGCGTCCGCAAGCGGAGCAGCTCGGGATCTCGCGCGCCACCTTCGACACGGCCACGCGCGATCTGGAGCCTGATCTGTCGCTGCCGGACCTTGAGGTTCCGGGCCAACCGAAGCGCGTCGATCAGCAGCCGGAATTCGTGCAGACGCCGGCGGACTACCTACGCGAGACTTCGCTCACCCGTCTGGCGACGCAAGGCCGCGCGCTTGCCGCCGAGCACCGCGCCACGCTGGCGCGCATCGAGCGCGACTTCGGCGTGCCGGCCTCTGTGGTGCTGGCGATCTGGGGCCGCGAGTCGGGTTTCGGGCGTTCGAGTGAGGGGCGAGATGCGATCCGCGTGCTGGCGACACAGGCCTATGTTGGGCGGCGGAAGGAGCAGTTTCGCGAAGAGTTCCTGTTCTTGTTGAAGATGCTGCAGGAAGGCGTTGCCACACGTGCGCAGCTGCGCTCGTCCTGGGCCGGCGCCATGGGCATGACGCAATTTTTGCCGTCGGAATTCTATCAACATGCCTTGGACTTCGACGGCGACGGCCGCCGCGATATCTGGAATTCCGTGCCGGATGCGCTCGCCTCCGCGGCGAAGCAGCTGCTCAACAAAGGCTGGCAGCCGAACCGGCGCTGGGCCTATGAGGTGCGCGCGCCGAAAGATGTCGATTGCACCATCGCCCAGCCGGGCCAGACCATGCCGGTCGGCGCGTGGCTGGAGCGCGGCTACACACTCCTGGGCGGACGCAAGCCGTCATCCGCCGAGCTGACGGAGCCTGCCTCGCTGCTGCTGCCGGAAGGCGCCTATGGCCCCGCCTTCCTCACCCCGAAGAACTATTACGTGATCAAGGATTATAATTTTTCCGATCTCTATGTTTTGTTTGTCGGCAACCTCGCCGACCGCATCGCCGGCGGTGGTCCCTTCGTCACGCCCTGGAGCAAGGGCTCGCAATTGCACACCACAGACGTGGAGCGGATGCAGCAAACCCTGACGAAGCTCGGTCTCTACCAGGACAAGATCGACGGCAAGGCCGGGAATGCTGACGCGTTCGGCGCTCGGTGCTTATCAGAAAGCCAACGGGCTGAAGCTCGATTGCTGGCCAACGCGCGCCGTGCTGGATCACATGGCGAAATCCAAACCGTAAACGCACAAACAAAACGGCCGGCTCTCGCGATCCGGTCGGCGGATCTGAAAACTCAACTTACGCTTAGTCCCCAAAACAGATCCGGGGATCCGGGCATTGTTTTCCCTAGAAAATGCCGTCAAACCTACGCCGCTTGCGCGGCGAACTGCTCGGCGTAATGGCAGGCGACGAGATGGCCCGCGACCGGACGCAGCAACGGGCGCTCGCCGCGGCACCTGTCAGTGACAAAGGGACAGCGCGACGAGAACACGCAGCCCGCCGGCGGATTGAGCGGCGACGGCAATTCGCCCTTCAGGATCACGCGCTGCTTCTTCTCGATGCCGACCGCGGGCGTCGAGGACAACAGCGCCTGTGTGTAGGGATGCAGCGGGTTGCGGAAAATGTCCTGCTTCGAGCCGTGCTCCACGGTGAGGCCGAGATACATCACCATCACGTCATGAGCGATATGCTTCACCACCGCGAGATCGTGGGAGATGAAGAGATACGCGAGCTTGAGGTCGCGCTGCAGATCGGCGAGCAGATTGAGCACATGCGCCTGGATCGAGACGTCGAGCGCGGAGACCGGCTCGTCGGCGGCGACGATCTTGGGCGACAGCATCAAGGCGCGCGCGATCGCGATACGTTGGCGCTGCCCGCCGGAGAACATATGCGGATAGCGGCGCGCATATTCCGGACGCAGGCCGACACGCGCCAGCATCTCGGCCGCCTTGGCCTTGCGCTCCGCCTTGCTCAGCCCGGTGTTGATGATCAACGGCTCTTCGAGAATGGCATCCACCCGCTTGCGCGGATTGAGCGAGCCATAGGGATTCTGGAACACCATCTGCACCGTCTGGCGCAGCCGCGTCTTCGCCTTCGCCGGTGGATGCACCGCATCGATGCCATCGATCACGAGAGAGCCCGATGTCGGCAGCTCGATCATGGTGACGAGGCGCGCAAGCGTCGACTTGCCGCAACCGGATTCTCCGACCACTGCCAGCGTCCTGCCTTTGTCGAGCGTAAACGACACGCCGCCAACCGCGGTCAGCACCGCATTGCGCTTGAACACCCCCTGCCGGATTTCGTAGGAGCGCACCAGGTCGCGGGCTTCGATCACGGTGCTCATCCGGCAGCTTCCTTCGCCGTGGCGCCGACCGGGCCGTCCTGCGCGATGCGTTGCGCACGCGACGGATCGCCGAGCGGATAGTGGCAGCACACATGGCCGTCCTTCCAGGCGCGCAATTCCGGCTGGACGTTGCGCGAATGCTCGGTCGCGTACATGCAGCGCGGCGCGAACAGGCAGCCGTCGGGCCGGTCGAACAGACCCGGCACGATTCCGGGAATGGTCGCGAGCCGCTCGCCGTCGGAGCGGTCGGGCAGCGCCGCGAGCAGCGCCGCGGTATAGGGATGTTGCGGCGATGCGAATAGCTTCGCGGCCGGCTGCTCCTCCATGATCTGCCCGGCATACATCACCATGATGCGATGCGCGGTCTCGGCCACCACCCCCATATTGTGGGTGATCAGCATCAGGGCCATGCCGCTGTCACGCTGCAACTGCAGGAGCAAATCGAGGATCTGCGCCTGGATGGTGACGTCGAGCGCGGTGGTCGGCTCGTCTGCGATCAACAGCCGCGGATTGCACGAGATCGCCATCGCGATCATGACACGCTGGTTCATGCCGCCGGACAATTGATGCGGATACGCGGATAGCCGGCTCGCAGCCGCGGGAATACCGACCTGCTCGAGCAGGGCGATGGCGCGCTTCTTTGCCGCCCTGTGATCGAGACCAAGATGCAGCTGCATGGTCTCGATCAGCTGGAAGCCGACGGTGAAGCACGGATTGAGGCTCGTAGTAGGTTCCTGGAAGATCATTGCCACGTCCTTGCCGACGAGCTTGCGCCGGTCGGAAGGGGAAATATTCAAAATGTCCCGGCCGTCGAATTGGATGCGGTCGGCGCCAACACGCCCCGGATAGGGGACGAGCCCCATCAGCGCCAGCATCGCCATGCTCTTGCCGGAGCCGGATTCCCCGACGATGCCAAGAACCTCGCCTTTGTCGACGCGCAGACTGACGCCCTCGACCGCATGCAACACGCCGAAAGGGGAGGGAAAATCGACGGTCAGATTTGCGACCTCGAGCAGTGCCATGGCCTCACCGCTTGAGCTTGGGATCTAACGCGTCGCGCAACCCGTCGCCCAACAGGTTGAAGGCCAGCACGGTGATGAGGATCATGATGCCCGGGAACGTCACCACCCACCAGGCGCGCAGCACGAATTCTCGTGCGTCCGCCAGCATGGTGCCCCACTCGGCCAAAGGCGGCTGTGCTCCGAGGCCGAGAAATCCGAGCGCCGCGGCATCGAGGATCGCGGTCGAGATGCCTAGCGAAGTCTGCACGATCAAGGGTGCCGTGCAGTTCGGCAGCACCTCCTTGAACATCAGCCGCAATTTGCCCGCGCCACAGACTTTCGCCGCTGTGACATAGTCGCGCGACACTTCCGAGATCACCGCGGCACGGGCGACGCGGACATAGTGTGGCAGCACCACCACGGCAACCGCAAGCATGGCGTTCATCAGTCCGGGGCCAAGGATCGCGACGATGACGATGGCGAGCAAAAGACTCGGCAGCGTCAGGATGATATCCATGATCCGCATGATGGTGATTTCGACAATGCCGCGGAAGAATCCGGCGACGAGGCCAAGCACGGTGCCGACCGCGATCGAGATTGCAACCACGGAGATGCCGATCAACAGCGACAGCCGCGCCCCGTAGATCAGGCGCGAGAGCATGTCGCGGCCGATGGCGTCGGTGCCGAGCGGATAGGTCCATGATCCGCCTTGCTGCCACACCGGCGGGCGCAGGAAGGCGGTGCTGTTGGTCAGGATCGGGGAATGCGGCGCGACGACCGGAGCGAGGATCGCGAGGATCGTCACCCCGACGATTATGACGAGGCCTGCAACCGCACCGCTGTTCTGGCTGAAATAGTGCCAGAACTCGCGAAGCGGCCCGGGCGGCGCGGCGCGGGTTTCAATCGTCGTCATCGCGTATGCCGGATGCGCGGATTGATCATGCCGTAGGTGACGTCGACGAGGAGATTGACCAGCATCACCATGGTTCCGATCAAAAGCGTGCCACCTTGGAGGACTGGATAGTCACGCCGGCTGATCGCCTCGATCAGCCATTTGCCGACGCCCGGCCAGGAGAAGATGGTTTCCGTGAGGATTGCGCCGGTGAACAGCACGCCGACTTGAAGACCGATCACCGTGACGACCGGGATCAGCGCGTTGCGCAGCGCATGCAGCGTGATGATGCGCAACGGCGGCAGGCCCTTGGCCCTGGCGGTGCGGATATAGTCCTCCCCGAGCACTTCGAGCATCGCCGAGCGCGTCATGCGCGCGATCACCGCCAACGGCACGGTGCCAAGCACGATCGCCGGCAGGATCAGGTACCACAGGGCCGAACGGAACGCGGCGAAGTCGCCGGCTATCAGCGTGTCGATCAGCAAGAATCCTGTCACCGGCTGAACGTAATGGACAAACGCAATTCGTCCCGACACCGGCGTCAGACCGAGCTGCACGGAGAACAAAAGGATCAGCAACAATCCCCACCAGAAAATCGGCATCGAATAGCCGGTAAGCGAAACCGCCATGACGCCGTGGTCGAAGATCGAATTCCGTTTGATGGCGGCGAGCATTCCCGCGGGCAGGCCGAGGATCAGCGAGAACAGCATCGCCGCGGTGGCGAGCTCGATGGTTGCGGGAAACAGCGTCTTGAATTCGGCGATCACCGGCGCCCGAGTCACGATCGATTTGCCGAGATCACCCTGCAACACGCGGCCGAGATAGTAGCCATATTGCACGTACAGCGGCTGATCGAGGCCAAACTCCTTCAACAGCTTGGCGTGATAGACAGGATCGATGCCGCGCTCGCCCGCCATCGTCTCGATCGGATCGCCGGGCACGAGACGGATCAGGAAGAACGCAACCAGCGTGATTCCGATAAAGGTCGGAATGATAAGACTGACGCGGGTCAGGATGAAGCGCAGCATGACTCGGACTTGCCTTCGACCATGACCGGAAACAAAAAGGGGCGGTTCTTGAACCGCCCCTTGCCGCACTTACTCGTTGATGTCGACCCAATAGAAATTGTGCCGTCCGAAGGGCGAGAGCTTGAAGTTGACGACTTTCTTGCTCATCGGCTTCAGCTGCACGGCATGCGCGATGGTGAACCAGGGCGCCTGCTCCTTGAAGATGACCTGCGCCTGCTCGTAGAGCTTGGTGCGTTCAGCCTGGTCGTTGATCGCCTTGGCTTTGACCACGAGTTCGTCGAAGGGCTTGTGGCAGAACTTCGCGATGTTCGCGCCGGAAGCCTGCTGCGCCGAGGCGCAGCCGAGCAGACTGTGCAGGAAGTTGTCCGGATCGCCGTTGTCACCAGTCCAGCCCAGCATACCCATCTGATGTTCGCCCGCCTGCAAGCGCTTGCGGTACTCGCCCCATTCGAAGGTCTTGATCTCGGCCTTGACGTTGATCTTGGCGAGGTCGGCCTGCATCAATTCGGCGATACGCCTGGCATTGGGATTGTAGGGGCGCTGCACCGGCATCGCCCACAGGTCTGTCTCTAATCCGTTGGGGAAGCCTGCTTCGGCCAGCAGCTTCTTCGCCGCTTCCGGATCATACGGGTCGTCCTTGACCGCGTTGTTGTAGGACCACATTGAGGGCGGGATCGGGTTCTTCGCCGCAACGCCGGCCGACAGGTATACCGCGTCGATGATGGCCTGCTTGTTGATGGCCATGCTCAGGGCTTTGCGCACGCGCACATCGTCGAACGGCTTCTTCGTGGTGTTGAAGGCGAGATAGCCGATATTCAACCCCGGCTGGTCGAGCATCTGGACGTTCGGATCCTTCCTGATCGCTTCCAGGTCGGCGGGGTTTGGATAGGGCATCACATGGCATTCACCTTTTTGCAGCTTGGCCCAGCGCACCGAAGCGTCCGGCGTGATGGCATAGATGAGATCGTCGATCTTGGCCTTGCCGCCCCAATATTGCGGCCACGCCTTGTAGCGGATGATCGCGTCCTTTTGATAATGCACGAGGTAGAAGGGACCGGTGCCAATCGGCTCTTGATCGATCTTTTCCGGCGTGCCGGCCTTGAGCATGGCGTCGGCATATTCCTTCGACTGCACGCCCGCGAAGGGCATCGCGAGGTCGGCGAGGAACGGCGCTTCCGGCGTGTTGAGTGTGATCTTGATGGTGTAGTCGTCAACCTTCTCGACCGATTTCAACAGCTTCGGCATAGCCATGTCGGTGAAGTAGGAGTGGTTAGAGCTCGTCACCTTGAAATAGGGGTGATCGTCCTTCCACTGCCGCTCGAACATGAACAGCACGTCGTCGGCACTGAAATCACGGGTCGGCTTGAACGCACCGGTGTTGTGCCATTTGACGTTGCGGCGCAGCTTGAAGGTGTAGGTCAGGCCGTCCGGCGAAATCTCCCAGGACTCGGCAAGCGCCGGCACGACCTTGGTGCCGCCGGGCTCGAAGGCGACGATCTTGTTGTAGATCTCGTCGCTGCCGTCGAACGACGTGCCTGTGGTGTTGATGCCGGGATAAAAGTTCTCCGGGCTGCCTTCGGAGCAGAAGACGAGGGTTTTCGACAAGGCGGGCGCGGTCGCGAACACCGTAGACAGACAAAGCACGCGAAGCAGGGTGAGGCGTTTCATCCGAACCTCCCGTTGAAATTGGCTCAACGGTAATCTGACCCCCCAAGGAGTCAAACCCTGCTTTGCAACGGCAATTTACAACCACAGTTGCACAGGACGGAGGCGGAGCGATGCAGCAGACCCTGACCCGGCTTGGCCTCTATCAGGACAAGATCGACGGCAAGGCCGGGATGCTGACGCGTTCGGCGCTCGGCGCTTATCAGAAAGCCAACGGGCTGAAGCTCGATTGCTGGCCAATGCGCGCCGTGCTGGATCACATGGCGAAATCCAAACCGTGATGCGCAAAAAATAAACGGCCGGCTCTGGTGAGCCGGCCGTCACGATCCAACTAAGCCGTGCCTACGGGCAGATGAAGCGAGGCTTCGACCAGGCAACCGGACGGCCGGCGCGGTCGAACGCGACCGGCTTGCGAGCCCAATAGCCGCCGGGGCAGGCGACGGGATAACCAGCGGAATAGCCGGTGTAAACGACGTAGCCCGGAGCCGGACGATAGGCTGGATAGGCGTAGACCGGGGCCGCAGCGCCCGCAATGATTGCGCCGGCGGCAAGCCCGCCAACGACACCAGCCGCAACCGCCGCGCCGACATGGCCGTGATAATGATAGGCTTGAGCGGGGGCTGCTACGCTAATGACACCGGCGGCAATGGTGCCGGCCGCCAGCAGTCCAACGAAAGCTTTCTTCATCTAGGTTCTCCCTCCAAAGCGGCCAGCGAGACGCAAGACCGCGCGCACAGTGAATCAACGTAGCTTCAGTGTCGAGCAACGGAACAATGAGGCTGCTAATATGTCGTAAATTCGGCCTGAACACTAGATGAACAAAAGAGGCGTCTCCGCGGGAGCGGAGGCGCCTCTTTTTCGTATCTTTTTCGTTCAGGTTTGCAGGCTTAATCGCAAACCCGGACACGGCGCCAGCGCGGGCCGTAGTTGGTCCAGATCTTCTGGCGCACCAGGTGACAGCGGCTATAGGCATAGGGACCGCCGTAGTAAACCGGCCCTGGCGCAGCGGCGTAACCGTAACCATAACCGTAACGCGGGGCTACAGCCGACCCGATAATGGCGCCAGCCGCCAGGCCGCCGACGACGCCCGCGGCGATGGCACCCTCGTTACCCGCCTGTGCAGGCGAGGGCGCGGCAACCGCCGCCGCGGCGATCGCGCCGGCAGTGGCAAGAGCGGCAAGAGTTTTCATCATGTCGCACCTCTCTGTGTGAAGCGCTGAAGGGGCCCGACACGCGAGCCCCTTCTCCTGCAGAAGTAACGCCCGGCAGGGCGAAAAGTTGCGAAAAATCAGGTGAATAGCGCATGAACGCGGAGGCCTGATTCCGCCTTTTTTCGTACTGCTCGTGGGGACGCTATTGGGGCCTGTCCTGGCTTCTTCTGAGCAGCTTGCGCGCGCCGGCCACCGCAAAGCCGATGGCGGCGAGCCAGATCATAAGCGCACCCAAGCCAAAAGCCGTACGCCCAATCGCGCCGCTAACATTGCCGGATAAGAACCCGAGAGATCCGGAGAAGGCGCGCTCGCCGGGGCCGAAAGCGATCCAGCTTCCGATCGCGCCGAAAGACGCCAAGATGACGACCCCTATCAGATATTGCGTTGCACGAAGCCAGAATGGCGCGCCCGCAGGGAATTCTCCTTGCTCGTTTGCGCATCCGAAAGCCTGAAGAACGACGGCAGTGCCGCCAAGGAAAAACGCCAATCCGGCGGCGAGCACGACCCATAATGGCGCATGCAGATTCCGCGGTCCCCCTGGTATCGGAAGCACGCCCGCGCCGACCAATAGGAAATAGAGGCCCGCCAGGCCCGCGATGCAGCCGATGACGATCATTTCCTTTGACGAGGCCTGCGTTCGTTCAGCCATCGGAGATCTCGGATTTCGTGCCGAAAGAATATCGCGGAACACTTGGGGAATAGTTGATATCGGCTTGGACCTACGGCTCACCTGATTTGTCCTCACAACGCAGGGGGCGATGCGACCAACTTACCGTCCTCGCCGCCAGGATCGAAACGGCGCGTCGCGGTGATCATTCCTTCCGTCACTGGAGACGCATCCCTGGCAGGGCAGCCCCTTTCGCCTCTACCCCACTCTGGAGGCGCCCGGCTTTGTGCCGCTCCGTGGAGGCTGGAGATGCGAAAAACAGGGTGAAAACTCCAGAAATTCACAGTAAATACGTCACAAAACTGGCCCCATGATTGCCGTTTACGGGAGTCGTTGACATAGAATTGACGTCGTTCCCGGGTTTGTGCCGGGCAAGAAAAGCGGGGGACCGGGAAGTGTCGATGTCTCACCTTGGAAGACTGTGCCTTGCCGCCGGGCTGCTGCTGCCGTCGACGGCGCAGGCCGATAATGCACGGCCCTATGACAAGGCGTCGTTTTACTTCGCCGCGCATCAGGACGACTGGCAGCTCTTCATGAATCCGTCAGCCTTCCTCGATGTGAGAGGCGCCAGGACCAAGACTGTATTTGTGCATCTCACCGCCGGCGATGCCGGAGTAGGCATGGGGTTGCGCGGCCGGAAGCATCCCTTCTATCTGGCGCGGGAAAACGGAGCCGAGGCGGCCATCCGCTTCATGGCGGACGCCAATGAAATGCCGGTCGAGAAGGTCGCGGAACGCCGAACTTTCAACGGGCATTCCATCTATCGCGTGAGTTATCGCAACACTGTCTCTTACTTCCTGCGAGTGCCGGACGGGAGCGGCAATGGCTTAGGATATCCGGAGACCGGCAACCAATCCTTGCGGCGATTGGCCGATGGACAATCCGACAGACTGCGCGCCATAGACGGCTCGACGGTCTATCGCGGCTGGGACGATCTCACTTCCACCCTGCGCGCAATGATCGACTATGAGAGAGCAGGCGCCCCCGCCGTACAGATCAACGTCAGCGAGACCGACCCTGTGATCAATCCCGGCGACCATCCCGATCATCAGATGACGGCAAAAGCTGCGCTCGACGCCACTAAGAATTTGGCTTGCGCGCGCCGGCTGTACTTCGTCGATTATGCCAGCGCCCGCCTGCCGGAAAATCTTGACGCGAAACAGCGCGACATGGAGACCGCGGTCTTCGCGGTGACCGCCGCCGGCATCCGTGCGCTCGATCATTCCAGCGCCTGGCATCATTACAATGACACTTATGTGGGCCGAAATTATTTCCGCGCCGTAGAAGGCACAGGCCGTTGCGACGAACCCCGTCCGGAAATCGCTTCTGCGCCGCAGAAAACCGCGCCATCCGGGCAACAACTTGCGGTCGCCAAGCCGAAGTAGCGCACGCAGGCTGCCAAGCGAGCAATACTGGTTCCGCGACTCATTTTTAGTCTAATCGCCAGAGCCCTTCAGCCCTGCTGGAGGGCTTCTTCGCAATGCGTCTGGAACCATGACCTATGTCACCAAGTTATCTGGTGGATACCGTAGCTAAAGACGGTGCGGAGCAGGCGATCCCAAAGGCTGACTTTGCATCCCGTATCCGCGAGGCAGGTGATGCGCAGTCGGATCGACCAGAAAATTCCGTCGAGTCGCGAGATCGATGTCGTGCCGACGACGCATTTCCGCGCGCGTCAGCCGAAAGAGCACACAGGCCTGCGCGGTCCCGCCAGGCGCCAAATCGCCGCGATCCAAGTGCTGCCCACGCCCGCCCAGCGGGTCGGCTCGGTCGATGCGCTGCGCGGCTTCAGTATGTTCGCAATTCTCGGTATCGACGTTCTCGCAAAGGCCCTTGAGGAAATGCTGGCCAATGCCGGCTGGTTTCTGCCCGCGCTCGGCGCAGTCATCGCTACACAATTTACCCATGCCGAGTGGCACGGTGTGAATTTCTACGATCTGGTGTTTCCACTTTTCATTTTCGTGACGGGCGTCGCGATCGTGTTCTCGCTGCCGAAACTGGTAGAGCAGGAGGGCAGATGGGCCGCGCATAAGCGGGTGCTGTGGCGTTCCGTGGTGCTCTTCGCCCTCGGCGTGATCTGCTATGGCGGCGTGGCGAACGGGTGGAGCGAGATTCGTTTCGGCGGCGTGCTGCAGCGTATTGCACTTTGCTATCTGTTCGCTTCGCTCCTGTTCTTGAACGTATCGCTGCGCGGCATGGTCGCGAGTTTTGCCGCGCTGCTGATCGGCTATTGGGCACTGATGACTTTCGTGCCGGTACCCGGCATCGGTACCGGCTCGCTCGCTCGAGGTGCCAATCTCGCCAACTGGATCGACGCGCATTACCTGCCCGGCCGTAAATGGGAAGGCAGCTGGGATCCCGAGGGCATCCTCACTACCCTGCCGGCCATCGGCACCTGCCTGCTTGGCGTTTTCGCCGGGCTGCTGCTGAAAAATCCAAAACTCGAAGCGCGGCAAAAGTCGCTCTGGCTAATCTATGCCGGTGTCGCGCTGCTCGCTGCCGGTCTGCTCTGGAGCCTGCAATTCCCCATTAACAAATATCTCTGGACCTCGTCTTTCGTGCTGGCCGCGGGAGGCTTTGCCGCGATCCTGCTCGGCGCCTTCCATGAGATCATCGACGTGCGTGGCTATAGATCCTGGGCGAGCGCTTTCATGTGGGTCGGCGCCAGCGCGATCGTGCTCTATATGTTCAACGTGATGTTTGGATTCCACGTCATGGCACAACGCCTGGTGGGCGGCGATGTGGAGCAGCTGGCCGATCGGCTGGTCACGCCCGGTGCGGGACGCTTCCTGGTCACACTCGTCGCGCTGTTGATCGCTCTGGCCGCTGCCCGCTTCCTGTATCGCCGTAAGATTTTCCTGCGAGTGTGAACGCACGGTCGAGACGGACCATGCTGCAAATCCTGCAAGTCGTCACGCTGATGCTGGTCGCCGTGACCATGGCGCTCACCTTGGCGCATGCACTCGAATATCCGGGCAAAATGCGCCTGTCGAAGCAGGAATATCTCGCCACCCAGGCGATCTATTACCCCGGCTTCACGCTCGGCGGCATCGCCGAAGGCGTCAGTGTTATTGCGCTCGGGGCGCTGGCCTTTCTGATGCGCGGCTCCGGCGCGGCCTTCTGGCTGACGCTCGCCGCCTTCCTCGCGGTTGCCGCGCTGCATCTGGTCTATTGGATGCTGACGCATCCGGTGAATAATTTTTGGGTCAAAGACGTGAAAATGAATCGCCCAGGCACCCGCTTCTTCGGCCTGAGCCCCGCGCCGCGCCGCGGCGGGCAAGAGCCGGAATGGACGGAGCTGCGCGACCAATGGGAGCGCTCGCATCTGATCCGCGCCGTTCTCGGCGTCGTGGGGCTGCTGTTGCTGACCATCTCGCTGGTGATTTAGCAAGGCCGTCCATCATGCCGCATCGTCGGGATTGAGTCCGTTCCGGGCACAAAGATTGCGCACGATCCGCCCGTCTTTACCGCCGGCAATGGAGCCGACCACCGACGACACGATCTGCCCATTGGAAATCTGCACCTGCACGAGATAAGGCTGCAGGCCGTTATAGGGCGGGTGCGCGCTTTTCGCGTTCACGGCCGCGCAATAACGCGCCTGGCCGTTGACAGGAGTATTGGCCGGAAGCGGCGCCCAGAGATATTTCGCCTTTTCCGGCTCGCGGATGTGCTCGAGCAGGGAATCCGCAATTACTCTCTTCTCCTCGGCGGTGAGTTCCCGCGCCGCGCTGGTGCTGACGCTGTAGGAGGCGACCGATGCCGTGCAGGCCGACAACAAAAGGGCCGCGCCGGCAGCGGTTAACAGGTTTTTTTTCATGACAACTTGCCCTTTTTTGGCCCGGCGAAATTGCTTCGCTTCTGTCACAATTGGAGATTCATCACAACCCTGAAGCCTTGTGGGCTTGACTCGATGGACCACCTCTTCGACGCTCGAGGTGCATGATGCCGGCAACGATTCGCAGCCTGGCGCTTTCAACCGCCGCTTTGCTTCTGGCCGCGGCAAACCTCCCCTGTCTGGCGCAAGACGCCGACGACATCACTGTCATCCAGGCGCGCGCACTCGATCTGGTGAACCAATCGCGCGAAGAGCATGGCCTGCCGCCGCTCGCGCTGGAAGACAAGCTGAACACCGCGGCGCAATCGCATGCGGACGATATGTTTACCCGTCGATATTACGGCCACGCCTCGCCGGAGGGACTCACTGCGGCCGACCGTTATGTGACGGCCGGGGGTAGCAAGTGGCGGCTGATCGCCGAGAACATCGCACAATGCTCGGGCTGCCGGCCGCCGGCGCGCGTTGGCGTGCTGCGGCGGCTGCACGCGAGCTGGCTGGAAAGTCCGGGTCATCGCAGGAACATCTTGCGCGAAGGCATTACCCATTTCGGCTTCGGGATGGTGGTAGATGCGGAACGGCAGCTTTATGCGGTGCAGACCTTCGCTGGCCCGGGCCGGCCACGCAGCCTGCAGGCCGATGAAGCGCAAGCGCCGCTCTCGGCTGAGGAGCAGGCGCGGCAGGTGTTGCATCGATTTAACCAGGCGCGCGAGCAATCGGGCGGTACGCCGCTCGCATCCAGTCCTGCTCTTACCGATGCGGCGCGGACGATCCTGCCCGATGATGGGCTGGAGCAGTTCGATCTCGCCAGGCGCGAGGATCTGCTCGACGTCTTGCCGCCCGCCGAACGCAGGCGCTGGCGTTCCATCACGGTCTTCTCGGCCGATTGCGGCGCCTGCGGCACCATCCCCACCGCCGCCGACGTGCGCTTCTTCGCGGAGCAATGGCTGGACGATCCGAGTTACCGGCAGGCGGTGATCGATACCGCCGTCACGCATGTGGGTTTCGCCATGGCTACCAACGGGGAGGGCATGAAGGTCGCGCTCGCCGTGCTGGCGCGGGAGATGTGAGGAGTGAGGCTGCTCAGTCCTTGTCCTTGACCGTCGTAGAGGGACGATCATTGCCGCGCGCGGTTTCCGTGTGCCACTCGCCTTTGGCATCCTCAAATTCGATCTCTTCCGTCTCGCCGGGTGTTTTCTGCTCTTCGGCTGCGATCTGCGCCGCCTTCAGCGCCGCGGCATGCGTGGGGAAGGTCTCAGAGAAAACATCGCCGACCTTGTAGGCCCAGCCGCCATCATGCTCGACGATTTCATACGTGACATCAGACATGAGAATCCTCTCTGACCGGCTGTGGTTGCGGCGTGGCTAGTGTAACATTTCGGCAAAGCAAAGGCGGACAATAGCGGCATACACTAAAGACCCGCCGCTTGGCCCGTTTCATGCCTGCTCGGCGGCCGAAACATGCGCGCGGAGCACGGATCTACATCTGAAATCCGGTTGCCTTCACGACCGCCGTCCATTTCTTCGCTTCGTCCGCGAGCAGCGTCTTCAGTTCCGCCGGTGAGAGCGCCTTCGGCTCAAAGCCGATCTTCGCGATGTTTTGGGCCAGCTCCGGCGCCTTGAGGATTTCGCTGACGTCAGCGTTGAGCCTGCTGACAATGGCGGCTGGTAGATCGGCGCGGCCAAAAATACCGTAATAGGTCGTTGATACCACGGTCGGATAGCCGCTTTCGGCCATGGTCGGAATGTCGGACATGTCCGGAGCGCGTGTTGTCCCAGTATAGCCGATGATCCGCAGTTGGCCCGAGCGGTGCAGCGGCAGCAGCGTCGATGCATTCCCGATATTCATCTGAATGCGCCCGCCCAACAGGTCGGGCACCGCCTGCGCTCCGCCTTTGTAAGGCACGTTGGTAATCTCGATCCCGGCCGCCGACTTGAACATCTCGCCCACCAGCTGTGGCAGGGTCCCCTGGCCGAAGCCGAAGTTGAGCTTGCCAGGATTGGCTTTTGCGTAAGCGACAAATTCCTGCACCGTCTTTGCCGGCACGTCGTTTCCGATCACGATAACGTTCGACGCCGCTCCCACAATTGCGATCGGCACGAAATCCTTCAGCGCATCGTAAGTTGGCGTCGTGCTGGCGACCGGGGCGATCAGGTGAGTGGGGCTGTTGGAGAACAACAGCGTATGGCCATCCGGTTCGGCGCTGATCACGGCGTTGACGCCAGTCGTCGTGCCGCCGCCCGGTCGATTGTCAATGATGACGGGTTGTCCGAGACGCGCCGATAGCTGCGGCGCGATCAGCCGGGCGAGCACGTCATTGGGTGAACCCGCCGTGTAGGGCAGGATGAGCTTGACCGGCTGGCTGGGATAGGATTGCGCATGCCCGGGCGTCGGCATGCCGCAGGCGCAGACGGCGCTAATGGCAACGAGCAGACTCCGCATTGCGCTCATCCGTCTCCTCCGAACAAAGCGGCCGCGATGGTCTCGCTCGCCGGGCTTCCGAAAAGGCGATAGTTTAATCGTGAATTGTTGGAACGGGAAAGCGTTGCGATGATCCGTGTCGCCGTTGCCTGCCTTTTCAGCTTCAGCACCTTGGCGACTGCTTCCGCATCCGATGACATGGTGCGGCTCGCCGGCGGCACCTTCACGATGGGCAGCGCGCGGGGGCTGGCGGACGAGCGGCCGCCGCACGGTGTCACGGTCAACGCCTTCTGGATCGACCGCCGTCCGGTGACCAACGCGGAATTCGCCGCCTTTTTGGAAAAGTTCGGCACTACGTCCAACGCGCGCGGCCAGCATCTGTTTGACTTCGATGACGCGGACGCACGTATCCATAAGGTGCAGGGGCGTTGGCGTGCCGATCCGGGCTTCGAAAATCATCCGGCCAATGAGATGAGCTGGTACGGCGCGCGCGACTATTGCTCCGCGCTGGACAAGCGGCTGCCGACGGAGGCCGAGCGCGAATTCGCCGCGCGCGGTGCGCAGGGGCGCACTTATCCCTGGGGCGAGGCGCCGCCGGACGCCAGCCGCGCACGCTTCAGCATCGGCTGGACCAAAACCGTACCGGTCGGCTCCTTGCCGCAAGGCGCGACGCCCGAAGGCGTGCTCGATCTCGCCGGCAATGTGCATGAATGGACCGCCAGCATCATGCGGCCTTATCCCTATCGCGCCGACGACGGGCGTGAGGAAGGCGATGCGCTGGCCGATCGTGTGGTGCGCGGCGGCGCGGCGGATACGGGCCCCGACACCTTGCGCGCCAGCTGGCGCGGGGCGAGCGTCTCGCGCGGCGCGCGGGCGGGCCATCACAATATCGGCTTTCGCTGCGTGAAGGGTGCCGAATAGGCGGCACGATGTGAACGTTCAGTCCGTGCGGCGGGCGGTGCGGTCGCAGAGTGGCAGCCATTCATCGCCCTCGGGCCGCCACTCCCAGGAGATTGCCTGCGTCTTGCCGCCGTCGGTGAATTCCACCCGCGCGCGCTCGCGCTCACCGGTGAAGGTCCAAACATCGCCGTCCACCCGCGTGTCGTATTCGCGGAAGAAACCGTGGTTCTCGAACGAGCGCGTGACGTAGCGGCGGCGTTCGGCGTCATAGCCGATGACTGCCAGGCCGTCGAAGGCGTTTTCGCCCGTCATCGCCTTCCATCGCTGCAGGACGAAGAATTTCCCCGGCAGCCATTCGAAAGTCTCGTCACTCACCCAGCGCTCGACCGAGCCGCGCGGATCGGTCTTCGACTGCGCGATGGCGTAGGATTCGCCTTCGGCATGCCATTCGCCGATAAAAGCTGCGAGCGCTTCGTGCTCGGGGCCGCGGCGGGGAGCGTCGGATGTGCTGGCCATGACAAGCCTTTGCATTACCGCACAAGAACCGCCTCGGGCTGCGCTTGGTTCCCGCGGGGCTGCAAAGCGCGCGCGCCCGCCCTATATTCGCGAAAACCACGCCGCAGGAGGTAGTCCGCGATGTGCCGTAACATCCGCACTTTGTTCAATTTCGAGCCGCCGGCGACGGAGGACGAGATCCGCGCCTCGGCCCTGCAATTCGTGCGCAAGCTGTCCGGCTTCAACAAGCCGTCGCAAGCCAATGCCGAAGCCTTTGACCGCGCGGTCGAGGAGGTATCCGGTGCCGCGCGCCGGCTGCTGAAGTCGCTGGAGACCAACGCGCCTCCGCGCGACCGCGACGTGGAGAGCGAGAAAGCCCGCGCCCGTTCGCGCGAACGTTTTGCCTGAAGGGGCTGGGCCCATGGAACTTTCGCGGCGTTGCAGCATTGTTGTTGATCGTCCAAGCGATGACTCCAACAATTGCAACAATTGCCTGACAATTTAACGCGGCTCGCCCGACGCGCGAAGGGCTATAGGAGACAACATCATGCGTTCATCCGGATTTCGTACAGCTTTTGTCGCTCTGATTGCCCTCACGGGCGCCAGTCTGTCGTCCGCGGCTTATGCCGATACCGGCAGCATTCGGCTTTCGGTAGTCAAAGCCGGCTGGTTCCTCGGCGCTTCCGGCGGCAGCGGCACGCTGGTGTTCAAGGGAAAGCAATACCCGCTGTCGATTGGCGGCGTGAGCGGGGGCCTGGTGTTCGGCGCTTCGGCGACCGATTTTTCCGGCCGGGTCAGCAACATCCGCAGGCCGTCGGACGTCGCCGGCGTTTACGGCGCGGTCGGCGCGGGCGCTGCGGTCGTCGGCGGAGCTCGGGCGATCACGCTGCGCAACGAGAAGGGCGCGCTCTTGCAGTTGCAGGGCCGGCAGGCCGGATTGATGGTCAATGTCGACGTGAGCGGAATGGCGATCTCGCTGCAATAAGCGCGTAGGGCGCGGGTGCCGTTCAGATCCCGCGCTCTCGTTTCAACTGATCGATATGGTTTGCCGGCAAGACATCCGGAAAGGGGCACGTCATGCGGCTGTTCCTATCCCTTGGCATCATCGTGGCGGCGCTTGCCTTCGGCGCGCCGGCGGCGGCGCGCAGGCCATCGTGCTGACCAACCAGAAGGGCGCGGTGCTCTCGCTTGCCGGCCGCTCGGTCGGCGCGATCGTCGCGGCGGACCTCAACGGGTTGGTGATTACGGTGAAGTGAGGACTCAATCTCAAAATCAACGGGTTGAGATCGCGCTGACCTCTCCCCACTGATCTCGGGTTTACCCGAGATCAGCACTATTAATTGGCACAAGTCGGATTTGATCCGACTTGCGCTGGGGCGAGGGAACAAAGGATTAGATCCCGCGCTCGCGCTTCAGCCGGTCGATGTATGCCGTGACTTGCGGCGGCAAAGCCTTCACGCCGGCTTGCCCCGCCGCGGATAGCGGGGGCCGCAGCTGCGAGCCGGCGAGAAAAGCCGGGTGCACGCCCGGTGGAATCATACGGTCGAAGATCACCACGATCAGCACAGCGACGAAGCCGATGCGCATGGCGCCGAGCCCGGCGCCGGCGATGCGGTCCGGAATGCTGATCCGCGGCCCGGTGACATCGGTGAGCGCACGGCGCAGCAGCGCGCCGAAGATCATGCCGAGCAGGAGCAGGAGGGCGACCAGGACCATGCCCTTATAGGCCGGCGGCATGTCGAGATGCGTCGTCAGGAAGGACGACAGCGCGGGCGCGACGCCGAACGCCATTGGCGCCGCGATCACATAGCCGAGGATGGTCGCCATGCTGCGCAGCAGGCCCGAGGTGAAGCCCATGACCACGGCGAGGGCGATGAGGGCGTAGATGATGACGTCGAAGATCATGTGGGGACTTCTGACCATTCATCTTCACACGGGTCAAGCGGAGATGGCGCGGGATTGTTCTCTGCGGTAAGTTGTTGCCGGCAAGACTCTGAAAAGGCACGTCATGCGCCTGTTCCTATCCCTTGGTTTCATCGCAGCGACGCTTGCCTTCGGTGCGCCGGCGCCCGCGCAGGCGCAGCAGGAGATCGACATGCGGCTGCGCTCCGCGGGCTTCAAGGTCCGCCCCGCGGCGACGGCGCAGGAGATCGATCTGCTCCGGCGCGCGCCGGCGCGCGTGATGATGTCGCGCACGGAGCAGGGCCGGCGGTATTACGCCTATGCCGATCCCGATTTCTGCAAATGCGTCTTCGTCGGCGACGAACAGGCGCTGCGGACATACCGGGAGACGAGCATGAGCCCGAGCCCGCCGCCGCCGGCCACGGAGTTGCCGATCCGCGAGATGGACGCCGCGCTCGGACAGACTCCCCTGTTCGGCCCGCCGTCTTAGCCGCACGCGCTTCGCGCGTCGGCTTCTTGGATTCGATTGTCAAACAGCCAAGTCTTTTCACTCTCGTCATGCCCGGGCTTGACCCGGGCATCTCGCTTAGGCGAGCAGTGCCTTCCTGATCGAGATGGCCGGAACAAGTCCGGCCATGACGAGCGATACCAATTCCATCTGTCAAACAGCCACGCGTCATCGGCCCGTGTTTTGTCAGGCGACGGGTCCGCCTGTCGTCGTATCCCCCGGGGCGGGGGGAGTCGTCCCCCGAAAAAGGGGCGGGGGGAGTCGTCCCCCGAAAAATGTCCGAGGGAGCGGAGCGCCGGGAGGCGCATCAACATGAGGACCAAGCCGCATTCGGAGTGGACGATGAAGCGCGATATGGATTTTGTTCGAGAGTTGCTTTTGATCATCGAAGAGAAAGACAAGCCGAATCTTGCGAATTTGTTACAAGCCGACGCGGACAAGCAGCAATACGAAAAGCTGGCCGGCCACCTCGAACTGCTTATCAACGAGGCGGGCTTCGTCAGCGGTATCAAAGCGCATACGATGTCGGGCAAGAACTGGCTCGATTTGCGTCTTACCTGGGCAGGTCACGATTATCTCGATAGTGTTCGGGATCCAGAAATTTGGCGACAGACAAAAGCCGGTGCTGCAAAGGCAGGCGGATTTACAATTGATCTTCTAAAGGAGTTAGCAAAGGGACTTATTAAGAAGAAGATCGAAGAACATACTGGCGTGAAGTTATAAATTCGGCCTTTGCACAAAGAGGAATTCCATGCCGCACTTCTTGCAAAATTGCGATGCGACATTTTGGATGCAGCTAAGTGTTGCTGTTTGTGCCGGAGCGGCGGCCATTCTGTGGCTCTTGTCTACCGTATTTGGGCTGCAATCCTTTATGACCGTCCCCATGGGATCGATCGATTCTATTCTTCGAAGACAGAGTCGACTAAATGCTGCAGCGGCTCTCGCTGCTGCGTTGGCTGCGACAGGCCAAACGCTCCTAATCTATATGCCAAACTGTGCGACATATCTCCAGTTTGGCCAGCCATAAGTCAGTCGCGCGGCGATGAAGAGGCGAGGTAAACGGTGCTAGAAGACGTCCTCGGCGCGAACGTCATGGACGGGACAATGGCAAGCTCGCGGCGACTTCGTCGAACCGTGCTCTGTTTTGTTTCCAAAAAAACAATAGTTTGTGGGCCGCTTGGTAGGCCTCAAGAACGGGCCCATCTATTGCGCTGATGCCATCACTGATTTGAAACTTGCGAAGGTTTCCTATCCAAAGTGTGGGATCTTGGCCCCGCTTTCTCACTACATCAGCGACCTTTGGTTCAATTCTCGACACCACAGATTGCAGGACATCTCCTGGAAAGCCGATGAATGCAAGTGCGACGTCGCCCTGATTGCCCTTGAGATCTAGCCGTAAGTAGGGCGGCATTTCAGCGCATTTTAAGTTCACGTAAGTTGTCTTTGGGAATCTGCGCCGGTCAATGACAAAAAAGTCGCCAAATTCGCGCCTAGCCATTTCATCCACAGCCATCCACCATTGAACAGCAAATGGATTTTCTGTTTCAACAACGACGATGTTCGGTTGAGCGGCGCAATTCAAAAAATGAGAGCGATAGATCAAACGAGCGTCGCTAGTTATTTGCGCCCACAAATTATTTGCTGCCTCGTCGAAAGTCACCTTTATAACTTCGGCCGGGGTCGCAAACGTCCTGTACCGAGGCGCAAATACGACGACAGAAATTTCCACTTTCCGTCTCTCTTGCCGCGCTCGGCACGATCTAGATAATCCTCCATCTGGTTGGGTTGAAAGCCCGCTTTGATCTTATTTTCAATAAACACAGCATGAATATCGCCGCGCAAGGTACGGAACAGCGCTTCGACGTCAGTCTCCCTGCCGGCGTCATCAGGCGCCGAGACGCGAGTCCGGTAAGCGGGAGCCGAAACCGCGTCAGCTCTGGCAAGCTTTGATAGGAACCAACGACAGAAATATTCGTTTGTTCTCAATTCTTCGGCTAAGAAAACATCAATGTCACGCTCGGCAAACCAAGTGACATCGCAGCTAATTTCCATGAGTTTCTTTCCCATAAAGCTGGCACATACTGGCCATCAAGTCCTCAAATAGGCGTTGAGCATTTCGGTGGCCGACGGCGTTTGCGCGACGGCCTTGTTCGCGCCGTGCGGCGCGAGGAGAAAGGCTGCGCCGGCGAGTAACAAAGCTGGGACAAGTTTCATACCGACACCTCCAATGCCAGCGGCGGAGACCTAGGGCAGCTGCATCCCGTTCGCCTTCATAACGGCTCCGGCGGCCGGCGTCGTCAGATGCTGGATGAATGCCTTCGCCGCTTCCGGCTCCTTCGCCTTGGCGCTGACCGCGGCCGCGAACACAAGGTTCTGGTCGAATTGCGGGGGCACGGGACCGGCATAATCGACGCCCGGGACGCCAATCAGAACATTGGTGACAAACAACGCCAGCTCGGCCTCACCTTTGGCGACCGCCTGCGCGACATCCGGCGGCGCGTTCTGCGGCTTGATCCTGGCCTGCATCTCCTCGGCGATGCCGAGGCGGTCGAACACGGCAAGGAAATGCTTGCCGTTGATGCTCTCGGGCAGGATGGCGACTGACTTCGCCTTGAGCAAAGTCTGCTTGAACGCCTCGGGCGTCGAGATGTCGGGCTTGGGCGCGCCGGCGCGCACAGCGGCGCCAAGTCCCACGCTGGAAATCGGCGGGCGCGGGCCGGAGGCAAAATGTTGCTGGTTGGCGGGGTCCTTCATCGGCGTGTCGATCATCACGACGACATCGAACGGCGCGCCCTCCTGGATCTTTTTCATCACCTGCGGCGTCGCCGCATACTCGGCCGTGACCTTATGGCCGGTCGCCTGCTCGAACTGCGGGATCAGCTCCTTGAAGGCGCTGGTGTGGGCGCCGGTCCCCAGGACCTTCAGCTCAGCCGCCTGAACGCCGGAGCCGGGCGCGAACGAAAGCATGGATGCAACGATGGCCGTACCAGCGGCCCGCGAAGCTGTGCGCATGGAAGCCCCCTGATCCGAAGATGAAATCGCAACCCCCGCGCGGGGCGCCGGGGCTTTCCCATTCATAGCGCGCGGGCTGTCTTGCGGCAACGAGGGAAGGCCGAGGGGCGCCGCCATGTCTCGGATGGGCTGGACGCATAAACGCGCCAGATCAGACATCGCTCGTCATGGCCGGGTTTATCCCGGCCATCTCGCTTAGAATGGCAGATTGCGTCCCTAAGCGGGATGCCCGGCACAAGGCCGGGCATGACGATGGAGGGAAAGACCGCTCGTCGCGTTAAATGTTCGCCCCGCGATTATACGCATCGACCAGCTGATTGTAGTCGCGCAACAGCCGCGCCGGCGAACCCTCGACCATCCAGCCGCTACCGGCGTTGAGCATCATCTTGTCGCCGGAACTGTATGGCGTCTTGTCGCGGATGCGGCGCATCAGCTGCTTGCCTGTGGTCAGAAACGACTTGGCGTTGCTGATAAACATTGAGCCGATCTTGGCGCCGCCATCGGCGCCGGAAACTCCTTCGGCCGCCTTGACGATGTTTTCGTATTCGTTCAGCGCCTTGCTGATTTCGGCGATGTCGGGATTCGTTGCGTCCTGCGTGCGCAGCACGCGCTTGGCGTTGATCATCAGCGCTTCGACATGGTAGCGCGCCTTCTTGCCTTCGCTCTGCTCGATCTCCGCGAGCTTCTCCAGCGCGCGCTTGTCGTTTATGGCTTCGACGCCGTCGCGCAGCTTGCGGTCGGCAACCGCGAAGGTATCCCAGGCGACGACCAGACGCGGATGCAGCGCCTTGCCCTTCGCCATCTTGTCGTCCTTGTAGTCCTCCTGGGAATAATAGTCGTCCGCCTCCTTCAGCAGCGGCTCGAGCTTCGACACGGCCTCCGCATAGGCCGAGGCGGCGGCTTCGAGCGAGGCGTCGCGCGGCTCCAGCGCATTGGCCTTCTCGACATTCTTCCGGCAATCCGAGGTGTCGTAGATGGTGTAGGTGCCGTAGATGATCCGCTCCTTGCCGGTCGGGCCTTTCTTGTCGGCCCAGCTGAAATAGCGCTCGCGGGATTGGTAGGAGCGCGCCGACAGCCGGTTGATGCAGCCGACATAGGCGTTGAGCTTTTCAGTGACTGACGGCGTTTGCGCGACCGCCTCCTCCGCGCCGAGCGGCGCGAGGAGAACAACTGCGCCGGCAAAGACGAAGGCCCAGAAAAGCTTCATGCTAACCCCCTACAACGGCAGCGAACTGTGTTGGCGCAAGAATACAAAAGCTGCGCTTGCGGTGCCAAGGGCCGCCGCACGATAAGGTGAAGGCTTCACTTCGCCAATAGAGGAAGCACGCGCCGCTGTCGCGCAGCCACCGGACGCATATATCCTAGCGCGGGCCAAGTCGGAACTTCGGGCTGATCAGGTGCGCGGCATCGCACTTACCGCGAACGCTGCAGCGCGCCGCAACTTGCCACCATCGACTGCGACGGGCCGGTGGCGGGGTGGACGTAGCAGGCGTCCATGCGGCCACGGCCGCCGATGCGCATGGTCAGCGAGCCGTCGCTGTCGGCGCCGATGATCGTGCGTCCATCGCCGGTGATGCTCGCCACGAACGGCTCCTTGCGCTCGGGACTGGACCACGACTTGCCCCAGATGAGGCGGCCATCCTGGCCCTCGATCTCGAATGTGAACGTGATCTCGCGAACGCGTGGCGCATCGGCCGGGCCGCTTGGCGGATGGTGCGGATTGCTTCCGAGGATGACGGTCCTCCACTTGCCGGACCACGTCCCCTTGAGATCGGGCGCGGGCTGCGCCAGCGCGACGGTGGCCGTAGCCAGCACGGCCGCCGCCGCGGTCATCAGCGTTTTCATGGAGGACTCCTGTGTGGTGCCGAGTTTCACGCCTAACGTACTCTTGGTGGATACCTCAAACTCAGCAAATACGCCGCAAGCAAGCCGAGCCCAACGGAGATGAAGAACGCGCTCTGCGAGTATGCGGTGCTGCTCTCAGTGGAGAAATATGTCGTCACTAAACCGGTGACGCCCAGAAGGAGGCTGCCCACCATCATCAATGAAACGACGCGAAGCCGCTCCTTCAACCAGGTTTCGATCCTCGACCAAAATTTAAACCCAAACCAGCCGCGCTCGCGTCTAGAGGGGTGTCGCTGAAAGAACGCGGCCGCAAACGCGAAGATGGCGAATGCCACGTGTATCCAGGGCGGGGGCGGCCCGAACGCCCCGTGTGGGATCCGCAGCCCCTGAAAAACTGCGTCCAGGAGAAAAACTGCCCAGATCGCTATGATGACGACGTCACCTATCTTCATCACAGCACGCGGTTGCTCTCCTTCACCTTGTGCGCGTCGAGATAAACCTCGCCGCCCACTCCTGGAACTTCTCACTCATCTCCGCCATGCCGGCCTCTTTCTCACTGCCTCACATTGTCCGCTTGGGAGTCGTCGCCAGCAATTCCTGCACCTGCCGCCCCCAGAATTTGGGCATACCAGTGGTGCCATGACCGCGGGTGTCATCGCTCGCGGGAATGAGATAGAGACGGCCATTCTTCACGCGCTTGATTTCGCGCTCCATCAGTCCGGTTTCCGGGGGATTGCGTTCGTCGTCCGCGGCGTTGATCGCCAGCAGCGCGGCCTGAATGCGATCAAGCCCGGGCGACGCGTTGTAGTCGCCCGAGGAACCCCACTGATACAGGAAGTCGTTGGCGTCCGCAGTCATCGGCGCCGCCAGGCGGGCATCGACCAACTTGTCAGCCGCCTCGCGCGTCGGCGCTGCCTTCTGGTAAGCGAGCGTTCCGCCATTGGTGGCGATTGCGAAGAACACGTTGGCGAGCTTCATGTTGCGCGGTTGCGCCGTGTAGCTGCCGTTGTTCCATTCGGGATCGTTGCGGATGAGTTCGAGCATCATCCGCCGCAGCATCCAGTTGCGGCTTGCCATCTCGCTCGGCTGCGACGCCATGGGAACGAGGGCGTCCATATAGTCCGGGTATTTGGCGCCCCAAATCCATGTGTGCATGCCGCCCATGGAATTTCCGATCACCAGGCGCAGGTGAGCGGATGCCGAGCCCTTCCTTGACCAGACGATACTGCGCTTCGACCATGTCGTCGTAATTGTATTGCGGGAATTTCGTTCGCTGACCGTCTGAAGGTTTCGACGATTTTCCGTGGCCGACCGCGTCCGGGATGATGATGAAATATTTTTTTGCGTCGAGCGGTTGGCCTGCGCCGAACAATTCGCCGCCGTAAGCGGGCGCGACCATGCCGGCGGAGGAACCGCCCGTTCCATGCAGGAGCACCACCGGCTCGCCCGTGGGCTCGCCGATCGTCCGGTAGGCCAAACGCAGCTCAGGCATGACCTCACCGGTATGAAATTTGAAGTCGCGCGCGATCCATTCGCCTTCCTTCGGCGCGGGAAACTCCGCTGCGGCCGCTGAAAACGACACCAACGCGAAAGCGAGCGCTGCTGTTGTCTGGACTAGTTTCATGACATGCCTCCCCTGATGCGAAATTCGCCCGGCGACGATCGGGCATTCCGCGTTTTCCGCGTAACGCTACACCAAGTCGGCCACGGTCGGGGAGGGGGAGCGTTCTCCGCCATGCCGGATTCTTTCTCGTTCAGGCTCGCCGCAAAATCCCGCACGTCCTGCGTGATCTATCGGGCGAACTTCGGCCTGCATATCGGGCACGTCAATAGGGTGTGAGCGTCGCTGCTCACTTCACCGGAATGACGTCCTTGGCGCGGGCTGCACCCATATAGACCACGATCAGGCGCATCGGCTCCGTGCCGGTGTTCTCGCCGAAATGCGCGACATTCATCGCTTCCATCAGCGACTGTCCCTTCCGGTAAGTGCGCTTGCCGTGCTTGCCGTAGTCGACCGTGATTTCGCCTTCGAGGATGTAGGCGAACATCGGCACGCCGTGCTTGTGCACGATGGTGCGTGCGCCCGGCGCCAGTGCGACGATTGCGGAGGTGACATGCGCCGCGCCGGATGGATAGCGCAGCGGCTCGCCGATGATAGTGGTGCTGGTGGAGAGCAAAGGCTCGGCCGGATAGCCTGCGACGGGCGGGGCCGGCTGGACCGGCGCGACATTTTGCGCGGAAGCGGGCGGTATCGCGATAGTCAGTGCGATCGCGGCAAAGGCCGCAGCCAGGCAGCGGTAAAGCATTCCGGTGTCCTTTGTGCGGTGCCTTGCCCTTGTCTCTGGTGTTTCCAGCGGAGGGCCGGTTAAAACGCCTTATTACTCTCCTTCACCAGCGCCGCATGCTTCGCGGAATGCGCCGCTTCGGTGTCGAGCGCGGCGGCGTGCGGCGCCTTCACCTTCTCCGCATCGACATAGACCTGATCGCCGAGCGCGTGGAATTTCTCGCTCATCTCCGCCATGCCGGCCTCTTTTTCGTTCAGCGTGGCTGCGTAATCCCGCACATCCTGCGTGATCTTCATCGAGCAGAATTTCGGGCCGCACATCGAGCAGAAATGCGCCACCTTGTGCGCTTCCTTCGGCAGCGTCTCGTCGTGGAAGGCCCGCGCGGTGTCGGGATCGAGTCCGAGGTTGAACTGATCCTCCCAGCGGAAGTCGAAGCGTGCGCGCGAGAGTGCGTCGTCGCGCAACTGCGCGGCCGGGTGGCCCTTGGCGAGGTCGGCGGCGTGCGCCGCGATCTTGTAGGTGATCACGCCGGTCTTGACGTCGTCGCGGTTGGGCAGGCCGAGATGCTCCTTCGGCGTAACGTAGCAGAGCATGGCGCAGCCGAACCAGCCGATCATGGCGGCGCCGATGCCGGAGGTGATGTGGTCGTAGCCCGGCGCGATGTCGGTGGTGAGCGGGCCGAGCGTGTAGAACGGCGCCTCGCCGCATTCCTTCAGCTGCTTGTCCATGTTGATCTTGATCTTGTGCATCGGCACATGGCCGGGGCCTTCGATCATCACCTGGCAGCCTTTCTGCCAGGCGATCTGCGTGAGTTCGCCCAGCGTCTCCAGCTCGGCGAATTGCGCGCGGTCGTTGGCGTCGGCCTGCGAGCCGGGGCGTAAGCCGTCGCCGAGCGAGAAGCTCACGTCATACTTCCGCATGATGTCGCAGATCTCGTCGAAGCGCTCGTAGAGGAAGCTCTCCTTGTGCCGCGACAGGCACCACTTCGCCATGATCGAGCCGCCGCGCGAGACGATGCCGGTGACGCGGTTGGCGGTGAGCGGCACATAAGCCAGCCGCACGCCGGCATGGATGGTGAAATAATCCACGCCCTGTTCGCATTGCTCGATCAGCGTGTCCTTGTAGCATTCCCAGTCGAGCTTGACCGGATCGCCGTTCACCTTCTCCAGCGCCTGGTAGATCGGCACGGTGCCGATCGGCACCGGCGCGTTGCGCAAGATCCATTCGCGGGTGTTGTGGATGTTGCGGCCGGTGGAGAGGTCCATCACCGTGTCGGCGCCCCAGCGGATCGCCCAGACCATCTTCTCCACTTCCTCCTCCACCGAGGAGGTGACGGCCGAGTTGCCGATATTGGCGTTGATCTTCACCAAAAAATTGCGGCCGATGATCATCGGCTCGAGTTCGGCATGGTTGATGTTGGACGGGATGATGGCGCGGCCGCGCGCGATTTCCTCGCGCACGAATTCCGGCGTGATGAAGGCGGGCAGCGACGCGCCAAAACTTTCGCCGTCGGCGATGGTTGCCTGCGCGCGCTCCAGCATTTTCTTGCGGCCGAGATTCTCGCGCTCGGCGACGTAGATCATTTCCTTGGTGATGATCGCCGGCGCGCGCGAATTCGTATTGCGTGACGGGCTTGCCATCGAGCGCGCGCCAGGGCTTCGGCGTATTGGGGAAATTGCGCGCCAGATGCTTGCCGGTGACATTGCCGTTGTCGACCGGCTGGATCGGGCGGCCTTCGTATTCCTCAACGCCGCCGCGCTCCTTCACCCATTCGATGCGCGTGCGCGGCAGGCCGCGCTCGACGTCGATCCGGCATCCGGGTCGGTGTAGGGACCGGTGGTGTCATAGACCGGCAGCGGCGGCTCGTTCGGATCCGACACGGCGATCTCACGCAGCGGCACGCGCAGGTCGGGCGCGGCCTCCGGCACCGAATAAACTTTCCGCGAGGCGGGCAGCGGGCCGGTGGTGACCTTCGGCGTCTCGAATTCGGCGGCGGGGATCGGTTTGTTCATGGGTTGGTTTCCTTCGAGAGATTATTCAGCGGACATAGCCGAAGAAGCAGAGCACGGCACCGACCAGGAACCAGATGCCGCCGGCGATGAGGGGAAATTGTGGTTGGCCGCGATTGTCTTGCCCCTCTCGGCGACGCGCTGCGGGGCGACGGTGCGGGCGACGCCGGTGATCAGGTCAAGCCAGCCGACAATGGTGATCAGCACCGCGCCAGTTAGCGACCCAGACATTATGCGTGAGCACGATGGCGACGCCGACCGGCAGCGTCAGGATGCCGGAGAGAAAGATCAGCGCCGGGCTGCTGAGGAATTCCTTGGCGATGCCGCGGAAGGCCGACGCGTTGACGAGCACGCTCAGCCCGACAATCGCGAAAAACGGACCGATCAGCTTCGCCAGGAAAATCGATTGCGCCATGGTGTCCTGTCCCTTCGCCGGCATGACCCGGATCAGGTTCGAAGGGTCACCGCGCTGCCATTTTGCCGGACATCGGCTAGGCCGTCGGTATCTCAGCCTCCTGCGAGGCACCCCTGGGAACGAGGCTAATGTAGACACTGGGCCGGGGGTGTCAACGCGCGCGTTTCAGGTGAATTCGTAATGCCGACGACCGACTGTCGAGCACGGGCGTCGATCGAGCGCTTGTGAAGAAGGATGGATTGCCGGATCAAGTCCGGCAATGACGAAAATGAAAGTCACCGCGCCGTCGGGCGCGAAAATGAAGCGGACCAGGTCGCGGTAGAGCAGGATCTGTCGCGGCAGGATGCTGGGGTCCTTCAGCAGGCGCCCCATCACCAGCCCGCCTTCCACCAGCGTCAGCCGCCATGTCGGCGAGCGCTTCGAAGTCGACCTCCTGCTTCGGCGGATATTGCTTGGCGATCAGATCCAGCCGCTCGCGGAAGCGCGTGCGCCAACCGAGCATGCCTGCTTGCATTCAGCTCGCGGATCTCGCTTGTTGAAGAGCTGGTCCTGAATAGGCGAAGGAGGCGGCGAGGCAGCCGGGATAATTCGCCGGCAGGTTCGCCATCAGCTCGGCGAACAGGCGCAAGCCGACCAGAAAGCCATGCAGCGGGTCTTCGTTGAGCTCATCGCCGCGGCTGAAGATATCGTCGAGCAGCACTTTGTCCTGGTCGAGGTAGCGCTGGATCAGCGCCTTGGCGAGCGCGTTCTTGTCCTTGAAGTGATAGAAGAAGCCGCTCTTGGTGATGCCGGCCGCCGCGATCAGCTCCTCGATCGAGGTGGCGGCGAAGCCTTTGGCCATGACGGCGGCTTCCGCCAGCGCCAGCAGGCGTTCGTTGGTCTCATTGGTCCGCTTGGGCGACTTCTCGAGCATGGCGAACTGTACCATGAGTCCAGTTGACGTGGCTACGGCGCACTCGCCGCAGGCCGTCGGCCCGACAGTCTTCGAGCAAAACATTGAATTTGCTCCGCAAAATTAATCCCACCGGGCTGCACCACGAGTCGGCTAACCCTGGCGCGCGAAAGGCTTTAGGTCCTGCCGCATGGCGCCGCTCCCGGCGCGGACAAGAAGGACCATTGTTATGAGCAAATACCGCAACAACCTGCCGCAGCTGGGGGACCGCCTTTTCCTCACCGACGGCGGCCTGGAGACCACCCTTATTTTCCACGACGGCATCGAGCTTCCGCATTTCGCCAGCTTCGACTTGCTGAAGTCAAAGACGGGCGTGGCGCGGCTGCGCAGCTACAAGGAGAGCTATATCGCGCTCGCCAAGCGCGCCGGCATCGGCTTTATCCTGGAAGGCGCCACCTGGCGCGCCAATCCCGATTGGGGCGTCAAGCTCGGCTACTCGCGGGAAGCATTGGCGCAAGCCAACCGGCGCTCGATCGAGATTATGGCGGAGCTCCGGCGCAAGCACGAGACCAGGCAAACGCCGATCGTCATCTCCGGCAATATCGGCCCGCGCGGCGATGGCTACCAAGTCGGAAACGCGATGACGGCAAAGGAGGCGCAGGACTATCACAGCTTCCAGATCGGCATCTTCGCCGGCACCGAAGCCGACATGACCAGTGCCTTCACCATCAATTATGTGGATGAAGCGATCGGCGTTGTGCGGGCGGCGAAGGCGGCGCAGATGCCGGCGGTGATCTCCTTCACGCTCGAGACCGACGGCAGGCTGCCGAGCGGCCAGAGCCTGAAGGATGCGATCGAGCAATGCGACTGGGAGACCGGTAAGGCAGCGGCCTATTACATGATCAATTGCGCGCATCCCACGCATTTTGAGGCGGAGCTGAGGAAGGGCGGCGACTGGACCAGGCGTCTGCGGGGCCTGCGCGCCAATTCCTCCAAGCGCAGCCATGCCGAGCTCGATGTCGCGCCGGATCTCGATATCGGAAATCCGGTGGAGCTCGGGCAGGACTACCGCAAGCTGCGCGCAATCTTGCCGCAACTCACCATCCTGGGCGGCTGCTGCGGTACCGATCACCGCCATGTCGAGCAGATCTGCGCGTCATGCGTCGATACAAAGTCCGCGGCCGCCTAGCCTTCCCAGCCGATAATCGCCGATTGCAGGGAACCACCAGGGACTTCGCCCGTTCTATGCAATCGGCTTTTATTGATTGCTGGGGACTATTTTGGATCAAACGTTGCACCGGGCGGAGGCAAGCGATGTGCAGCCACCCCGCCGTCCGATCCTGAAAGAGGGGCATAATTGCTGGCGCATCGCGCGGGCCCGGCGCGCCGCGGTGCTCATCGACGGCGCTCACTATTATGCCCAGCTGGAGAAGGTCCTGCGGCGGGCGCGCAAGTCCATCATCATTATCGGCTGGGATTTCGACGCCGGCATCAGGCTGCTGCCCGATCAACCGGATTCTCCCAAGCTCGGCGATTTACTGCGCGCATTGGTGGAGGAAAATCCGGAGCTGCAAGTCCGCGTGCTGATATGGAGCGTGGCGGTGCTGCACGCGCCCGGCGCCCCGTTGCCGCTCTTGCTGGGCGCGGAATGGGAAAAACATCCGCGTATCCAGGTGCGGCTTGACCGCGAGCACCCGCTCTATGGCGCTCACCATCAGAAAGTCGTTTGCGTGGACGACACCGTCGCTTTCGTCGGCGGCATGGATCTCACCATCCGCCGCTGGGACACCGCCGAGCACCAGGCGACGCACGAACTGCGCAAGGGGCCCGATGGCGTGCCCTATCCGCCGGTGCATGACGTGCAGATGCTCGTGGAGGGCGAAACGGCGCTGCTGGTCGCCGCTGTGGCGCGCGAGCGCTGGCGGCGCGCCATCCAGCGAGGACATCCCGCCGGTGACCGCTGTTCACGATCTGTGGCCCGGCGACCTGCAGCCGGATTTCACGGATACGGGAGTTGCCGTCGTGCGCACCTTGGCTTCCTGGCGCGGCCTGCCAGAGGTTACCGAAGGCATGACGCTCACGCTTGATGCGCTCGGGGCGGCACGGCGCTCGATTTACATGGAGGCGCAGTATTTCAGCGCACCCCGGGTCGGCAATCTGTTGACGGAGTTGCTTTCGCGGCCGGAAGGGCCCGAGATCGTGGTCATCGTACGCAAAGTCTTCACCAGCAAAATGGAAGGCTTCGTGATGGGTGGCAATCAGTGGAGGCTGGTGCAGCGGCTGCTCCGGGCCGACCGCCATGGACGCTTCGGCGCCTATTATCCGGTGGTGCAGCAGGAAGGCGAGGATTGCCCGATCACGGTGCACTCGAAGATCATCATCGTCGACGACGATTTCGTGCGCGTCGGCTCCTCCAACATCAACAATCGCTCGACCGCCCTCGACACCGAGCTCGATCTCGCCGTCGAGGTCGAAGACGATGCGCGCCGCCGCACCATTGTCGCTCTGCGCGAGAAGCTGATCGCCGAGCATCTCGATTCCACGCCGCAGGCGGTGCGTGAGGCGTTCGAGGCCGAAGGCTCGTTGTTGCGCACCATCGAGAAGCTCAGCTGTAACGGGCGCTGTCTGCGAAAGGTCGCAGACATGGGTGATCTGCCGACCAAGCCGGTGTTCGGCACCTGGCTGCTCGATCCCAAGCGCCCGTTCTTCTTGTTCCCGCGCAAAAAGGACTAGGCGATCGCGCTCACCTTACGCGCTTCTTGCCGCGGAAATAGATCTCCGTCAGCCCGAACAGCGGTCCGCCGATGCAGAGCGGCAGGAGAAAATAGATCACCCGGAACATCACCAGTGCGCCAATGACCGCACCGCCCGGAATCAAAAACATCACCACACTTTCGATCACCCCCAGCCCGCCCGGCACGTGTGTCAGCAATGCGCTGCCGTTGGCGATGACATAGGCTGCCGCGACGGCAAAATAGGGCAGGTCACCGACAGCTGAGAGTGTTTGATGCAGACAGCCGGCGACGCAGGCGAAATTCGCCGAGCCGATGCCGATCTGGGCGGCAGCGAACTTCAACTCTGGCATCGGCAGCGTCCAATTCTTGATCTTCACCTTGCGCCGCAGAAAGGCGGCCGCGACCAGATAGAGTGCCGACAAGAGGAGACAGAGGGCGCCGAGCGCCATCGCGAGCGAGGGCGCCACCCCTAGCATCTTGGCGGCGAGATCAGGCCGCAACAGCAACGCAACGCCCGCGAGCGTAAGCAGGCCGAGGCCGACCGTCACACCGCAGAAGATGATCACCTTGGCGATCTGCCCGGCATTCATCCCCCAGCGCGAATAGAAACGGTAGCGAATCGCGCCGCTCGACAGCGCCGCGAAGCCGATATTGTGCCCGAGCGAGAGCGAGCAGAAAGACGCGAGCGCGCAACGGCGATACGGCAGCGGCGTGCCGGCATAGCGCACCGCCAGAAAGTCGAACCAGCTGAGGCAGAAATAGCTCGCTGCCGCAAAGCCCGCCGCAAGCGCAAGGCGCGCGAGCGGAATCGCCTTGATGGATTGCAGGATCTGATCGAGGCTATAGCCGCTCAGCGTATTGTAGAGCAGGCCGGCGGCGAGCGCGATCACCGCGACCGCGATCCCGCGCTTTAGCCAGGTCATGCGGCGTTCACGCTGCGCCTTCAGGCTGGTCAGCGCACGCCGCCGCGTGAGGCGCTTGCTGGTGGCCATTATTGCGCCGCCTGCTGGACCGCCGGCGACTCAACCTCGAGATCGACCACTAGAGGTAAATGATCGGAGGCGATGCGCGCCAGCGGCGTGCGCAGGGTATCGACATGCGTCACATGGATGCCGGGCCCGACAAAGGCATAGTCGATGCGCAGCGTCGGAAAGCGCGCCGGAAAAGTCGCCTGATAGTGCCTGTTGCGCGAACGATGCGCGTCTTGCAGACGGCCGATCAATTTTCGATAATTCCGCGAGCGCGGCTGCATATTGAAGTCGCCCACCAGCATCACCGGGTCGCGGCAGTCGGGATGTCCGAGCCATTCCTTGCTCAGCAGACAATCGATCTGCTTCCGCCGCTCGCGCGCCACCAGTCCGAGATGGGTATTGATGACATGTAGCTCGCTGCCGCCGATCGTGATCGCCGCCCAGACCGCACCGCGTGGCTCGAGGCCGCGCAGGCGCGGAAGGCCGGGCAGCGCGTCTGCCTTCACCAGGCGCGAAGGGCAGGCGGTGAGGATGGCGTCGCCGTAAAGCTCCTCCATCACCTTCAGCGCGGGGTGAAATTGCGCCCGCATGCCGAGCGCGGCCGCGATCATTTCGGCCTGGTCAACGCCGCCGCTGCGGGCGCGGCCGACGTCCAATTCCTGCAGCGCGACGACGTCCGGCTTGGCCGAGGCGATTACGTCCGCGATCCGCTGCGGCGAGTATTGGCGGTCGCGGCCCCGGCAACGATGGACGTTGTAGGTCATGATGCGGATCAATACGGGGCTCCGGGGCGAAGGCGGCGGCAGGCGACTTATCCAATGGACGGAACCGGAATGGGTTCCGGCAAGGGTTAGCCGGACAAATCCCCCGGCGCAAACGACGCGCGCCCCAGGAGTGGCCAGAAGGGGCCATATTCTCGGCGGAATCCGGCCTGATTGAATATCCCAGAATCCGTTGAGGGGCGCGCGGAAGAGAGCGGTGTCGGGCCGCAAGGGAGTCCTATGTCGATAGCCTTACGCGAAGGCGTTCAGCGCCTCGAAGTGACGCTGCGCGTCACGCTCGCCGTGCTTGCGCTCGGCAGCGGTGTCTATACCTATCTCGGCGTGCGCGACCTGCTCAACGGCGACGCCACGGTGGTCTTCTTTGCCGCCGTGATCTACGCCGTGGCGGTTTCGGTCGGCATTTACGCCTTCTGGTCGTTCCTGATGGGCTTCATGCCGCATGTGCGCGACGCCAAGAGCCGCGGCCTCCTCTTCGGCTGCATGCTGCTTGGCTCGGCGATGATCGTGCGCCATGTCGGCCTGGCTGAATGCTTCCGCGCTCGCCGGCGCCGCCGCGATCCAGCAGCACCTCGCCATCTCCGTGGAGAATTACACCCGCGACCTCGACAAGGCCTATCGCAACGGCCTCGCGGTGCAGGGGCTCTTGCCCGACATTCAGATGGCTTCCGCGCGCTTCGCCAAGCTGGCGGAATCCGAGCGCGGCGGCTCGCTCACCGGCACCTCGGGCTCGGGCACGGTCGTGCAATTGCTCGGCCAGATGTCGACGCAGCTTGCCGGGCTGTCGCAGGAAGTCACCCAATCCGCCGGCAATCAGAAGACGCTGTTTGAACAGGGCAGCAAGCAGCTGGAGAAGATGCGCGAGCTCGTTTCCGACCGCGGCCCAATCAATGCCCGGATCGACGCCTTCGGCAGGGAAGCCACTGCGCTAATGGGCACCATCACCACCTTGCAGCAACGCTCGGTCGCCCCCGCGGTGAAGCGCACTGCCGATGGACTTGCTTCCGGCTTCATCGCGCCCGCCGCCGGCGGCCGCGGCGATCTCGGCGAACGGCAGAACGCGGTGGTGGGCAAGGTGGCGGCAGCGGTTTCCGCACAGGCCGCCGCGCTCTCCGCCGCGGCAGACAAGATCGTCGAACTGCCGCCGGTCGAGCCGACCCGGTTTCAACCACTCTCGCCCGCCGAGGCGGTGTGGGTCTATGCCGGCGATTTCCTGCCGAGCTGGGCCGGGGCCATCTCCATTGATCTGCTTCCCGCCGTGCTGGTGCTGATCCTCTGCGTGGTGCATGCGGGGATCCGGCAGGACAACGCGCCGGTCGAGCCTTCCACGACGATGACGGCGTCGGAGCTGATCACCGCGCTTCGGCTCGCCCGCGATGTGGATGCCGAAGCAACGCGCGGTCGCGCTGCGACGACCGAAGTGGTGGACGCGCTGCTTGAGAAAAAATCGCCGACGCCTTTACGCGTTGCAATTGTGGATTGACGGCAGACAGCCATGGCTTTGCTGACGTCCGAACACCGCGCCCGTTTCATGGCCTGGCTGAACGACCGGCCGGACGACAGCATTTTGCGCAAGCTGTTCGCGCTGATGATTGCCGGCACGGTGACGGTGCTGGCGCTCGACTATCTCGAGCTTTCCGGGCTGCGCGAGCAGGTTGCCGTGACTGTTCCGGATGTGTCTACCGACGCCATTCCTGCCGCATTGCCGAGCGACGGGGAGCCCATGATCGGTCCGCTGCGGCGGCCGGACGGCCCGCTGGCGGCGAAGATGACCTTCGAACTCGTCGCCGACGGCCGCCTGCGCGCCACCGGCACCATTCACCCCGGCACCGCGAAAGCTTTTGCCGAGGAAGTCGAAAAGCGCGGCGTTTATATCAAAACGATTGTGCTGCATTCGCCCGGCGGTTCGGTCACCGACGCGCTGGAAATGGGCCGGCTGATCCGTAAGAAGAATTTTGCCACCCAGGTGGAAGCCGGACGCTATTGCGCGTCTTCCTGCCCGCTGATCTTCGCCGGCGGAATCGAGCGGCGGGCGGGCGAAAAAGCGGTCATCGGCGTGCATCAGGTCTCAGCGCTGGTGCCCGCCGGCGCGCCCGCGGGCGGCATGGCCGAGGCGCAGCGCATTTCCGCCGTCTGCCAGAAATATCTGCGCGACATGGGCGTCGACCTGCAGGTCTGGACCCACGCCATGGAAACGCCGAAGGAAAAGCTCTATTCTTTCAAGAAGGACGAATTGCTCGCGCTCAAGCTCGCGACCGAAGCGGGCAAGGGCGGCACCGAGACGGCGAAGAAGAAGGGTTAGCTGACATAATCCCCTCCTTCGTCAGGCCCGGCACGCAGTCTTTGAGCCCCCCTCTGCCGACTGCGTTGCCGGGCCGCTTATTTTCCAGCAACAACACTGCAAAGTCCGGCCATTGCCAGCGCAGGCAGCTGCTAAAGTTTATCGCCAAACATCTGCGTGTAATGGCGGTACCAATCACTCTGGAATGTTTCGGCTGGATCGTAACGCCGCTTGGCGCGCAGAAATTCTGCCATCTGCGGGTAGCAGGCGTCGACCTGCCGGCGTTCTGCCCAGCGGTGATAAGTCAAGAAGTAGCTGCCGCCGTGCTCGATCGCGCGGTCGATCAGACGCCTGAAATCGTCCTGCGCTTTGCGCAGGCCGTCAGGGTAGTGGTCGACGTGCAAATTCATCACCGTGCACACCCATGGCTCGCGCGCCCAGGCGAGGAAGCTTTCGGTGTCGCGTTCGATCAAGCGGATGGTGCCGTAGATCAGCTGCGCCTTGTATTGCCGGAAATCGGAACGGACGGCGGCCAGGAATGACGACAGAGCCGGACGCGGCACGTAAAGCTCGGTGATCATTTCAGTGCCCTTGTGCCGGGCGCCGAGCCGTGCATCGAGCTGCTCGTGATAGTTATCGAGATAGACGCTGAGCTGGCTGGTATCCGACCAATAACGCTGTCCGGTCGTCGATAGATAGTAAGACGTGTAGGCCTCGTAAGCGCGCCGCGTATCCGCATGCGAAAGATGGTAGAGGTCGCGCCAGGAATCCTCGCCCAGTTCCTTTTCGTCTGTCGGCATCTCGGCGTCGGGAGGCAATGGTCGGTAACAGGAGAATACTCCGCGCTTGAGATAGGTATCGGAGGACTGATCGGTCGAAAACTGGCAGTCGCCGAACAGAAAACCTACCTTGATTCTTTGATCGAAGGCCGCCATCAACTCGTCGACGTCCATCAACGTTACCACGCGTTCCATTTTCATACGCGGCATGAGCCGAAGGCGCACGCGCAGGATCGGACCAAACAGGCCATAGCCGCCGATCGCCAGGCGGAACAGTTCCGAATTCTCGCTGCGGCTGCAGTTGCGAAGGTTACCTTCGGAATCGATCAGCGTGAAAGACTCGACGTCGCCGATGATCGGCTTCAGCGTCAGGCCGCGGCCGTGGATATTGGCGCCCAGCGCGCCTCCGATGGTCAGGCGGTCGGCGCCGGTCTGTTTCTGAATGATACCCCATTGCTTGGATTGGCCGGATTGCATCGCGATCAGGCCGGCGATGAGATCGGGCCATTGAATGCCGGCCTCGACTTCGACGATGCCCCGTTCGGCATCCAGGTTCACGATTTTTCGCATCGGCCTGGTGTCGAGCAGGATGGCGTTGCTAGCAAATTGCTGGCCGCCCATGGCGTGTCTGCCGCCGGCGATGCAAACAGGCTTGCCCTCGGCGCGTGCCGTAGCAATCGCTGAATGCAGAGTGGATTCCGAATCGACCATTACGATGCGGTCGACTTCGGTGGCGTTGAGTTGTGAATGGATGTCGTTGACCGAAATGCCTGCCGCCGCCAGTCGCGGCAGCGCGGGCATCGCTGCGGTGGTTCCAGCCAGGGCCGCGTAGCGGAGAACTTGACGCCGGGTCGGCACGGTTATCCTCGTTGAGAAGACGATTTGACCAAGCCGCGCGCCGTCCAGAATAGCAGGAAAAACGCCACCCCCTGGATCAGGTGATAGAAAGCGTTGTGATCGAAATAGCGCGAATGCAGGCCAATCCCCAATTGCTGCACGGCCGCGGCGAGGAAGGTTAGCGCCAGGCCGCCAATTCCCGCCAGCAAATATTGCGCATGGGACCGGCGATAGGCCAGGCCGAAGGCGATGAGCAGGAAAAGCGCCGCCGGGACGTAGCTTACGATCGCAACCCGAAAGGATTGCCCGACAAACAAGATATAGGCGGACTGAGCGGCAAAGGCCAAAGCCGCGAGGATGGTGACAATCTTCTGGAATTCGTCAGGCAAAGCCAGACGCGCGCCGATGAGCCAGGTTGCAAAGGCTGCAACGCAAATCGCGATCAACGTCGCGCGCCAAATTATGTCGGAGCCGGGCAGAAAACCGTGCGAAACGCCGCCGAGCAAAGCCGCGACGCCAGTGGCTGCAAACAGGCTAACAAAGGCAGGCTTGACGTCGGGCCGGGGCCCAATCGGCTGAGCCAAACGGCGAACAAGCCACACTCAATCGCCAGCGCAAAATCGGTTAGGGTAACCGCTGGTTCGAGGAGCGTCATTACGAAGGCAAGGTCAAGCGCGCCCCATCCGGTGCAGCTTGAGCATCGCATAGACCGCGGCATTCGCCGGCGTCGGCATGCCGAGCTCGCGCCCGAGGGCCACCACCTTGCCCGCCAGCCAGTCGATCTCGACGCGGTTGCCGCGTTCGAGGTCGTGCAGCAGCGACGCCTTCATGCCCGGCGGCGCCGCGTCGGCGAATTTCATGCGGTCGTCGATAAATCCCGGATCGATGGTGATTCCCTTCGCAGCCGCAAGCGCGACGACTTCTTCCATCAGGCTGCGGAAGAAAGCGCGTGTATCCGTATCGGCGAGGATCGGCCCGAGCGGCATGCGCGTGGCACCGGTCGCGCCCGAGAGCCCGACCAGGAAACCGAATTTCTGCCAGCGTTCGCGATTGATATCGTCCGCCTGCGCGATGTCGATGCCGGCTTCCTTCGCCGCCGCGGTGAAGGCGGCGAGCTGTGCGTCGGGCTGCCCGTCAATCCGTCCGCACACCATCTTGGCGAACTGGCTGGTGTGGCTGATGACGCCCGGCGCGCCGATCACGGTCGCGATAAAAGCCGCGCCCCCGACCACATGCTCGGCGCCCAGAATCGGCGCGAGCCGTTCTACGCTGTCGACGCCGTTCTGCAGAGTGATGACGCGGGTCTTTGCGCCGACGAGCGGCTTCGCCGTCTCGGCGGCGATTTCCGTGTCCCATAATTTGACGGCGAACAGCACAACGTCGACCGGACCCACTTCCTTCGGGTCCGAGGTCGCGCGCACATTATCCAGGTGCAGATTGCCGAGCGGGCTTTCGATCTTCAGGCCGTTCTTGCGGATGGCCTCAAGCTGCGCGCCGCGCGCGATGAAGCTCACGTCATGGCCCGCGGCCGCGAGCCTACCGCCGAAATAGCCGCCGACGGCTCCCGCCGCCATCACTGCGATGCGCATGAAATGCCTCTCGTCCTCCCAGCTCGACCCGGGGATCCATCATGCCTGCATAGCATGCCTTCGTCATGGCCGGATTCATTCCGGCCATCCCGCTTAGGGTGGCAGTGCGTCCAGAATCGAAATGGCCGGGACAAGCCCGGCCATGACGACTCTTTCAATGATGTCTTCTAGTACACGCCGCTGAGCCGGCTGCCCGCCAGTGTTGGCTGCGGCAGGCGCCGCTGCTCGCTCGCGATCACAGGCGCGTTGCGCGGCCCTGCCGGCAACACCACCACTTTGGTGCCGATCTTCACCCGCTCATAAAGATCAACCACGTCTTCATTGAGCATGCGGATGCAGCCGCTCGATACATTCTGGCCGATGGTCGACGGCGCGTTGGTTCCATGGATTCGGTAAACCGTGCCACCGATATACATGGCGCGCGCGCCGAGCGGATTGCCGTCACCGCCCGCCATGAAGCGCGGCAGATACGGCTGGCGCTGGATCATTTCTGGCGGCGGCACCCAGTCGGGCCATTCCGCCTTGCGCTCGATCGAGCGCACACCGGACCAGGTGAAGCCCTCGCGGCCGACGCCGATGCCATAACGCACAGCCTTGCCGCCGCCGAGCACGTAATAAAGATACGTATTCGGCGTATCGACAATAATGGTGCCCGGGGCTTCGCGGGTCGGATAATTCACGATCTGCCGGCGCAGATGCTCCGGGACTGCGGCAGCAGTTTCCGCCGGCTCGGGAACGATCAATTCATAAGGCTGCTGCTGTTGCGCCGGTGCGTAAGCATAGGCCTGCTGCGCAGCGGAAGGCGCAAAAATCGAAGCAGAATGGCGCATTGAAGATGTGGCGCTATAGGCCAGGGTCTGCGCGGAGGCAGACTGCATGCCGAGGACCGCTCCGGCGGTCGCCAAAATGGCACCGACGGAACGGAAAGACCTGACGGAGGAGAACATGAGACCCTCTCTCGGTTTCCGTATTCGTGCAATCAAGCCGAAGAGAGCGGTTCTGGTTCCGGGCATTGGCCCTCAGGACAATGCCAAGACGGATGGAACGATTTCACCGGAAGTGAATTACAGCTTTGGTGGGACGCTTCTTCCGCGTGACGGTATCGTGCGCGGCGAAGCGTCCTTTTATTTATGTATTCAGTGCCTGCCTGGACCGTTAGATAACAAGGCATTGGCTCGTCGAAATTCCGGGGATCGTAATGAAATTACCAGGGCTGCTTTTCCGCGCTATTCTTGCCGCGACCGCCATTAGTTTTGGAACGCAAACAACGGCGGCTGAAGAATGCCATGGGCCTTTCGTCCAATGCGCCCGCGGCGTCACCGCGCAATGCTCACGAGATCCCGACGGCGTACAACGCATGACTTTCCGGGACACTGGCGGACGCGTGGTTCTATTTGAAAAATGCGCCGGGGGAATCTACGAGGCGCGCGGCCTACCTAACCCCTACAAAACCGGCAATCTTGGCAGCGATGACTTGCCGTTCCCCCGAACCGAAGTCATCGATCCGCGAATCTCTCAAGATTGACGGCGCAGGGCGCCCGTCACGGGATCGGCGCAGTGGCGTCACGGCTGCGCAGGTCCAAGGCTAGTCATTTCTCCTTCCGCTCCGCGTGCCAGCCGGTCACCGCGTCCGGCACCGCGTCGGTGGAAGCGAAATAGGGCTTGATATCGATCAGCGGCGTGTCGTCGAGGCAATCCAGCCCTTGCACCGATAGTTGCGTGCCTTCCACTTTCAGCAAACGCACGACGCTCATCGCGATCGGGTTCGGCCGGGCAGGAGACCGCAGGGCGAATGTGCCGCGTTGCTCGCCGTAATGCCGCGGCACCTGCAACGCCAGATCCCGCCGCGCCTTGTCCATCCAGTAAAGCACCACGAGATGCGAGCAGGTTTCGACGCCTTTGAGCGCTGGTGCCCAGCGCGGATCGACTTCGATGCTACAGACCGTCTCGGATTCCCGCGCGTTCTTCGGGCAGTCTTCCCGGCGGGTCCAAGGTGTGCGGATGCGCCCGACGAAATAGACCTCCGCGTCGGCTTTCGCCGGCAGGTCGATCGCCTGCTCGCCGGGGCGGATTTCGAAGGGGTCGTCGGCCATCGCAGGTGTTCTCGGCTGGGTTCCGCCTGGGCCTTGAAGTCGCCGGTTTAAACGTATAAAGATATCTTTATATGTTCTCGGCCAAGGTAGGACGGCCCGTTAAATGAGTTTTGTGATGTCACAACAGTCCGATCTGGCTTTCACCACCTTGAACGGCGTCCTCAAGGCCGCCGGCGAGGGTACCCGGCTGCGCATTCTCGCGCTTCTGGCCGAAGCCGAACTCACGGTTTCCGACCTTACCGAGATTTTGCGCCAGTCGCAGCCGCGCATCTCCCGCCATCTGAAACTGCTGAGCGAAGCGGGGCTGGTCGAGCGCTTCCGCGAAGGCTCCTGGGCCTTCTTCCGGATCGCCGAGCAGGGCCCCGGCGCGGAAGTGATGCGCGCTTTGCTGGCGCGGCTCGCGCCGGAGGATCCGACGGTAGCGCGTGACCGCGAACGCCTGACGATGGTGCGCGTCGCGCGCGCGGCCGCCGCGCAAGCCTATTTCCGCAGCCACGCCGCGGAATGGGATCGCATCCGCCAGCTGCATGTCGCCGACGCAGCGGTTGAGGAAGCCATCAAGGCCGCGGTCGCCGACAGGTCGGTGGAAGCGCTGCTCGATCTCGGCACCGGCACCGGCCGCATGCTGGAATTGTTCGGCCCCGATATCGCGCGCGGGCTCGGGCTCGATCTTTCGCTCGACATGCTGGCGCTGGCGCGCGCGCGGCTCGACCGCGCCGGCCTGCGCCATTGCACCGTGCGCCAGGGCGACATCTACGATCTCGAACTGCCGAAAAATTCCTTCGATCTCGTGATCGTGCATCAGGTGCTGCATTTCCTCGATGACGGCGCGCGTGCGATCCGCGAGGCGGCGCGGGTTTTGCGCCCGGGCGGCCGGCTGCTGGTGGTGGATTTTGCGCCGCATGATCTGGAATTCCTGCGCGATCAGCATGCCCACCGCCGCCTTGGCTTCGCGCCGGAAACGGTGACGCAATGGCTGGAAGCCGCCGGGCTTGATCCGATTCTGCATCGCACGCTTTCGCCGGAACCCGGCACCGAGGGCAAGATCGCGGTTTCGCTCTGGCTCGCGCGCGATCCGCGCATCGCGCTCGCTTCCGCCCGCGAGGTGGCGTGATGACGCAAGATCGCGCCAGCCGCATCGAGACCCATGGCGGGCGCCGCATCGGCGTCTCATTCGAATTCTTTCCGCCCAAAACGGAAGAGATGGAGAAGAATTTGTGGGAGGCGATTACGCGGCTGGCGCCGCTTGCGCCCGATTTCGTCTCCGTGACCTATGGCGCCGGCGGCTCGACCCGTGAGCGCACCCATGCCACCGTCAAGCGCATCCTGGAGGAAACCAGCCTCACGCCGGCCGCTCACCTGACCTGCGTCGCCGCCACCCGCGCGGAAGTGGATCAGGTGATCAGTAATTATTGCGCCGTCGGTGTGCGCCATATCGTGGCGTTGCGCGGCGATCCGACCAGTGGCGTCGGGGCCCATTACACGCCGCATCCCGGCGGTTATCTCAACGCGGCCGATCTCGTCGGCGGCATCAAACGCAGCTGTGATGCGGAAGTCTCGGTCGCCGCCTATCCGGAAAAACATCCCGACAGCCCGACGGTGGAAGCCGACATCGACATGCTGAAGGCCAAGGTGGAGGCCGGCGCCACCCGCGCCATCACGCAATTCTTCTTCGATAATGATCTTTACTTCCGCTATCTCGACCGCGCGCGCGCGCACGGCATCGACGTGCCGGTCGTGCCCGGCATCCTGCCGGTGCAGAATTTCAAGCAAGCCAAGAGTTTTGCCGAACGCACCGGCGCTTCGGTGCCGGCCTGGCTGGCCGAGCGCTTCGAAGGACTCGATGACGACCCCGCCACCCGCAAGCTGATCGCCGCCGCTGTGGCCGCAGAGCAGGTGGTCGATCTGGTTGATCGCGGCGTCACCAATTTCCACTTCTACACCATGAACCGCGCCGACTTGGTTTATGCGGTATGCCATTTGCTGGGATTGCGGCCAGTCACCAAAGCGGGTGAGGCGGCCGCTTCTCCCTCTCCCCAGCGGGGAGAGGGTCGGAGTGAGGGGGTTCCGGCGCTACCTTTGGGCACCACGCCATAAGGCATCAGATTTTCAGATAGTGAGTTGTCAGTGACAGACGCGTCCCAAAACTCCCCCGTCGCATCCGCCATCCGCCGCGCGGCGGCCGAGCGCATTCTGGTCCTCGACGGCGCCATGGGCACCATGATCCAGGCGCTGCGGCTCGACGAGGCCGGTTATCGCGGCGCGCGCTTTGCGGATTGGACGCGCGACGTGCGCGGCAACAACGACCTGTTGATCCTCAGCCAGCCGACCGCGATCCGCGACATCCATCTCGCTTATTTCCTCGCCGGCGCCGACATCGTCGAAACCAACACCTTTTCCTCCACCAGCATCGCCCAGGCCGATTACGGCATGGAGGCACTGGCCTATGAGCTGAACGTCGAAGGCGCGAAGCTGGCCAAGGATGCCGCGCGCCTGGCCGCGGAAAAGGACGGCAGGCCGCGCTTCGTCGCCGGCGCGATCGGTCCGACAAACCGAACCGCATCGATTTCGCCCGACGTTGGTAATCCCGGATTTCGTGCCACCACCTTCGACGATTTGCGCGCGGCTTATGGCGAGCAGGTGAGGGGATTGCTCGACGGCGGCGTCGACATCCTCCTCATCGAGACCATTTTCGACACGCTCAATGCCAAGGCGGCGATCTATGCCATCTCCGAGATCGCCGAAGAGCGCGGCATCGACGTGCCGCTGATGATTTCCGGCACCATTACCGATCTTTCCGGCCGCCTCCTGTCCGGGCAGACGCCGGAAGCCTTCTGGAATTCCGTGCGCCATGCTGCGCCGCTGTCGATCGGACTCAATTGCGCACTCGGCGCTAAGGAGATGCGCGCGCATATCGACGAGCTGGGCCGCGTGGCCGACACGCTGGTCTGCGCCTATCCGAATGCCGGACTGCCGAACGAATTCGGCCAATATGACGAGACACCGGAACACACGGCACGGCTGATGGGCGAATTCGCCGCATCCGGCCTGGTCAATATCGTGGGCGGCTGCTGCGGCACGACACCGGCGCATATCCGTGCCCTGGCCGAGGCGGTCGCCGGCAAGGCGCCTCGCCCCATTCCGGAAATCCCGCGCATGCTGCGGCTCTCCGGCCTCGAGCCTTTCACGCTCACCCCGGAAATTCCTTTCGTCAACGTGGGCGAGCGCACCAACGTCACCGGCTCCGCGCGTTTCCGCAAGCTCATAACCAATGGCGATTTGTCCGCCGCGCTGGATGTCGCGCGCGAGCAGGTGGAGAACGGCGCGCAGATCATCGATGTCAATATGGACGAAGGCCTGCTGGATTCGCAGGAGGCGATGGTCAACTTTTTGCATCTCGTCGCTTCTGAGCCGGACATTACCAAGGTGCCGGTGATGGTGGACTCTTCGAAGTTCCCCATCATCGAGGCCGGTTTGAAATGCATCCAAGGCAAGCCGGTGGTGAATTCGATCTCGCTGAAGGAAGGCGAGGCGGCTTTCATTGATCACGCGAAGATTGTGCGGCGGCATGGCGCAGCGGTGGTAGTCATGGCCTTCGACGAGCAGGGCCAGGCCGATACGCTGCAGCGCCGTATCGGCATCTGCCAGCGCGCCTACGACATCCTCGTCAATAAAGTCGGCTTTCCACCGGAAGATATTATCTTTGATCCCAACATCTTCCCGGTCGCCACCGGCCTGGAAGAGCACAACAATTACGGCATCGACTACATCGAGGCCACGCGCTGGATCCGACAAAACCTGCCGCACGCGCATGTCTCCGGCGGCGTGTCAAATCTTTCATTTTCGTTCCGCGGCAACGAGCCGGTGCGCGAAGCGATGCATTCGGTCTTCCTCTATCATGCCATCAAGGCCGGCATGGATATGGGCATCGTCAATGCCGGGCAGATGATCGTTTATGACGACATCGAGCCGGAATTGCGCGAAGCGGTGGAAGACGTCGTGCTCAATCGCCGCGCTGACGCTTCCGAGCGGCTGCTGGCGTTGGCCGAGCGTTACCGTGGCCAAACCCGCGAACAGAAGGAAGCCGATCTTGCCTGGCGCGGCTGGCCGGTGGAGCAGCGCCTGTCGCATGCGCTGGTGCACGGCATCACCGAATTTATCGAAACCGATACCGAAGAGGCGCGCAAGAAAGCCGAGCGCCCGCTGCATGTGATCGAGGGCCCGCTGATGGACGGCATGAACGTCGTCGGCGACCTGTTCGGCTCCGGCAAGATGTTCCTACCGCAGGTGGTGAAGTCCGCGCGCGTGATGAAGCAGGCGGTGGCATACCTGTTGCCTTTTATGGAGGAAGAGAAAAGGAAAAGCGGCCTGACGCAGTCCAACTCCGCCGGCAAGATCGTCATGGCCACGGTGAAGGGGGACGTGCACGATATCGGCAAAAACATCGTTGGCGTCGTGCTCCAGTGCAACAATTACGAGGTGGTCGATCTCGGGGTGATGGTGCCGGCGGCGAAAATCCTGGAAACTGCCATAGCCGAGAAGGCTGATCTTATCGGCCTTTCCGGCCTGATCACGCCGTCGCTCGACGAGATGGTGCATGTCGCTTCGGAAATGGAGCGGCAAGGCTTTGAGCTTCCGCTGTTGATTGGCGGCGCCACCACCAGCCGCGTTCATACCGCGGTCAAAATCCACCCGCACTACAAGCGCGGGCAGACGGTCTATGTGAATGATGCCAGCCGCGCGGTCGGCGTGGCACAGGCGCTGCTCTCGCGCGAAGCCAAGAATGATTACATCACCGATATCCGCGCCGAATACGCCAAGATCGCGGGCGCGCATGCCCGCGCGCAGGCCGACAAGCAACGGCTTTCGCTTGCCGCCGCGCGCTCCAATGCGCTCACACTCGACTGGCAGACGCATAAGCCGGTGAAGCCGAGCTTCATCGGCACAAAGGTGCTCGAGAATTACCCGCTGGAAGAACTAGTTCCCTATATCGACTGGACGCCGTTCTTCCAGACCTGGGAACTCTCCGGAAAATTTCCTGCCATCCTGGAAGATCCGAAATTCGGCCCGGCCGCGCGCCCGCTCTACGAAGACGCGCGCAAGATGCTGGAGCAGATCATCGCCGAGAAATGGTTCCGCGCCGGCGGTGTGATCGGCTTCTGGCCGGCCAATGCCGAAGGCGACGATATTTTGCTCTATGCCGACGAGGCGCGCAAAACGCCGATTGCTACGCTGCATACCTTGCGCCAGCAGCTTACCAAGCGCGAAGGCCGCTACAACGAAGCGCTGTCGGATTTCATCGCGCCGCGCGCCTCGGGCGTGCCGGATTATGTCGGCGCCTTTGCGGTCACCACCGGCGTCGGCGAAGACGAGATCGCCGACCGCTTCAAGCTGAAGAACGACGATTATTCCGCCATCCTGGTGAAGGCGCTGGCCGACCGGCTGGCGGAGGCCTTCGCCGAGCGGCTGCATCAGCGCGTGCGTACGGAATTCTGGGGCTATGCGCCGGACGAAGCCTTGAACAATCAGGAGTTGATTGAGGAAAAATATCAGGGCATCCGGCCGGCGCCTGGCTATCCGGCGCAGCCCGAGCACACCGAGAAGGCGACGATCTTCGAGCTGCTGCCGGCGGACAAGATCGGCCTACAGCTGACGGAAAGCTTTGCCATGTGGCCGGGCGCCGCGGTGAGCGGGCTCTATTTCAGCCATCCGCAGAGCCATTATTTCGGCGTCGGCAAGATCGAGCGCGATCAGGTCGAGGACTACGCCCGCCGTAAGGGCTGGAGCCTGCGGGAAGCCGAGCGCTGGCTGGCGCCGATCCTCAACTACGATCCGAAGCCGGTCGAAGCGGTGGCGTGATGATCGTTCGGCTTGCGCTCTCCGTCATGATAACGGTCGCGTTTGCCGACTTGGCTCTGGCTCAGCCGGTGCAAAAGCCGAGTTCCGGCATCGGTTACCCATCAGTCGCTGCGGCGTTGGACGCTGTGAAATCCAAACCGGGTGTCCGGGTCACGGTCCAGCAGGGATGGATCGTTATCGAAGACCGCGCCACCATGACTGTGTGGAGCTTCACCTCACCCGGCAACCCGGCGCATCCGGCGGCCGTACGCCGCGAGGTCAAGCAAGCGAAGGACGGTTCGGTGAACATTGAGCAGAGAGTACTTTGCCAAGCGGCGAAAGGCCCTTGCGACAAGATCAATGCGGAGTTTGTCGAGCTGAACAACAAGATGCGCCGCGCCATCGAACGCGACCGGCCGCGCTCTGACGGCCGGTGAAGCAAGCGTTGGCTTGCGCCGATCCTTAACCCGCCATTGATCCGCCGCCTCCGTGGGGATCTCGAGCTAGCAGGGTTCGTGGGAACAGCGGACGCAATCAGCGGTTGGATTCCCGTGGAAGAGGAGTCCTCCCATGCCAGCTAAATCCAAGCAGCAGCAGAAGGCCGCCGGCGCTGCGCTCGCGGCAAAGCGAGGCGAGCAACCGAAGTCGAAACTGCGCGGCGCGTCCCGCCAGATGGTGGCGTCGATGAGCGAGGACGAGCTTGAGCGGATGGCCAGCGTCAAGCGCAAGAAGCTGCCTCGGCGCGCGCCGCGCGTCGCCGCGGAAATGAAGAACCGCCGCCGGAAATCAGGCGGGAAGAAGCAAAGGTGACCGCACAGTATTAATTGTTTGGTGGCGGTCCGGCGACGTCTTTTCCTCCCTGCTCACAGCCCGCGTTAAGCATGGGGATTAAGGTTTACTTTCGTTCTTTATGGCACGCTCCAAGCCGCCATGTCCTACTGCGGCAGGCGAGGCTGCCATGCCTAAAAGCAATATGCATAAAGTCTCCGTTGATGATCCGGACGGCAAGCCGTCTCTCTTTGCGACGGCCTTTGTGTTTCTCGCGATCACTTTGGCGACTGTCTTAGCGGCAGTACTGATCGCTTATGGGGTTCGAGCGCTCTTTAACTGGATCGTGGGATAAGGCTGCCGACGATCGCCGCTTGCGATCAAAATGCGCCCCCAAGAGCGTTCATCAATTGTGGAGCTGAGGGGGAATGACACTCTGCGCAGTCTCGCGCATCTTGGCATCAGTCGCTTCGTGACCACCGCCGGGCTGGGCCGCAATTAGCGTCTCTTCCAGCTTTATTTGCTCCGGCAACTCGGTAGTTGGTGGGTTGGAAACACACGGCTTCGGGCGGACCAACCTCTCGAACAACATGGCACCCTCCGTTTGGCGCGGCGGTGAGCACTGTCGACGTTTTGTCGCAGTGGTGTCGTGGCTATCACCAGTTTAGAGCAGCCGGTAGGTTTTAGCTAGCAAATCATCGATGTGTTAAGTCAGACCGGGAGACTTCTTTTTTTGCGCAGCCTCGCACGGCGGTTCATCCCAGCCAGCCGGCGCGTCGATAATGTCGTTGACGATCACCTTGGATTGCATTGCGGCAATAGGCGCAGCGGCCGCGAAAATGGCTGTACCGACCATTGTAGCGCATCAAATGCGGGTATAGCCTTACCTGTTGGGGGCGGCTCCCATCTTTAGCTCAGCAGTGAAAGATCGCCGCTCACATGCTGCTGAAAGGCGCGGTCGAGGCCGCGTAGGACAACAACAAGAGATGGGAGGGGGGTGATCATGCGACTATCCCGTATCGTGCTCTCGGCAACGCTCATTACGGTGCTGGCCGGTATTAGTTGGCCAGCGTCCGCCCAGACGTGCTTTGCGGTTTCTGTGCGCGGCGGACAATTTAGCTGCCCGGGCTGCTTGAGCCCCGGCGCCATGCCGCTCCAATGCAGCGTGCATCAATGCCAGCATCCGGCGCCAGCAGTCGATGGTTGGCTATTGTTTTCGGCGGGGTTTTCGGATTTCGCGACGGCGGGTTCCAGTTGCGCGACGCTGGGAGCCCCGGCATGGGCGGCCTTCGCGCCGGTCCCGCCGCCGGCGCCGGTACCGGCACCGGTCGTCGTCCCGGTCGTCAGTCCTGTTGGTCCGGCCGTGGCGCCTGGACCCGTGATCGTCAGTGGTCCCGCGGCGCCGCGAGTGCTGATCGGCACCACGCCGAACTCCTCACGGGTGCAGCGCACATCCAAGACAACTGTGGTCGTCGTCAAGAAGAAACCTCATGTCCACAGCAAGCCCGTGACGTCTCATGTTAATAAGAGAGCGAAGCAGCCGCGACACGTCGTTGTTGTTGACCAAAAAAAGCACCGCTATCGATAATCCAGCGCGGAAGGTGCCGGACAGGCTTTCAGCCCCGCTGCGGCGGGGCTTTTCTTTGCAATTGCCAATCACGCCATTGGTACCCTGCGTTTAGGAGACCAACTCTGTTGTTCGTTATGGACATGGCTTGGTTGTCGCAGCGCGGTCCATGCGCTTAAAAGTAAAACACCGGAGAGGATCGCTCTCCGGTGTGGATTTGATGGATTGTTGAAACAGATGACGGCAGTTGCCGTTCACCTTAATTCAGAATGCTCCGAGAATGATTGCACCGAGGAAGAGAAATACGGCGCATACCGCAAGCGTATTGAGTTCTTAAGGTGACGCCCACCTGCGTGCCTCCCGCTGTGACGACCCGGCAAGCTTAGCCATAATGTCGGCCGGGCCAAGAGGCGCCGGGCGCCGCAGGGGAGAATTGCGCGCGAGGGTGAAACTGAGTGTTTGATTTTACTCGCAAATGTGGCGGTACAATCTTTCGTTATCGCGAACGTCATCGTCGCTTGGCGATGACGTTTTCCACAAAGGCTGCCGCCTCCAGCGTGGCACGGTCGCGGCCGAAACGCCCGACGATCTGCACGCCGAGTGGTAATCCGGCCCCATCGGTAATTCCCGGCACGTTGACGCAAGGCGTCCCCATCGATGTCCATAGCCGGTTGAAGATTGCTTTCCCTGTGGTGTTGAACCCGAGCGGCGCTGCGCCCGGCGCCGACGGCGTCAAGATGAACTTTCCTTCCAACAACTCGTTCACCGCATGCCGCGCGCGCCGCGTCAGCCGCCGCGCCGCGTCATATTCCTCCGACGGGATGGTCGCGGCCTTGTCCAGCAGCAGGCCCAACAGCGGCCCGATCGCATTGCGGTGATTGTCATATTCATAGGCCAGCGCGCGGAAAGCCTCGTAATCCATGATGATCGGCTGCAGGCGCCAGGCTTCCTCCACCACATCAGGCAGGTCGATATCTTCCACCCTTGCGCCGGCGGCCTGCGCGGCACGTGCGGTATCTTCAATCGCGCGCTGCATGTCGGGGCTGGCTTCATGCCAGACGCCGGTCCGCGCGACGAGCAGCGCGGGGGGTTCAGGCGGCGTGCGGTCGACACGCAGGTCGCGTCCGCTCATGGCGGCGGCGGCATAGGCCACATCCACTACCTGTGCGGCGAACAAACCGACGGTATCGAGCGACCAGGAAAAGCATTTGACGCCGACGGTCGGCAGCAGGCGATAGGACGGCTTGAATCCGGCGATGCCGCAGAACGCCGCGGGACGGATCACCGAACCGCCGGTCTGTGTGCCGGTGGCAATCGGCACCATGCCGGCGGCGACCGCTGCGGCCGAGCCGGACGATGAACCGCCGGGCGAATGCGCAAGGTTGCGGGGATTTTTGGTCTTCGCCGGCTGCATGTGTGCGAATTCGGTGGTGACGGTCTTGCCCAGCACCACGCCGCCGGCGCGCTTGAGCATCGACACCGCGGAGGAATCAGTGGGCGGCCGGTAGCCGGCATAAATTTTTGAGCCGTATTCCGTGGGAAAATCGGCGGTGTCGAAAATATCCTTCACCCCGACCGGCAAGCCGCGCAGCAGTGCCGGCCCGTGAGCTTGTGCTTGCGCTTCCGCTTCTCGCCGCGCGCGCTTTATATCAAGCACGGTGAAGGCGCCAATTTCCGCGTCCTGCGCGCCGATGGCTTCGGCGCAAAGATCGACGACTTTGGCCGGCGTCAGTGTGCCGTCCTCGATCCGCCGCTCAAGGTCCAGTACCGAAAGCACCGTTGTCATTCTCCCGCGCGCGACTTGACCCGAAACGAGACGGTCGTTCAAGCAACGATTTCTTATCCTTAAATGCTGAGGCCGTTTTCAGGATTGATAACTCGTTAATTCAAAGCCTCGCATTCTCGCAAGATGAGGCGTGGGCTCTGCTTTTCTCTTGTCAGTGTGGTGTTTCTCGGCGCGCTCGCGGGCTGCGGCCGCAGCTTCCTGATGTTCGCGGAGCGCGAGGCGTGGCGGCACGAGGCGGAAGTCCAGTGCCTGAAGTCCGGCGCGGTGAAGGAAGGTCCGGCGCTGGTGCGGGTCAGCCCTATCGAAGGCCCCGGAATTTGCGGCGCGGATTTTCCGTTGAAGGTCGCGGCGTTGGGTGAGAGTCCAGCCCTGGCCTTCGCGGGCGAAATTCGCCCGCCCGGAGCGATTCCCGGAGGGGGAGCATCGCAGCCGCGCTGGCCGGTATCGCAGCTCCCGCCCGCCTCCGATGCTTATGTTCCGCCGCCCGGCTCCGGGAACTACCTTCGCGCCCCGGCGCCGCGGCAGGCCGCGCCGAATGTCGCCCCGGGCGAGCCGATATCGCTGCGGCCACCCGGCATTGCCGACCTGATTGAAGCCGACGACATGCGCAGCTATCCGCCGGATCGTTCCGGCGGCAGCGTGGTGCGCTCTTATCCACCCGACCGGTCCGCTTATCCTGGCCCGATGACATATCCCGCGGATCGGCCTTCCTACCGCCCGCCGTCTTATCCGCCTGACCGCCCGGCTGCTTCGGCGCCGCAAACCCTGCCGGCGCTCGGTCCCGTCCGCGGCCCACAAGTCACCGGCTCGGTCCGTCCGGTGGAAATAACGCCCAATGCCACGCTCGCCTGTCCAATCGTCTCCGCGCTCGATCAATGGATCGGGCAAGCGGTGCAGCCCGCGGCAATGCGCTGGTTCGGCCAGCCGGTGGCCGAAATTAAACAGATCTCCGCTTATTCATGCCGCGGCATGAACGGCCAGCCGGGCGCGAGAATTTCCGAACACGCCTTCGGCAATGCGCTCGACATCTCGGCCTTCACGCTGGCCGACGGGCGCCAGGTGGTCGTGCGTACGGCCTGGAATGGCGCGCCGGAAGAGCAGGGATTTCTGCGCGACATCCAGGGCGCCGCCTGTCAGCAATTCACCACCGTGCTGGCGCCGGGTTCCAACCGCTTCCATTACGATCACATCCATGTCGATCTGATGCGACGCCCCGGCGGGCACCAGATCTGCAATCCCGCTGCGATGTCCGGCGAAGTGGTGGCCGCCCGCGCTGCGCAGCAAAAGGGCTACGCACGCCGCACCGATCCTGCCGCAATCACCGGCTCGATTGATCGCAAACGCAAGCTGGCCGATATCCCCTCGGAGGATGACGACCATCGATGGGTCGATCCCGACGTGCCGACGAGGCCGGCCGCGAGTCGCTCCCGCGAGCGCTTTAACGACTGGTGATCGAATTTTTTCTCCCGTCGAAGTGCGACTCGCCGACGCCGATCGCTTAACTGTATCGATCGCGGGCAAACCGGAGCTCGGTGGGAAAGGGCCGGAGAGAGGGAGACGCCAGCGCGCTGGTTAATTCTTGGTGACCGATACCCGCCGAATGAGATGCAATTTGCACGACGGGATTCAATACGAAAGTACCGGTTCGCGTTTAAAACTTTGCCTATGCGCGTTGTATTGGTTGACCCAAGCCGGACTGTTCTCAAATTTGTCTCGCGCCTTCTGGAAGCGCGTGGCGATGAGGTGCGCCCTTTCACCGATGGCCGCGCCGCGCTGGCCTATGTCGCGCAAGATCCGATGGTGGATGCGCTCATCACCAGCGCCGAGCCGATGTCGATCTCCGGCCTTGAACTATGTTGGGAAACGCGCCTGCTCGCTGGCGACCGGCGCTCCATTTACGTCATTCTGATGTCGTCGAACCAGGAGCGGCGCAATCTGATTGAAGCGCTTGATTCCGGCGCCGACGATTTTATCGGCAAGCCGCCCGCTGCAGAGGAGCTCTATGCTCGCCTGCGCGCTGCCGAGCGACTCGCGACCATGCACCGAGATCTTGTACAGCTCGCTTCGCTCGATCCGCTCACCGGCATTTTTAATCGTCGCGTGTTCTTCGAGCGGGCGCAAGCGGCGCTGGCGCAGCGTTCGAAAAGCGGCACGCTGGCGGCGATCATGCTTGACATCGATCATTTCAAGCGCGTCAACGACGTCTACGGCCATTCCGTGGGCGACCGGGCGATCCGTGAAATCGCCAGCCTGATTTCGGGCACCGGCGAGATCGTCGGACGGCTGGGCGGCGAGGAATTCGCCATGCTGCTCGCGGGCCGCGACTTGGCCGGCGGCAAATACATCGCTGAGCGCATGCGCCAGGAGGTCATGACCTTGCGTCTGCCGGCAGATGACAAGATCGTGACGCTTACCGCCAGCTTCGGCGTCAGCCAATGGATTATGGGCGAGAGCGTGGATGAAACCCTGCGCCGTGCCGACATGGCGCTCTATTCCGCTAAGGCGGCGGGGCGCAACCGGGTAGTCACCACCGATGACGCCCTGGTGCTGAACGATTACACCGGCGAGGGCCGCCCGGTGCGCGCAGCACAACGGGCCGACGCGCAGCCGGCTCAAGCCGAGGCGATGGCTGGCAGTCCGCGATCCGCGGCCTAAAGGCGCACGCGCCGGTCATCGGCCCGCATTCGAGGCCTTATCACCGCGCTCACCGTACCTTATATTACTTGCCAAGGCGGTCGGTTCGTGCCGCCTTCTGGAGGATTGCAATGGCCCGCTTCCGTTTCCGTCATGTTTTTGGCCTGCTCGCCGCCGTGTCTGTGATGAGCTTCATCATCGGTGAAGCCGACGCCCGCGTTGGCCGCGGCGGCAGCCTCGGCAGCCGCGGCGCACGCACTTATTCGGCGCCGCCTCCGACCGCGACCGCGCCTTCCACCGCTGCGCCGATGCAGCGCACGATTACGCAGCCGAATGCGACCAGGCCCGCGACGCCCGCGACATCGCCGTCGCCCGGCCTTGCCGGTCGTCCCGGTGGATTGTTCGGTGGCGGATTGCTCGGCGGCTTGGCCGCGGGCTTCATCGGCGCCGGCCTGTTCGGCCTGCTCTTCGGCCACGGCTTCCTGGGTGGCCTTGGTGGCTTTGCTTCCTTCCTCGGACTGCTTCTGCAGATCGGGTTGGTGATCATCGTCGCCCGCTTGGCCTGGGCCTGGTGGCAGCGCCGCCAACAGCAGCCGGCTATGGCTTCCGGTCCGTCCATGCGCGACAACGCGATGGGCAATGGCAGTGGCTTGGGCGGCATGTTCGGCATGGGCGGCGGCAGTCCCGCAGCCGTGCCGGAAGGCACCCCGATCGAGATCGAGCCGCAGGACTTCGACGCCTTCGAGAAATTGCTTGGCGAAATCCAGCAGGCCTATAGCAACGAGGACCTGAGCGGGCTGCGTACCCGCGCAACGCCGGAGATGGTGTCCTACTTCGCCGACGATCTCGCCGACAACGCCAGCCGCGGCGTGGTCAACAAGCTGTCGGACGTGAAGTTGCAGCAAGGCGATCTGGCGGAAGCCTGGCGCGAGGACGACATCGACTACGCCACCGTCGCGATGCGCTTCAGCATGGTCGATCAGATGCTCGATCGCGCGACCGGGAATCTGATGGAAGGCAGCACCAGCCCGCTGGAAGCCACCGAGCTGTGGACCTTCCGCCGCGCCCCGCGCGGTTCCTGGGTGCTCGCCGGGATCCAGCAGACCTGATCGCGCACACATCGATTGGAGGAAAGGCCGGGCCAAAAGCCCGGCCTTTGTTTCTTCACGTCTCCGCCCAGGTCAGACACGGAGCGCGGGGCCATATCTCTTCTAGTCCTAAAGTCCCTCAGGCTTTCCATATCCTCCCGCCGTCGGCGTTTGGATCGTGATGGCTTCGCCAGCCTCTAGCAGCGTGGAGTCACAGCCCTTCAGTTTTTCGATCCGGCCGTCGTTCCGCCGAACCCTGTTTTCTCCGACCTGACCCGCTTCGCCGCCCGCCAGACCGAACGGTCGCACGCGGCGGTGACCGGACAAGATCGTGCATTGCATCTTTTCCAGAAAGCGGATGCTGCGTGATACGCCGTCGCCCGCCTTCCAATTGCCCCGTCCGCCGGAATTTTTCCTGATATGAAAATCCTCCAGCAGCACGGGATAACGCAGCTCCAGGACTTCGGGATCGGTGAGGCGGGTGTTTGTCATATGCGTCTGCACCGAGTCGGTGCCGGGAAAGCCAGGACCGGCAGGTGAGCCGGAGCAAATCGTCTCGTAATATTGGTAACGCGCATTGCCGAAATTGAGGTTGTTCATGGTGCCTTGCGCCGCCGACATCGCACCGAGCGCGCCGAACAGGCAATTGGTCACCGCCTGCGAGGTCTCCACGTTGCCGGCCACCACGGCGGCGGGATATTCCGGCGACAGCATCGAGCGCTTTGGGATGACAATGCGGATGGGCCGCAGGCAGCCGGCATTCATCGGGATGTCGTCGTCCACCATCACGCGAAAGACATAAAGCACCGCCGCGCGCGTCACCGGCTCCGGCGCGTTGAAGTTGTCGCCCTGCTGCGGCGAGGTGCCGGTGAAATCCACCGTCGCCTTGCGTTGCTTCCGGTCGACGCTGATCTTCACCTGGATCCGTGTGCCCTGATCCATCTCGTAGGTGAATGCGCTGTCGTGCAGCCTGTCGATCACGCGGCGCACGCTCTCGGCCGCGTTGTCCTGCACATGGCCCATGTAAGCCTGCACGGTGGCAAGCCCGAACTGCGCCACCATCTTGTGCAGTTCCTGCGCGCCCTTTTCGTTAGCGGCGATCTGCGCCTTCAGGTCGGCGATGTTCTGCGCCGGGTTGCGCGTGGGATAGGCGGCGCCGTTCAGCAGCGCTTGCAGTTCCCGCTCGCGGAAGCGGCCGCGCTCGACCAGCTTGAAATTGTCGATATAGACGCCTTCCTCGCCAATGGTGACCGCATCGGGCGACATTGAGCCCGGCGCGATGCCCCCAATGTCGGCATGGTGGCCGCGCGAGGCAACCCAGAAGAGGATCTCCTTTCCACCGAACACCGGCGTGCAAACGGTGATGTCGGGCAGATGCGTGCCGCCGTTATAGGGCGCGTTGATCGCAAACACGTCGCCCGGGCGGATCGCCGGATTCTGCCGGATGATGGTTTCCACCGCGCGGTCCATGGAGCCGAGATGCACGGGCATATGCGGCGCGTTGGCCACCAGCGTGCCGTCGGCGGAAAATACCGCGCAGGAGAAATCCAGCCGCTCCTTGATGTTGACCGAATAAGCCGTGTTCTGCAGCGCCACGCCCATCTGTTCGGCGATAGCCATAAACAGGTTGTTGAACACTTCCAGCATCACCGGGTCGGCTTTCGTGCCGATCGGGCTCTGGCGCTTGAGCTTTGTGATGCGCGTCAGCACGAGATGGTTTTTCGCCGTCAGTTCCGCGCGCCAGCCGGCTTCGACCACGACGGTCTGGTGGCGCTCGATGATGATGGCCGGACCGGGGATTTTGGCTCCCGGCTTGAGCTGATCTCGGGTGAAGACTTTGGCCGGATGAAATTTTCCGCCCGAGAAAAATTTCGCGCGCCGGGCAGGCGAGGGGAGTTTTGCGCCGCTCCTGCGCCGCGCAGGCTCGCGGAATTTGGCGCCGCCGCCGATCGCTTCCACCGCGGCGGCTTCAATCACCAGCTTCTTGCTGCGGTCGATGAAGCCGAAGCGCGCTTTGTGCGCTTTCTCGAAGGCGCTTTGCATTTTTGCCGCGACGCCCGCAGGCACTTCCAGTGCGGTATCCGTTCCGGCGTAGCGGATATGCGCGTGCACCAGCAGTTTGATCTTACCGCGCGGCACGCCCTGGCCGGCGACTTCTTTGACCGCCTCCTTGCCGAGGCGGGTCGCGATCTTGTTCAGCGTCGCCACCGCTTTGGCATTCAGGGGCAGTTCGACCGCCCGCTGGCGCGTGGCGCGGATATCGGCCAGCCCCATGCCATAGGCCGAGAGCAGCGAGGAGAAAGGATGGATCAGCACCGTGGTCACGCCGAGTGCGTCGGCGACCAGGCATGCATGCTGGCCGCCGGCTCCGCCGAAGCAATTGAGCGCGTAGCGGGTCAAGTCATAGCCGCGCTGCACGGATATTTTCTTGATGGCGTTGGCCATATTCTCGACGGCGATGCGCAGGAATCCGTCGGCCACTTCCTCCGACGTCCGGCCGACCTCGCGCGCCAGCGCCGCGAAAGCTTCGCGCACCGCCTCGGCATCGAGCGCCTCATTTTGTCGCTTGCCGAAAATCTTCGGGAAGAAATCCGGCATCAGCTTGCCGACCATGACATTGGCATCAGTGACCGTGAGTGGGCCTCCGCGGCGATAGCTCTTTGGTCCGGGATTGGCGCCGGCCGAGTCCGGACCGACGCGAAAGCGCGCACCGTCGAAATGCAGGATCGAACCGCCTCCTGCTGCCACGGTATGGATCAGCATCATTGGCGCGCGCATGCGCACGCCCGCCACTTCGGTCTCGAAGCTGCGCTCGTAGGCGCCGTCGAAATGCGACACGTCGGTGGAGGTGCCGCCCATATCGAAGCCGATCAGTTTCGCGAATCCGGCCGCGCGGCCGGTTTCCACAAGTCCGACCACGCCGCCGGCCGGGCCGGAGAGGATCGCGTCCTTGCCCTGGAACAGATCTGCCGCGGTGAGCCCGCCGGCTGACGTCATGAACATGAGCTTCCCTCGCCCCGCATCTTCCTTCCCGCTTCCCCTGAAAGCGGGAGGATTGGGGTGTGGGTCTCGGCGTTGGGAGGAGGGCGACGACGCGCCAGTTTCCGTGCTCACCTCATCGGCCACCCGCGCCACATACCTCCGGAGGATCGGCGAGAGATAAGCGTCCACCACGGTGGTGTCGCCCCGGCCGATGAGCCTGATCAGCGGCGAGACTTGGTGGCTGACCGAGACCTGCGGAAAGCCGAACTCGCGCGCCAGCGCGGCAACGCACTGTTCATGCGCCGCGTGGCGATAGCCATGCATGAAGACGATGGCGACGGCCGCAATACCGTCCGCCCGCGCGGCTTGCAGGGCAGGCCGCAGCGCATCGATATCCGGCGCACGCTCCACCGTGCCGTCGGCGCGTACACGCTCGTCCACTTCGAGCACGCGCTCGTACAGTACTTCCGGCTTGATGATGTGCTTGGCGAAAATCTTTGGCCGTGCCTGATAGCCGATCTTCAGCGCATCACCAAAGCCCTTGGTAATGAGCAGCAGGGTGCGCGCGCCCTTGCGCTCGAGCAGCGCATTGGTCGCCACCGTCGTGCCCATCTTGATGGAGCCGATGCGCTCGGCGGGGATCGGCTCGCCCCCTTGCACTCCGAGGATATCCCGGATGCCCTGCACCGCGGCGTCAGCATAGGCTTCGGGATTTTCCGACAGGAGCTTGTGGGTGAGGAGCGTGCCATCTGGCCGCCGTGCCACCACGTCGGTAAAGGTGCCGCCCCGGTCGATCCAGAAATCCCAGCGCGGTTGTTGCTTACCTTGTGTCCGCCGCGGTTGTTTCATGCGCTCATTCAGGACCAATCGCGTGTGGCGAGGAATAAATGGCTTGCGCCTTCCTAGCCCAAAAAATGGTGGGGCGCCCGACGGGTTCTCCGACGGGCGCCCCTTCAGTAAAGCATCAGCCGACCTGTAAGCCGGGTTCTGTATGGCGTCTTGCCCGAAGGCAGGACACGTGACGGCCATTCCTCTGGGACGCCGGTTGCCCGGCGCCTCAAGCAACCTACCCGGGCGGCTGATCCGGATACAGATCTGGGATCGCTCCCGCGCCGCCCCTATTCGGTTTTGCTCCCGGTGGGGTTTGCCGTGCCGTTTCCGTTGCCGAAAACGCGGTGCGCTCTTACCGCACCCTTTCACCCTTACCGCGGTGGTATACGCAACGCCGCGGCGGTCTGCTCTCTGTGGCACTTTCCCTGAGATCCGCCCCGCTTTCACGGGACAAGCCCCGCCGGATGTTATCCGGCACCGTACATCCATGGAGCCCGGACTTTCCTCCACGGCAGCCTTTCGGCCATTGCCGCAGCGGCCGTCCGGCCGACTGACATCCATAGAAGTGGTCGCTAGTATGGACTGCGTCAAGCCAGCGCCCTAAAGCATGAACATACGGGGTCCACTGGGCGGTCCGTTCCGGAGGAAATCATGGTGAGCGACTTCGAAGACCATTGCTGGAAAGACGTGATCCCGCCGCACGTGCTGGAAATCTATTCCGGCTATGCGCGCAAGCTGTTCGTCGGGCCGTCGCCCGCGCTGGTCGCCGTCGATCTTTATGAATCGGCCTATCAGGGCGGCAACCGGCCGATGTCCGACCTCGCCAAAACCTACCCCGGCTCCTGTGGAGAAAATGCCTGGAAGGCGATCGAACCGACCAAGCGGCTGTTCGCTGCCGCGCGCGCCGCGGGCATTCCGATCTTTTATTCCACCGGCGACACGCGGCCCGAGAGTCATCCGGGGCAAGTAAATGTCAGCGCGACCAAACGCCGCTCCAAGGCCATGCGCGATCCGGCAATGTACGCGATCCGGCCCGAGTTCAAGCCCCAGCCGGGTGACGTGGTCATCACCAAGCAGCGGGCCAGCGCCTTTTTCGGCACACCCCTGGTTGCGCATCTCAACCAGCTCGGCGTCCGCAGCGTGATCATGTGCGGTGAGAGCACGTCGGGTTGCGTGCGCGCCTCGGCGGTGGACGCCTATTCCTGGGGCTATCACGTCACGCTGGTGGAAGAATGCTGCTTCGACCGAAGCGACATTTCCCACAAGGTCAACCTGTTCGACATGCATCACAAATATTGCGACGTGATGCGTGTGGACGAGGTGGTGCAACATCTCGATGGCATGGCGGTGCGCAAGGCCGGCTGATAATTTTTTGTTATTGCGGGTACTGGCGTTGCTCTCCCTTCTCTCCACTGAACTCGGGTTAACCCGAGGTCAGCACCGGATCGGGGTGCGGCGCGCTTCGCTCGCCACCTCTCCGTAGGAGCCGGAATCTACCAGAGGCGCCGCTCCAACAGCTTGTGCAGCGTACGCAACGTGGAGCCGTCGGCGATGCCGTCGACTTTCGCCGGGCGGAAATGCCGCTGGAAGGCGGTGACCACGTCGCGGGTTATTTCGTCAAACGTCCCGGTCACCGGAATGCCGTAGCCAAAATCGGCCAGAGCGATTTGCAGCCCGCGCACGTCGTCGCTTAATTGGCCGAGCGCAAGACTCGGCTCATTTTCGGTGATGCGAGAGGGCGTCACCCATTCGCCGAGGCCGGAATCGGCCAGCAGCCGCCAGGGAAATTTTTCGCCGGGATCGCGCTTGCGGGAAGGCGATACGTCGGAATGCGCCAGCACGCGGTCGGGCCTGATGCCGCGGCGCGCGATGATGCCGCGGCAGAGCGCGATCACCGCGGCGATCTGCCGGGAAGGGAAATCCGGATAGCCGAAATCGTGCCCGGGATTGGCGATTTCGACGCCGATCGAGGAGGAATTGATGTCGGTTTCGCCCGCCCAATGCGACTCGCCGGCATGCCAGGCGCGGCGGCTTTCCTGCACTGACTGCACAATGCGGCCGTCCTCGAATACGAAATAATGCGTCGAAACCTTGCTCTTCCGCGAGCACAGCCGGTCCAGCGCCTCCCGGGCGTTCTGCATCCCGGTGTAATGCAACAGGATGATGTCGGGGGCCCGGCCGTCCTTGCGCTCATCATGCGTCGGCGAGGGCACGACGTCGGTGACGAGAGAGGATTCCGGCTGAAAACCTGACATGGTCGGCACATCCATGCCTTTACCCCGTAAAAGAAGTTTGATCGAGAAGCCACACGTACGGGAGGATTGTTTCTTGTCGCAAAGATGGCGAGAAAAACGCCGGCCCAGCGAGGCTGGACCGGCGCTCTACTCAACTGACGATGTTACACTACTGACGCTACTTCGCGCTGCCGCCCATGCCGCCGCCCGGTGCGGGACGCGGCTTGGAGGCTGGGCCCGATCCCGCTGAGGACGCGCCGGTCGTCGTGCGGTCCTCATGGCGCTTGAAGTCAGGGGCCTGCGCCAACTGTTCCTTACTCATGTCGACCTTGGCTTTCCAGGAATTGTTCTCCTGAGTCAGCTGCACAGCTGACGGATTCAGAGCTACCTCCTTCGCGCCCACACCGAGGAAGCCGCCAATACTCAGCAGGTAAGCTTCAACCTTGCCGTCCTTGGAGACGAGGATGTCGCTGATGTCGCCGATTTTCTCGTTATTGTTGCCCATGACATCGACGCCCTTCAGGTTAGACACGAGCATCTGGTTGGGCGACTGTGACGAAATGGTCGAAGCCGAGGCGCTGGCACTGCTGCTCGGCTTGGAGGCATCCGCCTTCGTCGCATCCGGCTTGGTCGCATCCGGCTTGGTCGCATCCGCCTTCGTCGCATCGGACTTCATCGCATCGGAAGAAGAAGACCCCGAGGGTGAAGCCGGCGCAGAAGCCGAAGGGGGAGTTGAACTGGGACTTGAGCTTGACGGCGACGGCGCTTGCGCCATGGCGGACGACAGCATCAATCCGCTCAGCGCGGTCGAAAGCAATAGTTTATTCAACATCGGGGAACCTCCATGCAGGGGTTTTTTTGTGGTGATGGCATCGGGCGCGGCTTTTCGTTAGCGGCTTGGATGAACCGGCCCTCTTTTAACCAACGTTTCAATGCGCGCCGGTGTTCCGCACCGGATGACGCGCGATGACGCACATCGAGTGGAAAGTTTCCTGAAGCGACAACAAGTTCGCCAAACTTGCGGGACGGCGGTGAATTCCCGGCATATAACGTGCGGGTATCCACCATCTCAACTTCAGGTTGCAGCAACCGTTCCTTAAGATTAACCAGGGTTAATAGCGGCTGAAAAACTGCGTTGTGCCTGCTTTCTCGCTGGCTGGCGCAACGTCCCTTGATGAACGCCAAATCAGCCCATGATAGCCCACATTATCCCGAGTTCGGGATCGGTACGGCGGGTTCCGCGTGACAAGGGCTGCCATGGACCGCTCCATGGCCAATTTCGCGTGGTTTCGGGTGGTAGAATGACGATGGGCGATGACGGCGGGGAACCGGCTGTCGCTGGCGGGCTTGCCCGTCACATTCCCGTGCTCGCCCGCGCTGCGCTCGAGCACCTCAACATTCGCGACGGCGGCGTTTACATCGACGGCACCTTCGGTGCCGGCGGTTATACGCGCCTGATCCTGGAAGCCGCCGACACGAAAGTGATCGGCATCGACCGCGACCAGACTGCGGTGGCGCGTGGCTTCGCCGCGGTCGAAGCATCCGCCGGCCGGTTGACGCTGGTGGAGGACCGCTTCTCATCGCTTGATAGCGTCGCGCGGGAGTGCGGCTTCGACGCCGTGGACGGCGTCGTGCTCGATATCGGCGTCTCGTCAATGCAGCTCGACGAGGCTGGACGCGGTTTCTCCTTCCGGCTGGAAGGGCCCCTTGACATGCGCATGGGCAAATCCGGACCGTCGGCGGCCGACGTGGTAGCGACGGCGTCTGAGCGTGATCTCGCGAACATCATTTTCCTTCTGGGGGAGGAGCGGCACTCCCGCGCTGTCGCACGCGCCATCGTCGCCGCGCGCAAGGAAAGGCCGATCGAAACCACCGGCGCGCTGGCCGCCATCATCGCGCACGTTGTGCGCGGCAAGCCCGGTGAAATTCATCCGGCGACAAGAACGTTCCAGGCGCTGCGAATTTTCGTCAACGAGGAGCTCAACGAGCTCGCCGAAGGCTTGGCCGCGGCCGAGCGCATCCTGAAGCCGAGCGGACGCCTGGTCGTCGTCTCCTTCCATTCACTCGAAGACCGCATTGTGAAGACCTTCCTGGCCGAGCGCAGCCGCACGGCCGCCGGCTCGCGCCACCTGCCGGCGGTGGATACGCCGCCGCCCACATTCCGCATCATTACTAAGCGTCCGGTTGTGGCGGACGAAACGGAGATCGCGGCCAATCCGCGCGCCCGTTCCGCCAAGCTGCGCGCGGGCGAGCGCACGCAAGCTGCGCCGCGCACCGGCGGCGCCAAGCGGCCCTTCGATATCCCATCGCCCGACGACCTGCTGCGGGGGCGCTGATGTTCGTGCGCCTGCTCAACATCTGCGTGATTGCGGCTTTGGTGCTTGCCGCGGCTTATGTTTACGACATCAAATATCAATCGACATTGCGCGCCGAACGCGTCGCCAAGCTGCGACACGATATCCGGCGCGAGCGCGACGCCATCGCCAGCCTGCGTGCCGAATGGGCGCGGCTGGGCAATCCGATCCGCATCCAAACCCTGGCGCAGCGGCATCTCCCGTTGAAGCCTTTTCAGACCAATCAGATCGATACATTCGACAGCCTGCCGATGCGGCCGCCACAAATCGTACCGCTGGGAACCGAAGATCCCATCGCCGCCATACTAGACAACATCAGCGAGGACCTGACCGCTTCTACCGGCGGCTTTGGATCCCTGCGTGGGGCCGGCAAAGGGGATCGGCAGCAATGAGCGCGGCGGCAGAAGCAACGGCGGCGCTGAATTGGCGGCTGCGTTTAGTGCAGCGGCTGCTTTACGGGCAGAAGGTGGACCGCAGCGTAAAATCGCGCGCCCGCGTCGGACTCGCCATCCTGGTATTTTCGATCGGATATGCCGTGATTGCCGGGCGGCTTATCCAGCTCGCCGCCGCCCCGGATAGCCAGACGGTGCGCAGGACGGCCGACGCAGTCTCGACTTCGCGGCCCGACATTCTTGATCGCAACGGCGAAATCCTTGCCACCGATATCAAGGCAGCCTCGCTGTTCGGCGAACCGCGCAAGATCATTGATGTCGACGAAGCGGTGGAACTGCTCACCGCGGTGCTGCCCGATCTCGACGCGGCCGAGGTGCGCGAGCGGCTGTCCTCGCGCAAGGGCTTCGTCTGGCTCAAGCGCGAAATCACGAAAAAGCAACAACAGGAAATCCACGGTCTCGGCATTCCCGGTATTGGCTTTCTCACCGAGAACAAGCGCGTATATCCGAATGGCGCCGAGGTCTCGCATCTCATCGGCCATGTGAATATCGACAATCAGGGCATCGCCGGCATTGAAAAATGGCTCGACGGGCGAGGGCTTGCCGACCTGCACATGGCGGGTCTTGCGGTCGACCGGATGGACAAGCCGGTCGAACTCGCCGTCGATCTGCGCGTGCAGCACGCGATGCGCGACGAGCTGATGGCGGCACGGGAAAAATTCAAAGCGGTCGCGGCGGCCGGCCTGCTCACCGACGTGCGCACCGGTGAGATCATCTCCATGGTGTCGGTGCCGGACTACGATCCGAACAATCCGAAGGAGGCCAACGATCCCACTCGCATCAACCGGCTCACCACCGGCGTCTATGAGATGGGCTCGACCTTCAAGGCGCTCACGATTGCGATGGCACTCGATTCCGGCAAGGTGTCGCTGAGCTCATCTTTCGATGCACGCATGCCACTGCGCTACGGCAAGTTCAGCATCCACGATTATCACGCACAGAACCGCACGCTCACCGTGCCGGAAATCTTCACCTATTCCTCGAATATTGGTACCGCGCGCAGCGCGCTCGCGATGGGCGTCGAACACCACAAATGGTTCCTAAAGAAGATGGGCCAGCTCGATCGGCTGCGCACCGAACTGCCGGAAAGCGCCGAGCCGTTGGTGCCCAAACGCTGGGGAGAACTGAACACCGTGACCATCGCCTTTGGCCATGGTCTTTCGGTCGCGCCGCTGCAGGCGGTGATGGGCATCGGGGCGCTGATGAACGGCGGCATGCTGATCCCGCCCACATTCATGAAGCGCAGCCAGGCAGAAGCCGCAAAGCTGGCAACGCGTGTGGTCAAGCCTGAGACCAGCGAAAAGATGCGATACCTGATGCGGCTCAACACCGAGAAGGGCACGGCCGGCAAGGCCGACGTAAAGGGTTATTATGTCGGCGGCAAAACCGGCACTTCGGAGAAGGTGGTCGGCGGCCGCTATTCCAAGAGCAAGTTGCTGAACAGTTTCACCGCGGTGTTGCCCGCCGACAATCCGCGCTACCTGTTGCTGATTATGCTGGACGAGCCGAAGGCGACGCCGGAAACCCACGGCTATGCCACTTCCGGCTGGAACACCGTTCCGGTGGGCGGGGCAGTAATTTCCCGCATCGCGCCCTTATTGGGAATAGAGCCCCGGTTTGATCTGCCGCCTTCCCAGCAACTGATCCTGGCCAAGGGCCGCTAGAAGCCACCGATGGGATAAAGCGCGATCCTGCTTGTCTTGCCGGACGGTGCCGGGCATTCAATAGCCCATGAAGGTTGCGGAATTGCTCAGCGGGGAGGCCGGCGCGGATGCTGGCGCAGCCGCGCTCGACATTACCGGCGTCACGGCGGACAGCCGCGCCGTGAAGCCGGGCAACATGTTCGTTGCCTTGGCCGGCAGCAAGACTGACGGCCTTCGTTTCATCGGCCAGGCCATGACGGCCGGCGCGGTCGCCATCGCGGCAGAGCGGCGGCCGGAATCGCTGCCACCCGGCGTTGTTTTCATCCAGGCCAGCAATGCGCGGCGGTTTCTTGCGCGCAGCGCGGCGAAATTTTTTCCGCGTCAGCCCGCCACGATCGCCGCGGTGACCGGCACCAGCGGCAAGACCTCGGTCGCCGCCTTCACCCGGCAGATTTGGGCCGCGCTCGGCCATCGCGCCGCGAGCATCGGCACCGTCGGGGTGGTGACGCCGGAGAAGGAAATCTACGGCTCCCTCACCACGCCGGATCCGGTCGTGCTGCATCGGCAGCTCGACGCCATGGCGGGCGAGGGGATCACTCATCTGGCGCTGGAAGCCTCCTCGCACGGTCTCGACCAGCACCGGCTCGACGGCGTGCGCATCGCCGCTGCCGCCTTCACCAATCTCAGCCGCGATCATCTCGATTATCACCCGACGCTGGAGGCGTATTTCGCCGCTAAGCTGCGGCTGTTCGAGGAACTGATCGAGCCATCCGGCACGGCGGTCATCAACGTCGATCACGAGCAGGCTGTCGAGGTCATAGCCGCTGCGCGCAAACGCCAGCTGGCGGTGCTGACCATCGGCCGAAAGGCCGACGGTATCCGCCTGCTCGAAGCTGGCATCGATGGCTTTGCGCAAAAACTGCGCATCGCGTTCGCGGGACGACAATTCAGTTTGCGGCTGCCGTTGGTCGGCGCCTTCCAGGTAGAGAATGCGCTTACCGCCGCGGGTCTCGTCATCGCGACCGGCAGCGATGCCGATAAAGTTTTCGCCGCCTTGGAAAAATTGCAAGGTGCGAAAGGCCGGCTTGAGCTGGCGGGTGAGCACGACGGCGCACCGGTGTTCATCGACTATGCGCACAAGCCGGACGCGCTCGCCAAGGCGCTGGAGGCCTTGCGGCCTTATGTGACCGGGCGGCTTGTCGTCGTGTTCGGCGCGGGCGGCGACCGCGATGCCGGCAAGCGGCCGATGATGGGCGCCATCGCAGTGGAAAAGGCCGATCGCGTCATTGTAACCGACGACAATCCGCGCAGCGAAAAACCCGCCGCCATCCGGGCGGAAATTCTGGCTGCGGGCTCGCGGCGCCCACGAGATCGGCGACCGCGGCGAGGCGATCCGCACGGCCGTGTCCGAACTGAAGCGAGGCGACGTGCTATTGATCGCCGGCAAGGGCCATGAAACCGGGCAGATCATCGGCGACAAGGTCTTGCCGTTCAGTGATCATGAAGCGGTTGCGACGGCGCTGAAAGGGACGACATGAGCGAGCGGCCATTATGGACCATCGAAGCGATGGCCTCCGCCATGGGCGCGCGACGCGAGGGCCCGCTGCCGGAGAGCGTGCGCGGCATTTCCATCGACAGCCGCAGCATCGGGCCGGGCGACGCCTTCTTCGCCATCAAGGGCGAAAACCGCGACGGGCATGATTTCGTCGACAACGCGCTGCAGGGCGGCGCCGCGCTTGCGGTGGTGGCTGCCGGCAAGCGCGGCCAGTTCTCCCAAGGACGCGCCGCTCCTGGTGGTTTCCGATGTGCTCGAAGGCCTGCGCGATCTCGCCCGCGCCGCGCGCGCGCGCCTGCAGGCCAAAGTGATCGGTGTCACCGGATCGGTCGGCAAGACCGGCACCAAGGAAGCGCTGCGGCTCGCGTTGTCGACGCGAAGGTGAAACCCATGCTTCCGTCGCTTCCTACAATAATCATTGGGGCGTGCCGCTATCGCTGGCCCGTTGCCCGGAGACTGCCCGTTTTGCGATTTTCGAAATGGGCATGAATCATGCGGGCGAGATCGAGCCGCTCTCGCGCCTGGTGCGGCCGCATGTGGCGATCATCACCACGATCGAGCCGGTGCATCTGGAATTCTTCCCGTCCATGGAAGCCATTGCCGATGCCAAGGCGGAAATCTTCCTCGGGCTGGAGCCGGACGGCGCCGCCGTGATCAATCGCGACAATCCTTATTACGAGCGCTTGCGGCAGAAGGCCGCGGAGGGGCATGTCGGCCGCATCGTTTCTTTCGGCGAGCAGGCCGGGGCGGACGTGCGGGTGCTGGAATTCTCGCTGCATCCTGATTGCTCGGTCGTGCATGCATCCGTGCTCGGCGTCGAGGTGACCTACAAAGTCGGTGCCCCCGGACAGCATTTGATTTGGAACTCGCTCGCGGTCTTGGCCGCTGTTTCGCTGAGTCGGTGCCGATCTCGCGCTGGCTGCGCTTGCGCTCGCCGAATGGAAGCCCGCCACGGGCCGCGGCGCGCGCATCACGCTCGGTCTGCCGGGCGGCACGGCTGAGCTGATCGACGAGAGCTATAATGCCAATCCCGCCTCTATGCGCGCAGCGCTGGCGCTGCTTGGCCAGGCGACGCTCGGCCCGCGCGGGCGGCGCATAGCCATCCTTGGCGACATGCTCGAGCTCGGTGCCGATGGTGAGCGGCTGCACCGCGAAATGGCGGAAACCGTCATCGGCAACAACGTCGACATGGTGTTCTGTTCCGGTCCGCTGATGCGGCATTTGTGGGAGGCTCTTCCCTCCGAACGCCGGGGCGGCTATGCGGACACATCCTCGGCGCTCGAATCGTCCGTGCTCGCCGTGGTGCAGCCGGGAGACGCCGTGATGGTGAAGGGCTCGCTCGGCTCCCGCATGGGCCCTCTGGTCAAGGCGCTGGAACGCCGTTACCCCTATCGCGGCGCTGCTCCAAAGGCGTCCGCTCAAGGCTGATCCGATGCTTTATTGGCTAGTCGATCTTTCCGATAAAATCTCCTTCTTCAACGTCTTCCGTTACATCACCTTTCGCACCGGCGGCGCGACTGTCACCGCCTTGCTCTTTGTCTTCCTGTTCGGATCCTCGATCATAGACCTGCTGCGGCTGAAGCAGGGCAAGGGCCAGCCGATCCGCGCCGATGGCCCGCAATCGCATCTCGTCACCAAGAAGGGCACGCCCACCATGGGCGGGCTGATGATCCTGTCTGGCATCGTCGTGTCCACGGTGCTGTGGGCCAATCCGCTCAATCCGTATGTCTGGATCGTGCTCGGCGTCACCCTCGGCTTCGGCCTGGTCGGCTTTTACGACGACTATCTGAAGGTGACGCGCCAGAGTCACACCGGATTTTCCGGGCGCACGCGCATCCTCGCCGAAGCGCTGATCGCCGCCGGTGCCTGCTATGCCTTCTCCCAGCTCGGCAGAGTGCCGTTCGCGACCTCGCTCGCTTTCCCGGTTTTCAAGGATCTCATCTTCAACCTCGGCCTGTTCTTTATTGTCTTCGGCGCCTTCATCATCGTCGGCGCCGGCAATGCGGTGAACCTCACCGATGGGCTGGACGGACTGGCCATCGTGCCGGTGATGATCGCCGCCGGCAGCTTCGGCCTGATCGCCTATCTCGTGGGCAACGCGGTGTTCTCCGACTATCTGCAGATCCACTACGTGGCGGGCACCGGCGAGCTGGCGGTGTTATGCGGCGCGGTGATCGGCTCGGGCCTCGGTTTCCTCTGGTACAACGCGCCGCCGGCCTCGGTCTTCATGGGCGATACCGGATCATTGGCCCTGGGCGGAATGATCGGCGCGATCGCGGTGGCGACCAAGCACGAAATCGTGCTCGCCATCATCGGCGGGCTGTTCGCGCTGGAAGCTGTCTCGGTCATCGTGCAGGTAGCCTCGTTCAAGCTGACCGGCAAGCGCGTGTTCAAGATGGCGCCCATCCATCATCACTTCGAGCAGCTCGGCTGGACTGAGCCGCAGATCGTGATTCGCTTCTGGATCATCGCGGTGGTGCTGGCGCTCGCCGGCCTCGCGACCCTGAAGCTGCGGTAAAACCGGCGCAGCCTCGTGACTCCCATCACCACTTTCACCGGCAGGAAGGTCGCGGTCTTTGGCCTCGGCGGTTCCGGTCTCGTCAGTTGCAGCGCGCTGCTCGCGGGTGGCGCCGATGTCATCGCTTTCGACGATGATGCCGCCAGCGTGGCGAAGGCCAATGCGGCGGGCATTCCCACGGCAGATCTGCGGAGCATCGACTGGTCGCGCATCGCCGCCCTGGTGCTGGCGCCGGGGGTGCCGCTGACGCATCAGCAACCGCATTGGGTGGTCGTGCTGGCGAAAGCCGCCGGGGTTGAGATCATCGGTGACGTGGAATTATTCGGCCGCGAGCGCGCGGCGCGCGTGCCCGATGCGCCCTTCGTTGCGATCACCGGCACCAACGGCAAATCCACCACCACCGCGCTCACCGCGCATATCTTGCGCAGCGCCGGGCGCGACGTGCAGATGGGCGGAAATATTGGCGTGGCGATCCTCTCGCTGCAACCGCCCGCGCGCGAACGCGTTCATGTGATCGAGGTGTCGTCCTATCAGATCGATCTCGCGCCAACGCTGAAGCCGACGATCGGCATGCTGCTCAACGTCACCCCCGACCATCTCGATCGTCACGGCTCGATGCAGAATTACGCCGCCATCAAGGAGCGCGCGGTGGCGGATGCGGATGTGGCGGTGATCGCGGTGGACGATGCCTATACGCGCGCCGTTGCCGAACGGCGGGAAAAGACCGGGCGCCCGACCAGCCTGGTTTCGGCGGAGACCAGCCTCGATCGCGGCTTCTTCATGGATGGAAGCTGCATCATGCGCGGCAGCGAACGCATCGCCGACCTCGCCGGCATCCGGACCTTGCGCGGACGGCACAATGCGCAAAACGCAGCGGCGGCGGTGGCCGCGGCGCTCGCCCTTGGCGTGCCGGTGGACGCTATTCAGCGTGGGCTGTCGACATTCCCCGGCCTGCCGCACCGGCTGGAGGAGGTGGGACGCAAGGGCAAGGTGCTCTTCGTCAACGACTCCAAGGCGACCAATGCCGATTCCGCCGACAAGGCGCTGTCCTCTTTCCCCGGCGACATTTTCTGGATTCTCGGCGGCAAGGCCAAAGAGGGCGGCATCACGTCGCTGACGCGCTTTTTTCCGAAAATCGCCAAGGCCTATCTGATCGGAGAGGCGAGCGATGGCTTCGCCGCCGTGCTGGAAGGGCTGGTGCCTTACGTCCACTGCGGCACCCTCGATGTCGCCACCGCAACAGCGGCGGTCGACGCCGCGGCTTCTTCGGCGGCGGAGCCGATCGTGCTGCTCTCGCCGGCCTGCGCCTCCTTCGACCAGTACCGGAATTTCGAGATCCGGGGCGACCACTTCAGGAAACTGGTGCGAGCGCTGGTCTGACACCTCTCTCCGGAGAGCATGGCGCGGTCTGTTTGACAAGCCTACGAGTGGCGCCATTCCGAATAGAGATGGGGCTCATCGACATGTGCAACATTTGTGACAGACAGGTTATTGGCCGGCGGCAGTTCATCACGCTGGCAGGCGCTACGCTGGCGGCGGCGAGTTTCGTTGTTTGCTTGGGACAAGGCCCTTGCCGCAGGCGAGAACACGTCGGTCACCGCCGATGAGGCGCTCGCGAACCTGAAATCCGGCAACGACAAATACGTGAAGGGGCCGGAAGTCTGCTTGTTCGATCTTGCCGAGAGCCGCGCCAGCGTCGCCGGCAATCAGATGCCATGGGCAACCATCCTGAGCTGCGCCGACAGCCGCGTGCCGCCCGAGCTGCTGTTCGGAGGTCTGGGGCATGGCGAGCTGTTTGTCGCGCGCAATGCCGGCAACATGGCCGTCGACGCGGCGACGATGGGGACGATCGAATACGGCGCGGCGGCGCTTGGCGTTCCACTCGTTGTGGTGCTGGGCCACGAGAGTTGCGGCGCCGTTGTGGCGGCCTGCGACGTCGTGACCAAGAAGAAAACCTACCCGGGTTCCATCGGGCCGATGGTAACGGCGATCGTTCCGGCGGCGCAGGCCGTCAAGGGCAAGCCTGGCGATTTCGTCGACAATGCGGTGCGTGAAAGCGCCAGGCGCACGGCGGTGCGGATTGCCACGAAAAGCAAGATCATGGCCGATCTGGTCAAGGCCGGGAAAGTGAAGGTCGTCGCGGCGCGTTACGATCTCAAGGAAGGCAAGGTCGAATACCTTTCCTGAAATATTGATTGGTGGATGCACCGGCGCGCGGCGGAGCCCATGGCTCTGCCGGGGGACGGCCTCTTTTTCTCTCCCCGGAGAGGGGAAAAGAAGGTGCCGTTAATTCCCCCTAAACCATAAGGCGTCAGGACTTAGAGCCGGGAAAACGGGGGTTTACCGGCATGGTCTCGCGCGCGACACGCACGCCTTTCGGCGAGTGGTGGTGGACGGTCGACAAGCTGATGCTGGGGGCGCTGGCCACCCTGATGCTGTTCGGGATCGTGCTCTCGCTTGCCGCCAGCCCGCCGGTCGCCGCCCGGCTGCGGCTCGAGCCGTTTTATTTCGTCAACAGGCATGTGCTTTTTCTGTTGCCGGCCATCGCCGTGCTGGTAGCGACCTCGTTCCTCAATTCGCATCAGATCCGCCGGCTTGCCCTGCTTATTTTCGCCGTCAGTGTGGTCATGGTGGTTTGCACCATTCTGTTCGGCGTGGAGATTAAGGGCGCCCGGCGCTGGCTCACCTTCCTCGGCATGACGATTCAGCCGTCGGAATTTCTTAAGCCGGCTTTTGTCATCCTGATCTCCTGGCTGTTTGCGGAATCCGCGCGACGGCCAGAGATGCCGGCCAACACCTTTGCGCTTGGCCTTCTGCTATTCGTCGTGGTGCTGCTTGTGCTGCAGCCGGACTTCGGCCAAACCATGCTGATCCTGCTGGTTTGGGGGGCGCTGTTTTTCATGGCGGGGATGCGCCTGATCTGGATGATTGGCCTTGGCGGCGTTTCGCTCGTGGGCCTGCTCGGTGCCTATTACACCGTACCGCATGTGGCGCTGCGCATCCGGCGCTTCCTCGATCCTGGCAGCGGCGACAGTTTTCAGATCACCACCTCGGTCGGCTCCTTCCTGCGCGGCGGCTGGTTCGGCCTTGGGCCAGGCGAGGGCACCGCCAAGCGAATCCTGCCCGACAGCCACACAGACTTTGTCTTCGCGGTGGCGGGGGAGGAATTCGGTATCGTGCTCTGCCTGATGCTGCTTTTCCTCTTTGCTTTCGTGGTGATCCGCGCGCTGCTCCATGCGATGCGGAACGAGGATCCCTTCGCCCGCTTCGCCGCCGCCGGCCTCGCCATCTTGTTCGGCCTCCAATCGGCCATCAACATGTCGGTCAATCTGCATCTGATGCCCGCCAAGGGCATGACGCTGCCCTTTATCTCCTACGGCGGCTCTTCGATGCTCTCGCTCGCCTATGCCATGGGAATGCTGCTGGCGCTGACGCGCGAGCGCCCGCGCGCAGAAATGCTGGCCAGCCACCTGCATTATGCGCCGGCCGGGAACCGCGCCTGATGGACACTGGCCGTCCGCGGCATGTGCTGGTGGCGGCGGGCGGCACCGGCGGGCATCTGTTTCCCGCCGAAGCCTTGGGCGCGGCCCTGGCCCGGCGCGACGTCGGCCTTGATCTCGCCACCGATTCCCGCGCCGCGCATTACGGCAGCAATTTTCCCGCCCGCGCTACGCATATCATTCCGAGTTCGGCGCTGCGCGGGCGCGATCCATTTTCGCTCGCGGCCACGGCGGCCATCGTCGGAGGCGGCGTCGGCAAGGCCTGGTTGTTGCTCGGACGCCTGAAACCCACCGCGGTGATCGGCTTCGGCGGCTATCCGACCGTTCCACCGCTCCTGGCGGCCTCTCTGCGCGGCATCCCTACCATCATCCACGAGCAGAATGCGGTGATGGGCCGCGCCAACCGCTTCCTTGCGGGGCGCGTGACCGCCATCGCCACCGGGTTCCGCAACTTGTCGCTGCCCGACGCGAAACTCACCGCCAAAACCACCTGGGTCGGCAATCCTGTCCGTCCGGGGGTGATCCTGGCGTCGTCGACGCCCTATGCGCCGCCCGAGCCGGGCGGACAGCTGCGCCTGCTGGTCTTCGGCGGCAGCCAGGGCGCGCGGGTGATGGCCGACATCGTACCGTCCGCGATTCAGCAACTCGAGCCGGCGTTATGGTCGCGCCTGCATATCGTGCAGCAGGCGCGCGAAGAAGATTTGGCCCAGGTGAAAACGGCCTATGCCGATCTGAAGGTCTCCGCCGAGGTGGCGCCGTTCTTCGCTGATCTGCCGGCGCGCATGGCGGCGTCCCATCTCGTGATCTCCCGCTCCGGCGCCTCCACGGTCGCCGAGCTTTCCGCGATCGGGAGGCCTGCGATCCTGGTGCCACTGCCGAATGCGCTCGATCAGGATCAGATGGCCAACGCGGGGATGCTGCAGGCTGCCGGCGGCGCGCTCCTCCTGGCGCAGGCGGAATTCACCCCCAGCCGGTTGGCTTCGGAGATATCGGCCTTCGCCGCCGAGCCGTCGCGCCTGGCAGCCATGGCCGCCGCCGCGAAGAAAGCCGGAACATTGGACGCGGCGGACCGTTTGGCTGATCTGGTGCTGCGGGTCGCGAAAGGCTAAACGGTGTCGCCGCCCGCTCGGGCGGACCAACGTGGCTGAGGGATAATATCTTCAATGAAATTGCCGCGCGACATCGGCCCGATCCATTTCGTCGGTATTGGCGGCATCGGCATGAGCGGCATCGCAGAGGTGCTGCGCAATCTCGGCTATGCCGTGCAAGGCTCCGATGTTGCCGACAGCGCCAACGTCAAGCGGCTGCGCGAGCAGGGCATCAAGGTTTCCGTCGGGCACGAGGCCAAGAACATTAATGGGGCTGCAGTCCTCGTCGTTTCTTCCGCCATCAAGCGCGACAATCCGGAACTGATTGCTGCGCGTGATCAGCGGCTTCCCATCGTACGCCGTGCGGAGATGCTGGCCGAGCTGATGCGGCTGAAAAGCTGCGTCGCCATCGCCGGCACCCACGGCAAGACTACGACGACGTCCATGGTGGCCGCGCTGTTGGACGCCGGCGGGCTCGATCCCACCGTCATCAACGGCGGCATCATCAACGCCTATGGCACCAATGCGCGGCTCGGCGCCGGCGACTGGATGGTGGTGGAGGCCGACGAATCCGACGGCACTTTCCTCAAACTGCCCGCCGATATCGCCATCGTGACGAATGTGGACGCTGAGCATCTCGACCACTTCAAAACCTTCGAGGCGGTGCAGACCGCCTTCATCGATTTCGTGGAGAACGTTCCGTTCTACGGCTTCGCGGTTATGTGCACCGATCATCCCACCGTGCATCAGATCGTCGGTCGCATCGAGGATCGCCGTATCATCACCTATGGTGAGAACCCGCAGGCCGACGTGCGGCTGGTCGATCTCGAATACACAGGCGGGCAATCGCGTTTTTGCGTGCTGTTCCGCGATCGCGCCGGCCACTTGGTGCACGAGATCCACGAACTCGTGCTGCCGATGCCCGGGAGTCACAACGCGCTCAATGCCACTTCCGCGATCGCGGTCGCGCATGAGCTCGGCATTGGCGACGAACAGATTCGCAAGGCGCTGGCCGCCTTCGGAGGCGTGAAGCGGCGCTTCACCCGCACTGGCGAATGGAATGGCGTCGCGGTGATCGACGATTACGGCCATCATCCGGTGGAGATTGCGGCGGTGCTGCGCGCGGCGCGCGAATCGACCAGGGGCCAGGTGATTGCCATCGTGCAGCCGCACCGCTACACGCGGCTGCAATCGCTGTTCGAGGGCTTCTCCACCTGCTTCAACGATGCCAATGCGGTGATCGTGGCCAATGTCTATCCCGCAGGCGAAGCGCCGATCCCGGGCATCGATCGCGACGCACTGGTGCAGGGCTTGCGCGCGCGCGGCCACCGCCAGGTGCTGCCGCTCGACGACGCCACGCAGATTGCGCCGATGGTGAAGGATATGGCGAAGGCGGGCGATACCGTGGTGTTCCTCGGCGCCGGCAACATCACGCAATGGGCTTACGCGCTGCCGGACGAGCTCAAGGCGCTGGGATGACATTTCCCGACATTACATCGGACCTCAAGGCGACGATGCCACAGCTGCGCGGCCGTCTAATGGCGAACCAGGCGTTGGCGGCGATGACGTGGTTTCGGGTTGGCGGGCCGGCGCAAATTCTGTTCACGCCTGAGGATGAAGAAGACCTCGCTTATTTGCTCAAGAATCTTCCCGCCGAGATCCCGGTGACGGTGGTCGGCCTGGGCTCCAACCTGATCGTGCGCGACGGCGGTGTGCCGGGCGTGGTGATCCGGCTCGGCCGCGGCTTCAACGAGATCACGGTGGAAGGCAACCGTATCCGCACCGGCACCGGTGTGCCCGATGTGAAAGTGGCGCGGACGGCGCAGGAAGCAGGATTAGCCGGCCTCGCGTTTTTGCGCGGCATTCCCGGCGGCATCGGCGGCGCACTGCGGATGAACGGCGGCGCTTATGGGCGCGAGACCAAGGATGCGCTGGTGGAAGTCCGGGCGATCGACCGGCAGGGCCGGGTGCATGTGTTGAGCAATGCCGACATGCATTATACCTACCGGCATTGTGGCGCGCCGGAGGATTTCATTTTCACGCAGGCGCTGTTTCAGGGCGAGCCGGGCGAGCGTGACGCCATCGCAGCGGAAATGGACAAGATCACGGAGTCGCGCGAGGCCACGCAGCCGATCAAGAGCCGCACCGGCGGATCGACCTTCAAGAATCCGCCCGGCAACAAGGCCTGGAAGCTCATCGATGCCGCCGGCTGCCGCGGGTTGAAGATAGGCAATGCGCAGGTCTCGGAAATGCACTGCAATTTCTTGATCAATCTCGGCGGCGCCAGCGCAGCCGACATCGAGACGCTGGGCGAAACCGTGCGCCAGCGGGTTAAGGAAAATTCGGGGGTGGAACTGGACTGGGAAATCAAGCGTATCGGCATCGCCGCCGAGGCGTGACGATTTACAAATGACCTGGTCTTATTCCAGACCCGTACCCGGTTTCAGATTCCACCCATCGCGCGCGGCAACATCCGTTGCAGCACGGTGTCGCGCCGGATCACGTTATGGAACAGGGCTGCGCCAATGTGCATCAGGACCAGAAGGATCAAAACAAAACCCGTCCAGCGGTGCAGCGCGAAAAGTTGTTCCGAGAGTGGTTCATTTTTGCCGACGATCGCAGGCAGATTGAACAGTCCGAAGAATGGCGTCGGCGCGCCATAGGCGCTATTGGCGACGTAGCCGACGATCGGCATGGCGAGCAGCAGCAAATAGAGCGCGCCGTGCACGGCCGACGAAGCGGCCCTTTGCCACCGTTCGATCGATGGATCGGGGATCGGCGCACCCAGAACAATCCGGTTGATCAAGCGCAGGATCATCAGCGCGAAGATCAGGACACCCAGTGACTTGTGAAAATTGTAAAGCAGATCCTGCGTGGGCCCCGGACTCACGCGGCCCATCGCAATCGCTACGGGGGCGGTGGTGAGAACGCAGGCTGCAACCAACCAATGCAGTAATTTCGAACTCGAGGGATAATGGTCAGTCCGTGTGCCGTAAGTCATTGTTCCCTCCAGCCGCCGGTAATCCGTCAGGATAATAATAGCCCACATTAATCCCCTCGGCGCCGGGGTAGTTCCACCATTTCCGCCCGGATTGAAACCCAGGCATCGAGCCTGACTGGGAAATCAAGCGCATCGGTGTCGCCGCCAGGGTGTGACCGTCTAGTCCCGCGTCGAAACGCCACCCGTTTAATCGACATAACTTGCCCAGAAGCAACTTAATGCTAGTTGCAAGCGTCCAGCGCGCTGTTGCACAAATAACGGCATACCATATCCAGCGGCCCGAGATAGGATCCCTGGGAGGAACCCGATGATCAATCGTTCGAAGATTGCCTTTTTTGCTGCCCTATTGTGCGCTTCGTTACCGGCGAGCGAAGCTCTATCGCAAGCGCCAAGCGGCAAGGTCACCGTCATCACCTCGTTCTCCAAGGACGTGACCGATCCGTTCAAGAAAGCTTTCGAAAAGGCCTATCCCGGCACAACGCTGGAAGTTCAGAACCGCAACACCAATGCGGGTGTGAAATTCGTCGAGGAAACCAAAGGCAACAATCAGGTCGACCTGTTCTGGGCTTCTGCTCCGGACGCGTTTGAAGTTCTGAAGGGCAAAGGCTTGCTGCAGAAGATTCAGTCGAAAGCCGAGGGCATTCCTGAGAAAGTAGGTTCTTTCCCGATCAACGATCCTCAAGGCTTTTATTTCGGCTTCGCCGCCTCGGGCTACGGCATCATGTGGAACGAGCGCTACGTGAAAGCCAACAAACTGCCCGAGCCGAAGGAATGGTCCGATCTCGCCAAGGCGCCGTATTTCGATCACATCTCGATCGCAGCACCGTCCCGGTCGGGCACGACGCATTTGACGGTCGAGACGATTCTTCAGGGCGAAGGTTGGGACAAGGGCTGGCGCACCATCAAGGAGATCGCCGGCAATTTCCGCCAAGTCACTGAGCGCTCCTTCGGCGTTCCCGAGGCCGTGAATTCGGGTCAGGTCGGATACGGCATCGTCATCGACTTCTTCGCCTTCTCGGGGCAGGCATCCGGCTTCCCGGTGAAGTTTGTCTATCCCAGCGTGACGACGATCGTCCCGGCGAATGTCGCTGTGATCGCGAATGCGCCGAACAAGGCCGCCGCCGAAGCTTTCGTGAACTATCTGCTCTCCCCGGCCGGTCAGGAGGTCTTGCTGGAACCGAGCATCAGTCGTCTGCCGGTCAATCCGGCCGTTTATGCCAAGGCGCCGGCAAGCTTTCCGAATCCATTTAAAGACAAGTCACTCGGTGCCCAGGTGAAGTTCGATGTGAGCGTGTCCGAAAAGCGCACGGATGCGGTCGACACCTTGTTCGATCAGCTGATCACCTTCCAGCTCGATAACCTGAAGGCGGCGACGAAGGCCGTGCACGATGCCGAAGCGGCGCTGACCAAGAAAGACAATGCTCAGGGTCGTACTCTGGTCAAGGAGGCGCGCGACCTGATCGCGGCAATGCCAGTGACGGCCGCCCAGGCCGCATCGCCGGAAGTTTCCGGTGCATTCACAGGCGGAAAGCAAAAGGGCGCGCGCCAGGCTGAGCTGGAGCAGCAATGGGCCACCTTCGCCAAGGAACGCTACGCGCAGGCGCGCGCAAAAGCGGAAGAGGTGATGAAGCTCGCGCGCTGATACGCAGGCGCGCGAGCTGAATCCCCGGGAAGACGCCTATGGCGCTCGCCGTTGCACGGCCCCTCGGCCGCCTGTTTGCTTCGCCGGGCCAGGCCGCGCTCGGCTGCGTCATAGCGCTCTTCCTGCTGCTGTTTCTCGTCGTTCCGGTGACGACGGTGATCTACGTGGCCTTCACCGAAAAAGGCACGGGGGTCTTCACACTCGTCAACTTCGTTGACTTCGCTCGCACCGATCTGTTCGTCAACGCTTTCTGGAACTCGGTCTACGTCTCGTCGGCGACAGTCGCGCTGGCATCGGCTTTCGCGCTGCCGCTTGCCTACATCACGACGCGCTTCGATTTCCGCGGCGCGTTGCTTATTCAAACGCTCGGCTTCCTGCCACTCATCATGCCGCCCTTTGCAGGCGCGGTTGCGATGCAGTTGCTGTTCGGGCGCAACGGCACGATCAATCTCCTGCTCGACGAGTTTTTCGGTTTCAAGATTCCTCTGATGGAGGGTCTCAATGGCGTCGTCTTCGTCCAGGCGGTCCATTATTTCCCATTCATCCTGGTCAATCTCTCTGCGGCTTTGCGCAACATCGATCGCTCCATGGAGGAGGCGGCGCAAAACCTCGGCTGTTCCGGCTTTCGCCTTTTCCGCCGCGTGGTTTTTCCGCTGGCATTGCCCGGCTACGTAGCCGGCGCGTCGCTCGTATTTGTTAAGGTGTTTGACGACCTCGCCACACCCTTGCTGCTCAATGTCAAGGACCTGCTGCCCCCGCAGGCGTATCTCCGCATCACATCTATCGGCATCGCCGATCCAATGGGCTACGTCATCGCCGTCGTGTTAATTGTGGTTTCAGTGCTGGCGATGTGGGCGTCAGCATTGGCATTGAGGTCGAAGGATTATTCCACCGTCCAGCGCGGGGGCGGCGGGCTCGCAAAGCGCAGCTTGCGCCCATGGGAGAATGCGGTCGCCTATGTGGTCATAGGCTTGATATTGGCGCTGGTGCTGACGCCGCATCTCGGTCTGCTATTGCTGTCTATCGCGACCGTCTGGTCATTCAGTCCGCTGCCCGACGCCTACACGACCGCTCATTATGCGCGCGTCTTCGGCGAGAGTTCGATCTACATCAAGAATACCCTGATTTATTCGTCGCTTGCAGCGTTTATCGACGTTCTGGTCGGAGGTGCCATCGCATACCTCATCGTGAGGACGAAGCTCATTGGCCGGCAAGGCCTCAACTGGGTTGCTTCTGCGGCACTTGCGGTCCCCGGCGTCGTGCTCGGCATCGGTTATTTGCGCACTTTTTATAACGTCCAATTGCCCGATGGGCGGCCACTCGCCACGTTATGGATCATGATAGTCCTGGCGCTCGCAATCCGGCGTTTGCCTTATGCACTGCACGCCTGCCATGCGGCTCTGGAACAAATTTCGGTTTCGCTTGAGGAAGCGGCCGAAAATCTCGGCGCTACGAAAATGCGCACCGTGCGGCGGATCGTGGTGCCGCTGATGACGGGGGGAATTCTTGCCGGCTTCATCTCGAGCTTTGCCACGGCGGCAGTCGAGCTCTCGGCGACGCTAATGCTGGTACAGTCCAGTTCCGATGCACCACTCGCTTACGGTCTCTACGTCTTGATGCAGTCACCCGCCGGGCGCGGGCCGGGGGCAGCGCTTGGCGTCATCGCTGTGGTCCTTGTCGCGATTTGTACGCTCCTTTCGCATTTAGTCATCGAGCGCAGCCAGCGCGCCATGGGTGCGGTGGTTAGACGCTGATGGGTAGGACAACAATGAGTCAGACAGCTGCCTCTCCTTCTCTTCGCTCGATGGCGGTAGGCGTACGGGTAGCGGACGTAAACTTGGCATACGATTCAACCCCAGTGCTCAAAAACATAAGTGTGGCCATCGAGCCTGGCGAATTTTTTGCCTTTCTCGGCCCTTCCGGATCCGGCAAGACGACCCTCCTGCGCCTCATCGCTGGCTTCGCCCAGGCCGATACCGGCAGCGTATTTGTCGGTACCAAGGACATCACCCGTCTGCCGCCATGGAAACGGGATGTCGGTATGGTGTTCCAATCGTATGCGCTCTGGCCGCACATGACGGTAAGACGCAACGTGGCCTTTGGCCTCGAGGAACGCAAAATTCCAAGAGCGGAGATTCATGCCAGAGTCGCAAAAGCCTTGGATCTTGTCGGGCTGGGGCATTTGGCGGATCGGAAACCGTCGCAATTATCCGGTGGTCAGCAACAGCGCGTTGCTCTCGCCCGCACAATCGTCGTGCAGCCGAAGGTTTTGCTGCTTGATGAACCTTTATCGAATCTCGACGCCAAGCTGCGCGTTCAGGTTCGGCGAGAGTTGCGCGATTTGCAACAACGACTGGGCCTTACCACAGTCTTCGTGACGCACGATCAGGAAGAGGCCAACACGATCTGTGACCGGATCGCAGTTATGAACGATGGGGTCATACAGCAGGTTGGGACGCCGATGGAGCTTTACCAGCGTCCCCAAAACCTCTTCGTTGCCAACTTCCTGGGAACCGCCAACATTCTCGACGGACGCGTTCTGGTCGATGGCACGTCCCGCACCTTTGATTTAGCAGACGGCATCCGGTTTCCGATTCCGCCGTCTGCGACCGTTCCGGCCAACGCCAAGTTGGTCTTCCGGCCACAAGACGCATCCATCGGACCGATAGCCGGTGGCGGCACCTCGCTGCCTGGCACAACCGCTCATCGCGAATTTCTTGGGTCGGTTGTCCGCTACGGGGTGCGGATAGGGGATGCCGAGATTATCGTTGATGCCCCTTTCCGGTCGGGTGACGAATTGTACGAACCGGGACAGCCGATCATGGTTCGTATCTCCCTGGAATCAGCTTTGTGGTTGTCATCCTGACACAGGCATGACTTTACGATGCGACGGCCGACGTCAGTGCTTCCAGTAACCGAAACAGATCCCGTGGCCGGTTCCCGCGATTGAACGATAGCACGGCGTGTAGCCGACCAGGTTCATCTTGGTCGGCGCCATCGCGGCCGCAACGGTGACCCAGTTGAGGATTTCCGGCGTCCCCGGTCCCCGGTTCAGCCGCTTGCGCTCCAGTCCCCGCAAGGTCTTTTCGTCGCCGCTCACCAAGGCCTCGATCACCTGCTTGTCCAGCTCCTCATCGACCACCTGATGGCTGAGCCCACCGGAGGCGATCAAGCCGACGCGCGCATTCTCCGGCCACTTTTCGACCGCGCGGCGCAGCGCCGTGCCGAGCTCGTAACAGCGCGAAGCTTTCGCCTGGTTTGGCAGGTCGCGGCTGATCTGGAAGGGCACCATGGGAATGTTGTTTCGCTTGAGCATCCATTCGTCGGGGAAAGCGAAGGCGTCGTCGATCGGAACGCCTTGGGGAAAATCAGTGCAGGCGACATCGAAATCCTCGTCGATCAGCGTCTCGATCAGGTGATTGGCCAGGGCCGGATGACCAGGCCGCACCGCCTTGATTTCTTCTGCCGCGCGACCGGTCTCCTCGAAGGTTTTTGCATTGGCATTAAACAGTCGCTGCGACATCTTCGCCGTTCCAAAACTCTCGGCGCGAAACACGCTAAAGACCGGATGATTGTCTTCCTCGCGCACGCGGTGGATGTTGCTGACGACGATCATGACGTCGACCGGCACACTCGCAATCACCGCGGTCAGCTTGTCCAGGTCGGCATGAATGGTCTTGTGCCGTTCCTCCAGAACTTCGGGACGTATCTCGCGGTCCAGGCCGGGCCGGGCGTTGCGCAGAACCTCCTGGAAATCGTAGCGCGGGTCGCGCTTGTCGCGTTCTACAAGCTGGAGCCATTTGTCAGGTGTGCTCTGGATAGTCGGACCGTGGGAGCTGCCAGCCGCAAATACGATTTTTGCCATTGTAAGCTCCGTCTACTGGCGATGCGCGCCGCGATTGCCGTACTGCGTAACCAAGCAGGACGCCAGCCGCAAGCGGCCGCTTCGATTTGGCTCGTTGCGCGATTGTATATAACGTTCGACCCTCGGTGTGATGGATAACGTCGGCGGCAGTGCCCTTAGGCCGATCTGATCGTGGCCGCCGGCATGACTGGACTTTTCCTCGCCGCCTTCTCGGCGCAGATCCCGCGCAGGCCGTGGTCCGACTTCGCATCGCCAAGTCTCTCCAGCAGGCCGCACACTGATCCCTAAAACACACCTGATCGAAATTTCGCCGGGACTCTCGACGGGCCGCGAAATCTCAATTCTATTGGAAGTTAAGCGAATCAGTTGCCGGGCTTGGCTGGGGGGCCATGGGAAAACACGTCGCGGTTCTGCTGGGAGGCTGGTCAGCCGAGCGCGAGGTATCGCTGCGGTCCGGTAAAGCCTGTGCTGACGCGCTTGAGCGAAAGGGCTATCGCGTCACCCGCGTCGATGTCGGCCGCGACATTGCCAATGTGCTTGCGCAGCTGAAGCCGGATGCGGCGCTCAACATGCTGCATGGCCGCCCGGGCGAGGATGGCGTGCTGCAAGGCGTTCTAGAAATTCTCGGCATCCCCTACACCCATTCCGGCGTACTCGCCTCCGCGGTGGCGATGCACAAGCAAATGGCGAAGAACCAATTGCGCGCGGCTGGCGTGCCGGTAGCCGAAGGCGTCGTCGCCTCCCGCTTCGAGGCAGCCAGAAGCCATCTCCTGCCGCCGCCCTATGTCGTCAAGCCCGTGGCGGAAGGCTCCAGCGTCGGCGTCTTCCTGGTCACCGAAGGGCAAGAGCACCCGCCGCAAGAGCTTTATCGCGACGACTGGCCGTTCGGCGATCAGGTGCTATGCGAGCGCTATATCGCCGGCAAGGAACTGACCTGCGCCGTAATGGGTGACAGGGCGTTGGACGTGATCGAGATCGTCCCAACGGTACGGTTCTACGACTACGAAGCCAAATATGCCGCCGGGGGCTCTAAACACGTACTGCCGGCCCCGGTTTTACCAATTGTTTACCAAGAGGTCCGAAGACTAGCAGTCCTGGCGCATTCCGCGCTCGGCTGCCGTGGGGTGAGCCGAGCCGACTTTCGCTACGACGACCGCGTCGAGGGGACGGGTGGGTTGTTCTGCCTCGAAGTTAACACGCAACCAGGCATGACCGAGACTTCGCTCGTGCCTGAACTCGCCGCGCATGCGGGCATAACGTTCGATGAGCTGGTGCAATGGATGCTGGAAGACGCCTCGCTGAACCGCTGAAGCGGGCGAGGCAGACGGGCAGAAACGGGCCCGCGGGGGCGGGAGGGCGGGGGCACATGCGTGCCGGCCGCGAGCGCCGCCAACGTCTGCGTCGCGTTGCCGAATTCACTGCACAATGCACCACTGCTCCGATCGGCCGGCTATTGCACCGTGCGCTGCAGCCATTGGCGGATTTCCATCTGCCGCGCGGCGCCGGCGCTGCTGCTAGCGCGCTTCTGATCGGCGGAAGTCTGATCTACGGCACGGTGGCGGGCGGGCATGTATCGCTTGTCAACGAGCAGATCGAGGCTGTGCGCGATGCCGCCGCCAATGCCGCGGGTTTCAATATCGCCTCGATCGCGCTCACGGGCGAGAAGCAGGTCAGCCGGGAGGACGTGCTGACCGCCGCCGGCATCACCGGCCGCACCTCGCTTCTTTTCCTTGATGCCGACTCCGCCCGCCGCAAGTTGAAAGCCAATCCCTGGATCTCCGAAGCGACCGTGCTGAAGCTTTATCCCGACCGGCTGCAGATCGGCATCACCGAGAGGCAGGCTTTTGCGCTTTGGCAAAAAAACGGCCAGCTCTCGGTTATTGCCGAGGACGGCACCGTATTGGAGCCGTATGTGGCGCGCCGCTTCACCGGCCTGCCGCTGGTAGTGGGGCCCGGGGCGCGCGAACGCGCGAAGGATATTCTGGCGCTGATCGACCGCCATCCGGAAATCAGGCCATCAGTCGCCGCCGCCGTGCTGGTGGCGCAGCGGCGCTGGAATCTCCGCCTGAAGAACGGCCTCGATATCCGCCTGCCGGAAACCGATGTCGATACTGCGCTCGCGACATTGGTCAATCTTGACCGCGAAAAGAAATTGCTGTCGCGCGACATTACGGCGATCGACCTGCGTCTGCCGGACCGGGTGACGGTGCGGCTCTCCGACGAGGCCGCACAGGCACGCGAGGACCTGCTGAAGCCGAAAAGCAAACGCAAGGGAGGCGCGGTATGAGCTCCCTGCATTACGGCGTAACCCCGAAGATGAAGCCGGTCTCCGCCAAGCGCAGCGCCGTGGTGGCCGCACTTGACGTCGGCACCAGCAAGATCGCCTGCCTCGTGGCGAAGCTGAAGCCGCAGCCGCCGCAGGAAGTGCTGCGGCGCCGCAGCCATGCGGTCGAGATCAAGGGCATCTCGCATACGGTCGCGCGCGGCATGAAAGCGGGCGCCGTGGTCAATCTCGCCGAAACCGAAAACGCCATCAGCCACGCCGTCGATCTCGCGGAACGGATGGCCGGGGTGCAGTTCGAGTCTGTTATTGTTTCCGTCTCCGCCGGCCGCATCGGCAGCGAGCTCTTCGCCGCCTCGGTGGACGTCGGGGGGCCAACCGTATCGGATGGCGATATCGCCCGTGTGCTTGCGGCCGGCAGCCGCCACTCGGTCCGCGACGGGCGGGCGCTGCTTCATTCGCTTCCGATCGGCTATTCGCTCGATGGCGTTACCGGCGTACGCGACCCGCGCGACATGCTGGCGCGCAACTTCGGCGTCGACATGCATGTGATGACCGCCGACGTCGCCGCCGCCCGCAACTTGATGCTGGCGATCGAGCGCTGTCATCTCAATGTCGAAGCGATGGTGGCAAGCCCTTATGTGTCCGGGCTTGCGGTATTAGCCGATGATGAAGCCGATCTCGGCTCGGCGGTGATCGATTTGGGCGCGGGCACCACCACACTCGCGGTCTTCTCCGGCGGCCACTGCGTCTATGCAAGCGGTTTCGCAGTCGGCGGCTATCACGTCACTATGGATATTGCGCGCGGCCTTAACACCCGCGTTGCCGACGCGGAGCGAATCAAAACATTCTATGGCAGTGTGCTCACCGGTGGATCGGATGAGCGCGACATGATCACGGTGCCGCCGGTTGGCGACGATGAGCGCGAGGCGCCGCAATTCGTTTCGAAGGCGAGCCTCGTCGGCATCATCAAGCCGCGAGTGGAGGAAATTCTGGAAATGATACGCGACCGGCTCGCAGCGTCGCCGTTCGTGGCTGAGCCACGCGCCCGCGTCGTGCTCACCGGCGGCGGCTGCCAGCTCAACGGCCTGCCCGAACTCGCGGCTCGCATACTTGGACGGCAGGTGAGGATCGGGCGCCCGCTCGGCATCGCCGGCCTTCCCGACCAAGCCAAGGGCCCCGCTTTCGCCGTCGCGGCGGGACTTCTGGTTTACCCGCAGGCGGCGCATCTCGAACATTTCGAACCGCGGCGAACGCGGCAGCTCATGACAGGTACAGGTGGCTACATGAACAAGGTCGGCCAATGGCTACGCGAAAGCTTCTGATGGCCAACAATCGAGTTTCACACAACCGCCGGTGGCGGACCGGCGGCAATCTGCGGCGCTCGCAAGCCCGCGTATGGAAGAGGCACCCATGACGATCAATCTCAAGGTCCCGGACATTCGGGAACTGAAGCCCCGCATCACCGTGTTCGGCGTAGGCGGAGCCGGCGGCAACGCCGTCAACAACATGATCACTGCGGGATTGTCGGGTGTCGACTTCGTTGTCGCCAATACCGATGCCCAGGCGCTGACGATGTCGAAGGCCGAGCGCATCGTGCAGATGGGTGTGCAGGTCACCGAAGGTCTCGGCGCCGGATCGCAGCCTGAAGTCGGGCGCGCGGCAGCTGAAGAAGTCATTGATGAGATCCGCGATCACCTGAGCGGCGCGCATATGGTGTTCGTCACCGCCGGCATGGGCGGCGGCACCGGCACCGGTGCATCGCCGGTGATCTCGCGCGTAGCGAAGGAACTCGGCATTCTTACTGTCGGCGTGGTCACCAAGCCGTTCCAGTTCGAGGGCCAGCGGCGGATGCGCTTTGCCGAGCAGGGCATCGAGGAACTGCACCAGGTCGTGGATACGCTGCTGATCATCCCGAACCAGAACCTGTTCCGGGTAGCGAACGAAAAGACCACCTTCGCCGACGCCTTCGCGATGGCCGACCAGGTGCTCTATTCGGGCGTCGCCTGCATCACCGACCTGATGGTCAAGGAAGGCCTGATCAACCTCGACTTCGCCGACGTCCGCGCGGTGATGAAGGAGATGGGCAAAGCCATGATGGGCACCGGCGAGGCTTCCGGTGAGAAGCGCGCGCTGACGGCGGCGGAAGCGGCGATCTCCAATCCGCTGATCGATGATTCCTGCATGAAGGGCGCCCGTGGCCTGTTGGTGTCGATCACCGGCGGCAAGGACCTCACCCTTTATGAAGTCGATGAAGCTGCCACCCGCATCCGCGAAGAAGTCGATCAGGACGCCAATATCATCGTCGGCGCCACTTTCGATGAAACTTTGGAAGGCATCATCCGCGTCTCGGTCGTCGCCACCGGCATCGACAAGGCCCGCGTGCAGGCAGGCTCTACCGACACCCGCATCCAGGAACTCACCAAACAGCTGCGCGCCGATACCCCTCGGCTCGCCGACCGGGTCGAGCGCACCAATGTTCCGACCGCTCGTGCCCCGCAAGCGGCGCCTGCTCCTCAGGCGATGACGCAGGCCTTCACCGATACGATCGAATCAGCAGCCAAGGCTGCGGTGGCGGCGGCGGTGATGCCGCACTCCGCGGTCGAGGACGTCATGATCCGCCCGATCCCACCGAAGCCGTCGCTCTTCCCCGAACCGATCCGCGAAGTTGGGCATCACGATCCGGTGCCGGCACCGCGCGCCTTCATCCCGCCGCAGCCGGAGCGCGGCACCGTGCGCACCCCGCGCATGCCGCGGATTGAGGAATTGCCGATGCCGGCGCAAAACCAGCTGCGCGCCAAGCGCGGCGTGGTTTCCGACACCGATCATCCAGAGAAACGCCGCATGACCCTCATGCAGCGCCTCGCCGCAGTGGGTCTCGGCCGCAAGGAAGAGAGTGCCGAGCCGCCGGCCGAAGCGCGGCCGCTCGTGCGGCAGCAGCCGTCCTTCGGCGCCTCGCCGGCTCGCCCGACTTCACGCGCGCAAGATTCCCGCGCGCAGGATCCGGTCTCTGAATATGCAAAAAAGACAACGCCGCAGGGCCTGGATCCGCTCGGGCGGCAGGCCCCAGCGCATAATTCTTCGGAAGACGATCAACTCGACATACCGGCCTTCCTCCGCCGACAAGTGAATTGAGCGGCCGGCGTTAACTAAGCGGGCCGCTAGCCTCGCGCTGGCGGCCCGCGTCGTTTCCGGAAGGACACATGCCGTGCGAAATCTCAACTTGCTGAAACTTCAGGCATTTTTAATCAGCAGGCGATACCTTTAAGCGACCGGGGATGGGGCCGGGTACGCCAAGCTGCCTGCTCTGGGTGAAGCGATGCAGTTAAGGTTTGCCCCAGGATCGGCAGGATTGGGGCAGGATCAAGGTAACAATCGGTAACCAAGCGTGAGTTGCCTGACCTCACGTCCTGACTAAGGTGGCTCAGCTACACAGGCTTTTCGTCCCGGGGGACGAAGGGGACCAAACAAAACAATTCGTTCTTCCTTAGATGGCCGGATCATGGCCACGGGGTTGGGGCAGGCCCAAGACGCGGGCCTAGCGGTGGGAAAGAAGAATGAAGGCCGGTAGGCAGACCACTCTTTGCGATCAAGTCGCTATAAGCGGTATTGGCGTTCATTCCGGTCTTCCGGTCACGCTCACGTTGCACCCCGCCGATCCGAATTCCGGCATCATCTTCGTCCGCTCCGGCGTGCAAGGCCGTTACGAGCGTGAAGTCCGGGCCGATGTGCACGCCGTCACCGCCACCGAATTCCAGACCGTGCTGGGCGACGCCTCCGGTCCATTGGTTTGCACCTCTGAGCATGTCCTTGCCGCTGTCCGCGGCCTTGGCATCGACAATGTTATCGTCGAAGTAGACGGTCCCGAAGCTCCGATCGGCGATGGCAGCGCGGCGCCCTTCGTGGCTGCGATCGACCAGGTCGGCACCGTGATGCAATCGGCGCCCCGCCGTTATCTGCAAATTCTCAAGCCGGTCCGTGTCACCCAGAATGACGGCTCCTATGGCGAGCTGCGGCCCTACGCCAAGGGTTTCCGTCTTGAGGCCGAAATTGATTTCGAGCATCCGCTGATCGGCCGGCAATCTCTCGCGCTCGACATGGAACCCCAAGCTTTCCGTCGTGAGCTTTCTCGCGCGCGCACTTTCGGTTTCATGCGCGATGTCGCCAAGCTCTGGAGCGCGGGTTTCGCGCTCGGCGCTTCCTTCGAGAACACTCTCGTGGTCACCGAGAGCCGGGTGCTGAATCCGGATGGGCTGCGTTTCCCCGACGAGTTCGTTCGCCACAAGGCGCTCGACGCCCTCGGCGATCTCGCGCTGGCCGGTGCTCCGCTGCTGGGTGTCTATCGCACCGTCCGCGGCGGGCATAAGCTCAACCATGCGGTGCTCTCGGCGCTCATGGCCGATCCGGACGCCTGGACCATAGTCGACGGCAGCGAACAGCCGGCACGGCGCGTGGTGCGGGGCTATGCCGAGGTGGCGGGCGGTTTGGCGGCCGCGGCTTATGGGCCGGACCGGTCCTAGCGCCTTCTCTGGGGCGGGTCTTAGCTTTCGCCACATTCCGGGCCGAATGAGCGCATAAATCCTTTAGCGCGATGCGCTCGATAAGGTATTGAGGGTTTGAAATTTCTTGTGCGCCTGGCTCTGCGCCAGGTGCTTTACGCCAAAGCTCGGCGGGGGAACGGGGTTTAGCGGCGGCATGTTTTTTCTTGGATCCGGATTTATGAGCGTTCCGCGGCGGGGGCTTGCCCGGCTGCTGGCAATTGTGCTGCTGGCCGCGCCGCTCGGGGCCTGCAGCAGCCTCGGTCTCGACCAATTCAGCCTCAGTTCGATGAATCCTTGGGCCAAGAAGGATCTGCCGGCCGATGAGCCGGCCGAGAAGCTTTACAACGAGGGCGTCTACCTCGTGAATGAGAAGCGCGAATACAAAGAAGCCATCAAGCGTTTCGAGGAAGTCGATCGGCAGCATCCGTATTCGGAATGGGCGCGCAAGTCGCTGCTGATGGCCGCCTATAGTTCCTATCAGGCGAGAGAATACGACGAAACCATCGCTGCGGCGAAGCGCTACATTGCGCTGCATCCCGGCACGCCCGACGCCGCCTATGCCCAGTTCCTGATCGGCTCTGCCAATTTCGACCGCATACCTACCGTGCAGCGCGACCAGGCGATCACCGAAAAGGCGCTGGCCGAGTTGGAGGAAGTCTCCCGCAAATTCCCCAATACCGAATACGCCGCCAGCGCGCGCAAGAAGATTGAAGTCGCGCGCGACCAGCTTGCCGGGCGCGAGATGGAAGTCGGCCGTTATTACATGAACAAGCGCAACTTCACCGGCGCGATCAACCGCTTCAAGGTGGTGGTGACGCAATATCAGACCACACGCCATGTCGAAGAAGCCCTGATGCGGCTTACCGAAGCATATATGTCGCTCGGTATCACCCAGGAGGCGCAGACCGCCGCCGCCGTGCTGGGTCACAACTTCCCCGAAAGCCCCTGGTACAAGGACGCCTATACCCTGGTGAAGGGGGGTGGTCTCGAGCCGAGCGAAAGCCAGGGCTCCTGGATCAGCCGCGCTTTCAAGAAGGTCGGCCTCGGCTAAAACCCCCGCGCCTGAGGAGCAAGAAACTCCTCCGCAATTCCAGGCTGCGGCGACTTAGGCAGCCTACCGGCAAGTTCACTTTTTGTTCTTTTCATGCTAGTGTCAGATTCTTTCTCAAATCCCGGGCCTTTCCCGCGATAACGAAGGACTGGCAGGCATGCTTTCCCGGCTATCGATCCGCGACATCGTTCTCATCGACCGGCTGGACATCGATCTTGCCGCTGGCCTTTCGGTGCTGAGCGGCGAGACCGGTGCGGGCAAGTCGATCCTGCTCGACGCCTTTTCCCTTGCGCTCGGCGCGCGTGGCGATGCCGGGCTGGTGCGCCAGGGGGCGGAGCAGGGCAGCGTCATCGCCGCGTTTGACCTTAAGGCCAATCACCCTGCCCGGGCGCTCCTCGCCGAGAATGACATCCCCGACGAGGACATGCTGATCCTGCGCCGCGTGCAGTTGGCTGACGGCCGCACCAAGGCTTTCGTCAATGATCAGCCGGTAAGCGTGCAGGTGCTGAAAAACCTCGGCGGGCTGCTGGTGGAAATCCACGGCCAGCATGATGATCGCGCGTTGGTGGACATGGCGACGCATCGCCGCCTGCTCGATGCTTTCGGCGGGCTTGAAAGCGAGGCGGCCGGCATCGAGGCGTTGTGGGACGACCGGCGGCATGCGCAGGAAGCCGTCGCCGCTCACCGCGCAGAGGTGGAGCGCGCGCTGCGCGAGGCCGACTGGCTGCGTTATGCCACCGATGAATTGCAGAGGCTCGCCCCGCAGGACGGCGAGGAGATCACGCTGGCCGAGCGCCGCGCCGCCATGATGGGCGCGGAGAAGGTCGCTGAAGACTTGCGCGCCGTGCACGATACCGTCGCCGGCAGCGGGTCGCCGATACCCGCGCTCGCCGCCGCCATCCGCCGGCTGGAACGCCGTAATGCGCAGGCACCTGGCCTGGTCGAGCCGGTGGTGAAGGCTGTCGACAGTGCGATCACGTCGCTGGAGGAAGCGCGGCTGCATCTGGAACAGGCGTTGCGCATGGCCGACCATGATCCAAGCGAACTGGAGCGGATCGAGGAGCGGCTGTTCGCGCTGCGCGCGGCGGCGCGCAAATACAATGTGCCGGTCGATGGTTTGCCCGCGCTGGCCGGGAAATTTCTGGCTGATCTTGCGCTGATCGACGCCGGTGCGGAACGGCTGAAGCAGCTGGAGGGCGCGGCGCTTGCCGCCGAGCAACGTTATGGCGCGGCCGCCAAGGCACTGTCGACGGCCCGGCGCAAGGCGGCGAATGCGCTCGACAAGGCTGTGAACAAGGAGCTCAAGCCGTTGAAGCTCGAACGCGCGCAATTCTCCACCCAGCTGGCAGGCGAGGCCAACAGCGCCGGCCCGCACGGCATCGACCGCGTCGAATTTTGGGTGCAGACCAATCCCGGCACCAAACCCGGTCCGCTGATGAAAGTGGCCTCGGGCGGCGAGCTGGCGCGCTTCCTGCTGGCATTGAAGGTGGTGCTGGCCGATCGCGGCTCGGCGCCGACGCTTGTATTTGATGAGATCGACACGGGCGTCGGTGGCGCGGTGGCTGATGCCATTGGTGTGCGGCTCGCGCGCCTGGCAGGGCGCGTGCAGGTGGTCACCGTCACCCATGCACCGCAGGTGGCCGCGCGCGCTGCGCGGCATTTCGTTATTAGCAAAGAAGCGCTCGACAAGGGCAAGCGCGTCGCCACCCGTGTCACCGAAGTGGATGCCAACCACCGCCGCGAGGAGATCGCCCGCATGCTGGCGGGCGCCGAAATCACCAGCGAAGCCCGCGCCGCCGCCGAGCGCCTGATCCGAGCGGCGGCAGGATAGGGCCGCCGTAACGCTGCATTACCTTTTGGGGAGGCGGAGGAGGCCGCCCGTAGCGCGAGGTGTCATTCCGGAGCGCGCGAAAGCGCGAGCCCGGAATTCATAACCCGAGCCTACCGAATGATCGAAGGATATAGATCGGAACCAATCGGGATTGTCTTCTTCGATCAGCCGGATCTTCCATTCACGCTTCCACTTCTTGATGTCTTTCCCGCACATGATGGCATTCTCTGAAGAGCATCCCATGTTTGCCACTGCCCGGGAGATAGACGTACATCGCGCACAGGGGTTATGGATTCCGGGTTCGGCCTTACAGGCCGCCCCGGAATGACGAAGTAAAGCATGGCAAAGAAATCAACAGGACTGCCCGTCGACGCCCTGACCGAAAAGCAGGCCAAGGCGGAGCATATGCGGCTGGCGGCGGAGATCGCCGAGCACGACAAGCGCTATTACCAGGACGACGCGCCGACGGTGTCGGACGCTGCCTATGACAAGCTGCGCCAGCGCTATCACGCGATCGAGGTGCGCTTTCCCGATCTGCACACGCCGGAAAGCCTCAGCATGCGGGTGGGGGCGGCGCCCGCGCGCGGCTTTGCCAAGGCGCGCCACAGCGTGCCGATGCTCTCGCTTGATAACGCTTTCGAGGAGCAGGATGTCGTCGACTTCGTCGACCGCATTCGCCGCTTCCTGCGGCTTCCGGAAACCGAAAAACTGGTCTTCACCGCGGAGCCGAAGATCGATGGGCTTTCGCTTTCGCTGCGCTACGAGAACGGCGAACTTGTGCGGGGCGCCACCCGCGGCGACGGTACCGAAGGGGAGGATGTCACCCCCAATGTGAAGACGGTGAAGGCGATCCCGCACAAGCTGAAAGGCAAAAATGTGCCGGCGGTGTGCGAAATCCGCGGCGAGGTCTACATGACCAAGCCGGATTTCCTGGCCCTCAACAAGCGGCAGGCGGAGGCAGGTGGTCAAATTTTTGCCAATCCGCGCAACTCCGCCGCCGGCTCGCTGCGTCAGAAGGACCCGTCGATCACCGCCTCGCGACCGCTCGGTTTCTTCACTTATTCCTGGGGCGAACTGACTGAACGGCCTGCGGATACGCAATCCGGGATGCTGCAATGGTTCGACAAAGCGGGATTCGATACCAACCCGCTGTGGAAGACCGTCTCTTCGGTGGAAGAGATGATCGCGTTCCATCGGCTAATTGAAAGTGAGCGCGCGCAACTCGATTACGATATCGACGGCGTGGTCTACAAAATCGACCGGCTCGACTGGCAGGAGCGGCTCGGCTTCGTCTCGCGCAGCCCGCGCTGGGCGGTTGCGCATAAATTTGCGGCCGAGCAGGCTTCCACGGTGATCAACGGGATCGAGATCCAGGTCGGCAGAACCGGCGCGCTCACGCCGGTGGCGAAGCTCGAGCCGGTGACGGTCGGTGGTGTGGTTGTTCAGAACGCCTCGCTGCACAACGAGGACTACATCAAAGGTATCGGCAATGACGGCGAGCCGATCCGGGGCGGCGTGGACATCCGCATCGGCGACAGCGTGATCGTGCAGCGGGCAGGGGACGTGATTCCGCAGATCGTCGATGTACTGCTCGACAAACGGCTGAAGGGCGCAAAACCTTACCTGTTCCCGACCCTCTGTCCGGCCTGTGGCAGCCACGCGGTACGCGAGCTCAATCCGCGCAGCGGGCGGGAGGATTCCGTGCGCCGCTGCACCGGTGGACTGATCTGCCCGGCGCAGGCGGTGGAAAGGCTGCGGCATTTCGTCGGCCGCGACGGCTTCGACATCGAAGGCTTTGGCGAAAAGCAGGTGCAGGCCTTCTATGCGGAAGGTATCGTCAAGGAGCCCGCCGATATCTTCACTTTGGAAGCGCGCGATAAGCGCGCAGCCAATAAGTTGGCGGCGCGCGAAGGTTATGGCGAAACCTCCACCCGCAACCTGTTCGCCGCCATCGAGGCGCGGCGCACCATCCCGCTCAACCGGCTGATTTACGCGCTCGGTATCCGCCATGTAGGGGAAACCAATGCGCGTCTGCTGGCGCGGCATTATGGCACGATCGAATCCTTCTTGGCCGGCGTCATCGCGGCGGGCGAGGACGAGGACAGCGAAGCGTTCCAGGAACTCACCACCATCGGCGGCATCGGCGAGGTGGTGGGCGAAGCCATCGTCGAATTTTTCAAAGAGAAGAAAAATCGTGAAGCGGTCGAGCGGCTGCTGGAGCAGATTACGGTCACACCGATGGAGCAGGTGCGCCGCGATTCACCAGTCGCCGGCAAGACCGTGGTCTTTACCGGGGCGCTGGAGAAGATGACGCGTGAGGAGGCCAAGGCGATGGCCGAGCGGCTGGGCGCAAAAGTTTCCGGATCGGTGTCGAAGAAGACCGATTATCTCGTCGCCGGTCCTGGCGCCGGGTCGAAGCTGAAGGAAGCGCAGAAGCACGGGGTCACCGTGCTGACGGAGGATGAGTGGTTCAAGTTGGTAGGTAAATAAGCGCGCGTTAGTCGCCATCGCGCTGTTACTTTCCAGTCTCGTTGCTTTGATCTTGCCGACGGGATGAAGTGCTTGTGCAGACCGCAGGTACTACGCATTTCGTAGGTGCCTCATAACGAAGTACCCGAACTAGCATTTTCGCTCCGACCGACCAATTGAGCGCCATTTGCTGGGTAAATTCCGACGATTAGATTTAAATGCGCTGCCGGAAGATTTTGTTTTTGCGCGCTTCGAATCATTTGATTGGTCTACTTGCGGGGGTATAACCTGCAAATGCGGAGGGGGGCCTCCCAACAAGATTTCAGTTGGACGTCCTCGGATTCCGTTAGCACCGGCCGCAAACCGTTCTCCTGCTGAGATTGGAGCGGCGACCCACAGGGGGGATTCAATAACTCTTAACAGGACCAAAAGCTTATGTTTGGCAGCTGTCGGGATTGTTGGTGGTTCTTTCTTGATCGGAGCCAGCCCGGTTCATGCCCAGACAATCGTTAATCAATCTGCAGACGCGGTGCGTGCCTACTGGACACCCCAGCGGATGAGGGACGCAAAGGCGGTGGAGCTTCCGATTTCGACGGAGCCGCTGGGCGAAATGACCGCAACGGAGGCTGAAACAGGCCTGCCGAAGGGAGCACCGGAAGGCCGTGCCGTCGGCAAGGTCGATGCATCGATGGCGGTCAAATTCTACACACCGAACGCGGACGAGGAAGACGACGTTGCTCCGATGCAGACGAGTTCTTTCGGGGCTCACTTCACCACGCACCGAGTGTTCCCGACTGCCGCGGCACAAACCTCGCCCGCGTTGCGAACAGGCAAGCTCTTCTTCACCAAGCCCGGCGTGGGAAATTTCGTTTGCTCCGCTGAGGTTGGGCGCCATCGTCTGGTATTTACGGCGGGGCACTGCGTGTTCAGCGCTAACCTGAATCCCAAGCGCTTCCACACGAACTTCCTCTTTGTTCCGGGCTTGGCGAACGGCACCGGTCCTACGGGCAGCTGGACTGCGCGGGCAGTGCAGGCAGCCGCATCGTGGAGGAACGGTAACGGCAGCGTGCCCAATGCGCAGGACCTTGGAATCCTTGAAATGAATGACAGGGCGTTCAGCGGCGTCGTGCGGAAGATCTCGTTCTTCACTGGCTTTAACGGATGGAGGACGAGCACATTCGGCGCGAATCACGTCACGATGCTCGGCTACCCGTGCAACATCGACAGCTGCAATCTGATGCAGCGAACCGATGCGGGTATCCACTCGGCCCTCGCACCTAACACGTTCAGATTCGGATCTGCGGCGCGTGGCGGTCAGAGCGGCGGTCCTATCCTGGAGAATTTCGGAGTCCTCGGCGTTGGCCATCCGCCTCCTGGCGGGTTCGGCGCCAACGTATCGCTGTCGAATGCCTCCTATGGACCGACTGCTACCGAGCCGAAATACATTGGTGCGTCTCACCGAAACAGCGAGTTCGTCACCATACTCAATCAGATGTGCGCTCTGAGAGCGGGCAACTGTTCGTGACGGACGGATCTCGGCGTTGACTACATAAGGCGCTGACTACATAAGTTGAACGAGCCGGGGGGCTTCGGCCCCCCGGCTCTCTTTTTTTGTTTGTACTTCGGACGATGATGGCCGGCTTCGCGGCCTCCAGTAGCAGCGGGGCCGAACATGTGAATGCGTTGACAAAAGACTGAGCGATGGGGACTAAATTACCGTCGGAGGATACTTATATAGCCAGAAGCGAGGCGCGGACGCCCATAGCCCATCGCTGGAGGAACATCGTGGCGAAGAAGCTCGTTTGGCAGGTCTTTCTGTCTTGCCTTGGGTGCTCCGGGTTGGCAGCCCAAGAAGTGCAGCCCGAGCCGAGGCTGGAGCGGCAACCGGCGCCACATATTGTCGGGCCGTCTGATCCACATTATTGGACGAAGGAGCGCATGGAGAAGGCCCGTCCAATCGAGCTGCATCCACGGCCAGGTTACAAGTCGCCCGAACAGCCCCTTCCGGGTATGGGCAAATCAATCGGCGACGGCGAGTCGCCGCCGGATGGTCGGAAGTAGCCTGAAATGAAAACGTGCGCCGCGGAAGCTCCAGGACGTCGGACGGTGTTCTGAGAGAAGCCCGCCAGAATGCATAGCCATAAGCGAACCGCGGTCGGCCATCGTTGATTGTATTCGCGAAACCGGTGCCGGTTTGCTGCTCGCTTGCGTTCAGTCTGGCCCGGTTAGCATCTTCGGCCGCACCAGCACGAGATAAGCCGCCGTTGCGGCAACCAGAATCACCGCCATCGTGATGGCCAGCGGCAGAGCGCCGGTCGCGCCGGCAAGAACGGTCGTGGCGAACTGCGCCGCCGCTGCGCCGAGTGCCATCTGTCCGAAGCCGGCAATCCCGGAGGCGGCGCCTGCCGCCTGCGGCCGCACGCTGACCGCCCCGGCAAAAGAATTCGGCAGCAGCAGCCCGTTACCGAGCGAGATGATGAGTTGCGGTAGGAACAGCGACGCCGGTCCGGCGTCGGGCAGCCATCCGGTCAATCCCACCGACAGCGCAACGCCGGTGAGCGACACCAACAGGCCCCACCAGATCATGCGGTCGACGCCGTACCAGGCGGAATAGCGCCAGGCGCCGAAATTTCCGGCGAGATAGCCGAGGGCGTTGACGGCGAACCACAGACCGTATTCCGCCGACGTGCGGCCCATGATGCTCACGACGACATGTGGCCCGCCGCCGAGAAAGAGAAAGAATGGCGCGGTGCCAAGCGCGGCGCAGAGCACATAGCCGGCAAAGCGCCGGTCGCTGGTGAGGGCGCGGATTTCCGGAAGGAAGCGGATCGGCTTGGCGTCGGGCTGCACCACGCGCGTTTCCGGTAGCGCGAGCGCGGCCCAGGCGACTACGACCAGGCAGGCGCAGGCGATGAAGATGAAAATCGATTGCCAGCCGAACAGCGTGTCGAGGAAGCCGCCGAGCAGCGGCGCGACCATTGGCGCTGCGATCACCACCATGGTCACCGAGGCGATCATGGAGGCGGCGCGGTCGCGGTGGTAACGGTCGCGAATAATGGCGCGACCGACCACAAGCCCGGTGGACGCGCCCAGCGCCTGCAGGCTGCGCGCGACGATGAGCCCGGTGATGCTGCTCGCGAGCAGCGCGGCGGCGCTCATCAACGCCGTGAGCGCCAGCCCGGCGATGATCACCGGCCGGCGGCCGAACTTGTCCGACAAGGGGCCGAGCGCGAGCTGAGAAAAGGCCAGCACCAGAAGATAAAGCGACACGGTGAGCTGCACGGTGTCGACAGAGGCATCGAGCACCACGGCGAGGTTGGGCACCGCCGGTACGATGATGTTGAGGGTGAGCGGCGCGATCGCCGTCATCGCGATCAGCAGCGCCAAGAGTTTGCGCCGCGCCGAGGCGGCGGCCGGCGTTTCTTTGATCTGATCTTCGGCTTCGCGCTCTTCGGGAGCCAGCATGCGCAACGCAAATCCTTAAGGCAAAGGGATAGGTCAGGTGACGCAAAAACGTTCCGCGCCGTGAGAGGAAGCTGCTATGCGCCGGTGAGCGAGGCGGTGGCGCGGTCGAGCCAGGCTTTGGTCGGCGGGTCGAGCAGGGGCGTAAGCGCCGCGCGCACGCTGCCATGATAGCCGTCGACCCAGGCGACCTCATCGCGCGCCAGCAGCTTCAGCTCGATCAGGCGGCGATCGATCGGCGCGAGCGTGAGCGTCTCGAAGGTGTTGAACTTTTTCTCCGCGCCTTCCACCACTGGCGCCGCCACTACCAGCACCAGGTTCTCGATGCGAATGCCATAGGCGCCGGTTTTGTAATAACCCGGCTCGTTCGACAGAATCATTCCGCGCTTCAGGGCCGCCGTGCCGAGTTTGGCAATGCGCGCCGGACCTTCATGCACCGAGAGATAGCTGCCGACGCCGTGGCCGGTGCCGTGATCGAAATCGAGGCCGGCGGCCCAGAGGTCGCGCCGCGCCAGCGTGTCGAGCTGCGCCCCGGTTGTGCCTTCTGGAAAAACCGCACGCGCGATTGCGATATGCCCCTTCAACACGCGGGTGAAGCGGTCGCGCATTTCGGCTGTCGGTTCGCCGACGATTACCGTGCGCGTGACGTCGGTGGTGCCGTCCTGATATTGTCCTCCGGAATCGATCAGGAAGAGATCGCCGGGCACGATGCGGCGGCTGGTCTTGCGTGTGACACGATAATGCACCACGGCGCCATTCGGCCCGCTGCCGGCGATGGTGGAGAAAGACAGGTCCTTGAGCAGCCCACTTTCGCGCCGGAAGCTTTCCAGCGCCTGCACCGCGTCGATCTCGGTCAACTTGCCGGAAGGCGCCTCGCGGTCGAACCAGGCAAGGAATTTCGCCAAGGCTGCGCCGTCGCGTAGATGCGCTGCTTTCGCACCGGCGATTTCCGTTGAATTCTTCACCGTCTTCATGCCGGCGATGGGATCGGGGCCGCGCAGCGGCACCCCTCCGTTCTGCATCACGATGCGTACCAGCGCATCGGCCGCCGTCGCTTGATCGAGCCGCATGCGAGTCTTGCCGGCGGCGTGTGCGCCGAGGTCGCTGACGAAAGCCGCGGGCTCACGCATGTCGGCGATCTGCTCCAGAGCGTGGCGCGTTTCGTTGGTGAGCTTGCGCCCGTCGAGATAGAGCGTAGGCCGCCCTTCCCCGGGCACTATCGCAAAGCCGAGCGCAACCGGCACATGCGCCACATCCGCGCCGCGGATGTTAAAGGCCCAGGCCAGCGCGGGAGGATCGGAAATCACCAGGACCTCGGCGCGCAGTTCGCGGAGCTCCTCGCGGATGCGCATGAGCTTGCTGCTTGCATCCTCGCCGGCATAGCGGGCGTCATGCAGTGTCACCGCGCCGAGCGGCGGGTCGGGGCGATCTTTCCAGATGGCGTCGATCGGGCTCGGCTCAACCGCCACCAGGGTTGCGCCGGCCGCGGTGCAGGCCTTGCCCAATCTCTCGGCGTTCTCCGCGGTATGCAGCCATGGGTCATAGCCGAGCTTGGTGCCCGCCGGAAGATTGGCTTCCAGCCATTCGGCGAGCGGCTTCTCCACCATATGCTCGATGCTGAAAACATTGGGGTCGGTCTGCTCGCGCGCCTGCAGGGTATAGCGGCCGTCTGTGAACAGCGCCGCGCGATCCGCGAGAATCAGCGCATTGCCGGCGGAGCCGGTGAAGCCGGTGAGCCAGGCGAGTCGTTCCTCGGAGGCGGGCAGATATTCGCTCTGGTGGCGGTCGGCATGCGGCACCAGGAATCCGTCGAGCCCGCGCCGCTTCAGTTCCGCTCGCAACGCGGCGACCCGCGGCGCGGTGGCTGCGCTGCCTGCGGGATCGTCGAAAGTCTGGAATTTCGCTTCGTACATTGCCGGCACTTTATGGGCCGCCGCTCACCGCGGCAATGCGCGCCTATCTTCTTCTGAACAAGGCCTCACCCTGTCTCGTTTCGCCCGTCCACCGTCCCCGCAGCGAGGAGGAATTAAGGCCGCTGCAGCACCAGCGTCGTCCATTCCTCAAGAATGATCCGCCGTTCTAGCACCAGGCCCTGCGCGCGATAGGCAATGAGCGCCGCCTGCGCCTGATTGTTCAGCAGACCGGAGATCACGACATGTGCACCGGGCGCCAGCAATCGGGCCAGAGGGCGCGCCAGCCGCTGCAGCGGCCCAAGCAGAATATTGGCCAGGATAAGATCGAATGGCCCGCGCTTACGAAAGTGATGAGCATCGAGCCCGCCGGCAGGGATGAATTCGATTGCGGGCGCCGCCCCATTCAGCCGTGCGTTCTCGCGCGCAACCATGAGGGCGCGGGGATCAATGTCGCTCGCCAGTACGCGCGTTTGCAGCGCTTTCGCGGCCGCGATGGCGAGCACGCCCGTGCCGGTGCCGACGTCGAGAACGCGAACGCCCCGTATTCTCCTCTTCTCCCTCTCCCCTCCGAACTCGGGTTTACCCGAGTTCGGCACCATTGAGCGGCCAAGTCGGATAGATCCGACTTGGCTGGGGAGAGGGCCGGGGTGAGGGGGTTCGGACTTACGTTTGGCGCTATAACCCCTCACCCGGATCGCTATGCGATGCGACCTCTCCCTATGGGAGAGGTGAAGAGGGATGCGCTTTGCGAAACAACCTTTCGCAAAGTGATCCAGCGCCAGGAGGCAGCCGCGCGTGGTGCCGTGATGCCCCGTACCAAAGGCGAGCGCGGCTTCGATCTCGATACCGATGCGGTTCGCGCGCACCCGCGCGCGGTTATGCCGTCCATGCACCAGAAAGCGGCCGGCCGCGACCGGCGCGAGGCCTTCCAGGCTTGCCGCTACCCAGTCCTTGGCCTCGACCCGCTCGAACACCAGCGCATTGGCGGGTTCCGGGCCCAGTTCCAGTGCGATCAGCGCCCGCGTGGCAGTTTCGTTCGGCGGGTCGGAGAAATAGATCGCCGTGGTCCATTTCCCGCCATCGGACTCGAAGGCGGCGACCACCACGTCCTGCTCGTCCAGGGTTTCGGTGAGGAATTCGGCCAGCCGTTGCGCGGTCGCGCGGTCTGTGACAAGCCGGGCGCTATGGGAAGTCGCAGCTGCGTTATCAACCATCGCTCACAGGTCCGGTCCGAAGGCGGCGGGCGACACAGCTTGTCCACCGCCGTCCACAGGCGATCAACCGCCTATCCACAGGCCGTCAACTGGAATAGGCTCCCGGCAAAATGTGCATTAATGGCTATGGGGAGGATTTTCATGCGGATACCATTCCAACTTTTCGGGCTCACCGCCCTTGTACTGGCCGCGGCGACTCTGCCGTCGCAGGCGCAGACGGCGAAGGCCGCGCTGCAGACCGCCGACGGCAAGGACGCCGGCAGCGTGACCCTGACGCAAACGCCGTCGGGCGTTTTGCTGGCGCTCACGGTAAAAGGCCTGCCGCCGGGCGAGCACGCGTTTCATGTGCATGAGGTCGGCAAATGCGAGGCGCCGTTCACGTCCGCCGGCGGGCATTTCAATCCGGACAAGAAGAAGCATGGCTTAATGGCGGCAGACGGGGCACATGCGGGCGATATGCCGAACCTGCATATTCCGGCGAGCGGCGAACTGGCCGTGGAAGTGCATAATGCGGCAATCACGCTTGAGAAGGGCAAGCTGAATTCGCTGTTCGATGCCGACGGCTCAGCGGTGATCATCCATGCCGGCAAGGACGACTACAAATCCGATCCGACCGGGGAGGCGGGCGGCCGCATCGCCTGCGGCGTCGTGCAATAGCGGCGGGGTGACGGTTCATAGGCGGCACGTTTCCACAGCAGTTCACACCCCATCCACAGCTTTTCCACAAACATGCAAGAAACTGCCGCCAAGCCTGCGCGCCCGAAAACGCTCAAGCGTTGGCTCAAGAGCACCTCGAACCGTACCTTCGCGCTTTATCCGGTTCTGGTTTTTTTGTTTGAATATCTCTGGCATGGCGGCCGCATCCATTTTATCGGCTGGAACCTAGTTTTGGGCATCCCGCTCCTGATCTGGGGCTATGCGCAATATCGGCTGTCGGGAAATTATCGCGAGCGCGTCGGCGGCGGCGGCCCCGGCATCGAGATCCCGCCCGAGCGTATGGTTGATCGGGGCATTTATGCTTACACGCGCAACCCGATGTATCTCGGCCATCTGATCTTCATGCTCGGGCTGGCGATCACTTTCTGGTCCTGGGCGGCGCTGCTGCTGCTCGCTTTCCATCTTTACTGGTTCCAGCAGCGCGTGCTGGAAGACGAGACACGGCTGACTCAAATTTTCGGCCCGCCATACATCGACTATATGCGCCGTGTGAAGCGCTGGATCCCGCACGTCATCTGAGCCCCTGCGCGTACCGATCCGGTTGGGCCGGAGACCGGCGGCATGACGCTGACCGGCTATGGCCGGCGGGCGAGTCGGCGGATTGCTTGATCGAGCGTGGAGAGGAATGCCGAGCGATCGCGCGGCGAGAAGGGGCGGGGACCGCTCGTCGACTCGCCAGCCGAACGCAAGTCCGTCATCAGGTCGCGCACCGCCAGCGCCATGCCGATGGAATCCGCCGTGAATGCCCGTCCGTTTGGCGCGATCACCGCGGCGCCCGCCTTCACGCAACGGTCCGCCAGCGGAATATCGGCGGTGACCACGATGGCGGAAGCATCCGCCCGCTCGGCGATCCAGTCGTCGGCGGCATCTGGGCCCGCCGCCACCGCGACACGCTCGATCAGCGGGTCCTGCGGCACGCGCATGAAACTGTTGGTAACGACAAACACCGGAAGTCGATGGCGGCCGGCGACGCGATAGATCTCATCCTTCACCGGACAGGCATCGGCGTCGACGTAAATGCGGATCGGGGCAAGGAGGTCGCTCATAGCCGCGATAATAGCAACAAAGGACTTACCCTCGCGTCCAGGGGAGCGCCCGTTCAACGGGTAAATGAGGCGCGCCCAAACGTCGATCGACTGAAGTGGTGAGACTCGCAGGCAAACGGCTGCACAAAGCGCCACGCTTTAGCATCCTCGGGAAATCAGCGCCGCGGAACCGACCAGACGTGGCCATAAACATTCGCGAGAACAGAAGGTTAAGCTGATGAAACCGGTTTTATCAGGTCCCATCAGTAAATCGTTTATCCCTTCTCCTTAGAATCAAGCCCCTGAATGCGACGAATATTCGCTGGGGGTACGCATGATTTCCTGCAAGCAAGCGCGGCCGGTGGCCACGGCAGCTGTCTTCGCCTTTTTTGCCGCTGCCATTCTGGACGCAAACATTACCACCGCGGCGGCTGCCGGTCTGTTTGATCCGGCGACCGCGGCAGAAATGAGCGCTGCCCCTCAGAGTGGGGGAACCATGCGCGACGGCTTGCGAGGCTCCAGCGACGGGAGCCTGCGCAACCGGCTGGTCACTCTCAACACGACCGAACTGGCTCGCATCGTTCCTGCTGGGTTGGACAATGCCCGCAATCGGCTGGAGCAGGCTCGGACCCTGAGCAGGGCGGTTACGCTTGACCTGTTTCCCGGCGTGAGCGTGACGGCGGAACGCAAGGACATCGAAGCGCCGGATGAGGGTGGCTACATCTGGGCCGGCGAAGCAAACGGTAACGACCCGAGCTTTGTGACGCTTGTTATCAACGACAACTCGGTTCTCGGCCAAGTCCAAAAGGGAGGGCGGCTCTATAGTATCGAGCCGGTTTCCGGCCGCTTGCATAGAATCATTGAAATTGACGAGAGCAAAATACTGAAAGACATTCATCCTCCGCTGCCGCAAGAACTCATCCAAAAAAGAAGCGAGGCTGCGGAACCACCGGCTGAAGCGGCTGACTCCAAAGCGGTGACCAATATCAGGGTCTTGGTGGCGAATACCGTCACTGCGAGAGCTGAATGCGTTGCTGGCGGTACCGTTGCGCAAGACCAGCAATGCATGCAGGCGCGCATCAACCTTGCCGTTTCTCTCGCGAACCAAGCCTTCGCCCGTAGCGGCGTATTGATAAAGTTCGTGCGCGTCGGCGGACAAGTTGAAGTGAGCTATGCTGATACGACAGTGTACGGCACGAATACCTCAAACAACTACATAGGCGTGCTCTGCGACCTCGCCAATGCCGCTTGCGGCTTCAACAATCAGATGACCAAGTTCGCTACGGTGCGGACCAGGCGTGAGCAATTTGACGCTGACCTGGTCATATTGATGCGCAGGGCAGGCGCGGCCTGCGGCGTTGCCTTTGTCCCGAACCCGCCGACAGCAGCGACCTCCAATAGTGGCTTTTCCGTCGTCACGTCGACCAAGGGCGGCTTCTATAACTGCATTGAAGCAAATACCTTGGCGCATGAGACCGGACATAACATGGGTCTTTTCCACGACCGTTTCGTGGAACCTGCGGCCGGACCCGCCAAGTTCAATTACGGCTATGTCGATACCGCGCCCGCCGGGAGGTTCCGCGAGATCATGTCCTATCCAGATAAATGCGCTGCGGCGGGGGTCAATTGCGCGCGCATTCCGTATATGAGCACGCCGCTGAAGCTTTATAACGGCCGAAAGATAGGTATCCCACAAGGTCAGGCGGGCGCTGCCGATGGTGCCCGCACGTTGAACACGACGAGAGCAATCGTCGGCGCTTATCGCTGACCTGTCCGCGAGAACGGGAACGGAAAAGAAGCCCCGGGCAAAACCCGGGGCTTCTTTCGCACGCATCTAAAGCCCGGCCGCAGGGCAGCGCGGTGTCCGGCCAGGCAATCGCAAAAATCAGGCGATTCGGCTCGGGCGATCGGCAAATTACCGCCGGCTCTATTGCGGCGGCGCGCTCAGCGTAAGGGCGAATCCGTTCCGTTTGATTTGATCAGCCATTTCCTGTGCGCCCAACGTACGAGGATCTGCCGGGTGCCGGCAGACCGTCAGGCCTCGCGCGCGCGGCTGATCAGCTCAGCCCGCCCAGCAGCCAGATGATCAGGATGATCGGCAACGGGATTCCGATCAGCCAAAGCAATAATCCGCGTCCCATAGGTTGCTCCTTAAATACCCAGCGAAATGTGTCCTCTCATAACGGTGCAGGGTGGCCGGGGGTTCCCTGCTGGCCGCCGCGGATGGAGTGCAGGGAAGTTGACGGCCGGCCATTTCATTTTGCGGCGCGGCTGCTTACATCGCCTAGCGGAGGCCACAGATGTCCAAACCGCTTGTCGTTTCTATTCCGCATCGGCTCGGAAAAGCCGAGGCCGTGCGCCGGCTAAAAGCCGGGCTCTCGTCCGTGCAGTCGGATTTCAAACACATCTTCACGGTGCAGGAGGAGACATGGCTGGGCGACAGCCTGACCTTCCGAATCAGCGCGCTCGGCCAGGCGGCCTCGGGCGTGATCGACGTACGGGAGGATCACGTGCAGATGGAGCTGCAGCTTCCCTGGCTGCTGCATCAGATCGTGGCCAAGGCGCAGGGGTTGATCCGCAAACGCGGGCAACTGTTGCTGGAGAAAAAATAGGCGCGCGATGGCAGAAAGTGATCTCCGGTTCGGGCGATCCTCAACAAACGCGTGTCCAGAAAGATATTTGAACAACGCCGGAGCGTATCCGCCCCGGCGAAGTTTTTTAGCCCCGGTTTGATCCCTATTTGATCGCGAAGAACGAATCGCGCCGCGCAGAATCGCCGCCGGAAATGTATGAACGAAAAGTTGTTAAGCGCGCGCTCGACGGACGGTGCGGCGCCTGCTGCCGGCTTTTTTCTTGCCTTTGCCGCGGCGCTGAGAATTTAGCGACAGGCCGAGCGCCAGCGCCTTCTGGCGGATCGCACCTTCGGTGCGCTTGAGCAAGCGGGCGATCTTTCCGGCCGGAACGATATTTTTGGCGGCGGTTCTCAACGCTTTCACTTCCACAGCGAGCCACGAACGCCGCTTTTTTTTGGTAGCCAATGGAGCCTCCTGATTTCTTTGAAGAAGGGCCTTCTAGCACAGGCTTTGACGGAAGGAACTACAATTTCCCGTAAAGCTTTTTAGGCCTCCAATCAGATGCGGACAGATCAAGCTTATATCGCGATGCGAGCAAAGAAAGCTGGCTGCATGCTCCGACCAATCAAACTAAAGTGTAAGCAGGCTGTTTTAATTCCAGCCGGGAGCGGCGGGTGGCGCGGGGTCCACTGCCGCCGTCGCAGGCAGTCCGTGTGCCGGCTGCTGGATAGGCGGCATTCCCCCTCGTTGGGGTGGCGCATAGCCATAGGTCTGCGCCGGCGCGTAGGGGTAAGTGGTGGATTCGCCTGGTTGAGCCCACGGTGCAGCCGGGGCGGGGATCGGAACTGTCTTGAGCGCTTGCTGCTCCGTCTGTGCTGACGAGGCCGGCGGACGTTTCTTCGCCACGACCGGCGCGTCGCGATCTCCCAGCACGACCACCCGCGCATTGGCCAAGCCTTCGCGCTTTACCAGCGTAAACAATCTCTCCGCATGCTTCGGGGCGAGCCGCACGCAACCATGCGAGGCGGGGCGGCCGAGCCGGCGCGTTTCGTAGCTGCCGTGAATGGCGTGTCCGTCGCCGGTGAAAAATATGGAATAAGGCATCGGGGCCTCGTCCCATTCCTTTGAATAATGATCTTCCTCAAGGCGGAAGGGACGGAAGCTGCCTGCCGGCGTTTCGTAGCCGCGGCGCCCAGTGGACACCGGCCAGATCCAGCGCGTTGCTCCGTCGATATCAACGGTCATCTGCTGCGTCGCCTTGTCGATAGTGATCAGGATTCCCGCCTGTGCGGAAAGCGGGCCAAGGCAAAACCACGCCCCGAGCAGCGTGGCAGCTAACTTAACGAAGCGGGGCATGAACATCATCCGTCTACATTGCGTGGGGAAAAGTGCGCGGCGCTTCTTTGGTTCCCGGTCCGCAGCGGAACTTCCAGCCGGCGCGGACGGTTACCTCAACAGATGATGAACAAAACGTCAGTTTGAGGAGAGTAACGATGGCCAAACGGATTGTTCGCGTGCGCCAACGCCCGCCGACTGACGTCGCCAATCAGAGCGAGGTAGATGAGGCCGATGCGCCGGTGCTCGGTTCCGCTACTGGCCGCGAAGAAGGCCGGTCGGAGGACGAGCCGCTTTCCGATTTCGAGACGGAAGTGCGCGACCATGAAGCGAGCGCGCAGCCGCTGAGCGAAATCACCGGCGGTCCGCAAGGCGGCACTCCGGACGAGGACAAGGACGGTCTCAACGAAGTGGAACGCGCGCTGCGCGATGCCGCGGAATCACCTGTTGGACAAAGAGAGGTCGGGAAGTAGAGTTCAGTTTGCCCTCTAGGGCGCAGGCCAAGCCTGCGAACTTGGAATCTTCGCGGCGACTCGAAATTAGGGATTTTGGGCTCACGCGCTTGCAATGCTGATCGTCAGGTAAACCGTGCTCGGCGCGCGCGCCCCGGAACAAGCACTGTTATTTTCCCAACACCAAAGCCCAAAATCGCTGGCCGGCGGCGGATACGGCTGAACCAAGGCCATAGCGCGTCAGGTCCGGCCGCAGCATGTTGGCGCGGTGCGGCGATGAATTGATCCATTGCTGCATGGCGCAGTTCACGTCGGCGCAACCATAGGCCACGTTCTCGGCGCGCGCGCCGCGCGGCGCGCGGACGTTGTAAAATCCCGCATGATCCATCGTGCCGCGGCGCGCCATATCCGCCGCATGGGCCCTCGCCAAGGCGGCAAGCGTCTCATGCGCGCTCATCGGCTTCAGGCCGTTGGTCTTGCGATAGCCATTGAGGTCGATCGCCTGGACGGGAGAGGTGATCAGCGGAATCAGAATGGCAACAAGGAAAGGCAGCTGGCGGGCGGACAAAGGCATGCGTCACCGACGACCGACAATGATGGCCGGATTATAGGCAAAGACGGCTGCGGTTCTTTGGCTGTCGCGAAGGATGGTTTCCATTCGGTGATCCGGACTTTGTTCATTACGCCCAGTTATTGGCGCGCGGGGGCAGCTTGCTCCACATAGACGCGTTTCCCTTTGCGGGCGGGACCGCGCACAATCGGCGCCGCACCGCCCAATTCCATCACCCAGTAACGCCGTCCCGAAGCTGACAGGGCTGAAGCGAGGCCAAATGTGGTCACGTCCTTGCGCAGCATGGCGGCGCGGTGCCGGGCGGAGCCGGCCCACTGCAGGATGGCGCAGGCTTCGTCGCCGCAGCCATAGCTGACATTCTCCGCGGCGGCGCCGAGCGGCGCTCGCTCGCGCAAAAAACCGGCATGGTCGAGCCTGCCGCGCCGCGCCAAATCCGACGCGTGGGAATAGGCCAATGCCGAAAGCGAGGAGTCCATGCGCAGCGCCGGGCGGCCGTGTTTCGCGCGGTAGCTATTGAGGTCCATCGCCTCAGCGGGAGCGGCGAGGGCAATCAGAACAACGGGGACGAAAATCAGGCGCATGACGGATATCCAGGATCGCTGCGCATGATGCGAACTCCGCCGTTTCACAACAAGGACCTGTTCACCCCGATGAAACAGGCCTAGCCTTGCCGCCGGCGGCTACAGCCGCCAGGAAATCAAATCGAGGGGGCAAGTCATGACACTAACGATGGAAGCACTTCTCGTCATCCTGCTGGTTGGCCTTGCGGCTGGCTGGCTCGCGGGACAAATCGTGCAGGGCACGGGCTTTGGGCTCGTTGGCGACATTGTCATCGGCATCCTTGGCGCCTTCATCGCCAGCTGGCTGTTTCCAACGCTCGGCTTGCGGCTCGGCGGGGGTATTATCGCCACGATCATCGCCGCCGCGATCGGCGCCGTCATATTGCTGGTGGTGGTGCGGCTCATCAAGCGTGGCGGTCGCTGGTAGCCCGATTTACTTATTTTTTGTCGTGGCAGGCGTCGTACGGCGACGAAGGCAAATCCATTCCCGAAGCCGCTCAGGTCGGCTATCGCCAGACCTGAGCGTTCTACGTGCTATCTGGGGCCTCCCGAGAGCAGGGCCTCCCGAGCCCGGGAAGTTCACACCCGCGACGGTTCCTGCTCGCTCGGAATGCGGCCCTCGGGGGTGAGCTGGTCGATCGTTTGCGGCAATTCGCGGCTAAGCCCGTCGAGCAGTTCCTGCCGCGACAGCCCGGTTTCCTGCATCAGCCACGTGATGCGCTCCTCGCCCAGCGCCTGTTCCAGTTCAGGCGGAGAGACCGGCTTGTTCGGACCGCGGTTGATCCAGGATTCGGCCTTGTCGCCCTGGCCGTGTTGCTGGAATTGCTTGAGCAGGTCGTTGAGTCCGCCGCTCAGCGCGCCGCCGCCAAGGAGACCACCGAGCCCGGCGAGCAGCCCGCCGCCAGCGCCACGCGGATCCGGCGCGCCCGCATTGCCGCCATAGGGATTGGCACCCGGCATCCCGCCGCCCGCAGGGCCGCGCCCCAGCATGTCCGCGAGGCGGCCTTTGCCCTTCAGCGTGCGATAGGCCAGCACGCCCATCAGGGCCATGGTGATCGGCGACATGCCGCCGCGGCCGCTGTCGCCAAACAGTTTGTCGAACATGATGAAACCTCCGGTGTGATGTGTCTGGAGGTTTAACCGCCGGGGGGAGGGATGGTTGCCCCAAGGATTTAAAGTACAATCGCTTCGGTAAATGTTTGGAACTGCAACATAAGTGGATGCGTTCTCCCGTTTATAGGGTGCCCATCTGCAATAAGGAGAACAACAATGCGGGTGAAAAGATTGATTTTGCTGGCTGCGACGGCCGTATTCGTGCTGAGCGCAGCGACGGCTGCATCGGCAGCCGAAAAGCCCGGCAAGCCGCTGAATATCAAGCCCACTATTTCCGAGCCACGCTCCGACGACTGGCGCGCGCGCGCGATGAGGGCGCGAGCTGAGTTTGAGCCGGGTGCGCCCGTGAGCGGCAGAAGCCGCGCGGTGAATGAGCGCGGCGATCTAGCAAATGGCGAGGAAGTCGGCGCTGGCGCGCTCGGCGAGGATCGCGGCGGGGGCGGCAAGGAAGAATAGGCTGAGAGGCGGATGCCGTCATTCCGGGCCGGTGACGGAGCTTGGCCATGACAAGCCCGCCGATGGCCAGAATGCGCGGGCTATCTCTCGGGCGCTTGCTTTGGTGCCGACGCCGGTCGGCGAGTCATATGCGCAAGCCGCTGGAGCCACGCGGCCTCCCGATGCCAAGTCTCAGTTTCGTTCTCTGTGTTGCGGGTAGAGCAGCTCGGTGTAAGGCACCACCAGATTGCCGGCCCGGGTGATGCCGGTCTTGTAAGGATTGGGCTGGCCCGCGGCTTCAAAGATGCGGCCCACGCATTGCTCAAACGCAGTCGTAAAGCCGGCGCGGTCCCAATAAGTCATGCGCTGCATGCCATTGGGATCGCGTGAGCATTGGGCCTGAACTTCGATCGCGCATGAAACGAACGGACCTGTGCATGGTTGAGCCGCCGTCGTTCGCGTTCCGCCTGCGGAAAAGACCGCGAGCGCGGCGAGAAGGACCGCCATTGCCATCGAGAATTTCATGACAAACTCCTGGATCATCGGCACTCCTTGGCCGAAGGGTTTGTCTGATTAACACCAACTCCAGCTTTTTCTTCCCTCTGCCTGGAGGTAAGGGGCGGTTCCGCCCCGCATCATTGCCGGATTTGCCCGGAAAGTCGGGCACAATCCCCCGACGCATCGGCGAACCCGATATCGGTTATCAAACCGCGGCAGGAAGGCAAAACGCGGGGGAGCCCGGCGCGAGGATTGGAATCAGCGCTTAAGTTTGTGCAGCCCCGCGCCTCGCCGGCAGTCTTACTCCTGCGAGCCGGAGATGGCGTTAAAGCGCACCAGGTGCAGCGCAATGCCCTCCGGGAAGTTCACTTCGGCATCGACGATCATGGCGGAACAGAAGACCTGGATTGAGGTAGCGAGAATTTCAGCCGATCCCTGGTTGATAACTTCGCCGGGACTCACGGTGGCGTCCTCAAAGAACATCCTGGTGAAGTGCGTTGACAGCGTCCTGGTGCGATTTGGCCCGATGGTGATCGAGCGTGCCCCGACGATAGCGCCGTTAAAATCCCGGACGCGGATCACCAGCGTTTCATTTACCGTGCTGACACTGCTGCAGTGGAACGAGGTCGCCTGTCCGACTTCAGCCCCGTTTCCGCTGTCGCGTACGCCGGAAATGCGATAGAGCCGCTGGAGCGGATCTCCAACAGCTTCCGGCTGCGGCGCGGCGCCTTCAGGATAAGACCGTTGTTGCTGTGCCTGTACGGGCAGGATCGCGGCGAGGAGACCGACGGCGACGATAGCTGATACGATTGATTTCATAGCAAGCCCCTTGGGAAAGAATTGCGTTGAGGCCAGCTTAACTGATTCCCGAGGGTGCCGGCCGCGACCGTCAAACGAAATATTTTTCACTCCACCACGCGCGAAGCCGGAACCAGCGTCTGCTAATTTAATTGATGTATTCTTGGTCTGCCCGCTTGCTCGCCGCTTGACGCGGGCAATGCACAAAGCTTCAGACCCGCTCGACGAAGGAATCGACCACGCGCTTTTCGCCGGCCTTGTCGAAGGCGATGGTGAGCTTGTTGCCGTCCACCGCCACCACATTGCCGTTGCCGAACTTCTGGTGGAATACGCGGTCGCCGACGCCAAACTCGGAAACCGTGCCGGTGGACTTCGCCACCAGCTCGCCTTCGATGGTGAGCGGCGGGCGGGAATAGCCGCTGCGCGGTTCGGAAAAACCACCGCGCTGATCCCCATTCGAGCGGGCATGGCGGGCGCGGGCGGCCTGCGCGCGCTGCCAGCCGGGCGTGCCGTAGCTCGAGCCGAAGCTCGCCATCTCGTCGAAGCGCGAGGGGCCGTAGCCGCTCATGCCGAAGCCGCCGCCCTTGCTCTCGGTTACTTCCACATGTTCCTCGGGCAATTCGTCGAGAAAGCGCGAGGGAATATTGCTCGACCAGGTCCCGTGCATGCGCCGGTTGGTGGCGAAGTAAATCTTCGCCCGCTTGCGCGCGCGCGTGAGCCCGACATGGCCGAGGCGGCGCTCTTCCTCCAGCCCGGCGCGCCCCTGATCGTCAAGCGCACGCTGATTGGGAAAAATGCCTTCCTCCCAGCCGGGCAGAAACACCGTGTCGAATTCCAATCCCTTGGCGGCGTGCAAGGTCATGATCGATACGCTATCGACGCCCTCGCCCTTGTCGGTGTCCATCACCAGCGAAATGTGTTCGAGAAAGCCTTGCAGGTTCTCGAACTCCTCCATGGAGCGCACCAGTTCCTTCAGGTTTTCCAGCCGGCCGGCGGCGTCTGCGGAACGGTCCTTCTGCCACATCTCGGTATAGCCGCTCTCGTCCAGCACGATCTCCGCCAGCTCGCTATGGGGCAGGGAATCCTTCTGCGCCCGCCAGCGGTCAAAGCACTCCAGCACGCCTTTCAGCGCATTGCGCGGCTTCGGCTTCAGCTCGTCGGTTTCGACCACCGCGCGTGCGGCGTCCGTGAGCGGAACGCGGTTCTTGCGCGCATAATCGTGCAGCATCTGCACGGTGGCGTCGCCCAGCCCGCGCTTGGGCACATTCACGATGCGCTCGAAGGCAAGGTCATCGGCGGGGGAATTGATCAGGCGCAGGTAGGCCAGCGCGTCGCGGATTTCGGCGCGCTCATAAAAGCGCGGACCGCCGATCACGCGATAGGGCAGGCCAAGCGTGACAAAGCGGTCTTCGAATTCGCGCATCTGGAACGAAGCGCGCACCAGAATGGCGATCTCGTCGAGCTTATGCTTCTCGCGCTGAAGCTGCTCAATCTCCTCGCCGACCGCGCGGGCCTCTTCTTCCGAATCCCAGGCGCCGGTGACGGTGACTTTTTCGCCCAACACATCTTCGGTGCGCAGGGTTTTTCCCAGCCGGCCCTGGTTGTGCGAGATCAGATGCGAGGCGGCGGCGAGAATGTGTCCGGTGGAGCGGTAGTTGCGCTCCAGACGAATGACCTTGGCGCCAGGGAAGTCATGATCGAAGCGCAGGATATTGTCCACCTCCGCTCCGCGCCAGCCATAGATCGACTGGTCGTCATCTCCGACGCAGCAGATGTTTTTCTGCTTTTTGTGCGCAGGCGGATCCAAGGTATCAGCGAGGTCAAAGGATTTAGCCTCGCCCTTCGAGACAGCGCTTCGCGCCTCCTCAGGGTGAGGATCAAGGCTGCGATTCTCCTCATCCTGAGGAGCCGCACGTAGTGCGGCGTCTCGAAGGACGTGGCCCGGGCGGTCGGGAGTCGTGCTCTGCCCCAGCAAGCGCAGCCAGAGATACTGCGCGACGTTGGTGTCCTGATATTCGTCCACCAGGATGAATTTGAATCGCTCCTGATACTGCCGCAGCACGCCGGGGTGTTGGCGAAACAGACGGATATTTTCCAGCAAGAGATCGCCGAAATCTGTCGCGTTCAAAACCTTCAGCCGTTCCTGATAGGCGGTGTAGAGCTTCTTGCCCTTGCCGGCCGCGAAGCTCGCAGCCTCTCCGGCGGGGACCTGATCAGGCGTCAGCCCGCGGTTCTTCCAGCCGTCGATCAGCAGCGCAAGCACGCGCGCGGGCCAGCGCTTCTCGTCGATGTTCTCCGCTTCCAGCAATTGCTTCATCAGCCTGATCTGGTCGTCCACGTCGAGGATGGTGAAGTCGGGCTTCAGCCCCACCAGTTCGGCATGGCGGCGCAAAATCTTCACGCCGATCGAGTGAAAGGTGCCGAGCCAGGGCATGCCCTCGACCACCTGGCCGACCATCTTGCCGACGCGCTCCTTCATCTCGCGCGCAGCCTTGTTGGTGAAGGTGACGCTGAGGATTTCGCCCGGTCGGGCCCGGCCGGTGGCAAGAATATGGGCGATGCGGGTTGTCAACACGCGGGTCTTGCCGGTGCCCGCGCCGGCCAGCACCAGCACTGCCCCGTCCAGGCTTTCCACCGCTTCGCGCTGCTCGGGGTTGAGGTCGGCGAGATAGCCGCGCGGCCCCGGCATCGCGCGTGCGGCAATGCCACCCGGCTTAAAACCAGGCAAGTCATTGTTTTCAGAAGAAATTTTTACCGGCTCGGCCATGGTATCCTGCCGCCTGGCCACCCCCGGCCAGACGTAACTGTCTATCGCATGATGGGGCGATTCTTCACATTAAAGATGGCGATGGTGGCGAGAGAATGGGAGGGGCTATTCCGCGGGAGGGCGACCTTGCGGCCTCGGCAACCGTCGGCCAAGCGCGGCCCAGGCGGTCACGCCGACAGGAAGCTTTCGATCTCCCCGATCAATTTGGGCCACGCCGGCTCGTGGGCCAAGACGACGTGATTTTCGCTCTCCAGTGTGACCAATTTCGCATGCGGGATCGATCGGGCCATTAACAGGCCTTGGTCGATGGAAGCCACATTATCGTGGCGGCAATGGATCACGAGAGTCGGCACTTGCACCTTCGGCAGAAGATTGGTCACGTCGATATTGTCGCAGGCGTTGCGAATGCGGACGGCGTTTTCCGCCGATGTCGTGATGCGCTGCAAATCGACGAGCCATTTGACCTGCTGTGACGAACCATTCGGCAGGAATACCGAGCTGAAGGCTTTCATAAAGGCGGAATGCTCGTCCCCCCAGCCATGCCGCATGATGGCGAGGAAAGCCTTGGCCATGTCGGCCTCCGCCGGCGATCCGCGCTTGTTCCGTCCGAGCGCATAGCCGCCATAGAGGATCAGCTTGGAAACGCGCTCGGGATGGCGGACGGCGTAGTCAATCGCAACCGCCGCGCCTTGTGAGATGCCGAGAAAGGCCGCCTTCGACAATTGCATGGCGTCGACCACGGTTTCCAGATCGCGCACGAATGCGTCGAATGAGATGTCCGCCACGTCGCGATCGGCCAAACCGTTACCGCGGCCGTCGTAGCGGATCAGGCAGTAGCGTTCGGCGAGAAATTGTAGCAGCGGCGACCAGATCGGACTCTCCCAATCATATTCAATGTGGGTGAGCCAGTTGGCGATCTTGATCAAGGGCGGGCCATTCCCAACGGAGGCCAGCGCGAGGTTGATGCCGTCGGCCGTTTTGCAAAACCTGATCTCCTGTTTTCGGACGGTGGCAGGAACCGGAGCCGACACCTCCGACGGCAACTGCCCTTCGCGCACGGTGCCCACGAAGCGCAGACCCTTGCGAGCGGCAGTGCGGATCAATCGCTGCTGCGCCCCGCTGTCGCCGATCGCGCGCCGAGCAGCGTTAATGCGTGTGGTGAGAGTAGATTCTGAAACGATGCGTCCGTGCCACACAGCAACGATCAGGTCATCCTTGCTGACGACGCGGTCGCGATTTTGAATCAGAAACACGAGCAGGTCGAACACTTGCGGTTCTACGGGTACCAGCGCGCCCTTGCGGCGCAACTCACGGCGGTCCGTGTCCAGAACATGATCCTCAAAGAAAAATAACAAAATGCCGCCTCCGGTCGCCTCCTTTCTATCATCGGTCCGATCCCACCGCATCGCCGCAGGGCGAAAATCAAGCTGTTCTCAAGGGCAAATCAAGCTCGTCTCAAAGCCAACCCGCCAATGCCGAAGCATCCTCCAGCCTGCGACCGACCATTCGCGTCGGTCAGAACGAAGAGGAAGCCATGCATAGAGCCAGCAGACAACATCATTCTTGCGACCGACGGCATTCAGACGTGGAGGGCAACCGTCTCCGCGCGCCAAACGGGGAAGAGACACGCCGTCTGGCCAATGGAGCGATCGACATCGAGTTTTACGGGAGGCGGGCACTAGACCTGCGCCAACAATATCGGGCGTATCTCATATCGGCTTTGGCACGACAGGTAAGAAATCGCCTAATGATGTTGGCAGGCTGGATGATGAGCCTCGGGAAGGGTCAAATGCAGGATATCAGGCAAGCGCGCTGACATGCGATTGCCGTCTTCTGATATGCTGGGTGCTTACGTGTGAGTATCCATGCCAGTTGCAGATAAAACATCCGGTCAAGCCGTGCGGCCCGATCAAAACGCGATCACAGCGACGATCGGCGCGCTTGCAGCCCGCTTTGGTAATCGGCTCGTCACCTCACTGGCGGTGCGAGAACAGCACGCCCACACCCAAACCTGGATCGAGAACCAGCCGCCCGACGCGGTGGTGTTTCCGCAGGCCGGCGCGGAGGTGCAGGAAATCGTCAAGCTCTGCGCGGCGCATCGGGTGCCGGTGATTTCCTTCGGCGCGGGCACTTCGCTGGAAGGGCATGTGAACGCGCCGTTCGGCGGCGTCTGCATCGCCTTCCGCGACATGAACCGAGTCATTGCCGTGCATGCCGATGATCTCGACTGCGTGGTAGAGCCCGGCATCACCCGCAAACAGCTCAATGAGCATCTGCGCGACCGGGGGCTATTCTTCCCGATCGATCCCGGCGCCGACGCTTCGCTTGGTGGCATGGCGGCGACGCGATGCTCGGGCACCAATGCCGTCCGCTATGGCACGATGAAGGACAATGTCATCTCGCTGAAAGTGGTGTTGGCTAACGGCGAGATGATCACCACGGCTCGGCGGGCGCGGAAATCCTCCGCAGGCTATGACCTGACGCGTTTGATGGTCGGCTCGGAAGGGACGCTCGGCGTCATCACCGAGATCACACTCAGGCTCGCCGGGATTCCCGAGGCGATCTCGGCCGGCATCTGTCCTTTCCTTTCCGTCGAGGCCGCCTGCAACGCCGCCATCGCAACAATCCAATCCGGCATTCCGGTTGCGCGCATCGAATTGCTCGACGCGCTGCAGGTTAAAGCCTGCAATGCCTATTCCAAGCTCACGTTGCCGGAAACCCCAATGCTGTTCGTGGAATTTCACGGCAGCGACGGAAGCGTGAAGGAGCAATCGCAGCGTTTTGGCGAGATCGCGGCAGACCTCGGCGGCGGCCCCTTCGATTGGGCCACCAAGGCGGAGGACCGGACGCGACTATGGCAAGCGCGGCATGATGCCTATTGGGCGGGCCGGGCGTTGCGGCCGGGCGTGCAGGCCTTCGCCACTGACGTCTGCGTGCCGATCTCGCGCTTGGCCGAATGCGTTACCGAAACCCAGCGCGATTTGGCGCAAACCGGAATGAGCGCCCCGATACTCGGTCACGTGGGCGATGGAAATTTCCACGTGACCATGCTGGTGGACATGACCGATGCCGACGAGGTCGCGCGGGCGCGGACGCTGCATGCGCGCATGATCGAACGCGCGCTGGCGATGGATGGAACCTGCACCGGCGAGCATGGCGTAGGGCAGGGCAAAATCAAATACCTTTTTGCCGAGCACGGGCCGGTGGCGCTCGACGCGATGCGGGCGCTGAAAACCGCCCTCGATCCACACGGGATTCTTAATCCCGGCAAAATTGTCGCAGGCGCGTGACAGAGGTCGCGGCTTTTTTTTGGCATTTTCGATTCGCCGTGGAACGGGCGAACCAGAATCTAGAAGCGCATTCAATACCGCTTCTTGATGCCGGGGCTTACTCAGGTCGGGTGGTTTTGCGAGCCCCCGAGGCGACAACGGAAAGCCGACCATTCTGGCGTGACCAAATCTGTCGCGTCTGCGGGAAAATGCCTGTATATTGCGCCATTCCTTAAGCCGGGGCCGGTAAACTGGGCCAATCTGGTCCTTTCGCGGGGTTCGCGTGCAGACCACATTGCTCGGACTTGCGATCGCGTTGATCCTGGCGCTGCTGGCGGCGCTGGTTGGGCCGTCGGTGGTGGACTGGGGGCGCTTCCGCCCCTCCATCGAAACCGAGGCCAGCCGGCTGATCGGCGCGCCCGTCCGCATTACGGGGCCGATCGAAGTTGCCATTCTGCCCACCCCGGCGCTGATCCTGCGTGGGCTCGAAATCGTGCCGTCCGATGCCAGCAGCGGCGTGCGTGCTCGCTCACTCGCGGTCGAGCTTGAGCTGGGCTCGCTGGTGCGCGGACAATGGCGTGCGCGGGAACTGCACTTGGTCGGGCCGGAGTTTAATTTGGGAATTGACCGCGCCGGCAATCTGGCGCTGCCACCGATCGCGCCCGGCTTCGACCCGGACCAATTATCGATCGAACGGCTCAATATCGAGGACGGTCACGCGACACTGACGGATTCCCGCAGCGGCTCGCGCATCACCCTCGACAAGCTGTGGTTCAATGGAGATGTGCGCTCGCTGGCCGGCCCGTTCAGGGGCGAGGGCGCCTTTGTGCTTGCCGGTGATCTCTATGCCTATCGCATTGCGGCGGGTCGGGCGGAGGAGGGCGTACTCAAGCTGCGGCTGAATCTCGATCCGCTGGAAAAGCCGCTCGCCGTGGAGGCCGACGGCGTGCTGTCATTCGCCCGAACGGCGCCGCGTTTCGAGGGCGCCATGACCGTTTCGCGTCCCGCAGCCATCGCAACCCCGAGCGGACGGACATTCGCGAGCGACCCCTGGCGGCTCACCGCAAAGGTCAAGGCGAACGCCTCCTCCGCGTTGTTCGAGGGGGTTGAGTTCCAATACGGCCCGGAGGAACGGGCAGTGCGGCTCACCGGCACCGCGGAACTGAAATTTGGCGATCGGCCGCGCTTCGAGGGGGTTCTTGCCGCGGTGCAGGTCGATTTCGACCGCGCCTTCGGCTCTGCTGCCAGTACAGGGCGGCAATTGCCTTTAGCGGCGCTCAAAACCTTGGGCATTAGTTTCTCCGGCGCATTGCGCCCGTCGATACCGGCGCGCATCGGGTTCAGTATCGAAGCGCTGACGCTCGCCGGCGCGACCATCCAAAATCTGCGCGGAGACCTGCGAAGCGACGGCGAAGTCTGGAATCTCGATGGTTTCGAATTGCGTGTGCCGGGATTCACTCAAGTCAATCTTAGCGGCCGGCTCGATCTCGCGTCCACGCAGGTCGGCTTCACCGGCCCGGTGAGCGTGGACTCCACCGATCCCACCGCGTTGATCGCCTGGCTGGAAGGCAAGACCGTGCAATCGGCGACGCGTATGAAGCCGTTCCGCGCTCGAGGCGAGGTCACGCTCAGCAGCGAGAAGATCGCCTTCCAACGGCTCACCGCCGAGATCGACCGCAAATGGGTGGAAGGCAGCTTCGCCTATGCCTGGGCGGCGGGCGAGAAACCGGCGCGGCTCGATGCGGATTTGAATGCAGCAGAGCTCGACGTCGATGCCCTGATCTCCTTCGCGGACGCCGCACGCGGCGCCACGACCTTCGAAACCCCGCGTGAGGTGACGTTGGGACTGGGCATCGGGCGTGCGGTGGTGGCGGGGGTGCAGGTTTCCAACATCGGCGCCCGCTTTCGGCGCGATGCTACCGGACTGCATGTCGAGCGCCTTTCCATCGGCGATGTCGGCGGCAATGCCTTGGACGTCAGCGGCCGGATCGACGCGACCTCATCACCGCCGCAAGGTGCGCTGAGCGTGCGGGTCGACGCGGGCAACCTCGCCGGCATCGTGACGCTGGCGGAAAAATTCTTGCCGGATTCGGCCGATCTGATCCGACGCGTCGCCCAGCGCATGCCTTCGGCGCAGCTCAACGCGACGTTGGCGCTGGAGCAGAGCGGCGCGGCGAAGCTGGCAGTCGACGGCCGCTCAGGCGATCTGCGGGTGACGCTGCGAGGTCAGGCGACTCGCATCGCGACCGCCGCGGCGACAGACCTACAAAGCCTTGCTGGTTCCGACCTTCGGCTGGAGGGGAAGATCGAGGCCGGCAAAGGTTCCGCAGTGGTCGATCTGCTCAATCTCGGCAATGTGCTGACCGTTGATGCCAATCGTCCTGGCGAGCTTAGGCTGGCCGCGACGGGTCCGCTCGGGTCCCTCGCGCTCGATGCCCGGCTACTCGCCGGAGGCCTTGATGCCTCGGCTAAAGGCGTGGTGAACCTGCGCGCCGATGCGCCGAAGGCCGAGCTGCGGCTCGCGGTGGCGACCGCCGATGCCCGGCCACTGCGGCGCGGATCCGCGCGGCCCGCCGCTCTTCCCGTCAGCCTGACCGGCAATCTCTCCCTTACGGGAGAGTCGGTCACGCTGGGCGATTTCTCCGGCACCTTCGCCGGCATTCCTGCGCGTGGGAAGCTGGCGATCGACTTCGGTCCGGCGACGCGAATCCAGGGCCAGATCGAGGCTGATACTATCGAAGCGCCGGCAGCACTTATGGCGCTGGTTGGACTGCTCAACGAGCCGGATGCCCGCTCCTGGTCGTCCGAGCCCTTCATCAAGGGCCTGTTGGACAACGCGGAGGGGCGCGTCGAATTGCGCGCAGCGCGAGTGTATCTCACGCCCACCCTGACACTACGACAAGCGCGCGGCGCGTTGAAATTCAGCGGCTCGGAAATCACTTTTGCCGATATCGAGGGCAGCATGGCCGATGGCCAGGCCAAAGGTCACGTCGTGTTTCACAAGCGCGCCGACGCCATCTCGGCGAATGGCAGTCTGCGCCTGACCAATGCCGATGCGGCGATGCTGTTGGCCGGGGAGGGCAAGACTGCGGCAACGCCGGCCAACGCCAACAAGCCGGCAGTGACCGGGCGCGTCGGACTGCAGGTGGATCTCGAGGGCGTGGGCCGCAGTCCGCTGGCCCTGATTGGCTCGTTATCCGGAAACGGACTGGTGTCGCTCTCGCGGGCGCAATTCGCGTCACTGAACGCCAAGGTATTCGAAACCGCCACGCGCGCGGTTGATCAGGGTGTAGCGCTCGACATGAAGAAGATCAGCGAGATCGCCACCGGCGCGTTAGAAAGCGGCGCGCTGGCGGTGCCGTCGGCGGAGGGCGTGATCACCATCGCGCACGGGCAAATCCGCCTGACCAATCTGGTGACGCGCGCGGAAGGCGCAGACCTGACAGTGACCGGCAGCCTCGATTTGCTGGAACAGAATCTGAGCGCGCGGCTCGCCCTAGCTGCAAACGAGGCGTTGGGTGACCAGCCGGTGGTATCCATTTCCCTCAGCGGTCCGCTCGCCAATCCGAAGCGGACGGTGGACGTCAGCGCACTGACCGCCTGGCTTACGCTGCGCGCTGTCGAGCAGCAGTCGAAGCAGCTGGAAGCAATGGAAGCCAAACGCCGTGCCGCTACCAGGGAAGAGCCACGGACGCCGGTAGCCGCGCCGCAAGCCGTGCCACCTACGGCCGTGACGCCGCCGCCTGTGCCGCCAACACCCCGGCACAGTTCGCCGGCCGCATCCACACTCGCGCCGCCGCTGCCCCCGGCGATCGAGATTCAACCCTTGCCTAATATTCTGGAACAAAGACCAGTGCAGGCGCCGGCTCGCGCCCAGAGGGGAACCGCGGCTCAGCCGCGATCCGCTCCTCCGGCTCCATTGCAATTGTTACCGCCCCGCCCCGACAACTGAAGCCACGCTGCGGAATTGAAGCGGCTCGTTAAGGCCGTTCGACTCCTCCTTTGGGACGTCTGCAACTTGGGAGCGATAGTGATCGAGCACGAAAAGCCGGATGCCCGAGGAAAGATTGCCATGCCGGCGGTCGGTATCGATGGTGGCGACAAGCTCCGACAAGGTCATATCCCGTGCCGCAGCGATATCCTTGAGACCTTGCCAGAAAGCGTCCTCAAGACTGACACTTGTCTTGTGACCGGCGATGACAATCGAGCGTTTAATGACCGGCGATTTCATCAGCTTCTCCCGTTCTAGTCCGAAACAAATCCAGATCGCGGCCGAGCGTTGACGCGACGGGTTTCAACAAGCTTACGGTCAAATTTTGGCAGTCCGTAGGCGAGACGACTTTTCGCGACGTCTTTCTCCCCCTGCTGTCTTTGGACACCAGCGCAAGCCGTGCGGAAATTTGACGACGTCAGCCATATCTGGTCGGAACTTTCATCACATGCATGATTGATGCTGCAGCAGAAGCCACCCCTCTTTTGTGCATTACGACCACAAGGTGGCAAATCGCGAAACGCAAATCAGCACCGCCACAGGATGCCGCTATCGTTCACCCAGGGCAAAACACGGTTTGTTGAAGGGGCCGCGGCCAACGGCCATCCAGTACTTTCGGACCATATACACAAATCTTAAAGGGAAGGCGGCGACTGCACGCCGCGATTCGCGGCAATCGCAGCAACGACTTACATCCCGCAATTATTATCTAAAAGTCTTGGAGAAGATCAGCCGGGGCGGATCATTTTTTCCGGCCGCATCAAGCGATCAAACTCCGCGCCGCTAACATGGCCCAGCCGGATCGCTTCCTCGCGCAGCGTGGTTCCGTTCGCATGCGCGGCCTTCGCAATCTGCGCGGCCTTGTCGTAGCCGATCTTCGGGGCCAATGCCGTTACCAACATGAGTGAGCGCTGCATCAATTCTTCGATGCGCTCTTCATTGGCCCGGATATCGACAACGCAATTGTCGGTGAAGGAGCGCGCCCCATCGGCTAGCAGCCGGATCGATTGCAACATGGTGTAGGCCAGAACCGGCTTGAAAGCGTTGAGCTCAAAATGGCCCTGGGTCCCGGCAAACACGATCGTGGTGTTGTTACCAAAAATGCGTGCGCACACCATTGTGAGCGATTCAGACTGCGTAGGATTCACCTTGCCCGGCATGATCGACGACCCCGGCTCGTTCTCCGGCAGGATCAACTCGCCCAGCCCGGAACGCGGTCCGCTGCCGAGCAGGCGGATGTCGTTGGCGATCTTGAACAGCCCCGCGGCGACCGAAGTTAGTGCGCCGTGAGCGAAGACATAAGCATCGTGTGACGCCAGCGCTTCGAATTTGTTGGGTGCAGTGACGAAAGGCAGCCGCGTGATCTTTGCGACTTTCTGCGCAAATAACCTGCCGAATTGCGGCTTGCTGTTCAGCCCCGTCCCCACGGCGGTGCCGCCCTGCGCCAGCGGATAGAGCTGCTTCAACGCCAGCCGCATGCGTACGATGCCAGACCTAACCTGGGCGGCATAGCCGGAGAATTCCTGCCCCAGCGTCAGCGGCGTCGCATCCTGCATATGCGTGCGGCCGATCTTGATGATACCGGAGAATTCCCTGACTTTCGTCTGCAGCGCCTCCTGCAAATGCGCGAGCGCGGGATCAAGCAGATAGGCGATTTCGGTCGCCGCCGCGATATGCATGGCGCTGGGGAAGACGTCATTGGTCGACTGGCTCATGTTGACGTGGTCGTTGGGATGCACCGGCTCCTTGGCGCCGCGCGAGCCGCCGAGGATTTCGTTGGCCCGGTTCGCGATCACCTCATTGACGTTCATATTGGTCTGGGTGCCGGAGCCGCTCTGCCAGATCGACAGCGGGAAATTCCCGTTGAGCTTGCCGTCGATCACTTCCTGCGCCGCCGCGACGATGGCGCGCGCGCGCTTGGCGTCGAGCAGCTTGAGTTCCTTGTTGGTTTCGGCGGCTGCGCGCTTGACGATCGCCAGCGCACGAATAAGCGCCGGCGGCATTACTTCCTCGCCGATGGGGAAATTAAGCCGCGCGCGTTCGGTCTGAGCGCCCCAATGGCGATCCGCCGGTACCTCGATCGGCCCGAAGGTATCGCTTTCGGTGCGCGTCTTGCTCATGCAATACTTGCGCTCACTTTTTGCGGAAGCGATCCAGCCTCACGACCTCGGCGCCGGTATTTTTTCCGCCTTTTCGCGGCTTGTCGCCGTCACCATCCGGCTCCTCGTCCTGTGTCGGTGGGGAGGGCACGGCGCGCGGACCGGCCGCAGGCCTTGCCGGCGGCTTCCTCTCGGCGGCCTTTACCGGCACGGGCGGCTTGACCTTTGCTTCTGGCGCGGACTCGTGCCCGTCCTCCTCGTCCTCCACCACGGTCGCGAATTGCAGTCCGAATTCCACCGACGGATCGAAGAATCCGGTGATGGCATCGAAGGGCACGCAAAGCCGCTCCGGAATCCCGCTGAACGACAGGCCGACCTCGAAAGCTTCTTCGCTGACTTCCAGATCCCAGAACTGGTGCTGCAGTACGATGGTCATTTCCTGCGGATATTGCTCGCGCAGGCGCGACGACACCTTCACCCCCGGTGCCGTCGTATCGAAGGATATCTTGAAATGATGCTCGCCGAGCAGCCCCTTTTTGGCGGCGTCGGCCATCACCGTGCGCACCACGCCGCGGAGCGCATTCTGGGCCAGGATGTCGTAGCGGATGTGGTCCGTCATTTAGGCGGTGCCTGGCACGAGCGAAGGATCAATCAGCTTAAAGTGGCGTCGGCGAGGCTAAAAAGCCAGATCCAGCCGGCGGTCAGCCTCGCGCAGCAGAATAATAGTCGATTCGCCGTTCCAGTTCCCCCATTCCCGCATCCAGCAGATAGGCAAAGGCGAACAGCACAAGCAGCAAGGCCCACATGTGTTCCATCAGGAAATTGCTGGAATAGATCTCGAACAAATAGCCAAAGCCGATCACCGAGACGATCAATTGACCGATAATGACGCCCTTCACCGCGCGCACCAGACCCAACCGGATGCCGGCGAGGATTTCGGGCAACGCGGCCCAGAGATAGATTTTGGTGAAGGCCTGCCAGGGCGATGCGCCGTAGCTCTTGGCCATTTCCATCAATGACGGCGAGATGCCGCGGCTGCCGGCGCGTGCGTCAAGGATGATGATCCAGATCGCGAACAGCACCACCGTGAGCACGATGGTGGTCTCGCCAAAGCCGAACAGCGCCATGATGACTGGCACCAGCGCGGTGAGCGGCGCGCTGACGAACAGGCTGACCCAGGGCAGCAGCAGGCGATCGATCAGCGGCGAGCGCCCCATGATAACGCCGACCGGTACGCCGACGAGGATGGAAATGCCGACGCCCAGCACAAAGGCCTGTGCGGTGATGCCCATCGCGAGCCAGAAGGTTTCCGTCGGCACGATCTCGAACAGCCGCATGATGCACAGCGACAGCGGCGGCAACAGGATCGTCACGTCCATCCGGCCGACGATTTCCCACAGCAAGGCCCAGACCACCAGCGAGGCCCACATCGGAATTTTGTATCCGAACAGCAGCATGGCTACTCAACGTAGTCCTTGAGGTTCTGCCAGATCGACTCAACCGTATCGAGATAGCCGGGCTCGCGGCGGATCTGATCCGGCGAGAGCTCGCGCGACATATCGGGCTCGATTATCTTCCAGACTTTGCCGGGGCGCGGCGAGAGCAGCACGATGCGGTCCGAGAGATAGACCGCTTCCTCGATGCTATGGGTGACGAAAAGGAAAGTGCGCTTCTCGACCGTAACGAGCTGCAACAGATCTTCCTGGAATTTGCGGCGCGTCTGCTCGTCGACGGCGGAGAAGGGCTCGTCCATCAAGAGCACGTCGGCTTTCACCGACAAAGCGCGGGCAAGGCCTACGCGCTGGCGCATGCCGCCCGACAGCTCATGCGGATATTTTCGCTCAAAGCCGCGTAGGCCGACTTCGCCGATGTATTTCTCGGCGATCGCTTCGCGCTCGGAAACGGGCACGCCGCGCAGCTCGAGGCCGAAGGCAACATTGCGGAGCACGTTAGCCCAAGGCAGCAGCGCGAAGTCCTGGAACACGAAGGCGCGCTCGGGTCCCGGCCCTTCCACCTTCTTGCCATTCACCAGCACCGTACCGGACGCGGGCGTCAGCAGGCCGGCGATGATCTTCAAAAGCGTGGTTTTACCGCAGCCGGAGGGTCCGAGAAGCGAGGTGAGCTGGCCGGCGGAAAAATCGAGATCGACATCCTGCAGGGCATGCACCGGGCCGGGATAAATCATGGACACGCCGCGCACCCTGACGGCGGCGGTTCCGGTTTCCATCGTTGCGTTTGCTACAGTCACGCGGCGCGCCTTTCAGGCCGGAACAGCATGAGTTCCATCCGGTCGAGAAATTCCAGGAAGAGGGCGGAGAGGACGATCACCGAGACGATGGCGGCATACATCTCCGGATATTCCGCGATCGACTGGTGATAGGTGATGAGGTCGCCGATGCCGGTTGGGCTGATCAGCAATTCGGCGAGGACAGCGCCGACGAAGCCGGCCGCGGTACCCAGCCGCAAGCCGGCGAAAATCACAGGGCTCGCTGCCGGCAAGATGATCTTGAAGATGGTTTGCCGGCGCGTGCCGAGAAAGGAGTGGCCCATTTCCAGCAACGACTTCGGGGTGTGGCGCACGGCCTTGTAGGAATTCAGCACGATTACCGGCACTGCCATGATGACGACCACCGCTACCTTGGCGGCAAGTCCGACGCCATAAGCCAGCACAAGCATTGGAATGATGGCCGCCAGCGGCGCGGCCTGAAGTACCAGGAAGAGCGGAATACCAAGCCATTCGACACGCCTGTTCAGGCCGGTGGCCAGCCCGAGCATCACGCCCAGGCTAGCCGAAATGGTCACGCCGATGAGCAGCGGGACGATGGTGATGCCGAGCGCACGCGGCAGGCGACCGTCGGCGATCATTTCCCAACCAGCGGCCGCTGTGGTGGAAAGGGGAGGGAACGCGTTGCTCACGGGCAGGCGGCCCGCATATTCCCAGGCGCCCAGCACGATGGCGAAGGACGCCAGTGTCAAAGCGGTAGAACGATAGTCGCGCGCCAAAGGCTGCTCGTTTGGTCTTGTAAGTAGTTGCCATGGAACAATGCGAGCGCGAAACCATCGCGCTCGCATTGCCGTCGAGGTGAAGAACCGATTATTTCTTTGTCGCTTTGTCGTAGGGCGCGAGGTACCAGAAGTCTTCGACTTTCAGCTCGGCGGGCGAGCCGGTGAGCTGGCCGGCTTCGGTGTAGAATTCGAAGTCGGCCTTGGCGGCGTCGCCGCCGCCGGTCTTGTAAAGGCCTTCCTTGACGCCGGTGGTGTAGAAGGCGGTGGTCTTTTCCACGATCTCTTTCGGCAGATCCTTCAGCATGCCGCGCTTGACGCGCTCCTGCTCGATGATGGCGGGGTTCTTCTGCATCTCGTCCCAGAGCTTGACGAATTCCGCGACCAGGATATCGGCCTTGTCCTTGTTCTTGTCGAGCCAGTCGGTGCGGGCGAAGAGGATTTCGTCGCTTGAGGGGTTTTCGACGCCCGGCAGCGCCATGAATCGGTCGCCGGCCTTTTCCATCAGGATCTTGGTATTCGGCAGGTCGAGGATGGTGGCTTTGATCTGGCCGTTCATCAAGGCGACGATCCGGTTGTCCGAGCCGGCGATATAATTACGCTGGCCGAACTCGATGCCTTGGCGCTTTGCCATGATATTGCCGATCGCTTCGGTGCCGCTGCCGCGCGCATGGAAGGTGAAGGGCTGGCCGTTAAGATCCTTCCAGGACTTGTAGGCGGCCTTGTCGACGATCGGGAAGAACACCAGCCGCGTCAGCGAGACGAGGTTCTTCACCGTGCCTTTGGACTTCTGCATCACCGAATAGGGCGTTGCGATGCCGATCTGCGCCTGGCCGCTGATCACGGCCTGTACGGCGAGCTCCTCCTTGGAAAAGGGCGTGATCTTCAGATCCACGCCTTTTTCCCTGGCGCGCTCAAAAGCGATCGCCATGGCCAGGGTCTCGACCGAGACCGGCTCACCGAGCGCAACTTGTACTTGCTGTGCGGAAGCAGGCGCGGTCAGCGCCGCACTGGCAGCCAGGATCAATGCATAAATGGACAGGTGGGACATCAGCTCTCCTCCCGTGCAGCTCCCTTCCCCGGGGCGGCACCTCTTGGGTGTTTATTACGGCATTTATTACGGCATTATCGACTTGAGCAACAGCCAAAGGCAATCAGCCCTTTGGAGGGAAGCGCGGCACTCCGCCACAGTAATGGAAATTAACAAACAATATCAGGCAATAACGGCCGGCCTTGGCAGGCGAGCCCGTGCCATCTACTTGGCTCATGCGATTGCTGCAAGAGGCCCGTGCAGGTGCTGCCGGGCTTCTCGCCCCTCGACCGAGGCACTCAAGCGCAAATCCGGCTCCGGCGTTTTTTCCTTCGAATGTGTGGAACTGTACACAAGGCGATTGGTTGTCTTACATCGGGCCGCGTATTTTAGCGCTGAGCTGTGCGCTCTCCGGCCCAGTAAGAACGAATGGAAACTCAAATGTCGGACCCAGCGCATCTTCGCGCCAAGGCGCAGCTTTGCTCCGCCATCGCCGAGCTGATGAGCGACCCGGCGGATGCCAACATGGCGCGCCAGACGGCGGAGCAATATGCTTCGCTGGCTGAAAAGGCAGAGCGAGAATGGGCGGACCGACAGGCCATTGCCATGCGATCTGCCGGCAAGGCCTCAGGCTAGCGGCGCGCGCCGATCCCGCTGGCAATTTTCCAACCTGGCATTGAGGCGAACAAATCGCCCCGTCGGAGCTGCGGTTTGCCAAGGGCACTACCGGTTTTCAGCGTGTACTGATCCCATCGTCATCGTCGGGGTAAAGACGCGCGCGCTCTCCGGGCGTCCTGGATAAAGGGTGCGTCAGGACGTGCTAAGTTTGACCCGCAAAGCGGGACAACACATGACACCCAGAGATTGGATTGCGCCCGGCGTCATCGTTGCGATTATGACCGTGTGGCTCGCATTGTCCGCCGGACGCTTTGCTTCAATCGACAATCAGTACGCTGGCATTGTTGCGAGAATCAACGAGCTTGAGGCCAAGTTGGATCGGAGCATCAGCGCCATTTCTGCTGCTAATAGTCAGCACGCTGACATCGCCAAAACGATGGCTGGGCTCGAGGTAAGGTTGGATCGGAGCACCAGCGCCATTTCCGCTGCAGGCGATCAGTATAACGACATCGTTAAAATGGTCGCTGGGCTTGAGGCCAAAATGGATCGGGGCATCAGCGCCATTTCTGCTGCAAATAATCAGTACGCTGACATCGCCAAGACGATCGCTGCGCTCGAGACCAAGTTGGATCGGGGCATTCGCGCCGTCTCTGCTGCAGACAGTCAGCACGCTGACATTGCCAAAAGGCTGGCCGATCTCGATGCCAGGATTGACCGCAGCCTTAGCAGTCTTTCTGGTCAACTCGACGGCGTGGTGCAACAACAGGGCGCACTTGCCGGCCAGTTCGGTGAAATGCAGAGGGAATTGAATTTTTTCAAGATGCGACTGGAAAGTATTCGCGAGAAACTGGAGGCGCCGCCGGTTCAGACCGACTCCGCAGCCCCCCGATAACAAGCTCAGAGAATTAAACTAAAGCGACGGTTTGCGTTTGGCTGCAGTCGAAGTTTCAATGCATACTCAGTGCGGGAGGGCGTCATGAAGATCGGCAAGCGATCGTGCGGGGAAGCTGGCATCCTTTATTTTGATGGTCGTCGCGGTCTCCGCTGGGCTCGGACCTGTATCCTCCGCGGCCCAACCAGGAAACCCAGTCGGCAGTGCGCCGCAGGTCTCCGAAGTCTCGCGAAAATCTTCAAGTCCGCTCAACCTTCCACGGACCATTTACCTCATGCGGCACGCTGAAAAGCCTACCTCGCCGCAATGATCCCAACTTGTCCGCTGCGGGAGTGGTGCGCGCTGAAAAACTGCCCGGATATTTTCCAAGCCTTCTCGCCGATGGGCAGGCAGTCGATTATATCTTTGCCGCAAAAGCATCTAAGAATAGCAATCGGTCTGTGGAAACGATTACGCCTCTGGCGGCATCACTGCGCCTACCGATCGATCAGTCCTATCCGGACACCAGCTATCGAGCGATCGCTGAGAATATCCTTTCCAATGGTTCTTATGCTCAAAAGACGATTTTGATTGCGTGGCACCACAGCACGCTGCCGAAACTTGCCCGCGCCTTGGGCGCCACTAATGTCCCGAAAAAATGGCCAGGTGCGTCGTTCGATCTGATCTGGAAACTCACTTACCTTCCGGATGGCGGCGCGAGCCTGCAACAAATCAAAGAACCGTTCTGACGACGTGCGGTGAGAAAGATTTGCCCAAGCCTTCGGCCCGAAGCTGGATGAGCGGCATGCGATTGGAATGGTGGAACGACTTCCGGCACCGCGGCGTCGAGGACGTGCGCAGGCAGGTCAATGCGTCGAACTTCGACCCGGATAAGCACCGGGCAGCCCGGCACTGGCTTTGGTGGCATGATCACGGCATGAAAGTCGCGACCGGCGCTGTGGCGCTCATTGCTGCCGCAGCCACCGTGGCAAACCTGTTCGGGGCCTGAGATTACGGTGAAGAGTGGAGGCTTTTGTTGCAGGTGCCTTCCAACGCCGCTTTGATCCGCTACAGCGGTTTGTCCGTGACGTGAATGCGGTACGAGAAGATCGAGCTTTCCAGCCCGCCGGTCCGTCCTACGCGATGCATCCGGATTGCCACGAAGTCCTCACCGTTCCTGACGGAGCGGTAGAATAACCTGTTGTGACCGGTCTTGACGTCGCCCAGCTTCGGTGGGGTGACAATTTCGATCGGGCGATACATCCCTCCGAAGGACGAATAGGTGATGGAGCAATAGGTATTCGGCTTAGTTTGTCCGGGCAGCTGTGGCTTTCGGGCATTTGCGTTGACGACGAACCACTCCCGTGTGCGGTCGGGCGACCCGCCGCCGTTCACATCGCAGTAAATATCCCGCGCATTCGCAGCGCCGCTGCCGAGCAACAGCACCGGCAGTAACATCCACGCAGCTTTCATCTTGTTTCTCCCCAGCCCGGAACAAATTTAGCGGCGGTGGGGAAGAGATGCAAAAGTATTCTAATGGAATTAAGTGGAGGCTTCTGTTGCCAGGTGCCTCCGAACCCCGCCTAACGGAGCTTAACCCGCTAGGGCTTCAGACTTGGTTTTTCAAACCGCTTACGCGGCCTGAGCAACCGGAGCATAGTTGTCGTTTGCAACTAGTGCTTTGGCCCGATAACGGCGGAACCATGCCGAGCAAAAGAGCGTCCTTTACACCCTCGTCGATCCTAGTTCGGCCCCGCCGAAACCCAGCCTAAAGCTGGGCTTGGGTGGAGCCGCCGGGTACTGCCCCCGGGTCCGAAAGGCTTATTACGACGTCCATTTATCGCCATAGCCGGGTTGCCCCGGCACCTCGTAATATAGGCCCTATAGGTTGACGAAAAAAGACCTGCCGGAAAGCGGTTTAACGGATTGCACCACCCCCCCGCTTCGCGGTCGCCCTGTGACCACAAAGTGATCGGTCGCCTGCCTCACCGTCGGGAGCCCGACAGCCTTGCGTGCGTTCTTCCCAAGCGCTTGATTCATCGAAGGGAGGACGACCATGACGACACGGCTCCTAACCACGCTCTTCGCCGTCATCGCCTTTGCCACCGTTTCCTGGGCAGCGGCCGCGCAGGGCCCGCAACCCGACGCCGCAAATCCGCCCCCGCAGGCGCAACCCAATCAGGCCCAGACCCCGCCTCCGGCGGCACAGCCATCGCAACCGTCTGCGCCGCAGCAGGGGCAGCCAGCCGGCCAGGAGAAGAAACTCTCGCAGGCCGAGCTCGACCAGCTGGTGGCGCCGATCGCACTCTATCCCGATCCACTGCTGTCGAACGTGCTGATGGCCTCGACCTATGCCCTCGACGTGGTGGAGGCGCAGCGCTGGCTCGACCAGAACAAGTCCCTGAAGGGCAAGGAGCTCAAGGCCGCCGTCGACAAGCAGGACTGGGACAACAGCGTGAAGCAGCTCACCGCGACGCCGCCCGTGCTCGCGATGATGAGCGACAAGCTGGAGTGGACGGAAAAGCTGGGCGATGCGGTCTTCGATCAGCAGCAGGACGTCATGGACGCGGTGCAGCGGCTGCGCGCCCGCGCCCAGGCGGAAGACAAACTGAAGACCACCAAACAGCAGAAGGTGGTGCATCGCCAGCAGGATAATCGCGACATCATCGCTATTGAGCCGGCCTCGCGGAGCATGGCGTACGTGCCTTACTATGATCCGGGCGTCGTCTACGGCGCGTGGCCCTATCCGGCTTATCCGCCTTACTACTGGCCCGGCTATTACTACGGACCCGATCCGCTGATCGCAGGGCTTACCTTCGCCGCCTTTGCCGTCGGCGCCTGGGCCATCGCCGACAACTGGTGGGGCGGCGATTTCGACTGGTGGCATCGCGACATCTATTGCTGCCGCAACGTGCACCACCGGCACCGGGATCGCGACCGCTTTGCGCATAATGGCGACCGCGACAATCGGAATGCGGCGCTCAACGACCGCAACAACAGGCGGGACCGGCAGGCCAACGTTGACAACCGCAAGGCGAACAAGAACGTCTCGCAGAACCGGGCATCGAACAAGCAGGTGAAACGCGCCAGCGCCTCGCAGAAGCGCGTCGCCCAGCGTTCTTCGGTGAACCGCAACCACATGCGTTCAAATCGCGACATCAGCAACCAGCGCGGCCGGGCGAGCTTGGCGCAGCAACGCGGCGGCGTCCGGCATTTCGGCGGCGGCGGACACGGCGGCGGTGGACGCGCTGCCCGTGGCGGCGGCCGCAGAGGAAGGTAAGTGGCGATAGGCCCTAGGCAATCGCTTCGAAGGCCCGGAAGGTTCCAACCTTCCGGGCCTCGTGGCGAGCGAAAGCGGTCGCTGGATGGAATCCGTCAATCCCGCCACGGAAGAAGTGCGGTCGCACGCCGGAAGGCACCGCCAAAGACGTCGATTTGGCGGTGGAGGCGGCGGAACCACTATCCAGTCATTCCCGAACGTTCAGCAACGCTGCGGCTTTGGCTGCCAGTTCCGGCGGCAGCGAATAAACTTCGGTGACGATGTCCTTGATCTGCTCACCTGAAAGCGGCCGAACATCGATCCCTGCTTTCCCGGCCTCTGCCAGAAAGTCTTTGTCTTCCATGGTGGCCTGAAACGCGCGCCGTAGGACGTTGAGCCGATCTGCTGAAATTCCCGGCGGGGCCAGGAACGGCCAGCCAATGGTCTGGCTGGCGAAAATCGCCTTCATGATCTCCTTCTGCTCTTCGGTCTTAGCCAGGTCTATGACCAGGGGCACGTCCTGAAGCTCGGGGTGTTTTTTGAGTCCGAATTGAAGGAGCCTCACGACGATTTTCTGATCGAGCCAGTTCTGATGAGACGATTTCATGCTGGACCAGTTCCAGCCGCAGCGTCCCTCAACTTCCCCGCGCTCCATTGCCAGAACGATGGCGCCGGTTCCTTTGTAACCGGAAATTAGCTTGAACTTCGAACCCAGCATTCCATTCAGCACCAGTGGAAATTTGCCGCTGTCGGACAAGCCGGTGGACCCGACGATGGTTTCCCTCGTCAGCACGTCCTCGAACTTGGCGACGCCGGTCTTCGACATCACTGCGCAGACATTCGTTTCGTCGCTGGTGCTCCCAATCCAACCGAAATCTGTACCCTTGAATTGAGCCGCCGACGTCTGTCCGATAATGGGATCGAAGGCGGCGCCACGGGCGATCATGCCGATAGCGGTGCCGTCTTTCGGTGCGACATTGGCCAGCCAGTTGGCCAGCCGCAGGCTTCCGGCGCCTTCCATGTTCTTCGGCACGATGGTGGGATTGCCCGGGATATGTTTTCCCATGTGGCGCGCGAGCAGCCGCATGCGCAGGTCATAGCCGCCACCGACGTCAAAACCGACATAGAGATCTATGGTCTTGCCGTTGAAGAACTGGCTGGCGTCCTGCGCTGGGACGGGCGACGAGAACCACGCGGCGACCAGAACAGCAGGGATGCCGGGACGAATAAATCGAGAGAGCATCGGGTCTCCATCGTGCCTAACGGACTGCCTCACGGCAGCCTAGGCCAACGCTCCTCGCTGTTGCAACGCTTGTTCTAGAGGTCACGCTTGCGGGGATATCAGAACATTGGTGAGGGGTTTGCGGTCGATCCAGCGACGAAGATTAGCCGCGAAGATGCTGCCGAGCCCTCCGCCTATTCCTTGGCTCCCTGCGCCTCCCACATGTGGAGTCATGATCACATTTTCCAATTCCCAGAACACGTGATCCTTCGGCAACGGCTCGGTCGCCATCACGTCGAGGCCCGCCCCGGCAAGCCTTCCACCCTGCAACGCCGCTATCAACGCCGGTTCGTCGATCAACTGGCCGCGTGCGATATTTACCACGAAGGCGGTCGGCTTCATTGCCGCGATCGCCTCGCGATTCAGCAATTGACCGGCGTCCGCGCCGGCTGCGATCACAACCATATCCGTGTGCGCACAGGCAGCTTTCAACTCGCTCCGCGGTAAAACCTGATCCACATGCGGCACCGCTTCGGACGTGCGGCTGATGCCGGTCACCGACATATCGAACGCCTTTGCCTTCCGGGCGATTTCTTGCCCGATGGCGCCAAGCCCGATGATCAAGAGTTGCTTGCCTGCCAAGTTGTCAATGGATGGCGTGATCTCGTCTCGGGCCCAGGTTTGACGGGTTCGCGCGCGTTCGGTCGCGCGCACGCGGCGGACAAGGGCCAGCATCAGCATCATAGCGTGCTCGGCGACGGCAAAAGCGCGCAGCCCGGCGATATTGGTGACGACCACGTTGGACGGCAGACCATTCTTCATGGCGTTGTCGATGCCCGACGTGGAAAACTGGATCCACTTCAGCGCAGTTCCGTGATTGCGAATGAGCTTGGCATTGTCCGCGGTGTAGGAGCGGTTGTTGATGATCAGGACTTCGCAGTCCTTAAGAGCTTCGCCGAGTTCGGCAGGCTTGCCTGCGGCTATCAGGCTCGCCTCGGGAAATTCCTTGACGGCGTCGATCAGGTCTTCAGGCGGTTTGACGGCTTCATGATAATAGACCGCCTTCATCGTCGCTTCCCCCCGAATTGTCCAAACGCCGTGAAACGATATCTAGCCCTCTAAGTTTCGTCCAGTTTTGCCGCGACGCGGACGTGCGGTCGCGATGCGTGCCACATCTTTGTTTTAAGGGCCAGATGTCGTTTTTAAACTGGCCGGCATCGCGCTGGCTTAACGTGCTGACAAGCAATCATTGCGGGACCAGCAATGTAAGGGCTGTCGGATAACTTGAAGCATGAGCCCGGTTCAGACATGGTAGGGTCAAGCGGATTGATAATTTCGCGAAATACGGGAGGAAGAAGAAATGAACATTCAGGTTTCCGCCCAGGGTTTACATAACCCATTGTCCGTCAGCGATGCGGAATGGAATGCACGACTGGAGTTGGCGGCGGCATATCGGCTGATGGGCCACTGGGGAATTTGCGATCTTGCGCATAATCACCTTTGTGTCCGTGTTCCCGACGAGCCCGACGCGCTGTTGATCAAGCATTCCGATGCTTTTTTCGAGGAAGTTACGGCTTCATCGCTGGTAAAGTTCGATTTCGACGGAAACCCGCGCCAGGAAGGCTTTTCCAAGCTGCGCGGCGGCGGGCTGGTCATCCACGCCGGCATCATGGCGGCGCGCCCGGATATCAATGCAACCATCCATTCCCACACCGCCGCGATCATGGGTGTCGGCGCGCAGAAGGACGGCCTGTTGCCGATCAACCAGCACGCGATGCATTTCATGGGCAAAATCGCCTACCACAAATTCGGCGGCTTCGAATTCGACATCCGCCAGCGCGAGCCGCTGCTGAAGGACATCGAAGGCAAGAATATCGCCATCCTGCGCAATCACGGCTCGCTGGTGTGTGGCCCGTCGATTGGCGCGGCGATGGTCCAGCATCACCAACTCGAAATCGCCTGCCAGGGCCAGATCGCGGCGCTCGCCGGCGGGCGCGAGATCGTCCTGATCGACCCGGAAGTCCAGAAATACGCGATTGAGCAGACCAAGACCTCGAACGCGGGCAGGGGGGACGGTGGCAAGGACTGGAAGGGGATGGTGCGTCTCGCCGACCGGCTGTTCCCCGACTACCGCAACTAGCCTGCGGCTGGTCCGTAGCCACGGCATTTGAGAACCGGACCGCCGCCTTCTCAAGGTTCAAGGCGGTCCCGCAATGAATCCGCAAAAGCGCAGCTTTAATAATGTTGCTCCGGGAGAACGCGATGAAAAGGCGGCTTTGGATTTCGCTGTTGGCGTTCGGCTATGCGGTACTGTTTTCGGGACCGGCGCCGGCCGACGACTTCTTCAAAGGCAAGCAGTTGACGTTGATGACGGGTTCGAATCCGGGCGGCGTCAATGAGGCCTACGCCCGCCTGCTCGCCCGCCACCTGCCGAAGTATATTCCGGGAAATCCGACGATCATTGTTCAGAGCGTGCCGGGCGCGGGCGGCGCCGTGCTTGCCAACCGGCTCGCCGAGAAGTCGCCGCGCGACGGAACCGCCATCGGCCAGGTGCAGCGCACCCTGCTGCTCGACCCGCTTCTGCTCGACAAAACCTTCGCCTTCAATCCCATCGACTTCAACTGGCTCGGCAGCCTGAACCGCGAAACCAATGTGCTGATCGTCTCAGGCGACAGCAAGGTCAAGTCGATCGAAGACGCAAAGAAAACCGAGGCGGTGCTGGCGGCCGGGGGCGCCGAAACCGAGGGTGTGATCTATCCGATGCTGATCAACGACTTTCTTGGCACGAAGTTTCGTGTTGTGTCCGGCTATCCGGGCGACGCTGGCATGATGCTCGCCATAGAGCGTGGTGAGGTCGAAGGCCGCGGCGGTGTCCCCTGGAGCGCCATCAAGGCATCGAGTGCGCAAAAACTCTCCGACGGCAAGATAAAAGTCATCCTGCAAATGGCCTTGAAGCCCAACCCGGAACTGGCCAGTGTTCCCTCTCTTCTCGACTTGGTGAAGAACGACGTGCACCGGCAGGTCCTGGAGCTGCTGTTTGCTCGTTCGGAAATGGGCCGACCCTACGTCCTGCCGCCCGGTGTGCCGGTGGAGCGCGTCGCGATGCTGCGGAAAGCCTTCATTGACACGACCAGAGATCCCGAATTCCTCAGCGAGGCACAGCGCCACGACTTCGAAATCGATGTCATGGACGGCGAAGAGATGCAAAAGCTTATGCAACAGCTTTATGCCAAGCCGAAGGAGGTCTACGACGAGGCCAAGCGCGCCATTAAGGCGGCGGTGGAAAAACGATAACCTTCGCCAGTGAGCAAGCCGGTCGCGATGAATGCGCAAAAGCGCAGTTCAATAAAATCCAGGGAGAGGACGATGACGAGGCGGCTTTGGACATCGTTGATGGCGATTGGCTGTGCGATCCTGAGTGCGGGACCGGCGCCGGCCGACGACTACTTCAAAGGCAAGCAGGTCACGCTGATGGCCGGCTCGGCGCCCGGCGGCGTCAACGACGCCTATGCGCGCCTACTCAGCCGCCATCTGTCGAAGCATATCCCCGGCAACCCGACGATCGTTTTCCAGAACGTTCCGGGCGCCGGCGGCGCGGTTCTCGCCAACCAGCTCTACGCGACCGCCCCGCGCGACGGCACCGCCATTGGCCAGGTGCAGCGCACGTTGCTGCTTGATCCGCTGCTGCTCGACAAGACCTTCCACTTCAAGCCTCTCGAATTTAACTGGCTGGGTAGCCTGAACCGTGAAACCAACGTGCTGATCGTCTCAGGCGATAGTAAGGTCAAGTCGATCGAAGACGCCAAGAAGATTGAAGCGGTGCTGGCGGCCGAGGGCGCTGAGACCGACGGCGTGATCTATCCGATGCTGATCAACCAGTTTCTCGGCACCAAATTCCGCGTCGTGTCCGGCTACCAGGGCGATGCCGGAATGATGCTGGCGATCGAGCGCGCGGAGGCCGACGGCCGCGGCGGCGTGCCTTGGAGCGCCATAAAGCTGTCGAGCGCGCAAAAGCTGAGCGAAGGTAAGATCCGAATTATCCTGCAGCTCGGCATGACGCCCAATCCGGAACTGCCCGGCGTTCCGTCGCTGCTAGATCTGGTGAAAAGCGACGTACACAAGCAGGTGCTCGAGCTGCTATTCGCGCGCCAGGAGATGGGCCGCCCCTTCGTGCTGCCGCCCGGTGTGCCGGCTGACCGCGTGGCAATGCTGCGAAAGGCTTTCGTCGATACCACCAAGGACCCGGAATTCCTGGCCGATGCGCAAAAGCTCAACTTCGAAGTCGACGTGATGGGCGGTGAGGAGATGCAAAAGCTCATGCAGCAGCTTTATGCAAAACCCGCGAATGTCTACGACGAGGCCAAGCGCGCCATTAAAGCAGCCGTCGAAAAAAGATAGTCGGCACGCCGGCGAGCAGGGGCCTTTACGATGTCGATTACTGAGCGCGTTGCCGTCGGCGTTAGCCTAATGGAGGTTCATGTTTTCGAGCCGGCGAAACCCGAGGCGGCACCGCTTATCCTGCTGATGTACCCAAGGAGTGGTCTCGACGGCTTTCCCCAGCGGATCGCAAGCATGTTCGCGACGGAGGGTTACTGCGTCGCGATTCCGGATATCACCCATCGGCAAAAGCCGGAGATCCCTATCCGCGACCGCAAGCAATTCCTGAGGGACGCTGAAATCATCGATGACATCCGCGCATCAATCGAGTTTTTCCGTTCGGACGCCGTACGAAAGTCGCACCCGCGTATTCATTATGGGACACTGCATGGGAGGGCGGCACGCGTTCCTCGGCGCAAGCTGCATCCCGGAAATCGCCGGCGCCATCGCTTACTACAGCGCCGACATGTTCGAGGCTTGGGGTGGCTCGGCGTCTCCCTTTGATCTGCTTGGAAATATCAAGTGCCCGGTGATCGGTTTTTTTGGAGCGAAAGATCGCAATCCGACTCCGGGGGACGTCGACAAGATCGAGGAAAGGCTTTCGGCGAACGGGATCGAACATGTCTTTCATCGCTATCCAGACGTCGGGCATGCTTTTCAGCAGAACGCCGCACGAAGCCCGGAGGAACAGAAGGCCGCCGCCGACTCCTCGGCAAAGACGATAGAATTTCTAAGAGCCGTCGTCGCCCGAGCCCGCTAACGACGGATTGTCCTCCTTCAGGTTACATCGCGATTGAGATCGTGGTAAATCCCGAGACACGACGTCAAGCGAAGCAGAAGGGTCCTGTCATGAACGAAGCTGTCCGCTCCACTAAATTGCAAGACATGCCGATGCTGATCGGCGGCAAGCTCGTGGCGAGCGAAAGCGGCCGCTGGATGGAATCCGTCAACCCGGCCACGGAAGAAGTGATTGGCCGCACGCCGGAAGGCACCGCCAAGGACGTCAATTTGGCGGTCGAGGCGGCGGAAAAGGCGCAGCCGGAATGGGCGGCGCTGCCGGTCTCCAAGCGGGCGGACTATCTGCACAAGCTGTCGGACGGCATGGCCAAGCGCGCCGACGAGATCTTGCGCGTCGAAGTGATGGATACCGGCAACACCATCTTCAAGATGCGCGACGACGTCGGCAAGGCGATCGGCCAGCTCAAATTCTTCGCCGGCCTCGGCTATGAGACAAAAGGCCAGAGCGTTCCCTCGACCCCCAGCAACATGCACTTCACGCTGCGCGAGCCTTACGGCGTCGTGGGACGCATCATTCCGTTCAACCATCCGATCAGCTTTGCCGCCTCGCGCATGGCGGCGCCGCTGATCGCCGGCAATACCATCGTCGAGAAGCCGTCGGAGCAAAGCCCGTTGTCGGCATCGATCCTGGCGGAGATCGCCGCGGAAGTAATGCCACCCGGCGTCGTCAACATCGTGACCGGTCATGGCCGGGAGGCCGGCGATGCGCTGGTGCGCCATCCGCGGGTAAAGCGCATCGCTTTCATTGGTTCGGTGCAGACCGGTATGGCGATCCAGCGCTCAGCGGCGGAAGTCGCAGTCAAGCATGTCACCCTGGAATTGGGCGGCAAGAATCCGATGATCGTATTTCCGGATGCGGATTATCAGAAGGCGCTGGCCGGCGCCGTCTCCGGCATGAACTTCGCATGGTCGGGACAGTCCTGCGGCTCCACCAGCCGGCTGTTCATCCACGAGTCGCTTTACGACAAGTTCCTCGCCGATCTGGTCGCGCAGGTCGGGAAAATGAAGATCGGCGACCCGCTCTCGGAAGACAGCAAGATGGGCCCGATGAATTCCAAGGGCCAGTACGAGAAGGTCATGCATTACATCAAGGCGGGCAAGGAAGACGGCGCGCGCCTGATGACCGGGGGCAAGCGCCCGGAAGGTGAATTGTTCAAGAAGGGCTACTGGATCGAACCAACGGTGTTCGCCGAGGTGAAGCGCGGCATGCGCATCGCGCAGGAAGAAATCTTCGGCCCCGTGCTTTCCGTGTTCAAATGGAAGGATGTTGACGAGGTCATCGAGGTCGCAAATTCAACCGAATTCGGCCTGACCGCTGCGATCTGGACGCGCGACATCAACATTGCCATGACGACCGCGCGCAAGGTGCAGTCCGGTCATATCTGGATCAACGGCGTGTCCGGCCATTTCAAGGGCATGCCGTTCGGCGGGTTCAAGAATTCAGGCATCGGCCGCGAGGAAGGGCTGGAAGAGCTGCTTTCCTATACCGAGGAGAAAGCCATCCACATCATGCTGTAAGAGGGCGCCGCGCAGAGGGGGGCAAGATGATTGCCTCCTTTTACGTCACAAGGGAAAATTTGAGCGGGAATGCAAGAACGAACAACAACGATCCCGCCATCGGTCCTGTCGCATCGCCCCTTTCTTTTTCTTTGGCTCGGCCGGATCGTTTCGGTGTTTGCCTACCAGATGACGATGGTTGCGCTGGCCTGGCAGCTCTACGACATCACCAACAGCGCGCTCGCTCTGGGTTTCGTAGGGCTCGCGCAATTCCTGCCGCTGATCTTCTTCACGCTTCCGGTGGGCTACGTCTCCGACCGCTACGACCGCCGCAAGGTGGTCCGCCTCTGTCAACTGGGCGCGGGCTGTTGCGCGCTGGTGCTGGTTGCGGGCACGCTGGCGGGATGGCTCGACAACGTTTTCATCTACGCGCTCGTATTCGTGATGAGCAGCATGCGCTCGTTCGAATTCCCGGCAATGGGCGCGATGGTACCGAACCTCGTTCCGGCGGAGGACGTGCCGCGCGCAATGGCGTGGTTCACCTCCGCGCAGAAGACCGCGACCATTGTCGGTCCCGCGCTCGGCGGCTTTCTCTATCTTCTCGGCCCTGCCGTGGTGTACGGCCTCTCGGCGTTCTTCTGGCTCGCCGCCAGCATGTTGATGATGTTGATCGTGACGCAACGCGTCGTTCCGAAGAAAGAGCCGATCACGCTTGAATCGCTGTTTGCCGGCTTCCGTTATCTTATCCGTGATCGCATCCTGCTCGGCACCGCCTCGCTCGACATGTTCGCGGTGCTGGTCGGCGGCATCACCATCCTGCTGCCGATCTTCGCGCGCGACATTCTGCACACTGGCCCCTGGGGGCTTGGCCTGCTGCGGTCCTCGCCGGCCCTCGGTGCGCTCCTCATGTCGCTCGTGTTGGCGCGTTATCCGCTGAAGCCGCCGGTCGGTCCGATCCTGTTCGGCGTCACCATCCTGTTCGGCCTCGCCACCATCGGCTTTGGTCTCTCCACCAACCTGATCCTGTCGATGCTGGCGCTCGCTATCATGGGCGGCTCCGACGTAGTCAGCGTCGTAATCCGGATGTCGCTCGTGCAATTGCGCACGCCCGACGACATGCGGGGCCGCGTCGGCGCCGCCAATGCGCTGTTTATCGGCGCGTCCAATCAACTCGGCGATTTTGAATCCGGCGCGGTTGCCGCATTGCTCGGTGCGGTGCCTGCGGTGATCATCGGCGGCGTTGGGACGATCGCGATCACCATCGTCTGGATGCTGTTCTTGTTCCCGGAGCTCTATCGCATCCACGCGCTGGACAGCGGCGACACGACGGCAGAGGCGAAGCCGAAGCCGAAGCCGGCATAAAATAAGCCGGAGCACCAAATGGGACGAAAGGCATGATCAGGCTCGAGGGCAAAGTTGCGATCGTGACCGGAGCCGCGCAGGGGCTCGGCAAGGAAATGGCCGCGGCATTGGCGCAGGCCGGCGCCAGCGTCGCGTTCGCTGACATCAACGGCAAGGCGGCGGAAGAAGCGGCGGCGGAGGTCGCGGACGGAGGCGCTATCGGCATCGCCGCCGACATCAACCGGATTGCCGATTGCGAGCGCCTTGTCGTCGAATGCCGCGAGCGGCTCGGCGGTCTGCATATTCTGGTGAATGCGGCGCGGCGCCCGCATCGCGGTCCCGGCTTGCCGACAAGCGGCAACAGCCTGCCGTTCTGGGAATCCGATCCGCGGATTTGGCAGGAAACGGTCGCAAACAAATGTGGTCGGCACCTTTTTCCTGTCCCGCACGGTCACGCCTCACCTCATGGCGCAGAAGTGGGGACGCATCATCAACATCACGACCAGCAGTTCCGGCATGAGCGGCGCACGCGGCTCGCCCTACGGCCTGACCAAGGCGGCGCTGGAAGCCGCCACCATGATCTGGGCTGCGGATCTGAAAGGGACCGGCGTCACCGTCAATTCGCTGCTTCCCGGCGGCAGCTGCGCCAACGAGCCCGGCAAGCTCACGCGCAGCGGAAAGCCGCTGCTGCCGATGGACATTATGAATCCGCCGCTGATCTGGCTGGCCTCGGACTTGTCCGACGGTGCGACTGGAAACCGCTATGTCGCAAAATTTTGGGATGCGAGCTTGCCGCCAGGGGAAGCGGCGGAACGATGTCTGGAAGCGCCGGCGCTGCGGCGGACGACTTAAGCGGCCTCTGCAGGGAACTGCGCTGCGCGCGTTACCTGGGGTCCCGCGTTTCCGGCATGAGTGCCAGCACCAGCAGAAGACCGAAGGCTCCGAAGGATCCGAGAAACAAAAACGTCGCGGCATTGCCAAACATGTCCGCAGCGTAGCCGGCAACGGTGGTGCTGATGGAGGCGCCGATGCCGATAGCGACGCCGGCGACGCCTTGCGCAAAGTTGAAATGCCCAGTCCCGCGCGTGGTGTCGGCGATGACGAGCGGCATAAGCACGCCGAGCGTTGCCGCCGATATTCCATCCAAAAGCTGCGCCGCTATCACGACAACTGGGTCACTCGAGATGGCGAAGACGGCGCCTCGCACGCAAAGCGGTGCGAAACACAACATCAGGAGAGGACGGCGGCCCCAGCTTTGCGCCGTGCGTCCGACCCATGGGGCGATGGCTGCGACCACAAATTGCGGCGCCAGAATGCAGATCGCGATCACTGCGGTGGCCCATTCCGGCGCGCGGTTCGTCAAAGTTCCGGCCATGATCGGCAGCATCGCCGCGTTTGAGAGCTGGAACAGGACGATGGCCCCAGCGAAGATCAGGAATGCCCGGTTGCTGGCAAGGCCCGCAATTCCAGCGGACCATTTGACGTCATCGCCTTTGCGCAGCCCGCCTCGTGCCAGATCGGGATCGATGTCCGCAGACCGGATCTGCGCCAGCGCGAGAAGTGTCGGGATCGCGAGTGCGGCGGTGAGGAAGAAGATCGCCTGGCTCGAATAAAGATACGCAACGCCGCCCATTAAGCCGGCAGCGACCGCATTGCCCAGAGAGAGAAAGCGGGCATTGCGCCCAAGCCTTCTGCTCAGCAGGCTGTGCCCCACCAGCCCGAGGCTGATCGAGGCCAGAACCGGTCCGGCGAGACAGCTGGCCATCGCGTGCAGCAGCTTGGCGGCGAGCACCACGCTGAACACCGGCCAGAATGCCAGCAATAGAGCGCTGCCGCTGATTGCCACCACCGCAAGCCCGGCGAGCAGCCGCTTGGCTGGTACCTGGTCCACCAGCGCGCCCATCGGGATCTGCATCACCATGGCAGCGAGCGTCCCGATCGTCAGGATCAGCCCGATGTCCAACTGGGTCCAACTCTTCGACGTCAGATAGGCCGCGACCAATGGCCCCCATCCGGTCTGGATGTCGGCCAGGAAGAATGCAAACCAGTCGAGACCGCGCTGGCTCCGGCTTGACGGTTCGCGCTTTTCCCCTTCAACCGCAACGGCGCTTTCCATTTCAGGCACGCTTACATCTGGTCAAGGCGCTAAACCGCTTGAGGATCGAGGGTCGGCGCAGTGGCGAAAGCGCCAAGCGCCTTGTAAATTGAACGGCAGGGCGTGACGATAGCCACCGCCGTTTTTGTGCAGGACTTCAGATCGGAGATATTACAATGACCGCAGCCTTCATCGACGCAGATCGCCAATCAGAAAGACGTCAGCACCGGCGGCAACGTCAAGCCGACCATGTTCCGCCTGCATGCCCAGCTGCTCGACCAGGGCCGCAGCAACACCTCTCTCGCCGAGACCGACAATATGTGGGCGACGCTGAAGGTCTACGCCTCGGGCGGAGAGAACGGGCTGCATACCCATCCGAACGAAGATCACATGTTCGTGGTGCTGCAGGGCAGCGCGCGCTTTTTTGGTCCGAACGACGAAACCGCGGATCTCGGGAAGTATCAGGGCATCATGCTGCCCGCGGGCTCCTACTACAAATTCCAGTCGACCAGCGAGGAGCCGCTGGTGCTCATGCGGGTCGGTTGCCAGGCGGGAAAAGGCGATCCGTCGGGACGGCTCAACAGCAAGGGTGAGCCGATGCCGGGCGACTCAAAAGAAAACGGGCGCGTGCCGGTCATCCCGCGGCCGGATGCGTATTTCGGATAGGTAAGAGGATAGCCATGCGAAGCCTGCCGTTATTGGCGGCGCTGCTTGTGAGCACCGCCGCGTTGGCGCAGACGCCCTATGCCGGGATGCAGACGCGCGGCATCAAGGCGCTGTCGGACAGCCAGATCGGCGACCTGCAGGCCGGGCGCGGGATGAGTCTGGCGCTAGCCGCCGAGCTGAACGGCTATCCCGGTCCGCTGCATGTGCTGGAACTGGCGGACAAGCTAGGTCTGTCCGCGGAGCAGCGCGGCAAAGTCCAGCAGCTGTTCGATTCGATGAAGGCGGAAGCGGTATCTCTCGGTGCCAAGCTGATCGAGCAGGAAGCGGAACTGGACCGCCAATTCTCCGGCCGCACCATCGCGCCGGAAAGTCTCAGGAGCATGACGGCGGCCATCGCAGCGACCCAGGGCCAGCTGCGCGCGACGCATCTGAAGTACCACCTTTCCACCGCCGCGCTGCTGAGCCCGCAGCAGATCCAGCAATACGCGGCGTTGCGCGGCTATGCCGGCCATGCGCCGGCCGGACATCATCAGCGCCAGCACTAGCTGGCTCACTGCACGGGACACGGCCAGAAGCTTCCCCGCTAAAGCGCCAGCGTTAGCTGCCGCTCCTGCTTCGGCGGATCGCGGTCGATGGACGACAGAGTCACGCCCAGCAAGCGTATTCCCAGCCGCACCGGAAAGATCGGCTCGAGCAGCGCATAACTGAAGCGTTCGAGCTCGGCCTGGCTCGCCACCGGCACTTCGCCGGTGCGGCGGCGGGTGACCTGCTGGAAGTCGGCATATTTCACCTTCAGAGTCACCGTGCGCGCGCGCGTGGCTGACGTCTCGCAATAACGCCAGACCTTCTCGATGATCGGGGCCAGCGCAGCGCGCGCTTCGTTGATATCGGTCAGGTCCGTCATGAAGGTGTTTTCGGCGCCGACCGATTTTCGCACCCGGTCTGCGTGCACGCGTCGCTCGTCAACGCCGCGCGAAATCCAGTAATAAAAGCTGCCGGACTTGCCGAAATGGCGGCACAAGAATTCCAGCGACTGCGCGCGCAGGTCAGCACCGGTGTGAATGCCATAGCCGTTCATTTTCGCCGTGGTCGCGGGCCCGATGCCGTGAAATTTTCCGACCGGCAGGTGTTCCACGAAGTCGGCGCCCATCCTTGGGGTGATGACGAACAGCCCGTCCGGCTTGCGATGATCCGAGGCGAGCTTGGCCAGGAACTTGTTGTAGGACACGCCGGCCGAGGCGGTGAGGCTGGTCTCGGCTTTGATCTTCGCACGGATCGCTTGCGCGATTTCTGTGGCCGAGGCGATGCCCTGCAAATTCTCGGTGACGTCGAGATAGGCTTCGTCGAGCGAGAGCGGCTCGATCAGCGGCGTGTGCTCGGCGAAGATCGCGCGGATCTGCAGCGAGACGGCCTTGTAAACATCGAAGCGCGGCTTCACGAAGATCAGGTCGGGGCACATCCGCTTGGCGGTGATCGACGGCATCGCTGAACGTACGCCGAATGTGCGCGCCTCGTAGCTCGCCGCCGCGACCACGCCGCGCTCGCGCGACCCGCCGACCGCGACCGGCTTGCCGCGCAGCTCCGGATTGTCGCGCTGTTCGACTGAGGCGTAGAACGCGTCCATGTCGACGTGGATGATCTTGCGTTGCCGCGCCGCAAAGCCGATCGCATCCGCGCTTGCGGTCTCCGCGCTCGGTTCGGTGACGGGATCAGGTTGCGGCAGCATTGGCATCAGTCCGGAGCGGTGCGTCGAGCTCGTGCACCAGGCCCGTCGGTTCATATCTCAGCAGAACGTTGCCATGAAGCTGATCGGCAAGCGGCCGGGCTTCCGGTCTTTCAGACAGCCATATCATATGTCCGGAACCTGACATATAATGTCCAGAGGCCTGCGGCATCGGGTGCCAGCGTTTGGAAAGATTTTCATGAGCTCGAAACCGGGAAAGTTTTCAGTCAAGCGCAGGAAGAAAGCTCCGCCGTTTGACCCCAAAGCCTTTCTCTCAAAAATAACCGAGGGGCACACGGTATCCAATTATCGTAAAAACGAGATTGTCTACACGCAGGGCCAACCTGCGGATTCAGTCTTCTATGTGCACAAAGGCAAAGCCAAAATCACCGTGCTCTCGGAGCAGGGAAAGGAAGCCGTGGTCGCGCTGTTGGGCGTCGGCGATTTCTTTGGTGAGGGCTGCCTGGCAGCACAGCCCCGTCGCATGGCCACGGCCTCGGCGATGACGGATTGCAGCATCGCGCGCATGGCAAAGGAGGACGTCGTCCGCGTGATCCACGAACAGCCGGCATTCTCCGAGCTATTTATTTCGCATCTTTTGGCCCGGAACATCCGGATAGAGGAAGACCTGGTCGACCAGTTATTTAACTCGAGTGAAAAGCGGCTGGCGCGGGTGCTTCTGCTGCTGGCAAATTTCGGCAAGGAGAATAAGCCCGAACCGGTCATCGCCAAGATCAGCCAGGAGACCCTGGCGGAGATGATCGGCACGACACGATCACGGGTCAGCTTTTTCATGAACAAGTTTCGACAACTGGGCTTTATTACCTACAACGGCCACATCGAGGTCCACAGTTCGTTGTTGAACGTGGTCCTGCACGAGAAACCCGAAATCAGCGCTGGATGAGTCTGGATCCTGGCGTTAGGCGAGTGCAATTCCCTTCATCCGGAAGGTAGCGAACAACAGATCGGCTTGTTTAGCAGTCCAGGCGGACGCCTGTGCGTTAGGACGCGCGAATGAATGACAAGCTGCCGGCTCCATGCGAACACTGTCATGCTACCGGGCAGTCCGCCGGGATCGAGTGCGAGAAGTGCAGAGGCAAAGGATATCTCTTGATCGTTGCAGGGAAAGCAGTACCGCCTCGGCGAAACGAGCGATCCAAACAATGGCGACGTAAACCCGTTAACCGCGGGTAGGCGTCCGCCGGGCTCTAGGGCCATATCGCTTACGACGCTGTTAGTCGACTTCTCGCGTCAGTTTTTTCATGAACAAAGTTTCGGCAATTGGGCCTTATCGATTACAACCGCCACATCGAAGACCGCCGAAGCGACCGCTGAAGCCGCCGAGCAAGAAGATGACAAGAATGATAACGAGGATGAGTCCGAGCGACATGATCGCATCTCCGTTTGCAGGACGTCCGTCCTAGACCGTCGTCCTGCTCCTTACGGGACGGATTTGATCTGACACACGAAACTTTCTGCTACCGCACGAAGCAAGCCGGCCGGACGCTGCGCCACTGGGAATTGAAATAGGCTTGAAACTAATGAATTGACCGAAGCGGAATAGGAGGGCCTTCGGCATGTGCGGCAAGACCCGGCACTAGAGGCACCGAACCGACGCGAAGGCCGTCTGCGTTCTTGACCACCACACGCCATTCATGGGCGTGTAACTGAAGCTTCGAGAGCTCTTGAGCGACATTCGCAGCCTCAAGCAAGGCTGCGGCATCATCTGGAAATTCGTTGCCCTTCGGGTCGCGAATGCACGTTCCGTCCTCAAGATGAAAGAAGTATCTCATTGTGCAAGCCTGCGCCTGAACTGGCCGCTTGTCTGAGCAAAAGAGCTCACAAACGAGATAGCCACAGGACAGGAACTTTGCACGGGCGCGCCGCGTTCACTTACCTAAGACTGAAAACCTCAGTCAATCTCCAGGAGGAGACACCAATGACAAAAAATACGTTGCTGTCGACGATCGCCGCGTTGACCCTTTTCGGGGCTACGGGCATCGCCACTGCGCAGAGCCCGGGAGGGAATGCCGTAAGCGCACCTCCGGCCGCCGCTGCGCCGAAGGAAGAGATGAGTAAGCCGCCTGCTGCGAAGCCCGGTCCGAGTGCGGAAGACTCGAAGTCGGCGCCAAAGCAGGCGCAAGATTCCAAATCGTCGCCGCAGCAGGCTCAGGACTCAAAATCAGCCCCTAAACAGGCTCAAGACAAGCCCGCTGCAGCTAATGATAAGGCCGCGACGAAGCCCGGTGGCGATAACAAAGCCAGCACCACTGGGGCCGCGCCGTCTGGAGCCGCAGCAGCGCCTCCTCCTGAAAAGCGCAGTCAAATCGCGACGGCGATCAAGCAGGAGAAGATAAAAGAAGTTACAAACGTAAACTTCAACATCTCGATCGGGGCGCGCGTTCCGTCCACGGTCCAGTTCTATCCGATCCCGACCCGCATCATTGAAATCTATCCTGAGTGGAGCGGCTATCAGGTTATTCTTGTCAATGGCCGGTACGTCATTGTCCGTCCAAACACCTATGAGATCGTCTACATCATCGAGGGTTAAAACCTTCGATCCACCGATTTGCACTGAAGCTCCGGCGAAATGCCGGAGCTTTTTTCTTGCCAACCACAGGGTGTTCATAAAGCGCCTTGCGCCACCAGCCCCGTGCTTCAATCAGATTGCGCTTAGGCGCGCGGCCGTCGCGACGGCGCAGATCACCTCGGTGAAGCGCAGCTTAACGATCCCGCCCAGCTGTGGCTGCGGCGGGAAGTCTAGGCTGCGAAACAGGATGCTTTAGCCTTCAGCCTCGCTTAGCGCCGGCGGTGACCTCTTCTTTATGGGCGGCGAAGGCCGCCAGAACTTCGTCCTTCTCGCGCTTCGGGACCTTTGCAAAGTCCAGGGTCCGTCCGAGTTCCGCTGCGACCTCATCGAATTCTGCGGGGGAAATTTTGAGGTCTCGATGGGCCTCCTCAAGGCCGAGCGGCGTCTTGCCCGGCTTGGTGGCCTTGAACTGGTAAGGCCCACCCGACGCTTGAGCGACCCACAGCGTCCGCATGAATTTGAGGCCGGGCAGCCTGTCCAGGTTCTTGGTGTGCCATTCCCGCAGCTGCGGGTTCTTGGATTTCTCGCCGACGATCGGGTTCTTCACGACGGCGTCGCTGAAGTGATCCACCACCGCCGCGATGGCGAAGATGCCGCCCAGCCGCTCGTACAGACTTTTGTCACTTTTCTCAGGCGTTGGTTTGCTGGGCTTGGGCGTACGCGTTATCCGCCCCCGCCAAAGTCACCGGGGCGGCGGTCAGCGCCAGCCCTGCGACCACGCTTCGTCGTGTGATAGAAGTCGAAACGGCCTGTGCCATGGTCATCTCCTCGGAGTAGGCACGTCCGTTTAGACATGCGGACGCAGTTTGTCGATCAGAAGAGGCTTACTCGGAAGCCTGCTTTTAAACTAACCGCGCACGGGCGAAGTTATTCCTTCACCCACTTCATTTTTGAGGCGATCGGCGGGGTGAATCAGAAACAAGAAAGCGGCGGCCTTACAGCAATGTTGCCGAACACCGAAGTCGTCTGCAGCCCACTCCTTTCGTTTGCATGACTCCACAGGCGCCGCCATAGCCGGGTACAGGTGTGTTTCGACTCGTGGTGGCCTGATTTGAATTTTTGAATGTGGTCAATTTTGCTCAGCCAGCCCGGTTCACAAGGGGCAGACTTGCCCCATCACCGACAGGGCCGAGCGCGAAGAGCCAGGCGGTGACTGAGAGACGCTCCAGCGCTCCCGCATCCACAGGGAGGCTACCATGTCCAGCAATCCAGCAAACAATTACGACGTGCTGACACTCGAACAGCAAATCGATGACGTAGTAGTCGAGATAACGCAGCAAGAGACAACCATTAGGAGCCTTATGGCGGATGACCACGAAGTGATAAACGCGACAACCCATCTCTGCCACTTGATTGGAAAACTAACCGCTCTTTTGCTGACAAAGGTGAAGCCGAACATGGCTGCCTATTCGTTTCTTTCACTTTGCCGTCCCCTAAGCGTCCCCGACTTCACACACGGCGCGGCCCGGCGGGCCGTCTGTTCAAATTTGACCACTTTGTCCGTTACCGGGTGGCATGGGTGTGTGATGCTCCCAGGGAAGCACCACCCTCGTTATCCCACCGAGCAATAGCCGCGGCGTAGAGTGCCGCGTCGGTCCCGGCTCTTGCTGCCGCCTGGATCATTTTCCGCTTCCTGGTCATTCTTGTGCTTGTGCAGGAAGCGAGCGATCTGCCTCTGAGCTCGGCCGTCTCCTTCAGCTCACCCATGGAGCTCATTGCTCGGTCATTCAGCGGCAACTCTCATCGCTTGCTCGACGGAACGTTTGTCGACAGCGCTGACGCCATTCACCAGCGGTTGGATGCTGAATATAATTGTAAAGCTCGCGCCGCGATCGTGGTCGCCGCGGCCGATCTGAAACTCGCCGCCGATCTGCTTGACCATAGCCTGTATGATTTTCATACCAAGGCCTTTGTGGCCCGAGGGTTGGAAGCCCTCGGGCAGTCCCGGGCCGTCATCGAGCACGGAGAGCGATTGGCCCTTCAATGTTGAAGCTAGCCTCACCGTGACTTTACCCTTGGCGTATTTGGCGGAATTCGTCACCAGCTCGTTGACGATGAACCCGAGCGGGATGCCCAGCACTGTCGGAATCTCGATTTCCTTGCCTTCCACGACGATAGCGCGCTGTGCGCCATCGTTAGGGAGCATTCCGGAGAGATCCTCGCAGAGCCGCGAAGCATATTGCTTGAACTCGACGGTTTCGAGGTGATCGAGCACATGCAACCGCCGATGCACCCGCCCCAGGGAGGCAACGCGATTGCCGGCGATCGATAATTGCGTCGCGGCTTCCGGATTTTTTGTGGTTCGACTTTGCAAAGACAGCAGGCTCGAAATCAATTGCATACTATTCAGCAGCCGATGATCGAATTCCCGTGCCAGCATGACCTTTTGCTCAAGCAGCACGTCCTTCTGCCGGATCAGCTCGTCCTTTTCGTCCCGCAGGGCACGCTGACGTGTGACATCCTCGATTCCAAGCAGGATGGTCGTGTGGGGTCCTTTCTCATAAAACACCTTGCGGGCGTTTAAGCGCATCGTGCGTTGTCCGATCCCGGGAAATTCCTGCTCGACCTCGTAGTCCTCCATCACGCCCTGCTCCGGGATGATTTTCTCCAGCAGCAAATGCAGCGCGGGAATATCCCATTGGCCATCGCCCAGCGCGTAAAGCAGCTTGCCTTGCGTGTCGTCGTGGCCGACCTCGAATTTCTGATAGAAAGAGCGGCTCGCGGCGAGCACGCGGAGATCTTGGTCGAGCACCAGGAAAGGTTCACGCACGGTATCGATGATCGCCTGCGCGAACGCGCGCGCTTCCTCGATCTCGGTGAACAGTTCATTGTCGGTCACAGTGGTCTCCAACTGTCCCTGGCGACGAATATCTCGCCTGGAAGAGACCCCGGAACCGTTGTGCCGGGGTCTACTGGACGTTGGGGTCAGCGACACCCGGAATTCGAGGGAATCTGCGCAACACCCAGTAGGTCCAAGTCTAGGTTCACGCCGGATCGGCCGTCTGTGCAATATTGACCACTTTTGGCCCATGTCAGAAGCCTGCTAGGCGTCACGGGCCCCCAGGCTCGCCTGGCAATTAAGGCGCCAAGCAGATCGCCACTCATCGGTTAGGACAAGCGGAACCATCACGATCACCTCGGTATTGACCTCGAGAAGGTATGCACCAATGCCAAACAGGCTTGTCGAGTTTCGCGCTTGTTACGAGGCGCTGCTCACGCGACCGCTTTTTCTATATGAAGATGACCCGCTTTGTGATTCCCCGGCTATTCGACGACGCGTCGGGGAGATCATCGCGGGGGGCGCGAACCAATTGCTGAAAAGCAGCTACTCATAGTTGTTGGCTGGCCCCGCCTGCACAGCGAAACCTCCCAAGTTAGATGTTGTTGTTAAGGCTGCCGCGATTGAGCGGCGGCGGTTGGCCACCAAACGGGCGGCTAAGCGTCGGTCGAATTGAAGGATCCGCATTCCTTACAGCAGATCGTCAGATTATGAACCTGCGCGTCCTCAGAATGCATAAGAACGATTCCGCATTGCCCGCAGGTATAGTGAATCGTATGCATGCTGGCGATGAGGACCGGGGGCGCGCTCAGCACATGACCCGCGGGTGTCGATATGAGCTTCAACGGAATGCGCGGGTGATTGCTGTCGAGCTCATGCATGCTGCTTCGCGGCTAAGGGTTGGCGTGCAACGCTGGTACCCGACAGAATGCAGACTTATGTCGCCCGGATACTGAGCAGAATTGACCGCTTCGCGCCGATAACGGTACACAAGGTCACCGGATGCCTGCGGAATTGGTTAAGTTTGGTGATAGTTCACTCATCTGAAACGCTGGCGTGCTATGGCTGGTCCATGCCAAACCGGCTTATCGAATTTTGCCCTTGCTACGAAGCGCTACGGGAAGAGCCGCTCCCTCCCTACGAGGACGAAGAAGACCGCTCCATTCGCATTACCGGGATTCGATACCGTGTGGGACGGATCATCTCTGAATCCGTCAATCATTCTCTGCGGCGTGTATACCTTTAAGCCTCTCCCGCTGTTAAGCCGACCGCCCCGATAATCCGGTCAGGGCGCAAATATCTGGAGGCCGGATGGGAGGGAAATGCTCCCGGATTAGTTCTTCGTAGCGTCGACATCCGTTAACGGACCGCCCGGGGTCCTTCAGACGCGGGCGAAGGTACAGCGCGCCAGCACGGCTGTTGGTGGCGGTGCTATTCTTGCATCAGCGCTGCCTGCGCTCGGTTTAACTGGAGACAATTGGGCGGGCAGGACATCGATTGCCGCGCCAACCAGGCTGTACAAAACAGCTCACAAATGAAAACAAGCACACCGGAACGCGAAGGTTGCTCCGCGCGTTAGCGGTCTAAAGGAATCTATCATGCCTGTCGTTTTATTTTGACGTGACCTTCACCTGCCGTGGATGATGTCAAGAATTATCACGACCAGCCCGGCGACCATTCCGCCTCACTCGCGGTTTGCGTTCATATTGGCACTCCGGTTCTCCACGGGATTACTCGCAGCGGCTCTTGCAACATCAGGTCTGGCTGCTGCGCTGCCGCCTTATGATGGCATGTGGAGCGTCTCGGTTGTCACAGAACAGGGCCTTTGCAACGACGGTTTCAAATATTCAATACACATCAAGGATAGCGCGCTAAGTAATGGCGGCGATGCACCGGTTGTCATTTCTGGAACGGTGACTGGCCGCGGATCACTCAGCGTGGCGATCGTTCACGGATACAACAGCGCTACCGGATCGGGGCAATTGTCAGCCAGCAATGGCCAAGGGAAGTGGAAGGCTGCGGCCTGCTCGGGTTATTGGACCGCTGAGCGAGGACCCTAGTCAATACCAAGCCGCATCCCCAGCGGGGGGAGGGCTCCCGCCCTAAGGTGGAACCTTTAGCGCGCTGCGTGTTGTGAAGCGGTGCCGAATATCCAGGGGGATATGACGGCCACCCTTAGGAACAATCATGTACAACAAGATCTTTACGGCAGGCGCCGTTTTCGGCGCCCTGATGCTCCCGCTTGCCGCCAATGCCCAGACGAGTGGTGTTGCGGCCGGCGCAACTGCTGGAGCAATCGGCGGCGCGATCGTGGCCGGCCCGGCCGGCTTGGTTGTGGGCGGGGTCGGCGGCGCGGTCATTGGCGGCATTACCGACGCGACCCGTCCGGAGTTCCGGACGTATGTGGTTCAGCAAATCCGCCTTCCTACACGTATGCTCAGCCCGTTGTGATCGGTGCCGAACTGCCTGCCCAAGGCGTTACTTACTACGACGTGCCGGCAAAGTATGGACAGACGCAATATCGCTATACGGTTGTGAACAACCGCACGGTGCTGGTTGATCCGCAGACCCGCCGCGTCATTCAAGTCATCGAGTAAAACCAAGCGAGGACCTTCGGGAAGCCCGGCAGCGCCGGGCTTCTTCTTTCCTACTGCTCCTGGCGATCCCTCTGCGAAGCCTATCTCGCGGGACTGCTACTACAGAGTCGGGAAAAAACGCACTCCTTACTATTATCCTGGAGACTAACCGATGCCGCGTCCGTCCTTCGAGCACGACGAGGCGCCACAGCTATCGCCAGCAACACAAGGCAAGAATACATCGTTCGCGTGATCCAGCGTCAAGTTTTCGGGATGTGGTCAATTCGATATAGGTGCGGGCAGGCGGACTGATGTATAGTTGCTTGTCGATTGTTAGGTCAGAGACCAGCAGACAGCGAGCCTGTCGCTTCGCAACGCTTCATCACCTTGTTAGGAGAAGATCATGTCGGTCGCACGCGTTACCGAACTTATTTCCGCCTCCACCAAGAGTTTCGAGGACGCCATTCAGGTCGGCGTTTCACGCGCTGTTAAAACATTAAAGAACGTGGAGGGCATTTGGGTCGATAACCAGAAATGCGTGATTAAGAAGGGGAAGATCGCGGAATATCGGGTCAACCTGAAAGTGACCTTTATTCTGGAGGATTGACCTTTCCGGGCAGTTGCAGCGTGATTACTGCTCCAACTTCAAAGGCCGTGATATGACGCTCACAGCCGGCGCATTTTTGTCCTACGACTTCAATCGGATGGTCGTCCTGTTCACGATGAAGGACGGTCAGACAGATGTGCCGTGTGCTATCAGCACTGCTGCTATGGACGATCTCGATCGGACCAGCGGAGCAAAAAGTCCGCTACAGCGCGAAGAGCAATTCCTCAGACTCCGAAATCTAATCGAAGCCTGCGCGGTGCGGAAATATATGCAGGTCGGACGGGAGGGAAATCCTCCCGGACTGGTCCTTCGTAGCGTCGACTTCCGTTAAGCTAACCACTCGCGGTAAGCGATTGTGAACATCGCTAACCCCAGCCAGAGGCAAGCAGCGGCAGTCGGCTCTGTGGCTACCGAGATCGTGAATGGCCAGGCTTGCCTATTGTCCTGCTACGGAAGGCCTGCTTCTCTCCTGCGCGGGCCGCGGCAAGGAGCTTGCCTACCTTTGCTTGAAACTCAGCGGTGTGGAATGGGTCGTCAAGATTGTACGGCATCGCAGCGGCAGGATCATGGACAAACAGCTCCGGGTGGGAAGAAGCTCCACCGCAAAAGCGCCACGCGCGCGAGAGTAAATTCATAGCCTGGCCTCCTTGCTGCATATCTCGGCCGCTTAGCGAAGCGCGATGACCCGCACGATCCGGGACTCCGTGTTGCCGGTCCGCAGATCGAACTGGCAACGCGGCGCGTAGTTTGGCCAGCCCTGCAACAAGCAGGCGTCGGGTGCCGTCTTGACGACACATCGAATTGCAGGAGCGGCGCCTGCAGGGTCTCGGCCTTCGCCTCCGGCACCACCGAGGTCAAAACAACCGCGAAGCTGGCTGCAAGAGCGGCAGCAATTACGGCGGCGATGGAGTTGGCGGCGGATTTGAACATGTGAGCCCTCTGTGTGCAGGGCGACAACGGGTATAAGATGTATAAGTTCAATATTTACTTGGGGAATACATGAATTAAACACACCCATAGTGGCGACGGTATCAATTCAGCCCGCCAAGGATCATTCTCCACTACGACGGGAACGCCGAGTTAGAGCATAAGCCGCGGAGGCGTTTCGCCACCCGGTCAATTGTCAGGTCGGCGCTACGGCGATAATCATCCCGGGATGTCTGAGCCTCCCGCCCCCGTTCCCGCTCCGGTGCTTCGCCCCGGCCTTTGGAACCTGTTCAGCAGTTTCGCCATCGTGTCGATCTTCGGCTTCGGCGGCACGCTGGCCTGGGCCCGCCGTATGACGGTGGATGAACGCAAATGGATGACCGCGGCCGAGTTCAACGAGGTCTTCGCGCTTTGCCAGTTCCTGCCCGGACCGAATGTCGTGAATTTCGCCGTGGTGTTCGGCGCGCGCGTACGCGGGGTGCCGGGCTCCCTCGTTGCCGTGGCCGGATTGTGCGGGCCTTCGCTCGTCCTGATGATCATCCTCGGCGCGCTTTACGGACGCTACGGTGAATTGCCGGAACTGCAACGCTTCCTTGGAGGCGTCACCACCGCCGCGGCGGGGCTCACGATCGGCACCATGTGTCGCATGGCGGTGCCTTTGTTTCAGAACAAGCAGTGGGTGTCGATCACGCTGATGGCGGCGGTGGTGATCGCGGTCGGCCTGCTGAAATTGCCATTGTGGTGGGCGCTCGGCATCTTCCTGCCCATCGGCGTCATCATCGGTTGGAGGAAGCCGAGATGAAGCCGGACAGCGCAACTCTGATCACGCTGCTTTTACATTTCGGCCTGCTCTCCATCGCCGCAGTCGGCGGGGGCAATTCGGCGATCCCGGAAATTCACCGCCAGGCCGTTGAGGTGTCGGGCTGGCTGACGGAGCGCGAGTTCGCCGACATTTTCGCGATCTCCACGGCCGCTCCGGGGCCGAACTTCATGATTTCGACGCTGATCGGTTACCAGGTCGCGGGACCGATTGGCGCGCTGGTGGCGACCCTCGGCATGTGCGGGCCAAGTTCCGTGTTGGCCTATTACGTCAGCGGAACCTGGGAAAAATTTAAATACGCGCGCTGGCGCATGGCGATCCAGACTGGCCTTATCCCGATTTCGATCGGCCTGATCGGCTCCGCCGGCATCATCGTGGCCCAGGCCGCGGACCACAACGCCGTGGCTTACGGTGTCACCGCGGTGACGACGGTCATTACCTTTGCGACGCGGCTCAATCCGATCTGGCTGTTCCTGATCGCCGGCGCGCTTGGCTATGCGGGCCTCATTTAAAAGTATAAGCCGCCATTTTTTGGCGGCCCGTTCCGGATGTGCTACCTAGGAGCAACAAGTCCGGGGTGAACGGACGAGGCGGCAGGGAGGAAGGCTGCATGTCGGAAGGTACCCGTCCGGCGGGGCGGCGGCGCAAACGGCTGACGACCGGCCATCATACGCTCGATCTCTGGGCAGCCGGGTCGCCGATCGCACTGGCGGCCTTCGCCTTCATCACCGCCTGGCATTTCGACACGCTGTCCAGCATCGGCATATTTTTGCGCGTCCTCGGTTTCGCCCTGGCTCTGCTGGGGCTCGTGATCCTTGGCCTGCGCGTCCATGTTCCCAACCACCGCGACTATTATGGGGGGCTTGCGCTGATCGCACTGGCGCTGCTCGCCTTCTGGTCAGGCGCCGATCTCGCCGCCATGCGCGGTTTTTCCTTTGGCGCCGGCACGGCCCCCCGGCTTTTTGCCAGCGGACTCGCCATCGTCGCCGCGCTCATCACCGTCTCGGGGTTGGTAACCAAGGGCGAGCCGATCGGCGGCTATGCGGTGCGTGGTCCGCTGTTCGTGACCCTCGCCATCCTTTCCTTCGCCTTCTTCATCCGCGGCTTCACCTTTCAATTGGGCGAGACCCTTGTCCGGGTACCGGCTTTCGGCCTGATCATCGCAAGCTTCGTCACCTTCGTGATTGCCGCTGCCGCCTCCAAGGAAACCCGCTGGATCGAAGTCGCTCATCATGGCCGCGGCGCTGACCGCGTTCTGCGTGTTGGTTTTCGTCTACCTGCTTGGCTTGCCATTCCAGCTCTGGCCTCGGTTCTGATCAGGAAGTCGCAGCATGTATGAGCTCTTGGCTAATCTCGCGCTGGGCTTCGGCGTCGTCTTCCAAGTCACCTTTTTCGATCTCGGGGTAGTCTCGATCCCGATCCCGATGAACGTGGTCTATTGCCTGATCGGCGCGCTCGTCGGCACGCTGATCGGGGTTCTGCCCGGCGTTGGCTCGGTCGCGACTATCGCAATGCTGCTTCCGATCACTTTCGGGCTTCCGCCGACTGGCGCGCTGATCATGCTCGCCGGCATTTATTACGGCGCGCAATATGGCGGCTCCACCACGGCAATCCTGGTCAATATTCCGGGTGAGGCCACGTCGGTGGTGACGACGCTCGACGGCCATCAGATGGCGCGGCAGGGCCGGGCGGGACCGGCGCTCGCCATCGCGGCGATTGGCTCCTTCAGCGCCGGCTGCATCGCCACCATTCTGGTGGCGGCCTTGGGCGCGCCGCTGACCGCCATCGCGCTGAAATTCGGGCCGGCGGAATATTTCTCTTTGATGGTGCTGGGCCTGATTTTCGCGGTGGTACTGGCCAAGGGCTCGCTGATTAAAGCGATCGGCATGATTCTCGCCGGTCTGTTGATGTCGATGGTCGGCTCGGATCTCGAAAGCGGCGTTGGCCGCATGACTTTCCAGTTGCCGGAATTCGCCGACGGCATCAGCTTCGTTGTGGTGGCGATGGGCGTGTTCGGCTTTGCGGAGATCGTCCGCAATCTCGAGGCCAGCCCGGAGAGCCGCGAAATCCTGCATGCCAAGATTACGGGCCTGATGCCGACGCGGGCCGATCTGAAAGCGGCAGCGCCGGCCGTCGCCCGCGGCACCGTGATCGGCTCGATCATCGGCATCCTGCCCGGCGCCGGTGCGGTGATCGCGTCCTTTGCGGCCTACACGCTGGAAAAGCGAGTTTCGAAGCATCCCGAGAAGTTCGGACGTGGCGCCATCGAGGGCGTCGCCGGACCGGAAAGCGCCAACAATGCCGCCGCGCAAACCTCCTTTATTCCGCTGCTCACGCTCGGCATTCCGCCCAACGCGGTGATGGCGCTGATGGTCGGCGCCATGACCATTCACGGCATCGTGCCGGGGCCGCAGGTGATGACCAAGCAGCCGGATCTGTTCTGGGGCATGATCGCCTCAATGTGGGTGGGCAATCTGATGCTGGTGGTCATTAACCTGCCGCTGGTTGGCCTATGGGTGACGCTGCTGCGCGTCCCGTATCGTCTGCTCTATCCCTCGATCCTGGTGTTTTGCTGCATCGGCATCTTTTCCATCAACAACTCGCCTTTTGACGTGGTGATGGCGGCATCCTTCGGCCTGGTCGGGTATTGGCTGATCAAGCATGACTTCGAGCCGGCGCCGATGCTGCTAGGCTTCGTGCTCGGGCCGTTGATGGAGGAGAACCTCCGCCGCGCGATGCTGATCGCCCGCGGCGACGTAAGCGTGTTCTTCACCCGGCCGATATCGGGTGGCTTGCTGGCTTTGGCTGGCCTCCTGCTGGTTCTTGCCGCCCTGCCGATGATCCGCAAGAAGCGGGAAGTGCTGGTGGAGACGTCTTAGCCAGCGCAGCGATGCTGCGAGCGGGAGGCGAGCTAACCGTGGAGCAAAGCCGATGGCAAAGAGGAAAAAAGCGGCCCGGATCGATTTGGCGACCGCTATGCTGCTGACCGAAGAGGATTTCGCCGCAATGCGGCCAGCTCTGGCGGTCGCGCCCGATCTGATGGTCCAAACCCTCGCCCGGACACGCAAACGCCGCGCGCAGAAGTCGGCCAAGAAAAAGGTCAAAGCGCGGAAAACATCGGCGAAGAAAGGTCGGAAGGTTTCGGCGAAAAAAGGGAAGAAGGTTTCACCTAAGAGGAAGAAGGCGAAAAAGGCAGCGCGATCATAATAATGCCGTCTTAGCCTTTGGTCGTGCGGCGGAATCGGCCCTTTTCAGCGGTCTCGCGATAAGCCAGAATTGCCTCCAACGCGCCCGTTCATAAGGCCGCGGGAGGAGACCACCATGTCATCGATGTCGTGTGTTCAAAACCGTTGCCGGCGCGATCGCCGGTCTTGCCCTCGCATTCCAGAGCCACGGCGCCCTGGCGCAGGATTATCCCTCGCGGCCGATCACCTTGATCGTTCCCTTTGCCGCGGGCGGTCCGACCGACGTGATTTCCCGCATCGTCGGCGAGCATATGTCACGCACGCTCGGCCAGCAGATCGTGGTCGAGAATGTGGTGGGGGCTGGCGGCACCACGGCTTCCACCAAGGCCAAGAACGCGACCAACGACGGCTATACCCTGATCACCGGCCACATGGGCACGCATGCCGCCTCGGTCGCGCTCTACCCCAAGCTGGCCTATAACCCGTCGACGGATTTCGAGCCGATCAGCATTCTGGCCGGCACACCCGTTCTTATCCTGGCCAAGAAGGATTTCCCGGCGAAAGACCTGAAGGAATTCGTCGCCTATGTGAAGGCGAATGCCGACAAGCTCAACATGGCGCATGCCGGCGTGGGTTCGGTCTCATTCACCACCTGCCTCGCGCTTAATCACATTCTGCAAGTGAAGCCGACAACGGTCCCCTTTAGCGGCACCGGTCCCGCGATGAACGCGCTGGTCGGCGGCCAGGTCGATTACATGTGCGACCAGATCGTCAACGTGACGCCGCAGATCAATGCCGGCACTATCAAGGGCTATGCGGTCGGCACCCCCGAGCGCAACCCGGCCTTGCCCAATATGCCGACCTCGAAGGAGGCAGGTCTGCCGGATTGGCAGGCTTCCGCCTGGAATGCGCTGTTCGCTCCCAAGGGCACGGCCAAGCCGATCCTCGACAAGCTCAACGCCGCCGTGGTGAAGGCGCTCGACGACGAAAACGTGCGCAAGCGCCTTTTGGAACTCGGCAGCGAAATTCCTCCCAAGGAAAAACGCACACCGCAGGCGCTCGCCGATCTGGTGAAAAGCGAGACCGAGCGCTGGGGCGCGGTGATCAAAGCGGCCGGCCCATCCAACTGACAGGGCATGAGTTTTAACGTGAGGGCGGCCATGCGGCCGCCCTTTCTTTTTTTCCTGCCGGAATGGTTTATCTAAGCGGCTGTTACGGGTGTCAGCACGACGCTATCCTTTGGACCGGGCGTCGAGTCGAATTAAGGCGCGGAATCTGAGAAGCCAGCAAACGAAACATGCGGCAATACCACGACCTGATAGAGCGCATCCTCGCCGACGGCGCGGAGAAGGGCGACCGCACCGGCACCGGCACGCTCTCGGTCTTCGGCCATCAGATGCGCTTCGACCTGTCGGAAGGCTTTCCGATGGTCACGACCAAGAAGCTGCATCTGAAGTCGATCGTCTACGAGCTGCTCTGGTTTCTGCGCGGCGACACCAATATCGGATACCTCAATGACCACGGCGTCCGTATCTGGGACGAATGGGCGGACGAGCGCGGCGAGCTTGGCCCGGTCTATGGCAAACAGTGGCGCTCCTGGCCCGCCAAGGATGGCGGCACCATCGACCAGATCGCCAATGTGGTTGAGATGATCAAGCGCAATCCGGACTCCCGCCGGCTTATCGTCACCGCCTGGAATCCGGCGGAGGTCGACAAGATGGCGCTGCCGCCCTGCCACTGCCTTTTCCAGTTCTATGTCGCGAACGGTCGGCTTTCCTGCCAGCTTTATCAGCGCTCGGCGGATGTCTTTCTCGGCGTGCCGTTCAACATCGCCTCTTATGCATTGCTCACTCTGATGGTGGGGCAGGTGACGGGCCTGAAGCCGGGCGAGTTCGTGCATACGCTTGGCGACGCACATCTTTATCTCAACCACCTCGAACAGGCGCGGCTGCAGCTCTCGCGCGCGCCGCGCGCACTGCCGGTGATGAACCTCAACCCCGAGGTGAGGGATCTGTTTGGCTTCGCCTACGAGGACTTCGTGCTGGAAGGCTACGACCCGCATCCGCACATCAAGGCGCAGGTGGCGGTGTGAGCCCACCGAAGGTCGTCTTGGTTGCCGCCGTAGCGGAAAACGGCGTGATCGGCCGCGGCGGTACTCTGCCGTGGCGGCTGAAATCCGACATGCAGCATTTCCGGAGGCTCACAATCGGGCGTCCGGTGGTGATGGGGCGCAAGACCTACGAATCCATCGGCAAGCCGCTGAAGGATCGTACCAACATCGTGATTACGCGCGATCGCGGTTTCGCCGCGGACGGCGTCGTCGTTGCGAACAGCCTGGAAACAGCCATGGACATGGCGCGGGAAGATGCGCGGCAGCGCGGCGCCGATAGCATTGCCATCATCGGCGGCGCGGGAATTTTCAGCGACGGCCTGGCCATCGCCGACCGGCTGGAAATCACCCTGGTTCATGCGGCCCCGGCCGGGGACACGTTTTTCCCGTCTATCGACGGCAAAATATGGCGGGAAACCGCCCGCATGCGGCAGGACGCCGCGCCGGGCGACGATGCGGATGTGAGTTTCATCACCTATGAACGGGTGCGCGCCTAGGCGTCGCAAAATGAACGTGCGTTGTAAGCGGCAGGTCACTCCCCTATAACTTAATGAATGCAGCCGGGCTCGTTGCCCTGCGAGGAGACTATTCATGCCTTGGAGTAATCAGGGTGGCGGACCATGGGGGTCCGGGCCCAAGGGCCCTTGGGGTTCGGGGCCTCAGTCATCAGGGCCGACACCGCCGGATCTCGAAGATTGGCTGCGCAAGAGCCAGGACAAGCTGCGCGGGGTGCTGCCGGGCGGTTCGCTCGGGGGCAGGGGATTCGGCATCATTGCCATCGTTGCCGTTGTGGCTTGGGGTCTTTCCGGATTGTTTCGCGTCGAGCCCGATGAGCTCGGCGTCGTGCTGCGCTTCGGCAAATATGAGCGCCAGGTGCCACCCGGTCTGAACTACCATCTGCCTTGGCCGATCGAAGATGCAATCACGCCGAAGGCGCTGCGCGTCAACCAGATCGACATCGGCATCCGAAACCTTGCTGATTCACGGCGCGGTGGCACCAGCGCCCGCGACGTGCCGGAAGAGAGCCTGATGCTTACGGGCGACGAGAATATCGTCGACGTCGATTTCTCAGTCTTTTGGCGCGTGAAGCCGGAGACGGGCGGGGTGGGGGACTTCTTGTTCAACATCCAGAACCCGGAAGGTACCGTCAAGGCGGTGGCCGAAAGCGCAATGCGCGAGGTGGTCGGCCGTTCAACCATTCAGCCGCTGCTCACCGGCGCGCGACAAGTGACCGAAACCGCGGTACAGGACCTGATGCAGCGTACGCTCGACTTTTACGGATCGGGCATCGTCATCCAGCAAATCCAGCTGCAGAAGGTTGACAATCCGGCGCAGGTGATCGACGCCGCACGCGACGTACAAGCGGCGCGCGCCGACCTTGAACGCGCGCAGAACGAAGCCCAGACTTACGCCAATCGCGTTGTGCCCGAGGCGCGCGGCCGTGCGGCGCAGGTTCTGCAATCCGCGGAAGCCTATCGCGAGCAGACGGTGGCGGAAGCCACCGGTCAGACCTCGCGCTTCCTAAAAATTCTCGATCAGTACCAGAAGGCGCCGGACGTGACGCGCGAACGCATGTATCTGGAAACCATGGAGCGTCTCTTCAACGGCACCGACAAGATCATCATGGACGGGCAGGCCAATGGCGCCGTGCCCTATCTGCCGTTGCGTGAACTCGGACCGCAGCAGCGCCCGGCGCAAGGAGGGGCGCGATGAAAACCGGTATCAGCGGCGGTGTCCTGCTCGTAATCGCTGTGCTGGCCCTGATCGTCGGCTACAGCTCGCTTTATGCCGTCTATCAGACGCAACAGGCGTTGATCGTGCGCCTCGGCCAGCCGGTACGGGTTGTGACCGATCCCGGCCTGCATATGAAAGTGCCGTTTATCGACAGCGTCATCACCGTCGATCGCCGGATTCTCGATCTGGAGGCTCCGGCGCAGGAATTGATCGCATCGGACCAGAAGCGCCTGGTGGTGGATGCCTTCGCGCGCTACCGCATTGTCGACGTCCTGAAATTCTATCAAACGCTCGGTTCGATCGAGGCCGCGAAGTCGCAGCTCAACAACATCATGAATTCGGCGCTGCGCCGGGTTCTGGGCGAGGCAACCTTCCAGGAAGTCGTGAAAGAAAACCGGTCTCAGTTGATGGCCCGCATCCGCGACCAGGTTGACCGCGAAGCGGAGTCCTACGGGATTTCAGTGGTGGACGTGCGTATCCGCCGCGCCGACTTGCCGGAGGCGAACAGCCAGGCGGTCTATCAGCGCATGCAGACCGAGCGGCAACGCGAGGCCGCCGAGTTCCGGGCTCAGGGCGCGCAACGCTCCCAGGAAATCCGCGCGAGAGCGGATCGCGACGTTACCGTGCTGATCGCCGACGCGACCTCGACAGCCGAGCAGACACGCGGCGAAGGCGACGCCACGCGTAACAAGATCTTCGCCGACGCGTTCAACAAGGACAAAGACTTCTTCTCCTTCTACCGTTCGATGCAGGCCTATGAGACCGCCTTCCAGCACAACGACACGCGGATGCTGCTGAGGCCCGATTCCGAATTCTTCCGCTTCTTCGTGGCTCCCAGCGGCAAAGGCGCATCCTCGGCATCCAGCGCTGCCGCCGCGTCGGCGCCGCAACCGGGAGCGCTGCAGACGCAGGGCGCAAGGTAACGACAGAGCCACAGCGCGACGGTGAACCCATGTCTGATTTCATCGTCGCGCTTGGCTTGGTCTTCGTGATTGAGGGATTGGTGTTTTCCGCCTTTCCGGCCACCGCCAAACGCGCCATGGAATCGGTTCAGCAGACGCAGGACGGCTCGTTGCGGATCGTCGGTATCGTGTCGGCCGTTCTCGGCCTCCTCCTGATCTGGGCGATCCGCGGTTAACGCGGTAAAAGCCGTGATTCCGTCTCGATCAGGCGGGAAGTTTAACAAGATCGAGCGTTTTCAAGCAAAGTGGGACCGGTGCGCGTGCAGAAAAAGGCGCTATTCTGGGCGCCCGGTTGCTGCCCTTGCATCCTTGCATGCACAAGGGCAGTCTCGTTCGACGTCGCAGGAGATTTGGCTGCCATGCTTGCTCATCTGACCGACATTGCCCGGCAGGTTGGACGTTGCACGATCGTCACCCTTGCGGGCGTGGCCATCGTTTTGCCAACTCTGTTTTCGTCCGCGGCGGCGCGTGGCCCTGACGCCATTGCCGATGTAGCTGAGAAAGTTATCGACGCGGTCGTCAACATTTCCACCTCGCAGTCGCTGGGCGCCAAAGCCTCACCCACGCCGCAGCTTCCGCCCGGCTCGCCATTCGAGGAATTCTTCGATGAATTCTTCAAGAACCGCCGCGATGGTGACCGGGGCGGGCGCGGTGGCTCGCCGCGCCGGGTGAATTCACTCGGCTCCGGCTTCATCATTGACGCCGCCGGCATTGTGGTGACCAACAACCACGTCATCTCCGAGGCCGATGAGGTTAGCGTCATCCTCAACGACGGCACCCGCCTGAAGGCGGAAGTGATCGGGCGGGATCAGAAGATCGATCTTGCGGTGCTCAAGGTCACGCCCACTACGCCGCTGAAGGCGGTGAATTTCGGCGACTCCGATAAGCTGCGGCTGGGCGAATGGGTGATTGCGATTGGCAATCCCTTCATGCTCGGCGGCACAGTGACGGCGGGGATCGTCTCCGCCCGCAACCGCGACATCAATTCCGGACCCTATGATAATTACATCCAGACCGACGCCTCGATTAACCGCGGCAACTCCGGCGGCCCGCTGTTTAATCTGGAAGGGGAAGTGATCGGCGTGAACACCGCCATCATTTCGCCCTCGGGCGGCTCGATCGGCATCGGTTTCGCCGTCCCATCGAAAACCGTGGTGGCGGTGATCGACCAGCTGCGGCAATACGGCGAGACGCGCCGCGGCTGGCTTGGCGTGAAGATCCAGCCGGTGACGGACGAGATCGGGGAGGCGCTCAATATCAAGCCAGCGCGCGGCACGCTGATCGCCGGCATCGACGATAAGGGCCCGGCCAAGGCCGCCGGCATCGAGACCGGCGACGTGATCCTGAAATTCGACGGCAAGGATATCAAGGAAACGCGTGATCTCACGCGCATCGTGGCGGATACACCGGTCGACAAAGAAGTCGAGGTGGTCATCATCCGCAAGGGCAAGGAAGAAAAGAAGACCGTGAAGGTCGGCCGGCTCGAGGATAGCGACAAGAAGCTTGCATCCATCACGCCGAATGGGGCGGAAGAAAAGCCGGCGGCGGTGAAGAAGGCGCTCGGTCTCGATCTCGCCGACATCAACGACGACCTGCGCAGGAAGTACAGCATCAAGGAGAATGTGAAGGGCGCGGTGGTGACTGCGGTGGAGCAGAATTCATCCGCGGCGGAAAAGCAGATGAAGCCGGGCGACACCATCGTGGAGATTTCGCAGACGCCGGTGGCGAGTGCGGCGGACGTGCAAAAGCGGGTGGATCAGCTCAAGAAGGAAGGGCGCAAGTCGGCGCTGTTCCTGGTCGCGAACAAGGACGGCGAAACGCGGTTTGTCGCGCTCAATCTGCAGTAGTTCCTTTCCCTTCCCCTTGGGATAGGGCGATGGTTTCGGAATTTGGGAGTTAATCCTCCACGAATTCTTCTTTCTTGTAGCCCTGCAGATACAGCAGCGCCGTCAGGTCGCCGTGCTCGATGCGCGCATGCGCGGCTTCGGCAACCGCAGGCTTGGCATGATAGGCGACGCCAAGCCCCGCTTCCTGGATCATCGACAGATCATTCGCGCCGTCGCCGGTGACCAGCGTCGCTTCCTTGGCAATGCCGTGCTGCCGCCGCAGATCAAGCAATGTCTGCAGTTTGGCTTCGCGTCCGAAGATCGGCTCGCGCACGAGGCCGGCGAGCATGCCGTCCGGCCCTACTTCCAGGGTATTGGATCGGTTCTCGTCAAAACCGATCATCGCCGCGATGCGATCGGTAAACGACTTGAATCCGCCCGATACCAGACAGGTGTAAGCTCCGTTGGCCCGCATGGTCATCACCAGCGCGCGCGCGCCCTGAGTCATGCAGATGCGGTCGCGGATGACCTCGTTGATTACCGTCACCGGCAAACCCTTCAGCAGCGCTACGCGTTCGCGCAGCGCCGGCTCAAAGGCGATCTCCCCGCGCATCGCGCGCTCGGTGATGGCGGCGACATGCACTTTCAGATTTACAAAGTCGGCCAGTTCGTCGATGCATTCCTGTCCGATCATGGTGGAATCCATATCGGCCAGGAAAAGCTGCTTGCGCCGGCCTTCGGCAGGTTGCACCACTATGTCGACGGCGCCGGGAAACCGTTCGCGCAGCATACCGGCAATCGCGCGGCTGTCTGCGTCCGGCGGCGGGGTGAAAGGGATGTCGGCGGCGATGTTGTGCGCCAGCCATTGTGGCTTGCCGGCGCCGGGTAATTCGGCACGCGCCGCGTCAACCAGGGCCGTGTAGACGGCGGGCATGGCGGGATTGGAGATCAGGGTGGCGACGTGAGTCATGCGATCAACGGCTTAAAGCAAGCGGTGCTTATTGCAGGCCCGACCGCGAGCGGCAAGTCTGCACTGGCGCTGGAACTGGCGGCGAAACTCGGCGGCGTCATCATCAACGCGGATTCCATGCAGGTCTACCGCGACCTTCGAGTGATCACCGCGCGCCCGACGCTGCAGGAAGAAGCGCGGCAGCCGCACAAGCTTTATGGCCATGTCGACGCTGCGGAGAATTACTCCGTCGGGCGCTGGCTGCGCGATGCGCAGACGGCACTCGATGAAGCGAAAGCTGCCGGGCGCATGCCAATCATGGTCGGCGGCACCGGGCTTTATTTCATGGCGCTGACGCGCGGGCTCGCGGCGGTGCCCCCAATACCCGCGGACATCCGCGCCGCGGTGCGCGGCCGGCTGGAGAACGAAGGCGTGGCGCCGCTCTATGCCGAACTGACCGAACGCGATCCGGCGAGCGCACAGCGGCTGATGCCGGGTGACCGCTCGCGCATCACCCGCGCTCTGGAAGTCGTGCTGGCGACCGGGCGTTCATTGTCCGACTGGCACCGCGAAGGCATGCCGGCCGTGCTCGGACCCGTGCGTGCCGCACAGTTTTTCCTCGATGTCGACCGCGAGGAACTCGCACGGCGGATCGATATGCGATTTGACAGCATGCTGGCGGGCGGCGCGCTGGCGGAAGTGGAGCGGCTCGCCGCACGCGGGCTTAATCCGATGCTGCCGGCGATGAAGGCACATGGCGTGCCCTGGCTGATCCGCCATCTGCGCGGCGAGATCGGGCTCGACGAAGCGGCGGAGGGCGGCAAGCGCGACACCAAGCGTTACACCAAGCGGCAGGCCACCTGGTTCCGCAACCAGATGCCGGACTGGCACTGGCTCAAGGCGGAGGAGATCTTGGCGATAGCGGCGGAATGGGCGAAAAAGGCTTGACCGGCGGGGATGGCTTCCCCTATAAGCCGCGCAAGGAAATGAGTATTCGACATGGGCCTACGTAATTTAATTACTCTACTGGTGGTAAGGGAGCGCATCGCCGCGGGGTAAGCCCTGCGAATGGCGGTGCGCGGAAACAGGGGCTCTCGGGCCCCTTTTTGATTCTGTAAGAGAGTTGCTTGGAGCGGCTGATGATAAAGGAAATGAGCGGCGCGGAAATGGTGATCGAGGCCCTGAGCGATCAGGGCGTGCAGCACCTCTTCGGCTATCCTGGCGGTGCAGTGCTGCCGATCTATGACGAGCTGTTCAAGCAGAAGAACATCAAGCATATCCTCGTTCGCCACGAGCAGGGCGCGGTGCATGCGGCGGAAGGCTATGCGCGCTCCACCGGCAAGGTCGGCTGCGTGCTGGTGACCTCCGGCCCCGGCGCCACCAATGCGGTGACCGGCCTGACCGACGCGCTGATGGATTCTATTCCGATCGTCTGCATCACCGGACAGGTGCCGACGCACCTGATCGGCAACGACGCCTTCCAGGAATGCGACACCGTCGGGATCACGCGCCCCTGCACCAAGCATAATTACCTCGTGAAGAACATCGAGGACCTGCCGCGCGTGCTGCACGAAGCCTTCTATGTCGCGGCCAACGGCCGGCCCGGTCCGGTGGTGGTCGATATCCCGAAGGATATCCAGTTCGCCAAAGGCATGTATGAGCGGCCGAAGAATGTCGAGCACAAGACCTATCGGCCGAAACTGAAGGGCGATCCGGACAAGATAAAAGCCGCGGTCGAAATGATCGCCCAGGCCAAGCGTCCATTGTTCTACACCGGCGGCGGCATCATCAATTCCGGTACCGTGGCCAGCAACCTGCTGCGCGAATTCGTGCGGCTCACTGGGTATCCGATCACCTCCACGCTGATGGGGCTCGGCGCCTTTCCGGCGTCCGATCCGCAATGGCTCGGGATGCTCGGCATGCATGGGACCTTCGAAGCCAATTGGGCGATGCATGATTGCGACGTGATGATCTGCATCGGCGCTCGCTTCGATGACCGCATTACCGGCCGCGTGGACGCTTTCTCCCCTGGCTCGAAGAAGATCCACGTCGATATCGACCCCTCGTCTATCAATAAGAACGTGCATGTCGACATCGGCATCGTGGGCGATTGCGCCAATGTGCTCGCCGACATGCTGCAGGTCTGGCGCTCGGTGGGCGCGCGGCCGGACAGGGCGGCGCTGGCGGGCTGGTGGAAGCAGATCGACACCTGGCGCGCCCGCAAGAGCCTCGCCTACCGGAACTCGGACGACGTGATCAAGCCGCAATACGCGATCCAGCGACTCTATGAACTGACCAAGGACCGGGACGTCTATATCACCACCGAAGTGGGACAGCACCAGATGTGGGCCGCGCAGTTCTTCAAGTTTGAGGATCCGCGCCGCTGGATGACCTCCGGCGGAACTCGGCACCATGGGCTACGGCATCCCAGCGGCGGTCGGCGTGCAGGTGGCGCATCCCGGCTCGCTCGTCATCGACATTGCAGGCGAGGCCTCGGTGCTAATGACCATGCAGGAGATGTCGACGGCCGCCCAATATCATCTGCCGATCAAGATCTTCATCATCAACAACCAGTATATGGGAATGGTGCGGCAGTGGCAGGAGTTGCTGCATGGCGGGCGCTATTCGGAAAGCTACAGCGACGCGCTGCCGGATTTCGTCAAGCTGGCCGAGGCCTATCGCGGTGTCGGCATCCGCTGCGAGAAGCCGGGCGAGCTCGACGCTGCGATCCGCGAGATGATCCACGTCGACAAGCCGGTCATCTTCGACTGCATGGTGGATCCGGCGGAAAACTGCTTCCCGATGATACCTTCCGGCCGTCCGCATAACGAGATGATCCTCGGCGACTCCGGTGAGAGCGTAGATGAGGCGATTACCGAAGAAGGCAAGATAATGGTTTGATGAATCCGATCCTCAGGATGAGGTTTGTGTGTTTGCGATGTTGAGTTAAGGACGAACGGATGAACACGACGACTCCCGCTTCGACCAGCCATTACCCGGCGGCGCCGGCCAAACAGAAGATCGAGTCCCACACCTTGTCGGTGCTGGTCGACAACGAGCCCGGCGTCCTGGCGCGCGTGATCGGCCTGTTTTCCGGCCGCGGCTACAACATTGACTCGCTCACGGTGTCGGAGACCGAGCACGAGAAGCATGTCTCGCGCATCACTATCGTCACCCGCGGCACGCCGATGGTGATCGAGCAGATCAAGAACCAGTTGGAACGCCTGATCCCCATTCACCGGGTGATCGACGTCACGCTCACTGGGCAGGCGATCGAGCATGAGCTCGCGATGATCAAGGTGCGCGGCGTCGGCGATCAGCGCGCTGAGGCACTGCGCATCGCCAATGATTTCGATGCACGGGTGGTCGACGATACCACCGAGAGCTTCGTGTTCGAGGTAAGCGGCTCCACCGACAAGATCGAGCGCTGCATTTCCTCACTTCTGCCGGTGGGTCTGATCGAAGTGTCGCGCAGCGGGATCGTTGCGATTACCCGCGGCCCAGAGGGGATGTAAGCGTGGCTTTCATCCTGATCGGCCTGCCGCTGGTATTGTTCGGCGCCTTCTCGCGCACGTATACGATCCCCAGCCTGGGCAGCTGCTTCTTCGTCGACGTAGTGAGCTGGGGACCTTTCTGTTTCGAGGTTGGGTCGAGCCTGCCGGACATCATTGTTTACGGCGCACATGCCGCCGGCCTTGCGCTTGTGTTTTTCGGATTTATTCAAACGCGGCGGGCCAGGCGAACACAGCAGCAACGGCCGCCGACGGCCACGGATAAGGTGGTATGAGTTCTTGCTCTTCCGCGCGACGGGAAAAGTAAAAAGTTGTTAGGCCGCGCTCCGCTGCTTCGCCGGCGCGGTCTGCGCGGTGAGCGTTGCCAGCCGATCGACAAAGCCTTGCAGAAATTTCTGCGTGCTGTCGTCGGTGATGTTTGCGGCCTCGTCGATCAGGCCGGGTTTAAAGGTGATATAGGCCTCAGCAGGTAACGTGATCACACCAAGGAAGTTGAGCATAGTGCGGAGAGTTTCCTGGGCGAGCGCAGTACCGATGGCGCCCGGTGACGTGCCGGTGACGAAAGCGGTTTTGCCGCTCCAGACGCTCTGGCCATAGGGCCGGCTGCCCCAGTCGATCGCGTTCTTCAGCACGGTTGGAATCGAACGGTTGTGCTCGGGCGTGACGAAAAGGAGCGCGTCGGCCGCCTTGATCTCGTTCTTCAGGCGCGTCACCGGAGCAGGTGGGTTGTTCTCATGGTCCTGGTTATAAACCGGCAAATCGTCGATCTGGACGAACTTCACGTCAAACCGGCCTTTCGCCAAATTTGCGATGCCCTGGGCGAGCTTGCGGTTGATCGAATCGCGGCGGTTGCTGCCGACGATGACGGCGAGGGTGGGGTTTGTCATGGGACCTATTTCCAGTTAAAAATGGTAACCAAGGATAGTTAAGTGACCCATTTGAGGTTCGCAAGAAGGCACAAAGTTGAAACCAAGCCACACCGATTTGCCCTCCGATTGTCGCGCCATCAGCGACGTGCTCGCGCGCGTCGGCGATAAATGGTCGGTCCTTGTCGTGAGCAAGTTGGGCGGCGGCCCCAAGCGCTTCAATGAGCTGCGCCGGGAGATCGGCGGCATTTCGCAACGGATGCTGACGCTCACGCTGCGCGGGCTCGAGCGCGACGGTCTCGTCACGCGCAGGATCGTGCCGTCGAGTCCGCCGGGCGTTCAATACGACCTCACCGCACTAGGCCGCGATCTGCTGCAGCCGGTCTCGGCGTTGAGCGCCTGGGCAATCCGAAATCAGGGAAAAATCGAGCAATCCCGGGCCAAATTCGATGCAAAGTCCGGGCCGTGAGGGAGCCGAACTTGAGCCGCAAGAGGGGGCTGGTGCTCTCTCTTGATTTTCGCGCGGCAATGCCGTCTTTGCGACACTGAATTTAGCCAATAGTGCGGAGAAGGACCTAGAACATGCGTGTTTATTACGACCGCGATGCCGACATCAATCTCATCAAGGGCAAGAAGGTCGCCATCATCGGCTACGGCAGCCAGGGCCACGCCCATGCGCTGAACCTGCGGGATTCCGGGGTCAAGGACGTTGTGGTGGCTCTGCGCAAGGGCTCCGCCGGCGTAAAGAAGGCCGAGGGCGAGAAGCTGAAGGTCATGGAAGTCGCGGAAGCCGCCAAATGGGCGGACGTGATGATGATGCTCACGCCCGACGAGCTGCAGGCCGACATTTACCACGAGCATATGCACCAGCAGATGAAGAAGGGCGCGGCGTTGCTGTTCGCCCACGGGCTCAACATTCATTTCAACCTGATCGAGCCGCGCGCCGATCTCGACGTGATGATGGTCGCGCCGAAAGGTCCTGGCCATACCGTGCGAGCGGAATATCAGCGCGGCGCCGGCGTGCCCTGTCTGATGGCGGTGCACAAGGACGTCTCCGGCAATGCGCATGACCTCACGCTGTCTTATGCCTCGGCGATCGGCGGCGGCCGCGCCGGCATTATCGAGACCAACTTCCGCGAAGAATGCGAGACCGACCTGTTCGGCGAACAGTCCGTGCTCTGCGGCGGGTTGGTCGAGCTGATGAAGGCCGGCTACGAGACACTGGTGGAAGCCGGTTACGCGCCGGAGATGGCTTATTTCGAATGCGTGCACGAAGTGAAGCTGATCGTGGACCTGATCTATGAAGGCGGCATCGCCAACATGAATTACTCGGTCTCGAACACCGCCGAGTATGGCGAATATGTCTCCGGCCCGCGCGTGGTCAACGAACAAACCAAAGCGGAGATGAAGAAGATCCTCTCCGACATCCAGACCGGCACTTTCACCCGCAATTGGATGCTGGAGAACCGCGTCAATCAGACTTCTTTCAAGGCCATGCGGGCCAAGATGGCGTCACACCCGATCGAGGAAATCGGCGAGAAGCTGCGTGGCATGATGCCGTGGATCAAGCAGCGCGCCTTGGTCGACAAGAGCAAGAACTGATCACACGTGCGCGTCATCGCCGGACTTGATCCGGCCCTCCATCTTCTTCACAAGAAGGATGCATGCCAGGGCCAAGCCCGGGCATGGCGAAATGAGTGAGCCACGGGCACGCACGACCATGACCTCCTTCTCCGTCCTGCCCGTCGACCGGCTGGAAATGGGCCATTCCTCCTGGGAGTGGCCCTTTGCGCATGCGCGCCGGCATGAGATCGACGCGCATTTCGCGCAACTGCAACGAGGCAAACCCGAATTGTTTAACGGACGCGTGCTGATGCTGCGCGAATTCGCGATCGAGGATCACGTTTTTCGCGGCCGCACTTTCGAAACCGACTTCGCGAGTCTGCTGGCCTGGCGGGACTGGGACTTTCCCGATCCGACGGTGAAGAATGTCTATGCCATGGGCGCGCTGCGCGGCAGCGACGGCGGCTTCATCCTCGGCGAGATGGCCGCGCATACCGCCAACGCCGGCAAAATCTATTTCCCCGCCGGAACACCCGACCCTGGCGACATATGCGGCGATAGCGTCGATCTGCTGGGCAGCGTCATCCGCGAGGTGGAAGAGGAAACCGGCTTGACGCCAGCGGATTTCGCGGCCGCCGCGGGTTGGTTCACCGTGCTGGCCGGGCCGCGTATCGCGCAGATGAAATTGTTGCAGGCGAAGGCGCCGGCGGAGGAATTGCGCGAACGGATTGTCAATTTTCTCGCCACGCAGGAGCAGCCGGAGCTGACCGACATCCATATCGCGCGCGGGCCGGATGACCTCGATGATGCCATGCCGCCTTTTATGGCGACCTTCCTGCGGCATGTGTGGCGCGACGCGTGAGAAGCCTGTTGTAAAGCGCGTCGCCGCAGTGAACACTGCCGCTATGAAAACTGCCGACATCGCCCACCGTTTCCGCATCGACAGCCCGGACAAATTTCACCTGCGCGACCACGACCCGGCCAGCACAGGCGGTCTCGCCAATAACAAAGACGCATTTAAGGAAATGCTCGAAGCCGATGCCAAGCGGCTCGGCAAATTACAGGAGCGGCTTTACGCGGAGGGACGCTGGGCCGTCCTCATCATCCTGCAAGGCATGGATGCCTCCGGAAAAGACACAATTATCCAGCATGTCATGGCAGGCGTGAACCCGCAGGGTTGCGAGGTGCGCTCCTTCAAGCAGCCGAGTGCGGAAGAGCTCGCTCACGATTTCCTCTGGCGCACGACGCTGCGCCTGCCGGAGCGCGGGCGCATCGGGATCTTCAACCGTTCCTACTATGAGGAAGTTCTGGTGGTGCGGGTGCATCCGGAATATCTCGGCGGGCAGAAGCTGCCGCCGTCGCTCGTCACCGACAACATCTGGAGAGAGCGCTTCGAGGACATCATCGCCTTCGAGAAGCATCTGGCGCGCAGCGGCACGCTGGTGCTCAAGTTCTTCCTTCACATGTCGCAACGCCGAGCAGAGCAAGCAGATGCTGGAGCGGCTGGAGGAGCCGGAGAAGCACTGGAAGTTCAACAGCGGCGACCTGAAGGAGCGCGCGCTGTGGGACAAATACATGGCCGCTTACGAGGACGCGATCCGTAATACCAGCACGAAAGATGCGCCGTGGTATGTCGTGCCCGCCGACAACAGATGGTTCGCGCGGCTGGTGGTGGCCGGCGCGGTGGCCGACGCTGTCGAGAAGCTGAACCCGCAATATCCGCCGCTGAGCGCCAAGGATATGGCCGCGCTGGAAGAGCTGAAGAAGGCGCTGAAGGGGTAGGCGCCGTTCGAGGTCGCCACGCTCGTTCCTTAGACGAAGTGATTGTGTAACACGCCGCGCAGGCCCACATATGAGTTTCGCTTTGACGGAGTTTTGCGGATGCATGGGCGTTCCCCCGAAGACTGGCAGCACGGGCATGTTTTTCTCGGCGCCGCGCATGACAAGCACGAACGCCAGACCTGGTTTGTAGTGGCGCTGACCGCCGCGATGATGGTGGCCGAAATCATCGCCGGTGCCGTCTACGGGTCCATGGCACTCACCGCCGACGGCTGGCACATGGCGACGCATGCGGCCGCGCTCGCGATCTCGGCACTCGCTTACCGCTTCGCGCGCCGCCATGCCGAGGATGCCCGCTTTTCCTTCGGCACCGGCAAGCTCGGCGAGCTGGCCGGCTTCGCCAGCGCGATCATCCTGGCGCTGATCGCGCTGCTAATCGCCTACGAGAGCGCGATCCGGCTGTTCAACCCGGTTCCGATCCGCTTCAACGAGGCGATGCTGGTCGCCGTGCTGGGCCTCGGTGTCAATCTGCTCAGCGCCTGGCTGTTGTCGGCGGGCGGCGATACCGCGCAACACGATCATGATCATCACCATGGTCACGATCATGCACACGCCCATGGGCAAGACAGCAACATCCGCGCCGCCTTCGCGCATGTTGCAGCCGACGCGCTGACCTCAGTGTTAGCCATCCTCGCGCTGCTGGGCGGACGCATTTACGGCTGGACCTGGCTCGATGCCGTCATTGGCATCGTCGGCGCGGTCATCATCCTGCGCTGGTCCTATGGGCTGATCGTTTCCTCGGCGGCCACCCTGCTCGACACCGTGCCGGACAAGAAATTGGCGGCGGAAATCCTCCAGGCGCTGGAGATCGGTGGGGACCGCGTCAGCGATCTGCATCTATGGCGGCTCGGTCCGGGGCATGCCGGTGTGATCGCCTCGGTGATCTCGGATGATCCACAAAATCCGGATGTCTATAAGCGGCGGCTGTCCGGCATCGTCGGCCTGTCGCATATGACCGTTGAGGTGCATCGCTGCCCCGGCGACCATCCGTAGTAAAGGAATAGGGCAGCGCCGCTGACCTATCTCGTCTTGCACCCCCGCGCCGATTTCCTTAATAACAGCGTGCTGGTCGCCGGTTTAACGCGGAATTCACATCGATCCGCGACGCTGGCGTTCTAGACGAGGGTAATTTGAGCATGACGATACGCCGCGATCATCGCGCGATCGGTGGGACGGCCAAGCGGCCGGCGCCCCATGCTGCCCTCATTCTTGCTGGGCTGCTGCTCCTTATCCGCCCCTGAGGGCCGGCTGGGCGTTCGCGCCTGGGCACTCAGGGGACCGCCAAACCGGATCGGAACCCAGAGCGCCTTGCGAGGCGCTGACGAATGCAAGGAATTAAGCCCATGACCACCCAGACCCAGTCCGAAAAGGACCGCGTCGTCATCTTCGACACTACCTTGCGCGACGGCGAGCAATCGCCCGGCGCCACCATGACCCATGAGGAGAAGCTCGAAGTCGCCGAGCTGCTCGACGAGATGGGCGTGGACATTATCGAGGCCGGCTTTCCGATTGCCTCGGAAGGCGACTTCGCCGCGGTCAACGAGATCGCCAAGCGCACTCAGCAGGCGGTGGTCTGCGGGCTGGCGCGCGCAGGCCAGAAGGACATCGACCGCTGCGGCGAGGCCATCAAGCCGGCCAAGCGAGGGCGCATTCATACCTTCATCTCCACCTCGCCCGTCCACATGAAGTGGAAGCTGCAGATGGAGCCGCAGAAGGTGCATGAAATGGTAGTCGCCTCGGTGACGCGCGCGCGCGGCTACACCGACGACGTGGAATGGTCCTGCGAGGACGGCACCCGCAGCGAAATCGATTTTCTCTGCCGCTGCATCGAGGCCGCGATCAAGGCCGGCGCCAGCACCATCAATATTCCCGACACCGTGGGCTATACCGTGCCGGAGGAATATTTCCGGCTGATCAAAACGCTGCGCGAAAGGGTGCCGAATTCGGACAAGGCGCGCTTTTCCGCGCATTGCCATGACGATCTCGGCATGGCGGTAGCGAATTCGCTCGCCGGCGTGCAGGCCGGCATCCGGCAGATTGAATGCACCGTCAATGGCATCGGCGAGCGGGCAGGTAATGCCGCGCTCGAAGAAGTCGTGATGGCGATGCGGGTGCGCAACGACGTGATGCCTTATTGGACCAATGTCGACGCCACCATGCTGACGCGCGCCTCAAAACTTGTTTCGGCGGTGACGTCGTTCCCGGTGCAATACAACAAGGCAATCGTTGGGCGGAATGCCTTCGCGCATGAGTCTGGCATCCATCAGGACGGCATGCTCAAGCATACGCAGACCTACGAGATCATGACTCCCGACAGCGTCGGCGTGAAACAGACCTCACTGGTGATGGGCAAGCACAGCGGGCGGCATGCATTTGTGCATAAGCTCGAGGAACTCGGCTACAAGCTGGCCGACAACCAGCTGGAAGACGCCTTCGTCCGGTTCAAGGCGCTCGCCGACCGCAAGAAGCAGGTCTATGACGAGGACATCGAGGCACTGGTAGACGAGGAGATCGCGCACGCCCATGACCGGATCAAGGTGCTGTCGATGACGGTGATCGCCGGCACCATGGGACCGCAATCCGCCACGCTCACGCTCGACATCGAGGGCCAGCACGTCACCACGCAGGAAATCGGCAACGGCCCGGTGGACGCCATCTTCAAGGCGATCCGCACGCTGGTGCCGCATGACGCGACGCTCGAGCTCTACCAGGTGCATGCGGTGACGGAGGGCACGGATGCGCAGGCGGAGGTTTCGGTGCGGCTGTCGGAAGGCGGACGTGCGGTGACAGCCAAGGGCGCCGACCCGGATACGCTGGTGGCGTCGGCGAAAGCCTATCTCGGCGCGCTCAACAAGCTGATGGTGCGCCGCGCACGGGGTAGGGCGGAGCCGATGATGGTCGGTGGCCAGCGCGTGCATTCGACCGACACGATTTAGCTCCAGCAGCTTGCTGACTAATCCGCGCGGGCCGCGGATGAGCTGGCCAGCTCATCGAGGCGCTTGGCGAGCTGGTTCAGCTCCCATTCACGCGCCAGGGCCGCGGCTTTGTTCCAGGTCGGCTTTTGCGTCCGCAGGCTCGGCACCGGCGCCTTGCGGTCCATGGTCGCGATCGAGCGAAACAGCAGCAACCGTTCGGCCTGCGCCGCGAAGCGGCCGGCCTTGAACAAACCTTCCAGCGAACCGTGCTTGCGCAGCAGCGCCGCGGCGCCGGCGGGGCCCACGCCGGAGACTCCAGGCAACCGGTCAGATGGGTCGCCGCGCAAGGCAATGAAATCCGGAACCTGTTTGGGATCGACGCCATAGCGTTCGCGCACTTCGGCCGGACCGATGCGCGCCATCTCGCCCGCGCGCACGGGATAGAGAATGGTCGCATTGTCGGAGGCGAGCTGGAAGGTGTCGCGGTCGCCGCTTGCGGCCAAAACCGTGCCGCCGCGCCGCTCTTCCGCCGCGACAGCGGCGGCGACAAAATCGTCGGCCTCATAACCCGCGCCCTTGGCATTTGCGAAGCCGCAGGCACTGACGAATTTCGGAATTTCTTCGAGCTGTTCAATCAGCGCGTCATCGAATTCCCGGCCGCTCTGGTAGGCCGGAAATTTTTCGTGGCGATAGGTGGCGACTTCATACGTGTCCCAGGCAACAAGAACCGCGCGCGGCTGTTCCTCGCGATAGAGCCGCAGCAGCATATTGGCGAAGCCAAGAATGGCGCCGCCCGGCTTGCGGCCGCGCCGCAGAATTGTTTTTGGCAGAGCGTGATAAGAACGGTGGGCGAAAGAATCTCCGTCTATCACCAGGAGTGGACGGCGAGCTTCCTGCCTGGGCGCCACGCGGCGATTGCCGGCAGAAGCAGGACGTTTTTTAGGTAAGCTGCTCTTCATTTGCGTCGCCGACCGGCCTTTCGGGGCATCCTTCAAAATGACCCAGGCCGGCGCGTGGTCGCTGGCGCCATCCTTTCCGCGCACCGCGCGATCAACGTCGGCGCTCACCAAACGTTTCGCAGCCGCCGCGCTCAACAATACATGGTCGATGCGCAGGCCCGCATCGCGCGGCCAGCGATTGCGCATGTAATCCCAAAACGTATACATCGACGTATCGGGATGCAGCGCACGGATCGCATCGAGCCAGCCTTGCTCGAGAATTTTGCGAAAGAGCGCGCGGGGCTGCGGCTGCACCAGCGCATCCTTGGCGTAAGACTTGGTGGGATAGATGTCGCGGTCGGTCGGAACGACATTGTAATCCCCTGCCAGTACGACCGGCACGCCGGTGGCATAGAGATCAGCGGCATGCGCCACAAGTCGCTTCAACCAGGCGAGCTTGTAGTTGAATTTCGGCCCCGGCTGAGGATTGCCGTTTGGCCCATAGAGCGATGCGATGAGCACGCCGTTAACCGCAGCCTCGATATAGCGGCTCTGTTCGTCAGCCGGATCTCCGGGTAGTTCTCCAAGGGTGAGGATCGGCTCGCAGCCGCGTGCCAGAATCGCCACCCCATTCCAGGTTTTTTGCGCGCGCCAGACCGCGCCATAGCCGGCCTTTTCGATCGCCGCCTGGGGAAATTCTCGATCGGCGGCCTTCAGCTCCTGCAGGCAGACCACGTCCGGCTTGGCCGCCCGCAGCCAAGCCAGCAGGTTGGGCAGACGCTTGTTGACGTTGTTGATGTTGAAGGTGGCGATCTTCATGCGCGGCGCGACGATTGCACCGAACATGAGCTCTGTCGATGCGAAAGCGCACAGATTATTTGCGAAAAAGCCGTCCAATCCGTGAGGCTTTTTTCACCGCGACCAAGCCGTGCCTATGTGCGCGAATTGTTATGTTGTCCGCGCTAGAGACGGTCATTCAACGGAACTTGGCACCGTTCCTTGTCAGATTGACAGGCTCAGAGCCGTTCATCCCCAGGAAGGGTGTTTCCGAGAGTCTCTTTTGGCACGCGATCCCAAGCGCTGCTGCGACGGCCAGCCCGGCCACGCCGAGCAATACTTTATCGCGGGACTCCGGATTACGCAGCATGGTGCGGGTTGCAGCGACGCTACTGTCGAACACCTCACCTGCCATGTCGGACGCCTTTTGGGTGAAATTCCCAATCTCCTCGGCGGACGGTGCGATTGAAGGAGCATTATTGGTCAAGGACGTCCCGATCTCCTCGGCGGCTTCCCGGACGTCAGCCGTCCACCGCTGCACGGTATCTCTTGCAGCGCCTGTCAAATCCGCCGTTTTTGCGGACAGGACGTCCTGACCTTGGATTGCCATGTCCTTCACTTTCGAAAGGGCCTCACCAGCCTGTTCTTTCAGCCGTTGTTTGCCGGATTCCAAGTAATCCGGCCGGTAGCTTCCGACCGGACGAGACGCGTCCGTTCGCCACAAGCTGAAAACTCCGAGCCCCACCAGCGCGGTGGCGATGGGCGGATGACGGAGAAAGTGCCACGCCAGTCCAGCCCCAATAGTCAGGGCTGCTGCAGGGTTGGCAGCGGCCTTTGCTTTCAGGTCTTCGACCAGCTCGGTTACCTTCGACTGCGCAGCAGTTTTGGCCTGATCGACGAGCGCGTCTTTGGTTTCAAGCGCTTCCTTCTTTAGATCATCGGTGAAGGCGGAGATCGTGTCGGGCGAACGCAACGTGGCTAGACTGCCCGTTAATTTCGCTCGCGCCATTTCTACGTCGCCTTCAAACTGGCGAAGGTTTTTCGCAGGCATAATGATTGATCCTTGCTTCAGCGGTTCTCAATAGATCCAGGCTGACTGAATGGCGGCGACTCGAAGCCACTTCCGGAGCCGTGATCCTTTTTCCCGCTCATGCTGTCGCTGAAAGCGCCGGCGGCGTCGGTTACAACCTCTTTCAACCCGTCCGCGTTTAACCCGCGTTCCTCGACCGCGCTCTTCAGCTTTTCGCCGGCTTTAGCCGTTGCTTCTTGCAGCTGCCCGCCAACACGGGAGGCCGCGTCCGAAAGCTGATCGCCGATCGGGCCGAGGGTCTGCCTTTCTATGGCGGTCGCCGGGAAGGCGGCGGCAATGGCGGCGCCCGCCGCGATACCAGCTACCGCTACCAACAGGGGCTGCTCCTGCAAAATGCGGTTCACCGAAGTCTGCAAGGTCGATTGAGCGCTGCTCGCGATCCGTTGCGACTGCGTACCTACCTTGCGCCCTGCCTGTTCGGCATATTCGGACGCCGAGGAAGCGAAGGAGCTTGCGGTTTCGGACGCCGAGGAAGCGAACGAGCTTGCCTTCTCCTTGACCTGCTGAGCAAAGCCGCGGCCGGACTCTTGCATGTCAGTTGTGGCCTCTCGAAAACCGCCACTCTGTGGGAAATGGGGCGTTTCGGCCTGATATGTCCGCGAAGGCGTGCTTTTGCGCATCAGAAGCACCGCGCCAGCAGCCAGCAACAGCAGGCCTTCTGGATTTTTTCTCACGGTACCGAGCAGCCAATCGCTCATTCCGGCGCCGCCGGTCCCTGATTGGTACGTCATTTGAGTTGCTCCTTAACTGTGGCGATGTCCTGCTTGACTTGATAAATGGTGCGGGTCGGGGAGAGCTCTTCCTTCGCGTTCGCGCGTCCCTTGGCATAGGCCGCCGCGGCGATGACCGCTAGCAGCGCAGCGACGGCCAAGCAGGACCAGTGCAACGCGATGCCGAAGGCCGACGCAATGCCGAAGATCGCCGCCTGAACCAGAACGAGCACGGCGACAAGGCCGAGCGCCGCTGCCGCCGAGATCCAAGCACCGGCCTGGATTTTCAGTGATAGCTTTTCCGAGAGCTCGGCGCGCGCCAGCCGAATTTCCTTCTGAAAGAGGTCGACCAAATCCGCGACGACATCAGACAAAGCTCGGGGCAGGGGCGAGTTTTTAAGGTGATCAGCCATGATAGTTACGTTGGTAGAGGTCTTGCTGGCCAGGTTGTATCGGCGGCGACGCCGTCGGTCGGGAGCTTTTCATTGTGCGGAAGACGAAAAAGCCGGCGACTGCGGCAAGTCCAAAAACCAATGCCGGTTCCCGCCTCGTGAAATCCGAAGCGGTCCGCGCCAGCTGGTCGAATGTCTGCTCCTGCAGCCCTTCCGCGTAGCCATCCACGGTGTTTGCGAAGCTGCGGACAAAACCGGCGACCATCGGTGATTCCTTCGCAAGATCGTCTGCCGCCAGCCTGACCGAATTAGCGAAATGCCCGGCCAAGTCGGCGCCGCCGCCGATCTGGCGGTCGAGAAGGTCCTTGACGTTCTGTGTAACCGTCGAGGCGGTGGCGGTCGCTGCGTGCTTGGCCTGTTCGGTTGCATCCCGCGCCATATCGGACGCTCGGGAGAAGGCTTGGTTGGCAGCGTCGCGGATATTCTGATTTTTGTCGCCGGCTCGCGCTGTCCTTTCGGCGTCGCTGGCCGCGGATGGTGAGCTGTCTCGTCCGAAATCCTGATTGCTCATGGTCTCCTCCATGGCAACCCAACAGACTGAAGAAACCTTTGTTCCTCGCAGATGTGGGCAGGTGGCCCGCGCGCAGCGAAGGGATTCGCGGCGAAGAGGTCAATGCCGAAAAAATTTTATGGCTCGGCGGCTCGCTACTCGAAAAGGCGATTTATTGCCCTACGCGCGCCGGCGCTTCACTTGCTTTTCTCGGAACGGACGGTCGCGTGTGATCGATGGGGAGCCGCGAGGCGGTTTTTGACGAATAGATAAATTACCGAAGGGAACACGGCATGGGCGGAGGGCGTTTTGCAGAGAGGTCGCCGATGTTTCTTTTCTTTTCTAACGGGCTGGGCTTGTTTGGCTCAATAGCCATCTCGGTTATTCTGAGCCTCCTCTTGCTCTATGCCTGTTCATCCTAGCTCGCTTGGTCTTGCACCACCGCCAATGCGGAGCGGCGGGATCAGAGTTCTTTGTCGCCCTTGAACCGCGCATAGACGCGCCTCTCGTTCGGGCCGAACAGGATCACCTCGTATTCTTCGGCATCGCCTCCCATGCCCGGGGATCCGCTGGGCATGCCGGGAACCGCAAGCCCTTTGGCCCGCGGGCGCTCTGCAAGGAATCGCTGCACCGCCGTCGCCGGCACATGGCCTTCCAGCACAAAAGCGTCGGCTTCCGCCGTGTGGCAGGCCGCAAGATCGGAGGGCACGCCGAGCCGGCCTTTCACCCGGTTTAGTTCCTGGGTTTCGATCACCTGCACCCGAAAGCCGTTTTGCTCCAGATGTGTCACCCAGCCGGTGCAACAATCGCAGGCCGGATCTTTGTGGACGGTAATGACCTGCCCGGAAGCAGCAAAGGCGCGTGCGGGAAAAAACGCAGCAGCGGCGAGCCACTGGGTGCAGAAGCGCCGGGAGATAGGGTGTGTCATTTCTCTCTCCTGCCAGTCTTGCTTTGGCGGCAATTCCTCACGCCGTGTGGGACTTAGGGAAGATCCATATCAGACCTGCCGAGCGCACACCGAAATTATCGGCCTCTCCGCCCCCGAGCGAATTCGCGGTGTACGCGGGCTCTGTTGCCCCAGAATTGCCTCACAATTGCCGACGCCCCGCCCGCCCTTGATCGCGCCAGCAGCACGGTTAAGCGGTATCAAACGTTCGCGAGCGGCAGGCGTCCTCGGAACGAAGCTGGAGTTCCGTAAAGCCGCCCCGAAATACGTCACAACAAGAATTGTGGAGGCGTGGAATGTGGAAGGCTGGGCTTGCGGGCGTTGTAGCGCTTGTAATCGGTTCATCGGTAGCTTGTGCGGGTAGCGGCGAGGTGGATTTCGGTCGCAGCAGCCCTGCCGTTGCGCAATCAGGCGTAACCATGAGTCTTACCCAAGTTTCGCGCCTTAAGTCCGTGCTGAAGCTGACTGCGGCGCAAGAGCAGCTCTGGCCGGCGATCGAGCGGGCGTTCCACGAGATCAGCCAGGCGCAGGATACAGCCAGCTCGCAGGGCTTCGTGCAGGGCGTGAAAAGCCGTGCTGCTTCAATCGGCCTGAATGCGCTTGCGCTGCGCCGGCTCGCCTCGGCCGCCTATCCGCTGATCCGCACACTTGACGAGGAGCAGAAGCAGATCGCGGTGGCTTTCGCGCGCTCGGCCGGCCTGCACAGTGTAGCCGCCGCTTTCTGAACAAAAAGTCAGAAAAACAGCTGAAAGAAGTTTAACTTGCGAAATGCGACACTCCTTCTTTAATGAAGGGGTGTCGAACTGTTTGGAGAGTGATCGTGCGGAAATTGGTCCTCGCCGTACTGGCGGCATGGGTCATTGCCCTTCCCTCCGTCGCCGATGCGCAAGGCCGCGGCGAAGGGCAGGGACGTCCACGCCCGCAGATCCAGCAGGATAGGCGCGGTGGCGGCTTCTCCGGCATGCTGAATGATATTGCCGGCGCCCGGCTCGACCGTGCCCATGCCGACAAACGCTCGATTGGGCAGCCAAGCAACGGCAGGAATCAGCAGCCAGGCAACGGCAGGAATCAGCGGCAACGCTGAAAATCGGTAGGGTTCCGCCGCCTCACGATTGAGACCGGCCCTGCAACCGAGCAGCCTTTCATCTCAGTCACAACCCTCGAAAGTGCGGAGGCTTGCCCACGGATGTCGGCCGTGGCACGTCTTCGGATCGTCTCACCGGAACCTGCGGCGCTCATCTTACGTTTCGCGGCTATAGACCTCGCCGTAAAAGCCATGCTGGGGCAGCGAACACCAGAAGTCCACGCCGGGCAGCTCGGACGTCGGACCCGAATGACGCAGATCTCCCCGCGGCGCTGGCGCGCACTCTCCGCCGTCATCCGGGCCCTGCATCCGGCGATAGCCATAATATGCCTCGTTCCGGCGATCGGAGTGGCGGAAACTGAAACACCGGCGCCAGCAACAGAGCCTCCGCCCGCTTCAACATCTCACTCTATTTGCTTGATCATTGAATCGGCGGCCGCGGATAACCGGCTTCCAGTCGACTTCTTCGCGCGTGTAATCTGGCAGGAAAGCCGCTTCCAGCCGGACGCCGTGGGTCCGCGCACGCGGAGCGGAGCGCGCGCGCAGGGCATCGCGCAGTTCATGCCGCGGACGGCCCTTGAACGGGGACTGCTCGACCCCTTTGATCCGATCCAGGCCTTGCCGAAATCCGCGCAGTTCCTGAGCGACCTGCGTGCCGAATTTGGCAGCTTGGGACTAGCGGCCGCGGCGTATAACGCCGGTCCGCAACGATTGCGCGATTATCTCGCCGGCCGGGGCGGGATGCCGGAGGAGACCCGCGCCTATGTCTTGGCGATCACCGGTCTGTCGCTCGACGTGTGGGCCAAGGCCGGAGCAGCGGATAAGCCGCCCGAACCCGCTCCCAATTGCCAGCAACTGGTGGCGATCCTCAAACGCGCCCCCAACCCGTTTGTCCAGGAATTGGAGCAACGGGTTGCGGGCGTGGCTTCAGCTCCCTGGGGTGTCCAGCTGAGTGCGGGCTTTTCGCGCGAGGCCGCATTGCGGAGCTATGCCGCAGTTGCGAACCGCCACGCCAATCTCTTGCAGGGACATGACCCAAGCATTATCGCGAGCCGCTTTCTCAGCCGAGGAACGCGCACATTTTACCAGGTCCGCCTGGGTGCAAACACCCGGCAGGTTGCCGAAAATCTATGCGAAAGCATTCGCCGCGTCCGGGGTGCCTGCTTGGTATTACGTAACCGCTCCTAAACCCCAGGTTCGTTTAGAAGCTGCATCAGCCGTAGCGCGGTACATGCGGTACTGCGGCTTTTTGACTCAAGGGCTGGGCAACGGAGTCACATCGCCGGATCGAATCATTTCCTGAAAAGGGTGCAATTCTAAATGGCCTACTGTCACACCTATGCAACGGCTTTGCAAAGAAATCCCCGCTCTCTTATCGGCTAAACGTTCATTTTGGTGACAAGACATTCGAATCAGCCCAATGATTCATTACGGACAACAAAATGATGTCGTTCGTCTTTGGGAGCGCAGCATGTCATCACTACGTGCAGTTGAGACGGGCGGTAGTAAAGTAATCGTCGTGGCCAACGAAAAGGGCGGCTCGGGTAAATCGACGATCGCAATTCATATCGCGGTAGCCCTGATCAAGGCGGGGCAAACCGTAGCCACCATCGATCTCGACTCCAGGCAAAGGAGCCTTACCCGCTACATCGAGAATAGACGCGAATGGGCGAACCATGTCGGCCAAGACCTTGGAATTCCGACACATGTATGTATCGGCGACCAGTCTATTTCCCGCAGCGCGGAAGAGGAGGCGCTGGCCTATGACCAACTGATTGAGGCGGTCGAGGATGTTGCGAAAAGCCACGACTTCATAGTCATTGATACGCCCGGACATCAATCAAATCTGACGTCGCTGGTGCATACGATGGCCGACACGTTGATAACGCCGCTGAACGACAGCTTCGTCGACTTTGATGTCCTCGCTGCGGTGGACCCGAAGACGCTTGAACTCACTGGTCCCAGCCAGTACGCCGAGATCGTCATGCATTCGCGGAATGAACGCAGCCTGCTCAACCAGGCCCCGACGAATTGGATCGTATTGCGTAACCGGCTCTCGATGATCTCCTCGCGGAATAAGCGGCTGATGGGCGAAAGACTGCAAGAATTGTCGGAGCGCCTTGACTTTCGCTGCGTGGACGGAATCGCGGAGCGCCTCATTTTCCGCGAATTTTATCCGCGCGGCCTGACGGCTTTCGACGAGGTGAAGGAAACGACATTGGGGACGCGTCCGACCCTTTCGCATGCCACCGCGCGTCAGGAAGTGCAAAGCCTGCTTGATGCGATGGCGCTCAACGCGAGTGCGGCCGGCATGCCGGGCAGTCGCGACGCGGCTTGACGGCTTGTGTCAGGCGGATCGTTCGCGGGCAAGGCTCGCTAGCCGACTGCCGGTGCGAGCACCACGACCTTAGTGCCGATCGGCGTTCTCTCGTAGAGATCGACGATGTCTTCGTTGGTCAGGCGAATGCAACCAGAGGAAACGTTCCCGCCGATCGTCCAGGGTTCGTTGGTACCGTGGATGCGGTAGAGGGTATCCTTCTTTCCCTGCCATAGGTAAAGAGCACGCGCGCCGAGCGGGTTATCGGGGCCGCCGGGCATTCCGACGCCGCTCTGCAGTTGCGTTAAATGCGGGATGACTTCGGGCCGCCGCTGCAGGATTTCGGGGGTCGGATACCAGTCAGGCCATTCCTGCTTGTCATGCACCTTGGCGACACCCGACCAGGAAAATCCCTCACTGCCTACCCCGACGCCATAACGCATGGCGCGGCCGCCGTCCTCCACGAAATAAAGGAAGTGCTCTGCCGGATCGACGATGATCGTGCCCCGCGGCTCTCGCGTGGCGAAGTCGACCTCTTTACGGCGAAAGGCGGGATCGACCTCCCTCGAACGCGTTTGGGTTTGGGTTTGGGTAGTGACGCAACCTCCGAGACCCAAGGCGGCGGCGATGGCGGAGGCTCCGGTTATCGCTTCACGGCGGCTAAATAAACGCACGACTGGCTCGCCCTCTGAAAAGTTCCCTCGATGTTGTAGCACGGCAGCGCGGTTTCTGGAAATCGCAGCCGCGTCGCCCTGCATCCTAGTGGAGACAATCAGGGCCGGTCAGGCCCGAAGCCAGCAAGCGCGGCAGTTCGCTCGGCGTGGTCGGTTTTATCGCGGCTTTCAGCGGGCCGGTGTCGAGCTGAGCGGCTCGGGCGACGGAGGCAACACGCTGTCTCGCGATAGCTCCACCACCACGCCCTCGTCGGCGCGCAAATCGATGCTCCCGCTAACCGCTTCTCCGTCGCGATCGCCGAAGGAGGACAGCAGGAGCCGTCCTACCAAATGACCCGACGTGAAAGCGACGCTGGTCGCTTCCTGGCCCATGTTTAGGGCCACGAGGGTGCGTTCGCTTTCTGATTCCCGCGCGAACAGTAATAAATCTCCGCTCACGAACAAAGGACAATAAAGGCCTAAGGATAGTGACCGGCGCGAGCGGCGAAGAGCAATCAATTTTCGATAAAGATTATAGAGCGAGCCGTTATCGGCGCGCTGGGCTGTGACGTTTCGCTCGCGATAAGTTTGGGCTATCGGCAGCCACGGCTCCCCAGCCGAAAAGCCGGCATTCTCCGTAGCGTCCCACTGCATGGGTGTGCGGCAGCCGTCTCGTCCGACGCCCAGTCCGGGAACGTTCTTTTCGAAGGGATCGCGGATTCGTTCGGGCGGAATCGTCAATTGCTCCATCCCGATCTCATCACCATAGTAAATCGTCGGCGTGCCGCGCAGCGTGAGCAACAGCATGGCGGCGATTCTTCGCTGTTCATCGGGAAGCCGGCTGGCGATGCGCGGGCGATCATGATTGCCGAGCACCCAGTTCGGCCAACCGCCTTGCGGAAGTGCCGCTTCATATTCCTCGATTAGCTTGGCAAGGTGATGGGCCCGCCATGGAGCGAATAGCAAAGCAAAATTAAACGGAAGGTGCAGACCTCTAAGGTCCTGGCCGTAATAGGTGACCAGGCGTTCCACCGGAAGATAGATCTCCCCGATCAGGAGGCGATCCGGAAATTCGTCGGTCACGCTCCGCATTTCGCGGATGATGTCATGCACTTCCGGGCGATCGGCCGTATAGAGCGGAATGACTGCCTCATGCGACGGTCGGTCCGGTGCGAAGCCCGGATTGGGAGGGTTGTCGCGAAACTGGTCATCCTTGATGAGATGCCAGATGACGTCGATGCGAAACCCGTCAACGCCGCGCCGCAACCAAAAACGCATCGCCTCGTACATCGCGGCGCGAACGTCCGGGTTGCGCCAATTTAAGTCCGGCTGCTTGACGAGAAACGCATGATAATAATATTGCCCGGTTTTGCTGTCGTATTCCCAAGCGCTGCCTCCGAACTCCGAGCACCAGTTATTTGGCGGGCCGCCGTGCGGCGCCGGGTCGCGCCAGAGATACCAGTCGCGCTTGCGGTTATTACGCGAGGACCGGCTTTCCACGAACCACGCATGCTGGTCCGACGTGTGGTTGGGAACCAGATCGAGAATGATCTTGAGACCGTGGGCGTGCGCCGCTGTGAGCAGGGCATCGAACTCAGACAGCGCGCCGAACACCGGGTCGATGGCTGTGTAATCTGAGATGTCATAGCCGAAATCGGCCATCGGCGAGCGGAAAACCGGTGTAAGCCAAAGCGCGTTGACCCCCAGCTCGGCGAGATACGGCAAGCGCTGAATGATGCCGCCGAGGTCGCCGATGCCATCGCCGTCGCTGTCCTGAAACGACCGGGGGTAGATTTCATAGATGACGGCTGTTTGCCACCAAGGCGCAGTCATGGCTCAGCCGCTCATCTCGAATAGGGATGTACTTCGTAGTGCTGTGTTCAAAGAAAAAATCGGGGGAAAAGTTCCGGATTGCCGGCGAAACGGGGCTGACGGAGTCGCTTGCGCGGCGTTCTAGCAAGGCGGTCAAATTCCAGCTGCGCCGGACCCGTTGCGCACTGACCAGGCGAAAGCCGGCGCGTCGGCTCTTCAGTGCGCGCTTGCGCCCCTGGATCGCGGATTGACTCAGTCCGGCACAATCTTGCCGGGATTGGCTATCGCGAGCTTTCCAATCTTTAACTTGCCGAACCCCGTTCGCTGAATACCTTCTACGGATGGGGCGATGAGGGTGCCGATTTCGGTGAACCCCTGATCGGTACAGCACCGATCTTCGGCTAAGGCCGTGATCGGGTATTGGAGAACGGCCATGTGGAAACCCATTCTCGCCGGAACGGCGGCGCTCGCCATCGTCGGTACGTCACTGGTGTATGCCCAGCAACGCGATGACGGTTCCTCACGCTGGCGCGGCCATGGTGGGGATCGTTCGGTAAATATGGAGCTATCGCAGGAAGACCGCGCGGCCTTTACCGATGCACGTATCGCAGCACTGAAAGCGGGGCTGCGGCTGACGCCCGACCAGGAGAAAAACTGGCCGGCCTTCGAGAACGCCCTGCGCGACCTCGCCAAGATGCATGGGGAGCGCTACGCAGTCAGGCGGCAGGACGAGCCGCGCGCGGGCGATCGCAGTGCGGATGCCGATCGCGGCGGAGACGTGGGTTCGGTGGAGCGGCTGCGACGCCATGCCGAGATCATGATTAAGGCCGGCGAAAGCCTCCAACGCCTGGCTAACGCGCAGGAGCCGCTCTACCAGAGCCTCGACGACAGCCAGAAGAACCGCTTCCAGATACTGTCGCGTGTCATCCGGCATTCGTACTTCGCACAGATGCGAGGGCATGGCGGACATCGATGAAGACCACCACGGCAATGATGCGGCGACGACCACGGCATGATGCGCGGGGACCGTGGCATGATGCGCCGTGATCGGGATCGTGACGGCGACGACCGGCGGGGCCCGCGCGGCATGCGTGGCGGCGACCGCGGGCGCGGCGGTGGTATGATGGATGGCATGGGCGAGCAGCTCTGAAGGTCGGGCAACCGAAGCAGAAGGCCGCCGGCAAAGCCGGCGGCTTTTTTGTTGCAGGGCGCAGCAACGTTAGCAAGCTTCGGGCCGCTCAACCCGGGTTGATGGCCGTTACTCTCCAGGAGCTGGAATCCATCATCACTCCGTTCGGACCGAGATGATTGGCGAGCTGTGCCTTCAGCGCCTGCGCGATTTCATCGTGGCAATCTTCCGCCAGCTTGCCAGCCTCGCGGTAGACCTCGCCCGCTGGCCCAAGCGCGAGCTGGAAGGCGACGGCATCGTCGACGTCCTTTCCTACGAAAACCTGGGCGTCGATCCGCTCGAACTGAATGTCCCGGTAGCCGGCGATTTCGAGCTGCTTGGTCACCACGCCGGTGTCGGCCATGGAGAAGGGACCGGGGCCGCAGGTCTGCGCGTTCTCGCCCGGCGGGGGCAAAAAGCGCAGCACAACGTCCTTGGCGGAGCCGAGCCACGGATTGTCCTTGATGCCGCGCCAGACGATCATCGTCATGATGCCGCCTGGCCTGAGACTTTTGCGCATATTGCGCATTCCGGCGACCGGGTTCTCGAAAAACTGCGTACCGAAGCGCGAGAAGCAGAAATCGTGAATCGGCTCGAAGGGATAGGTCTGCACATCTTCTTCCAGGAAGGTGATGTTGCTGATCCCCGCCGCCTTGGCGTCCTGGCGGCCGAATTCCAGAAAACCGTCGCAGCAGTCGATCGCCAGCACCGAGCCGGAGGGGCCCACGATCTTCGCAAGCTTGATGGCGGTGTCGCCAAAGCCGCAGCCGACGTCCACCACCTTGTCGCCCGGGCAGACGCGGAGCGTGGGGAAGATCGCTTCGCTATGCAGCGTCAATCCATCGACGATAATGTGCTTCCAGCGGACGAACTTCGGAACTAGGACCTCGTTCCAGAACGCGACATATTGGTTGTGAGGCGGCTCGCCCTGAACGGTTTCCTGGACGGACATGGGATTCTCCTGATTGGCGGATGCTGGCGCATTCTGACGTGGCGCCAGCAAAGGGCAACAGGGTTTCGGCCTGTGAGCTTTTGCGAATACCGTTCAACGCTCCTCCGGCGGCTTCATATGCCTGAATTGAATCAGCAGTAGCAGGTCGTAGACGATCTTGAGCGTCCCGCAGATGATGAGCGGCCATGCCCGAAATGAGGCGGCGAACAAGGCGCCAGCCAGTGCCGGACTGGCGGCAGCGGCCAGGCTGCGCGGGACCGATGTAAAGCTCGCGGCGGCGGCACGTTCGGACGGCGTGACGACGGCCATGACGTACGACGAGCGCGTCGGCACATCCATCTGCGACAACGCGGCGCGAATGAGCAGCAAGGCCAGCGCAGCGGGCAGCGTCGGAGCCATCGCGGCCAGTATCAGCGCCATGCTGGACGGGATATGGGTGAACACCATCGTGTTGATCAGGCCGATGCGCCGCGACAACCATGCTGCTACCGGAAAGGAGAATGCTGAGAACAGGCCGGACCAGAAGAAAAAGACACCAGCCGCTGCCAGCGACATATCGAACCGTTCGAACAGCCACAGTGCCAGCAGCGATTGGACCACGAAGCCGCCGGCGAAAGCATCGAGGCTAAACAGCGCGGCAAGCTTGAAAACGATCTGTCGCGACGGGCCTAGGGCGGTAGGCGTTACGTGCCCCGCCGAGGGATGGTGCGGCGGAATCTGCGCATAGATAAAGCCGCCGAACACGCCCAGAAGGGCATAGAAGACGAACATCACCTTGATCGCCGTCAGCTGATCGAGGTGCAGCGGCGAGAGGAGGTCTGGAATCGCCGCGGCTAGCGCGCCCACAGCGCCAGCCAGCGCCCCGACCAGGCTATAACGCGCAAACATCCGCGTGCGCGAGGCATCGGTGACTTCCCGTGCCAGCACCGCGTGCTCGACCGGCACGAACACGCTGACGCTGCCGGCCGAGGGATTGATCGTGCCGGCGAAGGCTATCACCAGCAGCAGCGCGTAATCATGCACCACCGCGAAGGCGACGCCCGTCGCGATCATTAGGCTGGAGGCCGCGAGCAACAGCTGGCGGTGATCGTAGCGCGCTCCCAGAAATCCGGTGGCGATTGTCAGCAGCGCGGAGCCGAGCAAGGCCGTCGTGGCGATGACGCCCACCTCAAGCGGCGAAAATCCAAGCGCCAGGAGATAGACGGGTAAAAGCACCGCGACAAAACCATCGCCGAAATCGCGCAAGGCCCGCGCTACCAGCAGGTAGGTGGTCGCGGCAAACATCTTGTCCGGATTGCGCGCTTGCATGCTACCCCGCACCGGCTCAGCCGGATCAGGTAGCAGAGCTTGGACGCAGGAGCGTCTTGCGACGGCGGGGAGTCTGCTTGTGTCCCCGCGTCAAAAGTAACAGAAGCCGTCGTCCCGTCGCAAGCTCCGGCGCCGGATGGGTTCGGCGGCGACAATTTGGTACCGGCCGCCCAAGACCAGGCTTGGAAAACGAAAGATTAATGGCGACGCAAAAATTTGCGGCTGAAGCCATTTTTGGCCGTGGAATTATGCAAATTCTCGGGACGACGGGATATTTGGGGAAGACATCATCGGCGCTGAGCTAACAGCTCCTTAAGCGCCGTCAAGTATTGCTGGAGCAGCGCGCGCAGCCTGCAGCCAAGTGAACGCGCAGCAAAACCCGCGGAAAAGACAATCGTGGCACAACAAGCAAAATTAATGTTGGAAGCATGGCAGCCCACGCCGGAGGAAAGGGTGATGCAGCCTGCCGTTGCCGCTGCCGTCAATGTTTCTCTCAACACCGGCTTGGCTTCGCTAGAGCGGGAGTGGCGCGAATTTGAGAGCCACGCTGCCTGTACGCCTTTCCAGACATTTGATTGGCTCTCGGCCTGGCAGCACTGCGTTGGAGCCAAGGCGGGTGTCACACCGGCAATTGTGACCGCACGCCAGCACGGCAAGCTGCTGTTCATCCTGCCGCTAGCAGCGCACCGAAAAGGGCCCGTGCGCAAAGTCACGTTCCTCGGTCACACGCTTTGCGATTACAACGCGCCGCTGCTGGCTTCGGATTTCTCTGCTCAGGTATCCGAGACGCAGTTCCGATCGCTCTGGAACGCCGCGCGGGAGTTGTTACAGCGCCAGTTTCAATACGACCTGCTGCTGCTGGACAAGATGCCCGAAAAGATTGGCCAACAAGCAAATCCCATGCGCTTGCTCGGCACCAGCTTGCATGCTTCCGGTGCTCACGCGGTGGCTCTAGGAGAGAACTGGGAACAGTTTTACTCCACAAAGCGCTCTTCCGCCACCCGACGCCACGACCGAAGTAAACGCAGGAAGCTTGCCGAACTCGGCGATCTTCGCTTCATCACCGCAGAAGCGCCGGAGGAGATTCGCAAGACTATGGATCTCCTGATCGAGCAAAAGAGCCGGTGGTTTCAGCGCATGGGAATTCCGAACATGTTCGAAATTCCCGGGCAGAAAGAGTTTTTTCTCTCGATCGCAACGACGGCGCGTCCCTTTGTGCACGTCAGTCGACTAAGCGTCGGACCAAATTGCGCCGCCGCGAATTTGGGGCTGATGTTTCAGGGTTGCTATTACCACGTGCTGGCGAGCTACGATGATGGCCCAACGTTGCGTTTCGGTCCGGGCGTGGCCCACCTGCACGACCTGATGCGGTTCGCGATCGAACACGGCTGCAAGTCCTTCGATTTCACCATCGGCGACGAGGCCTACAAGCAGAATTGGGCGGATTCCCGCCTTGAGCTGCATGACCATGTGAGTGGAGACGGACTGATGGGCCGCCTGGCGGTCGCCGCCATAAAAGCCAAGCTGCGCGTCAAACGTTTTATCAAGAAGTCGCCACTCGCGTGGAGCGCTGTTTTGAAAGCCAGATTTATGCTGCGTCGCCGCGGTGTCTCGTCGGGCTCACATGAGTGCTGAAGTCCTATTGGTGAAGTGCGGGGAGGGGGGTGCCCTCGTCGGGCAAATGCAAGTAACGGAAACACAACGAGTTTCAGTCAAAAATTCGCTTGCGCTTGACGCCCTTTTTGGTTGCCGCACGCGTCAAACCAGATGCCCTGTTCGGCTCGCATCAACGGGCGATTACTGACCAAAATCGAGAGAGCGAAAGAAGGCATCGCGACGTGCACGGAGAACTGGACTCTGCAAAGCGATTGGCAGGCCACGCCAACGGCGGAAGGTCAGGCGCGGTCGTCATTGGCGGCGACTGCGGCGCGCTCGGGGTGGTGCGGAGCTTGGGGCGCGCCGGTATCCCCTGTTTTTTCCTGAAAGGCAAAAATCCGCTTGCAGGTTTTTCCCGCTACACCACGCATCGCAGCGCATGGCCCGGCCCGGAGCATTCCGAGGCGGCATCCTGGCTGGTGGATCTTGCAGATCGCTGCGATCTGCACGGATGGACGCTTTTCCCGAATGCGGACGATGAAGTCAGGCTGATTTCGCAGCATCATGCCGAGCTGAGCTCTGCCTATCGTCTCTGCACGCCGCCGTGGGAAATAACAAAATGGCTTGCGGACAAAAATCTCACCTATAAAAAAGCCGCCGCCCTCGGCATCGATTATCCCAGGACTTACGCCATAACGGATTTGGCCGATCTTGCGGCGCTTGATTGCCGTTTTCCGCTTATTTTGAAACCGGCGATCAAACAAGGTCAGAACCTGCTAACTCAATCGAAGGTCTGGCGCGTCAATGACCGCGACATGCTCAGGCGTGTTTTCAATGATGCCGTCTCGATGGCCGGGCCGGACGGATTGATCGTGCAGGAACTCGTGCCGGGCGACGGCTCCGCGCAGTTTTCCTACGCGGCGGTTTGCCAGGCGGGACTGCCGGTCGTTTCCATGGTGGCGCGACGCACGCGGCAGCATCCTGCCAATTTCGGCACAGGAACATTTGTGGAAACTATCGATAACGCGCAGGTCGAGGCTCAGGCGGAACTGCTGCTGAAGGCCGTCGGCTACAGCGGCATGGTCGAGATGGAATTCAAGCTGGACGCCCGTGACGGCTCATACAAATTGCTCGATGTGAATCCGCGAACCTGGACTTGGAATTCTCTCGGCACTCCGGCCGGCGTGGACTTCCCCTTGGCGATGTGGCGGCTGGCCCGCGGCGAAACCTTGCCACGCATGCGTGCCCAATCAGGTGCGGCCTGGATGTATTTCTCGCGGGACTTGCCTGAAGCTCTGCGCGAAATCATGGCGGGAAAGCTTTCTCCCGCCCAATACCTTCGCGCCTTTCGTAAACCCATGGCGCTGGGTGCCTTTGCACTGGACGATCCTCTCCCCGGGCTGATGGATCTACCCATGTCGCTTATGCGCTGGCGAGGGACAAGGCACAGCATCTTGCTTTCCGTTGGCTGCTGACATGCGGCGCCTAAAAGCGGTGGTATCGACCGCTCCCTTCATGATGCTCGCGCGCGTGGCGGGCGCGGGAGCCGGCTTTCTGGCTCAACTCGTGCTCGCGCGACTGCTGACCCCGGAAGCGCTCGGAAAGTTTTTCGCCGCAACAAGTCTGGCGGCCGTGCTGGGCATCGTGGCAACGCAAGGCTATCCAGGAATCATACAACGCTTCGTGTCCCGCTATCGCCGGCCTGGCCGGGCAGCCCTGTTGCGCGCTTTCTTCGGACAAGTTCAGCGCGAGAGCTGGCTGGCCGGCTTGTTTTTCACAGCGTTTCTGCTGGCTCCCGCCGTGCTGATGCCGGCACTCGACGTCGATTCGAGGACCTTCCTTATAGCGACGGCGATTTGCGTTGCCGCTGCCACCTCATTCTCGATTTATCCGCCGCTGGCTTGTGCCGATCGGAAGTTCGTCATCGGCATGCTGCCGGAAACTTTGCTACGGCCCACATTTTTCCTTGGCGTTGCACTTGCCGTTGGGATTTCGGGAATAACGCTTTCGGCGGGAATGGCCGTTGCAGCTTATGCTGCTGTTTCGGCCGGCTTGGCAGTGGCTCAGTTCGTTGTCCTCAAAAGGGCTTTCGCATCGCATGGTCTTCGCGGGCGCAAAAAACTGCGGCGGCGGTGGCGGCGCGAGGCATGGCCACTTCTCCTCGTTTTGCTGTTCACAACGCTGTTCGCGGATCTGATTATCTTGCTGACCTCGCCTTTCCTCGGCGCGGAAGCCTTGGCGCCGTTCGGCGTCGCGCTAAAAATCTCGATGCTAATCGGCTTTATCGTGCAGGTGACGCATCAGATCTCTGTTGCCCGACCTCGCCGACGCACATCAGCGAGGCAACACCGAAGAAATGCTGGATGCATTGCTGCGGTCGACGCTGCTGCCGGTTCTGGTCACAGCCGCGGCTTTGGCTGCGGCGATCTTTTGGGGCGATGTGATTCTGGGATTGTTCGGGCCGGGTTATGCGGCCGCAAAATGGGGCTTGGTCATTCTGATTGCGGCCCAGCTTATCCGCGCACTGGCTGGCCCGGCACCTATGTTGCTGACCCTGGGCGGGCAGCAGGGAACCAATGCGGCAATCACGGTCGTGTGCTGCGCCGTGTTGCTGGTCGGCAATGCGGCGCTTACGCCGCGTCTGGGATTGCTTGGCGCGTGCATATCGGTCGTGCTGGTAGCTGTCACATGGACGGGACTGAGCACGGCGATGCTGGCACGGCGCATGAAGATGGGCGCCAGCCTGCTGTTCGTGCTTCGTCATATCCCCGCGAAGAAATACGCAGGACGCGAGATCCTTGCCCTAATGGGAAAGCGCCGTAGCTCCTTGTCAGAGCCGGGCATGGGCGGCATCGGCGATCCGCTTTGAGCGGCTGACAAGCCCCGCCGCCAACGCGGCATTTTTCAATCTGAACAAACGTTTAGCTGCGGCGCCGGTCTTCAGCATGCGGCGGGATAGCGCTTGCCATGACAGGAATATTACCGTTCTATGACGCCACGCGACGCTCGGGCGGTGAATGCGCAATGACCCGGCGCTGCGCCAGGAATGTCTCTTACGACCCATTCTTTTAGCGCCCGCCTCGTCGCAACGGATCTCGTTGCGCGGCACGGCGTCACCCCGATCGCAGTCATCGGCTTATTGCACCTTGCCGCTATCGGCCTGCTGGCCTGGTACGAAGTCTTTCCCGTATCCAGGCTCGCTTTCGTACTGATCTGGGGCTTATTGAATTTTTTCTGGCTTGCCCTATTGCGGCGGCCGGCGATCGCGGCAGCGCTCTCGCTCATTCTTGTCACCCTGGTGATCGTCCTCTCCGAGTTCAAGTTTCGCGTCCTTTGGATGACGCTGAATTTCCTCGACGTGATGATCATTGATGCCGATAGCTTCGCCTTCCTGTTCACGATCTTTCCGCAGCTCTGGCTTATTGTCGGCATCGCCGTGGCGGCGATCGTCCCGCTGCTGGTGCTGCTCTGGTGGATCGATCCGCTACGGGTGCGCTTGCGCACGGCGATGGCGGGAATGACGGTCTGCTTCGCCGCACTTCTGGCGCTGGCTTTTACGGTGCAGCTCGAGCCGTTTGAGGCCTTTTACGGTCATAACCACGTTTCCAATTTCACTCGCTCGGGCATCAGCGTGGTTTCCGACCTGATGAAGCACGGCTTTCTCGAATCCGACCCCGTGGTCGCTGATCGCCTGAAGTCGGGCGCTGATACCGCCTGCCAGCCCGCCGGCAGGCCGCCGCACATCATCATGGTGCATGACGAGTCGAGCTTTGATATCCGTTCGGCGCCCGGCGTTCAGGTGCCGCCCGGCTATGGCGCGCATTTCAAGTCGTTTGACGGCAAGGCGCGGCGGTTTCTGGTGGAAGGCATCGGCGGCGCCAGCTGGATCGCGGAATATAATGTGCTCACCGGGTTGTCGGCGCGTTCCTTCGGGCGTTTTTCCTACTTCGTCACCCGCATCGCCTCCGGGCGCGTCACGCGCGGTCTGCCGAACGCGTTGCGCCGCTGCGGCTATCAGACTTTCTCACTCTATCCCTCGCTTGGCGCGTTCATGAGCGCGCGCAGCTTTCAGACGACGACCGGCATGCAGCAGTTCAAGGATGCCACCGACATGGGTGCCAAGGGGCTGCAGCCAGACGCATTTTTTTATGACAAGGCCACGCATCTGATCGAGAGCGAGCGCGGCAAGGGCCCGATGTTCCTATTCGTCTATCTCGCTGCCAATCATTTCCCCTGGAGCTACCGCTTTCGCCCCGATCTCGCGCCGCAATGGCAAGACCTGAATAATCCTCCTGCGGTCAATGAATATCTGCGGCGGCAGGCCATGAGCGCGCAGGACTATGCGGGCTTTCTCGCGGGGTTGCAGCAGAATTTCCCCACGGAGTCTTTCCTGATCGTACGCTACGGCGATCATCAGCCGGACTTCGCCGCCAAGATCATCAACCCGTCGCTCGACGAGAAGGCCGTTGGCGAACTGCTGCTCCGCTTCGATCCGAAATACTTCACCACTTATTATGCAATCGACACGGTCAACTTTAAACCGGTGGATCTGTCCTCCGCAGCGGATACGCTCGACGGGCCGTACCTCCCGCTGGTGGTACAGGAGGCTGCCGGGCTGCCGCTCGATCCGTCCTTCGCCGAGCAGAAGAACATTTTCAACCGCTGCGCGGGAATTTTCTATGCCTGTAACGGCGGCGTGGAAGCGCGACGGTTCAACCGTCTCTTGATCGATGCTGGGCTGATTAAACAGCTGTAAGAAGCGCCTGCCAGTGGAGGTAGGGCAGCATCAAAACCACCCCAGCCGCTCGACCACCGCCTGTAGCCAAATTAGCCCGGCGGCGATGATGGCAAGGCCGACCGCGGCGGAGCCCATATCCTTGATGCGGCCGATGCGCTCGTCACGCGCGGGGGCGACGAAATCTGACAGCTTCTCGATCGCGGTATTAAGCAGTTCGACCACCAGCACTCCCAGCAGCACGGCGATCAGCGTCAGCGGCTTCCAATTTTCCGTGCCGATGAAAAAAGCGAGCGGCACCGCCAGCGCCAGCACCACCAGTTCCTGACGGAAAGCCTCCTCGCTGCGGGCCGCGGCGAGAAGCCCATTCCAGGTATTCAGCGTGGCGCGTAACAGGCGGTCCAAGATGAATTCCTATGCAGTTCCTGGTGGCCGATACGCGATAGACGAAGCCTTTTTCAAGGCTGCCAGCGTCTCCTCCACCGTCAGCAAGGGAGTCGTCTGGAAGGAACTCAGCGCTCCGCCGGCGCTGATCGCGATCGCGGTGGCTGCCATCGAGACGTTATCCGGTGCCTCCCACAGATTGTAGGCATCGTGATCGCCGAAGGCATACCAGAAACCGTGCAGCTTTCCGCCGACCGATTCAATGTACTGCTTGGCTGCCGCTCGGCGGTCTTCCGGATTCTTGATCAGCTTCGCCCAGGTTTCCGGGGTGTAGCTGAACCGAGTCAGGTAAAGAGGCATAGGGGTTCCTTCGCTTTCATCCCATCCGGCGGCCAAGGCGGTGCTGAATTGGTTACACCCGAGACCAGTCAGTTTAACATACAAGAGCGAGGCCGCGATTCCGAGACCGGCGTCAAGGGCAGCAGATTTGAAAGCGATGACCATGCGGCTGAAAGCGTCGCGTTGCATCGTAGGTCCGCTGGCCTAAATAGCATTCGGGCGCTCGATAAAAGAAAGAACCAATGGCGGAGAGAGTCATCGCCGACGAGATGGCGGCGTCGCCGGGATATGGAGGGCGGAGCGTATTCGGCCGGGAAGGGACTCTAGCGGGTGCGAACAAAAAGGCGCGGGGATAGGACGGGGAGTATCCCTACAGCCGTGATGCCCCCTTGGTCGCGGGGGCATCTTGTAGACAGCAACGCGCGGCTATCGGCATGGCCCGGGACAAAGCTTATGGCGGTACGATCTCGCAACCCTCTATATTATCTCGAATTTATGCCCCATAATCGCCGCTCTATGCCTCCTGGGGGAAGGCACCCGTGGGTCGTCGCAGCCTCTCGATCCGGCTTCATCTCGCCATTTTTGGCGCGCTGATCGTTTTACCCCTGCTCGCAGCCGGTCTCCTGATCGCCAAGTTCTATGTCGACCAGGCGCGCGAGGCGCTGACAATTCGTGCACACGACATCGTTGACGACGCGACGGCAGCGATCGACCAGGAGCTCAATCGCTACAGGCTCGCGCTGCAGGTACTGGCGTCTTCGGAGGCGCTCGCAGAAGGCAGGTTCGAGCAATTCTATCCGCGGGCAAAAGCACTCAGTCAATCTGTGACCGACAGTGTCATTGCCCTGCGCCGGACCGACGGGGAAGCGATTTTTGTCACTAGCCTGGACTTCGGCGACCATATCCCGAACATGACGGATCCAGGATTGCGGGCAGCCGATCGGCTCGCGATCGAACACCGCAGCCCGGTGATCTCCGACTTGGTCACTGGGCCCGTTCGGTCCAACAGCGTCGCGCTCGAGATGCCGGTGGTGGCACACGGCAAGGTCGACTATTTGCTCACCCTGGCGATTTCGTCCAAGGGAGTGCTCGACATTCTCGCCGCGCATTTGCCGGACCGCCGATGGCTGATAGAGGTCGTCGACAACAACGACAGGATCATCGCGCGCGGTTGGGATAATGAGCGCTTTGCCGGACAGAAGGCATCCGACGACTTCCTCCGCAATGCGCAAGGAAAGTCAGGCACCTTCATCGGCAAGACGCTCGAAGGTGCCACGGTGTTCAACGTCTATCAGCGCTCGGAGCTTTCCGGCTGGCGGATCGCCGCCGGAATTCCGCTCTCCGAGCTGGAGGCGCCGCTTCATCGCTCGCTCCTGCTGCTGGCGATTGTCACAACCGTAGGGCTCGCAGCTTCGCTAATCCTCGCCTTTTTCTACGCGCGGGCGCTGGCGCGACCGCTACGCCAGTTACGGGGCGTGGCGGAAGCAGGCGGCAATACGAAAACCATCCCGACCGGCATCGCCGAGCTCGACGGTGTTACCGGCACCCTCATGCGATCAATCATTGTGCTGAAAGATCGAGATCGCGCCCGCGCCAGGACGGTCAACGAACTGAACCACCGTATGAAGAATATGCTCGCCATCATCCAGGCGATCGCGAATGAGACGCGGCGTCGCGCAACGTCGCTTGAGCAATTCGGCAAGGCGTTCGAAGACCGCCTGATCGCGCTCGCCAAGTCGCATGAGGCGCTGGGTGATCCCGAGTGGCACAGCGGCGACCTCGCCGCGCTGATCACCCAGTGTTGCAAACCGTTTTGCGACGAGACGAGACTCGAGTTACAGGGTCCCGCGATCGAGCTGCCGTCCAAAGCAGCGGTCGGGATCGGCATGGTCATTCATGAGCTGGCGACCAATGCGGCGAAATACGGCGCGCTCAGCGTTCCGACGGGCAAGGTGAAGGTGCATTGGGATCTGCCGGAGGAAGACGGCTTGCGGATTTTGCGGCTGCAATGGCAGGAACAGAACGGCCCGCCGAGGCCGTCAGCGCGCAAGGAAGGTTTCGGCAGCGTGCTGCTGCGATCAATCATCGAACGCGATCTTGGCGGCAAGCTAGACCTGATCTTCGCGCGCGACGGATTGTTGGTGATTGCATGTATTCCGATGGCCGCGCTGATGGGGCCGTCAATCATACCGCAAGGCGACCCGTTCGAGGCGGCGGGGACGGAGCGGGGATAAAGCCCAGGATCGGTTGCGATGGGGCATCCCCGAGCTTGCTACGACCATTGCACCTGGCAAGTGGGCTGCTTGAGTCTCTGCGTTCTCGAGCCGAAATAAAAACACCCCGGGGATACTTCTCCCCGGGGTGGATCGTCGGTCCTTAGGATTGGCGCATGCAAGGTTAGCAGCTTCCTTTGGACTACTGTTTTTTCTGCTTCGGATCCTTCGATTCGTTCGCCTTTTCACTTGCCGACCCGCTGGTTTCTGAGTTTTTCATCTGCTGGCCGGGAGCGTAATCTTTCGCAGCGCCACCTTCACTCTTCACGCGTTGTCCTGGGGCAGACGAGCTCGCGCCCGGTTCAGTACCGGTACGGTCCTGCTGACCCGGTGCATAGCCGCTCGCGCCGGGAGATCCCGTCTGCGCAAAGGCGGTTACCGAGCCGAGCAGAAGGCCGGACGCCGTGATCGCTAACAGTGTGCTTCTTTTCATGCTGAACTCCTTTGCGAAGAGGCGCTGCACAACAGCAGCGCCCGTAGAGTCAAACCGTGTCGCGCGCGTTTGTTCCCCGGATTAAGGTATGCGCGACATGCAGCGTTTGATCAGTCGGAACAGGGCAGATCGGGGTGCCGCATGGCAAATAATTGACCGAAATTTGGCCGCTGTTGCCCGTTACAACAACGTTCTTTGCAAAGCGAGCTCGATAGGCAGCACGCGATCGCGAGGTCAGTTCACTAGTTGTGTTTTGATAGCGGAATTTTCAGCGCACCGTCTTCACCGGGCGCGTGAGATCGCGCTAGGCGTAGCGCTTCATGTGAATTGCCAGCGCAAAAGGTAAACTACCGAAACGGCTGGAGCCTACGACGTCACATCGCGGGACGCTGTGGAAGCTCAATCACATACTTGGATCCGCGGACGGATCCATGCGCCGCGATAGCCGTCCCACACCGGGGCACCGCGCGTCCAATAGCAGTCTGCCGCCATCGGCGCAGGCGGACCCATGTCTATTTCGACGGGGACTGGCTCATAAAAATAGCGCGGCTGGGCTACGGCTGCGCCGATGATCGTGCCCGCCGCGAGCCCGCCCAGCAGCCCGACGGCAACTCCGTTTCCGGCAAACGCTTTTTGGCTTGGAGAAAAGGCCGCGAGAATCGCGACTGTCGCGCACGCTATACCGAGCCGCCTCATGTCACACTCTCCACTCGTTCAACTTTGAGAGATCGTTGCAACAATCTGTTAACGAATCGTAACGCCTCCGCCAGCGGTGCTCGGGGCAAGCGGACCCCCTGACCAGGTTCGGAGTTTTGTAGCGCGCAGCCGTGCGCCCGCGTCAACAGACTTTGACGCGGTCGCGCCGCCCAGCCGTTATGAACTCCCCGCCTCAGAACGACAGGGTGACCGATTTGGCGCGGGCAGCGACCGGTTCGGACCCATTTGCGCAGAATACGCGGATCGGAAGCTTGATCTGGGTGGCGTGGTAAGGGGCCTTCGGGATGATCGTGAGACGTATTTTTTTCGCTGTGTCCGCCGGGATATCAAACGCCTCGTTGATGCCGCCTCGCGGAATTCCGCCGACGGTGACTTGGAAGCGCGATACGGCGGCGAGCGGCGCATCCGGGGCAACCGAACAGCCGATCGCAGCTGTGCCGCCGGTGTTGCGCACCACGACGTCTAGGTTAGCCGGCGCGCTCGGTGTCGCAGTCGCAGAAACCGGCGTCACCGACGTCGTCAAAGTGGTTGATGCCGGCAGCGCGCCGACCATGAACACGTGCTCGGCCGTCTTGCCTTCGAGCTGAACCTGCGCCTTCCAGCGGCCTTGCGGTCCGCTTGGCGGCAGATCGATTTCCCCGAACCAGTAAGTAAATGGTTCTACGCGCGAAAGGGGGGCCGACGTCCAGCTCTCAAAGATTGTGCCGTCCGGCCGCAGAACCTTGAAATTAAGCGGCGTGGTTGGCGTTTGATCGCGAACATAGGCCGCCACCCACACCCGTGCTCCGGGCAGAAACCGGTCGGAATAGCCGGGATCAGGATTGGAGCAAAAATCCAGATGCGCATTGGGAGGAACGACCCTGTGCGTCGCGATGCGGATGATCTCGGTGTCCAATTTTTCCGGCTGATGCCTCCACAGCGTTTTCGTCGCGCCACAGGTTCCGGCAAACGGATCCACCGTTTGCCCGTTGATGAATCCAGACGCGGTACGCAATTCGAAGTGAAGGTGAGGAAGAAGCGAGGTGCCGGAACTCCCGACCAGACCCAGAACGTCGCCGGCCGCAACACGGCTGCCGATCGAACGCGATGTGACGGAGCCTTTCTTCATGTGGAAGTAGTAGGCGAAATGCCCGTCGTCCTGCTCGATCACGACGTAATTTCCCGGCGAGGCGCCGCTGAAGTTGCACTGCCTGTCGAAATTTCCGTCGTTCTTGTTGATGAGCCTTCCCGGCGCCGCGGCGACGACCTCCGCTTCCTTGCCATCCATCATGCGCCACCAGAACGGACTTAAGACAAAATCGGTTCCGTTGTGACCGTCATAGGTGCGCCTGCCGCAGGTAAAGTCCTTGAGCTTTGCAGCTGCATCCAGGTCGACGTAATTGGCGATGTGATGCCCGGAGATCGCCTTGGACAGACTGCGCAGCCGCACGGGGAACTGCAGAATTGGCGTGCGCGCTCGCGGAGCCATAGCAGGTCCAAGCGCTCTGGATTGGGCGATGCTCGCGCGGTGCACCGCGTCGATTTCGGCTTGGTTGCTGTCCAGAGGCCCCATCTGGATTGGTCCACCGCCGACACTTGACAGCTGGGCAACTGCCGGGCTCGTCAGCAGGACAAGAGCCGTCGCAGCGTCACGTATCGACCTTTTCCAACATGACATTATCATCGAGCATAACTTACCCGGCGCACGCAGCCGCCAATGGGGGGAAGGCGCTATTCGCAATTCTTCAATGTAACAAGGATAGTGTTACCGGCGGATTACCGGTTCCAGTCTAATGCAACGTGTGGCTGAAAGCGTGCCGCGCTATCTCGCGGCATTCATGCGACACACACATATTGCGAACCGCTCATCCCGATCCGCCGCGCCGCGCCGATTGCCATGTCCAGCCGTGCGCCCATGCGATAGGCAACTCCCCACGGCCCAGTATCATTGATCCTCACAACAACGGAGCGGCCGTTTTTGGGATTGGTCACCGTCAGGCTCGTCCCAATCGGCCAGCTACGTGCGGCTGCGGTATTGCCGTTGGGATCAAATCGTTCGCCGTTGGCCGTGCGCTTTGAAACGGAATAGTGGCTGGCGAGAATTTCTTGCCCGGCGCAATTCCCCGACCGCTTGACGTATTTATGGACGGAACTCCATCCCGCTGCATTTGCTGAGGTCGCTGTCAGAATGACAAAAAACGTGACACTGGCGGCGATTTTCATAGCGAGCTTGCCTCTGGTCCATGCATGATGGGATTTTCTTCAATGAGAACGGTTGGTGCTCGCGTGAGAAGGCGGCAGAAAAGAGGCACGGCGGCTGCTGCGTGGCGAGGGCCTGGACCGTTACCTATTGCCCCAGAGAGGCGAAGCTATTTTCAGTGCCAAAACAACGATTTGCGAGGAAGTCCCTAACCGCGCAGGACTGTCGCATGTTGTGCCGAGCGACAACATGACACGGCAATGGCAATCGCTTCAGCGGTTGCCAGGTGTTGTTCCGTACGTGCTGCTGTATGCGCCGGTATAGGCAGACGGTGGCGGGGGCACTCCGATTTGTCCGGTATAGGTAGACGGTGGCGGGGGTACTCCGATTTGTCCGACAGAGGGATTGATGCTCGGCCCGGCAGCCGGGGTGCTATAGCTCTTGGCCGGTGGCGGACGATACTGCGGCTGAGTATTCCTGCGGGTGGAGTCGAACGGTCGGTCGAAGGTCTGTGCGAATGCCGAACCAGTCAGCACGAGGAGCGCAAAGGCCGCTCCGATTTGTTTTAGCATGACGTGCTCCTGTTGATGAGCATGATAACCTTGCATTGAAGCCCGCGACAAGGGCAATGCCGCGCAGTGCTGAGGGGAAGGGCCGTAGCCTGCTTGAAAGGTCACGGAAGGGGGAGGCTTTTATGCGTGGTACGGCCACAGCCCCGCTTCTCGGCTTTTGAAATGCGCCGGCCGGCCAGCTGCGCAAGGGTTGGACATTAAGCAGACATGCGCTCTACCGACGAAAGTGCCATCGGTCACGGACCCTAGGGGATCATGCCAGCGCCAGCACAGTTCTTCGGATTAAGTTTTGATACGTGGCTCTGGGTCTTTATCACCATCCTTGGGACGGTCGCAGCCGTTGTCGTGGCAAAGCAGAAGAGGCGGCGCTGGGCTGATCTCGGCGACGAAGAAGAGCCAGCGCCCCACGACGAATACAACCCGATCGCCGGCACGATGTCGGTGGCGACAATCATCCGCCGCGGTAAATAAAGAACGGCAGGTCAATCGAGGTTACGGCGTATCCGAACCGACATCGCGCGGGTGCTTTATCTGGTCTGGGGCGCGCAGAAAAGGCATAGCAATAGGCGCGCCAGCGCGGCCCGCTCCGTCTACGCCACCTATCTTCCCACAGGCTTGTCGAGATAGGACCTGTCGGGCGGGTTGCTCATGCAGGCCTGCTCGATATCCCGCCGGAACATTTCGTCCTTCCGATATTGCAGCGCGAGAAAGCCCACTGTTCCGCCCGGCATCGCGCCGGCAAAAATGTAAGTCTCGGGGCTTTGGTCAAGGAGTCCGTTCTTATAATTCTTCGCCTTCTCGCGCATGCTGCGGCACGCCGGCGAATTGTATTTCGGATCCTTGGGTGAAAGCTGCACGTTGAATCCCTGCGCGATCGCCGCAGGACTGCTCAAACTCGTCGCACAAATGGCTACCAACAATATTTTGCGCATGGAGCCCCCTATCTACCTGGATCTTCCGACAGGCGGCCTGCACAAGCAAGTGGCATGCAATTGTTTCCGGCGTTCCACCGGCCAGACTCCCAGCGCGGCAGCGCCTTCCCCGAGGCCAAGCGCTTTGTTGGCATATACGATCGTCAAGCATTGAAGCTCACGACGCCGGAGCCACGGGGCTGGATCTTCCGGACTGGAGCCGGCCGAGGAGATTCCGGCGTTGCTGCTTTTGTTGCGCGAGCAGGCGGCAGCCTTCGCCGGCCTGGAGCCGGAGCGGCTGCAGCAGGTGCTGGAGATGCCCGGCTTGCGTGTTATTTATTCTTAGCCCGCGCTTTCCAGGCTCACCGGCGCCAGGCCGTTAAATCCGAGCGCCCGCGCGCCCGCGGGCGTCAGGTCGATGACGCGGCCGCGAATAAACGGGCCGCGGTCATTGATGCGCACCACAACGCTCTTGCCATTGCGCCTGTTGGTCACGCGCACCTTTGTGCCAAACGGCAGGGTCTTATGCGCGGCAGTATACCCGCTTGGTTTTGCGGTCTCTCCATTCGCGGTCTTTTCGCCGGCATAAGCGTAGACGGAGGCAATTCCCGATTCCGCCGTCGCGGCGGATGAGTACATACCGATCAAAAAAGCGCTGCACATCGCAGCGCCGAGGCGCACGATCATATTCACACTCCCGATTTTTATTTCCCTACAGGCGTGCGGGTAGGCAGTGGCGCGAGCGCTTTGAGGGCGAGAGTGCGGCCATTTTGAGAAACAGGCACTAGCGAGCGCGGCGGGTGGAAATTCGGAGAAGGCCTATTTGGACCTCGCACGCCGTCATGCCTTGCGCCGAGCAAGAATTGATTGCTGATTAGCGATCCCCGCAGCTTTCTTTCGTCATGCGCTCTTGATTCAAAAGATTTTGCTTCCAAATGCTGGAAAGCCCCGGCATTAAGCGCTGTGGCATGCGGTGCAGAACCCGCCAAAATCCTCATTGGAGACTAGATGCCTATCTACAAAGAGCCCGATTTTAGAGACCGTCAAAAGGCAGCGACAGCGGCGAGGCAGGCGGCCTTGGAAAAGCACCGCGCTGCAGCTGCTGATCCAGGTGCCGCCGACAAGCAGGCAGCCCGGACGGTGGTGATTGAGGCACGCAAGCTTCGCGCCGGCGAGCGCGAAAAGGCTAAAAAGCTGCGCGAGGCTGAAAAGGTAAAGGAAGCGGCCCAAACCGCGGAGGCCGCCAAGCTCGTGGAACAGCAGAAGCGAGATTCGGAGGCGCTCGCTGCCGCGCAAGAGGTGGAACGCGAGGAGGCGCTGCAGGTCGAGCAGAAGGCCGCCCGCGACGCACGCTACGCCGCGCGCAAAGCTGCGAAAAAGGTCAGGCGAAGGGGCTATTGATCTCGCCACGACGCATCGCTGTCATCGGCGCCGGCCCCGCCGGCTTGATGGCCGCCGAGATCTTGGCCGGCTCCGGCGCGGAAGTTACGGTCTACGAGGCGATGCCGTCGGTTGGCCGCAAATTCCTGTTGGCTGGGCGCGGCGGGCTGAACCTCACCCATAGCGAGGATTTCGCTCAGTTCCTCATGCGGTATGGGGCGGCGGCGCCGCGCTTGCGCCCCGCGATTGAGGCTTTTCCGCCTGTGGCCCTACGCCAATGGTCTGAGCAAATCGGGCAGGCGACCTTCGTCGGCACGAGCGGGCGGGTCTTTCCGAAGTCGCTCAAGAGCTCGCCGCTGTTGCGCGCCTGGTTGCACCGGCTCGACCGGTCGGGTGTACGCTTCCGCTTGCGCCACCGCTGGGCAGGCTGGGATCAGGGCGGTGAAATTATAGTTGAGGGGCCTTCCGGACCAATAACCCTCCCGACAGATGCCGTGGTGCTGGCGCTGGGTGGCGCCAGCTGGCCGAAGCTCGGCTCCAACGGCGCCTGGGTAGGAATTCTGGAAAAATCCGACATCGTGATCGCGCCGCTGCGTCCCGCCAATTGCGGCTTTATCGTCAATTGGTCGGAAATCTTCCGCGACCGGTTTGAGGGCCAGCCGCTCAAACGCGTCGCGCTCACTTTCGGCGGCAAGACAGTGCGCGGCGAAGCACTCATTAGCCGCGATGGTCTGGAAGGCGGCGCCATTTATGCGCTGTCAAAACCGCTGCGCGAGGCGATTGCAGCGAGCGGCGAGGCCGTTCTCACCATTGCGCTGCGGCCGGATATGTCGGCGGCCGAGTTGCAGAAACGGCTCGAAGTCCCACGCGGCAAACAATCACTGTCCAACGTGCTGCGCAAAACGGCGAAGTTGTCGCCCGTGGCGATCGGAATGCTGCATGAGGCCGCGGCGTCAGCCTCGGAAAAGCTCAGCGCCATGAGCGCAGCGGCACTCGCCGAATTGATCAATGCCGTGCCCGTTCGTCTTGTCGCGACCGCGCCGCTGGAGGGGGCGATTTCCACCGCGGGTGGCATCTCTTTCGACGAGATCGACGCGAACTTCATGTTGCAGCGGCGTCCCGGCATCTTTGTCGCCGGCGAAATGCTGGACTGGGAAGCGCCGACCGGCGGTTACCTCCTGCAGGCATGTTTCTCCACCGGCGTGGCGGCCGGGCGCGGTGTGCTCGCCTGGTTGCGGGACGCAGATGCTCCAGCCGAGCAGGATCAAAACAACTCATAGAGATCAGAGAAGTAAAGAGCCTTCGCGCTGTCCCAGCTGCGCAATCCATAGGCTCTGACGAAATGCGCCGCCGCCTCTGCGCCATGATGTTCTTCGATCTGGTCGGCCAGCACCGCGAGATCGATGTAGCGGTCGCCGCAGCCCGCGCTACCGCAGTCGACAAAACCCACATCTCCCCGAGCATCGACGATAAGATTTGTGAGTGTTGCATCGCCATGGACCACGACAAGGTCTTGCTCTGGTGGATTTGCCGAGAGTCGCGCCAGCAGGACCTGAGGCGCAGTTCCGCCGTTGCGGGGTGCAAAGGTGTCGGGATCGACCTCACCGGAAGCGACCACTTCCGCAGCGCGCGACAACCGTATCCCGAGGCTTTCGTCAAATGGACAATCCGCGATCGACAGTTTGTGCAGACTTGCCAGCCCGTGGGCCAGAATATCGATCAGACGGGTAGTCGGAAGCGTGTTTGCCTCGGCCGGCAATCCGGATACAGCCTGCGTGAGCATCGCAACTTGGCCGGCACGGTCTTCAACGCGCAGGATCGGAGCGACCCGCACGCCCTGTTCCGCCAGCCATCGCGTGCGCACGATCTCACGCCGTAATGACGGTGCGGCCTCGTCTTGGGCAATCTTCAGATAGCGCACGGGCAAATCGTCTTGGATGATGCGAAAGAGAAAGGCGCCGCTCATTCCCTCCGTGATGGGGTCGATGCGCGCGCGCCAAAGCTCTTTCCAGTCCGCGCTCTTCAAGAGGGAAAGCGGTTCCACGGTATAATCTGGGTTTGCGCGATGCCGAACACGTTAACAGTGCAATGGTTCACTTACCGGCCGCTGTCCAGGACCAGGGTCACTTCATACATATGTGGATCGATCTCATCGGTCAGTTGATCGAACTTTGTCCATTCCTTACGAAATTCCGGCGATTGATGCGCCGCGTGCAACAGCTCGCGACTCTGCCATTGGATATAGTTGATGATACGTTTGCCATCCAGGCTGCGGTGCAGGCTGATTGAGATGAAACCCGGCTGGCCTGCCATGAAATGGGCGCGCTCAGTCATGAGCGCCAAGGATTCGGCCTGCTTGCCCGGCTCGGGCTCGATGACCGTGATCTGAGTCACCGGCTGATTTCCGGTTTGGATGCGCATAGCCGACCTCGCTTTCGTGTCCCTGAGGTGTTCGAGCGTGCGGGTGATCTTGATCGCTGGCTGGATCGCTCTTCCTCGTGAAAAGGCAACGCCGCTTTTGTTAACCGGGTTCCCGGGCGTCGAGCAGACAGCGGCGGCGCGTTCTATTTTGCGCCAGCTACGCGCCGGTTTTCATTGCCACTCTGGCGTCCCCTCATCGGCTTTTAATTCAGCTTATGTTAGGAAAGGCAGAAGCACACAGCAGCATAAAACCTGGGCATCCGCGCTTGCAGGTGGCCGAGGAGACGGAAAGTACGATGGATCAAAGGACAGGGCCGGTGGACGGGGTTCCGGCGACGGAGAATAGGCAAAGGCAGGGGGCCGCAAAAATCGCGGGCTTACGTAAGCGCTTCCCGACCATTGAGTTGCTGCGCCGGCGCGCCCGGCTGGCGCGTTCCCCGCTTCGCCTTCGATTTCGTGGACGGCGCGGCCAACGACGAAGTCTGCCGTCAGCGCAATGCTGAGGCTTTGGCCGCTGTTGAGATTTTACCGCGGTATTGCGTAGAGACCAAAGGCGTTTCCACCGAGGTGGAGTTGTTCGGCCGCAGATATGCCGCGCCCTTCGGCATCTCGCCGATGGGTTCCGGCAGCCTGATGTGGCCGAAGGCCGAGCAGATGCTGGCGCGCGAAGCACAGCGCCGCAACATTCCTTATATCCTTGCGACGCCGGCGAGCGCCTCGATCGAGGAGATCGCGCAGATCGCGCCGGACGTGTTCTGGTTCCAGCTCTATCGCTTCGCCGGCAACGATCACTTCATCACCTACGACCTTGTGCGCCGCGCGGAAGCGGCTGGCGCGCAGGTGCTGGTGCCGACCATCGACAGCGCGGGCAAAAGCAAACGCCCGCGCGATATCCGATGGGGTGTGAAGGTGCCGTTCCGCGTCGGTCCGATGACCTTCATACAGATCGCAGCGGCGCCGCTCTGGGCGATGGGCTTCCTGCAGCACGGCCAGCCGCGCACGGAAAATCTCGTGCCCTACATCGAGGGCTATGCCACGCGTGACAACACCGGAGAGCTAATGCGGGTCAACTCGACCGGCAGCCATACCTTCGACGAGCTGGCCCGGCTGCGCGACCGCTGGAAGAAACCCTTCGTGGTGAAGGGCGTGCTGCACCCTGCTGACGCCGAGCGTCTGGTTGCGCTTGGGGCCGATGGCCTCATCGTGTCGAACCACGGCGGCCGGCACTTCGACGGCGCGCCGGCAACCATCGATATCTTGCCCGCGATCGTCTCCGCCGTCGGCTCGCGTGCGACGGTCATGATCGACAGCGGCATTCGCAGCGGCCTCGATATTGTCCGCGCGCTGGCGCTGGGCGCCAAATGCACCTTCGCCGGCCGGCCGTATCTGTATGCGGTCGGTGCCTTGGGAGAAGACGGACCGCGTCACATCATTGATCTGTTCTTTGACGAGCTGAAAACCGAATTCCAGCATGTCGGGATCCGCACGCCGGCGGAGGCTGCGGCGGTAACGGTGCGGCATTTGCGGGCTTGGCAGCCGTAGGACGGACGTCGGAATTAGTGTGGGGGCCTTGGCACGCAGTAGCTATCGCTTACCAGCCCCGCAAACCGGCTCGGCTTAGTCTTTCGCGAATACTCTGGCGGGGTCAGCTTTCAGGCCGGCGAAGCTCGCAGTGCCTCCGCCCCAACCAAAGCTGGAGGCGCCTGCACCCAAACTCGCGATACCGGAATTACTTTCCAGTGTAACAGGCACGAGCCCGGAGAAGCCCAGAGCGCGCGCAGCGGCCGGTGTCACGTCGATCACGCGGCCGCGCACGAAGGGGCCGCGATCATTGATTCGGACAACGACGCTTTGGCCATTGCGCTTGTTGGTGACGCGGACCTTTGTTCCGAATGGCAATGTGCGATGCGCCGCGGTTAACCCGCCGGGGCTTGCGCGTTCGCCGCTCGCGGTCTTGCTGCCGGAATAAGCATAAACCGAAGCAATTCCACTTTCTGCCGCCGCGGACCCGCAAACCGATATGGCGGTGCAAAATGCAGTAATGAAAGCAGCGCTGCGTAACTCGGCAGACAGGCGCAGGACCATCTTTTTTACCTTCCCCAAACTTAGATCGCGCGATCGGCAACAGCCTAGCGCTTGAGGCAACAGTGGGGCTATTTTGTGGAACGGACGCTGGGGTCAAGAAGTTCCCGATATGTCTCTCTTTTTTGCCTTCCTGCATCATCTAGCGGCATTCACGCTGGTGGCAGCCCTTGCCGTCGAGTTCGTGCTGATCCGGCAGGAGGTCACGCGGCCGGGTGCGATCCGGCTGCTGGCGACGGACGCGGTGTTGGGCGGTTCTGCGACGATCTTGCTCGTGGTCGGGCTGTTGCGGGTGTTCTATTTCGAGAAGGGCGCGAGCTATTATTTTTCGAGCTACGCTTTCCTCACCAAGCTGTCCGTCTTTCTTGTCGTGGCGGTGTTGTCCGCCGCGCCCACCATCGAATTCCTGTCATGGCGCAAGGCCGTGAAGGCGGGGCAGGCCCCGTTGCCCGCTCCGGCGAAGCTCAGCCTCATTCGTAACATCATCCACTTTGAGCTGATCGGCGTCGTCGTCATCTTGCTCTGCGCAGCGATCATGGCGAGGGGCGGATGGCAGTAGCGATCCGGCAAATCACGCCTGCGTTTAGGACGCCTTCGCGGCTTCTACCGCTCGCTTCGGCGAGCGTGCAGGTTTCCCACCGCCGCTCTTGTGCAGGAAGGATGCGATCACCGCATCGACGCTGGCGATGAAGTGTTTGCCCGGGCCTTCCTTGCCGACGCTCTGGATGCTGACACGGGCGCCTTCCAGCAGCAGGCATAATGTATCGGCGAGCAGTTCCGGCTGGGCGATGCCGCCGTCGCGTGCCAGCGCTACCAGGCGGTCGCGCTGCTTGCCCTTGAATTCCTCGATTACCTGCCGTGCGGGGTGATCGTCGTCCGCCAGTTCGACCGCAGCATTGGCCATGTCGCAGCCGCGGCCGTCATCCTGGTTCATGCACTCGGCGCCACAGCGGACCCATTCGCGCAACTGGGTGAGGGGCTCGCCGGGGTGCTCGGCTTCAAGCTCGGTCCAGTATTCCTCCACCTCGCGCGCGAAGTCGCGCAGGCATTCGCACACCAGTTCGTCCTTTGAGCCGAAGTGACGGTAGAGCGTCATCTTGTTGGTGCCGGCCGCTTCGGCAATGGCATCGACGCCGACGCCTCGAATTCCGTGTTTGCGGAAGAGGTCACGCGCCGTGGTGATGATCCGCTCGCGCGGCTTCACCGGTATCAGGCCGAAAACATTGTCCATCGCGGTTTTGTGAACCTTTCCTTTGGATGCGCCACAAAAAATTTTCTTCTTGGGACTTGACTGGGTGTTACCGGTCTGTCACATAAACGAATGTTACTTACTAGTAACACCTTTTTACCGTTTGTCAAGGCCGAACGACCGATTTTTAGAGGCTCTATTCATGTCAAGTTCCTGCAAAGACCCGACAATTCACGAATTGCTCAATGATCCGATCACCCAGGCGGTGATGCGGGCTGACCGCGTCGATCCGCTGGCGCTGCGCCGCATGCTGGGCACCGTCTCGCTCGCGGTGCAGGAGCGGCAGCAGGACTACGAGCCGGCCTGGCGCAGCTTCCCGCCCGCACAGATCAACGCGGCGCAGCGCATGCGCGCCGAATTCTGCGGAGCTTGCTAGTCATGGTCGGTTTTTTCATCCAGCGTCCGGTCTTCGCGTCGGCCATCGCCATGCTCATGGTGCTGGCCGGCGCTATCAGCTATTTCCTGCTGCCCGTCTCGCAGTTTCCCGACATCACGCCGCCGCAGGTCGTCGTCAGCGCGGTTTATCCCGGCGCCAGCGCGCAGGTCGTGGCCGATACGGTTACGACGCCACTGGAGCAGCAGATCAACGGCGTCGCCGGCATGACCTATATGTCGTCGTCGAGCTCTAACGACGGCTCGTCGAACATCACCATCACATTCGATGTCGGCTATCCGCTGAGCATCGCCGCCGTCGATGTGCAGAACCGCGTCGTCGCAGGCCGCTTCGTCGCTGCCGCCGATCGTCAACCAGGCCGGCGTGACGATCAAGAAGCAGAACCCGAACTTCGTCCTCATCGTCAATCTCGTCTCGCCGGACGGCTCGGTCGATCCGGTCGCGCTCAGCAACTACGCCTATCTACAGGTGCTCGATCCGCTCAAGCGCGTGCCAGGCGTCGGCGACGTGCAGATCTTCGGTGAGCGGCGCTATTCGATGCGCGTCTGGCTCGATCCCGACAAGCTCGCCAATCTCGGCATCACCGCCACCGACGTACAGAACGCCGTCGCCGAGCAGAACATCCAGGTTGCCGCCGGCAAGATCGGCCAGTCGCCCGCGCCGGAGGGTACCGCCTTCGAGATGCAGGTCACCGCCTTCGGGCGGCTCGGCGATCCGGCGCAGTTCGGTGACATCGTCGTGCGCGCCAATCCCAGCGCCGGCTCGGTGGTGCGGCTGCGCGATGTCGCCCGCGTCGAGCTCGGCGCGCTGCAATATGCCTCCTCCGGCTTCTTCGGCGCGGACCCCACGGTCGTGCTGGCGATCTATCAGATGCCCGGTTCCAACGCGCTCGACCTGCAGAAGAACATCAAGAACAAGATGGATGAGCTGTCGAAGCGCTTTCCCAAGGGCATCGAATACGCGATGCATTACGACACGACGCGCTTCGTGTCGGCGGCGATGCGCGACGTGCTGATTACGCTTGCCGAGGCGCTGCTGCTGGTCGTCGCGGTCGTGTTCATCTTCCTGCAAAGCTGGCGCACGACGCTCATTCCGATCATCGCCATTCCGGTGTCGCTGATCGCGACGCTGGCGGTGATGCTGATGCTCGGCTTCTCGCTCAACATGCTGAGCCTGCTCGGCATGGTGCTGGCCATCGGTCTCGTCGTCGATGACGCGATCGTGGTGGTGGAGAATGTCGAGCGCCAGCTCGAAGCTGGCCTGCGTCCGCTGCGAGCCGCGCGCGCGGCGATGAAAGAAGTCACCGGGCCGATCATCGCCACCACGGCGGTGCTGATGGCGGTGTTCATCCCGGTCGCCTTCATCCCTGGCGTTGCGGGGCGACTCTACAATCAGTTCGCGCTGACCGTGGCGATCTCGGTCGGAATTTCCGCCTTCAATTCGCTCACCCTCAGTCCGGCCCTGGCGGCTGCTTTCCTCCGCCATCGCGGCGAGGCGACCTTCGCGCCCTTCCGCTGGTTCAATTCCGGATTCGAATGGCTGGCGCATCGCTATGCGCAGAGCGTCCGCACCTTGGTTCGTCTGCGCTGGGCTGTGCTCGGACTGTTCGTGGCGACGGTGGGCGCGACTTATGTGGTCTCCACGCGTATCCCGTCGACCTTCCTGCCGGTGGAGGACCAGGGCTATTTCTTCGTCGTCATCCAGTTGCCGGATGGCGCCTCGCTGCAACGGACCGACGAGGTTGCGAAGCAGGTACGCGAAGTGCTGATGAACGAGCCTGGCGTCGAGATCGTCGGATCGATCAGCGGCCTGAACTTCCTGACCAGCGCCGCTCAGTCGAATTCGGCGGTGGAATTCGCCATCCTGAAGCCCTGGGACGAGCGGCCGCCGGAGCAGAATGCCTCCAAGATCGTGGAACGGGTGCGTCCGAAGCTGTTCGCGCTTCCCGGCGCGGTCGTGCTGAGCTTCGATCCGCCCTCGATCCCGGGCTTCGGCGCGACCGGCGGCTTCGAATTCCAGGTTGAGGATCTGACCGGCCGCGGCAGCATAGCGCTCAACGAGGCGACTCAGGCCGTTATCGCGGAAGCGCGCAAGCAGCCGGAGATCAGCCCGCAGCAGCTCTTCACCTCGTTCAGCACCTCGACGCCGCAGTTCAACTACGATCTCGACCGCAACAAGGCCAAGCTGCTCGGGCTCAATCTGCCGGACGTCTTCAACACGCTGCAGATCTATCTCGGCTCGCTCTATGTCAACGACTTCAACCTGTTCGGCCGCACCTTCCGCGTGACGCTGCAGGCCGACAAGGATGCGCGCGCCTCGGCGTCCGACCTGTCGCGTCTTTATGTGCGCAACAATACGCGGCGGCATGGTGCCGCTGAGCACGCTCGGCACGCTGAAGCCGACCGTCGGTCCCGAGACCGTGCCGCATTACAACAATTATGCCTCCGCCAAGATCAATGGCGGCGCGGCACCCGGCTACAGCTCCGGCCAGGCGGTTGCCGCGATGGAACGCGCCGCCGCCGCCGCCTTGCCGCGGGACTTCGCCTTCGAATGGACCGGCATCACCTTCCAGGAACTCAAGGCAGGATCGATCGCCACCGTCGTATTCAGTCTCGCGATCGTCTTCGTCTTCCTTATCCTCGCGGCGCAATACGAGAGCTGGACCATGCCATTCATGGTTCTGCTGGCGGTGCCGCTGGCGCTGTTCGGTGCACTCCTCGCGATATGGCTGCGGGGCAGCCAGATCGACGTCTATTCGCAGATCGGCTTCGTGATGCTCATCGGCCTTGCGGCCAAGAACGCGATCCTGATCGTGGAGTTCGCGCGCCGGCGCCGGGAGGAAGGCCTCGAGATCGTCGAAGCGGCGATGGAGGCGGCGCGTTTGCGGCTGCGGCCGATCCTGATGACCGCCTTCGCCTTCATCCTCGGCGTCGTGCCGCTGATGCTCGCGACTGGCGCGGGCGCCGCGAGCCGCCAGTCCATCGGCACCACGGTGTTCGGCGGCATGCTGGCGGCCACCATTCTCACACTCGTATTCGTGCCGGTCTTCTACGCGGTGATCGAACAATGGCGGGAGCGCCGTTCGAGCGGCATTCCCGCTGGCGGCGCATGGCGGGCAAGCCATGCAGCCGGCGGAATAAAAAGGAGAGTAACGTTATGCGCAATTGGAAAATTGGTATCGCCACCGCCGCAGCTGTTGCAACGGTCGCCGCCTCCATCATCGTATTGAGCAAAGACGGTCCGCGCGTCGGCGACCCGGCCGGCGCGGCGACGCCCAACCCCGCGATGATGGCCATGCCGGTCCCGGTGGCGAAAATCGTCAGGAAGACGGTTCCCGATCTACCTGGACTATTCGGCACGCACGGAATCGATCCGCAGCATCGCACTGCAGTCCAAGGTCTCCGGCTATATAAAGCAGCAGTACGTTGCGGACGGGGCGGACGTCGAAGCAAGGGCGATCTGCTCTACACCATCGATCCGCGCGATTATCAGGCGTCGCTCGATAACGCCAGGGCGCAGTTGCAGCGCGACGAGGCGGCGCTCAGTTATGCGCGCGGTAATCTCGATCGCGGGTCATCACTGGCCAAGAGCGGCTTCCTCGCCAAGGATACCTTCGATCAGCGCAACAGCGCGGTCGGACAGGGCGAAGCGACGCTGGCGATGTCGCAGGCTGCGGTGCGGACGGCCGAACTCAACCTCGGCTATACGCACATCCGGGCGCCCTTTGCCGGGCGGCTCGGCCGCAATCAGGCGCCGGTCGGCACCCTGATCACGGCGGGTGGCGCGCCATTGAACACGCTGGTGCAGCTCAACCCGGTCTACGTCACTTTCAATCCGAGCGAGGCGGATCTAGCCCAAATCCAGAAGGCGCGTGCGGCGGGCAAGGTAGAAGCCGAGGTTCTGCTTCCCGGTGAAACGAAAGCGAGCCACTTCGGCGAGCTGAGCTTCCTGGACAATACGGTCGACCGTTCGACCGGCACAATCCTCGCGCGCGCGACCATTGACAACAGCGATCTTCGCCTGCTGCCCGGCCAATATGTCCGTATCCGGCTGACGATCGGGATAGAGCCCGATGCCCTGATGGTGCCGCAGGCGGCATTGGGCTCGAGCCAGCTCGGCAAATACGTCTACGTCGTCGGCAAGGATAACAAGGTCGACCAGCGTCTTGTTTCGCTCGGCGCCACCGACGGCGCTCTGGTGATGGTCCGCAGCGGCATCAGCGGCGATGAGAAGGTGATCAGCGGCAATCTGCAGAAGATCGGCCCCGGCGCCGTGGTGCAGCCGCTGGAGCAGTAACCCTAGGCCGTTCCCCCACGGCCAGCTCTGAACGCGCCGTTACTCGTGCGAGTGCGGCGCGTTTATCTTGATAGCGCACCGTTGCCAGACGGCTGCGATCTCGGAACGCGTGCGGCTCCGTCAGGTTCAGATCGTCGTGCGCAATGTGGCGCGAAACTTCCTGTCGCGCTTGATATGCCATTCGAGACTCATGGCTTCGTTGCGGGTCGTGCAGTTTTCGGAATAAAGCAGACGCCAGTCGCGCCCGCGCGTCGACTTGGCGCCGGCGCCGGAATTGTGCCGCCGAAGACGCCTTTCCAAATCGGTGGTCCAGCCGACATAGGTACGACGTTCATCTTTGCGCCGGCTTCCCAGCACGTAGACGAAAAAATCCTTTTGCTGATTTATGGGCTGCTTCGCCATCGCCCGGGCCTTTCCGATACTCGGGAGTGTGCGGGGAAAGCCTTACTGACGGGTAACCGGAACCGCGAAGCTCGAGTCCCCGCCGGTGCGGCAATGCGCCCGACATAGGCCGCGTGGGTTGTCGAGGAGGAGGGTGACGCGAAGCCGGCCGTCCAAAGCGGCTTCGCGTCTTTAATCAGTGTTAGCAGGAAATCGCCGTCGCTTCGCCGCCAACGGGTCCGGAGACCTTGCAGTCCATTCCGACTTTCAGCATTTCTCGGGTGCCGGCTGCACCTTTGATCGTGACCTTCGTGCGCTTGCCTGAAATCTCATATTTCTTGCCGCCGACGGTAATCTTGTCGCGGCCATCCCAGGCGGTAACCTTGTCGGCGAGCGCGGGCCCGATTGCCACCGTTGTCACGAAGCCAGCTGCTACAAGGGCGAGTACTGTCTTGTTCACGGTTTCCTCCATCTTTTGTTTTTGCCGAATGTTCGACGCTATCATTATACCTAAGCTTAAAAAGCCGACAATGGCGGCAATGGTGCGGTGCAACCGCCCCGGACGGCCGCAGACAACGCAACAAATCGGGGAAGAAACTCCCCCTTCCGTCAAAACCGGAAACGCCTAAAGAGGCTGATTTTATGGGGGGCACGACCGATCAGGCCGGTCATCCTGCACGGAGCGGCCCGCCGCGCGAAGGCTGGCTTTGCTAAGCGGCGGCGCTGAGCTCAGCGATTTCAATGATTGGGACAGAGAACAGTCGGCTTCCAGCAGCGTCCCTGACTTGGACTTCCGCGTTATGCCACTTCTCGAGGTCCGTGCAGCTCAAATCAAGGCTTAATAGCTGCGCGTGCTCATGCGCATCCTTTGGATCGCGAAAGTATCGGCCGTGAAAATCAAACGATCGGTCGTTAGGTCCTACCAGATCAAAAAACAACCGCGTCATCGGCGTAGGTCCTCGTGCATTTAAAAAGCGAATTAGCACCTGGTCGGAGGACGGTACGCAGGTTCTTTTGAGTATCGATGAATTTTTGTTTCGGATTTGAGACAAGTAAGACCCAAAATATAGACGAATTGAGCTTTGTATTCGCCAAAATCGGCTGTAGTGCTAGAAAAACCCCGCTGCTGCGGGGCTTCTGAGCCTCCACGCCGCCGCTGTGGAGCGCTCGCCGACATCCAACATAAATTGCCTGCGTGGCTTCAACGCTTGAGACAGCGTCATGCTGGCGATCGATGCGAGCCCGGCTTGAGCATCAGGCGGCCAGCGACATTGACCAGGCGCAGCCACAACCTGAAGCGCGGACGGTCCGGAGCTAGCGCAGCGGCGGCTTGCGCCGTTTTGTGTGCCTCTGCCAGATGACCCCGCAGCAGATGAGCCTGGCTTAACCGATACTGAGCGGCAGCATTTGAAGGATTACGCCGCACCACTTCACGATAGCGATCTTCTGCTTTGCGCGGGCTTCTCCAGATCGCGAACCGGTTCTTGTGTGCGGTTTTGTTGGCTTTCATGTGCTGGATCGCCAACGCCACGGCATTGAGGAAACAACCCAGGCTTCGGACGGTGGCCTGGTCGAAATTTGAGGAGATCGGCTGCCCGCCTTCCGCAACAGCGAAAGTTCCCTGATGGTAGACGTCCCGCAGCCATCCGAGATTGGCCGGGAGGGGCGGGCGATGAACTTCAGGCGGATATTGATTTTTCTCCAGCTTTTGGAGTTCGGACGCCATGCCGGCCAGCACACCCTTGATTGAGTTTATGGTGGATTGGCCCCAGCGTGGCACGGAAGCAGGCTTCGGATCGGCGGGACCAAAAACTTCTTCGCCAATTATTTGGTTCAGCCACTTGATATCCGCCGATATCTCGGGCTCGTGTTCGAGATAATGGCTTGGGTCAATCGCAAATCGTTCCCCCGCGATCCCGACGATATACAGGTGAAATCCGAATGCCCGCGCGCGATTGGCAGCGACGACTTGATCAAGACCGGGACCGCCGCGTTTGTTTCGCTCAGGATCACAGCCGCCTCGTGTGACATCGACTGGTTTGCGTGCTCCACATTAAGAGTTCGTGCTAACTCGGGGGGCTCGCCGATCGCGGCGAGGAAATCGGAGATCAGGTCGCCCCCGATGAAACGGCGACGGTCGAAGATGCGGATGTCCACATTCTCGCGGCCGAACGCGTCAATGTACGTCTGCAACTTGTTGCGATATTCCGGCAAGGGCAGTTTCCTGCGCGGATTATCCAAGGTGGAGCCGCTTTTCAGCCGCTGCAAAAACGCACTGTTGGCGTATTCATAGTGATCGCGTACATAAACGATGATACGGTAGTCGGCGGCAGAGGGCCCGAGCAGCGCCTTCAGCCGCTCGATCTCGGCCGCGGATAGGTCGGAAAGCCCTTCGCCGGAAATGACCATCTTCCCGGAAACGTTTCGTTCCAACGCCTTTTTTATCCGGAAGCCAATCGAAGAGTTGAAGGAAGCGGTTTTCTCGGGCGTATCGAGATGCCGCAGAAGGTTTCGAGGGATTTTATGCGGGTTCTCCCTGAGCAGCGAGATCAGGGGAGTTCCGTGGTTTGGACCGAAAGGCAGCGAATTGATGCCGTGCGCCAGAAGGATGGCGCGGTTGTCGGACAGGGCATACTGGATCGACTTGGTGCCCGTCTTGGGCACCCCGATGTGGATGTAGAATTTCGCTCGCATGGCGCTCCATATACCGCGCTAAGCCGCCCGCCCGCAACGGCGACGCCCAATTCCGCTTTGGCTGCCGTATTCAGGCCGCGTACTTAAGCCGTCTGTCGCCGCGACGCGTGATGCTTGCGGATCGTCGGCGCGAATCATCCCGCCAATTGTCACATGGCCCCGAACTTAACAATGATTTTCTGGCCCTGAATGAAAATGCATCCAACCACCAATCACTTAGGTCACGGCCTTGGTGCGCCGGCCTGCTGCGCACATGGTGAAAACCGCGGCAGCTTCGGAGCCAGCGAGCGCTATTGGAAACGGGCGCGGTACTGCTGAACGACGGCATGATAGAATTCAATGTCAGTATGCGCGATCCGCTTAACTTCGGCGAGTTCGGCGGCGGTAAACTGCAGGGGATCACGACCGCTTTGGGCCGCCGTGTCGTTCGCCTGGTCTGAGGTCTTCGACTCCGGAACCCCCGCTTGCGGTAGGTTCGAATAATTTTCGGAGGTGCTCTGAGCGAGCCCTGCCAACTGAACGCGTTGCTCGGCGGTATTGAGCATTAAGGGGACGTGAACATTCGTCGACATGATTCGATTGAAGACCTTGATTCCTTGAGGCAGCGCGTTGGTCAGGAAAAAGAAATCGAGGTCGTCCAGAGAATGTCCATCCATATGGATGACCTGAGCGTCACCAATATTTGGCTGTGAGGCGAAATCGACGATCGTCATTTTTCCGGACGCGATGTCCTTCCCTACACTGCGCGCTCTCTCCATGAAATATACGTGTTTGAATTGCGAAATGATCCGCTCGACCGGTTCACGGAAGCAGGTTGCGAATTTTTGGTCCGCGAACACCTTCTTGTATTTCGATAGGTAGAAATGGCCGTGGATATAGTCGAACTTGCTTAAGATGAACTCCTTGTGCCGCAGGATGAGGTCTTCTTCGCCCGGCCGCATCACCACGTTGGCATAGCTCGGATCGTAATCGTAGAGCATGCGGCGATGGCAGCTGGCGTCGAATGCGTGGGCCAGGCTGGTACCGGCGGTTTTCGGGATATGGACGAAGATGATCATTTCTTGTTGCAAAGCTCGTTATCGAAAACAAATGCAATACACCGCGGTCGGGCCTTGTTTGATGCTGCGGTAGGCCGGTATTTGCATCGCTTGCCGGTTCAAAAGCAACATCATTATGATTATGCCCCTTGGCTGCGTTCCCCGCTGAGCAGACCCAGTGCGAAAAGCGGCCGCCTTTTGCATCCTACGCATGATCGATTATGAATTTGGCGGCATTTTCGAGGTCGCTGGTATCTGTGTGGCTCTTGGATTTTACCGCATTTGCGTAGCGTCTCTGAAGGTCCGGCGATAATTCCACGGCCTGCCTGATTGCATCGCATAAGCCATCAATGGTCATGGCGCTCGGAATGAGATTGTCGCTTTGGCTCTTGAGCCAGGCGGCAGACCGTCCTGGCGTTTGATAAGTGACCGAGGCAAGGCCGTAACTGGCCATCTGAAAATGGATGATGCCAGGATGCGGAGTGGAGATCAGGGAAATACCGACGTCGCCGAGCAGGAGAGATTCCTCATACTCACGCAACGGCATCTTAGCTATCATCTCGATCTCGCAACCTGCGGCCAGTTGAACGGGAAGACGCGGCAGCATCGAGCCGATGCCCTGGAACACCCACGTCTCGCTATCGAGATAGCCTTGCGCGATCGCCTTCTTGATCGCGTGCACAATAATGCCAAATTCATTACGGGCTCCAAGTGATTCCGGCCTCGCGTATATGACCAGGCGCTTCTTGTCCTTGACCTTATGTACGGCGTGGAATGTGTTCCAGTCCCACGGCATAGGCTTGATGACATTTTCGAACGTGGCGTATTTGTAGTGCGGATCGGAAACCGGTTTGACGGACGCGTAGTCTCTGAAGAATTCATAGAGCTTTCTGGAGTTGTAAATGGCGACATGCGGAAGGTTGAACGCCGATTGCTTGAATGTCCTGAGAGTGCCGGCAGGATGAAAGTCCGGTTCGTAATCCTGTATGAAGAAAACAGGCGAAACGTTCAGCTGCTTCGCCGCATAGCTCGCCACAAAGTGCGTTTCCGCGCAAAAGGAGATCACCCCGTAATCGCCACCCACCTCGATGCGGCGGCTTTCTTGCAGAAGATGATAGCTTGAAAACAGCTCGGCCAGATCCGGCGCTTCCTTGCAGACTATTTTGAGATTGGTTTCGAAGTGTTCCCGCGTTTGGTTCTTCCTGACGAGAACCAGTTTAAGCTCGCCTTGCTGAAGCCGCTTCACAATCTTCAGAAATTTAAAAAAGGCGAGATAGCCGCCAAAAAAAATCTCGGGGTCAAAATACGGAACAAAAACCAAGTAGCCTTTGCCGGCCCCGCGCTTCTCGATCGTTATCGCTTCCATCAGGAAGTCGAGTTGCAAAACATATTCGATTTCGATCGCATTGGAGAGGCCGGGCACCCGCTGTTCGAGTTGCAGGGTCCTCAGCATGGTCCCTGGGTGTTCGCGTTCCAGCCATTCGCTATCTTCCTTTTCCTTCTCGAACGCGGCCACCGAGGTGAAATTGCGGCCCTCGTTGACGCCGTAGAGCACAAAATGATGGAAGCCCGATATCAGGTCGCCTCTCTGAACGACGGCGTCCACTTCAGGATAAGCTCTGCGGTAGGTTTCCTCCGAGAAGGCAGGAGTTGGTGAAATCGGCATGTCGCAAGAGCACTGAACATAGTAGTCCAGCGGCGAGATATATTTCTTCCCGTCAATCAAATATTTTGAAGCCACGAAATTCTGGTCGATCGCAAGCATCAGAGCTCGCCAATGCACGCATTGGTCGGGCGTGGGAATTTCATATTTTGAAAACAACCTCTGAAACTTGCTTGGATAGATCAGATATCCAAATTCTTTGTCGTTTTTGATCAGTCGATTGTAAACTTTCGGATTTACCGTTCGAAAGAAGAGTTCCGAAAAGCCGGCGTGCGGATCGTGGCCCATGCGGCCGCCGATGCGTAGGTAGAAGTCGAGCGGGTTCTCGTTCTCTCGTTTCAATTCCTTAAAGGCAGTGCCGTATGTCTCGACATACCATTGCGCATCAAACGTGCTTGCAATTCTGTTGAGATTTTTGGTCCTCCAATAGTAACCAGATCGAGCCATAGCTTGCAGTTCCTACGAGGAATTTGAGTTTAGTGTTTTTGACGCCCGGCCGAAATTTCAGCTTCTCTTGCATTCTCGGGTGCCCGTTGGAAGACGTTTTTATACACATAGCCTGCTCTCGAAGGGCATAACGTCCATTGATTCTCCACCGCGGCCGCGACCAGTTTCAGCGCCGCGCATTGGTGGGTCTATCGAGTGCTTCTTCGTCGCAGTTCAAGTCTACCAGAGCAGCCATTTCCGCGGTTTCGGTATTGCTCACGCGCTGTTGCTCTGGACCCGTTGCGATTGTCGCTGAAGCGCTGTCTGTCGCTCCCATATAATGCTTCAGAAAAAGACGCATGACATGGTTCACCCCTTCTTCCGTCACGGAGCGAAGATCATCGGCAAAATACCGGCCCTTATTGAAACTGCCGGCCACTATTTCGTAGGCGGGGAAATAGGCCACTGCAGGGCGGGCCGTGCTGACCATCTCCGCGGCCACCCGCAAAACTGATTTCGAATAAACCGTGGAGACGAGGACATGCCGGTTCTCTGCTGTCGCGATCAGCGGAACAGGCGAAACGGTGAGAACGATTTTTGCCTTGCTGTTGCGCCAGCGGATCCAGTCGATCGATTCCAGCAAGTCCTTCGCGATCTCATCGACGCCAAAGTTGATGAACTCGTGGCGCTTCGGATCAAATGTGCCGCCGGCAACACCCGGACATAACGGGAAAACCGCGCCATCGGCTCGCGAACGCCAGCACTCCGTTAACCCGAGCGTGAATACCAGCACGTCCAAGTGCTCGATGAGGTCGCGAACCTTCGCGAAGTGGCTGACTCTGTCGGTATCATATTCAGTACGCGTGCTGAACCCGTCGGGTTGAATTTGCGGCCGAAACGGATCGATGAACCTGCCGTCGTCGGTTTCCCAGATATCCTCCTTGGGACGAAACTTACCATAGGCGCGCTTAAGCAGCTGCACCAGCTGCCGCGCCGTGTAGATATTGCCGTAGCGCGCGGAAAACGTGCCGTAATTGTATTGCTGGGCAATTTGGGTTGAGGCGATCGGATGCGCCCTTTCCGCGACGTAATAGTTGAATCCGTGCTGCCGCAGATGGCGGGCAATGTTCTGCGCGAAGCAGCTGCCTGCCGTCGCCACCCGGTCAGTTTTGGAAATTGCAAATTCAGCCCTGATGACGGGATCTACCTCGTGCAGGGGCATATCGGCGACTGAGCGGCGCCAGAATGCATAGGCGGGTGCGTCTTTGTACGGGTGTTGGGCCATTGGAACCAACTATCTGTTGGACGTTGAAAGATGGCGCGCTAATCGATTGATTGACTGCTCACCGTACCAAATGTTGCCGTGGGTCGGATCGGTGCCCCATGCCTTGCTGCACAGCAATCCCTCTGCGTCCGCCGTCCCTTCCGGAATCTGGAGGAATTCGATCTCGTGCGCGGCGCAGAACGCTCGATAGATTTCCGACTGCAGCTTCCATAATTTTAGACGAAAGCTTGCGGGAGCTATACCCCTTTTTTCGATGCGATCGGCAAACACTCCGGGATAGGTGCGGATATAATCGTCGCTGGGAATTGGAGGGGGAGATTCGCAATGCATCATCGGCTTGTCGATCAATGCACGCAGGGCTGAAAACATTTTCAGATGATCCGTCATTACCTTTTGGAGCGCGGACCGAACCAAACTCCGCGGCACCACTTCACGGTTTCGAATCAAACGATCCGCAGCCTCAAACGTAAAATCATAAGGGCACCTATGGTTGATAAGTCCCATGACGGAATGGGCATTGCCCCCGAGATAGGACACCACGAAATCGGAGTCGGGGAGATGAGCCTTGACGTCTTTCTCAACGGCGGGATTGAGCTTGTCGGGATTGTTGTCGTCAGGAAAATAGGGATTGTACCTTCCGGCGCGCATCTGAATGAAACGTGAAGCTCAATCCGGATGGGAAACGGGATTCCTGCTGCATGAGTTGCGTTGCATCGATAATGCATCTCATGTTGCTTTGCCCGATAGCCAACACACGTATCACTGGATTGTCCCTTTGCCTCCAAGACGCAAGCCAATCACGGGCAATCCGCGCCGTTTTTACCGGGCTCAGGTATCCCGATCTTGGCCGGAATCTCAAGTATTTCCTGCCCAATACTCGGTGCCATGCCAAGGTTCGAAATCCAGGCAAGCTAGTGGAGGCTTCTTAAGGCTATTCGCAGGCAAATTTTCACATCAAGGCGGAAGCTCGAACGCGACGGATGAAGGCGCTCGAGGCCGCGCTCGTCCCGCCCGGTTATTTCAGCATCAGCTGTTCGGGAATTTATTGGTGGGCGCACCAGGGCTCGAACCTGGGACCCGCTGATTAAGAGTCAGCTGCTCTACCAACTGAGCTATGCGCCCGACACCAATAAAGGCTGATAAGGTGTTATCTAGGACACCCGGCAGCAAATGCCAAGCGTAATAACGCGGCCGCGGCCTTTGCGGAATTCGAAACATCATTGTTCTCAGGGAAGGGATGGCCCGCCGTCCGACCCTTCATTATTGTCTTTCTGTGGAATTGTCTTCTCCGGAGACGAGCCCGGAATCCGGGAACGTCTGATCGCGAGTCTGGTGCTGCGCACGATCACGGAATGACGATGGGAACAGAAAAGGCGGGAAAATGGCAGGTAAAGCGCTGGTCGTGAAGGGCGGAACACTGATCGACGGCACCGGCCGTCCGCCCATTGAGAATGCCATCGTCATTATCGAAGAGGGCAGGTTCAAGGCGGTTGGCAAAAACGGCCAGGTGCCCGTCCCGGAAGAGGCCGAAGTCATCGACGCGCGAGGCCTGACGATCCTGCCGGGCTTCATCGACGGCCATGCCCATCTCGAGGATTTCCACGGCGAGCTTTACCTTCATCTCGGCATCACCACCGTCGCCACTATCCAGATTTTCCAGGACGGTCCCTGGACCTCGGCGCAGAAGCGCGGAACGGAGCTGGGTAAGATCCGGGGGCCGCGTATCTGGATGTCGGGCCGAGCCATCGGCGGCACTCGCGTAATGACCGACGCGCCCGACGGCCGCACCGACCGGGGCAACATCATCGTCACCACGCCGGAGGAGGCGCGCGCCGCCGTGCGCAAGAAAAAAGCGCTCGGCGCCGATATCATCAAGCTCAACGAGTTTTTGCCGCTCGACCTCGTGAAAATCGTAGTCGAGGAGGCGCATAGCCTCGATCTGCCGGTCACCGTCCATAGCATGGACTGCATCGGCTCGGCCAAAGCCGGCGTCGACGCAATCGAGCATATCTGGGCGGTGGGAACGAGTTCGATCCTTTATCCGCCGGCGCGCGAGCAGCTGCATACTGATCGGCTGGGCGGGTTGATCGACCAGGAAATCGCCAATTCATATTATCAGACGGAAAATTTTGGGCCCATCATCGACGCCATGGTGGAGCGCGGCGTGGCCTGGACGCCGACGATCGCCAAGTGGCTGCGTCCACTGTCGCCAAGCGCCGAGCGCTTTCGCGCACGGGAAGATGACATCCTCGCCGATCCTAAGGCTGCTCTTCCGGGGGCGGTCCGCGCGGTCACATACAATGCCTATGACAAGCTGTTCAAGCGTTACAGCAAGGACCAGCTCGAGCGCGCGAAGATCGGCTATCACAAGGCCAATGAATTCATCCGGCGCTTTGTTGAAGCCGGCGGCATCTTGAAGGAAGGCTCCGATCCGCCCCGCGGCATGGCGGCGCTGCTGATGCATGAGGCACTGACCATGGACGTTGAAGCCGGCGTGCCGCCGATGACGGTGATCCAGTCGGCCACGCTCAACGTCGCCAAGACCTTCAAGAAGGACAAGGACTACGGCAGCGTCGAACCCGGCAAGGTGGCCGACTTGTCGATCATCGAGGGCGATCCACTGAAAGACATGTGGTGCACGCAGAATGTGAAAGTGGTGGTGAAGGACGGTCAAAGGATCGATGTCGCCTTCAGCGGCTACAAAAATCCGATTCCGGCTTTCTACGCCTATCAGACGATACCGATGGACCTCGACATCGAGCCGAAATCAGCGACGCAAGGGTCCGGCCCAATCACGCTGAAGGTGCGCGGGGAGGGGATCTGGCCCTTCCATCGCGTCATGCTGAAGCGGGAGTTCGGCAGCATCTTCAACTTCAATGCCATCGAGCTGCCGACCCGCTATATCTCTAAGCATGAGCTGGAAGCCGAGATCGCACCCGAGCAGATCACCGAGGCGGGCACCTACACCATCACTGTGAAAGCCGAAGGCGAAATGCTCCCCGAATCGCACCGGGCACATCTCGTCATCGGCTTTAGCCGATAGCTTCGGCATTTGCGGGGCCACAGAATTTCAATTCTTAAATCGCGCAGAAGATGCGGCGCTTTTCCAGCGGTGAGCATACTGGGAGCACATTCCATCGCTCACGGCGGCGGTGCCAGCCGATTCACGCCCCCATTGATCTGCGCCGTGTAGATCCGGCCGTGGAAACCCTGGCCGAAGCTGCTCAGTCCCGGAAGCGAGATACCGGCGGCGCGGTCGCCGACCGCCGCCTGTGTGCCGACACGCGGGAAGAAGCTGCGGATCTCACCGGTGCAGGCATCACCATAGATGTAGCGCCGGTCGAGAGCAGGTAGATTGGCGTTATGCACGACATAGCCACCGATAATTGCGCAACGGCCTGCGTTGTGATCGTAGACGAACATCGGAAAAGTCGCGGGGTCCGGCCCCGGGCGTGAATTGTCGAAAACAATGTCACCTTCAAATTGTGGCCAGCCAAAATTCGCGCCACGGGCATCGGCAATCGGCAGGAAATTGACCTCTTCCCGCTTGGTTTGTCCCACATCCGCAATCGCAATTCGTGTGCCGTCAAAGGATAAGCGCCAAGGGTTGCGCAGCCCGTAGGCGAAAATTTCGTCGAGGCCCGGTTTGCCCACAAACGGATTTGAAGCGGGGATGCCGTAAGGCCGGGTGCCGGCGGGCAACGGATGGATGCGCAGGATCTTGCCGAGAAGGTTGCTCAATTTGCGTGCGTTTTCACCGGCCGGCGAGGTCGCCCCGTCGCCGGTGGAAATGTAGAGGAAACCATCCGGTCCGAAGTGGAGCTGCCCGCCATTGTGATTCTTTGCGCCCGGGTGTGGGATCGTGAGCAATACGCGGCGGGTGTTGGGATTCGCGCGTTCCGGGTTCGGGCTCCGGCGGAACTCGTCGATTTCAATCTCACCGTTGTTGTTGGTGAAAGCCACATAGAAACGGCGGCTCTGCGGATAGTCCGGGGCAAAGGCCATCGAAAACAAACCCTGTTCGCTGCCGGCGTCCGCATCGGGCGGACCGAAAACAATGTCGCGGATATCGAGGAACGGCGGGGCGAGCCGCACCTCGTTGCGCAGCAGGCGGACTACGCCAGGCCGTTCGACCACAAAGAGAAGACCGGGCTCACCCGGCGCCACGGTGACAAAGGTTGGATTTTCGAAGGTGCCGAGAAAAACGAGCCTCGCGGCGGCTTGGGCGTAGGCCTGCGTCGCTGTCAATAGAGAGCCGAGCAGGGCAATAGCCGTGACCATTGACCTGCCGGGTAGCTTTGACGACATGGAACCTCGCGAAAGGGATTACGAAGCGGAGAGTCGGTTTCCCGCATTATATAAGGCGGCCGCATCCGAATTATGCGAGCAACCTGATCCGGTCCGCACGATTCCGATGTGGGCGCTTTGCGATTTCCCACTGACGAAAGCGGTATTTTATTAAAGCACCGCCGTTCGGCGCGCAGCTCACAGCTGTAGCGCCCCCTTCGTTCGCCAACCTCTCCCTACCGAAGAGGAAGAAAGCCGGCGCTATGACGCCTTCTGCTTCAGTTTCTCGTAACGGCCGCGTGCCACGATCTCGGCCAGCGTGCCGTCGGGCGCGCGGAATTTCAACGCCCCCGCGCCGGGCTTCGACAGGATCTCGCCGCCGGCGTTCTTGATCTTCTCCGCAAAAGCTTCCTGGTCTGCCACCTCGATGCCCCAGTGATGGATGCGTGGGCCGGCGCCGGCCCATTTGGCTTCCTTGGCGTCCTCGCTGTCATAGACCATGAGGGCAAGATCGAGTTCGCCGTCCGTCAGGTGGCGGGAAATGTGCTCGCGGCTGTGATCGGTAGACACGGTCTTGAAGCCGAAAACATTCTCATAAAACTTCGTCGCCTTTTCCAGGTCCTGCACCTTAAGCGCCAGGTGAACGATGCGGTTGTCGATCATTTCCTTTTTTTTGTAACGGCCGATCCCGACGATCTCCGCCATGTTGCCGTCAGGCGCCCGGAATTTCAGCGCGCCTTCCTCGCGATCCGAAAAAATCTCGCCGCCGTTTTCCTGGATCTTTTTTATCGTGGCTTCGCGGTCCTCCACTTCGACCCCGAAGTGATGGATGCCTGGGCCGTTGCCGATCAGCTTGGCTTCCGGTTCATCCTCGCTGTCATAGACCATCAGCGCGAGATCGATATTGCCGTCGGTCATATGGCGCGAGGTATGACCGCGCGCGTGGCCCGTCTTGGTCTGGTAGATGCCAAACACGTCCTCGTAGAATTTCGTCGCCTTCTCGAGGTCCTCGACCTTGAGCGCGATGTGCACGATGCGAGCCATGTCTCTCTCCTCGGTTCAGGCACAAGTCGGATGTATCCGCCTTATGGTGTTGTAATGGCCAAGCCGGATATCCGACTGGTGCTGTCTAAAATTCCAAATGACCAAGGCGCGCGGTGATCCGCACGCCCCTTCGTTTCGATTTTTAAGCTTGGGACCAATTAGTCCCAGGCTTGGCAGCCCGTCAAGGCCGGGCGCTGCGGTGCTCCGATGGAGAGCACCGCGGCCCTGCCAGTAGGGCAGTCTGTTGCGCCTACCGCACCACCTTCGCGCCGGCTTCCTTCAGGATGTCACGCAACTGTCCCTCGTAAGCCGTAAGGAAGGTCCGCGTCTGTCCAGACTTTTCGTTCACGTTCTCCAGTTGGCTTTCGGCGAGGAATTTCTTCCAGCCGGCCGTCTGCCGGAGCTTGTCGAGCATCCCTTCGTAATAAGCGACGGCTGCCGGCGGCATGTCGGGCGGGCCGACGATGCCGCGCGTCTGCGGAACGTCTGGGATCTTGAAGCCTTGCTCCGTCAAAGTGGCGACGTCCTTGAAAGCATCCAGCCGATTGTCGCCAATCTGCGCGATCACCCGCAGCTTGCCCGCCTTCACCTGCTCGCCCGCCTCGCTCGGATCCATGATCATCAGGTCAACGTGCCCGCCCAGTAGCGCGGCGATTCGCTCGCCGCCGCCCGGGAAGGAAATGAACGCCCAATTGCCGCCGGTTTGTTTCATCAAGAGCTGACGCACGATGTTATCGCGCGAGGTAATGGATCCACCCGACTGTTTGAGCGTACCGGGCTTATCCTTCGCCACCTTGAGGAAATCACCCATGGTCTTGTACGGCGAGTCCGCGCGGACCACCGCCAGCGCCGGTTCAGTCACCAGCCGGGTGATCGGGGTCAGATCATTGAGCCTGTTCTGCGCAGCTTCCTGCGTCAGCGGATCGACGACCCATACCACCGTAAAGATGGCGATGGTGTTGGGATCGCCCTTTTTGCTCGCCATATAGGCTGACGCCGTGGTGCTGCCACCGCCGGTCTTGTTGGCGACCTGCACGCGCACGGGCAAGAGCTTTTCCTGTTCGATGATGGTGACCATCTGGCGCGCCATCACATCGTTGCCCGAGCCCGGCCCGCCGTGCACGACCAGCTCGATCGGCTGCGTTGGCGTAAATTGTGCGAACGCCGGTGCAAAGGCGGCCGAAACCGCAAATATCGCCGCGCCGGTGATTAAGCTTCGTCTTTTCATTGCATTTCTCCCTTATGTTTTTGCGATTTTGTTTTGACAGAAAACACCCTGCTTATCCTTCCGCAAGCGCGCGCACACGTGCGCGATTAAAGTAAGACAGCAAGGGCAGAACCAGTACGAGCGCCGCGAGCGCCAGCATGACGGCTGAGATCGGGCGTTGTACGAGCATGGCGAGATCGCCCTGCGACATCATCAGGGATTGTCGCAACGCGCGCTCCATCGCGTCGCCAAGGACAAAGCCCAGGATCAGCGGCGCGCTCGGATATTTCAACTTGGTCATGATGTAGCCGAGCAGGCCGAAACCGGCGAGCAGGACGGTATCGAATATACGTCCGGTCACTCCGTAGACGCCGATGATCGAAATGCCGAAGATGAACGGGTGCAGGACGAAGGTCGGCAAGCGCAACAGCTGCGCAAAAAGCGGAACGAGCGGAAGGTTCAGCACCAGCAACATGACGTTGCCGATGTACATGCTGGCAACCAAACCCCAGAACACGTCTGGCGATTCCTGCATCATCAAGGGACCGGGGCGGATGCCCCAGATGATAAGGGCGGAAAGCAGGATCGCCGTTGAGCTGCCACCGGGAATGCCAAGGGTCAGCAGCGGCACCAGCGCGCCGCCGGTGTCAGCATTGTTGGCGCCTTCCGGCGCGGCAACGCCCTCGGGCACGCCGGTGCCGAATTTTTCCGGATGCCTAGATACGGCTTTTTCCAATCCGTAGGAGATGAAGGACGCGATCGTGCCGCCGGCGCCCGGCAACACCCCAATCAGAAAACCGACCACCGAGCCATTGAGGAACGCGAAACGGCAGGCCATGAGATCGGCCCAGGTCGGCAGCAGGTTGCGCAGCCCGCGCGGCACTGGAAGCATTTGGCTTTCCTCGCCGCCTTCGATATTGGCCAGGACCTCGCCCACGGCAAACACGCCGATCGCAACCACCATAAATTCAATACCGCCAAGCAGCGGTGCCTGCCCGAAGATGAAGCGCGCTTGTGCGGTGAAGATGTCCGTGCCGATGCTTGTCAGCCACAATCCCACCAGCAGCGCCAGCAATCCCTTGATCAGAGAGGGACCGGACAGCAGCACGACCAGTGCCAAGCCGAGCACCATCAACGCGAAGTATTCCGGCGAAGAGAAACGGAGCGCAAAGGCGGCGACCGGTGGCGCGACCAAAGTCAGCAAGACGATGCCGACAGTGCCGGCAACGAAGGAGGCGACTGCGGCAATACCGAGCGCCGCTCCCGCGCGGCCCTTGCGCGCCATCTGATAGCCGTCGAGGCAAGTGGCGACCGATGACGATTCACCTGGAATATTGAGCAGGATCGAGGTGGTGGAGCCGCCGTATTTGGCGCCGTAATAGATGCCGGCCATCATGATAACGCCGCCGGCTGGATCCATGCTGAAGGTCAGCGGGAGCAACAGCGAAATGGTCGCCGCTGGCCCTAGGCCCGGCAGAATGCCAACGACCGTGCCGAGCAGGCAGCCGACGAAACACCACAGCACGTTTGTCGGCTGCAGCGCGACGTAGAATCCGTGCAAAAGCCCGTCGGCGATGTCCATGTTCAGAACCCGAACCAGCCGATGGGAAGTTGGACGCCGAGCAGGACCGGAAAGACAATATAGAAGGCGGCCGTCGCTCCAACACTGGTCAATGCGGCGGCTACCAAAGTGCGCTGAAAGACGAAAGCGACGAGGAAAAATGTGAAAAGTGTGAAGCTGAGGCGAAATCCCAAGACGCCCATCGTCGCGATGCAGGCCGCGAAGGCTAACCAGGTGATCAGCGCACGCTTGCTGCCGTCCCGATTTTGGGTGACTCTTGCGGCTTTGGTTTCCGCGCGGTGCCGATGATCAGCGCCAGCGCAAGTCCAATCATTAACAGGCCATACCAGGTCGGAAAGAAGCCAGGACCCGGGCCGTCAGGATTGTAGTAGTTCCAGGAGTACGCTTGCGCCACGATATAAAGCCCGAGCGCGGCCAGAAACGCGCCGGACACGACATCGCCATTGCGAAGGTTGTACTTCTGCATTTCCTCTCCCGTCCCCTTGTTTTTTGGGGTATTGGGGAGAACGCTAGCAGCCATCGCGGCGAGACGAAAGCCCGTCAAAAGTCCGACGGGGAGGGTAGTATTGCTGGCCATGGGGGCTAGAATGCCGTTTGCCGCTTAATGAGTGGCACCTCCCTCCTGTGCAACATCAGCGATGACATCGTTTCCAATACGTCTGCCGCGTCCGCCATACGCGATCTTATGCGGAATAGTTGCGAGCCAGAGCGTCCCCATTGTGGACGATGTCGACACCCATATCCGCAAGGTGCCCGTGGTGCTCGCGTGCGCTACTGCAAACATGGGGCTTTTTGTCGCCTGTGCGGGCGCGCCAGCAGCAGCAGTTCGCAGCTCCGGTTGCCCTTGACCTTGCGCAGTGCCGAGGCAATGATTGTCGAGCCGTTTGACTTTAAATCCGCATCCCGTCAGGAGCTCGCGGTAAGAAATTGACCGCTTAGCATGCCATTGGATTGGCGAGAAAGCGGCTCCGCCAAATCAGATGGATGAGATGAAATTCACCATACTCGGCGGCAGCGGCTTCATTGGTGGTAATCTCGCGCGTCATTTGCAAGCGCAGGGCCACGACGTCTGCATGCCCGCCCGCGGCGCGCGATTCGAACGTCACGTCCCCGCCGGCCACGTTATCTATGCCATCGGGCTTACGGGTGACTTCCGACAACGATTGCACGAGACGATCGAGGCGAACGTCAGCTTTCTCAGTTACGTGTTGCAAACATTGAGCTTCAATTCTTTCCTTTATCTTTCAAGCACGCGCGTCTACGGCGGCCTGCCGGCCGAAGCTGTGGCCAGCGAGGCTTCACCGCTTAGCCTCATTCCCACCTCAGACACCGTTTACGACCTGAGCAAACTACTGGGGGAAGCACTCTGTCTGTCCCAGCCACAAGCCACGGTCCGCGTCGCGCGTCTGTCCAATATTGTCGGTTCCGGGCAGAGCGAACATACATTTCTCGGCGCGCTGCTAAGTGAGGTCCGTCGGGACGGCCACGTGGTCGTGCGAGAGGCGCCGCTATCGTCGAAAGATTACATCGCGCTCGACGATGTTATTCCATTGCTGGTTCAGATAGCTATTAAGGGACGGGAGCGGCTCTATAACGTCGGCAGCGGAACTCCGCTCAATCATGCCGCGATCGCCGAGGCAATCCGGAACGCGATAGGCATCAAAGTGGAATTCATAGCGAATGCGCCGTGTCGGTCCTTTCCACGCATCGATATCGATCGTATCCAGTCCGAATTTGCATTCGAACCGCGTCCGATCCTCGGATACATCGCGACCCTCTTGAATCAAAGGAACAACGATGTCCGACGCCCCTCCTGATCCGGTTGCAGCCTTCGAGGTGGAGAAGCGTAAAAGGATTGCTGACTACAAGGACGAACGAGGGTGGCAGCAACAATCCGCTGATTGGATGCTCGAAGCCTTCCGTAACAAGTATATGTATAATTTTTCTTGGCTCGGCCGGCCGATTATACAGCTGCCGGCCGACATCGTAGCAATGAGCGAGCTCATCTGGGCGGTGAAGCCCGATTTGATCGTGGAAACCGGGATTGCTCATGGCGGATCCCTGATCTTCAGCGCGTCGATGCTGACCCTGCTTGAGGTTTGCGATTCAATTCAGAGTGGCGAACCGTTCGACCTCACTAAACCGCGCCGCAAGGTGGTGGGCGTCGACATCGAAATTCGTCCTCACAACCGCGCTCTTAATCGAAATGCATCCAATGATGCATCGGATCGAGATGATTGAAGGTTCGTCGGTGGCCCCTGAAATTATCGACCGCGTTCGGGCCACGGCAGCAAAGCGTCATGAACGCATCCTCGTATGCCTCGACTCCAGTCATACGCACGCGCACGTGCTGGCCGAGCTCGAGGCTTATGCGCCACTGGTGTCCAAAGGCTCGTACTGTGTTGTGTTTGATACCATCATCGAGGATCTTCCGCCCACAAGCTTTCCCGACCGGCCATGGAGCGTGGGCAACAACTCGAAAACGGCGGTTCGCGAATATCTGGAATTACTGAGCAATCAGGGCCGCCAAGGTTTCGACGGCGAGCCGCTCCATTTTGACGTCGATGGTATGACAGAGAACAAGTTGATGCTTACCGCCGCCCCCGGCGGCTACCTGCGCCGTCGATAGGGTGGAGCAACGCATGGGCAAAGCGGAAGATAGTCTAGCCACGCTCGGGCAGGATCCGGGCCTCAGAGATAAGATTATTGGCCTGTGCCATATCGTTGAAAAGGAACTATCGCGGCCCGATTTTGATGTGCGCGAACAGGTCACCGGTCCCATCCTCGATGCGCTGTATCGCGATGTGGGCCCGTTGCAAAAGCGCCTGAAAGGCGGACTTACGTTCCACTTCAGCTACAGCGGCAGGATCGCTCGCGATTTCGTCATGAGCGGGGAGGAACCAGACCATGTCTGGGAACCGCAGACCACCAAGCTTCTGCTGCACTTCGCCGAGCGCGCAAGAACGGTTGTGATCGCAGGCGCATATGCCGGCGATCAGGCTCTGCTGGTCGCGCAGCGTCTTGCGAGGGCTGGTGGTGGATGCCACTGCTTCGAGCCGGACCGGAAACAGCTGGCCCTGCTGCGGCGCAACGCGGAGAGTAATCGTCTCACGGGCAACATGGTGCTCAATGGCATCGCTCTATGGGACACCGATAATGCCAGCCTCCGTTTGGTCGGCGATGCCGAGCTCGGCCGTCCCGAAGAGGCGTCGCCCGCGGATAGCGGTGAGGTGGTCGCCACTACGACGGTCGACGCATACGGTGCGCAGCAGAAGCTCGACTCCATCGACGTGCTGATGCTGGATGTGGAAGGCGGTGAATATGCTATTCTCTGCGGGGCCGCGCACTATCTCTCGCAGCCTATGGGAAAAGCTCCCCATGTCGTGTTTGAAATCCATCGCGCTTTCGTTGATTGGTCTGACGGATTGGAGAACACGACTATTGGCCGACTTCTGCGGGAATACGGCTACAAGCTCTACGCGATCCGGGATTACCAGTCGAACGTCGACATGGCCGGCCTTCCGATCGAACTAGTGGACGTCAGGGATATTTATCTGGAGGGCCCGCCGCACGGCTTCAACATGCTGGCCGTCAAGGATGAGTCCGTCGTCACCGATCCTGTGTTCAAGATACGTAGAGGAGTCAGCCCCAAGTTGTTGCGTCATCGCGATCCGCGTTTGCACCAGCCGCTATGATCGCAGGTCGTCACCTTAAGCCTCGTTCAATTGAGGAACGGCGCAAACAAAACGCCCACCCCAATCCCGAACATAGCCGAGTTGTTGTGTCACTTCTTCCTTCAAATTCCACGGGAGGATGAGAACCCGGTCCGGCCGATCGTTTTTCAGGTGCTCCTCTCCCACAATCGGTATGCGGCTGCCGGGAAGAAATTTTCCCTGCTTGGATTCGGCCCGATCCGCCACGTAGGCAAGCAGGTCGGCATGCACACCGGCATAGTTGAGAAGTGTATTGCCCTTGGCTGCGGCACCATAAGCCGCCACTTTCAAACCCTTCGCTTTTGCAGTTAGGAGATAGGCAAGCAGCTCATTCTTCACCGTATCGGCTTTTGCTTGAAAGCCTTGGTAGTACGGCAGCGTGTTCACCCCAACCTTGGCCTCGTGGGCAAGAAGGTCGTGAACGGCAGCTGATTTCGGCCGACGGCCGGAATTCCGCCGCTCGGCAAATACGCGCAAGCTGCCGCCATGCGTCGGCAATTCCTCCACGTCGAATATCTGGAGGCCGTTTGCCAAAAAAATCCGATCGACCACCGTCAGCGACAAGTAAGAATAGTGCTCGTGGTAAATTGTATCGAACTGCCCCTCGGCTATCAGGCGAAGAATGTGGGGAAATTCGAACGTAGCCACGCCATCTTCTTTCAAGAGGATGGCGAAGCCTTTCACGAAATCGTTGAGCTCGGGCACATGCGCGAGCACGTTATTGGCGACCATAAGATCGGCTTGCCGTCCGTCCTTGGTCAGCCGAAGAGCGACCTGCTCGCCAAAGAATTCTTCTATGATTTCGATACCCTTCGCGCGGGCGGCAAGGGCTGTTTGATGTGTCGGCTCCACGCCGTAGCACGGTATCCCGCGCTCACGCACGAACTGCAGCAAATACCCGTCATTGGCTGCGACCTCCACCACGCATGATTGTGGTCCAAGGCCGAAGCGCGTCGCGACGCTACCAACATAACGGTTGGCGTGCTGCAGCCAACTGCTGGAAGTCGAACTGAAATAAGCATAGTCATCTTGGAATAGCTCAGCGGCGCTAGTATAATCCTCCGTCTGCACCAGCCAACAAGACGCGCAGACCAGCACACGCAGCGGGTAATATTTCTCTGGTTTCCGCAGGTCCGCTTCGGAGAGATAAGCATTCGACGGCGGCGCCGTGGCTAAATCGACGAAGACATGCCGCAATTCGCTGGCGCAATGGCGGCATTTCACGGATGGACCCCATTGTAACCCGCCGTTACATACGGCAGTGCTGCATCCCGATCCGAAATCTCCGTAATGGCAATCGGCCATGCGATCGCAAGCGTTTCATCTCTTGCGTTCACGCCGTCCTCGGCCTGCGGAGCGTAGGCAGCAGTGTGGCAATAGAGCAGTTCACAATCCGCCGAAAGGGCCTGGAAGCCGTGCGCGAAACCCTCGGGAATGATCAGGGAAAGATTGTTCGCCTCGCTCAGGATCTCGCCATGCCAGTGCAGAAATGTCGGCGAGGCCTGCCGCAAATCTACAGCGACGTCGAAGACCTCCCCGCGCAGGCAGGAGACCATTTTGGTTTCAGCGTGCGGCGACCGTTGAAAATGCATTCCTCGAATAGCGCCTCGCTGGCGGGTTAAAGTCCGGTTGATTTGGGCTATCGGCTTTGTGAAACCGCTTATGGAAAGCTCCTTATTGCAGAAAAGCCGCTGAAGAAAGCCGCGATGGTCGGAAATCGACATGCGCTCAATCCGGATAACGCCGGGCAGCGAGGTCGAATGAATTTGGAATCTTCCGCTCATGCGGCATCCTGCAAATAAGCCCCTATTGGATGCCCTTGCCCCCCGAAATGACGATCTAATCCCATACTTTCCACTGCGCCTTGCCGGTCTGAATGAGGGTTTCCAATTGCATCTTGTCGCGCAACGTATCCATCGGCTGCCAAAAGCCATCGTGCTCGAATGCCATCAATTGCCCTTCACTCGCAAGCCGGCCCAGCGGCTCTTCTTCCCAATGGGTCCCATCGCCTTGGATATAGTCGATCACCTTGGGTGACAGCACGAAGAAACCGCCATTGATCCGCCCGCCATCGCCCCGTGGCTTCTCCAGAAAACCGGAGACCTCGCCATCCTTTTCCGTATGGAGCGCGCCATAGCGGCCTGGCGGCAGCACGGCCGTTACGGTTGCGAGCTTGCCGTGCTGCTTGTGGAATTTGATAAGCGCGTCGATCGCGATGTCGGCCACGCCGTCTCCGTAAGTGAAGCAGAAATCCTCAGATCCCAGGTGATCGCGAACCCGCTTTAGACGGCCGCCGGTCTGCGTCTCTTCGCCGGTGTCGACCAGCGTCACCCGCCACGGTTCAACGCGGCGACGGTGCACCTCGAGACTGTTCTGGCTAATGTCGAAGGTAACGTCGGACAGGTGCAAGGAATAGTTTGCGAAATATTCTTTGATCACATAGCCGCGATATCCGAGGCATATGACGAATTCATTGATGCCGTAATGGGAGTAAATCTTCATGATGTGCCACAAGATCGGCCGCCCACCGATTTCAATCATGGGCTTTGGACGCACATGCAATTCTTCGCTGATCCGGGTTCCCTGACCACCTGCGAGGATGACAGCCTTCATTTCGTTCTCCGGCGCCGTGGCGATAGCGGGCCAAACAGCGCTATGTGGCGGTGAGTCCTCGGCAGGCCACAAGGCCCATCTGCGGCGTTACATTGCATTTGTCGGGTTATACGTGCTAGGCAATAACTCGTTGTGATTGCATAGGAATAGCGCGCCATCGTCTCCGCCGCAACGTGCCAGAGGCGAAAGTTCTCTTGTTTGGTTAGCACATGCCCACGCTTCTTATCCCGACCCGCAATCGCCCAACATCCTTGTCGAGCGTTTTGCACTTTCTTGCACGGTACTACCGCTCGACCCGCGTCATTGTCGCTGATGGCAGCGATGAGGAATTCAAAAATCACAATCGGCGCAATATCGAGGCCCTCAAGCAGGAACTCGCGATCGATTACCGGCCTTACCCGGCCGAATTTCCGTATTTCGATCGGCTGCTCGATGTCCTGCGGGGGGAAAGCTCTGAATTCCTAATCATGGGCTCTGATGATGACTATCCCATGATGGATACTCTTGGCGAAGCTGAGGCGTTCCTGCTTCAAAACAAAGACTACTGCGTCGCGGCCGGGATGCTGGTCGTCCTGAGGCTCGAACTCGCCGACCAAGTTGTCGGCAAAGCCGTTTCTTGCGCGGCCGATCACCGGGGATACTCCGCTCATGCGGGCCCGTCAGTTCGCCCAATGGTCGTTCCAGACAACCTACGCAGTAACCCGCAGAGACGTCCTGATCGAACGCTACGAGCGCGCAAGCCAACTGTTTCTGGTCAGTTTTTATGACTTCTCGGTCGGTATTCAGGATTGCATGCATGGTAAGATCAAGGCATTGCCGAAAATTGGATTTATCAAAACCGCCAACTACAAACATAGTTATTTGAAGCCCGAAGCCGCTTTGATCGTGTTGCGGCGCAGTCAGCTGGTGTTGCAAGCTCTCGATCAAATCCGCCGGGACCTCATGCATTATGCCGGCCTCGATGAGCAAGAGGCGCAGGCGCACAGTGAGGTATTTATCAGGCAGCGGATTGCCGAGCTTGTCGGGCGGCCGGTTCACGCCCTGAAGGGTTTCGAGGAGCGAGGGCCGTATTTAAATCCCGTGGTGCAAAAGCAGTTCGATATATTCGATGCGCTGTTTGAAAAGGACACGCCGATACGAGCGCAGTATGAAGAAAAGCTCAAATACATTCTCGACGCAATCAAGGCGAGCGCTCAATCTGACGACAACAAGGGAGAAAAGAATAAAAATGAAACGTTGGAAGATCAGATGGGCGACCCGCTGGGGGCCGTTGGCTATTCGGAGGAAGGATAGCGCGAGTCAAGCCGGCAGGAGCGCCGAGCACGTCGAGACCCCTCATCCCTCATCGCCAGCCAACCGGAACGCCAGCCCACCGGGCGCGGAATGACCGCCTCGCCGTCCCGACGAAAGATCGGCAAACTCATTGCGCTCGACCCGGAGACAATGCTGAGAATTCCGGAAGGTGATGAGAAGATCAGCCTAAGCGCGACCATGAAACCTGCAAACAGTAATCTCGGCGCGAGCGCCAAGGCCGTAGAAACGCGCCATTCTTCAGCGCAACCCAATCGGACTGCTGACCTACTGGGTGCGGATACGAGCGCCTCGCCGTCCCGACGAAAGATCGGCAAACTTATTGCGCTCGACCCGGAAACGATGCTGAGAATTCCGGAAAGCAATGAGAAGATCAGCGCTAGTGCGGCGTCCAAGCCTGCAAAACATTCCTGATTGCCAAAGCAGCTTGATCTTTTCTATGAATGCGCCGAGCAGGATCGCTGCGGTAGCGTGCCAGCGTGTTGGCGAAAGAGGTAAGCATTTAGATGGCGGCGGAGAGTCACGACGCATCGCGTGATCCTTACAGGGAATGGGTTGCGCGCCAGGGCGTCCCCATTGTGGAAGACTTCGGCATCGATATCCGCAAGGTGCCCGTGGCGCCTTGGGCGCGGTACGGCATGCATGGGGCTTTTTGTCACCTTAAAGGGCGTGACGATTTTCTCTCGATCTTCGCCTTTGAGCTGCCGCCCGGCGGAAAATCGGCCCCGCTGCGCCATATCTGCGAAGAGGTGATCTACGTGATCTCCGGCCATGGCTCGACCGTGGTGACGACGGAGGACGGCCGCAAGCACAGCTTCGAATGGGGACCGAAGAGTCTTTTCTCGATTCCGCTGAACGTTCGGCATCAGCATTTTAATGGCTCCGGCCTAGCACCGGCGCGCTTCGCCTCCGCTAACAATATGATTTTTGTGCTTAACCGCTTCCGCAACGAAGAGTTCATCTTCAATTGCCCAACGCAATTCCCCGAACGGGTGGGCGGCGACGGGTATTTCGCCGGCGAAGGCGAGTTCATCGGCATCCGGCCGGGACGGCATCAGTGGGAAACCAACTTCGTCGCCGATCTTTCGTCCTTCGAGCTGAAGGCCTGGGCGGCGCGCGGGGCGGGCGGCTCGATGCTGCGCTTCATGCTGGCCGACAACACCATCGGCGCGCATTCCTCTGAGATGCCGGTCGGCACCTATAAGAAAGGCCACCGCCATTTCGACGGCGTCTGCGTGTTCGCTGTCACCGGCGAGGGCTACTCGCTGCTCTGGCACGAGGACGATTCGGATTTCGTGCGGGTGAATTGGCAGCACGGGGTTGTTTATTGCCCGCCGGATTCAATGTTCCACCAGCATTTCAATGTTGCCAACCATCCCTCGCGTTATCTGGCATTGCAGATCGGCACCGTGCGCTACCCACTGCTGAAGATGAAACGCGAAATCTGGGACGTCGGCGTCGACAAGGACGTCAAGCAGGGCGGAGCGCAGGTGGAGTATGAGGATCAGGATCCGCGCATTCACAAGATGTGGCTGGAAGAGATCGCCAAGCACGGCGTCACCTCCGGGATGGCCAAGTTCATCGACGAAACTCCCTTTAGCCAGGCCGCGCGATGAACGAAAGTAATCGACCCGCGCCGGCGGGGAAATACCTGGTCGATTCCTATGAGGACTGGGCGAAGGGCGAGGGCGTGCCGATCCATACCGGCGCGGCGCTGGACCTGCTGAAGGCGGAGGTGAAGCCTTGGGCCCGTTTCGGCGTCAACGGCGCCTTCTGCCATCTCGACGGACGCGACGATTTCCTCACGGTTTTTCTCATCGAGCTGCCGCCGAATTCCGGCTCTGCGCCGCACCGGCATTTATATGAAGCCGTTTGCTATGTGTTGTCAGGGTCCGGCACGACCGAATTCCAGGCGCCTGACGGGCACACGCAAGTGATCGAGTGGGGACCACGTAGTTTATTCGCGCTGCCGATGAACGCGCATTATCGCCACCGCAACACCTCTGCCGAACCCGCCCGCTTCGCCGCGATTAACGACCTGCGCTATCTGTTCAATTTATACCGCAGCGAAAAATTCGTGTTCGAGACCGTGCGGCAATTCGACGAGCGGCATGGCGGGACCGAAGTGGTGGCTGATCTCGCGAAACAGCAGCCAGGTCCGCTGACGCTTGCTAGGGGTACGCTGTCCAGCGACGTGAACGAACTAGAACCCGGCACCTATCGTGAGGGTTCGCGTCAGATGTTCGGGGCTCATCTCCTTGGTGTCGATGGCGAAGGCTATATGATGACCTGGGAGGAGGGTTCGCAGGATTATATCCGCACCCCCTGGCGTCATGGCATCGTGACGGCCGCCCCCGGGATGCGCTTTCGCCAGCATTTCAACGCCGGGGCGGGCCCGGCGCGCTACCTCGACGTGCAGATGGGCAGCCAAAGCTATCCCAACTTCCGCTACCGGCGCGCGGCCTATGGCGATACCAGCGTCTACGCAGCGGGAAGCGCCACAATTCCCTTCGCGAAGCAGGACCCGCGCATTCACAAAATGTGGCTGGAGACCATCACGGCTAAAGGCGTGACACCGCGAATGCCAGGCTAGGCCTCCTTTGTCATGCCGGCGCGCGCGAAGTGAGCGCACGTGGGGACGCCAATACCCTTGCGCAGTTTCCCCACCATGCTAGGGGAACACCGCGGCTGGCCGGCCGCATTCATCCACGCGGAAGGGCTATGCACGAATTGGATTTTGAGCACGAACACGCTACGGAGGCTGACCGCGAGGAACTCGCCCGCTTCATCTGGAGCCAGGACAACATCGAGCTGAGCACGATCGGCATCGATATCGGCAGTTCCACCTCTCATTTGTTGTTTGCCAAGGTTACGCTGCAGCGGCAAGCGCTGGGCCTTTCCAGCCGCTTCCTCGTGGTTGGCCGCGAGATAGTCTGGCGCTCGCCCATCATGCTCACGCCCTTCGTGCCGGACGGCACTATCGATGCCAAGAAGCTCGGGCACTTCATCCATCAGGCCTATCACGACGCGGGCTTCACACGCGCCGACATCGACTCGGGTGCGGTTATCCTCACCGGCGAGGCGATCAAAAAAACCAACGCGCGTGCGATCGACGATTTGTTTGCGGAAGAGGCCGGCAAATTCGTCTGCGCCACCGCCGGCCACAAGCTCGAATGCACGCTGGCGGCGCACGGTTCCGGAGCGGTCACGCTGTCGAAGCAGCGCAATGCTTGCGTGCTGCATGTCGATATCGGCGGCGGCACCACCAAACTGGCGCTGATCGACAAAGGCAAGATTCTGAGCGTCGCCGCTTTTGCGGTCGGCGGCCGCCTTTTGGCGAGCGATGCTTACGGCGCCTGGTCGCGGGTAGACGACAGCGCACGATTGGTGGCGGAAGAGCTCGGCATTGCGACCGATATGCGCAGCATGGGCGACTTGAAGAACCGCAAGGCGATTGCCACGCGGCTCGCCACGCTCGCGGTCGATCAGATTCTGGGCGGCAGCACCGACACGCTCGGCAAGAAGCTGGAATTGACCGAACCGCTGGCGCGCCCAGTGCAACCGGAATTTCTAACGGTTTCTGGCGGCGTGGGGGAATACGTCTTCGGTTATGAGACAAAGGAACACGGCGACATTGCTAAATTGCTTGCCGCCGAAATCGGGAGCCAGCTCGGCAAGCGCAGCAAGATCACCGTGGTCGATCCCGGTCAGCGCATCCGCGCCACCGTGATCGGCGCCTCGCAGTTCACCGTGCAGGTAAGCGGCAAGACCATCTACCTGCCGGAAGACAATGTCCTGCCGGTGCATAACGTGCCGGTGGTGCATTTGGATACCGATCTTTCCGGCAAGATCGATCCGAAAGTTTTCGCCAAGGCGATTGATGCCAAGGTGAAACAGGCCGATCTGGAGCCGAACTCGCGGCTGGCTATCGCCTTCACCTGGGCGGGCGATCCGGAATATTCGCGTCTGCGCGCCGCGGCCGAGGGCATTGTCGCCGCCGTTAGCGGGGGCCGCAAATCAGGCGACGTTCTTTTCCTTATGATTGAGGGCGATGTTGGTCGCACCTTCGGGCACCTGCTGGAGACCGAGCTGAAATTCCCGGGCCACGTGATTTCTATCGACGGTGTGCAGCTGCAGGACTTCGACTATGTGGACGTGGGCGCCATGATCACGCCACCCGGCGTGGTGCCGATGGTCATCAAGTCGCTGCTGTTTTCGTGACCGACCCTCCGTCGGCGTTATCCCGAGCAGCATTGCGAGGCGGCGCGGTTCCATGGGCGCACATGCTTTGCGACGTCGCGCCGCAGGCAACCCGGGCTGCGGTTGGTAAAGTGCCTCCGCAGGATGGGGCGGTTTTACCGGATAGGCGTTTCCGATTGGAAACCATCTGCCCCGCCGCGCGTTTTCCTAAAGCCCTTGATTTCAAGAGCTTTTGGAGTCCCGCCGATGCAAGTCCCCCTCGAAATCACCTTCCACAATATGGAGAGCTTAGATTGGGCCGAGCAGGAAATCCGCGCCCGCGTGGACGATCTGGAATCGATTTACGATCGGCTCACCTCCTGCCGTGTACGCGTCGATCAGCGCGCGACTAATAGCAACGATACCATCCCGCCGGTGGTGCGGATCGAGATCGGCATACCCGGCCGCAAGGATTTGGTGGTGGCCCATGAGCCGGACCGCCTGCAGCTGCGATTCCAACGGCCTGATCTGCACAACGCCATCAATGAAGCTTTCCGCATCGCCGAGCGCCAGTTGAGCGAGTACAAGGACCGGCTGAAAGACCATACCAAGGAGCGGCGCCACGAGGCTGGCCAGCAGAATCTCGGCCAGGTCGCCGAGCTCAATCCGGATCGTGATTTTGGATTCCTGCTGACCAAGGAAGGCGGGCTGCTCTATTTCCACCGCAACAGCATGCTGGCGGGCGACTTTGACGCGCTCAAGTTGCGGGACGAGGTCTATTACGTCGAGGACGTCGGCGACACCGGGCCGCTCGCGACCAAGGTGCGGGTAAAAAACGCGAATGCGGAGGCAACAGCACAGCAACAACGTCTATAGAAAAGACGTGGATGGCCGGGGCAAGCCCGGCCAGCACGCTTTTACTTCAGCTTCGGGCCGATGGTGATGGTCAGGCGGCCGACGCCTTCCACTTCGCATTCCATCTTCTCGCCTTCCGCTACCGCGCCGACGCCCGAGGGTGTGCCGGTGAAGATGACGTCGCCGGCAGCGAGTTCGACCATCTCCGACAGCTTCGAAATCGTTTCCGGCACATTCCAGATCATCTGCGCAAGGTCACCTTCCTGCTTCAGGTTGCCATTGACCTTCAGCGTGATCTTACCCTTGGAGGGATGGCCGATTTCCGAGGCCGGGCGCAGGGCACTGCAGGGCGCGGAATTGTCGAAGAATTTTCCGATCTCCCACGGCTGCTTGATGTTACGCGAGGCAATCTGCAGGTCGCGGCGCGTGAGGTCGATGCCGACGCCGTAACCGTAAATACAGTCGTTCGCCTTGGTGACCGGGATGTTGCGACCGCCGCTTTTAAGCGCCACTACCAGCTCCACCTCGAAATGGAGATCCTTGGTCAGCGACGGATAGGGGATTGTCGCGCCATCGCGCACCAGTGCATCCGACGGCTTGGCGAAGAAGAATGGCGGCTCGCGCTCGTCATTCCCCATCTCCCGGATATGCTCCAGATAATTGCGACCCACGCACCAGACCCTGCGGACAGGAAACAGCTTGGAACTGCCGGCCACCGGAAGCGACGGCGGTGCGGGCGGGGAAATCACAAAATTGTCGTTCACGCTCATGGTTGTCTATCACCCATTGGAGGAGGGAAACTGGGGAGCAGATGCGCGAAGAACCGTCGCGAGGTCAAGCCATGGCCGCGATAGGATCGAGCGGCTCCTGGTCGCGCAGTTGCAGGCGGTAGAAGGACGCATAACGGCCGCCCTTGCGCAGCAAATCCTCATGCCGGCCGGATTCGGCAATAGCGCCATCTTCCACGACAAAAATACGGTCGGCGTGCGTCACCGTGTGCAACCGGTGGGCGATCACCAGCGTGGTGCGGCCCTGGCAAAGGTGCTCTATCGCCTGCTGTACCGCGCGTTCGGATTCGGAGTCGAGCGCGGCGGTAGCCTCATCCAAAAGAATGATCGCCGCGTCCTTGATCAGCGCCCGCGCCACCGCAATGCGCTGACGCTGTCCGCCCGAAATCTGCAAGCCATGCTCGCCCACCGGCGTGTCATAGCCGCGGGGAAAAGCCATGATGAAATCATGCGCGCAGGCGGCCTGCGCGGCAGCGACGATTTCCTCTTGCGTTGCGTGCGGTCTGCCGAAGGCGATGTTGTCGCCGATGGTGCCGCGGAACAGGAAAACATCCTGCCCCACATAGGCGATTTGCCGCCGCAGCGATTGGCGCGACACGGTGGCGATGTTCTGCCCATCAATCACGATGGAGCCGGCGCTGATCTCGAAGAAGCGCAGGATCAGGTTAAGGATGGTCGATTTGCCGCCGCCCGACGGGCCGACCAGTGCCGTCACCTGGCCGGGTTCGGCCACGAAAGTCAGATCGCGGATCACCGACTCGCCCGGCCGGTATTCAAAAGACACCTTGTCGAATTCGATCCGGCCATTCTCCAGTTTAAGGTCTGGCTTGCCGGTCTCTGACGGTTCGGTCGCCGGACTGTCGAGCACCTCAAACAGGATGCGCACCCCCACAAGGCCGCTGTTGAGATCGAGATTCAGCCGCGCCAGCCGCTTCGCAGGCTCATAGGCGAGGAGAAACGCGGTGATGAAAGAGAAGAACTGCCCGGGCGCCGCACCGGTCTCGATGACGCGGTAGCCGCCATAGATCAGCGCCAGAGCGATGGCGATGCCGCCGAGCGTCTCCATCAGCGGGCTGGCGCGATTGCCGACGCGCGCCAGCTTGTTGGATTCCCTTTCGACCTCGGCAATATGCGCGTCAAGCCGCGCCTGCATCCGGTCTTCGAGCGTGAAGGCTTTCACGATGCGGATGCCCTGCAAGAGCTTCCTGCATCGTTTCCATGATCAGCGTGCCGCCGGTAAACTGGTTGCGTGCGATGGTGCGAATGCGGTGGATAAGCTTGCGCAGCACCAGCATCGCCGGCGGCGCCACGACGAGCGTGACCAGCGACAGCATTGGATCCTGGATCACCATCACCGTCGCGAGCGCGAGCAGCGAGAGTAGGTCGCGTCCGATCGCGGTAATCAGCAAATTAAGCACCTGCGTCGCCGAATTGGCGCCGACGGTCAGCCGCGAGAGGAATTCCGAAGAATGGCGGTTGGCGAAATAGCCAAGGTTCTCATGCATCAGTTTGGTGAACATGCGCCGCTGATTTTCCGCGATGATGCGGTAGCCGATGCGCGACAGCATCACATTCTGGCCGTAGGTCGCGGCACCCTTAACCGTGAAGAGTACGATGGTGACGAGTCCAAGGACGACGATCGCGCTGAAGTCGCGGTTGATATAGGCCTGATTGACGACTTCGCCGATCAGATAGGCGGATAGCGCGGTGCAGGCGGCGCCTATGGCCATCATCACGAAGACGAGGACATAGCGCTTCCAGTGATGCAGTCCCTGTTCGGAGAACAATCGCCGGATCAGGGCGAAGGCGCCGTAGGGGTCCGCCAGTAAGGATTTTTTCTCTGCTTCGAGCATCCGCCTTCCGCCGGAATCCGGATTTTGCCCGTTTCCCAAGTTGGCCTAACGCCACGCGCGCCAAGATGACTTGTTGCCCGTCCGGGCGGCTTTTTTCAAGTAAAAATAACGAGGTAGCTTAATCCGCCATCCAGCGGGGCAAGCCCCTCAACCGGCTGGCTTATCCACCGCGGCGTAATATTGCGGCGCCTCGCGGCGGTCGTACATGCCGTAGTCGCGCACTACGCGGACGCGCCGCAGTCGCGCTCCATCCGGCGGCCGGATGGTGGCTTCGAATGCCGCCGCGGCGGTCTGGTCGCGCCACGACATCAGCAGGATCACGGCGCCGGGCGTCAGCACCGCATCGAACACATCCCACGCGATCAGATCGCGGGCGTGTGGATCGAGGCCAAGCCACGCCGCGATGCCGTCCGGACTGCCGCCTTTGACCTTTTCATCCGATGTCCCGGTGTCGACCAGCGTCACCGTCTTCGCTGTGCCGGTTTCGGTTTCATCCAGCCGCTGCTCCTGCAAAGCGTAGCCGTCCGGCGGCTGCGTATCGTGCGTGATCTGGCCGACGCGCAGATGATAGTCACGCAGGATTGCGGCGCGACCTTTTTCCTGTACGCCGTGATGCAGCGCATGAGTGCGCCAGCGCACCAGCGCTTTCTCATCGCGCCAGTTGGACAGCGACAGCATCCAGCGGTCACGCGTCAGGCTGCGATAGCGGATGTTATCGATGAAGCCGTCGACCTTTTCGAGCTCTGGCCGCAAGAGCTTGGCATTGCCGAGATAAGCGTCCCATTGGTCGGCTCGCGGCTGCACCTCGAAGAGCACAGAGAACATCGTCGGTTCCGTGGATTATTTGAGCTTGAATTCGCCGGCCTGCTGCTCGCGGAAAAGCAAGGCGCGCTTGCGCCTGGCGCCGCCACGATAACCTGACAGCGATCCATTCTTCTTGATCACCCGGTGGCAAGGAATCAGGACCGCGATTGGATTATTGGCGATTGCATCCGTGGCGTCGCGCGCATCGGTGGATCCAAGCTCGGCGGCGACGGCGCCGTAATAAGTCGTTTCACCGGCGGGAATGCGGCGCAAAATTTCCCAGACGCGCTTCTGGAAGTCGGTGCCGCGAATGTCGAGTGGCAACGCGCACGGCCGTTCGGGATGATCGACGGACTCGCTCAGCGCAGCGAGGATATCCTGCAAGCCGGCGGTGTCCTCCGCCACCTCGGCGTCAGGAAAGCGTTCCCGCAGCCGCTGCACACGCCGGTCTTTCTCGTCCACAAACTCAAAGACCACGAGGCCATTCTCGGAGGAAGCCGCAAGGAACTCCCCGAGTGAGCTTTGTCCGAAGGCGTAGCGAATGTGTTCGGTCATCGTCATCCCCGATTATAGGGCGATGACACGCATGTGGGCACGACCCGGCTTCCGGGCCACCCGAAAGCTGCTGCCGTTTTTCCCCGGTTTTAGAGACAGATAGTCGTCAGGCCGTGGCCGTCTGGCGCTGCCGCTTTTCCAACAATTGCTGCTCCCAGGCCAGCGCATGCGACACGATGGTGTCGAGGTCTTCGAATTGCGGCGACCAATCGAGGCTGGAGCGGATACGGCCTACATCGGCGACAAGGCTGACCGGATCGCCCGGGCGCCGTCCGACCATCTGCACCGGCAGCTTGCGTCCGGTGACGCGCTCGATTGCGCCAATCACCTCGAGCACCGAATAACCATGGCCATAGCCGCAATTGAAGGTCATGCCCGCGCCGCCACGGCGTAGATGCGTGAGCGCCGCGCTATGCGCGCGCGCCAAGTCGCTGACGTGGATGTAATCGCGGATGCAGGTGCCGTCGGGGGTCGGATAATCCGTGCCATAAACGTCCAGCTTCGGCCTCAGGCCGAGCGCGGTCTCGACACCCACTTTGATCAAATGCGTCGCCGCCGGCGTGGACTGGCCGGTGCGCTGCTTGGGGTCGGCGCCCGCGACATTGAAGTAGCGCAGGATGACGTAACGTAGGTCATGCGCCGCGGCGACATCATGCAGCATGATCTCGCTCATCAGCTTCGATGTGCCATAGGGCGACATCGGCTGAGTCGGCGCGTCCTCGCGTACCGGCAGCACAGCCGGATTGCCATAGACCGCTGCGGTGGACGAGAAGATGAAATGCTTCACGCCGCCCTTGACCGCGGATTCGATCAGCGCGCGGGTGTTCACGGTATTGTTGCGGTAATAGCCAAGCGGATCGCGCAGCGAATCCGGGACTACGATCGATCCGGCGAAATGAATGATGGCACTAACTTTATGATCGCGGATAATCGATGCCACGAGGTGCTGGTCGCCCACGTCGCCGACGAACAGCGGTACGGATTGGGGAAGCGCCGAGCGGAAACCCGTCGACAGATCGTCGAGCACCACGACAGGCTCGCCGGCGTCTGCCAGCGCGTGAACCATGTGACTTCCGATATAACCGGCGCCGCCAGTGACCAATACGGTCATCTCTTGTCCTTGCGATTGATAGCGCCCCTCGGGATGCAGGGCGTCCTTAGCAGGGGAATCGTATGGCGGCTACGCTTAACGCCGCGTATATGACTGCAGGCATGAACGGGCAGGCGGATAATGGATGACCCATCGCTGAGCGGGCTGGAGGTCATCATCCCGAATCTGCATTGGCGCTACTCCGGCGTGACTGCGACCAGCCGGATGATCGCGCCGCGGCTCGCGCGGCTGCTCCCGGCTGCATGGCTTGGCCGCGACGCGCCCAAAGGCATACCGCGCCTGAATTTTGGCGATCTGCTGCGGCTGCGCAACTTGCCGGCCAGGCGCTCGCGCATCTGGCATGCCCGGCGCAACAACGAGATGATTATCGGCCTGCTGCTGAAGACGCTGGGCTGGCCGCTGACGTTGATCTTCACCTCCGCCGCCCAACGCCAGCATACCTGGATCAGCCGCTGGCTGATGGCGCGCATGGATGGTGTAATCGCGACCAGCCAGGCAGCCGCTTCCTATTTGGCACGGCCGGCGCAGGTGATTCATCACGGCGTCGATACCGAGCTTTATCGTCCGCCGGCCGATCGCACGGCGCTCTTTGCCGCTACCGGATTGCCAGGCAAATACGGCATCGGATGTTTCGGCCGCCTGCGTGAGCAGAAGGGGACCGATGTCTTTGTCGATGCGATGTGCGCGCTCTTGCCGCGCTATCCGGAGTTCACCGCGGTCATCATTGGCGCGGTGACACCCGATCAGCAGATATTTGTCCGCGGCTTGCGCGCCCGCGTGGAGGCGGCGGGATTGATCGAGCGCGTGAGATTTTTAGGCGAATTGCCCATCGCGGAAGTGCCGCTCTGGTATCAACGCATCACGATCTATGCCTTCACGTCGCGCCATGAAGGTTTTGGACTGACGCTGCTGGAAGCTATGGCGGCAGGCAATGCGCTGGTTGCCGCCCGCGCCGGCGCCGCGAGCCAGGTTGTGATCGACGGCCTGACAGGCATTCTCGTTCCGCCCGGCGATGTGCAGGCGCTTGTTGCGGCGCTTGAGCCGCTGATGCGAGATCCAACCCAGGCGGAAGCGTTTGGCCGCCGCGCGCGTGACCGTGCGGTTGATGATTTCGGAATCGACAGCGAGGCGAGGGCGATTGCGAGCTTTTACGAGAAGGTGGGGACGAGTGCGCGATAAACCACAGAGCCTGCGCAGCACCGGCGTGACATCCAGAACCAGCGCTGGCAGTACGGATTCCGGTCCGGTCGCTTTTTGCGTCGAAGACTGACGGGTATTAATTCGGAGGCGGCGTTCCCGCGGGCGGCGTATTCGGCTTCGGCTGGTTGGCCAGCATGCCGGCGCGGTCTTGTTTCACCTGCGCTGCTTGTTTGGCTTGCGCCGCACGCACTGCAGCCAATTCACGCTCGATCTTCGCCTGCTCTTCTTCACTCGCAACCTTAGTGTCGCGCGCAGGTGGCCGCTCATTCACCGCCGGGTATTGCATCTCGGTCGCCGGCCGTTCTGGCGCGCCGGCGGGCTCGCCGCCGGCCCAGGCCGGAATGGAATCAATAGCCGAGGTCGAGCAGCCCGGCGCGGCGAGCGCAAGCATCAATGCGATAGCGGTGCGTTGGTGTCGGATGGCCACGTCAATCCCTGAGTATCTCACAAAGCGGCGGATATTGAGCCAGATAGCATGGCGGGAGCATGGCCGCGGCTTCTTCCTTGCCTACAGCCGGCTCGGCACTCGCGTGTTAAGTGGCGGGTCTTGAGGTAAGAAAATTAGCTGTATCAAATCAATTGGTTGGCCGCTCAGGCATCCGCCCGCAACGCTCACAAGCCGCCGGGCAGGCCGCTCACTCCTTGGCTGATCTGCCCATCCCACAAGGTGCGCAGGCCGAGTGTCATCATGACGGCGTGGGTCTTTTCCTGCGGGTTGCCGCTGTAGGTATAGCTCGTGGTGTATTGCAGGGCCAAGGCGATGCAGTCATCGATATAGGTCAACCCGAACTGGGTCTGGTCCACCCTATGCTGGTCAAGGTCATACCCGATGGCGCCGAAAATGCTCCAATTGGACGTGATCCGAAGCGATGATGTTCCAAGCACGCCTTCACGATCAGTGAGGAAGCCCAGCTCCGGTTGCGCGGCGTATTGGCCATAGATGCCCGTGAAGCTCCAGCGGTCGAGATTGACGCGGCCCTCGACCTCGAAGCGCTTCACGTCCCAGGTCTCTTCGTCGAAGCGGAAGCGCGAGGTGAAGGCGTACATGCGTGAGGGCTGGTAGGCGAACCGCGCAACGTAATCCGAATGCGGCTTGTCGAGGCCGGAGTCCAATCCGGTATTGGTCACGCCGCCCTGGGTGAAGGAATTCTCGCCCATCAGCTGGTAGGACTGGCCAAATAGCACGTTGAAGAAGCCGGCATTGTTGACTTGCGCGGTGTACTGTATGCCCACATTCGCGCGAGTGCCGCCTTCCTGGCGATCCCAGCCCGAGAATTTGTCGAGCTTGAACAGGTTGCTGTCATCGAAAATGAGGCTTTGGGCATCTTCGTTGGGAAGCCTGCCGACGCCCGTTTCGTTCGGACGCACGATGATTTGAGCGATGGGCTCGATGGTTTGCGTGCCCCAGGACTGCACCCCGATGAAGGGATAGCGATATTCCAGGCCGGCCGCGGGCATCGCGCGCACCAGGTTGGTATCCCCCTCGGGCAAGAAGTGGTCGACCGCTGCGGTGGGATCGATCGAAAGCGAGGCGACGTCGCCGCGCGCATAGAGAAACGGCGTGAACACCTGACCCAGCGGGTCGGTGATGCTGCGCCGCCAAGTGGTCTCCGCGGATAAGCGCGAATAGATGCCGGGAAAGCCGCGCAGCACGCAATTGCCCGGAATTGTTCGGGCCGGGTCAGCGCTCGGGGCGCAGAAGTCGTGGTTGACGGCGGCCTTGGTGATCGCATCGAAGCTCGCCTGCTCGCGCGAAAGGCTGGTCAGGTTCATCCTGTAACTAAGCTCGCCGCCCAGGATCGGTTGGCCAAAGGTGTAGGAATAATCGACCACCGGGTGAATGATCGGGATCTGGCTCTGGATGTCGAATTCCGAGAAGCCGTAAAAATACATGGCGCGCGCGTCGAAATAGCTGCGATCGCCGCGTCCGGTGAGATAGAGCTGCGAGAGGCCTTCCGACGGCGCGTTGCGGATCAGATCCTTCGTCTGCAACCGGTTGATGTTGTAGTCCTGGAAAAAAGTCTTGTCGCTGGGCGCGACGATGTCCCAGCCCCAGCCCCATTTGTCGGAAAGGTTAAACTGACCGGAGCTTTCGATACTGCCGCGGAACTCGCGAAAGCCCGGCGTCGGCGTGCCGTCGTCATGGACGAAATAACCCTGATCCCACTGCTTGATGCCCGCGCCGCGGATGAGGAACGCGCCGTCGGTCGTGCGCTGGCGCCACTCGGCTTCCAGCAGCGGACCCTGTCGCGTTGTGAACATGGGCGTCAGCGTCAAATCGTAATTCGGAGCCAGCGCCCAGAAATAGGGGACGGCGATGGCGGCGCCAATCTTGTCGCTGGATGAGAAAGACGGCGCCAGGAAGCCGCTCTTGCGTTTCACCGTCGGGTCGGGAGCGGAGAAGTAGGGCAGATAGACCAGGGGCTGTCCGTAGAACTCCAGGCTGGCCTGCTCGAAGTAGAGCATCTTCTCGCCCTGGTCGTGGATAATGCGCGCGGCCTTGATCTGCCATAGCGGCGGCTTCTTGGGATCGTCCTTGCAAGGCTCGCAGGCGGTGTAGACGCCGCTATGGAAGATCGAAAAATTGCCGGCCGAGCGTTCCGCGCGCGCGGCCGCGATGCTGGTCTGTTGCGCCGCGTCCACGCGCAGAGAATCGACGAAGCCATCGCGATAGTCGTCGGAGAGTTCCATGATCTCGCCGTAGCTGACCTGGCCGTTGGGCTCGGTCAGCCGCGCATTGCCTTCAGCGCGCAGACGCTTGGTTTTCTGGTCGTAGATGACCTTGTTCGCCTCGAGTATGGAGCCGTTGTAGTAGATCTGCACATTGCCGACGGCGGCGACGCGCTCGTTGGCGTAGTCGTAGTTGATCTCCCTCGCCTGCACGAGCATCTGCCCTTCCGTCGTCGGCTTGCGGACAGGTGGTTTCGGGCGGGCAGGGAAGGTGACGTTTTGCGCGGAGGCGGGATCGGCCGAAAGGCTTGCGCCGGCCATCACGAGCCCGAGTAACAAAAGGAGCGCCATACGCCAAGGAGTCCGCCCTGCGGAAAGGCGGCAACGCTGAGCGCAGATGGTCAGACAGCCGGCCATCACCGCTGCTCTCGCGGGAGGATTGCGCCCGAAAACCTCGGTGCGGTTACCGCGTACACCGACAGCACTGACTTGGGGTACATCGCCGCCCTGTTAGCGTTCGCTTTCAGGCCATCAAAAAGCAGAAACGTGGGCGCAACACCACCTGAAATCATTACTTGACTGTGGCTTAGCGGCGAATCGGATAAGCCCGGCAAAAGCCGGACACAAGCCGAAGCGGTCGCACCAAGCACGGCGCGGCCCATGCCCCGATCGATCGACCCCATCCGCTCCCCTTACGCCAGTCCGACCTCGGTCTAGCCCCGAGTCCGGCACTCATTGACTGCCATGGTCGAAAATTCCGACTTCGGAAGTCGTGGCAGCGCCCCAGCCCCACCACCCAGACCTGCCGTCCCCAGCCAGTCTGGCAGGATTCTTATTGAATCCACGCACAAAATGGCTTCGCCAAGGCAAATTTCTCTTGCTCCCCCGCCAATCAGTGGCGTTCCCGGCGGCGGATCTGCGAAACTGGCTAACAAAAGGTAACTAATCAAAAACCGCTCCCGGGCCGGGGGGAATTCCCGCATCGCGTGCCAAGGCCGTTATTCTAGCACCAATCGTTGTGCCCGGTTGGGTTTAACGCCGGACCGGAGTGGGGGCTGCCGGTGGGGATCGCTCGGCGCCGCAGTCCTTCCGGCGGGCGACCTCGGCCAGCATTTTCTGCTCGCCTTGCGCTTGCAGATACTCGCCGCGATAGGATGCCGCCGCCATCAAAACCCCGAAGCTCTCTTTTTCGGCACGCTCGATGAGTGCCTTCAACTCCCGCTCACGTTTTGCGGCGGTGTCGCTCGCCTTCGCGATCTCCGCGCATGATAGATAGTCGAAGCGTCCCGGCCGGACCAAAAATTCCCCGGAGGCATCGCCTGCGCAGCCGGCGGTGAAGGTCGCCAAGACAAGCGCGGCCGCGTGCATGATCTGGCGAAAGCGCATGCTATGGAAAAGCGTCATGGCCGAGGATGTTTTCCACGAAGGCGTGCAAATCGCCGCCTGCAAACAGATATCCGCGAATGTGTGCCGCCCGCGCGGCTTCCAGATCAGTTTGCTTATCGCCGACAAGGAAACTGCGATCCAGTTCCACCGGCCACAGGCGCATCAGGTCCAGGATCATCCCAGGTTTTGGTTTTCGCCAATCGGAGTTGCGCTTGTAAGCGGCAACTGTGGCTTCAGGAAGATAAGGGCAATAGCGAACGTCGTCGATCCGTGCACCCTGGTTTAAAAGCTCCAGCCGCATGCGCATATGCAGCTTCTCCACGTCATCCTGAGTGAAGTAGCCACGCGCGACACCCGACTGGTTGCTGACCATGAAAACAAAATAGCCGGCATCATTCAGGCGGCGGATTGCCTGTCCCACATTCGGCATCCAGCGGACGCGATCATAAGTGCTGATATAATCGTCATCGTGGATCATGACACCGTCACGATCGAAAAATGCGGCAGGGCGCAGCGTGCGCCTGTCGTATTGCGGCGGTGCGGCCGTCACCCCTCAGCCTTCCGCAAACAATTCACGCTCGACGATCGCACAAATGGCATGAAAGGCCGTGAGGTGAATCTGCTGGATCAGCGCGGTTTGCTCGGACGGCACCGCCAGGATGAGATCGCAAAGCGGCCGCATCTCGCCACCCGATCCGCAAAAGCCGATCGTTGTTACGCCAATCTCGCGCGCGGCTTTGAGTGCCGCGATCACGTTAGGAGAATGGCCAGAGGTGGAGATCGCCATGAATGCGTCGCCCTTGCGGCCGAGCCCGCGCACCTGGCGCTCGAACACGCGTTCAAAACCGTAATCGTTGCCGATTGCGGTGAGGACGGACGTGTCGGTCGTCAGTGCGATGGCGGGAAGCGGCGTGCGGTCAAAGCCGAATCGCGACAGCAACTCCGCCGCCACATGCTGGGCATCGGCTGCGCTGCCGCCGTTGCCCGCGATCAGGAGCTTACCGCCGTCGCGTAGCGTGCGTGCGATGCGGTCGGCAATGCCGCCGATCGCCGCCATGAAGTCACGATCGCTTGCCACGCGCTCAAGCAGTTCGCGCGAGGCGCTGAAATGACGCGAAACAGCATCCGGGTCGGACATGGGCCGTGTGATTGCTACTTTTCAGTTGTTCCGCTTCGTATTGCGTTGGTAAACGCCGCCCGGCCGTTATGCAAGGTTACGCCAGTTGGCCAACGCACCCCCATTTTTATCGCGATCATCGTCCCGGTCTCGAGTTTTGCAGACGACGGCGCGCGATCTCGATCACGCGCCCAGGCGCAATCTCGCTGGTGCTGCGATCGCGGGCGAATGGGCGCTCGGGCTCGACCACCGCCGCCAGTGGGTTGAGGGGGCCCCAGAGCTGTGGGTCGGTGGGGCCGAAAATTCCGATGGTGGGCGTGCCGGTCGCCGCCGAGATATGCATCAACCCGGAATCATTGGTCACCGCGAGATCGGCTCCTTTCAGGGCGATGATGGCGTCGCGTAGATCGGTGCCGGTGAGATCGCGTACGCTATTGCCGGCATGGCGGATGATGTCAGCCGCCAGCTCTTTCTCCAGCGGGCCGCCGAGAATCCAGACCGTCGCGCCGTCCAGCGCCAGCGCCTTCGCCAGCTCGGCATAGTTTTCGGTGGGCCATTTCTTGCCGGGACCGACGGCGCCAGGTGCCAGGGCGACGATAGGGGAGGTGTCGGAAGCGAGGCCTCGGCGCGCGCGCCATTCCAGAACCTCCGCCTCGGGCACGACTAATTCCGGCATCGGCCATTCGGTGGGAAGGGGAACGCCTTTTGGCAGCGCCAGCGCGCCGCAGCGGTCGATCATCCTGGCGAGGCGGCGCTCGCCGAAACGCACATCGTTGATGAGCCACAGGCGGGCTTCACCGATGAAACCGGTGCGCTCAGGAATGCCGGCGAGGAATGGCGCCAGCGCGGATTTCCAGGTGCGCAGCATAACCAGCGCCGAGCCGTAATTTTCCCGACGCAGCCGTTCGGCGAGTGCGTGATAATCGCCGAGCGGCAGCCGTCTGCGCGGCAGATTCCATTCGACCCCCTTACGCACCCCGGGCATGTAGTCGATCAGCGGGGCGCATAGCGTATTGGTGAGCAGGTCCACGGGCCGGTCAGGCCAACGCGCGTGGAGAAGTTTCACCACTGAATGGCAGCGCACGAAATCGCCGATCCACATGTACGGCACGATAAGGATCGGGCTACCGTGGACCGATGCGGCAGGCTCGTCCTCCGCAGAAGCCTCAGATGGACCAGATTGAGATGAACTATAATTCATTTCTATGATCGATAGTGAACTGTGATTCTTTCTTTGGAGTAGGCTGCAGGGCCGAGACACAGGGCCTCCGTAGCACGACGGGCGGGTCATAGCTCCCTGCGATGATCCTCAAAAAGGCTGGTCCAGTCATGAATAGTTCCCGCTCGCGTTTAGGCCAAGCTTGCGGCCAAGTTGCGCCCCCGCAGCTAGTCGGGCAAAGCTTTTCACTGCACAGCCGGGGGTGGAGTTGCGATGCTGTTGGTTACCGGCGGGGCCGGCTTCATCGGGTCCAATGTCATTGCCAGTCTCAATGAGGCCGGGCGCACTGACATCGCCGTCAACGACGTCCTGGGCGCGGATGCCAAATGGAAAAACCTCGCCAAGCGCCAGTTCGCGGATTTCGTTCCGCCCGCTGATCTCTTTCGCTGGCTTGAGGGCCGCAAGCTCGAGGGTGTGATCCATCTCGGCGCGATTTCCGACACGACGGCGACGGACGGCGATTTGGTGATGGACGTCAATTTCCGCCTCTCGCTGCGGTTGCTCGACTGGTGCACCACCAATCGCACGCCTTTCATTTATGCTTCTTCGGCAGCGACCTATGGCGACGGTGCCGATGGTTTTGATGATGACAGCTCGCCCACCGCCTTGCGGCGGCTGCGGCCGATGAATCTCTATGGCTGGAGCAAGCATCTGTTCGACCTCGCCGTGGTGGAGCGTCAGAAGCGCGGCGAACGGATGCCACCGCAATGGGCCGGCCTGAAATTCTTCAACGTCTTCGGGCCGAACGAATATCACAAAGGTTCCATGGCGAGCGTGCTCTGCCGCGTGTTCGATGGCGCGAAAGCGGGCGATCCGGTGCGACTGTTCAGGTCGCACAAGGAGGGTATCGCGGACGGCGACCAGCGGCGCGATTTCATTTATGTCGACGACGCGGTGTCGGTGGTGCGCTGGCTGCAGGAGACGCCCTCGGTCTGCGGTATCTTCAATGTCGGTACCGGCAAGGCGCGCAGCTTCCGCGACATGATCACCGCCATGTTCAAGGCGCTCGGGCGTGAGCCGAATATCCAATATGTCGACATGCCGGGTGAGATTCGTGGCGCTTATCAATATTTCACCGAAAGCCGGGTCGAGAATCTGCGCAACGCAGGCTACAACGCAGGCTTTACGCCGCTGGAAACCGCGGTGGAGCAATATGTGAAGGGCTTTCTCGATCGCCCAGATCGCTACCGGTAGGCCGATGTTCGACTTCGACAAGGAATTGGCTGATCTCCGCGGGCGGACGGTGCTTTGCATCGGCGATCTGATGCTTGATGATTTCGTCTATGGCGAAGTCACGCGCATCTCGCCGGAGGCGCCGGCACCGGTCATCGCGGTCCAGCGCAGCGAAACGAATATCGGCGGCGCGGGCAATGTGGCGCGCAACCTCGCTTCGCTCGGAGTGCGCTGCATCTTTGTGGGCATCATCGGCGAAGACGAGGCCGGCAGGATTTTGAGCGAGAGCTTGCGGCAACAACCGCTGATAGAGGCCCGGCTTGTCGCCGATGCCTCGCGTCCGACGACGCGAAAGGTGCGTTTCGTGTCGGAGCATCACTCCACGCATCTTCTGCGCGCCGACTGGGAGCTAGCCAAACCGGTCGAGAAGGACAAGGAAGACGCGCTGATCCGGCATGTGCTGGAGGCATTACCGAAAGCCGGCGCGGTGATGCTGTCGGATTACGCCAAAGGCGTGCTGACGGCGCGGGTGATCCGCGCCGTGATCGATGCCGCGAATGAAGCGAAGAAGCCGGTGATCGTAGACCCCAAGGGTCTCGACTACTCGGTCTATCGCGGCGCGACGTTGATCACGCCTAACCGGCAGGAACTCGCCGCTGCCACCCGACGCCGTGCCGATTCCGACTCCGAAATCATCGCAGCCGCAGAGGAGCTGGCGCGCCTGGTGGACAGCCAGGCCGTGCTGGTCACCCGCAGCGAGGACGGCATGAGCTTGCTGGTGAAGGGCGAGGAGCCGGTCCACATCGCCGCTTATCCGGTGAAGGTGCGTGACGTTTCCGGCGCGGGCGACACCGTCGCCGCAGTGCTGGCCGCGATGCTTGCCGCCAATGCCGGCTTTGAGGCCGCTATGCGGGCGGCAAATGCGGCTGCTGCTGTCGCGGTCAGCAAGCGCGGTACCGCGACTGTTTCCATTCCCGAATTGCGCGCGCGGATTCTTCCGGCGGCATCACTCGCGGCGGAAGAAAAGGTTTTGTTCGACTGGTCGATGCTCGACGAGCGGCTGCAGGAATGGCGGCGGCAGGGTGTGCGCATCGGCTTCACCAATGGCTGCTTCGATCTTTTGCATCCGGGCCACATCAAGGTGCTCACGGCTGCCCGCGGCTTATGCGACCGGCTGATCGTGGGGCTGAACAGTGATGCCTCGGTGCGGCGCCTGAAAGGCGAGGGCAGGCCGGTGCAGGAAGCGCATGCCCGCGCCGAAGTTTTAGCCGCGCTGGAAGCGGTCGACCTGGTGATCGTGTTCGAACAGGACACGCCGCTGGAATTGCTCAAGCGCGTACGCCCGAAGGTGCTGATCAAGGGCGGGGACTACCGTCTCGATCAAGTGGTCGGTCGAGAACAGGTCGAAGCCGACGGCGGCGAAGTGGTGCTGGTGGATCTGGTTCCCGGCTTTTCCACCACCGAACTGGTAAAGCGCTCGCGCACCGCCACTAAGCATTAGCGAACAGATCGAGGTCACCGTGCCGCGGCTGAGCGCCATTGTCATCGCCAAGAACGAGGCAGCCAACATCGCGGAATGTCTCGACAGTCTGGCCTTCTGTGATGAGATTGTCGTGGTGGACGGCGGCTCCATCGACGACACCGTGGTCCTGGCCAAGGCGAAGGGCGCGCAGGTTGTTTCCGCGCCGGACTGGCAAGGCTTTGGCTCGCAAAAAAATCTAGCTTTGTCGCAGGCCCATGGCGACTGGGTGCTTTCCGTCGATGCCGATGAACGCGTGCCGCCCGCGCTGGCGCGTGAGATTGAAACCGCGATCACCGACTCGGAAGCTCATGGCTATAGGATGCCGCGGCTTTCCAGCTTTTGCGGACGGGAAATCCGCCACTCCGGCTGGTATCCGGATTATGTGCTGCGCCTTTTTCGTCGCAACAAGGCGCGTTTCTCCGACGATCTTGTGCATGAGCGCGTGATTTGCGAAGGGCAGGTCAGACATCTGCGCGAACCGCTCCGTCACCACACCATCACGAGCCTGGAAGATGCTCTGTCGAAAATCGATCGTTACTCAACCGCCGGCGCCGATATGCTGCTCGCCTCGGGCCGCCGGGTTTATTTCATCAGCGGTATCGGCCATGGCTTCTGGACTTTTGTCCGCACTTATTTTTTCCGCGCAGGTTTTCTCGACGGCGCAGAAGGATTTCTGGTCGCGCGCTATCATGCGCAGACCACTTTTTACCGCTATATGAAGGCATGGCTGAAACAGCGTCGCGGTGAACGAAGTGATCTGCTCTGAGCCGACGAGGCTGGCCCGGTCATGAGTCTTTCCGCCGCCTTGCAACCTCATAATGCAAAGCTCTTTCGCGCTGCCGATGCACTCGCGATCGCAACAGCGGCGTCGCTGCCGTGGTCGACCTCCGCCACCGGCATTCTTGTGGTCCTGTGGCTGCTGGCTGTTCTGCCGACGATTGACGTTGTCGGCTTGCGGCGCGAGCTTTCCCATCCTGCTGCTGCTCTCGCCCTTTTGCTCGTTGCGCTAGCGGCGCTCGGAATCCTCTGGAGCGAAGCGAGTTGGGCGCGCGCTTTCCAGGGCTTTACGCCATTCGCGAAGCTCCTGGTCATCCCTCTTCTGTTTGTTCACTTCCGCCAGTCGGAGCGCGGGCTGTGGGTGCTCGCTGCTTTCCTTCTCTCCTGCGCGCTGCTGCTTGTCGCCTCGCTGATCCTCATCAGCTGGCCGCGGCCGTTCGGCTGGCGGCTGAATACTCACGGCATCCCGGTCAAAGACCGCATCGTTCAGAGCGGTGAATTCGTACTATGTGCCTTCGGCGCGCTCTATCTGGCGTTCGAACTCTTTCGGGGCGGTCGGCGCTGGCTGGCCATGGCGCTCGCGGGGCTCGCGGGGGCCTTTCTCGCCAATGTGCTTTATATCGCCGCCTCGCGCACTTCCCTGGTGGTCATTCCGGTCCTGCTCCTCTTTCTGGGATTTAGGTGGTTTGGCTGGAAAGGCACGCTTGCGCTGGCCCTGGCCGGCGGGGCGCTCGCGGCGGTTGTTTGGATATCCTCGCCGCATGTCCAGCAGCGCATTTCCGATATTTCGAAAGAAGTGCGGGCCTATGAGACGGATCGCAAGGTGACATCCGCTGGTTTACGGATCGATTACTGGAGGAAGGCCGTCGGTTTCATCCAGGAGGCGCCGGCCATCGGCCACGGCACCGGCACGATCCGGCAATTATTCGAAAAAGCCTCGGCGGGAGAAACAGGCGCATGGCAAACAGCCAATCCGCATAACCAGACTCTGGCGATCGGCATCCAGCTTGGCATCGTCGGGATCGTCTTGCTCTGGGCCTTGTGGGTGTCACACTTTTTGCTCTTTCGAGGCGAGGTCGGCCTGATCGCCTGGATTGGAGAGATCGTGGTGGTGCAAAATATCGTCAGTTCGTTGTTCAACTCCCATTTGTTTGATTTCACCCAAGGTTGGATTTATGTGTTTGGCGTTGGCCTGGCGGGAGGGATGATTTTTGGCCGCCGGGCTAAGGCCAAGAGTGGCGCGGATACCCAAAGGCCGGTATGAAAATGCGGATGATCCGTCCGCACAGGTTCAACGCAGGCTCATGATTCGACTGCCTCGCCTCACGCCGCGTCAGATGCTGATCGTGGTGCATGATCTGGTCGCCACCGCGGCCGCGATCCTGGCCAGCTTCTATGTACGTTTCGAAGAAAAGGGGCTGGTCGAGCGCTGGGATGGGCTGCTCCGCTTCCTGCCGCTGTTCGTGCTCTATGCCGGCATCGTTTATTTCTTCTTCGGACTCTATCGCGCGAAGTGGCGCTTCGCTTCCGTCCCCGACCTGCAGAATATCTTTCGCGCCTCCACCGTGCTGGCGCTGTCGCTATTGGTGCTCGACTACATTCTGGTGACGCCGGGATATTACGGCACCTTCTTCTTCGGCAAGATCACGATTGCGCTCTACTGGTTCCTGCAGATGGCGTTTCTCGGCGGGCCGCGTATCGCCTATCGCTCCTTCCGCTATTCGCGTACGCGCCAGCATGCCAAGCGGGAAGACTCCATTCCGGTCCTGGTGCTCGGCCGCGCGGCGGATGTCGAGGTGCTGCTGCGAGCGATTGAAAGCGGGGCGGTGCGGAAAATCTGGCCCGTGGCCATCCTGTCGCCGTCGCCGGCAGATCGCGGGCAAGCCATTCGCGGCATCAGCGTGCTCGGTAATTTCGACGATCTCAAACGCACAGTGTCCGACCTGGCCGAGCGCGGCACGCGGGTGAACCGACTTGTGCTTACGCCATCCGCCCTCGCGCCGGAGGCGAAACCCGAGGCAATGCTGATGCAGGCTCGGCGGCTCGGGCTGACCACCAGCCGGCTTCCTTCGCTGGATGAGGGCAGCGATGCGCTCCGCCTCGCGCCGGTCGCGGTGGAGGATTTGCTCCTGCGGCCGAGTGTGAAGATCGACTACCGCCGGCTGGAAAATTTCGTGCAGGGGCGATCGATCGTCGTCACCGGCGGCGGCGGATCGATCGGTGCGGAAATCTGCGATCGTATCGTTACTTTTGGCGCCGCCCGGCTGTTGGTGATCGAGAATTCCGAGCCTGCGCTGCACGCCATTCTTGAACTGCTGGCGGCAAAGCAAAGCAAGGCCCAGGTCGAAGGCCGGCTCGCTGATGTGCGCGACCGCGAGCGCATGTTCCGCCTGCTCGGCGACTTCAAGGCCGATATCGTCTTCCACGCCGCTGCGCTGAAACATGTGCCGTTGCTGGAGAAGGATTGGGGCGAGGGCATCAAGACAAACATTTTCGGTTCGATCAATGTCGCGGACGCCGCTGCTGCCGCCGGCACCGCCGCCATGGTGATGATCTCCACCGACAAGGCGATCGAGCCGGTATCGGTCCTCGGTGCGACCAAGCGCTTCGCCGAAATGTATTGCCAAGCGCTCGACGCCGAATTTCATGCCCATGCCGAAGGCGAGAAAAGGCCGATGCGCATCGTCTCCGTGCGCTTCGGCAATGTGCTCGCCTCCACCGGCTCGGTCGTGCCCAAGTTCAAGGCACAGATCGAAGCCGGGGGGCCGGTCACCGTTACGCATCCCGACATGGTGCGTTACTTCATGACCATCCGCGAGGCCTGCGATCTTGTGGTCACCGCCACCAGCCACGCGCTCGGTCCCGAACGAAAAGATGTCTCCGTCTATGTGCTGAACATGGGCCAGCCGGTGAAGATCGTCGATCTGGCGGAACGCATGATCCGACTTTCCGGGATGCAGCCCGGCTATGACATCGATGTGGTGTTCACCGGCATCCGGCCGGGCGAGCGGCTGAACGAGATCTTGTTCGCGCGTGAAGAGCCGAGCGAACAGATCGGCATCGCCGGCATCGTCGCGGCCAAGCCCGTACGCGCGTCGCTGCAGACTGTGAAGGCCTGGGTAGCGACGCTGAACCAGGCATTGGAAAAGGAGGACCGCGAGGCGGTGTTCCGCGTGCTCGGCGACGCGGTGCCGGATTTTCAGGGCAAGGTAGCCTGATCGATCCTCGTTCCAAGAATGTGGGACCTTCGCGCGCTGGGGGTGATCGTTGACGGTTGTCGAAGCACCGGTTGATACGCGCGCCATTCGCCGGCGGGTCATTGCTGCCGGCGTCGTGGGCAATGTGCTCGAATGGTATGACTTCGCCCTTTTCGGCGTGCTGGCGCCGGTCATCGCCGCTCATTTCTTTCCGTCCGCCGATCCCCTGGCGGGGCTGATCAACAGCTATGCGGTCTTCGCGATCGGTTTTCTGGCGCGGCCGCTCGGCGGCGTGATCTTCGGCCATATCGGTGACCGGTTCGGACGCCGTCAGGCGCTTGTGCTTTCCGTCACGCTGATGGCGATACCGACTTCGCTCATGGGCCTGCTGCCGACTTATCAGGAGGTCGGGGTCCTGGCGCCGATCCTGTTGACTCTGCTGCGCATCGTGCAGGGCATCTCGACGGGCGGCGAATTCTCCGGCTCCATCATCTTCCTGGTCGAGCAGGCCCCGGGCCACCGGCGCGGGTTTTACGGCAGCATCGCCAATTTCGGCGCCATGATCGGCGGATTGCTGGGCGCGGCGGTTGGCTGGCTCATGTCGGAAATCCTGACCCCGGACGCGATGCAGGACTGGGGCTGGCGCGTGCTGTTTTTCACCGGAATCCTGGTCGGCTTGTTCGGGCTTTGGGCTCGCGTCGGGGTGCCGGATACGCCGATCTTTGCGCAGCTCGCTGCCAGCCAGGGTTTGCAGCCCCGACCGCTGCGCACTGCGTGGCGCCATGAGCGATGGCCAATGGCCATCGCGATGGGGCTTAATTGGAGCGCGTCGGTTGCCTATTACGTCGTCTTTGTCTGGTTCGTGGGCAACATGAGCGAAGTCATCGGGCTGTCCTATCAGACGGCGCTGGGAGTAAGCACATTCGGCCTGGTCGCGGGGCTCCTCGCCACGCTGGCGATAGGTCACCTGTCGGACGTCGTTGGGCATAAGCGCATGCTGGTCGCAGGGTCTGTCGCGACCGTAATTCTCTCCGTTCCGCTGTTGATGCTCGCGGCCACCGGCACGCTTGCGGCCGTGGCGCTTGCCCAGCTTGGCCTTGCCCTCTTGGCCGCGGTCTTTCTCGGCACGTTGCCGGCAGTTTATGTTTCACTGCATGGCCCGGCGGTGCGGTCTACAGCTCTGTCGGTCAGCTACAACATGGCGCTCGCTTTGTTTGGCGGCACCGCCCCGTTGATCGCGACGTTGTTGGTGAAGGCGACGGGCTGGCCGGCCGCTCCCGGACTTTATCTGGCGCTGACGGCGCTCGTTTGCTTGGCGCTCGTTCGCTTGGTGCCCCAGTCTCCACGTTGAATAGCGTGCACAGCGACCACTCCCAGCCTTCCAGGACTAGGCCGGGTTTTTGCCCCGCGCAAAACGATAAAGCAGCCCCGCGACCAGCAGCACTCCCACCGTCAGCGCGCCGGCAGCCATCAGCGGCGAGGGTGCCAGCACAGTGGCGGTGGCGAGCGAAGCCAGCACGATATTGAGCACGAAGACCTGGGTGACGATTTCGCGTGGGGTGAAGCCGCCATCAATGGCGCGCTGATAGAAATGGCTGCGATGCGCCTCCCAGACCTTTTCGCCCGCGCGCAGCCGGCGCAGCAAGGTGACCGTAGTGTCGGCAAGATAATAGAGGGGCAGCAGGATCGCAGCGGCGACATAGCCTTGCCCCGCCACCAGCAACAATAGCCAGCCAAGCAGAAGCCCGATCGGCAAGCTGCCGACGTCACCCAAAAACAATCGAGCCACCGGCTGGTTGAACGGCGCGAAGCCGAGCATCGCTCCGCATAACGCAATCGCCACCACGATCGCATAGGCCGGCAAGCCGCCGTTGAATCCGATCACCACCAGATAGACCGTGATCGGCACCACTTCGGCAACGGTCATCCAGTCTATGCCGTCCATGAAATTAACGAGATTGACGAACCACACCCCCGCGAGCAGCAGCAGCGCGCGTTCCAGCCAGAACGGTATGAGCGGCGCGATCCGCGCTTCGTCGGGCAGGGTGGCGATCACGGCGGCGACAGCCACGAATTGCAGCAAGAGCCGCGGCATCGGCGCTAGCGTGCGGATATCGTCCACCATCCCGACCAGTGCCAAAAGGATGGCCGCGACCATCACCGGGGCGAATTCCCGCAGGGCGGCTTGGCCGAAGGCAGGCTCCGCGGCGAAGACGATCAGCGAGAGAACGAGTGTTGTGCCGATCACGGCGATGCCGCCACCTTGTGCGGTCGGCTTTTCATGCGACGAGCGCGCATTAGGCCGCGCCAGCGCATAGCGCTCCAGCGCCGGTCGCAACATCACGATCAATCCTGCGCAGGCGGCGGCCGCGGCGCAGAGCACAAGAATTCCCGAGACCAGGATGCCGCTCATCTTAGGTTACAGCCTCAGGCCTGCGGTGCAGGCGCGCCCATTCTTGAAAAGCCACGACCGCCCATAATTGCCAGGCCGTGTCGCGGCGGCCGCTTTGCAGATCTCGTCGCCAATCCTGCACGACCTCCGATTGCAGGATGCCTTGTCGCTTCAGGGCGGCAGGGTCGCAGCCTGCGCGCAACCGTTCGGCGGCGGCGCCTGCGAGCATAGCGCCGACCGGCATCTCGAAGCCGCGCTTGGGCCGCTGGAAAACATCGGGCGCAAGCCGGTCGCGGAAGGCGCTGCGCAGGATGCGCTTGCCTTTCGGCCTTCCGCCTTCAAGCGCGAGCTTGTCTGAGCCGGGCAGGGCAAAGCCCCATTCCACCACGCGCTGGTCGAGGTAGGGCGTGCGGGTCTCCAGCGCATGCGCCATGCTCATGCGGTCGACCTTCACCAACATGTCGCTTGGCAATTCCAGCGCCACGTCGGCGGCAAGCATGGCGTTAATCGGGTCGGCATCGTGCGCGGCTTGCCGCAAGGCGGCGATGAGGCCCTCCGGCCGGATCGGCTGCGCGGGCGCGGGGCCGAGCAGTCTGTCAGCCTCGTCATCGCCGATCAGCCGCATCCAGGCGGCCTGCCGCGCGGCCGGGTCGGCATGCGCAGTTTCGACAAAGCGCCGCAGCCGCCGCAGGTTTTCCAGCATGGGGCGATCTTTGCCTTCCGGCAGATGTGAAAGGAGCGCCCCGAAGCCACGCCGCATGCCAGCAGGCAGCTTGTTCCAGTAAGCCTGATAAAGCTCCGCCCAATATCGGCGGTAGCCCGCAAAAATTTCGTCCGCACCGTCGCCCGTCAGCACAACTGTGACTTGCTGCCGCGTCGCCTCCGACACGAGGAAGGTAGGCACCGCCGAGGCATCGGCAAAGGGCTCGTCAAGCCCGAGGAAAACGCGATCGAGTACATCCGCGGCGCGAGTGAAGTTGACGGAAATCTCGTTGTGCTCGGCGCCCAGATGGCGGGCGACCAGTGCCGCCGCCGGCCGCTCTTCGTAATAATCCGAAGCGCCTTCAAATCCCACCGTGAAAGTTTTCAGCTTGTGGCCGGAGCGCGCCACGGAGGCGGCGACCAGTGCCGAATCGATCCCGCTGGATAGGAAAACGCCGACCGGCACGTCGGAGACGAGGCGCGCGGCGACGGCGGCGTCGAAACGTTGGCGCAGCTCCGCTTCCGCCTCGATTTCGATCGCTCGGCCGCGTGGGCCGGGATCTGGCGAGGTCGTACCAGCGCTCGAGCTTTGCACCGTTCTTGTCGAAGCGTAGCCAATGGCCGGCCGGCAGCTTGCGAATGCCGCTCGCGATCGACCAGGGTTCGGGAATAAAGCGGAGCGTGAAGAAAGCACGCAGTGCGGCGGGATCTACCGGGCGCGTTTCGCCCAGCATCGTCTCGCAGGATTGCAGGTCCGATCCGAAGGCGAGCCGCCGGCCACTTACGGTATAGAGCAGCGGCTTCTCGCCGAAACGGTCGCGTGCGGCGAACAGCGTTTGTGTCCCCGCATCCCAGATCGCGAAGGCGAACATGCCGACGATGCGCGGCAGCAGGCCTTCGCCCCATTGCCGCCAGCCGGCGAGGATCACCTCGGTATCGGAATTGCTGCGGAAGCCATGGCCCAGCCCGGACAGCTCGGTCCTGATCTCCGCGTAGTTGAAAATTTCGCCGTTGAAGGTGATGACCAGCCCATCGCGCTGCATAGGCTGCGCGCCGCCGGGGGAGAGGTCGATAATGGCGAGACGCGTATGCACCAGGGTGCAATGCCCGTCCGACCAAATATCTTCGCCGTCGGGTCCGCGCTGGCGCAAGTGATCGCGCGCAGCACGGGCGCGATCCTCGACATCGCCAAGACCGCCAAGCTCAATCAATCCGGCGATGCCACACATGAATGATTCTCGGTTTCCTTCGCAAATTCCATGCGCGAGGAGGAGTGGCCGGTCAAGTTTCTGCTAATAGGAAGGAAGGGCTGCCGGCATGGAAGGCGCTGCGGCCAATGATTATAGTCGATTGCGCTACAGTTGATTTGCGGCGGCCGACGCCCGCCGATGCGGGGAACAATCGGACATGCCGGGGCGGCCAGAACGCGGGAAAATCCGGGTCACCCATCTCGTCACCGATCTGGCGCGGGGTGGCGCGGAAGTCTTCTTGCACAGACTGGTCACGGCACAGCAGGATGAGATCCAGCATCGCGTGATCTCGCTAACCAGCGAAGGCGAACTTGGCCCGCAAATCCGGGCGGCCGGGGTCGAAGTCGAGGCGTTGTCGCTTACCGGTGCGGCTGGAGCCCCGTTCGCGCTCATGCGACTGCTGAGCATGTTTCGCGCCAACACGCCCGACGTGTTGATGACCTGGCTCTATCATGCGGATTTCCTCGGCACGCTTGCCGCGGCGCTCGGCCCGCGCACCAAACTGGTCTGGAATATCCGCTGCGCCGACATGGACCTGTCTAAATACGGTTATGTCAGCCGCGGACTACCCCATGTGCTGGCGCGCCTCTCGCGCTTGCCGGCGGTGGTGGTGGCCAATTCGGACGCCGGTAGACACATTCACGAACATTATGGTTATGGGCCCCGGCGCTGGGAAATCCTTCCGAACGGTTTTAACACGCAGATCTTCCGTCCTGATCCTGCACAACGGTCAAAGACACGGGCGACGCTCGGCATCGATCAGGATGCGCAGGTAGTCGGACTTTTCGCGCGCTTCGATCCAATGAAGGACCACGCCACTTTTCTCTCCGCGGCGGAGCTGGTTGCTAAGGCCCGGCCCGATGTTTTGTTTCTGCTCGCCGGCCGCGGGACCGACGGGACGGCGTTTAACCGACTCGTCGGAGAGCGCGGGGCGTTGCGGACGCGCCTGATCCTCCTGGGAGAGCGACTCGATATACCCGCACTGATGACGGCGACCGATATTGTGGTCTGCTCGTCGTTGACCGAAGGATTTCCCAACACCATCGGTGAAGCGATGGCTTCCGGCGTTCCTTGCGTGAGCACCACGGTGGGCGACGCCGCCTCATTGATCGGCGATACCGGGGGTCTGGTGCCCAAAGGCGAAGCGGCCGCGCTTGCGCATAAGCTTGAGGAATTCCTGGAGATGGCGCCGCAAGCCCGTGCCGCCCTTGGCGCCGCGGCCCGCCGGCGCATCGAGGAAAAATTTTCACTCCAGGCCGTTGTCGCCCGTTATGCCGGGCTGTTTCGCGAGCTGGCCTAAGTCCCGGCCGTTAATTATGAAATCGTGCTGCCGCGGGCGGCATTGCCAGCCAAAGGGATGGCCCTTATACATCGCGCTGGCGGCACAAGGCCTTGAATTCTCCGAAAAAATTGAGCCGAACGGGGTCCGGCTTTCCGCTGCGAAACACAAGAAGGGATGCCCTAGGGCATGAAGACGCTGATCCAAGCGGCACTAGCTTTTATTTGCCGCCGCAGCTTTTTGAGATCGCCCTTGCTTGTGGCGCTGCTGTTTTGCGCTTCACTGCGCCGGGTCGGACGCAGGTCTGGCCGCGAGCGCTATGTGGCGCTGATCCTGCCGCGGCCTGGCCTAACCGAAGACGCGCTGTCGGTGCTGCAGGATATGCCGGAATTCTCGCTGCTGAGGACCCATGCCGGGATTATGAAGGCGATGGCGACCGGCTTTCTTCCCAAGAGCATCGACGACAATAACTACAGCGGCCTGTCACTGGAGGAAGAGGAAGCCAAACGCCGTTACCGTGCCTTCCTACAGGATGTGCTGCGGCATGTGCTGCGGCTTGTAAGCGTCGATGTGATTGTCAGCGGCAACTTCGCTTACTTTGCCGAACGCGAACTGCATGGCGCGGCCGAAGCGCTCGGCGTGCCTTTCATCGTCCTGCACAAGGAAAATCTGAAAAGCCCCGGCCGCGTTTCTTATTTCGAAAACCTGTATCGCCGCCGCCGCGGTCCTTTTGGGGGCCGCCGCATTCTAGTCTATAACGCCATCGAGCGGGACGTGCAGACCGCAGCCGGCATCGTGCCTGCCGACCGCATCAATATTTGCGGCATGCCTCGGCTTGATCGCTCGCATGCCTGGCGGCGTGCGGCGGCCGGCAAGCGGCTCCCGGAACAGCCGATGATCCTGTTCTTTACCTTCGGCGCCAAGACCGGTGTGCCGGTCCTTCGGCGTAAGGGCGCCGGAGGCGACTATGTCGAATCGCTGCCGGAGTTCGACAGCCTCAACTGGGAGCAAACAGCGCGGCTAACCATGGAAGCTATCGCCCGCTTCGCCCAAGCCAACCCGGGCGCCCGGGTGGTGGTGAAGTCCAAGCTTTCGACGGACCAGGTCGAGATCTTCCGCGCGGCCGCGGGAGGCCAAATTACGGCCAATCTGCAGCTGGTCGAAGGAGGCGATCCCCTGTTTCTGCTACAAGATGCATGGGCCGTGGTGGGGATGAACTCCACCGCTTTGCTGGAAGCTTTGGCCATGGGGAAGACCGTGCTTTGTCCCAGCTATGCGGAGGCTGCCGATCCCAACATGCGTCCCTGGATCGCGGATCTTGGATCCTCGGTGGAATATACGGAGAGTCCCGCGCAGCTGGCCGCGCGCCTGTCGGAGATCGCCGCTGGCCCGGTCCCCGTCGTCCCCGCTGAACTGGGACTTGCCGCGATTGAAACGCTGGAGCGATGGGCCGGCAATCCTGATGGGAAGGCAGGTGACCGCGTGCGTGCCCTGATCAAGTCGGAGGTTGAATCCGGCGTGCTTGCCAAACAGCGCACATCAGCAAAGCTCCAAACTGCGCCGGAGAGGGTCGTTTGAGCAGCGCCGTCAACAGCAGTCCGCATCCACGCTCGCTGACACAGCTCCTGCGCTTCACCTTGCGGGGACATTGGCCTGCGGCCGGCGCCTTATTTCTGCTTTTGCTTTTCACCTCCGTCATGGAAGGGATCGGCTTTTCCCTGGTGATTCCGTTGCTGCAAGCGATGCTGTCGCCGGGCGAGCTTGCCGGCGGCAATGTTCTGCAGCGTGCGCTGGCGCAAGTGAGCGGGCTGATGCCGCAAGACTGGCGGATCGCCGGGTTGTTCGCTCTGTTGATTGTCGTTTTTTCTCTCAAGAGCCTTGGCCTCATCGCCGCTTCCGGGTTGACGCGCTGGTTCGTTGCGACCCTGCGGATGAACTGGGTCGTCACCGCATTCCTTGCGACCATTCGCGCCCCTTATTCCGAGGTGGCAGCGCGTCCGCACGGCGAAACCCTGCAAAACATCATCGGCGAAACGGAAACCGCGGCGCGGGGCGTGCTGCTGGTGGTCGAAGCTTCGGCGCGTGTCATTCAGATAACCGTGTTAATGACCATCCTGCTGCTGGCGAATTGGCAGGCGACACTATTTGTTTTGACGATCGGCGCCGCCGCCTTTGCGCTGTCGTGGAGAAACACCGGCCGCCTTTCGGTCAACGCCGGCACCACGCGTCAGGCGATACGCCAACGCACCAATGATGTCGTAAGCGAAAGCATCACCGGCCTCCGGACGGTGAAGCTTCTGGACATTGCCGGTAGCCGCACCAAGCAATTGCGGCAGATGTTGCGGGTATCGCGGCGCGTCGACGCGCTGTTCGAGGTGATCAGTAGCTTGCCCAGCAACATGATCGATCTGATTGCGGTGGTGGTTGGATCCGCTGTGTTTGTCTTTATGACTGTAGTTCTGAATTTGCGGATCGAAGAGGCGATTCCCACCATCGCTCTGTTCTTTGTCGTTTTCATTCGTCTTGCCGGTGCCAGCGGCTATTTGTTCTCGCGCCGACTCCACATTACCAGTTCGTTGCCTTCGCTCTGGGTCATAAGCGACATGATGGCGACCGCGCCTGAGCAAACGCGGGGCTCGGCGCCCTTCACCGGCTTCACCGGCGGTCTCGTGTTCGAAGACATCACGTTGCAGCCCCCAGGACGGCAAACGATCTTTGAGGGCCTCAATATGAAGATCGCGCCGGTCGGATTGACCGCGATTGTCGGTCCCTCCGGCAGCGGCAAGACCACGCTCGTGGATCTTATCGTCCGCCTGCGTGAGCCCGACCGGGGACGTATTCTGGTCGGTGACCGAGACATTCGCGAGTTCGATGTGCGCTCCTTGCGCGCGCGTGTCGGATATCTTTCGCAGGATCCGCAACTGTTTAACGGCACGGTGGGGGAGAATTTGTTGCTCGGCCGGCCGGATGCGACCGAAGCCGAGATGTTGCAGGCGGCAAGCCGCGCGCATGTGCACGAATTCGTCTCGGCTATGGAAAAGGGCTATGCCACTCCGCTGGGCCGGGGAGGGCTCCTGCTCTCTGGCGGTCAACGGCAGCGGCTGGCACTGGCGCGCGAGCTCTTGCGTGACCCCGATCTCTATATCTTCGACGAGCCCACCAGCGCGCTGGACCAGCAGACCGAGGTGATCATCGGCGAGTTGATCAACGAGCTCTCCCGGACCCATCCAGTGGTGATCATTTCCCACCGGCCGGATGTGATCTCCGGCGCCCACGTGATCTACCGCATCGAACGCGGTAAAGCCGTGGAAATGAGCCGGCCCGAACTCCCCAAAGTTTCTGCCGGCGCCGCGCCATGACCGAATCCATTCAGATCAAAGGCCGCCGGATCGGTCAGCAGTCCCCGTGTTTCCTCATCGCTGAGGTGGCGCAGGCACACGACGGCTCGCTCGGCGCCGCGCATGCCTATATCGATGCCGCCGCCGACGCGGGCGTGGACGCGGTTAAATTTCAAACCCATATCGCGGATGCGGAATCCACACTGGACGAGCCGTTTCGTATCAAATTCTCCAAACAGGACGAGACGCGCTACGCTTATTGGAAGCGTATGGAGTTCACCCCCGAGCAATGGGCTGGCCTCGCCGCGCATGCGCATGAGCGCAAGCTTATCTTCCTGAGTTCGGCTTTTTCGGTCGCCGCGGTTGATCTGCTCAAGAAGGTGGGGATGGCCGCCTGGAAAGTCGGCTCGGGAGAAGTGGGAACGCACGATCTGCTCGATGCCATGCTTGCAGCCGGGGGGCCAATCTTGCTTAGCACCGGCATGAGCACTTACGCCGAGATCGGCGACGTGATGACGCGGTTGCGCCAGCGCGGTGCTGAAGTGGCGCTATTTCAGTGCACCTCACGCTATCCCGTGAGCCTAGCCGAGGTCGGGCTGAACGTGATTGGGGAATTGCGCCAGCGCTTCAAATGCCCCGCAGGGCTGTCCGACCATTCCGGGACGGTGCATCCCGCGCTCGCCGCCATGGCGCAGGGGGCCGACATGGTCGAGGCGCATATCGTGTTCGATAAACGCATGTTTGGTCCCGATACGCCGGCCTCGCTCACGGTCGAGGAATTCAAGCAGGTTGCGCAGGCGCGCGACGCCATTGCCCAGATGCTGACGCAGCCGGTGGACAAGGATCGCATCGCCGAGGACCTGGCGGCCACGCGCGCCATGTTCGGCAAGAGCTTGGCGGTGGCGCGCAATCTTCCCGCCGGCACCGTGCTTGCGCGCGATATGCTCACTGTGAAAAAACCAGGCACGGGAATTCCCGCCGCCGAACTCGAGTTGCTCGTTGGCCGCCGCCTCAGACGCGACGCCGACGCTCAGCGCCTGCTGTCCCGGGACGATATTGATGGCTGAATTATCGCGTAAGGTCTGTGTTGTCGTCAACAGCCGCGCTAACTATGGCCGCGTCAAAAGCGTGATGCGCGCCGTCGTGAAACACCCGAAGCTGAAGCTGCAGCTTCTGGTGGGCGCTTCGGCACTGCTGCATCGCTTCGGCAGCGTGGTCGAAGTTATCCGCGCCGACGGCTTTGAGCCAACCGCTGTGGTGCATTCCATTGTGGAAGGCGAAACGCCAACCACTATGGCGAAATCGACCGGGCTTGGGATTTTTGAATTGGCCTCGCAATTCGAGAATATCAAACCGGACGTAGTGCTCACGGTCGCCGACCGCTTTGAGACCATCGCCACCGCGATTGCGGCGAGCTATATGAACATTCCGGTTGCGCATACCCAGGGCGGGGAGGTGACCGGTTCGATCGACGAGAGCGTGCGTCACGCGGTGACCAAGCTGGCGCATATGCATTTTCCCTCGTCGCAGCGCGCCTATGATTTCCTTATCCGTATGGGGGAAGACCCGGAGACAGTACATCTCACCGGCTGCCCGGCTATGGACGTGGTAGCGGATTCCGATCTCTCTCTGCCGCCGGATCTGTTCAAGCGCTATGCCGGCGTCGGCGCCGATATCGACCCGAACAAACCCTATCTCGTCGTGCTGCAGCATCCGGTGACGACGGAATATGGCAGGGGATTCGCGCAGATCGGACAGACGCTGGAGGCGATTTCGCGCATCGGTATGCAGGCGGCCTGGCTATGGCCGAATGTGGACGCAGGGTCCGACGATATCTCCAAGGGCTTGCGTGTGTTCCGCGAACATCACAATCCCGACTATCTGCATTTCTACCGGAATTTTTCGCCCGAAGATTATGTGCGTCTCCTCGACAACTGTGCGTGCCTGGTCGGCAATTCTTCCTCCGGCCTGCGTGAAGGTGCATTCATGGGCGTGCCTTGCGTCAATATCGGGACCCGCCAGCAGGGACGCGAGCGCGCGGAGAATGTCGTCGACGTAGGCTACGATGCCAGCGCAATCGAGGCGGCGATCCGCAAGCAATTGAAGCACGGCAAATATCCGCAGTCGAAACTGTTCGGCGATGGTACCGCCGGCCAGCAAATCGCAGATATCCTCGCCACGGCGGAATTCCGTATCCAGAAGATGCTGTCTTATGTCAATTGAATTGCGAAGCGTGAAGCGATGAGCAAATCTGCTGAATCAGCTTCGCGGTTTCGGCGCGCAACAAAGGTCTTCAAGCGCGCATTTGATATGCGGCCGCGCATCGCGCGTCTCGCTCTAAGCATGAGCGGCCTGACGTCGATCCTGGCTAACCGTCCGTCTCACGCCTATCGGTATTCCACGGTAGAGATGTGGCGTCTCTTCAAGGATATCCGCAAGCGCAAGCCCGAGACGGTAATGGAATTCGGTGTCGGTTGCTCGACGCTCGTCATCGCGACCGCATTGAAAAAGAACGGCCGTGGCCACCTAATCACCGTGGACGGCTCGGAAGAATGGCTGCGGGTATGCCGCAACGGCATGCCGGCAGATTTGGCGTCATTCGTGAGCTTCAATTATTCGCCGGTCGAGAAACTTCCCGATCAGCATGCACACCGTTACACGCGGCTGCCGGAGGCAAAACTCGATTATCTTTTCATCGATGGACCCTCGGTGCAGCACATTCCTGATTGGCAGGGCCCGCCGATTGCCGCCGACCCGGTCGTATCGAAGATGAAGTTCAAGAGAGGTGCCTGCATTGCTATTGAAGGCCGCAGCGCCAATGTCGATTACCTGAAGCCACGGCTTGAGCCCGCCTGGCACATGGAAAAATATTGGCCGCATTGGACTACTTTCGATTTCCGGCAATAAATCATGAAGCAGGTCATTTATCTCGGCGCGGAAGAAGGCTTTGAGGCGACACAACAGGCGCTCGCCGGCGCGGCCGACGTGATGCATGTCGCGGCCGAGCCGGAGAAAGTCGCCGATGCCTTGCGCAAAGCGGATGGTCTGCTCGACGCCTCCATGAAAGTGAAACTCACGCCGGAGATGCTGGCGGCGGCCACCAAGCTGAAGATCATCTCCTGTGCCACCACTGGATCCGATCACATTGTGCGCGACGGCCTTGAGCAGCGCGGCATTACCGTGCGGACGTTGAAGGAAGACCCGGAGGTTCTCCGCAACATCACACCCGCCGCCGAATTGTCGTTCGCGCTGTTGATGGCGCTCGCGCGCAAGCTGCCGGCGGCGGCAAATCATGTGAAGGAGGGCGGCTGGACGCGCGAGCAATTCCCCGGCGTCATGTTGCGCGGCAAGCGCCTCGGCCTTGTCGGCTGCGGCCGGATTGGCGGCTGGATGGCGCGCTATGCCCGTGCCTTCGATATGGATGTGATTGGCCATGATCCCTTCCTGCAAAAATTTCCTGACACCATCCGAAAAGCGCCGCTTGAGCACGTTTTCTCGCAAAGCGATTTCGTTTCCATTCATGTGCATCTATCGCCTGAAACCGCGGGGCTGGTATCGAGCGCGCTGATCGATTCCATGAAACCCGGCGCTTTCCTGATCAACACATCGCGCGGCGCCCTGGTGAATGAGGTGGCCCTGCTGGCGGCGCTGGAATCCGGCAGGCTCGGGGGCGCCGGCCTCGATGTGCTGGAGGGCGAGCCCGACACGGTCAACCATCCGCTCGTGCGCTATGCGCGCACGCATGACAACCTGATCATCACCCCGCATGTGGGCGGCTTCAGTCCGGACGCCGTGCGTGTGGTCTGCGCCCATGCGGCGGGGAAAATCCGCGCGGCTTTCGAGGCCGCACCGTGACCGACATTGGGCGCCTGGCCGAAGAGATCACGGTCCATGGTGTGACGCGCCTGTTCGGCGTGCCGGGAAGTGGCGTGACGCTGTCGCTGATCGACGCGCTCGAAAAGCGCGGCATCGCCTTTCAGCTTACGCATTTCGAGGGTGCGGGCGCGCTAATGGCAGCGACCGTGGGGCGGCTTTCCGGCCGCGCCGGCGTTTCACTGTCGATCAAGGGTCCCGGCTTGGCCAATGCCGTACCCGGCATCGCGGCCGCCTGGTTCGAGGCTTATCCGCTGGTACATCTGGCGGAAGCTTTTCCACCCGGATCGCCTATCTCGCAGGCGCATAAGCGGATGGAGCAGGCCGCGCTGGTCGCGCCCGTCACCAAGGCGTCGCGGTTCTCCGCCAAGGATGGCCCGGGCTTCACATCGATGGCGCATTTCGCCTGCGCAGAAGAGCCGGGGCCGGTGTTATTCGAATTGGCGCCATCCGAGCCGGCAAGTGCCGAGGCTTTGCCGGAAATTGCGAGCGTGCGGGAGGACGGCACACCGGCACGCGAACTTCTGCGCAACGCGAAACGCCCAGTCGTCATTGCGGGCGCGCTCGCCTCGCGCGCCGGGCTTGGCGCGGCTCTGTCCAAGCTCAACTGCCCGGTTTTTTCCACCGCCGCGGCCAAAAGCATCGTGGACGAGCGGGCGGCGAATGCGGCTGGGCTCTGGACCGGCGTTGGGCTGGAGCTGACGCCCGAATATGTGCTGCTGCCGCAAGCCGATCTCATCATCGGCATTGGGCTCACCGCGCGCGAGGCTTTGCGCTGCGCGCCTTTTAAAGCACCGTATCTGGCCATTGAAGCGGTGGAGACACCGGGCACAGATGGGTTTGCGCCGGCCGCGCGCGTCGGATTGGGGGACGGCCCAGTTGTGCTCGATTATCTTTCCGAGAAAGCCTGGGGCCTCGAAATATTACGAAGCACGCTCGAGAAGCTGCAAGCGCGTATGGAAGAAGGCTTCCTTCCGGGCGCGGTCTTGGCCGCGATCGATCACCACTTCCAGCGCCGACTGCGCATGGTGATGGACACGGGCTATTTCTGCACTATCGGCGAGCACGCCTGGCGGGCGGCTTCCGCGGATCTCTGTCTGCTGTCGGGACAGGGGCGTTATATGGGTACGGGGTTGCCGGTGGCGCTCGGCGCGGCGCTGCATGACTCCAACCTACCGACTGTGCTGGTAACTGGCGATGGCGGCGTTGCGATGTATCTCGCCGAGGCCAAGCTGGCGGTACAGCACAAGCTGCCGCTGCTGATAGTGCTGATGACCGACAATGCTTTCGGCTCGGTTCGCACCCGCGCCATCAAAGAGGGGCTGACGCAAAAGCCACTCACGATGGACGGCAAGAGCTGGGTCCCTGTCTTCGCTTCACTCGGTATCCCCGGCACGCGCGCGGAAAATATAAATGCTGTCCAGGACGCACTCGCCGCCTGGATGCCGTCCAGCGGGCCGGCTTTCCTCGAAACCCCGTTTGAGCCCGACGCCTATGAGGCGATGGTCGCCGGTATCCGTTAGAGTGGCGCCAAGGTTCTGAACATGTCACCGCATATTCTGATCATCGGCTCCGGTAGCGTGGGTAAGCGCCACGCGCGCAATCTTGCCGCGCTCGGCTGCCGCATTTCCTGCGTCGATCCGCGTGCGGAGCGCCGCGCCGAGCTTGCCGCGGAAACGGCGGTTGTCGGTTCGCATGCCACCGCCGAGGCCGCGCTGGAAGCGGGGGGCTTGGATGGCGTCGTAGTGGCTTCGCCCACCGCCTACCACCCGGCTAACACGGTCGCCGCGCTTGAGGCGAAGTTGCCGGTGCTGCTGGAAAAACCGGTAGCCAAAAGCGCCGCCGAGGCCGAGATCATGCTGCGGGCGGAGCAGATCACGGGCGTGCCGGTGCTGCTCGGTTATACCTGGCGCTGGTGGCCACCGCTCAAGCGGCTGCGTGAACTGCTTGACGGCAACGCAGTTGGCAAACTTCGCCACGTGCAGTTCCACATGTCGGCGCATCTGGCCGACTGGCATCCCTGGGAACGTTATCAGGAATTCTTCATGGCGAGCGCCGCGCAAGGCGGCGGCGCCTTGCTCGATGAAAGCCACTGGATCGATCTCATGGTCTGGCTGTTCGGCAGGCCGCAGCAACTGATCGGGCGTGTCGAGAAGATTTCGGATCTGGAGATTGACGCCGACGACAATGTGGACGTGCTGGCGCTTTTCTCAGACGGTCTGCGCGTCTCGCTGCATCTCGATCTTTACGGCCGCCCGCATGAAAAATTTATCCGCTTCATCGGCGAAGGCGGGACGCTGATGTGGTCGGCCGACCCGAATCGTATCGCCATCGGCCGCGAAGGCGTACAGAAATGGGAAGAGGAAACATTCGACTGCGAGCGCAATGACATGTTCATGGCGGTGGCAAAGGAATTCCTCGAGGTGATAGCCGGCCGCGGCCAGCCATCCTGCACGCTGGCGCAGGGCGTGGGCGTGATGCAATTGATTGAGGCCATTCGTACCAGCAGCAAGAACGGCCGCTCAGTTGTTACCTCGGAGGTAACCTCATGATGGACGGCCGAACCGTTCTGGCGGTGGTGCCGGCGCGTGGCGGATCGAAGTCGATCCCGCGCAAGAATTTGAAAATGGTGGGCGGGGTGTCGCTGGTTGCACGTGCGTCGCAGGTGGCAGCTGCCTTGCCATTCATCGATGCCGCGTTGATCTCCACTGACGATCCGGAGATTGCTGCGGAAGCGAAAGCGCATGGGCTCGACGCGCCCTTCATGCGTCCACCCGAATTATCGGGCGACACAGCGACTTCTGTTGACATGTGGCGGCATGCCTGGCTCGCCGCCGAGGCGCATTACGGAAAGCGTTTTGATCTTTCTGTACTGCTCGAGCCGACGAGTCCGCTGCGGCGCCCGGAGGACGTCGAACGCACGCTGCGGGCCTTGATCGATGCCGGCGCGCCTGCGGCTGCAACCGTCTCGCCCACTCCGGCGCATTATACTCCGCATAAGACACTGAAAATAAACGATAAAGGAGAGATCGATTTTTATCTGGAAGGTGGCGCCAACCATTCTTTGCGGCAGGGCATTCCCGCCTATTACCACCGCAATGGTCTGTGCTACGCAGTCACACGCGATCATTTGGTGAAAGAGGGTTGCATTATCGATCGCGGCGCCGTCGCCGTGGTCGTCGACCGGCATGTCGTCAATATCGACGACATGTTTGAACTCGAATTGGCCGAATGGCTGCTCGAACGGGAGATGGATTAAGTGTCGCGCGCGCCGATCTTCGTCGGGGGCATGTTCAAATCGGGAACGTCGTTGCTGCGCGCGATGCTTGGGCAGCACAGCGCGATTGCATCCGGGCTCGAGACCTACTGGTTCGACTGGAACTGGTCCGCGCGCGAATCCGCCAGTATGAAAGTAATGTACGGGCGTCTGGCGCATTTTTTTGACATGAACGTAGCCGAAGTAACCGGCATGGCCATGGACTCGGAAACGGCTGAGGACTTTCTCGAAGCGCTGATGGCCGAAGTGGCACGCCGGCAGGGCAAACCGCGCTGGGCGGAGAAGACGCCGGGCAACATCGCGCACGCAGATCGCATCTGGGCGGCATGGCCCGACGCGAAAATCGTCCATATTATCCGCGATCCGCGCGATGTCTTCGCGTCGCTTGTGGAAGCAAAGAAGTGGGATTCCCCCGAGGAGTTTGCCGACCGCTGGGTTTCCACCATCGGGCGCGGCCTGCGCTTGAAGGGCGAGATCAATCCTTCCGATCAATCTTATCTCGCTATCCGTTACGAAGACCTGATTGCCGCGTCGGAACAGACAATGCGGCGGGTGATCGACTTCATCGAAGAGTCTTGGGAAGTTGCAGTTGCGCAGTTCACCGGCCGGCCGGAGGACTTCGACAAGGTGCTGGAAGCCACCGGCAAGGCGTCCACCACTTTGGAACGTCTGAAGGAGCCGCTCAGTGGAGAACGCGTCGGAATCTGGCCTCAGGTTCTCACTCAAAACCAGCTGATGGAAATCAAGCGCGCTATTAATGCGCGTGGTTACGGCGACATTTACGAGCGGGTCACAGCTGAGAGCCCGACGGCCTGAGGGCGCGGGAGTTTACATGCCGCGACAGCTTCTCCTGGTGAACTATCATTACGTGCGGGACCCGCATGCGCATCCCTATCCGGGCATCCATCCGATTTCGCCGGACGCTTTCGCGCAGCAGGTCAAGCGTCTCGCGAAACAATTCCATATTGCGACGCCGGAGGAGGTCGAGGCTTTCGTCCTGCAGGGACGGGAGCTGCCGCGCGACAGCGTTTTGATTACCTTCGACGACGGCCTGGTCGATCACGCCGAGACCGCGCGCCAGATCCTGGATCCCATGGGCGTGAAGGCGGTATTCTTCGTCTGCTCGCGCCCGCTCACCGAGCACCGCGCCGTGCCGGTGCACAAAATCCACTGGCTGCGCGCGACTATGGAACCGGATCGCTTCCGCGCGGAGCTTCTCGCCTGTCTGCCGGAGGAATGGCGCGGCCGCCGGTTGTCCGATGACGAAGAAAAAGCCGCCCGCTCCACCTACATCTATGATCGTCCGCAGGATGCCGATATCAAGTATCTGCTCAATTTCTTGCTTCCCGAAGAAGTCGTGGACGCCGCGACGAGCGCCATGCTCAATCGCACGGGCGTCAGCGAAGCGGAATTCTGCCGGCGAACTTACATGGTCGGCGAGACGTTGCGGGCACTCGAAGCGGCCGGCCACCGCGTCGAAGCGCATACTCACGATCATCAGCCGGTAACGCGGCTCGGGGCCAAGGAAGAAGAACTAATGGGTCGCCACATCCGCGCTTTGCATCACATCCTAGGCCGCAAGCCGCGGTGGATTTCTTTCCCGTATGGGCGCGATTGGGCCTTGCCTCCGGATCCAGCGACCTTTTGCCGGCGCCACGGCTTCGTCATCGGTATTACTCTGAAGGGCAAATGGGTGACCCCCCAGCACACGCCCTATGCGCTCGAACGCATCAACACCAACGAAGTCGAACAGGTGGTGAGCGAGCGCGATGTCGCCGTGGGCTAGCTTCAAAGCGCTTTATCTCGGAGCGATCCGGCGCAGTGCGGCGGCCAATTTGCCATGGCTTGCGGCGATCCTGATCCTGCCGGCCTTGAGAACAATGAAGCCTGCCAAGGCGGCGGAGCCCCGCACCGTTGTGATCCTCACCAAGGAAGGTTTCACCGAGGACGTCATCACGGCACTCCTCGATGCCGGCGCGATTAAAGTGGTCAGCTTGCCGCGCATTATTGTAAAGGCGCTTGCGTCGCCCTTCTTGCCCTACTTCATCGATGACAACAACTACGCCTCCTGCGGCGCTGAGTTCGATGAAGCCAAGCGGCGCTACCGCCGCTTTATCGCGGGTCTGCTCAAGACGCTGCGCCACTTCATGCGCATCGACGCAATGATCTCCGGAAATTTCTCCTATGCGAGCGAACGCGAACTCGCTTCCGTCATGCAGGAGATGGGCACGCCTTTCATCGCGCTGCACAAGGAGAACCTGAAGACGTCGGGGCGGGTTGAATTTTTTGAGCGCCTCTATCGGGAACGGCGCGGGCCTTTCACGGGGCACAAAATCCTCGTCTACAATCAAATAGAGCGTGACTTGCAACTGCGCGCGGGGGTCGCGGAGCCGGCGCGCATCGAGATTGTCGGCATGCCGCGGCTCGACCGCATGCACGCTTGGCGGCGCGCCAATGCCGGCACGGTGAAGCGCAACCGCATCCTGTTTTTCGTGTTCTCTCCGGCCACGGGGATGCCACGTATCGCCCGAAAAACGGAGATACCTGGGAAGATTTATTTCGAGGAAGAAGAGGCCGATGACGGTGATATATCGCTGATGCGCTTGAGTGAAGAAACCTGCCATGCGCTTCTTCATGTTGCGCGCGATAACCCAGGTATTGAGGTCGTGGTTAAATCGAAGGGGCGCGCCCGCGATTTGAGGGAGACCGCAGCATTGTTTGGTCTTGCGCGAGAGACTGAGGTTCCGCCCAACATGCGCATCGTCCATGGCGGCGATATCCTGCAGTTGATCGCGGAGGCCTCGGTCGTCTGCGGCTTCAATTCAACCGCGTTGCTCGAAGCCGTCGCTGCCGGCAAACCGGTGGTCGTGCCGTGGTTTGCTGAAGCGGAAGCACCTGAGGTCTGGCCTTATCTCATTGACCTGCGCGGCATCAGTGTCGCCGCCCCGTCGCCGGAGAGCCTTGCCGGCACACTGGTGGGGCTTGCGCGCGACCCGAAACCGGTGCCGGACGAGCTCGATTCCGAAACCAGGCAAACGCTCGTGCTCTGGACCGGCAATGACGACGGCCATGCCGCGGCGCGCACGCGCGACGCGATACTGAAAGAGATCAGCAACGACGGCACCGATGGTAGTGAACGAGTGGGGACTAAATTTGAGTAATACGTTGCATCTCGACGTCAGCGAGCAGGAGATTGAAGAGGCTTTCGCGCCGGGCGTTGAGCGAACCGTCTCTGCTCAAGATTTAGAGTGGATCGTCCGGGAGAAACAACTACGCGCCAAATTGCTAAAGCCCTTGCCATGGTGGCGCAGGATATTGCGGCCGCCCGCCGATCCCAGCGTGCGCGAAATATATGAGGAAAAATGGACGCCGGAAGCGGCGCTCGCCCGCTTTACGCGCCGACCGGATAATCGCAGCGCCATCGTTTGGGGAGATCGGCGTTACTTCGCGTACGGCATCTGGATCAAGCGGGTGCATCTGCTTTTCCTGATGCGCCTGATAGAAAAGCTGAAGCCGACCAATATCTTGGAAGTTGGCAGCGGGATGGGGCTGAATCTCTGTATTCTCGCCGCGCGATTCCCAAATACAAAGTTCACAGGCATCGAATTGACGGCTGCAGGCGACGAGGTGGCGCGGGCCTTTCGTGCGATGCCGACGTTGCCGGAACAATTCAGGCAGTTTTCGCCGCTGCCTATCGTGGATGAAGAAGCGCACCAACGCATCGAACTACACCAAGGCAGTGCGGCGCAGCTTCCGTTCAAAAAAGGCAGCTTCGATTTGGTCTACAGCATCCAGGCTCTTGAGCAAATGGAATCGATTCGAGACCAAGTTTTGGAGCAAATGGCGAATGTCTGTTCTGGGCATGTCGCCATGTTTGAGCCGTTTGCTGAATGGAACAAGGATCCCATGCGGCATGCTCTGATTTCGTCGAGACGTTATTTTGCAGCAAGCTTTACGGATTTACGTCGTTACGGTTTTGAGCCTGTGTTTACCTTCGGCGATATGCCGACAAAACTTGCCTATGGTGTGGGCCTTGTCGTGGCGCGCCGGTTGCAGCAAGAATAACCGGACGCAGCAAATAACAGGCGTTACCGATTTTAGGGCGACGGTCAGAAATATTTATATTGGCGCATGCGCGTCTTATCTAACGAAAAATCTTCTGCCAGCTTTAGGTTACCGTCCTTGAACGAGTTAAAAATAACCTGCTGTTCCGCGGCCGATACAACAGGAAGTTTTAGCCGCAATGAATCGGCAGCCTTGGCGCTCACCATTTTCAGCGCCTGTATCGCAATGTGCCGCAGGGATCCTTTGTTGTGCTTTTTCACAAGCACTGCGCCACCATCATTCTTAGTCTGATTGAGATGGCTTGCACCCAGATTGTCTTGAATGAGGGTGACGGGAAGATCCATGGCGGATGCAAGTGCTGAAGCGAAAGCGTCTTTGTTCGAGGCAAGATCTTCAAATAACGCGACATGGACATTGTCTTTTCCGAGCACGTCTACATAAGCTCGCGTCACATCGTGCAGATTGAAAATCTTTCCTTCTCCAGCCCAATTCTCTTGGGCATGATAAGCGAGAAAATCTGAGAGGGCCTTTTGCGTCATCCTCCGGTAATTCTGCACGTAATATGAAGGGATCAGCGTGGCCTGCGCTCGGATTATCAGAAGCACCTCCAGCCTGTCCGCCTTCGACGCAAAATAATCACGCAACTGTTTTGGCGTTGCGATCGCATTGCTGTGCCGCTCGTTCATCATGAACAAGCCTTCGGACAGCAGGTTGAGAACTGAATCCGAAAGCGGCCCTAGCGAATCGCCGGCACGGCCGTTTTTTGTGACCGATTTGAACCAGTTTTTGAATTCGCGCTTATTGGCCTTCGCGCCGTAATAACGACTTTCAAAGGCGCGGCCGAGAAAGTGGATCGCGTTTTTCCTATGCAGCTGCAGAAATAAGCCATTTTGCAAGGTGGTGCTTGCGGCTTTGGGATAGCCGGCATGCACGAGAACCCGCTTCATTACCCTGCCTCCATCGTCACCGTCGATGTATGTTCCGGCCGCACCGTCACCATGCCGAAGCGTCCCGTGAGTGCACGATAGCGCTCTACCAATCTCTCGACTTCCCGCAACTCCAGGCCAGGAAATTTCTGCTTAGCATAGCCACCCGTGGAGCGCACAGGGGCAAGAACGGTGCGGGCGATTGTGCGCAACGCCTGCTCGCCTTGGTCGAGCAGACGCGCGGTTAGAGCGCCTTCGCCCAGAGGAATGTCAGGCAGCGCGGAAATATGCGACAGGATGCGTTCAGTGGCGGAAGGGCCGTCCAGCGACGCGATGTAGTGCGCCACATCGACGCGCACGGCGGGGTCATCTTGCAATGGTGCGCGGTAATTGCCGGCAAACACACTTTCGACCGCGCTGGCCAACTCCTCGAAGCTATGGGCATTGACGCTGACGCGATGCGGCAGAAAGGAGTCGTAAGTCTCTGAGCGCGCCTTGCGATAGGCGATTGCCGGCTTGTCCATCAGAGCGCCTTCAACGCCCGTCGTGCAGCTGTTGTGAATCGATAATTCCGACGCAAGCAGCCAGGGGATCGAGCCGCCTTCGTAGATCACCTTCACATTGGGAATGCCGGCGGCGATTTTGCGCCAGGTGTCGTGGTTCTCGGAAGGGTGAGGGCGCACGACGATGTTGCGCGTCGGAAAGGCGTTAGCGAGCCGTGGCAACATGTCCTCGAAGGAATGGAACACTTCACCGAGAAAATCGATCCAGCCGCGGAAGAAGACCTTGTCTTTTTCACCGCGCACAAGGCCTCGCGTCTTCAAAATCCCCATCGTCTTGTCGCGGCCGAAGTAATGGTTGTAACGGGCGAAATTCGTATTGATCAGGATGAAGTTGCCAAAGCGCGCGCGCAACACCTCGGAGTCCGGGCGGTAAAGCTCGCGCAGACCGGGACGCAACAGGTCGAAACGTGGATTGCCGGTCTCAAAAATGCGCGGCGGCACATTATTCACCGCGCTGCGCACATCAATGGCTTGTTGCTGGCCCCAGGCGAAGCAGGCTTCGACCTCATCGAAGGCTTTCGGCGACACACGCTCATGCAGATAGGCGTCGCGGTCGCGATAGACGAGGCCTTCCTCGCACCAAGCCAATACGCGGAAGCCGAGCTTCTTCAGCCGTTCGAAGCTGGGCACTTTCAACGGCGCGATGCTCTTGTCGAGGTAAAAGCCGCGCGGAAGCCGGGATAGCCGGCGCAGCAGCGCATTCTGCTCGCCAAGCAGAACGCGGAAGCCGGCCTCCGCCGCGGCGCAGGCAATGAACGTTTTGGCGTCAAGCTCCCGAGCCTTGGTTTCGATCGGGAGAATAAGCCAGGGGCGATCGCTCACCGATGCGCCGGGGCTGCCGCCGGTCTATGGCCGACGTAGTCGTGGTGGCTAACAGGCGCACTTCGGGCCGGCAGCAATCGAGGAAATCGGTGATGGGGCTGAATTCCGCGGCGAAATGCGGCAGTCCGTTCATGAAGTTACCCGCTCCAAGTTCACCGAAATTGCCCGAAAGGAACTGATGTAACAAGCGCTTCATGGCGTTATCGAGGACCCGGTCCCGGCTTCGTCGGATCATGCGCTGGGGAGCCGCTCGATCAGCGCGATGTCGCAGGTGCCCGTGACGCCGTCGGAGACACGGTCAGTCGTCAACAGGCGGACGGGAATCCAGACGTTGAGTTCGCGAATATAAGTTTCGATCTGGCGGTCTTCCGGATGGCCCTCGTACAGCATGTAGCGCCAGGGAAGCTTGGACAGACCGGGCAACCAGCCGAGGTGTTCGCGGACCGAGAGGTAGCTCAGGATGGCGTCCTGACTGTCGACAGCTTGCAGATGCGCCGGAACGTCCGAGAAAAGATCGACGTCTTGATCAAGTCTTTTGCCGGTCAGAGAAAATCGGGTGCAGCCGACTGATAGCAGCACCTTGCGCGCCGCTTCCACCACTTCGGGCTGATCCCATCCGTGCACCCAACGCGCACCGCGGCGAAGATATTCCGCTCCCATCAGACCCAGATTGCAGCCGATATCGAAGATCACTTTTCCTTCAATCGATACATGCGCGCGTTGCAGCAGCGGGTCCCAGGCTTGCAGCCGTATACGGGGGGAGCGCTTGGCGGGATGGTCGAGACCAGGAATTTCCTGATAAAGGAAGTACCCGGTCCTGCCGCCGAGCACACGCATGCGGCCACCAAAATGGCTTTGCTCGGTGACGCTCGCTGCAAGCTCGCGTAGATATCTTCCGTAGTTTTCCAGAACTGAATCATCCGCCGTGGGTACCGCGGGAGAATCTTCGACGACATAAGCGGCCCACGTAATTTTCGCGCCATCGCGGATTTCGAGCAGGTCATAGAGCCGGGGCGCGCCATTGAGTAGGTGCTGATAGTTTAAGCTGAGAAGCCGGGACAGGTGTGACGCGCGGCCCGCGTGGGCAGCAGAAGCGTCGCCGGCGTGCTGCGCGATCCTCAGTCCTGCGTCAGCCGGATAGGCAGACATCACCTGCGCGAGCGGCGTCGCGCGCCAAGTCTGCGGTGGAAGATAGATAGCATCGTCGCCTTCAGAAAAGGGGAGATTTCGCGCATTGCACCAAGCTTTGATCTGCTGCGGATTAAGCGTGGGCGTTACCGCGCCTGCATCGACGCGCGAGGGGCTTTGCACCGGCAATTCACGCTTCCAGCTCTCGGCTTGATGGCCGCGGCCGATCCACGACGCGATCATTTGCGGGGCGAAACGGATCAGGGCGAACAGCTCGCGTCGCAGCACCGCATAACTGATGTAGCTGGAGCGCACAGCGCGAAAGAGCACCGGATAACGGATCAGAACCGACTTGAGACGGTCGCGTCGCTCGCGTGAAATCATGGATTAGGGATCGATGTCCTCGCAGGCCGGTTTTAAGGGATACGCCTTGGCAGCCCGTCAATTACGGCTCGGCGAGCGAGCTTGCGTTTATGGGCAATTGCCTACCGCGTCAAGCAGCCAGAGCCGCCGGCCGCGGTCAAGAAAGATTTGGCACTCGAAAGAATTTGCTGTCGCTTTTGCTCTTGCTGGGGAATTCTGCGCGCGATGACTCGGGACGCCTCACCGCACCCAGTCCGGCGGCTGCTCTATTTGGTCTCCGAGGACTGGTATTTCCGCTCGCACCGGCTGCCGATGGCGCTGGCTGCTCAGCAGGCCGGCTATGAAGTGCATGTCGCCACCCGTGTGCGCGCCGATGGCGCGGCCATCGAAGACCTGGGAATCACGCTGCACCCGCTGGCCTGGCGGCGCGGCAGCACCAATCCCGTCGACCGCCTGCGGCTGATCGGCGACGTGCGGCGCCTCTACCACCGGCTGAAGCCCGACCTCGTGCATCACGTCGCGCTTGAGCCAACGGTGATCGGCTCGGTCGCTGCGCTTGGCTTACCCATGCGGAAGCTGAATGCGCTGGCAGGTCTCGGCTTCGTCTACACCTCGCGCAGCCCGAAGGCACGGCTCACCGGGCTCATCGTGCGCGGCTTGTTGCGGTTCCTGCTCGCGCGCCGCAACGCCGCCGTGCTGGTGCAGAATGAAGACGACCGCGCCGCCATCGCCGCGCTCGGTATCAACCCGGATCGCGTTTTTCTCATTCCCGGCTCCGGCGTCGATGCCGATCAGCTAACGCCCATGCCGGAACGCCCCGGGCCGGTGACCGCAGGCTTTGTCGGCCGCCTGCTGGACGACAAGGGCGTCAGAACGCTGATTGCTGCGCATGAGATACTGGGCAGGCGCGGGCGGCCGGTTCGCCTGTTGCTGGCGGGCGAGCCAGATCCCGCCAATCCGGCGTCCATTCCGCCGGAGGAGATCGCTTCGTGGAAAGCACGCGAGGGCGTGGAGGTGCTCGGTCAGGTCGCCGATATCCGCGAGGTCTGGGCGGCGGCACATATCGCAGTGCTGCCATCGCGACGCGAAGGCCTGCCGAAGAGCCTGCTGGAAGCCGCCGCCTGCGGCCGCGCGATCGTCGCCACCGACGTGCCGGGCTGTCGCGTGATTGCCCGCGACGGCGTCAACGCGCTCTTGGTGCCCCCGGACGATCCTGCCGCCCTGGCCGACGCTATTGACGTGCTGGCGCGCGATCCGGTGTTGCGGCAGACCTTTGGCAATGCGGGCCGGAAGATGGTGGAGGAAGAGTTTTCCAGCGTTCGGATTGGGCAGCAAACGGTGGCTCTTTATGACAAATTGCTTTGCAACTAGCGCTGTATTGCGCCTCTAGCCGGCCCTCGGTAAACAGTGCCCGCGCAGGGCGCAGGGAAATCAGTTTGGCACATACGCGCAAGATAGCAGTGATCGGGCTTGGCTATGTTGGCCTTCCCGTGGCGGCGGCTTTTGCCCGCTCAGGCTCACCCGTCATCGGCTTCGACATCGATCCGGGCCGCGTGGCGGAGCTACGCGCGGGCAAGGATCGCACGCGGGAGGTCAAGCCGGAGGACCTAAAAAACTCCAACCTGCGGGTAACCAGCGAGGCCAAGGACCTCGCCGGCGCGGATTTCTACATCGTCACGGTCCCGACCCCGATCGACGAGGCGAATCGTCCCAATCTCGGTCCCATGCTGTTGGCTTCGCGTACCGTTGGCGAGGTTTTGAAAAAAGGCGATATCGTCGTTTACGAATCCACCGTCTATCCCGGCGCCATCGAAGAGACCTGCGTGCCGGTACTGCAAGAGCATTCCAACCTGAAGGCGGGGAGCGATTTCACCGTCGGCTATTCGCCCGAGCGCATCAATCCCGGCGACACCGCGCATCGCTTTGAGACCATCGTGAAAGTGGTAGCGGCGCAGGACGCCCCCACGCTCGACGTTGTTGCAAACGTTTACGGCTCGGTGGTCACCGCCGGCATCCATCGCGCGCCTTCGATCAAGGTGGCGGAAGCCGCCAAGGTCATCGAGAATACCCAGCGCGATCTCAATATCGCTTTCATGAACGAGCTGTCCGCGATCTGCGAGGCGCTCGGCATTGACACCGGCGACGTGATCGCTGCTGCCAGGACCAAATGGAATTTCCTGCCGTTCTATCCTGGCCTTGTCGGTGGGCATTGCATCGGCGTCGATCCCTATTACCTCACGCACCGCGCGGAAATGGCGGGCTATCATCCGCAAGTGATCCTCGCCGGACGGCGCATCAACGACAATGTAGGCTTTCGCGTCGCACGCGAATGCGTGCGCCGGCTGTTCGGTCGGGGCATTGGCGGCTCGCAGGTGACGATCCTGGGCCTGACCTTCAAGGAGAATGTGCCTGACACACGCAATTCCAAAGTGCTCGACATCGTCCGCGAATTGCAATCATTCAATGTCGATGTGCAGGTGCATGACCCGCTGGCGTCACCGGACGAGGCCAAGCATGAATACGGTCTCGCGCTGATGGAGCTCGATAGCCTGCGCCCGGCGGACGCGGTCATCCTTGCGGTATCGCATCAGGACTATGTGCGCGGCGGCTGGCCACTGGTGACGCGGCTGCTCAAAGGCGGAGAGGGCGTTGTGCTAGACATCAAATCCCTGCTCGACCGCGACACGAAACCCGCTGGTGTCGACCTGTGGCGATTGTGATCCATGGCACATGACGCAATCCTGGTAACGGGCGCGGCCGGCTTCATCGGCTTTCACGTCGCGCGCCGGCTGCTGCAGAATGGCCGAACGGTCGTCGGGCTGGACAACCTCAATGACTATTACGATCCCAAGCTGAAAGAGGCGCGTCTCGCGGAGCTCGCCAAGCTGCCGGGATTTACTTTCGTCAAGCTGAATCTCGCGGAACGCGAGGCGATGGCTGCGCTCTTCGCGGAATATAAGTTTCCGCAGGTGGTGCATCTCGCCGCGCAAGCGGGCGTGCGTTATTCGCTGGTCAATCCGCACGCCTATGTGGATGCCAATGTGCAGGGCTTCATCAATGTGCTGGAAGGGTGCCGTCACAATGCGTGCAAGCATCTGCTCTTTGCATCATCCTCTTCGGTATATGGCGCAAACACCAAGTTGCCGTTCTCGGTGCATGACAATGTCGACCACCCCATCAGTCTCTATGCCGCGACCAAAAAGGCCAACGAGCTGATGGCGCATACCTACAGCCATCTCTATCGGCTGCCGGCGACAGGCCTGCGCTTCTTTACCGTCTATGGTCCTTGGGGCCGCCCTGACATGGCGATGTTCATCTTCGCGACCGCTATCGTCGACGGCAAACCGCTTCGGCTTTTCAACAACGGCAATATGCGGCGCGACTTCACCTATGTGGACGACGTGACCGAGGCGGTGGTGCGGCTGGCCGACCGCGTGCCGACACCCGACCCGGCTTGGTCAGGCGATGCGCCCGATCCCGGCAGCAGCCTGGCGCCCTGGCGGATTTACAACATCGGGAACAACCGCACGGTGGAAGTCTCGCGCGTGGTTGAACTTTTGGAGAAGGAATTCGGGCGTCCCGCGATCAGGGAAATGGCGCCCATGCAGCCGGGCGATGTTTCCGAAACCCGCGCCGATGTGGACGATCTGATGCGTGACGTCGGCTTCCGCCCCTCCACCACTATTGAGGAGGGAATAAAGCGTTTCGCGGCCTGGTACCGGGAGTACCGGGGCATTTGACAGAGGCGGATCGAGGGCTTAGGCGACGGGGAGAAACCCGATCCGCCTGTGAGGGCCCCAATATGACCGCACCGAGCCTGCAAAACCTGAAGGTCAAGCTGTTCACCGATGGCGCCGATAAGGCGCAGATCGTGGAGATGGCAAAAAACCGGTGGATAGCCGGCTTCACCACCAACCCTTCGCTGCTGAAAAAGGCCGCGGTGAAGGACTACCAGGCTTATGGCCGTGACCTCGTCGCGGCGGTCCCCGACCGGCATATCTCCTTTGAGGTCTTCTCCGACGATATTCCGGAAATGGTTGCGCAGGCGCGCGTGATCTCAAGCTGGGGCAAACACGTCTATACCAAGCTGCCGGTGTCGACGACGCGCGGGGAAACGTTGTACGAAGCCGTGCGCTCGCTCTCGCGCGAGGGCGTGAAGATCAATCTTACAGCCGTCTTCACCTCCGAGCAGGTCGAACGCGCTATCGAGGCTTTTTCAGGCGGCGCGCCGTCCATCATCTCGGTTTTCGCCGGTCGCATGGCCGATCTTGGCGTCGACTACCGTCCCATCATGCGGGATGCGATCGCCCGCGCGCGCAAGACCTCGAATGTGGAGATCATCTGGGCCTCCACGCGTGAGGTATTCAACGTCGTCGAAGCCGACGAAATGGGCTGCCATATCATCACCGCGCCGGCCGATATCCTGAAGAAACTGCCGGCACTCGGCAGCAAAACCGGAGCCGAGCTCTCGCTCGATGCGGTCAGGGCATTCCGCGAGGACGCGCTTGCCGCCGGCCTGCAACTCGCGGTCCCGGCCCCGCGCGCCGCCGAATAGCGCCGGCCCGACGGTTCTTTTCGCGTTTCAAATCAAGCAGTTCTCTGTAATACGCTGAATCAAAACGTGTTTCACCACGCCTCCCGGGAGGTGTCCGCGGCGCCGGGATTGTGCTAGAGATACCGTAGGAACCGGGGGATTCTTCTGAACATGGTGCAGACCGCGAAGAACAACGCGGATGACCCGTTGCGCGTGGGCGTGATCGGCGTCGGCGTGATGGGCAGCAACCATGCGCGCGTGTTCGCAGACATGCCAGGGGTCAAGCTGGTCGGCGTCGTCGATCCGGATTCCAGCCAACGAGACTTCGTGGCGAAGGCGTTGGGTTGTGCCGGCTACGACCATTTCGATGCGTTGCTCGACGGTGGCGTTGATGCGGTGACCATCGCCGCGCCGACCCATATGCATCACGGCATGGCACTTGCCTGCATCTCCCGCGGCGTGGATGTGCTGGTGGAAAAGCCGATTGCTTCCTCGGTCAAGGAGGGGCGCGAGATCATCGCTGCCGCCCGCAGGGCCGGCGTTACGCTGATGGTCGGGCATGTCGAGCGGTTCAACCCGGCGGTCGAGGCGATCAAGAACGCGATCCATGGCGAGGACATTCTCTCCATTGCAATCACCCGCGTCGGCCCGTTCCCGCCGCGTATGTCGAATGTCGGTGTGGTCATCGATCTCGCGGTGCATGACATCGATCTGATCCGCTGGTTCACTGATTCCGAGATCATCGAAGTGCAGCCGCAGCTTTCCAGCGCGGTGGCCGAGCGTGAGGACATCGCGCTTTTGCAATTCCGTACCGCCTCCGGCGTGCTGGCACATATCAACACCAACTGGCTGACGCCGTTCAAGGCGCGCAACGTCACGGTCGCTACCCGCGGCAAATACGTGATGGGCGATCTGCTGACCCGCCAAGTTACCGAATGTTTTGGATTCCAGCCCGACGGCAGCTATTCCATGCGGCATCTTTCCGTCGGCCATGCCGAGCCGCTGCGTGCCGAGCTGATGGCTTTCATCAGCGCGATCACCAGCAATGAGCCGGCCGCCGTTACCGGGGAGGAAGGCGTCGCCTCACTGGAGATCGCCATTCAATGTCTTGAGGCCACGCCCACCCAGGTCAGGGCAACGCCGCGCAAGGCTCCCCGTCGCGTCGCCGGCTGACGCGCGAGCCACGCTTTTGGAATTATGAGCTTGATGAACCAGCACACGCGCCTCGATACCACGCCGATTCCCTTCATCGATGTTGCCGCCCAGCGCCGCCGCCTCGGCAGCGCCGTCGACGACGCCATCGCGCGCGTGCTTGCCCATTGCCAATTCGTGATGGGCCCCGAGGTGCAGGCATTGGAGAAGGATCTCGCCGCCTTCTGCGGCGCGCGCCACGCCATCAGCTGCGCCAGCGGCACGGATGCGCTCTTGCTGGTGCTGATGGCCAAGGGCGTTGGCCGGGGCGATGCGGTGTTTTGTCCAGCCTTTACCTTCTGCGCCACGGCGGAAGTCGTCGCGCTTCTAGGCGCCACGCCGGTCTTTGTCGATATCGAGGAGGCGACTTTTAATCTCGATATCGCAAGCCTGAAGCGCGCCATTCCGGTCGCGAAGCAAAAGGGGCTGACGCCCAAGGCCGTCATTCCCGTCGATCTGTTCGGGCTGCCGGCGGATCACGACGCCGTGGCAGCAGTCGCCAAGGCGGAAGGGTTGTTTGTGCTTGACGATGCGGCGCAGGGCTTTGGCGGCATCTACAACGGCCGCAAGGTCGGCAGGCTTGCGCCTGCGACCGCGACCAGCTTCTTCCCGGCAAAACCGCTCGGCTGTTTCGGCGACGGCGGCGCGGTGATGACTGACGACGATAGTCTTGCGGAAATCATCCGCAGCCTGCGCGTGCACGGGCAGGGCACCGACCGCTACGACAATGTGCGCATCGGGATCACCGGGCGGCTCGACACCATGCAGGCCGCGGTGCTGATCGAGAAGCTTAAGATTTTCGAGGACGAGATCGCCGCGCGGAACGAGGCGGCCAGGCGCTACAATGAGGCGCTTGCCGATGTCGCGACGGTACCGCAGTTGCCCGAGGGCTATACCTCGGTCTGGGCGCAATACACCATCCGCCTGCAACCTGGCCGGCGCGACCAACTCGCTGCGGCGCTAAAGGCGCAAGGCATTCCCACCGCGATCTATTATCCGCGCCCGCTGCACAAGCTCGCGGCTTACACGGGCTTTCCGTTATCGGAAGGCGGCGTGCCGGTTGCCGAGAAACTGGCGGATGAAGTGATCAGCCTGCCGATGCACGCCTATCTCGATGCAGCGACCCAGGACCGCATCATCGGTGCTGTGCGCCGCGCACTCGGCGCGTGATGTTCTTTCTACTTCCGGCGACGGGATCGGGAAAAGCAGCAACCGGCTGAGCTTGTCAGCTTCTCTTATAAATATCGTCCAGCCGGACGATGTCGTCCTCGCCGAGATAGCTGCCGGTCTGCACCTCGATCAGCTCGAGCGGGATCTTGCCATGATTGGCGAGCCGGTGCACGGAGCCGATCGGGATATAGATCGAACTCATTCTCGTGCACGATGCGCTGCTCCTCACCGACCGTGACTTCGGCGGTGCCGCGCACTACCACCCAATGTTCGGCGCGGTGCCGGTGCTTCTGCAAGGACAGCATACCTTCCTCTCGCACCACGATGCGCTTGACCTGGAAGCGCTCGCCGGCATCGATCGACTCGTAAAATCCCCACGGCCGATAGATGCGGCGGTGGCCGGTCGCTTCAGGGCGCTTCAACGCCTTTAGCTTCTCCACCAGCTCGCGCACGTGCTCGGCACGGTGGCGTGGGATCACCAGCACGGCGTCGGTGGTGGAGACCACCACGAGGTCCTTGACGCCGACGACAGCGGTGAGCCGGTCGTCCGAATGGATGACGCTACCGCTCGTATCGGTGGTGACGACGTGGCCCTGCACCGCGTTGCCGGCGGCGTCGCGCGCGCCCACGTCAAACACCGCGTCCCAACTTCCGATATCGGACCAGCGATAATGCGCTTCCACCACCGCCGCGCGGTCGGTTTTCTCCATCAGCGCATAGTCGATGGATTTCTGCGGTGCGCGCGCGAAGGCGTCCGGGTCAAGCCGCAGGAAACCGAGATCAGTGGTGGCCGCCGCCACCGAAGCTTCGACGGCTTCGACTAACGCGGGCTCGAACCGCCTGAGCTCTGCGAGCAGCACATCGGCGCGGAAAAGGAAATTTCCGGAATTCCACAGATAGCCGCCCGCGATGTAACGTGCGGCAGTGGCGGCGTCCGGCTTCTCGACAAACTTCTTTACTTTGTAGGCGTCCTTCGGCCCGAGCGGCTTACCGCGTAGGATGTAACCGTAGCTCGTTTTCGGCTGTGTCGGCTTCACGCCGAAGGTGACGATATGCCCGGCGTCGGCGGCTTCCCGCCCAGGCTGGCAGGCTTGCACAAAAAGCTCTGGATCCAGCATGACATGATCGGCGGCAAGCGTGAGCACCACCGCGTCCGCATCCTGCTTCATCGCCAGCACCGTTGCAGCCGCGATGGCTGCAGCGGAATCCCGGCGCATCGGCTCGATCACAATCCTCGCATCAAGCCCGCATTTTTCTGCCTGGTGGCGAGCGAAGAAATGGAATTGTCCACCGGTCATTACGATCGGTGCGGCGAAGGCGCTCCGGTCCGCCACCCGTTGCAGAGCCTGCTGATAGGTGGAGAGAGAGCCGACTAGCGGCAGAAATTGCTTGGGGAGCGCATCGCGCGATACCGGCCATAGCCGGGTGCCCGCGCCGCCGGCGAGAAGAACGGGTACGATGGGGGAAGGGGGCATGGGCAGTTTTGATTCGCCTTAGCGTCGCAGCGTCTGTTTCTCCTTTATTTCACATGCAACGTTAATGATCGAGCGCATTCTATTGGAAGGTTAATGATCGAGCGCATTCTAACCGTCGGGGGCCTGACATTGGTGTCGCGGGTCACCGGCTTTATCCGCGACATCATGCTGGCGGCGATCCTGGGCGCGGGGCCGGCGGCCGACGCCTTTTTCGTGGCGCTGCGCCTGCCCAATCATTTCCGCGCCATTTTCGCCGAAGGCGCCTTCAATGCCGCCTTCGTTCCGGCCTATGCGCGCATCCGGCAGCAGGGCGGCGCTGAGCAGGCCGCTGTCTTTGCCGACCGTATTTTTACGCTGTTGCTGACGAGCCAGATTGTTTTGCTGGGGGTGGCCCTGTTCTTCACCCCAGAGGTGATCGCGCTGCTGGCTCCCGGTTTCAACGATGATCCCACCCGCTTCGCGCTCGCGGTGGAAATGACCCGCATCACATTTCCCTACCTGCTGCTGGTGTCGCTGGTGACGCTCTACGGCGGCATCCTCAATGCGCTGCAACGTTTCGCCGCCGCTGCCGCAGCTCCTATCCTGCTGAATCTTTCCATGATGATGACGCTGGCAATGGCGGCGTCCTTTCCGACCGCGGGGCATGCCGCAGCCTGGGGCGTGCTGCTGGCGGGGCTGCTTGAATTCGTCCTGCTCGCCGGCGACGCGCGCAAGGCTGGCGTGAAGCCGTGGTTCCGCTGGCCCAGCTTGGATGTCGATGTGCGAAAATTCTTCCGCGCGCTTGGCCCGGCCACCGTCGGCTCCGCTGGCGTACAGCTTGCGCTCTTCGCCGATACGATTCTCGCGAGCTTCCTCGCGACCGGTGCGCTCTCGGCGCTCTATTACGCGGACCGGCTCAATCAATTGCCGATCGGCGTCATTGGCATCGCTGCCGGCACCGTGGTCTTGCCGGAAATGGCCCGCCGTATTGCGGCGGGCGACGACGCTGGCGCGCGCCGCGCGCAGAACCGCGCCATCGAGCTGACGCTGCTGCTTTCCATCCCCTGCGTCGCCGCCTTCCTGATGGTGCCGGAGCTGATCATGCGCGCCATGTTCATGCGGGGCGCGTTCACCGCAGCAGATGCGGTGGCTGCGGGGCAAACCCTTGCTGCCTATGCGCTGGGGCTCATTCCCTTCGTGCTGATCCGCAGCGTGGTCGCCACTTTCTTCGCGCGTGGCGATACCGCCAATCCGGTGAAGGCGGCGCTCACTGCGGCCTGCGTTAATGTCGGCTTCAAGATCCTGCTGGTGCTGGTGTTATCGATGGCACAGGTGGGGCTCGCGCTCGCCACCTCGATCGGCGCCTGGATCAATCTCGGCTTGGTGTTATGGCTGGCGGGGCGGCGGGGTCTGATCGGCCTCGATCCCGACTTGCGGCAAGCGATGCTTAAAATTGCGGCAGCCGGTATTGCGCTAGGGTGCGCGCTTTGGCTCGGCCAATTTCTCGCCGCGCATTGGGTTCATGAAGGCACGGCGTTGCGCGACGAAGCCCTGCTGGCGCTGCTTGTGGCGATCGGTGCGGTGGTCTATGGCGGAGTCATACTGGCGCTATTCGGGCGGCAATGGCTTGCGGCTTTTCGCCGGCCCGCCGAACCGCCCCTTTAACCGGAGGCGTCAAGCGCCTACCTTTGTGCGATCGCCGGGCCCTCAATCCAAGACGCCAATGATTTCCGTCAATTCCTCGCGCCTTATTGCCTCGTGGCTCCTGCTTGCGCCGCTGTTAACGGCCTGCGGTGAGAACCAGCAGCAGGCCGCCCCGCCACCACCGGCGGTTACGGTCGCCAAGCCAGTCAAGCAAATGGTGGCCGACCAGGATGAATATGTCGGCCGCTTCGTGGCAGTGGACGCGGTCGAAGTCCGCACTCGCGTGGCCGGCACGCTCGACGCCGTGCATTTCAAGGACGGTCAGATAGTTACCAAGGGCGATCTTTTGTTCAGCATCGACCGCCGTCCCTTTGAAAACGCAGCGGCGCAGGCACGCGCCAATCTTGTGCTCGCGCGCTCCAATTTTGACTTTCGCGGAAAGCGATCTCGACCCGTGCCCAGCAGCTGGTGCGCGACAAGGGCGATTTCCGAGCAGGTCTTCGACCAGCGCGCCCAGACCAAGCGCAACGCCGAGGCCTCGGTCGCAGCCAACCAGGCGGCGGTGAGCCAAGCCGACCTGGATCTCGAATTCACCGAAATTCGGGCGCCGATCACCGGACGCATCGGCGACCGCCGCGTTTCCCCGGGCAATCTCGTGGCGGCGGGCGCGGCCGCGAGCGTGCTGGCGACCATCGTCTCCACCGATCCAATCCGCTTCGAATTCACCTTCGATGAGGCTTCGCTGCTACGCTACGATCGCCTCGCCAAGCAAACAGCCGATCCGACCACGCGCGGTCTCTCGCTGCCGGTGAAGCTCAAGCTGATCGACGAGACTGATTTTGCTCACCAGGGCAATATGGATTTCGTCAACAACGTCATCGACAGCACCAGCGGTACTATCCGCAGTCGAGCGGTCTTCGAAAACAAGGACGAGAAGTTCGTGCCCGGAATGTTCGGTCGCGTGCAAATTCCGGCCGGCCCGCGGGTGGAGGCGCTGCTGGTCCCCGACAACGCGATTGGCACCGACCAGACGCGCAAGTTCGTCTACGTGGTGGAAGCGGACAATTCCGTGAAGCAGGTCTACGTAACGCTCGGCCCGGTCTTCGACGGCCAACGCGCTGTGAAGGAAGGATTGACCCCCGAATCCCGCGTCGTTGTCAACGGCCTGATGCGGGTGCGTCCGGGCATCAAGGTCACCCCGCAGGAAGAGGGCGCCGCGCCGCCCACGCCGCCCGCGACGGCGGCCAAGTAGCGGGCAGCGAACATGCGCATATCGCATTTCTTCATCGACCGGCCGATTTTCGCCGCCGTGGTTTCCATCGTCATCGTGATCCTGGGCGGCGTGTCATTTGCGCGCCTGCCGGTCGCGCAATATCCCGAGATCGCCCCGCCCACCATCAACGTCGCGGGTCAATATCCCGGCGCCAGCGCCGAGATCGTCGCGTCTACCGTGGTGTCGCCGATCGAGGATCAGATCAACGGCGTCGAGGGGATGCTCTATGTCTCCTCCAACGCGACGTCGGACGGCCGTTTCTCCATTGCCGTGACGTTCGACCTCGGCGTCAACCTCGACATCGCCCAGGTGCAGGTGCAGAACCGCGTGGCCATCGCGCAGCCGCGGCTGCCCGCCGACGTGCGCAATATCGGCGTCACCGTCGGCAAGGCCTCGCCCGACCTGATGATGGTCGTGCATCTCTATTCGCCCGACAAATCGCGCGACCAGCTTTATGTCTCGAACTTCGCCAGCTTGCAGATCAAGGACGCGGTGACGCGCGTGGACGGCGTCGGCTCCATCACGGTGTTCGGCAGCCGCGACTATGCCATGCGCGTATGGCTGGATCCCGGCCGGCTGCAATCGCTCGGGCTGACCGCGCAGGATGTCGTCGCCGCGGTGCAGGGACAAAATTTGCAAGTTGCGTCCGGTGTGCTCAATCAGCCGCCGGCCGAAAGTTCGCTCGCTTTCCAGGTTTCGGTGCAGACGCAAGGGCGCCTCTCCACCCCCGCCGAGTTCGGCAATATCGTGGTGAAACAGACCCCGACCGCGGTGGTGCGGTTGAGTAACATCGCCCGCATCGAGTTGGCTGCGCAGGATTACGGCACCAACTCTTATCTTAATCGCGACCCCGCCGTGGCGCTTGCGATCTTTCAGCGGCCCGGCTCTAACGCCATTGCAACTGCGAAGGCCATCCGCGCCACCATGGGGCAGTTGAAGCCTGGCTTCCCCCCGGGTGTCGAGTACGCAATCGTCTATGACCCCACGACTTTCATTCAACAGTCGGTCGATGAGGTGGAATTGACGATTCTCATCGCCGTGGTGCTGGTGGTCCTGGTGATCATCATGTTCCTGCAGACCTGGCGCGCGGCGGTGATCCCGATCATCGCGATTCCGGTCTCCCTGATCGGCACCTTTTTCTTTATGACGTTGTTTGGCTTCAGCCTGAACAACCTGTCGCTGTTCGGCTTGGTGCTGGCGGTCGGCATCGTGGTGGACGACGCCATCGTGGTGGTGGAGAACGTTGAGCGCAATATCGCCAACGGCCTGAGTCCGCGCGAGGCGGCGATCCGCAGCATGGACGAGGTGGGTGCGGCGCTGATCGCCATTTCGCTGGTGCTTACCGCGGTTTTCGTCCCGTCCGCCTTCATCACCGGCATCTCCGGCCAGTTCTACCGGCAATTTGCTCTGACCATCGCGAGCGCGACGCTGATTTCGCTCACGGTGTCATTGACGCTGTCGCCGGCGCTCTGTGCCTTGCTGCTGAAGCCGCATGAGCATCGCAGGCCGTCGCCCTACTTGCGCCCCCTGCACGTTTTCTTTGGTCTCTTCAACCGCGGCTTCGATGCGTTTTCCCACGGTTACAGCCGGCTGGTAGCGCGCGTCGTAAGCATCGGCGGCATCATGCTGGCGGTCTATGCAACGGTGCTGGCGCTGGGAATTTTGGAATTCCGGGCCGCGCCGGTCGGTTTCATTCCGCAACTCGATCGCGGCTATATCATCGTGGCCGCGCAATTGCCGCCGGGCGCGGCAATCGATCGTACCGACAAGGTGCTGCGCCGCGCGGTCGACATCGCGCTGGATACGCCGGGGGTTGCCGGGGCAGTGAATTTCGTCGGCTTTTCCGGCGCCACTTTCACCCAGGCATCGAATTCCGGCGCCGCCTTCCTGGTGTTGGAACCGTTCGACAAGCGCGCAGGCGACAAGGCGAAATCGGCGGCGGGCATCCAGGCTGAATTGTTCAAACGCTTCGCACCGATCCAGGACGCGCTGGTGCTGGTGATTTTGCCGCCGCCGGTGGCCGGCATCGGTAATGCCGGCGGCTTCCGCATGATAATCGAGGACCGCGGCGGGCGCGGACCGGTCGCCTTGCAACAGGTGGTCTACGCCATGATGGGCCGGGCGGCGGAGACCCCGGGCTTGAGCCAGGTCTTCTCGCTGTTCGAGACCTCGACACCGCAGCTGTATCTCGACATCGACCGTACCAAGGCGCAGCTGCTCGGCATCAACGTTCCCGATGTCTTTGCCTCCTTGCAGACCTTTCTCGGCTCGTCCTATGTCAATGACTTCAATCTGCTCGGCCGCACCTTCCGCGTGGTCGCGCAGGCCGACGGCAACTACCGGCTGGAGCCGGACGATGCGCTGAAAATCCGTGTGCGCAATTCCAGCGGCGAGACCGTGCCGATTGGCGCCTTCACTACCGCCGGGGACCGCTCCGGCCCGTTCCGCGTGCCGCGCTACAATCTTTACCCGTCGGCCGAGCTCGACGGCGCGCCTGCTCCCGGCTTCTCGCAGGGGCAGGCCATCGAGATCATGCAGAAGCTTGCCGCCGAGACGCTGCCGGAAGGCTTCAACTACGAATGGACCACGCTTGCCTTCCAGCAATTGCGAGCCGGCAACACCGCGGTCTTCGCTTTCGTGCTCGGGGTGGCTTTCGTGTTCCTGGTGCTGGCGGCGCAATTTGAAAGCCTGACGCTTCCCTTCGCGGTCATCCTGATCGTGCCGATGTGTCTGGTCGCCGCCATCACCGGCGTGCTGATCCGCGGGCAGGACAACAACATCCTGACGCAAGTGGGCTTCATCGTGCTGATAGGCTTGGCGGCGAAGAACGCGATCCTGATCGTGGAATTCGCCAAGCAGCTGGAAGAGCAGGGCCGCGACCGCTTCGCCGCCGCTGTCGAGGCCGCGCACCTGCGGCTCCGACCGATCCTGATGACATCGCTGGCGTTCATCTTCGGCGTGGTCCCGCTGGTGATCGCGACCGGCGCCGGCGCCGAGATGCGCCAGGCGCTCGGTACCGCGGTATTCTTCGGCATGATCGGCGTCACCGCCTTTGGCCTAATCTTCACGCCCGTATTCTATGTGGTGTCGCGCGGCGTCGCCGATCGGCTGAGCCGCCGGTTCGGCAGGGCCAAGGCCCTCGCGCATCCGGCGGAATAGGGGCGCGAACGGCGGCGTTTTGCCGCGCTGGCCCGGGCCAGAAATCCGCGCAGGCTTTGGGGAATAGCGAAGTGTTTGCGGGGTTAGACGAGGGTTAGCCGCCGCTTCCGGCCTGCGAAAAATGGAGGAAAGGAATGATTCGAGTCTTATGTGCGCTCTTTGCAGCCGTTGCTTTGGGCGCGACCGTGGTCATGGCCAGCAGAATTTGGCGCCCATTCAGGCACGCCAGGAGACCATGAAGAAGATCAACGAGGACACCAAGGTGTTGAGCGCGATGGCCAAGGGCGAGGCACCTTACGATGCCAGCAAGGCGACGGCGGCTCACTCATCGGATGGGAAGACGGCGCTGACAAAAGGTAGCCAGGCTCTGTTCCCCGACAATTCGAAGACCGGCGAGAAGACCCGCGCGTCAAACCCAAGATCTGGCAAAACAGAGCCGACTTCGACGCCAAGCTGGCGGCATTCGCGAAGGTGGCGACGCGAAACGAAGGCGAAGGCGACAGGTTCGGCGGATAGCTTCAAAGCGACTTTTCCCGGCGTCATCAAGGCTGCGACAATTGCCACGAAGAATACCGCGTGCGCCGCGCGACACCTAATCAATCGCGCTCGGCTGAAAAGCGAAACACCCGCCGGCTGCACGCGGCGGGTGTTTTTGTTTTACTCACTTCGTCCGCACTGCCATGACGCTGGCGGGCTGATAAATTATTTGGTGACTTGCCCACGGATTTCTCCGCCCGGATTGGCGGCGGTATGGATGTTCACGTAATATCTGCCTGCCTGCAGGTCCGCCGCCTGCGCATCCGTCAAAGTCGCGGAGCCGGTTACCGGGCTGTTGGCCTGGTTCGGGATCGGCACGGCAACGCCGGCGTTCTTGCCGGCTTCGGCCGGCCCGTGGAAATGCGCCGCGGTGGCGGGGCCGCTCAGACCCGAATAAGTCACGGTCCAGGACAACTTCTTGGAAGCCGGGTCGAAGTTGACCTCCGCCGAGCCTTTGCCTTGTGTCGTGACGGGCGGCGTTTGCTGCGCACCAGTCAGATCAGCCTTCATCTTCATCTCTTGGGCGAAAGCGGCGGAGGTGGCCAGGATGGCGATGGCGGCAATGCTGCCGCATAGAATCTGTCTGTTCACGAGAGACCTCCCTATTTTTCGAAGTGACCGGAGTCACATGCAAGAACCCCCGCTTCTGGCAATTATTCCTTTCGGCGTTGCGCGGATGCGGGGCGATAGTGTGCTCTTAAAGAAGGATGGACTTCATCCCGGCGCCGTTCCACTTAACTACCAATCAGTGTCATTGAGGTCAGGGCCGTGTTGCGAAAGCTGATCATTGTCGGAGCGATTGTCGCCGTCGTCGGGCTGCTCGGATTTGTCATCGTTACGAGGCCGCAGGCGATCCCGGCGCGTGCGCTTGGTCCGCATCAACAGAACCTGGAAAACGGCAGGACCCTGTTTTTGGCGGGCAATTGCGGCTCCTGCCATGCATCGCCCAATCAGGACGACGGCACGAAGCTCGGCGGCGGTGGCGCAATGAAAACGCCGTTCGGCACCTTTTATACTCCCAATATTTCCCCTGAAGAAAAGGACGGTATCGGGCGTTGGACCGAAGCACAATTCGTCACCGCGCTGGCCAGAGGCACCTCTCCTGACGACGAGCATTACTATCCCGCGTTTCCTTACCCGTCGTTCCAACGCATGAGCTTCGGCGATCTGCGTGATCTCTTCGCCTATATCAAGACGCTGCCGAAGGTCACGGGCAAGGCGCCAGCGCATGATCTCTCGTTTCCATTCAACATTCGCGTAACACTTGGGGGTTGGAAGCAGTTGTTCCTCGAGGCCGAGCCGTTCCGGCCCGATCCGACAAAATCGGCGGAATGGAATCGCGGCGCTTATCTGGTGAACGGACCGGCGCATTGCGCCGAATGCCATAGCCCGCGCAACTTGCTCGGCGGCATCGTGCAAAGCCAACGCTTTGCCGGCGGTCCAGATCCCGAAGGCGAGGGTTTCGTTCCCAACATCACGCAGAAGGGCCTCGGCGATTGGTCCGAGAAGGACATCGCGACCGTGCTGGCAACCGGTGACCTGCCGGACGGCGACCGCGTCGGCGGCTCGATGGTAAAGGTAGCGCGCAATACGGCGCAGCTCAGCCCCGAAGACCGCGCCGCCATCGCCACCTACATCAAATCCCTGCCGCCGGTGGATGGGCCGCAACGCCCGCAGCGGGACTGAGGCGCCGGCAGGAAAATGCAAGGTCCGGCATCGACGTCGTGAGCATTTACACCGCGATCCTGTTCAAGGTCATTTCCACGGCGTGTTTTGCGGTGATGGGAGCCTGCGCGCGCTGGCTTGGCGAAGTATTTCCGGTCGGACAGGTGGTGTTCTTCCGCAGCTTCGTTGCCTTCGTGCCGGTGCTCATCTTCTATGCTTGGCGCCGTGAGATCTGGACCGCGATGAATACGTCGCGTCCGTTCGGCCATGTGGCGCGCGGGCTGATCGGCGTCATCTCCATGTTCTTTTTGTTTGCAGCTTTGGCGCGCTTGCCGATCGCTGACGTGACGGCAATCACTTTTTCTACGCCGTTGATTATTGTGGCTCTCGCTGGTCTCCTCCTGGGCGAGCGCGTGCGCGGCTATCGTTGGTCAGCGGTGATCCTGGGACTTGTCGGCGTGCTGGTTATCCTCGCGCCGCATCTCTCCGTAGGAGAAATTGCAGCCATGTCGGCCTCGGCGACGCTTGGGGCGGTGTTCGCTGTGCTGAATGCCTTTTTTGCTGCGGGCGCTTACATCCAAATCCGCCGGCTGACATCGAGCGAAACAACCTCGTCCATAGTGCTTTATTTCTCCTTGATCTCGAGCCTCTGTGGACTCATCACTTTGCCGCTCGGCTGGGTTTGGCCGAACACCCAGCAACTCGGCATCCTGCTGACGATGGGTTTCTTCGGCGGCATCGGCCAGCTCTTCATGACCGAGAGCTATCGTTACGCGCAAGCATCGCTCACCGCCCCGTTCGACTACACGTCGATCATCTGGGCGGTCATCCTCGGTTACATCGCCTTCGGCGAAGTGCCGGGAGCGAGCGTCTGGGCCGGTTCTGCGATCGTCATCGGGGCAGGGCTGTTCGTAATCTGGCGCGAGCGGCAGCTCATCCTGCAGCGCCGACTGGAAAGGAGCAATTCGCTGCTTCCCCCGCTCTGATCACGCGCCGAAGGCCTTGAAGGTGATGATGGTGCGGGTGTCCTGGATGCCGGGAATAACCTGCACTTTCTCGTTGACGAAATGGCCGATGTCGGTGCCTTCCTCGACATAGAATTTTGCCAACAGATCGAACTCGCCGGCGGTGGAATAGATCTCCGAGGCGATCTCGGCATCCGCCAGCTTGTTGGCGACCTGGTAGGACTTACCGAGCTGGCATTTGATCTGAACGAAGAAGGGAACCATCGCAAACCTCCGGGCGCTGCCTCATCCGAATAATACAAACGGTTTTCGGATCGAGCGCCACTGACTACCCGCAATGCAGCAAAATCGCGCGGCGCTGGCAAGCGCGCTTGCGGGTAGGGCGCAGGGCGTTTAGCTATCTTGGAATGCGTGTTGATCTGCGCCTCTATGCACTTGTCGATCCTGAACACGCGGGTCAGTACAGCCTGCCCGACCTCGCGCGCCGCGTGGCGGAAGGCGGAGCGACGCTCGTGCAACTGCGCGACAAGAGCGGGAAGACGCGCGAGATGGTCGCGCAGGCGCGTGCCATCAAGGGCGTGCTTGCTCCGCTCGGCGTGTCCTTCATTGTGAACGACCGGGTCGATGTGGCCTTGGCTTCCGGCGCGGACGGCGTGCATCTGGGGCAGAACGACATGGACGCGGCCGACGCGCGGCGACTCCTAGGGCCGGAAGCCATCATAGGGCTCAGCGTCAAGACAATGCCGGAGGCGCAAGCCGCTCCCTTGCAGCATCTCACTTATGTGGCGATTGGCGCCGTCTTTCCGACAACGTCAAAGGATAACCCGACGCCTATCGGAGCGGAAGGATTCCGGCAGATTGCTGCCGAAATCCGCGCCCGGATGCCGGGATTTCCGGTCGGCGCGATTGCCGGTATTACCGAAGCCAATGCAGCGGATGTGATCGCTGCCGGCGCCGATGGGATCTGTGCGATTTCAGCGTTGTCGTCGGCGCCCGATCCCGCCGCGGCGGCGAAGAAGCTGCGCGGCATCGTCGATACGGCGCTGGAAAAGCGAGGTGAGCGATGACAGCGATCGCCGTCACCATCGCCGGATCAGATTCCAGCGGCGGGGCAGGGATCCAGGCCGACCTGAAAACCTTTTCAGCGCTCGGCGTCTATGGAGCCTCTGTCATCACCGCACTGACCGCGCAGAATACCCGCGGGGTCCGCGGCATTCACGACGTGCCGCCGGCCTTCATTACCGCGCAAATCGATGCGGTATTCTCCGATCTGAAAGTTGACGCGGTGAAGATCGGGATGCTGTCGCAGCCCGCTGCCATCAAGGCGGTTGCGGCCGGGCTGAAGCGACACGAGGTGAAAAACGTCGTGCTCGATCCGGTGATGGTCGCGGCTTCCGGCGACCGCCTGCTCGCTCCGGAAGCGGTCGAGGTGCTGCGGCGCGTGTTGATCCCACGCGCAACACTGATCACGCCGAACCTGCCGGAAGCTGCCGCGCTGCTCGATGCGCTGGAGGCTTCGACCGAGCCTGAGATGAAGGATCAGGCGCAGCAGCTCCTGGAACTTGGCGCAAAAGCCGTTTTGTTGAAGGGCGGCCATGCGGACGGCGCGGAAAGCGTCGATTTCCTGGTGCAGCCAACGAGCGTGGCGCGGCTCGCCGTTGACCGCATTCCGACCGTCAATACTCATGGTACCGGCTGCACCTTGTCCTCGGCGGTTGCCGCCGGTCTCGCCAAGGGTCTGTCGCTCGCGGAAGCGGTGCGTGAGGGCAAGGCCTATGTCACCGCCGCCATCGCCGCGTCAGGCAAGCTCCATATCGGTCATGGTTTTGGCCCGACGCACCATTTTCACGCGTGGTGGTGATCTCTTTCCCCGCCCGCTCGCAGGGGATGTGAAGAAAAGTGGCATCGCATTCTCCCGGATTGACGACGTTCGGCTGACTTGCCTCAGTGCCGCCCGCAGCGCTACCGTCGCGCATGCCCGAACAATCCCTTTCGCTTCCCACCGCTGCCGACGTCGAAGCCGCCGCCAAGAAACTGGAAGGCGTGGTGCTGCGCACGCCGCTCGTGCGCTCCCCGGTGATCGACGAGATGACCGGGGGGCAGGTGTTCCTTAAGACCGAGACGCTGCAGCACACCGGCTCGTTCAAGTTTCGCGGTGCCTATAACAAGATTTCCTCGATTCCGCAGGAGCAGCGCGCCGCCGGTGTGGTTGCGTTTTCGTCCGGCAATCACGCCCAGGGCGTCGCAGCGGCGGCGCAAATGCTAGGCATGCGCGCCACCATCGTGATGCCGAAGGACGCACCGAAACCGAAGCGCGACCGCACGGCGGCCTTCGGCGCCGAAGTGGTGCTCTACGATCGCGACAAAGGGGAAGACCGCGAAGTCATTGCGCGCGCGATCGCCACCGAGCGCGGTGCGGTGCTGGTGCCGCCTTACGACGATCCCTTCATCATCGCAGGGCAGGGCACCGCCGGGCGCGAGATCATAGAAGACCTCGCCGCCATCGGGCTGAAGCCGGATGTGGTGGTGGTGCCGAATTCCGGCGGGGGGCTGACTGCCGGCGTTGCGTTGGCGGTGAAGGCAAAGGTGCCGCAAGCCCAGATCTATACCGCCGAGCCTGCAGGTTTCGACGACTTCGTGCGTTCGCTGCACAGCGGCAAGCGCGAGCAAAACCCGTCGCCGTCGGGCACGATTTGCGATGGGCTAATGACCGGCACGCCGGGGGAGATCACTTTCGCCGTTAACCGCAAGCTCGTAACCGAAGGGGTCACTTTGACCGACAAGGAAGTCGGCGCCGCCGTCGCGTTTGCCTTCCGCGAGTTGAAGCTTGTGGTGGAGCCGAGCGGCGCGATTTCGCTTGCAGCCTTGCTCACCGGCAAAATTGATGTGCGCGGCAAGGTGGCCGTCGCAGTGCTGTCCGGTGGCAATGTGGATCCGGCACTGTTCAATCAGCTGGTGGCTTAGGAAGACTCCCTAGCTAAACAGCGCGATTTTCTGCGCCTCGCTCATGGCCCGCAGCGGCGCGAGCGGATCATGCGACGCGTCCGACTTTGGCTGTTTGGCTCCGGCTTCCGCCGGCGGCAGCTTAGCCGGCGTTATCACCGCCGGATCGGGGCCGGCTTTCCCGTTCGCGTGGGCATATGGGATCGCTTCTTTTGCCGCAGCCTGCACGGCAGGGATCTCCGGCGCGACCGCTGCTGGCGCCTCAGCGTCTTGGCCCGACTGCAGTAATTTGATCTCGGCCGCTGCCATCGCGCTTTCCAGTTCCGCCAAGGGATCGAGGGGCGGATCGGCGGGCGGATCCATCGGCTTTGCGCGGAAAACCAGATCCCCTGGCGGCAGCGACGGAACCGGCCGCAATGTCTGCGCCAGCTGCGACATGGCTTCGGCCAGGAAAAGCTCTGGATCAGCGATGGCAGATGGCGACGGCGTGAAAGGTTCCGCCATGATCGGCACGGCTGATACGGGCGGGATAGGCGGCGAGGGCACAAGAGCGGATTTCTGCGTTTCCGCTTTGGCTTCCGGTACCTTTTCCAGTTCGGCTTCGAGGCGGCGCAAGATTTTCGAGGCCAGCTCGGCTTCCGGCTGCGGCGCTGCCAAATCTTCTAGGATCCCTCCCGGCAGAGGTCGGGCTGCTTCCGCATCCGCCGTCCCGGCCGGCGGTGCCGCAGGCTCCATGGTCCGTTCGGCCAATCTGCGCGCGGCGTCAGCTTCCGCCAACACCGTTTCCGAGACGGACAACTGCGGCCGCACGTCTGCCCCCGCCGGGATAAGAGTGGCGTCCCGCTGCTCCGAAGACTCCGCATCCTGCGAGCCGATCATCGGTTCGATTGCAAGCATCAGGCGGCTGATATCCTCGAGCGTAGCGTCCTGTCGGTCGTTTTGTCCGGGCTGCATCACGGCGTCAATGCCAGCTTGCACCAGGCTGCTGCTGGCAAATGACGGCTCGCTCGCAGGGGTGGAAGGAGGGGCTAATTTGCCCCCCGCGTTGACCACCGTATTGATGCGATCCTCCAGGTAACGCAGCAGCTGGATCACCTTCCGCGTGCGCTGGCCCGTGAGATCCTGAAAGGAACAGGCGGTGTAAATCTCGGTCGCCCGCGCATCGAGCTCGTCGCAGAGCGCTTCGACCGAACCGCTCTCGCGCATCGTCCAGGCGATCTCCTGCACCTGTTCGGCGGCGGTGAGAATTTGCGAGGTGGCACTCTCGGTGGTCTGCACGATCGAGTCGAGTTCTTCCATCGCATCAAATGGGCCGCCGCTAGGCGGCTTGATTGACATGATCTCCGCCCGCATTCGCACGATCGTCTGCGCCATATCGGCCATTTCGAGCAGGAGGTCGATCCGCTCGCCGGCGCCTCCCTGACGGAGTGCCGCTTGCATGCGTTCGATGGCCGCGAGGCTGGCTTCGGGTTCCGCCGGCCGGCAGCGGCGGGCGTATTCCTCAAGGAAGCCGCGGCCCTGCGCCGTTTCCGACACGGTGGCAAAGATGAGGTCATAATCCGCATCCGTCAGTATCGGCTGCAGCTGACTTTTGTGGGCCAAGGGTTGTTCTGACATGCTCTAACCGCTGGCCCCTATTCTACCAGTCATTCCCATCGCTCCGAACGCGCAATCCGCGAAATGCCCAACGATCCCCAGATATCAGCAGCCCGTTTCGTGCGCCGGCTGGCGCTGTTCTACGTGGCGTTGTTCGTGTCCATCGGCATCCAGTTGCCGTTTTTTCCATTGTGGCTGGAGGCCAAGGGCCTCGACGCCGGCATGATTGGCCTCGTTCTGGCGACGCCGATGGTGGTGCGCCTGTTCTCCATTCCGGTTCTGACACGGCTGGCTGATCGTCATCAGGCCGTGCGCGGCGCCATTATCATTGCTTCGGTCCTCGCCGCCGCCGGAACCATTGCGCTCGGTTTCGCGGAAGGCGGCCTCGCGATCCTGATCGTCTTTACGCTTGCCTCGATTCCTTTCACGCCGGTCATGCCGTTGGCCGAGGCCTATGCACTGCGCGGGTTGGCGCAGGTCGGGCGCGCCTATGGACCCGTACGACTATGGGGCTCGGCCGCCTTCATCGGCGGCAGCCTTGGAGCTGGATGGATCATTGATTCGTTGGCCGCTGGCAACCTTATCTGGCTCATCGCCGCCGCCATGCTGGCCAGTGCGGTGACCGCGGCCGGACTGGTCCCGCTGCCTGCGCATACGCCTGTGATGGATGCACCCGAGCCGTCCTATGAAGGCTTTCTGCGCACGCCGGGATTCGCCATGGTTGCCGCGGCGGCCGGGCTGATCCAGGCCAGCCACGCCGTCTATTACGGATTTTCGTCGCTCGACTGGAAAGCAGCGGGTCTCGACGGCACGGCGGTGGGCATATTATGGGCCATTGGCGTTGCCGCCGAGATCACGCTCTTCGCTTTTTCCGGCCGCTTGCCGTTATGGCTTCGTCCTCCCGTGCTGCTGCTGGCTGGTGCGCTTGGCGCCAGCCTGCGCTGGGGGATCATGGCGCTCGATCCACCGACCGCCGCCTTGCCCTTCCTGCAATGCCTGCACGGGCTGTCTTTCGGCGCCACGCATCTCGGGGCGATCGGCTTTGTCGCCCGCGCCGCACCGGCCGGACGCGCCGCCACCGCGCAAGGCTCGCTCGCAGTTGTGCTCGGCGGCACCATGGCGCTGAGCATGATTCTATCGGGCGTGCTGTATGAGAATTTCGGCGCGCACGCCTATGCCGGCATGGCCTTAATGGCGGGAGCGGGTAGCATATGCGCGTTTATCGCGTGGCAACGGCTGACTTGAACAGACCGGCTCCTGACCCAACCCTATTTTAGGAAGGGGAATGGAAAAGATGTGCGGGGTGGTTCAGCCCCACAGTTTTGGGTTGGCCGGATAAACCTCGCTGCCTTCATAGCGCAGCCCGCCCTCGCGGTCCTTCGCGAGCAGCAGCGGCCCATCGAGATCGACCACGCCCGCGCGCTGCGCCACAAGCATAGCCGGCGCCATCGCCAGCGAGGTCGACACCATGCAGCCCACCATGATCGCAAGTCCTGCGCGCTCGGCTTCTTCTGCAAGCGCGAGCGCCTCGGTCAGCCCGCCGCTCTTGTCGAGTTTGATGTTAATGGCGTCGTATTTTCCAGCGAGTGAAGCAAGCGAAGCGCGGTCATGAATGCTTTCGTCGGCACAGACCGCAATCGGCCGCGCGACGGAGGCGAGCGCATCATCTCTTCCGGCAGGCAAAGGTTGTTCCACCAGCGTAACGCCGGCCTCGGCACAAGCGCACAAATTTTCCGCCAGGTTGTTTTCCGTCCAAGCTTCGTTGGCATCGACAACCAGTTGGGACTTCGGCGCTGCGCGCCGCACCGCGGCAATGCGCGCGGAATCGCCATCGCCGCCAAGTTTGATCTTCAGCAATTTGCGCTGCGCGACCTTCTGCACGGCGGCCGCCATGCTCTCGGGCGTGCCAAGCGAGATTGTCAGCGCGGTGGTGACCGGCCGCAACAAGGAAAGCCCCGCCAGCGCATGTGCCGGCTTGCCGGCGCGCTTGGCCTCGAGATCCCAGAAGGCGCAGTCGAGAGCATTGCGGGCCGGCCCGGCGGGTAGAGCGCTTTGCAGGGCCATGCGATCGAGGCCGCCGGCGACGGCTTCAGCCAGGGCTTTGAGCTTGGCGGCCTCGCCCTCGACCGTCTGCTCGTAGCGGGCGAGGGGCACGCATTCGCCCCGCCCGGTGAGCGATCCGTCGCGCAGTTCGGCCACGACTACGACGGCCTCAGTTTTGGCCCCCCGGCTGATGACGAAGGAGCCGGCGATCGGCCAGCGTTCAATATGGACGGTGAGACGGACTGCCATGCGGTCCCGAAAATAGGGGAAAGAGGGCGGCGCGTATTCGACAGGCCCCCACGGGGCTCATTTCAAGTATATGATGGGAAAGAAACGCTGATCTCAACCGCGCTACAAAAAGCTGGCCGAATTTCGGGTTACCCGAGTTCGGGTATTATCGTGCATCCGAGGTCGGATATATCCGAGTTCGGAGGAGGGGGATTTGAACGACGACAGTGTACTCAGAAGCCGCCGCGACGGCGACCGGCTGGTGCTCACGGCGCTCGGTCCCTGGACCGCCGTCCATGCGCATGACCTCGAACCCGTGATAGAGGCCCAGACGACCAACAGCCAGCCGGTGCGCGTGGTCGATATCGATCTGAGCCAGGTCAAGCCGCTCGATACCTTCGGCGCCTGGCTGATCGAGCGTCTGGCGCGGGCCTTCAGCGCGCGCGGCGCGGAAACCCGCATCCTCGGGTTGCCGGAGGATTACCGCGGCATCGTTGACGAGGTGCACGGCGCCAATCTGAAGCCCGCGCCGCCTCCGGTGCAAACCAGCCGCATCCTCGTTGCGCTGGATACCATCGGCAGTGCCCTCGTCAGCGTCGCAAACGGCGCGGTGCTGATCCTGCGGATGCTCGGCGCGGTCAGTAAGGCGCTCGGGCGGGCGATCCTGCACCCAACCAAATTCCGTTGGACCGCCATGGTGGTGCATATGGAGCGCGTGGGCTGGCACGCGGTGCCGATCATGCTGCTGGTCACTTTCCTAATAGGCTGCATCCTCGCGCAGCAGGGTATTTTCCATTTCCGCAAATTTGGCGCCGATATTTTCGTGATCGACATGGTCGGCATTCTGGTGCTGCGCGAGGTCGGCGTGCTGATTGTTTCGGTGATGGTCGCCGGCCGATCCGGCAGCGCCTATACCGCCGAACTCGGCTCCATGAAGATGCGCGAGGAGATCGATGCCCTGCGCACCATGGGATTCGATCCGACCGAGGTGCTGATCCTGCCGCGCATCGTCGCGCTTGTCATCTCGGTACCGCTGCTGACGTTTCTCGGCTCGATGTCGGCGCTGTATGGTGGCGGCCTCGTCGCCTGGCTCTATGGCGGCATCGACCCCGATGTCTTCCTCTCCCGCCTGCGTGAATCCATCTCGATGGAGACCTTTCTGGTCGGCATCATCAAGGCACCGGTGATGGCCTTCATCATCGGCATCGTCGCGTCGGTGCAGGGGCTGCAGGTGAAAGGCAGCGCGGAATCGCTTGGCGCACACACCACCTCCTCGGTTGTGATCTCGATTTTCCTCGTCATCGTGCTGGATGGGTTCTTCGCCATCTTCTTTGCCTCGATCGGAATATGAGCATGTTGCAGCCGGCAAGAGAGGTGGTGCTGAGCACGCGCGACGTTGTGGTGGCTTTTGGCGACAAGGTCATCCTCGATCATCTCAATCTCGATGTTTACCGCGGCGAGGTTTTGGGCTTCGTCGGTGGTTCCGGCGCCGGCAAGTCGGTACTGATGCGGACCATCATCGGGCTGTTGCCGAAGCGGCAAGGCAAGATCGAGGTCTTCGGCGTCGATCTGGATGCGGCCACCGAGGAAGAACTGGTCGCGGTCGAGCAGCGCTGGGGAATTCTGTTTCAGCAGGGCGCGCTGTTCTCCTCGCTGAACGTGCTGCAGAATGTTCAATTCCCGATTCGGGAATATCTCAATGTGTCCGAACGGCTGATGGATGAAATTGCGGTCGCCAAGCTCGAAATGGTCGGCCTGTCGCCGGATGTGCGGGAGAAATACCCCTCGGAACTGTCGGGCGGCATGATCAAGCGCGTGGCGCTGGCCCGGGCGCTCGCCCTCGATCCGGAGCTGGTCTTCCTGGACGAGCCCACGTCCGGGCTGGACCCCATCGGAGCCGGCGAGTTCGACGAGTTAATTAGAACCCTTCAACGGACTTTGGGCCTGACCGTTTACATGGTAACCCATGACCTGGACAGCCTCCACGCCATCTGCGACCGCATTGCGGTGCTGGCCGGCGGTAAGGTGATTCTGGAGGGGCCAATGAGCGCTATGCTGGCCTCGGAGCACCCCTGGTTGAAGGCCTACTTCCGCGGCAAGCGGGCGCGTATGGCGATGGCGGCAGAGGGATAGGGTTAGAGCATGGAAACCAAGGGAAACCACGTGCTGATCGGCCTTTTTGCCGTGTGCGTCGTGGCCGCGGCTTTTGCCTTCGTTTTCTGGTTCCACAACATCGGGGGAACCGCCAAGCGGGTCACCTATTTGGTGCGTTTCGATGGCACCGCGGCAGGCCTGCGGCCCGGTTCGGCGGTGCTGTTCAACGGCATCCGCATGGGCGAGGTGACCAAGCTCACCCTCAATCCCGACGATCCGCATCAGGTGCTGGCGACGATCGAGATCGATGCGCGGGCCCCCGTGCGCACCGATACGGCGGTCGGGCTCGACTTTCAGGGTCTGACCGGCATCGCCTCGGTGTCACTCACCGGCGGTTCCAAGGATGCACACGTCTTTGCCCGCTTTTCTGACGCGCCGCCCATGCTGATCGCGGACGCCAGCGCTAGCCAGGACGTCACACGCGCGGCCCGCGATGTGCTCAAGCGCATCGATACGCTGTTGGGCGAAGACGGCACGCTCAACAACACCTTCAAGAATATCGAGACGTTTTCCGCCACTCTTAAGGAGGGCGGGGCGCTGCACAATACGGTCAAAAGCATTGAGATCTTTTCCGCTACGCTTTCTAAGAACTCCAACCGCATCGACAATATTATAGCAGGGCTGGAAAACCTGAGCGGGGGGCCTGACGGCAAGGGCGACATCCAGGAAGCAGCGCGGTCTATCCGCCAGTTGGCTGACAACCTCGACAAACGCACCGCCGAGATCGGGGCGGGCATCAATCGCTTTTCCGCCACCGGCTCGCGCGAACTGGAAGCTTTCGCGGGCGAGGCCCGGCGGACTCTTGGGGAGATCGATCGCGCGGTGAAAAATTTGGACCGCAATCCTTCCCGGCTGTTATTCGGCGGTAGTGGAAATTCCGTTCCTGCGTATAATGGCAAGCGGTGAAATCGCGGCGGCCGGTCGGCACCGGCCTGGGGGGCTCTGTGCAGGGATCGTCGCGTAACTCCGGCGGCAGGCGGGCCGCTGTTCTGATTGCTTTGCCCTTATTGGTCGCCGGCTGCTCGGTCATGGGCGGTGGCGATCCGCCTGCAACCTTTGACCTCTCCGCCCCCGAGCAATTCCCCCGCGCGTCACGGGCCCCCCGTGCCCAGCTCATCGTGCAGGATGCCACTGCGGTTGGTGTGCTCGACAGCGACAAGATCGTCGTGCGGCCGGCCGAGGGCAAGATCGCCGCGCTCGCCGACGCGCAATGGGGCGAGCGGCTGACCCGTCTGGTGCAAGTGCGCGCGATCCAGGCCTTCGAGAATGCCAAGCGCGTGCGCGCGGTGGGGCGACCGGGCGACCGAATTTTCGCGGACTATCAGCTATTGCTCGACATCCGTTCCTTCGAGATCGTGGTGGATGGCCCGTCGGCGGAAGTGACAATCGCGGCTAAGATCGTCGGGGACCGTTCCGGCCGCATTGTCGCCGGCCGGGTGTTTAGCGCGCGTGTGCCGGCCAGCGCGACCCAGGGGCCGTCCGCAGTCGCCGCACTTGACGAGGCTTGGGGTAAGGTCGCCTCCGACATCGTGCTCTGGGCGAGCACGGTTATTTAGCTCACCTGCGTCCTTGCGAGGCCGCCTACTCGAACCGTCCCGCCGCGTGGGCCAGCATGGTGTAGACCTTGCCGGTTTCCGAGGTGAGATACGTGCGCGCCACGACCTGGCCGCGGTCGTCGCGCGAGACCTCGTCGAGTAACCGTTCGAATTCGGTGATGTAGCGATCCACCGTCTGCCGAAACTCGCGGTCGGCGCGATACTTTTTGCTGATGTCGTCGAATGCCTTCTGGCCCTGTAGCGTGTAGAGCCGGCGGGTGAAGACATTGCGCTCGCCGCGCTTGTACCTGTCCCACAGCTCGATCGCGGCATTGTGGTCGATCATGCGCGCGATATCCACCGACAGCGAGTCCAGTGATTCAATGCTGTGGGCCGCCGTGCGCTCGTCCCTTGCTGGCTCCCTGGGTACGGTCTCGCGCGGCGCATCGAGGGCCGGCTCGTCGTCACGCGAGGCGCGCTGCAACAGGTCGCTAAGCCAGCCGCTGGCGCGGCCATTGCCAGGGGCTGGGCTGAGCGCCGGCGTTTCGGCACGGCGCGGCGCGGCGTTGCTGCTGCTGCTGGTCAGGCTTACGCTGGGAAGTTCTCGGCGCGGGGCAGGACGCGGGGTCTCCGCCCGCTCGCCGGAGCCCGCTAGCGGGCCGCTCTCGTCACGCTCGCGGACATTGCCGGCAGCCGTCCGGCGGGCAGGCTCGGGCGCGTCCAGACCGCGGCCGTGCCGGGCGACGATGCGGTTGAGCTCCGCCAGCGCCTCGATCTGATCGACGATCACGCGGCGCATCTGCGCGGCGCTCTCGGCGGTCTCCTGCGGCAATTCCAGAATGCCGCGGCGCAGCTCGGAGCGCGTGGCCTCCAATTCACGCTGCATTTCCGCCGCCATGTGCTTCATGCCGTGGATGACCTCGGTGAAGCGTTCGGTCGATTGGCGGAAAATGGCGCCGGTGTCGTTACGCGCATCCTCATAGATACCGCGCATCGCGTCGGCGGTGCGGTGGCGTTCCTCCTCGACGGTCGAGCGTATGTTGTCGAACTGCGCACTAATCGCCTGCGCCCCGCCGCTGCTGGCGTCGGAGACGATGCGAGCGATTTCTTGCGCGCGGCCGGCGGCGGTGTCGAGGGTTTCATCGAGCAGGCCGGTGAAGCGCTTCAGCCGCTCCTCCAGGTCTTCGGTGCGGATATCTAAGGCGGAGACAAGCGAGTCGAGGCTGACGCGGCGCTCGGCCAGCGTCTCTTCGGTGCGCCGGTTGCTACGGTCGATCATGTCGACCGCCTCGGCCAGGCCGCGCCCATGGCCCTCGAATTGCTTCGCGAACTGCCCGAGGTCGCCAAGCACGCGCGCAGTCACCGCGTTGAACTTGCCGATCTGCTCGTCCACCTTGTTGGTGGCGGCGCCGCTGCGCTCGGTCACTTCGTTCATGGCCGAGACGAAATCCGAGACGCGCGTTACCAACGTGTTCTCCAGCGAACTCATATTCTCATGCGCCCCGCTGAGCACCTCCTGCAGCAGGATATTGGCCTCGCGCAGCCGCTCGAACAGCGTGGTCGTGTCGCTGCGCAGCATGCCATGCGTTGCCAGCATTTCGGACACGGTGGCCGACGCTGTTTGCTTCGACCGTTCGATCGCCGAATGCGTTGTTTCCTGCAGTTCCTGCAACGTGCGGGTCACCGCGGTGGTGGCGTTGACGCTGGCCTCGTTAATGCCGCGCGTGATGCCAGCACTCTGTTCGGTCAGCGTCCTGGTCAAGGCGTACCCTTTAGAGTCGATCTCGCTCAGCGCGTGCTCAGTGGCGCGGCCGACTTGAGCTGCGAAATCCTCGCTCTTGTTGGTCAGCGCGGAAAGAAGCCCGCTGCTGCTTTGATCGAGCACGCCGGTCATTTCGGCTGCGCGTGCGCTCACCGCAGCGGCAATTTCGTCGGCCTTGCCAACGAAGGTGCGTACCACTTCCGCGCTGACGCCAAGCAAAGTACGTTCAACGTCTTCGGCATTCTGCTTCAGCGTGCTGCTGATAACGGCCGAAAGCTCGGTAAGCCTACGCTCGGCGACGCCGCTGCTATTCTTTACCGAAACGTTGAGTTCCTCGATGCGCTGGATGCGACTGTCGAGATTGCCCGCGACTTCGAGCGCGCGGCCGCCGAGCGTGCGCTCGATGTCCTCGATCTTCCCGACCAGTGTTTTGGCAACGCCCAAGCCGTGGGTGTCGATCACATCAGCAATCTCGGAGATGCGGCTTGTGAACGACTGGTCGAGCGCCTGCTTGCGGCGTTCGAGCGCTTCCTCGAGCGCGTGTTGGCGGCCGTCGAACGTTTCCTCGAAGCCGCTAAGGCGGCGGTCGAGAACATTCGCCATTTCGTCGGCGCGTCCGCCAACGCGGCTGTCGAAGCCGTCGACATAGGTGCGCATCGCTTCGGCGACTTCCTCGGTGCGCCGGCCGAGCCGATCCACCAGTTCTCCGCCGTAGGTCTTCACCGTGCGGTCGAATTCCGCCAGATGGCGGGTGATCAGGTTGCCCAGCGTGGTGCTTTCGCGGGTGATCTTTTCGCCCAATTCAGCACCGCCATGGGTGAACATTTCCTCGAAGGCGAGCAGGCGCGCGGCCAGCATATTCTTGACCGCTTCGCCCTTGGCATCGATCACACGCGCCAAGTCCTCGCCCTTCTCGCGGAAGCCATCGGTAACTTTGCCGCTGTTGGCGACCAGCGCCTCGGTGATGCGCGCGCCGGTCTGCTCCAGATTGGCGACAACGTCGCCACCGCGCAGGCTGAGGTCGAGCACGAGCGACTCTCCCGTCGCCTTCAGCATTGAGTTCACTTCTTCCACGCGGCCGGCGATGGTTTCGGCGGTATGGGCGCTGCTGTCGATAATCGCGGTTGCCATCTGCTCGGTGCGGGCACCCATCATTTCGACGACCGCTTGCGAACGCTGCTCGAAATCGCGCGCTATGCCGGACATCTGTGAGTTCACAGACTGCTTCAGGTTGTTCGCCAAGCCGGCGAATTCCTGTTGGATGTGGTCGGTCTTGAAATTCAGACTTGCCGTCATGCGCTCCGTGGCTGTGGAGATGGCATGAGTGGTCTGACCGCTTGTTTGTTCCAGCCGCTCCAGCAGGTCGCCGCCGCGTTCGGTGAGCGCGTTGATCATGCTGTCGCCGGCGCGGCCGAGCGCCAGCGTGATGTGCTCGCCCTTGTCTGCCAGCGTATGGGTGATGCGTTGCGCGGTTTCGCTCACGCGATCGGCGACGAGGTCGCTGACGGCGGTAATGTCTTGGCTGAGGTCGAGATGGACGCCGGAGATGGCGTTGCGTACCTGCTCGGCCTGGCTGACCAGCGTGTCGCGCTGGCTGGCGAGGTCGTGCAACAGGCCGCGAATGCGGACTTCGTTGTCGTTATAGGCCCGCTCCAGCGCGGAGACCTCGTTATGCACGAGCGCTTCCAGTTCGGCGGCGCGCGCCAGCGCGCGCTCCACCCCGTCGCCCATGGCGGCGACTTCGCGGCGAATTGCGTGACCGACGGAAACGATCGACTCGTGTGCCACGGTCTCCGGCTCGGCGAGACGGATGGCGACTTCCGCCATGGATTGCGCGATCAGCCGCAATTCTTGCGAACGCGAGACTAGGTGGGCGAGAGCGTAAAAGAAAAAGACCGGCAGGAAATACAGCGCGCCCAAGCCAATGAGCAGGGGCACGACCCCGCGGCTTTCAGCAACGATTGTCTCCAGCTGCGGCATATAGAGCCAGGCAAGGCCCGCGCCACCAATCAGCCAGGCGGCGGAAAAAACCGTAGCGAGGGTGAAGGACAGGCGGGACGGACGGCGCTGCACGGCCTGCAGGATCTGGCCGATCGACTGGCGGTCGTCATTGGCGGCGGGGCGGCGGGAAACCGGCGGCTCTTCGCCGCGCGGCAGCGGGCGAATGGCGGCGCGGCAAGAAACTCGTCGTGGTCTTCGGGCGCGCCTTCACGCGACCTTTCACCTGTCCCATTGCGCGCTCGTTCGGTGACCACGCCACCGTGTGGCCCGTTGCGGCGAACATCCGGCGCGATCTCTGGGTCCGCGCTTGCCGACACGAGATTGGCGTCGGCCGTGGCCTCCTGCACCCGGACGTCCAGCGCTTCCTGGATCGCGGACAGCGCCGCTTCGGTCGGGTCGTGAAGTTTCTTGGGATTGTTGGCCATTTCCGTCGTCGCCTCGTTCGTTGCTCGTTAGCAGGCAGCGAGCCGGCGGGGTGCCAAGCCGCGCCAAGATCGCATCTCCGCAGCCAGCGCAACCCGGTCCGCGGGGAAGCGGCAGAAATCAAGCAAGTCCGCCCCGCAGGCATCGTATCGGCTTGGCGAAGCAATGGAAACCGGGCTCATTAATCTGTCGTTAATCATCGTTAACAATCGGATTCAGCACTGCGCGGCAAGTGGGCCGCAACATTGAGGCCGTCCTGCGGCCAAAGCGGAAACTTCACAGATGATGGCTCAGCTGGCTGCAAAACCGGGGTGCCGCTTGAATGACCGGCCGCTATGCCGGCTCAACGTTTCATTAACCATAATTACGGTTTCGAAGGCTCCGAAACTGCGGAGCGGGCCAGACATTTACCCGGTTTTGGCCGTTTCCCAGTCACAGTGAACTTCTAAGGGGACAAAGAGCCCCTGGGAGGCATCAATGGTCGATCTCTCGACGGGTATCGTCGATCCGGTTGCTGCGCCCTCGCTGGCGGCCGTCGAAACACCAATTGACGTTACCCATCTCGCCCGCATGACGCTGGGCGACGCCAGCCTCGAACGCGAGGTCTTGCAGCTCTTCGATCGCCAGGCCGACATATTGCTCGCCCGCATGCAGCAGGTAACGCCGACGGCCGCTGCCGCCTATGCTCACACGCTGAAGGGATCCTCCAGTGGCATCGGGGCCTTCAAAGTCGCCCGCGCTGCCGAAGCCGTCGAAAACGCCGCCACCAGGAATGCAGAGGCTGATGTCGTGGCCGCGATCAGCCGTCTGGGCACCGCGATCAGCGAGGCCCGCGCCATGATCGCCGAACTCCTGCGTGCTCATTGAATTTGCCGCTTCGAGATTAGGCTGGAAGCTGGCGCCGGCGCGCACGAGGCTATATACGGGGCGCGCCCGGCCTAACGCGTGTGCCGCTTGCGGCCTTCGCGCCTAACATAAACCCTGATCCCCGCCTGATGCCGAAAATCACTTATATCGATTCCAGCGGAACCGCGCGCAGCGTCGAGGGCGAAGTCGGCGCCACGGTGATGGAGACCGCGATTAAGAACAGCGTGCCGGGTATTGAGGCTGAATGCGGCGGCGCGTGCTCCTGCTCCACCTGCCATGTCTATGTCGATGAGGCCTGGCGGCAAGCCACCGGCGAGCCTTCGCCGATGGAGGAGGACATGCTGGATTTTGCCTTCGACGTGCGACCGACTTCGCGACTGTCGTGCCAGATCAAGGTGACCGACGAGCTTGACGGCCTAATGGTCACGACGCCCGAGCGCCAGGCATAACGGCGCCGCTGCCGCTTTACGCCGTTAGCGCGCGGCAGTGCCTGGCCGGCATTTCGATGCGGATGGTGTCGCCGGGCGCAATGCCTGCGGAGGCATGCAGCTTGAGCCGCAACAGCGTCCCGCCGCGCAGCTGCAGCTGATATTCCATCGCCTCGCCGACGAACAAAGCCGCCACCACCTTGCCTTCCATGAGGTTCTGCGCCGGGTCACCGGCGGGCGGGCCGCTGAGCACGATGTCCTCGGGGCGGATAACGATGGTGACGGTGTCCTTGACCTTCGCGGTCGGCGGCAGGATGCAATGCAGCGCCCCGTTGCCTGTCTCGACGACGCCGAACCCGCTTCCGTTGGCGACGCGGCTCACATGTCCTTCGAGAAAATTGCTCAGCCCGATGAAATTGGCGACAAACCGTTCCTTCGGTGCCCGGTAGATCTCGACCGGAGAAGCCTCCTGCATGATCCGCCCTTCGTTCATCACCGCGACGACGTCGGACATGGTGAGAGCCTCGAGCTGGTCGTGAGTGACATACACCGTGGTGATGCCGATCTTCTTCACCAGCTCCCGCAGCTCGACGCGCGTGTCTTCCCGCAGTTTCGCATCCAGGTTCGACAGCGGCTCGTCGAGCAGGAGCACCTTGGGCTCGCGCACAAGCGCGCGCGCCAGCGCCAGGCGCTGCTGCTGACCGCCCGAGAGAAAGGGCGCCGGCCGGTCTTCGAAACCGGTGAGCCGAACCAGCCGAAATGCTTCGCTGACCCGGTCCTTCACTTCGCTTTTGGAGAAGCGGCGCAATTCCCGCAGGGGAAAGGCTACGTTCTCGAAAGCGGTCATGTGCGGCCAGATCGCGTAGGACTGAAATACCATGCCGATGTCGCGCTTGTGCGGGGGCACCAGGACGCCGCGCGATGAGGAATAGACGAGCTCGCCCGCGATGGAGATTTCGCCTTCGCTCGCGGCCTCGAGGCCGGCGAGGCAGCGCAGCGTGCTGGTCTTGCCGCAGCCGGAGGGCCCGAGCAGCGTGTAGAACTGCCCTTCCTTGATCTCCAGATCGATCCCGCGGACGGCGTGAACCTTCCCGGCGTCGCCCTGGTAATGAACGTGCAGGCCCGCAATGCGGATCATCTCGCCTCCTGGATATGCGCGCCGCGGCCGAATCCGAATTGCCGCACCACGAGGCTGACGGCGAGAAGCGCCAGCATCAGCAGCGTGCCGATGGCGCCGGCGGCTTCGACGGAGCCTTGATCCCACATGCTCCAGATCAACGCCGCCAGCACCTCGTTCTCCGCACCGCTGGTAAGGATCAGGGGCTTGCCGGCCGAGCGCACCACATGCAGCACGGTCCAGATCCAGACGCCGACAAAGGCCGGCTGCAACAGCGGGAAGAACACCCGACAGAACACGCGCCACTGGGGCGCGCCGCTCACTTTGGCGGCTTCCTCCAGGTCCTTGTGGACCTGCAAGACGGCGGCGTTCATCACCCGCGTGCCGTACGACATGTAGCCGATGGTAAAGGCGATGATGAGCGAGGTCAGCGAGCCGAACAGGCTGGTGCCAAGCTTGTCGATCTGGAGGAACACCCACAGCAAGGCGAGGCCCATGACCATGCCGGGAATGGCGTGCGGCAGAAAGGCGAGCTGGTCGAGAATCTTGCGGCCCCAGAATTTCGAGCGCACCACGACGACCGAAACCAGGAAGGAAATGATCACCACGCTGGTCGCAACCGCCAGCGTCATCACGACCGTGTTCCACAGCGTGCGGCCGATGCGGTCGGTATGGAACACCGTGAGGTAATTGTCCCAGTTCATGGCGGCAAAGGCGCGCGCCGACGGCGCCTGCAGGTAAGGCAGGAACGATACATAGCCGAGCACGAGGAAGGGAATGATCGTCGACAGCGCCAGATATACGAGCACAAGACCGAACGCCGGCCAGCGCCACCGGCCGAGCGGTAGCAGGCGCGGGCGATAGCCCTTGCCGGTGATCACCGTGAAGCGCTCGGATCTGGCGATCACGCGGCTATAGGCGTAGATGCTCAGCACCGCCACCAGCAGATAGAGCATGGCCAGCGCACTGGCCTCGCCATAGGCGGGCAGGGAAGAGGTGGCGTGCAGCGCCGCGTAGATCTTGGTGCTGAACACGTAGATATTGGCCGGCAGCCCGAGAATGCCCGGTACCTCGAATTGCTCCAGCGCGCTCGTGAACTGGTAGATGGCGACCGCGAGCAGTCCCGGCAGCATCAGGCCGAGCGTCACTTTGCGCAGCGCCGAGGAAGGCCGCGCTCCCGACATGGCCGCCGCTTCCTCCAGCGCGGGGTCCATGCTGCGCAGCAGCGGCACGAGCATCAGGAATGCGGTCGGGACCATGCGAAGTCCCTCGATGAAGATCATGCCCGGCAAGGTGTAAATATTGAACGGCGGCGACGACAGACCGAAGACGTCCATCAGGCCTTTGTTGATGAAGCCGATGCGCGGGCTCGCGAGCAGCACCCAGGCCATCGCCTGCAGCATGCCCGGCATCGCCAGCGTCATCGGCACGCCGGCATAGATCCAGATTTTTCCTGGGATGTCGGTGCGTTCCACCAGCCAGGCGAGAGTGGCGGCGATGAGGATGCCGTAAGCGGTGCTGCCGAGCGCGAACCACAGCGTGTTCGACATCACGGCATAGGTCGCGGGATCGCCCCACACCTTGATATAATTGGAAAGCCCGAGGCTGGAGAACGAGAATTCCGCCGGCAGGCGGGCCTGGCTGAAGCTGCCGAGCACGAGAAACAGCAGGGGGGTTACGACCGCCAGCAGGACGGCGACAAAGACGGCGAACTCCCAAAGCGATGATGCTTTTATCCTCGGCAGCCAGACGGCCGCAGCCTGCCGATTGACGGTTGTGACGGTCATCATTCCTCTTCGGCAGCGCGAAATCCCGTTGCGTCATTTGAAGGCAATATGCGAGTTGCCGCAAGCCTTTACCGCTGCTGCGGAATTAAATGGATATTGTGCCGCTCAAATTTTGAATGCAGTATCGCAAATCCGCGGCCATAAGAAAAAGAGACAGGGAGGATGCTTCGCAATGCTGTCCAAGGCCAACAATGACCTGCTGACCCAGACCGGGCCTGGAACTCCGTGCGGGGAATTCCTGCGCAGCTATTGGCAGCCGATTGCGACGGCGGAGGAAATGCCGCCCGGCGGCGCGCCGATCCCAATCCGGATCATGAGCGAAGATCTCGTGCTGTTCCGGTCCGACGGCGGCGAGCTTGGACTCATCGGCCAATTCTGCCCGCATCGCGGCACTGACCTGTCCTACGGGCGGGTCGAGGACGGCGGCCTGCGCTGCCTTTATCACGGCTGGCTGTTCGACAAGAACGGCAAATGCCTCGATCAGCCCGCAGAGCCCGCCGACAAGAAGTTCTGCCACAAGGTGCGTCACGTCGCTTATCCGGTGCAGGAAAAAGGCGGCGCGATCTGGTGCTACATGGGCAAGGGCGAGCCGCCGCTCATTCCGGATTTCGAATTCCTCACCGGCCCCGAACCCAACCGGCTGACCTTCCGTGTCATCCAGATGTGCAACTGGCTGCAAGGCTTGGAAAGCTCAACCGACCCGGCGCATACGACGTATCTTCACCGCCGGCCTCCCGGAAAGGCGAGCGAGCGTTCGGGCGCCGACATCAGCGCTCTGCGCGGTACCGAACCGCCAGCAATATCGATCGAACATACGGCCTATGGAACGCGCATTTTCGCTCTGCACAATGCGCCGAACGGCCGCAAATATCTCCGCGTCAACAATTACGTTTATCCGGCTAGTGCGACGCCATCTACTTCCGCCGGCGAGGGGGGTTACCAGGGGCGCTGGTATGTCCCGATTGATGACTACAGTCATTGCCGGTTTGAATTCTTCTACAGCTATCCCGAACCGTTAAACAAAGAACGGTTGCGGAATAATCGCGGGGCGAATGTAGCTCCCGACCTGCGTCATATCCGTCGGCCAGAGAATCGCTATCTGCAGGACCGCGAAGAAATGAAACGCGGCGAGAGCTACGGCGGCATGGGATTACATTTCCCCTCGCAGGACGCCTTCGCGATTGAGACGCAGGGCGCGATCCAGGACCGGGCGAAGGAGCACCTGGGCTCGACCGACATCGTGATCATCGAGGTGCGTAAGGCGCTCATGAAGGCGATCAAGCACATGCAGGAAGGCGGCGAGGCGCCGTGGGTGCACCGCAATCCCAACGAGAATGCTTTCGCCGATTTCGTCTGCGCTTCCGGCTACCTCCAGGAAGGTGAGGACGGACCGGCCTTCTGTCGCCGCGTCTTGGCCGGTAGAGCTGCGGCGGAATAGCGCCGATGTTGAACGTTATCGCGATCACACGCCTCCAGTAGGCATCCTAATCCTGTGACAAGGAGACAATCATGGATCAGACGAAACTCCCCGAGGCCATCACCGGCATCAGCCACAGCGGCTTCTACGTGCAGGACCTCGATCGCACACTCGATTTCTACACAAAGCTGCTTGGTGCGAAGCTGGAATGGCGCAACGACAAATCGGACAATCCGCTGATGAAGATCTACATCGGCGACTTCGGCCTCTCGATCATCAAGTGGCCGCCGAACGTGCCGAAGTTCGAGATCCCGCACGCCATCCACTGGGCCTATCGCGTCGATCCGGCGAAGGCGGAAGAGACAGTCGAATACATCAAGTCGCAGGGCATCACGGTCGAGGGACCGGTTGGGCACAAGCGCGAAATCGGCATCCTGAACTGGTTCTTCCTCGACCCCGACAATTACCGTGTCGAAATCGAAGCGCGTTTCGCGAGTGCAGAAGAAGCAGCGCAAGTGATGGAGCGTGGCAAGGCAGGCCGCCAGGAACACATGGGGCTTTATGGCGGCGATAAGGTGCGGGCAACGCTTAAGGCCGGAGGCTGATCGACCAGCATTGGTCGCAAATCCGCGAGCGGCGCACGAGGCCTCCGTATCACGCGAGTGGCCTCGAAGGAGACATAATAATCCAGGGAGTGTGGAGATGCGGCGGATTGTCGTGGCCGTGATGATGTTGGCATCGGTTTTGATGCCGGGTTCGATTGCGGAAGCTGCGGAAGTGCCAAAGGCGACGCTGAAGGCGGTGGCCGATCTCGGGCTGCAAGCTTCCGTGCTCGACGGGCTCGATGCCGAGCTGAACGTGCCGCAGGCCTGGATCGAGGGCGCCAAGCAGGAAAAGGAAGTCATCGTCACCGGCACCTGGGAGGCGCGCGAATTCCGCGAAATGACGGCGGTGTTCCGGGAGCGCTACCCGTTCATCAACCTTCGCTATGAACGCGCCGGCACCAGCGGGCGCGGCATGCAGGTGCTGGTCGCATTGGGCGAAGGGCGGGTGACCGCCGACGTGATGACCGCCATTGCGGACGCCATCTTCTACTTCATCGACATGAAGGCGCTGGCCGATCTGCGCGAACTTCCCGGCTTCAAGAACATATCTCCGGATTATGTTGCCGACGACGGCACCTGGCTCAGCCACAAGCTGTCGTTTCGTTGCATGGCCTACAATACCGACAAGGTAAAAAAGGAGGATCTCCCGAAAACCTGGGATGACCTGGTGAAAGGCCCGCGCTGGGGCGGCGGCAATCTGGCTCTCACCAATAACCCCAGCAGCTGGCTGCTCGGACTCTGGGGCGACTTAGGCGAGCAATGGGGCGCGGACTTCACGCGCGCGCTGTTTGAGAAGCTGCAGCCGCAGCGCCGCAAGGAAGGCCTCACCGCATTGACCGGCCTCACCGTCGCGGGCGAATTCCATGCGAGCCTTCCGTCGCCCGAATGGGTCGCCAAGCGCTACAGCGTGAAAGGCGCGCCCATCGGCTATCACTGCCCGGAACCGGTGCCGATCACGGTGTCGCAGATCGCGATGCTGGATAAGGCGCCGCACAAGAATGCCGCCCGCCTGTTCATCAACTGGATGGTGAGCCGCGAGGGGCAGATCCTGCAATACGCAACCACCTTCGCCGTGCCGGTGCACCAGGCGCTGCAGCTGCCGCAGTTTGTGCCGTTTGCCGAAACCATCGTCGGCAAACGCGCCAACGTCCGCGACGACGCCTTGCTGGTCAGCGACACCAACAAGAAGATGGGCGAGCTGTGGGACAGTTACTGGGGCGGCAGCGCCACCGCAAAAGGCGCGCCTTAGGGAGCAATCAATGGCCAAGATCGTTTTTGGATTCGGCTCATCGCATGGGCCGCTGCTGGCGACGCCGCCGGAACGGTGGGACCTGCGTGCCGCTGACGACCGCAAGAATCCCGAGCATCCGTTCCGCGGACGCATCTACAACTTTCCCGACCTGGTCGAGGCGCGCAAAGGCGAGAAGGATTTCGAAAAGGAATCCAGCCTGGAGGTGCGGACCGAGCGCTATCAGCGCAACAACCGGGCGATGGACCGGCTGGTGGAGAAGGTCGAAGAGGTCAATCCCGATATCATCGTGGTCGTGGGCGACGACCAGCACGAATGGTTCTACGAGGACGTGCAGCCGACCTTCACCGTCTATTGCGGCGAGCAGGTCATCAACACCGCGATCGATCCGGAGAAGCTGAAGACCAAGAGCCCCGGCATTGCGCTCGCCATGTCGGCAAGTCATCCGCCGCAGGACCAGGTCTACCCGGTGCCGGTCGGCCTCGCCCATGCGGTGATCGAGCGGGCGATCGCCGACGAATTCGATGTCGCGATCTCCGCGAAGCAGCGGGCGAACGAGCGGGGGCCGATCGGCGTCGGCCACGCGGTCGGCTTCGTCTATCGCCGCATCGTCAGGGACCGTCCGGTGCCGGTGCTGCCAATCCTGCTCAACACCTATTTCCCGCCCAACCGTCCCACGGCGAAGCGCTGCTACGAGTTCGGCCAGTCCATCGGCCGCGCCATCGCCGGCTGGAACGGTCCGAATGCAAACAAGCGGGTGGCGATCTGCGCCTCGGGCGGCATCAGCCATTTCGTCGTCGATGAGGATTTCGACCGGCGCATGCTGACGGCGATGAAGAACCGCGACACCAAGACCATCTTCGCCGAGCCGGAGAACATGTTCCTGTCCGGCACCTCGGAGACCAAGAACTGGATCACGGTCGCCGGAATCCTGTCGGAGACCGACCTGCAGATGAATTTGATCGACTATGTTCCGTCCTGCCGCTCCGAGGCCGGGACCGGATGCGGGATGGCCTTCGCGACCTGGGAATAGGCAGGTTGTCTAAAGCGCCATCATGGCCGGCGGGAACAGCTCTTCCAGTCTGACCAAGCGCGGCGTCAGGCCCTGTTCGTAGGAATATTGCGCCGCCGTCTCCAGTACCTTGCGGTTGGCCTGCACGCCATGCTGGACCACCGGTGTGGCCAGCGCCTTGCCTGATTCCGGGGGCAGCAGGCCGAGCTCCAGATGATAGGCGACGGCTTCCTTGCGCGCCTTTTCGGCAAGCGCATTCGCGTTCTGGAAGGCGTTGAAGATATGGATCACGGTCCAGGGGTGCTTTTCGGCGATCTCGCGCTTGATCACCATGCCGTGGTTGATCGGATAGATGCCGGTCTTGCGGTAGAAGCGCACGCCCTCGGCATGCGGATCGGGAAACAGGGTCTTGAAGTCCGGGTGCCGATAGAGATCGAGGTTTGACCGGTCGACCAGGTTGTTGGTGTTGGCGAGATAGCGCAAGGCGCCGTCGAGCTTGCCGTCCAGCAGCATTTCGCCGAGATTTGTGCTGTTGGGTATGTAGTTGAGCTTCACGTCCTTGGGCGGACGAAAGCCGACAACGGCGCCCTGGCTGAAATCGTCGTTGCGCTCCATCCAGAATTCCATGTCGCGCGGATGCACGTCGTATTCGTGCTGCAGATAGCCGCGCGTCCAGAGCGCCGCGGTCTGCTGATATTCCGGCACGCCCATCTTCTTGCCCTTGAGATCGGCCGGCACTCTCGATGCCGCGATCCTTGCGCACCAGAACGCCGACCTGGAACATCTTTCGCGTCGTGAAGACCGGAATGCCGACCCAGCGGTCGTCGCCACCGGCAACCGCCATCATCAGCGAGGACAGCGACATCTCGGAAACGTCGAATTCGCCAAACCGCAACTGGCGCCAGAACAGCTCGGATGGATGCATGCAGGTGCAGGTGAGGTCGATGCCGTCCGCCTTCACCTTGCCTTCGAGAATCGGCTGCGTGCGCGGATTGTCCGCCATCGCGATGCTCAGTGGCAGGTCCATGGTCGCTCCCAGGTGACGCGCGCTGCTGGTTAGCATAGCGGCCATGCCTCGATAACCTCAACGCGTAAAAGGACTTGTCATGCCCGGCGAAAGCGGGGCATCCAGTATCCGCTGCAAACCCGCGCTGACGGATGCTGGATCGTCCGGCGACGCGAAGACGGAGAGAGAATGACCGAACCGATCAAGACCGACGTCCTCATCATCGGCGCGGGGCCCGCGGGGCTGTTCGCGGTGTTCGAGCTCGGCCTGCTCGACATGAAGACGCATCTGGTCGACATCCTGGACAAGCCGGGCGGGCAATGCGCCGAGCTCTATCCGGAGAAGCCGATCTACGACATTCCGGCCGTGCCTTTCGTTACCGGGCAAGGGCTGGTCGACGCGCTGATGGCGCAGATCAAGCCGTTCCATCCGGAATTCCACCTCGAGCGAGATGGTGGAGACGATCGAGAAGATCGGCGATCCGCTGTTCCGGGTGACCACCGACACCGGCAAAGTATTCGAAGCCAAGGTGGTCGTGATCGGCGCCGGCGGCGGCTCATTCCAGCCCAAGCGCCCGCCGATCAAGGGCATCGAGGCCTACGAGGACAAGTCGGTGTTCTATGCCGTGCGCCAGATGGAGAAATTCCGCGGCAAGAAACTGCTGATCATCGGCGGCGGCGACAGTGCGCTCGACTGGACATTGAACCTGCAGCCGGTCGCCTCACATCTGACGCTGCTGCACCGGCGCGACGACTTCCGCGCCGCGCCCGACAGCGTCAACAAGATGCGCGCGCTGGTGGCGGAAAAGAAGATGGATTTCGTGCTCGGCCAGGCCACAAGCCTGGAAGGCGAGGACGGGCAGGTGAGGGCGGCAGTGGTGAAGGGCGGCAACGGCGAGACGTCCTCGCTCGCCTGCGAAGCCGTCCTGCCGTTCTTCGGGCTGACCATGAAGCTCGGTCCGGTGGCGAACTGGGGCATCGCACTCAACGAGGACGAGTTGATGCCGGTCGACACGGAAAAATTCGAGACCAGCGTGCCGGGCATTTTCGCCATCGGCGACATCAACAGTTATCCCGGCAAGCTGAAGCTGATCCTCTCCGGTTTCCACGAGGCCGCGCTGATGGCGCAGCAGGCGTATCACTACGTCTATCCGGACAAGAAGCTGGTCTTCCAATACACCACGTCGTCCACCAGCCTGCAGAAGAAACTTGGCGTGACGTGACGGACGGAAATCAATTTCACCCTGGATAAGGCCGGAGCCCCAAAGGGGCTCCGTTCTTCTCAACTCTGCGACAGCGCGGCCTTGACCCTGGCGGGCGTGTAGGGCGCCGAGCGCAGCCGCACCCCGGTGGCGTCGAACACCGCGTTGGAGACCGCGCTCGGGATCACCGCGGAGGCCGGCTCGCCGGCGCCCCAGGGCCGCTCATTCGGCCGGTCGATCAGGTCGTAGACCAGCTCCGGAATCTCCGGGAAGGTCAGGATCGGATAGCTCTCCCAGTCGAGGCTCGTGACATGCGAGCGGTCGAACGTGACTTCCTCCTTCAATACCCGGCTGAGCGTCTGCAGCACATTGCCGTCGAGCTGGTTCCTCAGCCCGTCGGGATTGATGATCTGGCCGCAGTCATGGGTGAGATAGAAGGTGGTCACCTTGATCTCACCGGTCGAACGCTTCACCTCCACATCGGCCACGGCGCCGACATAAGTGCGCACCAGCTCGTATTTGACATAGGACATGCCGCGGCCCTTCACGACGTCGCCGCTTTGCTTCTGCGGCGAGGCCCGCTTCTCCCACTTGGCGAGCTTGATCAGCCGCTCGAGCGCTTCCAGGCCACGCTTGTCGGCGGGGTCGATATATTTGATCCGGAAATCGAAGGGATCGACTCCCGCCGCCGCCGCCAGCTCGTCCATGAAGCATTCGTTGGCATAGGTGTTCTGCATCCGGCCCGGGGTCCTGATCCAGGACGGCCGGAACGGCGTGGTTTCCAGCCGGTGGCAGACCGTCTTGATGTTCGGGAACTTGTAGGGAATCGCCGAGTCCTGAAAGATATTTCCCGGGAACGAAATCTGCGCCGTCGGCAGCCCGGCCAATTCCGCCGCGATCAGCGGGACATTGAGCCCGGCCCGGCCTGCGGAATGAAGAATTCCGATTCCCAGGCGGTGATGTTGGCTGAAGCATCGATACTGCCGCGCAGGTCGATCAGCGTGGGTGGCCCCTTGGGGTCCCAGCCATGTTCGTCGGCGCGCGACCATTGCACCCGCACCGGCTTGCCGGCGGCCTTGGCCAGCATCGCGGCATCGGCGGCGGCATCTTCGTGCCCGTTGCGGCCGTAGCAGCCCGCGCCTTCCAGATAGAGGCAGCGCACATTGTCAGGCGAAAGCCCGAACATCTCGGCGAGCTGCTTGCGCAGATCATGCGTCGCCTGCGACGACGACCAGGACGTCAGCTTGCCGTCCTTGAACTCGGCGATCGCGCAGGAAGGGCCGATCGAGCCATGCGTGTTGATGGGGAAGTCGTAGGTGGCCGCGATTTTCTTCGCGCCCTTTCGCCATGGCCTCGGATGGTGTCGCCGACGTTACTGGTCGCATCCGACCTTCACCACCTTGGTCGCGCGCACATGCTCGTAAAGCTTGGCCTGCTCGGGCAGTCCTTCCCATTTCGACCATGTGGCTGCTTTCTTGAGCGCCTCCGCGCCCTTGATCGCGGCCCATTCATTGCTGGCGACGACGCCGAGGAAACTGCCCTCGCGCACCACCTGCACGACACCCGGAATGTTCTTGACGGCGGCCTCGTCGACCTTTTCGAGCTTGGCGCCGACCGACGGCGGCCGCACCACGCGGCCATGCAGCATGTCGGGCATCCGCAGGTTATGCATATAGATGAAACGCCCGGTGCATTTGTCGGGGATGTCGACGCGCGGCACCGATTGGCCCACCAGCTTGTAGTCCTTCGGATCCTTGAAGGTCGTCGGCTTGGTGTGGTCGAGCTTGAGCGAAAAGCTCTTGCCGCCGATCAACTCGCCGTAGCTGACCTTCTTGTCGCCGGCCGATCGCGACGCCGTCGACGATCTTGACGTCTTCCGGCTTGGCGCCGAGCCGCTTGGCGGCTTCCGCCACCAGCGCCTGCCGGGCGGTCGCCGCCGCATTGCGCAACTGCATGCCGCCGATCTGGATGGTGACGCTGGCCCAGGTCTTGCCCTGATCGGGCGTGAGCGCCGTGTCGCCTTCGATCACCTTCACCGAAGCTGAACGGCACATCGAGCTCGTCGGCCGCGATCTGCATCAGCGCGGTGCGCACGCCGGTGCCGAAATCGATCTTGCCGGAGTAGATCGTCACCATGCCCTTGGCGTCGATCGAGAGAAAAGTATCGACCTCGGTAAGCGCCAGCGGTTTGTCCGCTGTCGCTCCTTGCGCCAGCGCCTCCGCGATGGGGCCGGCGAACGAGAAGCCGACGATCAGCGCGCCACCGCTCTTGAGGACGGTACGCCGCGACGGAATGAAATGCGTGTTCATGGTTGCCTCCCTCAGGCGTAAGTGGATGCGCGCTTGACTGCCTTGACGATGCGGGCATGCGTCCCGCAGCGGCAGAGATTTCTGGCGAGCGCTTCCTTGATCTGCGCCTCGGTCGGCTTGCTTGTTCTGCGTCAGGAAAGCGGCGGATTCCATGATCATGCCGTTAATGCAGTAACCGCATTGCGCGGCCTGTTCCTCGATGAAGGCGCGCTGAACCGGATGCGGCTTCTCCGGCGTGCCGAGGCCTTCCAGCGTCACCACTTTTTGCTGGTCGGTGACTTTCGACAGCGGCATGACGCAGGAGCGCACCGCCTTGCCGTCTATATGCACCGTGCAGGCGCCGCATTGCGCCAGGCCGCACCCGAACAGCGGGCCGTTCAATGCCAGGTTGTCGCGCAGCGCCACCAGCAACGACTGTTCGGGATCGTCGATGTTGATGGTGACGGACTTGCCATTCACGTTGAGCGATTTCGACTGCGCCATGGTTTCCTCCCCGGCAGGCCGGACGTGCATTTTTTAAAGGACGCGGTGGATCCGCGTTTTTGTTGGCTCGATCCTAGGACAAATTCGGGGGCAACCCAAGCCGGATTGGCGTGCCCTCGCCAAGCAAAAGCATTCTGCTAGCATGGCTTGTTTTCGGGCTTTTGCAGGGGATCTGGATGAACACGGAAAGTTGCACCACGCGGGCATTGCGCGGCCTTTTGGCCGGCACGCTGGCCGGCATCTTGTTGGCGGGCGCGGCGGCGGCGCAGACGCCATCTTATGAAGGCAAACAGCTGCGCATGATCATCCCCTCGGGCGCAGGCGGTGGCTACGATACTTATGCGCGCGTTCTCTCCGCGCATCTGGAAAAGCACCTTCCCGGCAAGCCGAACATCATCAACCAGAACATGCCGGGCGCGAGCGGCATGATCGCGACCAACTGGGCGGCAGGCGACGCGGCGCCGCGGGACGGCAGCGTCATCGTGGCAACCTATAACGCGCTCCTGCTCGAGCCGCTTTTCGATACTGCCGCCGCAAAATACGATCCGCGCAAATTCGAATGGATCGGCAGCATCGGCAAGCAGCAGCAGATCTGCGTGACCTGGCACGCCAGCCCGATCAAAAACATCCAACAGGCGAAGGAACGCGAGATAGTGGTGTCGGCGACCGGCGTCACCGGCAACTCCGCCACCATGCCGAAGATGCTCAACGCCATGCTCGGCACCAAGTTCAAAGTGGTGACCGGCTATAACACGCCAGAATCCCGCCTCGCGGTCGAGCGCGGCGAGGCGGAAGGCATCTGCGGGCTGTCCTATGCCACGCTGAAAGCCTCCAACCCGGACTGGATCATCAACAACCGCATCAATGTGCTGGTGCAGACCGGCACCACCGCGCAAGCCGGGCTGGAGAAAGTGCCGCTGCTGATCGATCTCGTCACCGATGCCGAGACCAAGAAAGCGCTGGAGATTTTGGCGGTGCCGGAGGAGATGGGCCGGCCGTTTTTCATGCCGCCGGGCACGCCGAAGGAATATGTCGAGGTGATGCGAAAAGCGTTCGACGCTACGCTGAAAGACCCCGCTTTCCTGGCCGACGCGGATAGAAGCCGTCTTGAGGTCGACCCCGTCACCGGCGCGCAGATGGAGAAGATGATCAAGCAGGCTTTCGAGACGCCAAAGGCGCTGATCGAGCGGGCGGCGAAGCTGAAGGAGTAACAAGCTGTCATCCCGGCGAGCGGATCGGCTCGCACGCTCGCCGTCCGGAATCAAAAGATCTAATGCTCCCTTAGCAGCTTGCCGTAGCCATCGATCCGATCCTCGATGCCGGCGACGCGCATGGCTTCCCAGGCAATCGCCTGTAGCGACGTCATCACATTGACTTTCAGCTCCTGCTCTAGCGGCTCTATGGCGTCGGCTACGCGCCAATGCGGCTGGGCGAAGTTGATGGTGTCGAGATCGGGGTTTTCTTTCTTCAATGCCCGCGCCCATTGCATGACCGAGTCCAGCGGGATCGAGCCGACTGTTTTCAGGTCATAGCCGCCGGCGTAGACCCCGCAGGGCTCCAGCCCGAAGAAATCCTTCAGCTGTTTGTCGTGCCGAAAACTCTGGTCGGGCTTGAAGGGATGAACGGTGCCGACCTTGCGCGAGCGTAGTGCTTTATAGGCTTTCTGTTGCGCAGTGGTGCTGCTGGTGACCGGCACGCCGATCTCATCCTCCAGCCGCTTCATCAATTCGGTGGGGTCGCCGCGCGACATGTTGATCGGCAGCCCGCCGAGCAGCACGATATCGGCGCCGCAGGCGGCCAGAGTTTTCGCGCCATCGATGCTGGCGTCGTAGCATTTCTCCACGTCTTTAGCGCTGCGCTCGCCGAGCGGCAGCATCACCATCATCAGTGATACGCCAGCGGGCACAATCTTGTAGAAGTCGATAGGGAAAACCTCGGTCGTAACCGCCGCCACGGTATAGCCAATACGTGCGCGATGACCGTAGATCCCGGTTTCCATATCCTCACCCCGACTGTGATCCGTATCTAAAACGATATATACAGAAGCGCAGCGCTTCCAGCGGAAGAGAAGGCAGATGCCATACGAACCGATCATCCCGCGCGCCCGGCTGGGTTTCATCATCCCTACGTCGAATCGGATGGTGGAGCCGCAGATGCAGCGTTACATGCCGGCCGGCGTGATCCCGCATTTCACCCGCATCGGGATGACCAACAAGCACAAAGCGCCGCTGGAACAGCAGTTGCCGAAGATTGCCGCCGCTGCCGAGATGCTGGCGGAATCCAAATGCGACGCAGTGATCCTGCAATGCACCGGCACCTCGATGTCGGGCGGCCTCGATATGGAGCGGCATGTGATCGCGGCGATGGAGAAAGCGACCGGCAAGCCATGCTCCACCGCGGCCTCTTCGCTTACCTCCGCCTTCACCGCGCTCGGCGCCAAGAAGCTGGCCTTCGTGTCGGAAACCAAACAGCCGGATCATGAGAAGAAGCTGCGCTATCTGCGCGAGGCGGGCTACGCCATCGTCGCCGACAAGGCGGTCGGTCTCGCCGGCAGTGATGAATACTGCACGATGCCGCCAAAACTCTGGTTCGATACCACAGTGGCGCTCAAGCGCGATGACGCCGACGCCTATTTCATCAGCTGCGCGAATATCCACAGCATCGACGCCATCGAGGATCTGGAAAAGGTGCTGAGCAAGCCCGTGGTCACCAGCAATCAGGCGGCGATCTGGAAATCGCTGCGGCTCGCCGGCATCTGGGACGCCGTCCCCGGCCTCGGGCATCTGCTGCGTCACGATGCGGGTACCGCCGGTGTGCGGGCGGCGGAGTGACGGAACGACAAGCCAACTATGATGAGCGATGACAATAATGCTGACGGAAAAGGCCCTCAACGATGTGGCTGCCAATCAGACCCTAGAGAAGATTGGAATGATACTGGGCGACTGGCATCGGCTTGAGTATTTGGATGAGAGAAAGAAGAAAGAATATTACTGGGACAGAATTATAGCTTCGTCGGATGGTGATGAGCTGAATGTGAGGGAGCTTTCCGATTTCTCGCAGAAAGTTCTGGACTGGCTGCCGGATGAAGGCGGTTACGTCGTTGCTTTCGATGACTCAACGTCACTCACGTCAGACCAGATTTTGATCCTAAGCCGGATCTTCGACGTCGATATGAAGTCTGTGGTCTCGCGAGGCGGCGCTCTCCTTGTGTCGTTTCCAGGCAGAAACCTCGAAGTGAAACTTCGGCTTTCCTATTTCATTTTCTTCTGCCTCACCTTCTGTGCCCATCTCCACATCGTGAATGCGCAACGCCACGAGGGACCCATTCTCGGTATTCAAGACGGTGTCGTCTACTTCATGGAATTGAGTGATTCACGCGCGCACGTTGACAGCTTCGTCCAGCTGCTGGGCACAGAAAAAACGTCCCGCGCCCGTTGGGTCATCGAATATCAAGAACAAAATGGGGACTGGCCGCCATAGGCGGGTACGCCGTCGAATGAATCCTACTGCACAGGCGGCGTGCTCGCGGCGGAGTGAGATTATTTTGCACCGCACTGGCGCACTTCCAGGGAACCGAGCGGCTTCACGACGCATTGTTCATACAGGATCAACCAGCAAGAGGAGCCTCGTATCGCGTCTCCGAATACTGAGTTGAATCGGGCGGCGTGTGCCGCAATTGATCGCCGTGGAGCGGCGATGGGCATTTTTGCCCGCACTGAATGAGCCCGGCCTTTGGCGGCCGGGCTTTCAGATTCTCGCCGCGGGCGTAACTACCGCACCGGCGGCAGCGGTTGCGCGGTCACCGCGGGCGGTGGCGTTATCTCCAGCAGGCTGCGCATGGCGGGCAGGGCGGCGTCGGCCATGGCGGCATGGCCTTCGGCGGTGGGATGGATCGCCCCTCCATACACCGCACTAAGAATTCCCCATATCGCGTCATGGATATCCGCCGGTTGCAACGCTGCTGGGAAACCATCCGGATAGGTCATCGCGGTGAAATAGCTGTCATTCGCCGTACGCACCCAGCGCGCGCGCGAGGCATAGGGGCGGAACTCGCTCGGCCGCGCGCCACAGGTAAGGGGCGAGTTCGCCCCTTGGACGAGTTCGCTCTCGAAGCTCTCTCCTGTGGCCGAGAAACATCGCCGGTCAAAAACCGGATCGTTTTCCGAGCGCGCGCAAAAGCCATGGGCCACGAAGGCGGGCTGGTGGGCATCCACGAAGGTCATGCGGTCCGCAAGCGGCTGACTACAGAGAGTGCTGCCTTCGCAGGTCGCCAGCGATTTGATTTTTGGAAGAAATTTTTCGGTGAACAAACTCGCCACCCGGCGCAGCCGGGTGCCGTCCGGATTGAAGGTGGGATGCACGTCGAAGCCGTCGCGTCCGCCCGGGCAGGCGGTGCCGTCCGGCGCAAGCGCGAGATGGCCGTAAGTGACGAAGACCACGCGGCCGAGATTGCCCCCAACCAGAGGCTTGAGCGCAGCGCGCAGCTTGGCAAAGGCGCCGGGTAATTCAACATCGGCGATCTTCGCGGCATCGTCCGGCGTGGCGATGACGCCTCCACGGTTGAACAGCACGCGCTCCGCGCCTTGCTCGATGATTACATCGGCGACCAAACCGGCAAACTGGATGTCGTTTGCACCCACTGTGAGCAGGAGAAGATCGAGCTTGCGCCCCGGTTGCTGCTTCCGCGCCTGCGCCAGTAACTCAGTGAGCTGCGCGATCTGGCCGGGTGTGGTGCTGGCGCAGGTCGCGCGCGAGGCCGGCGGACATTCGCGGATCCGCTGGGAGGCGAGCAGCCCGCGTTCGATCGTGGCGCCAGCGCAGGCGAGCGGGATAAACGTCACCGCAGCGTGCGGATTTTCCACTGCCAGTTCGAGTGCGGCGCGCATCTGATAGCCATACATGGAGCGATGGCAGGCGGTGCTCATCCAACCGGCGGCGTGGCGTTGCCACTCCCGCAATGCGTCGGCCTTGGGTTCGCCGGTGCCACTGCCGCAGCTCTTGTCGCCGGGATAATGCGCGCGGCCGGGGCGATAATATTGGCTTCCGGGGCCGCCGAGGAAATCGCGAAAGCAGAAGCCGATATCGGATAGCGCAACGGGCTTATCAGGATTGCCTTCGCCTGCGGCAATGGAGTCCCCGAGCCCCGCGATCAGGAAATCCCGCACCACGATCTCGGTCGCTGCCTGCTGGATGCTGCCGTCCGGCGCGGTGATGCCGACGCTGGCAATGGTTGGCTTGCCATGGCGCACGCGCAGGCGAACCTCCTGGCCGCAGTCGGCTGTGACCTCCTGCGGCGGGATCGTGCCGTCGTCGAAATTCCAGACGCAGCGCGAGCCGGGCGGCACCATGCCGGCCAGCGTGGCCCCGATACGGTGATCGGTCGGCGCCAGATAGGACTCGCGTACGCCGTCGCGCTGGCATGTTTCGGTGAGCCGGCCGATGCCATCGACGCAAAGCCGGTCGACCATCTCGTATGCCCATCCGCGCCCGTCGCTGCGCTGTTCGAGCCGCGCCTCGGCCGCCAGAATGCCGTCGCTGCGATACGCCGCCAGATGGCGCTGAAAATCGGGTTCGTTGCGGAACAGGCGGAAGCGGTTCTTCACCTCCCAGTCCACTCGCAGGGTCAGGCCGCTGCCAGGCTGCGCCGAGACGGGCTCGGCGGCACCTAGCGAGAATACAACGAGTAGGAAAACCCAAAAGCGGTACATGATCGGCCCGGGGGTGAAACAAGGACATATAAGGAGGGTTGGGCGCGTTGGCGACATCACACTTTTTGCACCGCCGCATCGAGGCACAGTTTTGTCAGGTGTCTCGCGTGTAACGCCTGGAAACGTCGGCCATATCGGCCCCGCAAACGAAACACCTCCGCTGGCCGGACATCCGTCGCGAGGATGCATGACTTCGACGGCGCATGCGTGCGGCTGCGGCGGCTACCCCGAGGAGCTCGGTTCTTTAGGGCGTCATTGAGAAGGAAGTCATCGGCAATGGAAATCATGGAGAGTCTTGCGGTACGCCGAGATGTTTGTGGATGCTGCGGATTTCGGTGATGGTCGCCGCGGTGGCAGAAGAATTCCGTGGGAAAAATAATGTATTATAGAAGTCACGGAATTTTGATGGTGCAGTTCTTTCGTACAGCCAATTTAGGCTGGAATTGTCTGCGAGCGTACCGACGGACTAGGACAAGGGCGCAAGATACGACGACAGCCCCAATTGCAAACCGAGTGGTCCGATGAGTGCGCTGGTCTTCACATGTCCGTCTACTGGTCGCGACATCATCAGCGGCATCAATACCGATCCGGAAAGCCTGTCGCACGTCCGACAGCTTCCTGTCAGCCTGTTCTGCCCTAACTGCGGGAAGGTCCATCGTCTTGTGGCGAAAGACGGCCGGCTGGCTGACACTCCACTGCTCTCCCCTCGGGAGGCGTCGCGCTCCGCGCGTGTGTGACGCATCAAAGCGGTCTCGATCGATATGCAACCTTCATCCGGCCTACGACGCTGGGCCATGAACTGACCGGCTTGCCCCGGAAAGAGCAGACTGGATCTTACGGTTCCCGGTCGCGCTTTGGGTCGGGCACCGGCGTGGCAAAGGCGGCGGGGCGCTTGCCCACAGCCGATGTTGTCGGGGCGGCGGCTTCCGGTACGAGTGCGAAGGATTGAGTTGCCGGCAGCGCCAGAGCTTGTACCGTCTGTCCCCTGTTTTTCGCGTCGTAATAATAGCCGCGCGCATAATAGGAAACCGCACGATCGTGATTGCCGCCGGCGAGCCGATAGGCCCCTGCGAGATAGCGCACCGCATAGGTGAGATTGGTTGCCGGATCGAGCAGGCTCGCGGCCGATCCGTTATAGCCGACGCCGCGCGCGGTCGCAGCCTTGATCTGCATCAGCCCCATCGCGCCGCCCTTGCCAATGATGCGTGGGTTGTAGCGGCTTTCGCGGACGATCACGCGATGCACCAGAGCGACCGGTACTCCATTGGCCTGGGCATGCGCGGCGACCAGCGCATCTAGTTCCGCGCGTGTCATGGAATGGGCGGGTGACGTAACGGCGAACAAGGAGGTGGCAAAGGCGAGGCCGAGATACGCGGCACGGATGAAAGTCATGAAAGGAGTGCTCCAAAAGACGGAAGCGGCTTGTCCAGCGAGATTCCGGCGCTGGTGAGGCAGGCCGAGCGCGATGCTTCATCTGAGGAAACTTAGAATTGCAGATAACCACCATGCGAACCCGCATGCCCTGGAAAGGTTGCATGGGACCGGCTAGGTTTGCCGCTTGAGCAGGGAGCTGGATATGGGCAAGGACTTGGGGGAGGGCGTCAAAAACCAAACCAAGTCGTGGGTCCTGCTCGGAAATATTCTCGTTCTTGCCGCAACCCTCTTCGCGGTTTTAACGCCCGCGCAGGCAAAAGATTACCCGACCCGGCCGGTCAAGATCATCGTACCGTTTCCTGCCGGGGGTACAGCCGATGTGATGCCGCGGCTGATCGGGGATTGGCTGTCGCGCAAATGGGGCCAACCGGTCGTCATTGAGAACAAGCCTGGCGCTGCGGGCAATATCGGCACCACGGAATTTTCAAAGGCCGATCCCGATGGCTACACGTTATTGTCCGCGCCGCCGCCGCCGCTCGTCATCAATCAGTCGCTTTATCCAAAGCTGAATTTTGACCCATCGACCTTCGCGCCGATCATCATCATCAGCCGGGTGCCGAATTCGCTGGTCGTGCATCCGAAAGTGACGGCGAAGAACGTTGCGGAATTCATCGCCATGGCGAAAGCCGCTCCGGGCAAGATCACCTCGGCGACGCAGGGCAACGGCACCACCTCGCATCTGACCTCTGAGATGTTCCAGATGATGGCGCAAGCGAAGTTCCAGCACGTGCCTTATCGCGGCTCTGCTCCGGCCTTGCAGGATCTGATAGCCGGCACGGTCGACGTGATGTTCGACAATCTCGGCGTTTCCCTTTCACTGGTGAAGGCGGGCAATCTCAAGCTGCTTGCGGTGGCGACGCCGAAACGCATGGCTTCGCTGCCGGATGTGCCGACCATCGCGGAGACGCTGCCCGGCTTCAACTCCGCGGCATGGTATGCGGTGGTGGCGCCCGCGCAGACGCCCAGCGCCATTGTCAACAAGATCAATGCCGATATTAATGAAGCGCTGCGCGAGCCTGCAATCTTAGCACGCTTTGCAGAATTCTCGGCCGAGCCGATCGGCGGCACGCCTGCCGAGACGGCAACCTATATGCGCGAGGAAGTCGCCCGCTGGCGCAAGGTGATCGAATCCGCCGGGGTTAAGCTTGAGTGACTCCGGCGTGACGTTATGAGTTTAAGATTCCGACTGTCCGTCCTGGTGGCCGCCGCGGTCGCGCCCTCTATGGCGCTGATTAGCTATAACAGTTTTACCTGGAAGGATTTTCTCGAAGCCGACGCCGGCGACGAGGCGCTCGCTTCGGCGCGGCTTGTTTCCGCCGAGCTCGGCCAGCTGTTGGAGGGAACCCGCCGCATCATGACCACCATGATGAAGCATCCGGCGGTGCCCGAGCGTGAGGAGGAATGCGCCGCTTATTTCAGATCCGTCATCGCAGATTTCGAAATTTATCGCGGGGCAGCGTTCATCGACCGCGACGCTAAATTCCATTGTTCGACCATCCCGATTCCGGCCACCCTCGACGTGCGCGACCGGGTCTACTTCCGCGAGCCGTTTGAGCGGGGCGGCCTTACCGTCGGCACGCTCACCGCCGGCCGGGTGACAGGCGAGACCTCGATCCACGTTTCCACGCGCTATCGCGCCCCCGATGCCGGCGCCAACGGCGTCGTGGTGTTGGTTCTCAATCCCGAAAAAATCGCGCAGGAATTCGAAGCGCGGCAGTGGCCGCCGCAGCATCGCCTGACTGTATTTGACCGCGACGGATCGGTCGTGTTGCGCGTTCCGCGCCAACAGGCAGCGACAGGGCCGGACATTCGCGACAAGGCTATCTTCGAGCGTGCGCGCGATGCTCCGGCCGGCAATTTTCTGGTGGACCAGCAACCCGGACGTGAGGAGATCGTCGGCTTCGTGCCGCTGAAAGACGCCCCGCATGGGCTCGTCGTCGCGGTGAGCACCGACCGCGACGCCGCTCTGGCGCGGCTGCGCTCGATCTCCTGGGGTAGTTTCCTCGTCGGGATGACTGCGATCATCCTGGCGATGATCGCCGCGTGGATCGCGGCGCATATCCTTATCCGCCGTCCGGTGATGGCTATGTTGGGCACGGCGCGCCGCCGTGAGGGCGGCGATACGTCGGCGCATTTTCCCAAGCTGCGCTCAAGCTCGGAGCTTGGTGTCCTCAGTACTGCGCTCGCCGGCATGTCGGACAAGGTGGACCGGCTGCTGGAGCAGAAGGAATTTCTGCTGCGCGAGCTGCAGCATCGGGTGATGAACAGCCTGAACATCCTCTCGAGCTTGCTGGTGCTGCAGAGTAAGCATGCCGACGAGCCGGCGGTGCGCGATCAGCTTGCCCGCGCGCAGCAGCGCATTCTGGCGATGGGCTCGGTGTATCGCTATCTCTACAGCGCGGATGTCGCGGCGCGCGTGGAATTCGGCGAATTCCTCCAGATGATCTGTCACGAAAGCGAGCGCGCCTATGTCGGCGGCGCCCGGCCGTCCATCAGCTGCGAAACGGATAAGGTGGAAGTTTCCGGCAACCAGGCCGCCTCACTCGCAATGCTGGCGCATGAACTGATTACCAACGCGCTCAAGCATGCTTATCCGGAAGATGAAGCGGGTCCGCTTTATGTGCGGTTGAAACGCGGCGCGGACGGCACGGTGGAATTAAGCGTGACCGACCGGGGGCAGGGAATCCCGCCAGAAGTAAGCGTCGAGCGTCCGCCGACGCTCGGGTTCAAGGTCATCATGGCCACCGTGCGGCAATTCAATGCCGGCCTGGAGATTCGCCGGCTCGATCCGGGCACCGAGATTCTGATCCGCTTTCCGGAAAACTTCGGCGCGCCCGAATCGCCGCAAACCGAGGCGCACTGACAAAGCGCGGAACCCCGTCCATCATCGCACGTTGGCTTCAAGAGCAGGGGACGCGCGTCTCCGCATACCCATTTGCCAACAGAAGGATCACGTCATGGGCCTGTTTTCGAAGGATATCAAAACAATGGATGACCTGTTCCTGCACACACTGCAGGACATCTATTATGCCGAGAAGCAAATCCTGAAAGCGCTGCCGGATATGATCAAAAAGGCGATGAACCGCGACCTCACCGCGGGCTTTAAGAAACATCTCGAAGAGACCGAAACGCATGTTTCGCGATTGGAACAGGTGTTCAAGATGCTTGGCTCGGAGCCGAAGGGCCATGACTGCCCGGCCATCGACGGCATCATCGAGGAAGCCAATGACATCGCCGGCGATGTCGCCGACAGGGAAGTGTTGGATGCAGCCCTGATCGGCGCGGCGCAGGCGGTGGAGCATTACGAGATCACGCGATATGGCACGCTGGTTGCCTGGGCGCAGCAGCTTGGCCGCGATGACTGCGCAGCGGTGCTTCAGCGCACCTTGGATGAGGAAAAAGCCACCGACAAGAAGCTGACCACTTTGGCCGAACGCAAGATTAATCGCAAAGCGGCAAGCTGACGTCGGCGGGCCTGACCAACGAAGACAACCAAAACTAAAGACCCCGGCCAGCTTTCGCTGACCGGGGTCTTTGGTGTCGGCACACAAGGATAGTTTGGGTTGCTGCTGTTAACGCGGAGGCCGGCCTCTAAGTTTCACAGTTGGATGCAACAAAACTCGTCCCCCGAACGCACGCCGATACGCGCGATGCCGCGATGGAATACCACCCCCGGCTGCAACGGATTTTTCTTGCGTAGGTATCCGGGAGAATATCGTGCGCATTATAGCCATCGGGGCCACTGCGTTATCGGAGCCGGAGTCCGATGCTGGTCTGACCTCTTGAGCTGAGCCGTGGGCGACTTGGCACAAGTCAGCTCAGCTCAGCTCAGCTCAGCGCCGGGCCGCGAAATGCGCCGCGAAGAACGCCATAAATCCGCCGAGCGTCATAGCGGCGAGATTCACTGCTGTGGTTATCGCTGCTCCGCTCCCGGGCGGGGCTGCGGCTTTGCGTCCGGCCACAGCCAATAAACAAAAGAAGGCAAGCCCGAGCGTTACGCGCAAAATTTTCAAACCCGGATGGTTGGCGCGGCGGGCTACGACGATAGCCGCAAGGCTGCCAGAACAGCCGGCAATCCCGATCGCCCACCAAGCGAGCGCGGTATTGATCTGATCCTTGTCGGAGAAAAGCACCCCGCGTGCCGCGGTGCCAAGACCGAGGCCCGCAGCCGTGAGCCCGATATGGACGGCCAGTGCCAGGAACAGGCCGCAGGCCAGCGCCATCATATAGATCAGGACGCGCGGCGGTTCAGACGGCGTCGATGCCCCAGCCTCTTGCATTCCTCAATCCTCGGGACCCCTCTGTCCCCCGTGGCCGCGTTCGTCGTATCCGTGCCGGTGGCTGTAAAAGACAAGCGCCATGAGGCCAATTCCGACGACCAGCGAAAATAATACGCCAAGCGCCATTGCCACATAGCCGGAAGCCGGCATCGCCGGACCGGTATCGCTGGCCCAGACATAATAAGCAAACCAAATCGAAGCCGCCAGAAAGGCGAGGAGAGGGAGGATTACAGCTGTCTTTTGCATGCAGCGGATATAGGCGCTGAGAGGTTTTTCGACCATAGCGGCGCGGTACCGCAGCGTCGTTTTCTACCCTGGCCGCCGAGGGGCTTGTGTGATGACAAAATTACCGCGTAAGGAAGCTCACCTGCCTTATAGCCTGGTTTGCTTCCCGCATGACAACTGAGCCCGCCGCGCCCGCCGACGCTCAAATTTCACTCCTGCGCCATAAACAATTTGCGCTCTATTGGTGGACCCGGGTTCTGTCGACAGTCGGCTACCAGATGCTCCATGTCGCGATCACCTGGCAGATCTATGAAATCACCAACAGCGCTTTCCACCTCGGCCTGGTCGGGCTTGTGCTTTTTGTCCCGGTCATCGCGGGCACCTTCATCATCGGCCATGTGGCGGACCACTATGATCGGCGATGGGTGATCGCCATCTGTCAGGTCAGCAAAGGCCTCGGGGCGCTGATCCTGTTGCTCGCCGACTACACCGGATACCTAAGCGTCGGCGTAATTTACTTTGTCGTCTTCATCGTTGGCACCGGCCGTGCCTTCGAAGGCCCGACGATGCATACCATCCCCCCGAGCATTATGCCGAAGGAGGTTCTTTCCCGCGCCATTGCAGCCGGCGCCACTGCGCATCAGGTGGCAGTGATCGGCGGTCCCGCGCTCGGCGGTTTCCTTCTCGCGTGGGGAGCGAATTTCGTCTACGTAATCTGCTTCGTGCTGTTTGTGATCGCGGCCACGCTAATCACTCTGGTTCGCATCCAGCGGCCGGCGAAAGTGAAGAAAGCCGTGACCCTGGAATCGGTTTTTGCCGGCTTTCACTTTATCCGCACCCGAAAGGTTATCTTCGGCGCCATTATGCTCGACCTTGCCGCCGTGCTGATCGGCGGGGTGACCGCGCTGCTGCCGATCTTCGCGCGCGACATCCTACAGACCGGGCCCGAGGGCCTTGGTCTGCTGCGCTCCGCGCCCGCCGCCGGCGCGCTGATGACGTCGGGCTATCTCTCCAATATCCGGATCGACAAGCACGCCGGGCGTATCATGATTGGTGCGGTGGTCATTTATGGCCTGGCGACCGCGGCCTTCGGCGTCTCGTCCTGGCTCTGGCTGTCGATGATTATGCTGGCGATCACAGGCGCCGCGGACGCCGTCAGTGTCGTGGTGCGTCATTCGCTGGTGCAAACCCGCACGCCTAACGACATGCTGGGCCGGGTGATGGCCGTGAACTCTACCTTCACCGGCACAACCTCGAACCTCGGCCAGTTCGAATCGGGCGTCGTTGCGGCGCTGATCGGCGCCGGTCCTGCCGTGGTGGTTGGAGGGCTGGGCGCCGCCGGCATCGCGGTGCTTTGGATCAAGCTCTTCCCCGACTTCTGGCGGGTACAGAGCATAGTTCCGGAGAAATGACGCCCGACGACCAATTCTCGCTGCTCCGCCACGGGCAGTATCGGATTTACTTTGCGACGCGCGTCGCCACGGCGCTTGCCTATCAGATGTTGTTCGTGGCGGTCGGCTGGCAGGTTTATGACCTGACAAATAGCGCGCTCGATCTTGGCCTGGTCGGCCTGCTTCTGTTTATCCCTTCCGTGCCTGGCACGCTGCTGGTCGGCCATGTGGCGGATCATTACGACCGCCGCTGGGTGATACGCCTCGCGCAGATAGGCAAGGCGATATGCGCAGGGGTGCTCACGGTCGGAAGCGTCACCGGCACGTTGAGCGTATACGTCATCTTTTCGACCGTGCTGGCAATCGGCTTCTGCCGCGCCTTCGACACCCCGACTTTGAACACGCTGGTGCCCGGTATCGTGCCGAAAGAAATGATTTCGCGCGCGGTCGCCGGCGGTTCGATGGCGAACCAGGTCGCGACCATCAGCGGGCCGGCGCTCGGCGGCATCCTTTATATTTTTGGTCCTGAAGTCGTTTACGGGCTTTGCTTCCTTGCCTTTATTACCGCGAGCATTCTGGTGGGTTTCATCCGGCTGAGTTATCCGCCGCGCGAAAAGAAACCCATCACGCTTGAGACAGTGTTTGCCGGCTTTACCTACCTTCGCCAAAACCGGATCATTTTTGGAGCAATCTCGCTCGACCTCTGCGTCATCATGCTCGGCGGGGTGATCGCGCTGTTGCCGGTATATGCGCGGGATATCCTGGAGACCGGTCCCTGGGGTCTCGGTCTGCTGCGTTCCGCGCCTGCAGTTGGGGCATTGATTGCGACGATCTTCCTGACCCGCGCCACGCTCCGCCGAAATTCTGGCAAGCTCATAGTATGCGCGCTCTGTATTTACGGATTCTCGGTGTTGGTGTTCGGCATTTCCAACTGGCTGCCGCTCTCGTTTGCCGCGCTCATGGTCTATGGGGCAATGGATACACTGAATGCCGTTATCCGCCAGTCGATGATCCAATCTCGCACCCCAAACGACAAGTTGGGGCGGGTGATGTCCGTGAGTTCGATGTTCACCAGTTCGGCCAGCACGCTCGGACAATTCGAGTCCGGGGTGATGGCGGCGATATTCGGCGTGGTGCCGTCGGTGTTGATCGGCGGATTCGGCGCCATCGCTATCGCGCTGTTATGGATAAAACTGTTCCCTGAGCTGTGGCGCGTGCAGAGCGTGGTGCCGGAGAAAGAGGACCGCACCGCGCACTAGCTTTGATGATTGGTTCGGCGGAGCTCTTGCCGGACCCCGGTTAGTCGGTTGCAGCCTTGAGCAGGGTTGGCGTCACAAAATGACTGAGCCGCCCGGCCTGCGTGTGCAGCTTCCGCCAATCGTCAAACGGGAATTCGATGATCACCAATCCGCTGGTTGGCAGGTTTTCGCGCAGTTGTTCGCGGGCGTCGAGGTCGCCGGTCGCGATCAGCCCCACGGCCACGCGATGCAGGCTGGGGTTATGCCCGATGACCAGCAGCGTGGCGCAGGCGGTGCCTGTTTGCTGGATGACGTTGAGAATGGCTTGCGGCGAGGCGTCAAACAGCCGCTCCTCATAGGTTGCGCGGGTGCGCTTGCCGAGCGCGGGGGCCATCAGCTCCCACGTTTCCCGCGTGCGTTTTGAAGGCGATACAATCGCGTGGTCGGGCTGAAGCTGATGCCGGGCCATGTAGGCGCCGATCTTCGGGGCATCCTTCTGGCCGCGGGAAGCCAGCGGACGGTCGTGGTCGCGGATTTGGCCGTCCGCGGGGACCGCCTTGGCGTGACGCAGCAGCATGAGAGTGCGCATGGCAGCCCTTTGACAATGTTCACAGATTGTGTCTGCCTCGCCCCAGAATGCAACGGTATTTCGTCGGTTTCGGGAAGACCGTACCGGCGTCGATTTTCCGAGCCATCCGGGCTAAATTCGGCTCGCCCCGCTGGCGGCATAGGCGGCCAGCGCGAACTGGGCCGCGTCAGAATACAGAAGGATCTTAATGCAGGGGGACGGTCCGATCTCCGACGGGGCTAGCTGGTATGCGGAAGCCACGGTGCCGGCGCCCGAACGCCCCCGGCTGACCTTTGATCTCGACGTGGATGTCTGCGTGATCGGCGGCGGCCTCGCCGGCCTGACCGCCGCGCGCGAGATTGCTCGACGCGGATGGTCGGTCGCGGTGCTGGAGGCTCAGACCGTGGCGTCTGGCGCTTCGGGACGTAATTTGGGTCTTGTGCTGCCTGGATATCTCGAAAGCCTAGAGCGAATCATTGAGCGGGTCGGGCGGGAGCAAGCCAAGGAGCTTTGGGAGCTGTCCGAACGTGGTTTGGATTATGTTCGCGAAACCATCCGCGAAACCAACATGCCCGGCGTCGAGCCGGTGAACGGATGGCTCTCGGTCGCGAAATTTCGCGAAAATCCCAGGCTCGCCGAGGAGGCTAAGTTGTTGCGCGAGGAGTTCGGCGCGCAAGCAGAAGCGTGGTCTGCGGAGCAAGTGCGGGAACAGCTCAAGAGTCCGCTGTATCAGAACGCCATTCATTTCCCGCGCGCCTTCCACATCCATCCGATGAACTACGCGAGGGGGCTGGCGGCGGCGGCCGAGCAGGCGGGCGCGCGTATCTTCGAACATACGCCGGCGCTTTCACTCGATCCCGCCGGCATCCGCAAGCGTGTCGCTACGCCGTCGGGGCGCATGCGCGCGGCGCGAATTGTGTTGGCGGGCAACACCGGACTTGGCGCGCTGATGCCGCGGCTGGCGGATAGTCTTCTGCCGATCACGACCTATGTGGCGACCACCGCGCCGCTCGGGGAAAAGCTGAACCAAGCAATCCTTTATAAGGGCGGCGTCAGCGACAGCGTCTTTGCCGATAGCCATTATCGCATTATCGGCGGCGACCGCCTGATGTGGGCCGGCGGCATGACCATGTGGGCCGCGGATCCCAAACGCTACGCGCGGCGGCTTGCGGCCGATATCCGTCGCGCCTATCCGCAGCTCGGCCGCGTGACGGTGGATCATGTCTGGTCAGGAACGCTGGGACGCGCCGTGCACAAAATGCCGCAGATTGGCGAAATGATGCGCGGAGTTTGGGTGGCCAGCGGTTTCGGCGGCCACGGCTTCAACACCACTGCCATGGCAGGCGATCTGATCGCGCGCGGCATCGTCGAGGGGGACCGGACTTGGCGGTTGTTCTCGCCCTATGACCTCGTTTGGGCGGGCGGCGCCGGCGGCCGCGCCGCGGCCCAGGCGCTCTATTGGACGCGCCGCGTCCGCGAGCGCCTGAATGCGCAGTTCGGTCGCCCGGCCGATTTGCGCGAGGAGCTCAGCTTTCCCGCTGACGCAGTGGCATCCAAGATGGCCAAGAAAACTGCCGGCGCGTTGGCCGTCGCGGAAAATCCCTTGAGGGCGGCCAGCGACCAGACTTCGTCGCAATTTTCAGTTCCAGAACTGGCCGCGGCCCCCGCTAATCAGGCTTCCAATCCCCCGGCCGCGCACGACACAATCGTGCCGGAACGCCCGGCACGCCACCGAAAACCGGTGGCGCCGAAAAACCCGAATCCAGATGGCAACGATGGCCGCAAAAACAAGGCGGAATCTAAAATGGCGCTGGAGGAGGACGCGACTTCCGCGGCCGACGGTCTCCCGGCCGACAATTGACCGGTCGGATGTAACTGGAAGTCTCTGTGATCCGTATATAGCTCACGGATGACCGCTTTGATGACAAAGGCAGGCAAGTCATGACAACGAAATGCACCCGTCGTTATTTGCTCGCAGGCGCGGGCCTTACGGCACTCGCAGTCGTGCGGTGGCCGAACCCCGCAAGCGCACTGACCGAGGGAAATTTTGAAGTGCAGAAAGCCGAAGAGGAATGGCGCAAACTCCTGACCAAGCAGCAGTTCGACGTGTTGCGCAAGCACGGCACCGAATATCCAGGCTCCAGCCCGCTCAATCGCGAAAAGCGCAAGGGCATTTACTCCTGCGTCGGCTGCGACCTGCCGCTGTTCTCTTCGGAGACGAAATATGAAAGCGGCACCGGCTGGCCGAGTTTCTGGCAGCCGTTAGCCAACGCGATCGGAACCAAGGTGGACAGATCGCTCCTTATGACCCGCACCGAAGTGCATTGCCGTCGATGCGGCGGTCATCTCGGCCATGTTTTCGAGGATGGACCGAAACCCACGGGCCTCCGCTACTGCATGAACGGAGTGGCGTTGAAATTCATGCCCGCAGCCGACGCGGGACCCGCGTAATAAGCCCTATCATGCGGAGGCGTGCTTACGCGCGTCGAAATCCATGACCGCGCCGACGTATGCGGATGGCCTTCCGCTTGACGCAGCCGGCATTGACCTTATCGCGTATTGTCTGCCTGCATCACCGGCAAACAGAAGCGGCTCGCCCCTCGATGCGCTCATCACTGAAGCGTCGCGGCTCGGGCCGCCTGAATTCGCCTTAGCGGAGGTCGCAAGCTGGCTTTTGGCGATTCGGCAGCGGTGCGGCCACGATCAACTTTGCGGGCGGAAGTGGAACTGAAAAGGCCGAAACACGTTGAATCTCCCCGCGAACCGGCCGCGATTCCACAACCGGCACTTGCCGATTTCGTGAAATTCACAACTATTTCAGCTATTTACCACATTCTCCGGCAACGGCTTCGGCCGCTATTCAATGATTGTCCGGGATTTCGCGCCGCTATATAAGCGTGCCGCGAGGAGGAACTCGCCTAGGGAAACGAAATGCACGGAGCGACCAAAGTGCAGATGACCGCGGAGAAAACTAAAAACTACCGGCCATCCGATAAAGAGCCTTTCATGAACGAGCGCCAGCGGGAGCACTTCCGCAACAAACTGCTCGCCTGGAAGGAGGAAATCCTCAAGGAGGCCAAGGACACCCTGCAACATTTGCAGGACGAAAACCAAAACCATCCCGATCTGGCCGATCGCGCCTCATCCGAAACCGATAGGGCGATTGAGTTGCGGGCGCGTGACCGCCAGCGCAAGCTCATTGCCAAGATCGACGCAGCGTTGCAGCGGATCGACGACGGCACTTACGGCTATTGCGAGGAAACCGGCGAGCCGATTTCCATCAAGCGCCTCGAAGCCCGACCGATTGCAACGATGTCGGTGGAAGCGCAGGAGCGGCACGAGCGCCGCGAGCGCATATACCGGGACGAATAGCGTTCCGGCGGGAAGGGGACTGCATCTGCGCGCCTCCGGCGACGCTGCCGATGCGGGGGCTCGTCCTTGAATAAATCGCGCGAGCCGTTCTGCCGCGACCTTTGCAAGGCACTTTAGATCACTTGCCCGGTCGAAGCTGTCATCCGACAAAACTCGGCAGTCGGAACAAGCATCATCAGGTCTTTCCCGGGGGACGACCGAGCAAGCTTGCCATCTCTTCTTCGAGACTGTCATACAGGGTTTTTGATGGTGTCGGCTTCGCTTCGGTCCGCGCCGGTTGTGGCTGTGGCTGCGGGGGCGGGGCACTTTGCTCCGGGGGCGTCTCGGCCGGTTTGTCCTTAGCCGGCGCAGGAGTTTCGAGGGCGACGCGCGGTTCATTTGAGCGGCGCAGCGAGGATTCCAGCCGGTTCGCCATCTCAGTCAGATTCTGATCCGGCTCCATCCCAGCGGAGCTCTTTTCGAATTTCTCGATCTTTGCCGCCGGAGCGACAGCAGGCGCAGGCGCGATCGGAGCAGGGCGGCTCATCGTCGGGGCGGAGGGCCGCGTGAACTGTGGCTCGCGTTGCACCGCAGGTCGCGCGGTGAACTCATCGGCCAAGGTCGTCATTGTATCCGGTTTCTCGAGCCGAGGCTCGGTACGGGCCGGCGGGTGCTGCGGTTCCGAAGGCGTTGGCCACGTCCATTGCATCGGCTCTTCCGGGGCCGCCCGCGGCGTCGTGCGTCCATTGGTCTCCGATTGCGGCTGCAACGGCCACACGGCGCCTTCAGCGACGGGCACCGCGCGCGTTGGAGGTTCGGGAATGGGCAGGGGGCGGCCGACGGCCGGCTCCACCGCCTTGTCGCGCTGCGCGCTTATGGCGCGGACGATATTCTGCTCGACCACGACATCGGTGGGGCCGCCGATCATCAGCAGATGCTCGACATTGTCGCGCCGGATGATGACGAGTTTCCGGCGCGCGTCCACCGCTGCAGCGTCGACTACCGCGAGCCGGGGCTGCCGTCCGCGTGCGGAAGATCCGCCGAAGCCACTCGCGCTGAAACGGCGCACGAGCCATGCCGTAACGCCGATCAGCGCGAGCACGATCACGAAGGCAATGAAGAATTTCAAAGCAGGCGAAACGTCTGCGCCGAACAGCGTGTCGAACATGGGCTTTTTCGTCTTTCAGTTCACTCGGATCAGATACGGCGGGATCGCCGGGAGTGTAACGGCTGCGGTAATACTTTGCTTACTGCAATAGTAACAAATCATTACATTTGGACTTTGCTTGGTCGTCAATGCCCGTGGCTTTGAAGGACTGCCGTCCACGACGAGCGTTACCCGGCATTACCAGCCCTGGCAACGTCTGCTACCATGGTAGGGGTGTAGCGGCCCCGGGGCCTCCCGGACACGCGTGGCGCGCCAATATCCCTTTTTCGCCGCCGCGGACGCCCAGGCAGAGGCAGAAGACCTCGCCCACAATCCCGATCGACCATTACAAGCAGTAGCCGAGGCCAAAAGCTGCGAGATACGCCTTGCCGGGCGATTTCCCGTTGATTCTCAGTCTGCTTGCCAGCGAAACCCTTGCGCGGACGGCCCCGGCTGGGGCACTCAAGAAGGGCGCTGCTTCGCGCGCATCGGGACGGATTCGAGCCGAATATGGCCACGCAGGAGACAGGCGGACGTTCGGAGCGCGTGGCCGTCGACCGCAGTCCGGCCATTGCCCGCGGCGGTAGCATCGGGCTGGTCCTTGTTGTGGCGATTGCGCTGGTCGGTGCCGCCACCGGACTTCTCTTCGTCGACCGCAATTTTGCCGGGCAATACATCACCGCGCTCTTGGCCGTTTTGGCGAGCGTCGGGGTTTTTTGCCTGTTCGCGCTTGCGGCAGGCATCCTGCGTTTTCCGGGCAAGACGGCCGGGAATCCCATGGCCAAGGCCATCCTGGACGGCGCATCCGACGGTCTTCTGGTGACCGACCAAAACGGTCACGTTCTCTACGCCAACGGCGCCTATCTCGATCTCACCGACGCGGTCGATGCTAACGACGTGCGCCCGGTTGAGCGCGTCTTCATCGGCGATCCTGATGTTTCCGAATCCGTCTACCGCTTGCTGAAGGCCGCGCGCGAAGGCCGCAGGCTGCAGGAGGAGGTCCGTATCCCGGGACTGAATGACGTCCCGGCTCGCTGGCTTCGCCTGCGGGTTCGTCCGCTCAGCGACGGCAACAGCGGCTCCAAGCTTGCGGTCTGGACCATCGCCGATGTGACACGCGATCGCGAGCGGCAGGAAAATATCTTTCAGGAGTTGCAGCACGCCATTGATTACCTTGATCATGCCCCGGCGGGCTTCTTCTCCGTCGATGCCCAGGGCGACATCGTCTACCTGAATGCCACGCTGGCGAACTGGCTCGACCACGACCTGGCCCAGGTGGGCTCAGGAGGATTGAAGATCGCAGATGTTGTGTCGGGTGAAGGCGCGGCGCTGCTCACCGCGTTCTCGGCCACGCCCGGCGATGTGAAAACCGAGGTCTTCGATCTCGACCTGAAAACCCGCGGCGGGCGCACGCTGCCGGTGCGGCTCTTTCACAAGGTCGCTTTCGGTGCCGATGGAACGGCCGGCGCTTCACGCACGCTCGTGCTCAACCGCGCACGTGATGACGGCACCGATCCGCAGCGCGCGGCGGAAGTGCGCTTCATGCGCTTCTTCCACAATACGCCGATGGCCATCGCCACTGTCGATAAGGCGGGCAAGATCGCGCGCAGCAACGGTCTCTTCGCGCGCATGTTCCAGAACGTGCTCAGAGGCAAGGGTTCGCAGGGTGAGGAGCCCTCCATCCTCTCCGTTGTCGGCGAGCGGGACCGTTCGTCGCTGGAGGCCGCATTCCGCCAGGCCGCGGAAGGACAGGGCGAGATTGCGCCGGTGGAGGCCGCGCTGGAAGGCGAGCCGGAGCGGTTCGCGCATTTCTTTATCTCGGCGATCGAGGAAAAAGAAGAACGCGACGGCGAAGCAGCAATCGTCTATGCGCTCGAAACCACCGACCGCCGTAAGCTGGAAAGCCAGTTCGCCCAATCGCAGAAGATGGAAATGGTTGGCAAGCTCGCCGGCGGCATCGCGCATGATTTCAACAACGTGCTTTCCGCCATCATGATGGCGACCGACTTCCTGCTCAATGCCCATAAGCCGACCGATCCGTCCTTCCAGGACATTATGCAGATCAAACAGAACGCCAATCGCGCCGCCAGCCTGGTGCGGCAGCTTTTGGCCTTCTCGCGGCGGCAGACGCTGCGTCCGCAGGTGCTTAGTCTCGGCGACGCGCTGTCCGATCTCACCATGCTGCTGCGCCGGCTGATCGGCGAAAAGGTGCAGCTCGAAGTTGTGCACGGGCGCGACCTGTGGCCGGTGAAGGTAGATATTTCCCAGTTCGAGCAGGTGATCGTGAATCTGGCGGTCAATGCGCGTGATGCTATGCCGGAAGGCGGCAAGCTCACTGTGCGCACTGCCAATGTTTCCGCCGATGAGAGCAAGGCCTTCCCCTCAAAGGGAATGCCGCCGGCCGACTATGTGCTGGTGGAGGTTTCCGATAACGGCGTCGGCATCGCGCCCGAAATCATAGAGAAAATCTTCGAACCGTTCTTTTCGACCAAGGAGGTGGGTAAGGGCACCGGCCTCGGTCTGTCGACGGTCTATGGAATCGTCAAGCAGACCGGCGGCTTCATCTATGTGGATTCAGAGATCGGCCGCGGCAGTAGCTTCCGCATTTTCCTGCCACGCCACATGCCGGGCGCGGAGGACGTCGAGCAGCCGGACACGGTTGAATCGCCCGCCATCGCCGGGGCGCTCGCTGCGACCGATGAAGTGGTGCGCGCGCGAACCACCGACCACACCGGCCATGGCACCATCCTGCTGGTTGAGGATGAGGATGGTCTGCGCTCGCTCAACGCACGCGGGCTGATGTCACGCGGCTACACTGTGCTGGAAGCCGCCAACGGCGTCGAGGCCATGTCGGTCCTGGAGAAAATCGGCGGCGCTGTCGACCTTGTGGTGTCGGATGTCGTAATGCCTGAAATGGACGGCCCTACGCTTTTGAAGGAAATGCGAAAGCGTAATCCGGAATTAAAGATCATTTTCGTTTCTGGCTATGCCGAGGACGCATTTCAGAAGCATCTACCCGAGCACGGACAGTTCGCCTTCCTGCCCAAGCCCTTCACGCTCAAGCAGCTCGTAGCGGCGGTGAAGGAAACGATGGCAGGCTGACGCTGCGGGTGATGCCTCCCGGCTGATGGACCGGGGAAATCAATACGACAACCTTGCAGACGTGCGGGAACACGCGTCTGCCCTCAGGGCCGAAACGCGTCCTTCGTGTTCATCTGCTGGATGCAAGAAAACGCCCCGCGGAACGGGTCCGACGGGGCGTTTCTTGTGACGAGTCTGTTACTGGCAGATTTGGACCCGGCGAATTGTGCCGTTCGGCGCGCGTTCACGCACGATCTGACAGCTTGCCGCCGCGCGGGGCTGAACATATACGGCGCCCGACGGAGCATACACAGGGCTAGAGGCGTAAGTGCCGGCATTTGCCGTTGCGACCGCGCCGACAGCCAATCCGCCCACGCCCGCTACGACGATGGCGGGGACAATCCATTGCGCAAGCGCGTTGGCTTGGGTCGGAACAGCAACTGTTGCCGCCGCCAGTGCGCCAGCAGCCGCGATTGTCGTAAGTGGTTTGATCATTCGGAACCTCCTCCAGTTTGGTTGCACGGGGCCAATGGATTACGCGCGTCGTTGTTCCTGTGGGCCGATGGCAGGTATCGGGCAATCGAAAGGTAATTATGCGGCAGAGGGAACCGGCTGGAAGATGTGGTCAACTCGTGGCGAATTGTTTGGCTTACGCAGCTGCTGGGCCGGGTGGGCGGATCACCCGATCGGCAGGAAGGTCCCCGCCAACGGATGACAGCTCTGCGCCGCTAGCATTTCAAAATCGCCAGCCTCAGCCGATCAAGCGCATCACCGATGCCCGATTCGACTTCCGCCACGGCTATCTCGATCACCGTATAGTCGCGCTCCTCCAACCAAGACCGACGTTCGGCGCGGGCGGCACTGGCCTGCGGAGCCTCGTCCTTTGGTACAAGCTCAATCACGGTACGCAATGGGAAGGAGACGAAATCGCAAATATGGGGGCCGATAGGAATTTGGCGCTTGAAGCTGTGACCGGCGAAACGGCGGTCCTTTACCAGCGCCTCCCAAAAGGCGCGCTCGATGTCAGTCGGATTGCGGCGCAGAAGCCGGGCCAGTCCGCGCGCGGGGCCGCCTTGGATCGGGGCCGGATGTCCGCCACGTTCCGCCAGCAGCGTGCGGAGCATCTGCGCCTCGTCGCCCGTGAGGATGCCGCCCTTAGCCGGGCCCTTGCGACCTTCCACCAACGCGGTGACGACCCCATGCAGCGTCTGCATGTCCTGCTGGGTCGGATTCATGCGGTTGAAGATATTGCGAAGATTAATCGTCATGGTGGCGCGCTTTTCCGGCGGACGAAAAAACTCCACGTTCTCCAGTTCGCGCTCGAGCGTGGCGAAGAAGGCCGCGAGCTGATGTTTGCCCGCCTGTGGTGATTTCTTTGGCGTGTCGAAGGGCAGGGCGCCGGCCGTGACATACTTGAAATATTCATAGCCGATGATCACTACGGCTTGCGCGAGGTTGAGCGAGGCGAAGGCAGGATTGACCGGCAGCGTAATGATGCGGTCGGCGAGCGCGACCTCCTCATTCTCAAGTCCGTTGCGCTCGCGTCCGAACAGGATGGCGACTTGCTCGCCGCGCCCGACACCTTCGGCCATCAGACGCGCGGCCTCGTTGGCGCTGACAACTGACTTGGCCTGATCGTGCGCCCGCGCGGTCGTCGCCAGTACCAAAGTGCAGTCGGCGATCGCTGCCTCCACGGTATCGAATAGCTGCGCGGATTCGAGTATGGCGTCTGCGCCCGCCGCCATCACCTTGGCTTTCGGGTTAGGCCATCCCTGCCGCGGCTTCACCAGACGCAGCTGCTTTAGTCCGAAATTGCCCATGGCGCGCGCTGCGGCGCCGATATTCTCGCCAAGCTGGGGCTCGACCAGAATGACGATCGGTCCGGGCAAGTCAGCCCAGGCTTTGGTCTTGTCGGTTCCGGCGCCCGGCATTGGCTAAAGCACCGGCATATCTGTGATGCCGCCGATGGAAGCGAGAGCGGCGACCGGCGCATCTGGCTGCGAATCCCGTCCGGGCCGGCGCAGGCTTGTGCAATTTTGTTGCAGTATTTCGCGCGACCGCCCGGCATCAGAAGGCGCGCAACGTTTTGATGTGTATTTCATCAGGAGCGGCCCGCCCCGCGTCCTGGCAAATATCGGAAAAGGCACGCGTAGTTTGTCCCTTGGCGGGTAAGCCCGCGCTTTCCTATAGCCGCGCTGTGGCCCGGGCGGAAGCCTCGTGGGCGCACCGTCCGCCGACGTGGAAACCGGCTAGCGGCGAAGGGCCGCTCTGGCGCCAGCTGGCTTGCAGGACGCGGCTTGCCGGGCCATAAGTGCCGCCGCTCGGCTCTGCTCGGGCTTTTCCGACACTTCTTCCCCGATAAAGGTTCTGAAACACTATGGCGAAAATCAAGGTGACAAATCCGGTCGTCGAAATGGACGGCGACGAGATGACCCGCATTATCTGGCAGCTCATCAAGGACAAGCTGATCCATCCCTATCTCGACGTGAACCTGCTCTATTACGATCTCGGGGTCGAAAATCGAGACAAGACCAACGATCAAGTCACCATCGATGCCGCCGTGAAGACCAGGGAAGTCGGCGTCGCGGTTAAATGCGCCACCATCACGCCGGACGTCGGCCGCGTGAAGGAATTCAACCTGAAGGAGATGTGGCGCTCGCCCAATGGCACCATCCGCAACATTCTCGGCGGCACCATCTTTCGCGAGCCGATCATCTGCAAGAACGTGCCGCGCCTCGTACCGGGCTGGACCAAGCCGATCATCATCGGCCGTCATGCCTATGGCGACCAGTACCGCGCGACGGATTTCAAATTTCCAACCGCAGGCACCATCTCGATTAAATTCACCGGCAACGACGGCAAGGTGATCGAGAAGGAAGTATTCAAAGCGCCGGAGAGCGGCGTCACCATGGCGATGTATAATCTCAACTCTTCGATCCGCGATTTCGCTATGGCTTCGTTCAACTACGGCCTCTCGCGCGGCTACTCGGTCTATCTCTCCACCAAGGACACCATCCTCAAGCAGTATGACGGCCGCTTCAAGGAGTTGTTCCAGGAAGTGTTCGACAAGGAGTTCAAGGACAAGTTCGCCGAGAAGAAATTGGTCTACGAGCACCGTCTTATCGACGACATGGTAGCCGCCGCGATGAAATGGTCGGGTGGCTATGTCTGGGCCTGCAAGAACTACGACGGCGACGTGCAGTCGGACACGGTGGCGCAGGGCTTCGGCTCGCTCGGCCTTATGACCTCGGTTCTGATGACGCCAGACGGCAAGACCGTGGAAGCGGAAGCCGCGCATGGCACGGTGACGCGACACTATCGCGAGCATCAGAAAGGCAAGGAGACCTCGACCAATTCCATCGCCTCGATCTTCGCCTGGACACGCGGCCTTGCGCATCGCGGCAAACTCGACAACAACTCGCAGCTCATCACGTTCGGCACCACGCTGGAAAAGGTCTGCATCGATACTGTCGAATCCGGTTTTATGACAAAGGACCTCGCGCTATTGGTCGGCGCCGATCAGAAATGGCTGTCCACCACCGGCTTTCTCGACAAGATCGACGAGAACTTGAAAAAGGCGATGGCGGCCTAGCATCGTCTGGACCGCAAGGGGAAAGGGCACCGCCGCCTCGGCTGCGCGTTTTTGTTTTGCGGAGCGGAGGGCAGGTCTTTACGCAAACCGCACGGCGTAGATCGGCGGCAGGTGGGCATTGAGCAATTGCCAGCGCTCGCCGCCATTCTCGCTGATCCATAAACCGCCGGTGGTCGAGCCCATGGCGAGCCGCGTGCCGGTCTCGTCGACATCGAGGCCGTGGCGGTAGACCAGGTCATAGGCGTCGCGCTGCGGCAGCCCCTCCCGCAGGCTTTCCCAGGTCTTGCCGCCGTCGCGCGTGCGCGTGACCGAGAGCGCGCCGTCGCGCGGCACCCGGATCTCATCCTTGATCGCGGGCACGAACCAGGCGGTCTGCGGATCCTTCGGATGTGCGGCGACCGCGAAGCCAAAGTCGTCGGCTGGCAGTTTTAGCTGCGTCCAGGAAACGCCGGCATCGGTGGAACGGAAAATACCATTGTGATGCTGCATCCACATCACGTCGGGCGCACCGGCGCAGCGCGCCACGCGATGCGGATCTTGCACTTCAAGCGTGCCCGCTTGTTCGGGCGGCATATAGGCGGCGATCAGACCATCGCCGCGCAGAAACCAGCTCTTGCCGTCATTGCCGGAATCCCAGACGCCCCCGCAGGAAATCGCGACGAACAACTGCTCCGGATCCCGCGGGTCGGGCAAGATGGTATGAATCCCGGCGTCGTCATAGCCACCGCCGAACCATTTGGCGCGCTCCGGCACGTCCCATAACGCGCTGTCGAATTGCCAGCTTTCGCCGCGGTCGTCGGAGCGGAATAATCCAGCGGGAATCGCTCCGGCCCAGAGCCTGCCGGGCTGTTCTGGCGTGCCCGGCTCCAGGCTCCAGATCTGAAACAACGTCGGCGCACCGGCCGCATCGGCGGGGAAGGCGGGTGCCGGCAGCTCCTTCCAGGAGGTGCCTGCATCATCGGAGCGATGCAGCTTGCTGCCGAAATGTCCGTGCCGCAGAACGGCATAGAGCGCGCCGTCGCGCGGATCATGCAGCGTGGCCGTCACCGCCACCCCGGGAAATTCCCGCGCGAGAACCGACCATTCGCCGCCCTCACGCGCGAAAGTGAAAAGTCCCTTGCGGGTCGCGATCAGGATGCGCTCGCTCATGCTTAGCCTCCCGACAAAGCCTGCATTACATAGAGCTTGCTGTCCGGCGCGACAGGATGGCTCATCGTTGCCTCGCGCGCCAGCCGCTGCCCATCGGCAAAGATGCAAACATGCTTGCGCAGCGCTCCGCGCTCATCGACCAGATAGCCGCGAAGCTGCGGCTGCTGCTCGAACAGAGCCCTGAGCGCCTCGCCGACAGTCGCACCGGGTGCGTTCACCGGTTCAGGCGGCGCCCATGTGCGCAGCCAGGCGGTGAAATGCACCTGCGCCATGAATCATTACCCGCCGAGTGCGGCTTCCACCGCCGCGAGCGCGGCATCCGCCTTCGAGCCATCGGGCCCGCCGGCCTGCGCCATATCGGGCCGTCCGCCGCCGCCCTTGCCACCGAGCGCTTCGGCCCCTTTGCGCACCAGGTCGACGGCGCTATAGCGCGCGGTGAGATCGGGCGTAACGCCGACCACGATGCCGGCCTTGCCTTCGCCGGTGACGCCGACGATGGCGACGATGCCGGAGCCGACCTGCTTCTTGCCTTCGTCGACCAGGCTCTTGAGATCCTTGATCTCGATGCCGCTCACCGCGCGCGCGAGCAGCTTAACGTCACCAACTGTCCGCAGCCCATCTGTCGCCCCGGCGCCGGCCCCGCCGCCCATGGCAAGCTTCTTTTTTGTATCCGCCAGTTCACGCTCCAAGCGTTTGCGCTCATCGAGCAATCCCGCGAGCCGCTGCGGCATTTCCTCCAGCGGCGCGCGCAATTCAGCGGCCGCCGATTTGGCGACCTGGATGACCGCATTGGCGCTTTTACGCGCCGCGCGGCCGGTCAGCGCCTCGATGCGGCGCACGCCAGCGCCGACCGCGCTTTCGCCGATTACGGTGATGAGTCCGATGTCGCCGGTCCGTGTGACATGGGTGCCGCCGCAGAGCTCCACCGACCAGCCCATGGCATTGCCGGCTTCGCCCATCGCGACCACGCGCACTTCGTCGCCATATTTTTCCCCGAACAGCGCGCGTGCGCCCGAGGCGATGGCGTCATCCACCGCCATCAGGCGGGTGATTACCGGCGCGTTTTGCAGCACGATGTCGTTGGCAATGTCCTCGACGCGGGTGATCTCTTCCGCGCTCACCGGCTTGGGATGGGCGAAGTCGAAGCGCAGCCGGTCGGGCGCGACCAGCGAGCCCTTTTGCGCGACGTGATCGCCCAAAACCTGGCGCAGAGCTTCATGCAAGAGGTGCGTGGCTGAATGATTGGAGCGGATCGTGCTGCGGCGGCCGTGATCGACCTCGAGTGCCAGCGCCGCGCCGGGCTTCAAGCTGCCTTCTTCCACTATGCCGAGATGCACAAAAAGGTCGCCGGCTTTCTTTTGCGTTTCGGTGACGCGGAAACGGACGCCGTCGGCGCTCATCGTGCCGGTATCGCCAACCTGGCCGCCGGATTCTCCATAGAACGGCGTCTGGTTCAGCACCACAGCGCCGGTCTCGCCCTTCTTCAGTTCGGCGACCTCCTTTCCGTCGCGCACCAGGGCGGCAACGACGCCTTCGGCCTGCTCGGTTTCATAGCCGAGGAATTCGGCGGCGCCGACGCGCTCGCGCACACCGAACCACACCGCTTCCTGCGCGGCATCGCCGGAGCCGGACCAGGCAGCCCGCGCTTTCTCGCGCTGGCGGTCCATCGCATCGGTGAAAGAGGCGAGATCGACGCCGATGCCGCGATTGCGCAGCGCATCCTGCGTCAGATCGAGCGGAAAGCCGTAGGTATCGTAGAGCGTGAAGGCGGTCTCGCCGTCGAACATGTCACCCTTCTTGAGCGACTTCGACGTCTCGTCGAGGATAGCGAGGCCGCGTTCCAGTGTTCTGCGGAAGCGGGTCTCTTCCAGTTTTAGCGTCTCGGTAATGAGCGCCTGCGCGCGGATCAGTTCGGGAAAGGCCTGGCCCATCTGCTGCGTGAGCGAAGGAACCAGCTTCCACATCAGCGGCTCGCGCGCGCCCAGCAGCTCGGCATGGCGCATGGCGCGGCGCATGATGCGGCGGAGCACATAGCCGCGGCCCTCATTGGAAGGCAGCACGCCGTCGGCGATCAGGAAGGAGGAGGCGCGCAGGTGATCGGCGATGACGCGATGAGAGGCTTTTTGCGGCCCATCGGCGGATACTTTGGTCAGCGCGGCGATCTCGCTGATGATCGCGCGGAACAAGTCGATAGCGTAATTGTCGTAGGTGCCTTGCAGCACGGCGGCGATGCGTTCCAACCCCATGCCGGTGTCGATCGACGGGCGGGGCAAATTTACGCGCTGTCCATCCGCCATCTGCTCATACTGCATGAAGACAAGATTCCAGATCTCGATGAAGCGGTCGCCTTCGGAATCCGGCGAACCGGGCGGTCCGCCTGCGATCTTGTCGCCGTGGTCGTAGAAAATCTCCGAGCAGGGACCGCAAGGGCCGGTGTCGCCCATGGCCCAGAAATTGTCGGACCCGGCGATGCGGATGATCCTGGAGTCGGGAAGCCCGGCGATTTTTTTCCACAGATCGAAGGCTTCGTCGTCGTCGATATAGACGGTCGCCGTCAGCCTGTCCTTCGGCAGGCCGAATTCCTTGGTGACGAGATTCCAGGCCAGCTCGATCGCACGATCCTTGAAATAATCGCCGAAGGAGAAGTTGCCGAGCATCTCGAAAAAGGTGTGATGCCGCGCGGTATAGCCGACGTTGTCCAGGTCGTTGTGCTTGCCACCGGCGCGCACGCATTTCTGCGAGGTCACCGCGCGGTTATAGGGACGCTTTTCGACGCCGGTGAAGACATTCTTGAATTGCACCATGCCCGCATTGGTGAACATCAGCGTCGGGTCATTGCGGGGCACGAGCGGAGAGGAGGGCACGACCGCGTGGCCGGCCTTGGCAAAATAATCGATAAAGCCCGATCGGATTTCGTTAACGCCGCTCATGTCGTCCCGCGCGCACCGCCGGCGTCATCGCTTAAGCGCCGGTCCGGATTGAGTTTTCCAGCGGCTGTTTGTAGCGGCGGGGTGTCCATGAGTTCATGGAAAGCGGCTTTACCCACCGCTGAGGGAGGGATAAACGGCGTGCAAGCCGGGGGCATAAAAGAAAACCCCGAGGGAGAGAGCCCCCGGGGTCTTGGCAGTACGCAGGACACCACTGTTACGCAACGCTCACCTTAAGCCTATGCCTCCTCCGCCTCGTCACCGTCTCTCTCGGCTTCACCGGCAAGAATTTTTTCGGCAATGATTCCGGAATTCTGCCGCACCGCCGCTTCGATCTTGGCAGCCATCTCGGGGTTCGCCCGCAGGAAGTTCTTGGCGTTCTCGCGGCCCTGACCGATCCGCTGGCTGTCGTAGGAGAACCAGGCGCCGGACTTCTCCACCACCCCGGCCTTGACGCCGAGGTCGACCAGTTCGCCCATTTTGGAGATGCCCTCGCCATACATGATGTCGAATTCCACCTGCTTGAACGGCGGCGCGAGCTTGTTCTTCACCACTTTGACGCGGGTCTGGTTGCCGACCACCTCGTCGCGGTCCTTGATGCCGCCGATGCGGCGGATGTCGAGACGCACGGAGGCGTAAAACTTGAGGGCGTTGCCGCCGGTGGTGGTTTCCGGCGAGCCATACATGACGCCGATCTTCATGCGGATCTGGTTGATAAAGATCACCATGGTCTGGGAGCGCGAGATCGAGGCGGTAAGCTTGCGCAGCGCCTGACTCATCAGCCGTGCATGCAGGCCCGGCAGGCTGTCGCCCATTTCACCTTCCAGCTCAGCGCGCGGCACCAGTGCCGCGACCGAATCGACCACCAGCACGTCGATCGAGCCGGAGCGCACGAGCGTGTCGCAGATTTCCAGCGCCTGTTCGCCGGTATCGGGCTGCGAGATCAACAGCTCGTCGATATTGACGCCGAGCTTGCGGGCATAAGCGGGATCGAAAGCGTGTTCGGCGTCGATGAAGGCGCAGGTGCCGCCCTTCTTCTGCGCCTCGGCGATGCAATGGGTGGCGAGCGTGGTCTTGCCGGAGGATTCCGGCCCGTAGATCTCCACCACGCGCCCGCGCGGCAGGCCGCCGATGCCAAGCGCGATATCGAGCCCGAGCGAGCCGGTGGAGACGGTGTCCACCTCGATCGAAAGCTTGCTCTTGCCAAGCCGCATGATCGAGCCCTTGCCGAAGGCGCGCTCGATTTGCGAGAGCGCGGCATCAAGGGCCTTGTTTTTGTCCATGGAGTTTCCTTCGACGACACGCAGGGCTGCTGGACTCATTTTCTGCTCCTTATGGCCGGTATTCGCCGGGCCGACAACGCGGGGTTCTTTCCGCCTGTTTGCCTGGAATGAAGGCGAACTGTACACCTTTTGTTCTCAGTTCGCAATATGTTCTTTTAGTCGGAAGGGGTGCTGGCCTGTTTCGACCCCCTAGTGGCCTAAGTTGAATGGTGGACTGGCTTATTTTACTTTTCAGCATCGCTGAGAGGAACACGGAGAGCGCCCACAACGTTGTTCCACCATGGCCTGGTACTGTCCAAAGCGAAGCCCACTATCCTAAGCGCGGGACGGCGTGATGCTTGAGCCCATCTTCTATTTCTATCTTGGGGCGGGAAGCATGTTGCTCCTGTTCTATCTGTATAGCTGTGCAGAGGATGTGGCTCCCCGGGACTGAGGGTGGTGCCCTAAGTCCATAGCCACTGTCCTAAGTTGCTGGAATGAGTGTCCTAATTCACCTTTTCAGAGGGGTCGGCTTCACGGCTTGCAAACAGCGCAAGGTTGAATGTCCGCGCTCTTCTGTAGTCGTTCGACCACGGCAAACGCCTCGTTTCGATTAAAAGGGCCACGCCATCTTCCATTCTTGCCGCTGTCCACTTGCTGAGTACCGCGACCCTCGTTGCAGTATCTGCAATTGGCTAAATGGATGCGGCCGCGCTTGCGCTGCCAGTTTTCGTAAACGTAATAGCGCTCATCCATGGCATCGCTCATGTTAAGGCCGCCTCAGTTGGCGGCCTCTTTCATTTCAAAGGGGTGAGTTTGATCAATGGGTTGGCCTATTTCGGCCAGCACCGCGCTCTGGTGGGGGTCTATCCTATTTGTCCTATTTTGTGAGTGTTTTTTTGTTTCTTATTTACCAAAAGGTAATTGGAGTGTGTCTTAGATTCAGTCGCTATGGCGGACCGTAGGTCAGATCAACGCCTTCGTGCCTATAAGGGCGGGCGGATTATTGCCAAACGCCACCCTGAGAGGGATTGCCTTGTTCGGAACCTGTCAGACACAGGGGCGTGCTTAGAAATCGACGGCAGCCTCGTTGAGGTGGACGAGTTCAATCTCATCATCAAACCAGAAAACCTAATTCGCATATGTCGCGTTGCGTGGCGCACGCCGCAGAAGATAGGCGTTCGCTTCGTTTAGGCGCCTCAGTTGGCGGCCTCTTTCATTTAGCAGATACCGCTAATCGCCCTCGCGGGTGCGGGCCGGCGCGTCCACGCCGAAGGCGCGATCATCCGGTCGGTGATTTGGCTGCGCGACGGGATGGGGTTGTCCTAAAAGCCAATTATCCACTGTCCTCATCTCAATTATTAAGTGTCATGTCGTGTTACGTTGGACACCGCACCAATTCCAGCTTAGCCTTCTGATACCACCAGAAAGAACACGCGCCAGGCGCTAACTCGGTGGCTGAGAGACGCCACTGTGCTCCCGCCTGACATCCAAGGGGGGAGCCATGCCTATCGTCCGGTTGCTGCAAAACAGCGCCCTTGATCCCGCTACCATCGAAATTGTCTCAACGGCCTTCGAACAAACGCGCCTTGAATTAGGTTTGATCGATCGCACCGATCCCCTTACCGAATTGCTGGCACGCAAGTTCATCGAGGCTGCTCAAACTGGCCAGCGAGACCCGCAACGCCTGAGACAGCAAGCGATAGATAGCTTGGGTGTGACGAAGATTTCCAAGGCTGGGTAGGGATTCTCAGCTCGCGGGCGTAATTTACTTCTGTAACCAAGGACATCATCGCAAAGCAGACCCTTAGCCACCGCTATCGCGGCCGGCACGATTGGTTCAAATGCGAAAGCGTTCAGCTGTGGGCATTTTTGGCATCGCGATAATGCATACAGACCCTCGGTTCTGCGTCAGCAACGCTCACAAACTAATGATTGGCTACCGGAGCGGTTTGCGGTTCTAATTTTCAAACCGTGGCGCTGCTGCGCCAGTCCTCCAATTGGACGTGCCATTGGACAAAGAGGGCCGATAGTGCACCCCGCCTAACTCTGTAGCGGAGAGTGTCATGTTATTTTCTCATCTCGATTTCAGTGAATCAGCGCCTCCATTCGATCCGCTAATCGATCAAATACAGAAAGAAATAGAGCGGCAACAAGCAACCGTCGCTGCACTGGCCGCTGAAGGTCACGTGGTGACGGATGCGACCAGACAACTCAACCGGCTAATCGGAAAACGCGACGCTCTTTTGCAGAGCCGCTATTCGCCTTCCGTTGCTAATCCGTAAGGAGGCTGCTCTGAACGGGCGGCCTCTGATCTTGCCAATTCACCTGAAAACTGATTTCCGACCGCAAGCGCGGTCAATAAGTTGCGGTGGTGCCGGCCTATTTGCCGCCACATGCCGGGCTTTCAATCTGCGCGATAGATCGGAGGAACGATATGAAGCGGCTTCATACATTGGCTTTGGCAGGTGTGGCAGCAGTCTGGATCAGTGGGACCGGTTTCGCGCAAACAACGCCGCCGCCGGCGCAATCGTCTCCTTCACCTTCCGAGAGTGCAATGCCGCCGGCCCGGGACCCGGCGAAAGCTGACAAACGGCAGATGTCGAAAGAGGAAAAGAAGGTTGAGCGGTTGGCCGCCCGCAGGACTTGCCGTGCTCAAGGCAAACAGCGATCGCTCTCCGGCCTGGAGCTACGGGGCTTCGTGAAGAACTGCGTGACCGCTCCGCAATAATCCAGTGGCCTGAAGCCCGGCGAGTCCCACAGTCTTTCCTATAGGCCTCCAGCGGCCTCGTTCAGGCGGCACGCTCTCGATTTGGTGGCGTTCTTGGAGGTAGCTGCCGGCCACCAGGTCGCCGCAGCCTGCAGCTAAGACAGTTCCTGGGTGGTGAGCGCCGCAACAATTGTGATGAAAGCCGCGCTTCGGCTGGCTATAAACCGCCGCGAAAAAAGGTGTGATCCGATCAGTGTCTCGCGCCCGCATCGAATTGGGAACGAATGGACGCGCCGGATTTTATACATGCAAGTAATGGGGTGGTAGGAAGACGTGGAACTTGCCGAGGAATTCAGGATGCGGGCGCAGCGCTGCCTCAAGCTGGCGCAGGAAGCGCCCATGCTTGAAGCCCAGGCGCATTGGCTTGCCATGGCGCAGCTTTGGTTCAACCTGGCGCAGCATGCCGAAGAGCAGGATGCTGAGTTCTTGAGCAAGTCCGTCTCACAGCTCCGGGCCAAGGGCGGCGAAAACGGCGAGTCGAATGGGGATGAGGACGGCGAAGAGAGCCGTTAGTCCGATGCGGGTGCTCGCAGGCGCGAAAAAATCAGGGCCGCGGCCGCGGGAGAAGTCTACACGCAACGCTTGAGTTTCAGCGTGCCCCCGCGCGACATCGCGAGCTCGATCCGGTCGGAATCGATCAGGCGCAAGGTATAACTGATCTGCGCCCTGATCTGACCGGTATTAAATTCCTCCGTGATACGGAAATTCGTATCGGCTTCGTTGATCAGATCGATCACGCGGTAATCGGGAACGCCGCCGCCGCTATCGAAGCGCCGCTCCGTCTCGAAGCGGATCACGCGCTTGCCCTCGCAATCGATCGGCCCTGGCTCCGTCTCGGTGCTCAACCCCCAGCGTCCGCTTACCGGATAGGTGATGGCGAAAGCCGGGCTCGCCAGACAGGTTGCTGTGAGCAAAATGAGGCTGAATTTTTTCATGGGAAATCCCTCAATTCCATGAGGACCAACGACAATAATGCGCGCAGGTTCCTGAGCCGCATTTTATGAAAACCGGCGTGGTAACGATAACGAATTTACAGTTCAGCGTTAACGCGTCAGTCCCATCATCTCAAGTGCGGCGCGCCCCATGAAGCCATAAGGGTTACCCATGGTCTCCTGCGTCTCGAAGTGATTGTAGCACTTGCCGATCAGGAGCTTTGCCGGCTTGCCCGCCGCGGTCAGCGCCGCATGGAAGTCGCGGGCCTGCCGCTGGAACTCAGGCGTCTCCAGGCTGCCATACGTGATCACCAGCGGGGTGTGGATCCTTTCGATGTGTCGCTGCGGACTTAGCTCCTGCTCCATCGCGTCGGTGAATTTCACGTATTGGCTGCGCTTGGAAAGCCGCGGTGCTTTCAGGTCATACATGCCGCTGCCGAGCAGGGCGCCTTTCAGGATGTCGCGCGGCAGCCCGCTCTTTTCCCATTCGGTGATGACGATGCAGCCGGCGAGGTGTCCGCCGGAGGAATGGCCGGTGAGATAAAGCCGGGAGGGATCGCCGCCGAAGCTTTTCGCATTCCGGTACACCCAGGCGACGGCGCGGCGCACCTGATCGACCATCGGAAAAATGCTGCCGTCCGTTTCCTTCACGTTGTTGAAGTCGACCGCGATGAAATGTGCCCCGGCGTTGATGAAGGCTTCCGCCATATAGGCGACCTGCGATGAGCTGCCGCCGCGCCAGGCGCCGCCGTGGATATAGATCATGACTGGCGCGTTCGGCGTCTTGGTCTTGTAGATGTCGAGCTTCTCGATCTCGGCCGCGCCATAGGCCACCCGGTCGGGTTGGCCGATGATGCCACGCGTAATCTCGTTATTGGCGAGGCGGCGGGCGCGGATCTCCTCGCGGTTCGGCGCATAGACCGTCTGGTCATAGGCGTCGTCAAGTTCCTGCTGGTCCATATCGAGCCAGACGAGGGGGCCTTTGGCGCGCGGACGGGCGGGGGCAGAGGGATTCATGGGGACTCTGCAAAAATGGGCGGAAGGTCGCAGGGCGGAGCCTGCCAGACCGCCTATTCTGTTGTAAACTGCCTCAACAAAAATATGGCGCCTCCGGAGCGCCAATTGCGCGAGGGGCGACGCGAAGCAAGGAGACGAAGTCATGCCGTCATTGCTGCGGACTGCGCTAACGCTCTTGTGCGGAGCCTTCTTGTTGTCGGCGGTAGGAAAGGCGGAAGCCCAAGTCAATTTCAAGGGCAAGACGATCGAGGTCATCCTTGGATCCGCCGCCGGGGGCGGGACCGACGGCACCACACGGCTGGTCGGCAGCTTCCTGGAGAAACATCTGCCCGGCAATCCGTCGATGCGCTATCGCAACCTGCCGGGCGGACACGGGGCCAAGGCGCTCAACTATTTCATGAAGGTCAAGCCGGACGGGCTGACCTGGGCAGGCGGCGGCTCGTCGCATGTCGATCCCAATTCGCTTCGCAAATCCGTCGTTGAATACGACCCGACCAAGTTTCATATCTTCGGCGGTGTGCAGCGCGGCGGCTCCGTCGTCTTCATGCGATCCGATCACAAGGCCAATCTGACCGACAAGTCCAAACCGCCCGTGGTGGTCGGCGTGATCGATGGTGACCGCAGCTGGGAGCAGATGATCACCTGGGGCGCGGAGTTCCTAGGCTGGAATGTCCGCTTCGTCGTCGGCTATCCCGGCTCCGCCATGATGCTGCTCGCGATCCGGCGCAGCGAGACGCACATGATGGGCACTTCCAATCTGTTTATCCTGAAAGACCTGTTCGCCAGCGGCGAGTTCGTCGGCGTCGCCCAATTGGGCGGCGGTGCGAGCGTGGGAGAGGACATCGAGAAGCGCTCCGAGTTCGGCACCATCCCGATTTTCAACACGCTGATGCAGGGAAAATTGACCGGCCTGCCGGCGGAAGCCTTCGATTTCTGGACCGCACTCAACGACATGGACAAATGGTACGGCTTGCCGCCGGGCACGCCGAAAGAAATCGTCGATGTTTACCGCGCGGCTTGGGCCAAGATGGTCAAGGATCCCGAATTCATCAGGCAGGGAAAGATTTTGTTCAGCGCCGATTTCGCGCCCGTCAGTGGCGACATCATCACCGAGCATGTGAAAAAAACCGCTTATCCGAAAGCGGAGATCGTTGCCTTCATGGATCAGCTGAAGACCAAGCACGGCCTGCCGGCCGAGCCGCTGTCGGACGAGGAGCTCGCGGCGCTGGCCAAGGCCAAGGGCCTCGACAAGATGGAAATCCCGAAGGTGGAGGCGGTGCTGCTTAAGGTGGGCGACGGCGGGCGCGACATCGAATTCGCCGTCAACGGCGCCAATAAAAAGATCGACGTCAGCAACAGCCGCACCAACGTGAATATCGGCGGCAAGAAGGTCGCGCGCACCGAGCTCAAGCCCGGCGTCACCTGCATCATCGAGTTCATCGACGGCAACAAGGAGGCGAACGGGATCACCTGCCCGTAGCGGCGATGGCGACCTCATTTCCGTCCTGATCCTGAGGAGCGCCCGGGCAGTCACCGCTTCTTCTCCCTCTCCCCGGTGGGGAGAGGGAAAGAGAGCGCGCCGCGCGCGCCCATATCATCCAATTCAATCTGTCAAACAGCCACGCGTCAGCGGCCCGTGTTTTTGTCAGGCGACGGGTCCGCCTGTCTTCGTATCCCCAGGGGGCCCGGGGGAGTCGTCCCCCGAAAAATGGGCCCAGGGGGAGTCGTCCCCCGAAAAATGTCCGAGGGAGCGGAGCGCCGACAGGCGCATCAACAATTCCACGCTTGCGAGGCGCGGCGCGCGTCTTGCGCCGTAGACAAGTTTACGCAGTCTGCGCAAACGTCCACGAGACACGCTCGCCTCTCGGCGCTCCACCGCGGCGATTTTGGCCGCCGGGACTGCTCCAACCACCACCGGACCGACCTTTCGGCCTCCTGATCCCGCAGGCTTTCGCCTGCATTCGTCCGGGGGCGAACTGCCACCTATGGCGGGCCCTCGTTGTAGGGCCGGGCAGCAACCCCGAGGCTCCCGGAGATGGCTTGCGAGACCATCCGCAGGCGCCGCACCCGCTCCGCCAATCAAGACGCCTCTAGATGGCGCCCCCGGATGAGCAGGCAGCAACAGGATACAGAACTCCTCTGGGAAAACAGCCTTCGTGCGCGAGATATGCGAGGATAAGTGCAAGAGCTTGTTTGTGTTCGGAAAAACCTGTGCGTAGCGCGGGGATAACAGGAACCGAGGCGGAAAGCCCGTGAGCGGAGTTTGCAGGGCCACAAGCTAATGACGACCTCATCCTGAGGAGCCCGCCGATCCTGGGATCGGCGGGCGTCTCGAAGGATGGGCAGTTTTCCGCCGAGCCCGCCGGCGCACGTCATCCCAGTCTCCAGCAATCAGCGCCTGCTTTTTCGCGCGCGACCAACCTTTCACCTGGCGCTCAGCTGCGATCGCATCAGTGATGTGCTCAAACGGCTGCGAAAATACTAAAGTGACCGGCCGACGTCTGGCGGTATAGCCGCCGAAGACGCCGCTGTTGTGTTCTGCAACGCGCGTCTCAAGTTCGTTCCTTGCCGTGCCCACGTAGAAGCTGCCGTCGGCGCAACGCAGGATGTACAAGAAGGCACCGCTCACGGCCGTCCTCGTCCTTCGAGACGCGCCCCACGCAAGTCAGCCGCTGTGGTGCGCGTGATGTATAGGCGCTCCTCAGGATGAGGACGGAGATCGGATGGTGTCAACGGCGGGGTGTTACCCCAAATTCAATTCCTTGAAGAAGTCATTGCCCTTGTCGTCCATCACAATGAAGGCGGGGAAGTCCACCACTTCAATGCGCCAGATCGCTTCCATCCCGAGCTCGGGATATTCCAGGGGCTCGACCTTCTTGATGTGGTGCTCGGCCAGATTGGCCGCGGCGCCGCCGATGGAGCCGAGATAAAAGCCGCCGTGTTTCTGGCAGGCCTCGCGCACGGCCGCGGAACGGTTGCCCTTGGCCAGCATCACCATCGAGCCGCCGGCGGCCTGGAAATCATGCACGAATGAATCCATGCGTCCGGCGGTGGTCGGGCCGAAGGAGCCGGAAGCGTAACCGGCAGGCGTCTTTGCGGGACCGGCGTAATAGACCGGATGGTTCTTAAAATAATCCGGCAGGCCTTCGCCCCGCTCCAGCCGCTCGCGCAGCTTGGAATGCGCGAGATCGCGCGCCACGATCATCGGGCCGGTGAGCTTAAGGCGTGTCTTCACCGGATATTTGCTCAGCGTCGCGAGGATTTCCTCCATCGGTTTCGTGAGGTCGATCGCCACCACGTCGCCGCCGAGCGAAGCGTCCACCACCTCCGGCAGATATTTCGCCGGATTGGCCTCTAGCGCTTCGAGAAACACGCCGTCGCGCGTGATCTTGCCAAGCGCCTGACGGTCGGCCGAGCAGGAGACGCCGAGCCCGATCGGCAGCGAAGCGCCATGCCGCGGAAGACGAATCACGCGCACGTCATGACAGAAATACTTGCCGCCGAATTGCGCGCCGACGCCGAGCGACTGCGTCAGCTTGTGCACTTCCTTTTCCATCTCGAGGTCGCGGAAAGCATTGCCGTCCTCCGAGCCTTGCGTCGGCAGGTCGTCGAGATAGCGGCAGGAAGCGAGCTTCACCGTCTTCATGGTGAGCTCGGCGGACGTGCCGCCGATCACGATGGCGAGGTGATAGGGCGGGCAGGCCGCAGTGCCGAGGGTGAGGACTTTCTCCTTCAGGAAGGCAAGCATGCGGTCATGGGTGAGGATCGATGGCGTCGCCTGGAACAGGAAGCTCTTGTTGGCAGAGCCGCCGCCCTTGGCGACGAAGAGGAATTTGTAGGCATCCTCACCTTCGGCATAGATCTCGATCTGCGCCGGCATGTTCGACTTGGTGTTCTTCTCCTCGAACATGGAGAGCGGCGCGAGCTGCGAATAGCGCAGGTGCTTTTTCAGGTAAGCATCGCGCGCGCCCTCGGCGAGCGCGGCTTCGTCGTCGCCGTCGGTCCAGATCAGTCGGCCCTTCTTTCCCATGATGATGGCGGTGCCGGTGTCCTGGCACATCGGCAGCACGCCGCCGGCGGAGATATTGGCGTTCTTCAGGAGATCATAAGCGACGAACTTGTCGTTCGAGGTCGCCTCCGGGTCGTCGAGAATGCCGCGCAGACTGGCGAGATGGCCGGGCCGCAGCAAGTGATTGATATCGACATAGGCCGCCTCCGCCAGCACGCGCAGCGCGTCGGCCGGCACCACCACCATCTCGCGCCCCATCACGGTCTCGACCCGGATGCCGCCGACGTCGAGCTTGCGGTATTGCGTGGAATCCTTACCGAGCGGGAACAGCGGCGTGTGTTTGTAGGGCGGGGTGACGGGCGTCGTAACGGGTGCGTTCATGGCAATCCTGGCTGCGCTGAAGCGGGGTCTGGCTGCGCGGTTTTTAGGTGGTTTTAGGAGCGATTGAAAGCGAGCCTCTACGCCGCCGGCTGCCCGCTCCGCCGCCAAAGAATGGCCGCCACCGCGGTGATCCAGGTAAGCAGCAAGAGGCTCGCCGGCATCTGGATGTTCATCGCCGTCGCGCGAGAAACCGCCATAGGCGATGGCGATCCCGCCGGCGGCGACGCCGATGCCGCTCGCCACCGCAACGCCGCCGATCCAGGTGGGATAGCGGCCGTCGCCGTAAAGCAGCAAGGCCGTAGAGGGCCGCGGTCGCGCCGAACAGGATGCTGAGCAGGCTGGCGAGCCCAATCTCGATCTGGCGCACGGCGAAGGCCGCCGAAAATGCCGGCGCCTTTTCCGCGGCCGGCGCCGCGGCCCAGGCGTCCACCGCCGCCTTCAGCGCGACGCCGTCTACTGCTTGCAACGCTGCCGCCACCGCAAGGCTCGCGATCGCGCCGCCGCTCGCTAGCGGCTGCAGTACCGGGATGCTTACCCGCAGCTGCCGGGCGAGCAGCAACATGAAGGCTACAAGCAGAGCGGCGCCCGCGAATTGGAGGAGGTGGCTGAAGATCCAATTCCGGTCGGCGGCGTATTCGGCAAAAGCGGCGACCGCATTATTTGGCTCCGCATGCATCGGATGCATCGAGGTGCCGAGCCCCAACAGCACGCAGCCGGCAAAAGCGCAGGCCGCGCTGATGCGGTCTTCCCTATGATTCACAAGCGATCCCCCGGCAGGCCGCGCGCGCGATGCGGTGAGTGATCATACATCGCGCCTGATCTTATCCGAAAAACCGATTCCCCGATCAGGTCCGGGGCAGGCTTTCCGGGGATCATGCGTCCGACAATCCGGCAAATCATGCAACGGACGACAGCGCCGGGGGAAGGCGCCTAGGCCTGTCTGCGCGTGGATTTTCCGTCGCCATCGCCATTCACCGCGGTGTTGCCGTCGGTGACGCCGAAGTCTTCGGATTTTGACTTTCCATCCTTCGTCACGATGCCCTCGGCAGCCAGCCCCCGCTTGAGCAATTCGCGTATCGCGGCGGCCCGGCTGGGCATGCGGCGGGTAAAGCGCCAGTCGTCCAGCGCTTTCAACTCGTCCTCGGTGAGCATGATCTGCAGGCGTTCGCCTCGTGTCAGTTCCATGGTCAGCCCCTTATTACTCCTGAACTTCCTGTGGGTTAGTGAAGACGTCAAATGGGTCACGCACTCCTATTAAGCACTAACAGCTTATATAGTTCCTTACTCATTGTACAGTCTTTGCAAGGGGTCCCTCTAAAGAGGCTTTTGCTAACAAAAAGCCTTTTTATCTCAAAGGGTTAAACAGAAACGTGACTTGACGGCGCCGCGAAAAGGGCGCGCAGTCGCATTCAGATTGGAGCGCACATGACCCTTATTCTGCTTCCGACGACTGAGTTGCCTTTCGCGCAGGACAATGTGGTCCTGGACCGCGAAGCCGATCATCGCATCGCGAATAATCTCGGGATGATCGTCAGTCTGCTGCGGATGCGCGCCCGCGCTGTCGGCCAGCAAGGCGGAACGATGGACCGCGCGGACGTGAGCCTGCTGCTGGACGAGGTTGCGGCGCGGGTGGATACGGTGGCGCGGCTGCACCGCATGCTGTCGCATTCCTACCGCGATAGCCTGGTGGATCTCACTGCCTATCTGCGCGAGCTCTGCGTATCGCTGACCTCATCTCTCTCGTCCGATGCTCGCCTGCATTTTTCGCATCAGACCGATGCCTGCATGCTGCCGCCCGACCAGGTGCTTACCCTCGGGCTGCTGACAAGCGAGCTCGTTACTAACTCGGTGAAATACGCGCATCCTACCGGTCTGCCGGCGCATATCGAGGTCGCGTGCCGGCAAACTGGCCGCGATCTGATCCTCGAAATCACCGATGACGGCATCGGCCTACCGGAGAACTTCGATCCTATGGCTGACGGCGGGCTGGGGCTTCGTGTAGTACGCTCGCTGGCGGCACAGCTCGGCGCCACCATCCGCTTCGACTCCAATGCGCTCGGCACTCGCGTGCAGCTGAAGATGCCCATCTCCCGCGCGTAATCCCGTTTAGACTGCCGTCATCCCGGCTGCGGGGCAGGGAACTCGCGGCCCGCGCTGCCGTTGTCCGGCAAGCGCACGATAACCGTGCGCCCAGCTTCGGGAGCTGCCGTTGGACGCCGCCCGTTTCCCGGAAGCCAATCCGTCCCCTCGCATCCGCACCTTGATCCCCGCGCGGCTCGATCGCCTGCCGTGGAGCCGCTTTCATCTGATGCTGGTGCTGGCGCTGGGCATTACTTGGATCCTCGACGGGCTTGAGGTCACGCTCGTCGGCGCGGTCAGCGGCGTGCTGCAGGATCAGCGCACGCTCGGCTTCACGCCTGCGGAAGTGGGTTTTGCCGCCACCTGTTATCTGATCGGCGCGGTCGGCGGCTCTCTCATCTTCGGTTATCTCACCGACCGTTATGGTCGGCGCTTATTCTTCTTCGTCACGCTGTCGGTCTATCTGGTCGGCGCGCTGCTCACGGCCTTTGCCTGGGATTTGTGGAGCTTCATTGCCTTCCGCATGCTGACCGGCGCGGGCATCGGCGGCGAATATGCCGCGATCAATTCGGCTATCGATGAACTGGTGCCGGCGCGGCTGCGCGGGCGCATCGCGCTCTATATCAACGGCTCCTATTGGGTCGGGGCAGCACTCGGGGCGTTGTCGACCGTTGTGTTCCTCGACCCGAACCTGTTTGACGTTGATCTTGGCTGGCGCGTCGGTTTCTTCGTCGGCGCGCTCCTGAGCCTGTTCATTCTTTTAGTCCGCCGGCATGTGCCGGAAAGCCTTCGATGGGAGGTTACTCACGGTCGCTCCGATCAGGCCGAGGCCACGATGGAGGAGATCGAACGGCGGGTGGAAGCCGAATGTGGTCCGCTGCCCGCACCGGACGAGGCGCATGCTATTACGCTGCATCCGCGCCGGCATTTCGGTTTCGGGCTGATCCTGCGGGCGGCAATCGGCGAATACCGCAGCCGCGCCATGCTCGGACTGGCGCTGATGATTTCGCAGGCTTTTCTTTACAACGCGATCTTCTTCACTTATGCGCTGGTGTTGACGCAGTTCTACGCAGTGCCGTCGGCGCAGACCGGACTTTACCTCTTGCCTTTCGCGGTTGGAAATTTTCTCGGCGTGGTCTTCCTCGGGCATTATTTCGATACCGTCGGACGGCGGCAGATGATCGCGGCGACCTATCTCGCCTCCGCGCTGCTGCTGCTTATCACCGGCTGGCTGTTTGCTCAGGATGCGCTGACGGCGGTGACGCTCACGCTGATGTGGACGCTGATCTTCTTCTTCGCCTCGCCCGCCGCAAGCGCCGCCTATCTCACCGTGAGCGAGATCTTCCCGCTGGAGACGCGCGCGCTCGCCATTGCTGTCTTCTATTCGGTTGGCACAGGGGTTGGCGGGGTTGCCGCGCCCTGGCTGTTCGGGACGCTGATCGGCACCGGCTCGCGCTTCAACGTGTTCTACGGCTACCTGTTTGCCACCGCGTTGATGACGGCAGCCGCACTGATTGCGCTGATTTACGGTGTCGCGGCGGAGCGCCGATCCCTGGAACACGTGGCACGGCCACTGTCGGCGGGGGATTAGCGCGCTGTGCCGTTTTTTGTTCCCTATCGCATCGGCCGCGCACGCACGGGCCTTGGCCTTTTCGCCACGATGTTTATCAAGAAGGGCACGTGGCTGCTGGAATATACCGGGCCGCTTTTGACCAATGCGCAGGCCAAGAAGAAGGAAGACCAGAACTCCCGTTATCTATTTGAAATCAACAACCGTTGGACCATAGACGGCGCGCCGCGCACAAACATCGCGCGCTATGCCAACCATTCCTGCAACCCGAATATGGAAGTCGAGGTCGTCAAAAAGCGCGTTCTGCTGCGCACGATCCGCCGCATCGAGCCGGGGGACGAACTCACCTACAACTACGGCCGCGATTATCTCGACAACTATATACCGCTTTGCAAATGCGCCCACTGTATGCAGAAGACCCGGGGGCGGGGCCGCGCCACGGCGCGAAAGAAGCGCAGGCGCAAGGCGAACGGGCGCTGAGCTGGAAGCTAGCGGTCCAGCTCCGGATATCGCCGGAATATCCCATATTCATTGAACGGTATCCGCCGCTTCGAGGCGATGTAAGCGTCGATGCGCGGACGCAGCATGACCCGGTCGTGCAGCTCGATCACCCGCGGATGCTTCCGCGAGAGTTTCTGCATCGATTTCGGGAAGGCGTAGCGCAGCCCGGCCACCACCTGAAACAGGCTGAGGTCCACATAGGTAAGGGAACGGCCGACCAGCCATCCGGTCTTGTTGCGTTTCAACACTTCTTCGAAATAGCCGAGGAATTTCGGGGCGCGCTCGTTCAAAAATTCCGCCGTGCGGCGCTTGGCCTCTTGCTTCTGGTCCTCGTAATACAACCCGACGCCGATCGGATGATGGGTGTCATGTGCTTCCACCACCAGATCGGCGATCGTGAGCTGCAACTGATGCGTCCAGAGCCGGCCCTCTTCGCTTTTCGGCGCCAGGCCTTCGCGCGCGCCCAGGAAAAGAAGAATGTTGGCGGTCTGGCCGATGAGCAGCTTGCCCGCTTTCAGGAAGGGTGGGGCGAAAGGCGGATGCGCCACGCGCCCGCTTTCGAGAAGGCGCGTCATCTTCTCCATGCCGCCCTTGCGCCGGACGACGTCGACGTAATCGGCGCCGGCTTCTTCCAGCGCCAGCCGCACGAATTCGCCGCGTCCCTGGATCTCGGCCCAATAATAAAGTTCGTAGCGCATCGGTCGGCTTCCTTCTTCGTCACCACCGGGCTCGTCCCGGTGATCCCGCTGAGGAAGCATTGTGCCTTATGATCAAGATGGCCGGGACAGGCCCGGCCATGACAATGTCGTTATAAGTATAGCTACGTCACCGGAACGAGCCGGTCGCCGTCGAGCTTTGCCAGAACGCCGCTCTGGATACCGAAATGAAAGCCCTGCACCTGCAGCCGCCGCGCCTTCACTTCCTCGGCGATCCACGGGAAGGTGAGCAGGTTATTAAGCGACAGCCGCAACACCTCGGTCTCGCACCGGCTTAGGACGTCCTCGCCAGGTGCCGCTTCCCGCGCACAGCGCAGCGCCGGCTCGGCGATCGCCATCCATTGCGCGACGAAGTCCGTCGCCTCCGCCGCGCCTTCCAGCATAGCCCGCACGCCGCCGCATTGAGCGTGGCCGAGCACCACCACGCGCGATACTTTCAGCACGCGTACGCCGTATTCCAGGGCTGCACTGGTGCCGTGATGGCCCATATCCGGGCCGTATGGCGGCACAAGACCCGCCACGCTGCGCACCATGAAGAGCTGGCCCGGGACGGCGCTGAACACGGTCTGCGGATCGACCCGGGAATCCGAACAGGCGATCACCATCGCCTCCGGGCGCTGACCTTTTTCGGCGAGGCGCTCATAGCGCGCGCGCTCGGCCGGCCAGACATTCGCGCGAAACCGGCGATAGCCTTCGATCAGATGATCCATTCCTGTTCCTTCGTCATGCACGGCTTTGACTTCTCTGGCATGATCGAGTGCCGGGTCAAGCCCGGCAATGACCCTAGGTAACCCATGCTCTCTCTCGTCATTCCCGCGCGCCGCCGCAGCATCGGCCTTCTCGAGGTCGGGCGGATCCTGCCGTTTGCCCAGCGGCGGATGGTCGGACCTTTCATCTTTCTCGACCATATGGGACCGCTCGCGCTTCCGCCGAACCTGTCGCGCGAGACTGACGTGCGCCCGCACCCGCATATTGGGCTCTCTACCATCACTTATCTGTTCGCAGGCGAGATCACCCACCGCGACAGCCTGGGCATCGAGCAGGTGATCCGCCCCGGAGCGGTCAACTGGATGACGGCGGGGCAGGGCATCAGCCATTCCGAGCGCTTCGACGGATTGCGCCAGCAGGGCGGACCGCTGCATGGTTTGCAGGCCTGGGTCGCGATGCCGGAGCGCGACGAGGAATCCGCGCCGAATTTTGCCCATCACGCCGAAACCGAGTTGCCCAGGTTGAAGCAACCCGGTGTGGAGGCACGGTTGATCGCCGGTTCGGCCTATGGGTTAAGCAACCGCGTGAAGACGCATTCGCCGCTGTTTTATCTGCATGCGGAGATGCAGCCGGGAGCCAGCCTGGAGCTGCCCGGGGAGCATCGCGAGCGCGCGGCTTATGTCGTGCGCGGCAGCGTCGAGCACGACGGACGCGTTTATAAGGCCGGTACCCTTCTTGTGTTCAGCTTCGGCGGCGACGCCGCGATCGTCGCACTCGAACCAACGACGGTGATGCTGCTCGGCGGCGAGCCGCTTGGTCTGCGCCATATCTGGTGGAATTTCGTCTCCTCGCGCAAGGAACGCATCGAGCAGGCGAAAGCGGATTGGCAAGCGGGCCGCTTCAAGCTGCCCACGCATGACGACAAGGAGTTCATCCCGCTGCCGGAGGATCCGAAGCGTCAGCCCGAGCCCGAACCGATGTCGTAGCAGGGTCCGGAAAGATCGTGTCCTGACTGATCGGGGCGGGATGGCTTTCGGACAAGATCGCGTGCGGCTGATAAGTCAGCGCGGGAGGCCTTCGGCGGTCTTGGTCATCAGCTCGGCGCGGCAAGCTAGCATTGCCGTGCCTTTGACGCCCTGTTTTTTGCAGGCATCGGTGATTGCGCGATCGAGCGTCTTGCGCGCTGTTTTAATATTCTGCTGCTGACACGCGCGAGCGTCCGGGCCTTCGCATTTTGTCATCGTCTGAGCTTCGGCCTGCGATGACATCAGCAGACCAAGAAGACCCAGCACACAGAGATTTTTCATTCAAGCACTCCGTTATCTTTGCGAGGCGAGGAATCCGCCTGCCCCCATAGCAAGTCAATGACGGTGAGATCATGCGGTCGGAAAGTCAGCGCAGCCTGAGCAGAACAGTGGTGGTGGCCGCGGCGGTGGCAGCGAATTTCGGCACGGTGGCAAAGGCGGGCGGGATGTAATGCTGCCGCCGCTCGGTACGGCGATTGTTTTTCTTGCCGCTCGGATTCTGAAGCTTTTTGGACTTAGCCTGCTCGTTGCTGAGGGCCGGTTCGTCTTCATCGTCCTCCCCCGAGCTGCGGGTGAGGGTGGCGATCTGCGGCCTGGCATTGTTGTCGGGAATTTCGGTTCGGGCAGGGCTGGCCGTGTCCAGCTTCTTCGCCTGCTGCTGGGCGATAATGCGGTCGATGTCGGCATCCCAATGGCGATGCGCCTTTGCGGCCATTCCATGCAGGGTGAAAACCGCGACCGAGGCAATCGCGATCACGCCGAGAACGGCGCCGACATAGCCCACGACTGGGTTAGCAAAACGCATGGTATCCAGTTAACGCCCAGGGCGGGCTGTCGTTCCTAATCCCTGAAAACCGTTTCGATTCCTGGCTTTGACGGAGCCCGATCGGCCGGTCCAGGCGGCCCGTCTGGCCGGCCTTGGATTTCAGTTTGATGCCGCGAAGCAGTACAATAATCCGGCCCCGCCCGTGCTGTTGAGATCCATTTGGCTACATCCGCCGCTCGGTCCGCGCGAAGTGTGCGACGAATTCCACGATTTTGCCGCGGGCGAATCGTCGAGGCCGCGGCGGTTGACATGGCCCACCATGGCCGCGCCTTCGCCGCTCTTGGTCCAGTTGCCGCAGGTCATGTCCTTGTCGCCGGAAAGGGCGGTGCCGTCGGGCTGCGACCCGGTAAGGATGTCGTGTTGATTGGTCTTGTCCTCGGGAGGGCTGGGCACCATATCGCCCTTCTCGGTGAGCGCCGTCGGCTTGGTGATATTGTTCTCGCCATGCAGTTCCGCCACATCCTTGGCGATGACGACACCTTTGGCATTCTGCCAAGGCCCTTTGCCAATGCGATCGCGCGCATTCACCGCGCCGGTCCCCTGCGTGCTCAGATAAGCGCGCCAGGTTTTTCCTCCGGCGCCGACCGCCTGGGCGAGCGACTGGCAATGCCGGTCCGCGCCTTCCAGCCCGCCGAGGTCGGCACCCTTGCCGATACCGACGCTGGTGACGAAAAACGTCATCGCGTTTTGCTGCGCGAGGAGGTGAGTGCCAAGCGCCAGCAACGCGGCCGACGCGAGCAGGGATACGCGAGCGATTCGGGCCATGGCTTTCCTCCGACCAGATGGCTTTCCTTCTGACTAGGACGATAAACCTTTTGCGCCGGCAGATATTCCCGCCGAGGCGGGGAGCCCATGCGGCATATGGGCACAAAGGCGTGATCAGCCCGAGGCTTTTACTTCGGTAACCGCCTGCGCCAGCAGGTCATGCATCTGGCGGCGGATGTCCTGATCCGACAGTGTGATCCCCTTGGCGTCGAAATCCGCGCGGATTTTGCGAAAAACGTCGTCTTCGCCGGCTTCCTCGAAATCGGCTATCACCACTTCCTTAGCATAGGCATCGGCTTCCGGGCCGCTGAGACCCTGCCTCTCTGCCGCCCATTTGCCCAGCAACTTGTTGCGGCGAGCAATGGCCTTAAATCGCAAATCTTCGTCATGCGCGAACTGCTTCTCGAAACCTTCCTCACGCTTGTCGAACGTTGTCATGTTTTTCCTCGTCGCCGATGGGAACGCTGCTTTGCGTTATGAAGTTCCGGGCGCCTTGCATATCGGCCCCATAGCGTCAAGGCAACCATGCGATTCGCGCACCGCTTGTGCACCTTCCACAGACCTGTCGATTGTGCTGCGGATTGGCATCGGCTAGGTTGCGCTGTGGCCGGATAGGCTATTCACTTAAGCGAGTCGTGCCATCCGGTTCCGCCGCCGCGGACCACTCGAACTGAAATGGAGCCACGGCACATGGACTTTCACAAACCACGGTACACTCCGATGAGCCGCCGCCGTCGCATCTACGAAGGCAAGGCCAAGATCCTTTACGAAGGACCCGAGGCCGGAACGCTGATCCAGCATTTCAAGGACGATGCGACCGCTTTCAATGCGAAAAAGCACGAGATTATCGAGGGCAAGGGGGTCCTCAATAATCGCATCTCGGAGTACATTTTTCAGCACCTCAACGACATTGGGGTGCCGACGCATTTCATCCGCCGGCTCAACATGCGCGAGCAGTTGATCCGGGAGGTCGAGATCGTCCCGCTCGAGGTCGTCGTGCGCAATGTCGCCGCCGGTTCCCTGTCCACGAAGCTCGGCATCGAGGAGGGTACCCAGCTGCCGCGCTCGATCATCGAATTCTATTACAAGAACGACGCGCTCAACGACCCAATGGTGTCGGAAGAGCACATCACCGCTTTCGGCTGGGCCACGCCGCAGGAGATCGACGACATCATGGCGCTCGCCATCCGGGTCAACGATTTCCTGTCCGGGCTCTTCCTCGGCGTCGGCATCCGTCTGGTCGACTTCAAGATGGAATGCGGCCGGCTGTGGGAAAACGAGATGATGCGGATCGTCGTCGCCGACGAGATCTCGCCCAACTCCTGCCGGCTGTGGGACATCAAGTCGAACGACAAGATGGACAAGGACCGCTTCCGCCGCGACATGGGCGGCCTGATCGAGGCCTATACGGAAGTCGCCAAGCGGCTCGGCATCGTGAGCGAAGGCGAACGCCCGCAGGGTACCGGCCCGGTGCTTGTGAAGGGCTAGACGGTGAAGGCGCGTGTTACCGTCACGCTCAAAACCGGCGTGCTTGATCCGCAGGGCAAGGCGATCGAAGGCGCGCTGCGCTCGCTCGGCGTCAATGGCGTAACCAGCGTCCGCCAGGGCAAGGTGTTCGACATCGAAATTGAAGGCGGCGACAAAGGGCAGGTGGAGGCGACCTTAAAGCAAGCGGCCGACAAGCTCCTCGCCAATACCGTGATCGAGAATTACCGCATCGAGGTGGTGGAATGAGCTTGCCCGTTTCGGCCGCTCATTCCATATCACTGCCATGAAGTCCGCCGTCGTCGTTTTTCCCGGCATCAATCGCGAGCGCGACATGGCGCGCACGCTCAAGCTCGTGTCCGGTCGCGATCCGGCGATGCTCTGGCATGCGGACACCGCGCTGCCGGAGGGCACCGATCTCGTCGTCATCCCCGGCGGCTTCAGCTATGGCGATTACCTGCGCTGCGGGGCGATCGCCGCGCGCTCGCCGATCATGGCGGCGGTGAAGAAATTCGCCGCCGACGGCGGCCTCGTGCTCGGCGTCTGCAACGGTTTCCAGATCCTCTGCGAAGCCGCGCTGCTGCCGGGCGTGCTGATGCGAAACCAGAATCTGCGCTTCATCTGCCGCGAGGTTTATTTGCGGGTGGAACGTTCCGACACGCCCTTTACCCGCGGTTACAACGC